>CAWKEM010000013.1:0-628999 GCA_963848535.1 uncultured Actinomycetota bacterium
GCAGCGTGAGTTGGACCGGCTGGACGACATCTGGACCACCTTCACCAAGCTGGCTCCCAAGCAGCTGATCGTGGACGAGAACCTCTACCGCGAAATCATCGACCGCTACGGCGAGTACTTCACCGGCGCCATGGGCGCGGAGTCGATCCAGAAGCTGATCGAGAACTTCGACATCGACGCCGAGGCCGACTCGCTGCGTGAGACCATCCGATCTGGCAAGGGGCAGAAGAAGCTTCGTGCGCTCAAGCGGCTCAAGGTGGTCGCGGCGTTCCAGCAGTCGGGCAACTCGCCGATGGGCATGGTGCTCGACGCCGTCCCGGTGATCCCGCCGGAGTTGCGTCCGATGGTGCAGCTCGACGGTGGCCGGTTCGCCACCAGCGACCTCAACGACCTGTACCGCCGGGTGATCAACCGGAACAACCGGCTCAAGAGGCTGATCGACCTCGGTGCTCCCGAGATCATCGTCAACAACGAGAAGCGGATGCTGCAGGAGTCCGTGGACGCGCTGTTCGACAATGGGCGTCGCGGCCGTCCGGTCACCGGGCCGGGCAACCGTCCGCTCAAGTCGCTGTCGGATCTGCTCAAGGGCAAGCAGGGCCGGTTCCGCCAGAACCTGCTCGGTAAGCGCGTCGACTACTCGGGCCGTTCGGTCATCGTGGTCGGCCCGCAGCTCAAGCTGCACCAGTGCGGTCTGCCCAAGCTGATGGCGCTCGAGCTGTTCAAGCCGTTCGTGATGAAGCGGCTCGTCGACCTCAACCACGCGCAGAACATCAAGAGCGCCAAGCGCATGGTGGAGCGGCAGCGTCCGCAGGTGTGGGATGTCCTCGAAGAGGTCATCTCCGAGCACCCGGTGCTGCTGAACCGTGCACCCACCCTGCACCGGCTGGGCATCCAGGCCTTCGAGCCGATGCTGGTGGAAGGCAAGGCAATCCAGCTGCACCCGTTGGTCTGTGAGGCGTTCAACGCCGACTTCGACGGTGACCAGATGGCCGTGCACCTGCCGCTCTCCGCGGAGGCGCAGGCCGAGGCACGCATCCTGATGCTGTCGAGTAACAACATCCTGTCGCCCGCGTCTGGCCGCCCCCTGGCCATGCCGCGCCTCGACATGGTGACCGGGTTGTACTTCCTGACCACCGAAATGGAAGGCGACACCGGCGAATACCAGCCGGCCGCGAAGGATCGTCCCGAATCGGGTGTGTACTCGTCGCCGGCCGAAGCCATTATGGCGGCCGACCGTGGTGTGCTCTCGGTGCGGGCCAAGATCAAGGTGCGGCTGACCCAGCTGCGTCCGCCCGCCGAGATCGAGGCCGAGCTGTTCGGCACCAATGGCTGGCGGCCGGGCGACCCGTGGCTGGCCGAGACCACGCTGGGCCGGGTGATGTTCAACGAGCTGCTGCCATTGGGCTATGCGTTCGTGAACAAGCAGATGCACAAGAAGGTGCAGGCGTCGATCATCAACGACCTGGCCGAGCGCTACCCGATGATCGTGGTCGCACAGACCGTCGACAAGCTCAAGGACGCCGGCTTCTACTGGGCGACCCGCAGCGGCGTGACGGTGTCGATGGCCGACGTGCTGGTTCCGCCGCGCAAGAAGGAGATCCTCGACCACTACGAAGACCGTGCCGACAAGGTCGAAAAGCAGTTCCAGCGTGGTGCGTTGAACCACGATGAGCGCAACGAGGCCTTGGTGGAGATCTGGAAAGAGGCCACCGACGAGGTCGGTCAGGCGCTGCGGGAGCACTACCCCAGCGACAACCCGATCATCACGATCGTCGA
This sequence comes from uncultured Actinomycetota bacterium, assembly GCA_963848535.1. Taxonomy (GTDB): domain Bacteria; phylum Actinomycetota; class Actinomycetes; order Mycobacteriales; family Mycobacteriaceae; genus Mycobacterium. The sequence continues at coordinate 1,777 of CAWKEM010000013.1, forward strand.
CTCGGGTGCCACGGGTAACTTCACCCAGACCCGGACACTGGCCGGCATGAAGGGTCTGGTGACCAACCCCAAGGGTGAGTTCATCCCGCGTCCGGTCAAGTCGTCGTTCCGCGAGGGCCTGACCGTGCTGGAGTACTTCATCAACACCCACGGTGCCCGAAAGGGCTTGGCGGACACCGCCCTTCGTACCGCCGACTCCGGGTACCTGACCCGTCGTCTGGTGGACGTCTCGCAGGATGTCATCGTCCGCGAGCACGACTGCCAGACCGAGCGCGGCATCGTCGTCGAGCTGGCCGAGCGCCAGCCCGACGGCACGCTGATCCGGGACCCCTACATCGAGACCTCGGCATACGCACGGACTCTGGGTTCCGACGCGGTCGACGAGGCCGGCAACGTCATCGTGCGCCGCGGTGAGGACCTCGGCGACCCGTCGATCGACGCCTTGCTGGCCGCGGGCATCACCCAGATCAAGGTGCGCTCGGTGCTGACCTGCACCACCGGCACCGGCGTGTGCGCAACCTGCTACGGGCGTTCGATGGCCACCGGCAAGCTGGTCGACATCGGTGAAGCCGTCGGTATCGTCGCGGCCCAGTCCATCGGTGAGCCCGGCACCCAGCTGACCATGCGGACCTTCCACCAGGGTGGTGTCGGTGAGGACATCACCGGCGGTCTGCCCCGGGTGCAGGAGCTGTTCGAGGCCCGCGTGCCGCGCGGCAAGGCGCCGATCGCCGACGTCACCGGGCGGGTTCAACTCGAGGATGGTGAGCGCTTCTACAAGATCACCGTCGTTCCCGACGACGGTGGCGAGGAAGTGGTCTACGACAAGCTGTCCAAGCGGCAACGGCTGCGGGTCTTCAAGCACGAAGACGGTTCCGAGCGAGTGCTTTCCGACGGTGACCACGTTGAAGTGGGCCAGCAGCTGATGGAAGGCTCGGCCGACCCGCACGAGGTGCTGCGCGTACAGGGCCCCCGCCAGGTGCAGATCCACCTGGTCCGGGAGACCCAAGAGGTGTACCGCGCTCAGGGTGTGTCGATCCACGACAAGCACATCGAGGTGATCGTTCGGCAGATGCTGCGTCGGGTCACCATCATCGACTCGGGCGCGACGGAGTTCCTGCCCGGCTCGCTGATCGACCGTGCGGAGTTCGAGGCCGAGAACCGCCGGGTGGTGGCCGAGGGCGGCGAGCCCGCTGCCGGTCGTCCGGTGCTGATGGGTATCACAAAGGCGTCGCTGGCCACCGACTCGTGGCTTTCCGCGGCGTCGTTCCAGGAGACCACGCGAGTGCTGACCGATGCCGCGATCAACTGCCGCAGCGACAAGCTGCAAGGTCTGAAGGAGAACGTGATCATCGGAAAGCTGATCCCGGCCGGTACCGGTATCAACCGCTACCGCAACATCCAGGTGCAGCCGACCGAGGAGGCCCGAGCCGCGGCGTACACCATCCCGTCTTACGAGGATCAGTACTACAGCCCGGACTTCGGCCAGGCCACCGGTGCCGCGGTTCCGCTGGACGACTACGGCTACAGCGACTACCGGTAATCTCGCGACCAGACGCAAAAGCCCCCGCACGCACGGCGTGTCGGGGGCTTTTGCGTCTGCTGGCGCGTGCACAGTCGAGCGTTTGTCCACAGCCAGCCCGTACCGGCCTACCTCGGTCTCTGGCGGCGCCGGATTGTTGCAGCCGTGGATATCGAAAGTGTTCTGCTGGCAAGAGGCGGGCTGGCGACCACCAGCGACCTGCTGGCTGTGGTCTCTCGCAAACGATTGGCCGGACTTGTGAAGGCGGGCATGCTGATCCGGGTATGCCACGGTGCCTATGCGACAAGTGAGCCCGATGTGTTAGGTAAGCTGGCCGCGCTTGACTTAGTGGCCAGCCAGCCGATTGTCGCTTGTATGGGTACCGCTGCGGCGTTGTATGGCTTCGATACCGAGCGCACGTCGAGGCTTCACGTTCTTGATCCGGGCGTACGGATGCGACCGTCGACCGGTCTTATGGTGCATCAACGAATTGGAGCACCCCTGCGACGGGTAGCGGGCCGACTTGCGACAGCGCCGGCATGGACGGTAATTGAAGTCGCGCGGACGTTGCGACGGCCGCGCGCCTCGGCGACGTTTGATGCTGCCCTTCACATCGGTGCCTGCACCAGGGGTGAGCTCGACGCGGCGATCCGCGAACAGAAGGGCTGTCGCGGCATCGTCAAGGCCGGGGATTTGATTCGCTATGCCGACGGTCGTGCCGAGTCGCCGATGGAAAGTGAGGCGCGACTGGTGTTCATCGACAGTGGGTTGCCCATACCGGAGCTGCAATACAGCATCGTGGACCGTGACGGCAGGGTCTGGCGCGTCGATTTCGCATGGCCGGGTGCGATGGTCGTTGCCGAATACGACAGCGTCGAATGGCACGTGGGCCGCGACGCCCTGATACACGACAGGTTGAAAACTGCCCGATTGCAGGAATGCGGCTGGATCACCATTCCAATGACGGTCGATGACATCCGACGCGATCCGATCGGACTTGTGGCGCGCATCAATGGCCACCTGCTGAGGCCCCGCTTAGTGGGCTGACCAGACGCAAAAGCCCCCGCACGCCCGGCGTGTCGGGGGCTTTTGCGTCTGCTCGCCGCAAGGCGGTGACCACTAGACTGACGACGTGCTCATCGGTTCGCACGTCAACCCACGGGATCCGCTGGCCGCGGCGGAGGCCGAGGGCGCTGACGTCGTGCAGATCTTCCTCGGCAACCCACAGAGTTGGAAGGCGCCCAAGCCGCGGGACGACGCCGCTGTGCTGAAAGCTGCGGCGCTGCCGATATACGTGCACGCGCCCTATCTGATCAACGTCGCGTCGGCCAACAACCGGGTGCGGATCCCGTCGCGCAAGATCCTGCAAGAGACCTGTGATGCGGCGACCGACATCGGCGCTGCCGCGGTGATCGTCCACGGCGGCCATGTCGCCGACGACAACGACCTCGAGGACGGTTTTCAGCGCTGGCGCAAGGCTCTTGACCGGCTGGAGACCGACGTTCCGGTCTACCTGGAAAACACCGCCGGCGGCGACCACGCGATGGCACGCCGTTTCGATATCGTCGCCCGGCTCTGGGATGTTGTCGGCGACACCGGGATCGGCTTCTGCCTGGACACCTGCCACACCTGGGCGGCCGGTGAGGCGTTGGTGGATGCGGTGGACCGGATCAAGGCCATCACCGGTCGTATCGATCTGGTGCACTGCAACGACTCCAAGGACGCGGCGGGTTCGGGCCGGGACCGCCACGCCAACCTGGGCAGCGGGCAGATCGACACCGAGTTGCTGGTGGCGGCAGTCAAGGCCGCCGATGCGCCGGTCATCTGCGAAACCGCCGACGAGGGTCGCAAGGACGACATCGCGTTCCTGCGCGAAAAGACCAGCGGCTGATTGCCGGGCCCGGTCCCCACCGCGCAACGATGCTTCGCCGACTCGCTGCGCTTCTCGGCCTGCTTCTTGGGTGGGTCCTGGTGGTCGCGGCCTGTTCGCCCAAGGAGCCGGCGCCGCCGCCGGGGTTTGGGAATGGCACCAGCGCCCACACCATCAACGTCGGTGGACGCGACCGCAGCTATCGGCTGTACAAGCCTGCGGGACTGCCCGCGTCGGCGCCGCTGGTAGTGATGCTGCACGGCGTGTTCGGCGATGCCTTACAAGCCGAAAAGGCCTACGGCTGGGATCAATTGGCCGATTCCGCCAAGTTCATCGTCGCCTATCCGGACGGTGTCAACCGGGCCTGGAACGTCAACGGTGGCGGCTGCTGTGGGCGGCCCGCCCGGGAAGGCGTCGACGACGTGGCCTTCATCACCGCCGCTGTCGCTGACATTGCCAAGAACGTCAACATCGACTCCGCCAGGGTTTATGCCACGGGCATGAGCAACGGCGGCATCATGTCGTACACACTGGCGTGTAACACCGCCGTCTTCGCCGCGATCGGTCCGAATGCGGCGACCCAGCTGAATGCCTGCCCGTCCCCGCACCCCACGTCGGTCATGCATATTCACGGCACGGCGGATCGGCTGGTGCCCTACAACGGCGGGCAGGGCTTAAGCATCATCAACGGCCCGTCAGCTTCGGAGGTCGATGCGTTCTGGCGCAACGTCGATCATTGCGGTGCCCCGGTCGCTACGACCACTGGTCTAGTGACCACGTCGAGGGCCGGATGCGCCGGCAACCGCAGCGTCGTGCTCATCACGGTCGACGGGGGCGGCCACGAGTGGCCATCCTTCGCTACCCACACGTTGTGGGAGTTCTTCGCCGCGCATCCGCGCTGACGAACACCGGCGTTACACCTCTTGTGCAGTTGTTGAAAAAATGTAACATTGGTGGCATGCCAGATACCCATGTCGTCACCAACCAGGTTCCGCCCCTGGAGAACTACAACCCCGCGTCGTCCACGGTGCTGATCGAGGCCCTGATTCGCGAGGGCGGGCAATGGGGTCTGGACGAGGTGAACGAGGTTGGGGCGCTTTCCGCCAGCCACGAAGCCCAGCGTTGGGGCGAGCTCGCCGACCGCAACCGGCCCATCCTGCACACCCATGACCGGTACGGGCACCGCGTCGACGAGGTGGAGTACGACCCGGCCTACCACGAGCTGATGCGCGCGGCGATCGCCCACGGCATGCACGCCGCGCCGTGGGCCGACGAGCGGCCGGGTGCGCACGTCGTGCGGGCCGCCAAGACGTCGGTGTGGACCGTCGAGCCTGGCCACGTCTGCCCGATCTCGATGACCTACGCCGTGGTTCCGGCGCTGCGCCACAACCCCGAGCTGGCAGCGGTGTACGAGCCGCTGCTGACCAGCCGCGAATACGACCCTGAGCTCAAGCCGGCCACCAGCAAACCGGGCATCACCGCGGGCATGTCGATGACCGAGAAGCAGGGCGGTTCCGACGTGCGTGCCGGCACCACCCAGGCGACTCCCGACGCCGACGGCACGTACCGCCTGACCGGTCACAAGTGGTTCACCTCGGCGCCGATGTGCGACATCTTCCTGGTGCTCGCCCAGGCGCCGGGCGGCCTGTCGTGCTTCCTGCTGCCGCGGGTGTTGCCCGACGGTTCCCGCAACCGGATGTTCGTGCAACGGCTCAAGGACAAGCTCGGCAACCACGCCAATGCGTCGAGCGAGGTCGAATACGACGGCGCAGTCGCGTGGCTGGTGGGGGAGGAGGGCCGCGGCGTCCCGACCATCATCGAGATGGTCAACCTCACCCGGCTGGACTGCACCCTGGGCAGTGCCACCAGCATGCGCACCGGACTGACCCGGGCCATCCACCACGCCCAGCACCGAAAAGCCTTCGGCGCCTACCTGATCGACCAGCCGCTGATGCGCAACGTGCTGGCGGACCTGGCCGTGGAGGCCGAGGCCGCCACGATGGTCGCGATGCGGATGGCCGGCGCCACCGACAACGCGTTGCGCGGCGACCAGAAAGAAGCGCTGCTGCGCCGAATCGGCCTGGCCGCCAGTAAGTACTGGGTGTGCAAGCGCTCCACCCCGCACGCCGCCGAAGCGCTGGAATGCCTGGGCGGTAACGGCTACGCCGAGGAATCCGGGATGCCGCGGCTGTACCGTGAGGCACCGCTGATGGGCATCTGGGAGGGCTCGGGCAACGTCAGCGCGCTGGATACCTTGCGCGCCATGGCAACTCGACCCGAATGCGTCGAGGTGCTGTTCGACGAACTGGACGAGAGCGCCACCCAGGATCCGCGGCTGGGCGGTCACGTCGAACGGCTGCGGCAAGAGCTGACCGACTTGGACACCATCGCCTACCGCGCCCGCAAGGTCGCCGAGGACATCTGCCTGGCGCTGCAGGGGTCGCTGCTGGTGCGCCACGGGCATCCCGCCGTCGCCGAGGCTTTCCTGACCACCCGGCTTGACGGCCAGTGGGGCGGGGCGTTCGGCACCATGCCGGCCGGACTGGACGTCGCGCCCATCCTGGAGCGGGCCCTGGTAAAGGGCTGAGCCGCAATATGACTCACGCGATCAGGCCGGTCGACTTCGACAACCTGAAGACGATGACCTACCAGGTCACTGACCGGGTTGCCCGGATCACTTTCAACCGGCCGGAGAAAGGCAACGCGATCGTCGCGGACACACCGCTGGAGCTCTCGGCGTTGGTGGAGCGCGCCGATCTCGACCCGAATGTGCACGTCATCTTGGTGTCGGGCCGCGGTGAGGGTTTCTGCGCGGGCTTCGACCTGTCCGCCTACGCCGATCGCACCGGCTCAGCCGGCGACGCGGGTCTTAAAGGCGCCTATCGGGGCACGGTGCTGGACGGTAAGACCCAGGGGATCAACCACCTGCCGAATCAGCCGTGGGACCCGATGATCGACTACCAGATGATGAGCCGCTTCGTGCGCGGGTTCTCCAGCCTGATGCACGCCGACAAGCCGACGGTGGTCAAGATCCACGGCTACTGCGTGGCCGGCGGCACCGACATCGCGCTGCACGCCGACCAGGTGATCGCCGCCGCCGACGCCAAGATCGGCTACCCGCCGACGCGGGTGTGGGGGGTTCCGGCGGCAGGCCTGTGGGCACACCGGCTCGGCGACCAGCGCGCCAAACGCCTACTGTTCACCGGCGATTGCATTACCGGCGCCCAAGCCGCCGAGTGGGGTCTGGCGGTCGAGGCGCCGGACCCGCAAGACCTCGACGAGCGCACCGAGCGACTCGTCCAGCGGATCGCTGCGGTGCCGGTCAATCAACTGATCATGGTCAAGCTGGCACTGAATTCCGCTCTGCTGCAACAGGGTGTGGCCACCAGCAGGATGGTCAGCACGGTGTTTGACGGTGTTGCCCGGCATACGCCCGAGGGGCACGCCTTCGTCGCCGACGCGCGTCGAGCACGGTTTCCGCGATGCGGTGCGCCATCGCGACGAGCCGTTCGGCGATTACGGCCGTCAATCGTCCGGGGTGTAACCCATGGCGAACATGACGGCCCGGTCAGTGGTGCTCAGCGTGCTGCTCGGTGCCCACCCGGCGTGGGCGAGCGCCAGCGAATTGATGGGGCTGACAGCTGATTTCGGGATCAAGGAGACGACGTTGCGAGTCGCGCTGACCCGTATGGTCAGTGCCGGCGACCTGATCCGGTCCGCCAACGGGTACCGGCTTTCGGATCGATTGCTGGCCCGCCAACGTCGGCAGGACGACGCCATGCGCCCACCAACCCGGACCTGGCGCGGAGACTGGCTGGTGCTGATCGTCACCAGCGTGGGCACCGACGCACGCACCCGGGCCGCACTGCGAACCGCCATGCACCACAAGCGCTTCGGTGAACTGCGCGAAGGGGTGTGGATGCGGCCTGACAACTTGGACATGGAGCTGGATCCCGATGTTGCGGCCCGGGTGCGGGTGCTCAAGGCGCGGGACGACGCACCCGCTCAGCTGGCCGGCGACTTATGGGACCTGCCCGGGTGGGCGGAGACCGGCCACCGGCTGCTCGCCGAGATGGCCCAGAAGAGTCGGCGGTCCGATGTTCCCGGCCGGTTCGTGGTGGCCGCGGCGATGGTGCGTCATCTGCTCACCGACCCGATGCTGCCGGCCGAGCTGCTGCCCGCCGATTGGCCCGGCGCCCGGCTGCGCGCCGCTTATCACGACTTCGCCACTGAGCTGGCGCAGCGACGTGAACCAACCCAACTCGTGGAGGTGACATGAGTGATCCGGTGCGGGTGGAGCGCAATGGCCCGGTGACGACGGTGATCCTCAACCGGCCGGGTGCGCGTAACGCCGTCAACGGCCCGACGGCCGCCGCTTTGTACGCGGCGTTCGAGGAATTCGACCGCGACGACACCGCATCGGTGGCGGTGCTGTGGGGCGACGGTGGAACCTTCTGCGCCGGAGCGGATTTGAAGGCCTTCGGCACGCCCGAAGCCAACGCCGTGCACCGGACGGGCCCGGGCCCGATGGGGCCGACGCGGATGGTGCTGTCCAAACCCGTGATCGCCGCGGTGAGTGGCCACGCCGTTGCCGGGGGTCTGGAGCTGGCGATCTGGTGTGATCTGCGGGTGGCCGAGGAGGGCGCGGTGTTCGGGGTGTTCTGCCGGCGATGGGGGGTGCCGCTCATCGACGGCGGCACCGTGCGGCTGCCCCGGCTGATCGGACACAGCCGCGCGATGGACATGATCCTTACCGGCCGGACGGTGGCCGCCGATGAAGCACTGGCGATCGGGTTGGCGAATCAGGTGGTGCCCAAAGGTCAAGCCCGCCAAGCGGCCGAGGAGCTGGCCGCTCAACTGGCTGCGCTGCCGCAGCAGTGCATGCGATCGGATCGGCTCTCGGCGCTACATCAGTGGGGGACAACCGAATCCGATGCGCTCGACTTCGAATTCGCCAGCATCTCTCGCGTCGCCGCCGAGGCAAACGAAGGGGCCGGACGATTCGCCGCGGGCGCCGGCCGTCACGGCGCGCCCGCCACGTAGCCGGCCGCCCGGGCCGGGAGGCAGTCAGCTGCCTTTGTTGATCGTGTTGCCCGAGCCGAGATTGTCGACCTTGGGGTCACCGTCTTTGTAGGTGATGGTGTTGTTGAGCCCCAGCACGGTGATGCGTGTGTCGACCTTGTCGAAGGTGATCTTGTTGTCCGTGCCGCCGATGCTGACCGTCGCGCAGGTGCCGGTGACGGTCAGCGTGTTGTCCGACCCGGCCACGTTCAGTGATTTTCCGTTGGCGCAGTCAAGGGTGGCTGTGGTTCCCATCGACCCGTAGTTCAGCGTGTTGCCGATCTCGACGGACGCGGTGGTGCTCCCCCCACTCGTGCTCGTCGGCGCGGCTCCACCGCTCGTCGTCGCGGTTGGGCTGCTCGTCGTCGTGGTCGTCGTGGAGCCCCCGGGCGGGTTGGCTGTCGAACTGCAACCGGCCACAACTACAGCCGCGACGGCCGGGACCAAGGCGAGTGAAGCCAGCCGCGACGAGTGGTCAGAGACGTTGGCGCGCATGGTTCCTCGATTCCCCTCGATTGGATGGCCAATGCAGTCGTGCTGCTTCAGCCGGGTACCTGCTGGAGCCGGTTGGTCATGCCCAGTTCGCGACCGCGGTCCCAGATGAACGGCGTACCGCTGTGGTAGAACACCGTCTCGTCCCAGCCGTAGACGGTGATGTCGTGCGTGACCGAGTCGGCGACGACGGTGTTGGACGAGCCCATCACCGTCACCGCGTAGCAGTTCCCCAGCGCGGTGACGGTATTGCCGGTGCCGTTGACCAACAGCGTGGCATCGTTGCAGTCCAGCGTCTGCTCGATGCCCTGCCCGATGACGTGGGTGTCGCCGTTCTTGGCGTGTGCGAACGGCGGCGGGGCGGCGGGCGTGGCAGCGGCGGCGATGACACAGGTAGCCAGCGACCCGGCGACAGTTGTCCAGTTCACTGCGTGCCCCCTTCGCTTCGACGGGTCTGCTCGACCGAGCCTTGAATGAGACCTTGAGAGACCTGGAGAGACCGGAATGAGACCTGGAATGAGACCTGGAATGAGACCTGGAATGAGACTACGTGCAGTTGCCTGCCCGACGGCAGACTTATTTGCAATTCCCGGCCCACGGCCCGCGATGGCGCACCAGTATCGCGACCCTGTTAACTAGAATCATTAGTTAACCCGACATCGCAATGGGAGGGCGGTCGCTATGGCAGCTCGGCCGGTGTCGCCGTCGGCGGCTGGGCGCCAGCGTGCCGGGAGATCCGGCTCGCGACCGGCCAAGCTGAGCCGGGAGGCCATCGTCGATGGCGCACTGACTTTCCTGGACCGGGAGGGCTGGGACTCGCTGACCATCAACGCGCTGGCGGCGCAGCTGGGGACCAAAGGACCGTCGCTCTACAACCACGTGGACAGCCTGGAAGACCTGCGCCGCGCGGTGCGGATTCGGGTCATCGACGACATCATCCTGATGCTGAACAGGGCCGGCCAGGGTCGGGCCCGCGATGACGCGGTGCTGGTGATGGCGGGTGCCTACCGCAGCTATGCCCATCACCACCCCGGTCGGTACTCGGCGTTCACCCGGATGCCGCTCGGTGGTGACGACCCCGAGTACACCGCCGCGACCAGGGGCGCGGCCGCACCGGTGATCGCCGTGTTGTCCTCCTACGGTCTTGACGGTGAGGAGGCCTTCTACGCGGCGCTGGAGTTCTGGTCTGCGTTGCATGGGTTCGTGTTGCTGGAAATGACCGGTGTGATGGACGACATCGACACGGATGCGCTGTTCTCCGACATGGTGCTGCGGCTGTCGGCGGGCTTGGAAAAGCGGACTGCACACGAGGGTGCCAAGCCGCTTTGACCTGCGAGACCGGCGGCGGGTATTGTGGTGGCTCGTGCCTGGCGGCTTGCGGCGCCTGACCGTAAGGAAGTGGATGCCGGGCAAATTCGCATGTCCACGATGCATCGGATCCGCCCGGTGCGCAGCGCATGCGACACACCCGGCCACGGGGTAGTGGGGCTGGATATAACTGCAGTACGAAGACTTGGAAATCGTTACAAGACGTCGAACAGTCAACACAGAAAGCCGGTAGATGCCAACCATCCAGCAGCTGGTCCGTAAGGGTCGTCGGGACAAGATCGCCAAGGTCAAGACCGCGGCTCTGAAGGGTAGCCCGCAGCGCCGTGGCGTGTGCACCCGCGTGTACACCACCACTCCGAAGAAGCCGAACTCGGCGCTTCGGAAGGTTGCCCGCGTGAAGCTGACGAGTCAGGTTGAGGTCACGGCTTACATCCCCGGCGAGGGTCACAACCTGCAGGAACACTCGATGGTGTTGGTGCGTGGCGGCCGAGTCAAGGACCTGCCGGGTGTGCGGTACAAGATCATCCGCGGTTCGCTCGACACCCAGGGCGTCAAGAACCGCAAGCAGGCTCGCAGCCGTTACGGCGCTAAGAAGGAGAAGAGCTGATGCCGCGCAAGGGGCCCGCGCCGAAGCGCCCGCTGGTCAACGACCCGGTCTACGGATCGCAGCTGGTCACCCAACTGGTGAACAAAGTTTTGATGCAGGGGAAGAAATCTCTGGCCGAGCGCATTGTTTATGCAGCGCTCGAAAATGCTCGCGAGAAGACCGGCACCGATCCGGTCATCACGCTCAAGCGTGCTCTCGACAACGTCAAGCCGGCGCTGGAGGTGCGTAGCCGCCGCGTCGGTGGTGCCACCTACCAGGTGCCGGTCGAGGTGCGTCCGGACCGGTCCACCACGCTGGCGCTGCGCTGGCTTGTCAGCTTCTCGCGGCAACGCCGGGAGAAGACCATGATCGAGCGCCTGGCAAACGAGATCCTGGATGCCAGCAATGGCCTCGGGGCCGCCGTCAAACGACGTGAGGACACCCACAAGATGGCCGAGGCAAACCGCGCCTTCGCGCATTATCGCTGGTGAGAGCTCCGGCGATGACGCCGGAGGCAGAACGACAGCTAACTGAGTAACCGAAAGAGTGGGAAGACTTCTGTGGCACAGAAGGACGTGCTGACCGACCTCACAAAGGTCCGCAACATCGGCATCATGGCGCACATCGACGCCGGCAAGACCACGACAACCGAGCGCATCCTCTACTACACCGGCATCAGCTACAAGATCGGTGAGGTGCACGACGGCGCCGCCACCATGGACTGGATGGAGCAGGAGCAGGAACGCGGGATCACCATCACCTCCGCGGCCACCACCTGCTTCTGGAACGACAACCAGATCAACATCATCGACACCCCCGGGCACGTCGACTTCACCGTCGAGGTGGAGCGCAGTCTGCGCGTTCTCGACGGCGCCGTCGCGGTTTTCGACGGCAAAGAGGGTGTCGAGCCGCAGTCCGAGCAGGTGTGGCGGCAGGCCGACAAGTACGACGTCCCGCGCATCTGCTTCGTCAACAAGATGGACAAGATCGGCGCCGATTTCTACTTCTCGGTGAAGACCATGGAGGAGCGGCTGGGCGCCAACGTCATTCCGATCCAGCTGCCTGTCGGCTCCGAGGGCGACTTCGAAGGCGTCGTGGACCTGGTCGAAATGAACGCCAAGGTGTGGCGTGGTGAGACCAAGCTGGGCGAGACCTACGACACCATCGAAATCCCGGCCGATCTGGCCGACAAGGCCGCCGAGTACCGCACCAAGCTGCTCGAGGCGGTCGCGGAAACCGACGAGGCGTTGCTGGAAAAGTACTTCGGCGGAGAAGAACTCACCGTCGACGAGATCAAGGGCGCGATCCGCAAGCTGACGATCAGCTCGGAGGCATACCCGGTGCTGTGCGGCAGCGCATTCAAGAACAAAGGCGTGCAGCCGATGCTCGACGCCGTCATCGATTACCTGCCCTCGCCGCTGGACGTGCCGCCGGCCATCGGCCACGCGCCCGGCAAAGAGGACGAGGAGATCGTCCGCAAGCCGTCGACCGACGAGCCGTTCTCCGCGCTGGCATTCAAGGTCGCGACGCACCCGTTCTTCGGCAAGCTCACCTACATCCGGGTGTACTCGGGCAAGGTCGACTCCGGCAGCCAGGTCATCAACTCGACCAAGGGCAAGAAGGAGCGGCTGGGCAAGCTGTTCCAGATGCACTCCAACAAGGAGAACCCGGTGGAGACCGCCTCGGCGGGGCACATCTATGCGGTGATCGGGCTCAAGGACACCACCACCGGTGACACCCTGAGCGACCCGAACCACCAGGTCGTGCTGGAGTCGATGACCTTCCCCGACCCGGTGATCGAGGTGGCCATCGAGCCCAAGACCAAGAGCGACCAGGAGAAGCTGAGCCTGTCGATCCAGAAGCTCGCCGAAGAGGACCCGACCTTCAAGGTCCATCAGGACGCGGAGACCGGCCAGACCGTGATCGGCGGGATGGGCGAGTTGCACCTGGACATCCTGGTGGACCGGATGCGCCGCGAGTTCAAGGTCGAGGCCAACGTCGGCAAGCCGCAGGTCGCCTACAAGGAGACCATCAAGCGGACGGTGGAAAAGGTCGAGTACACCCACAAGAAGCAGACCGGCGGTTCCGGCCAGTTCGCCAAGGTGCTGATCAGCCTCGAACCGTTCCACGGCGAAGACGGTGCGACCTACGAGTTCGAGAACAAGGTCACCGGTGGACGTATCCCGCGCGAGTACATCCCGTCGGTGGACGCCGGCGCGCAAGACGCCATGCAGTACGGCGTGCTGGCCGGCTACCCGCTGGTCAACTTGAAGGTCACTCTGCTCGACGGGGCCTTCCACGAGGTCGACTCGTCGGAGATGGCATTCAAGATCGCCGGTTCCCAGGTTCTGAAAAAGGCTGCCGCGCAAGCGCAGCCGGTCATCCTGGAACCGATCATGGCCGTCGAGGTCACCACGCCCGAGGATTACATGGGCGATGTGATCGGCGACCTGAACTCTCGACGTGGCCAGATCCAGGCCATGGAAGAGCGGGCTGGTGCGCGCGTCGTGAAGGCGCACGTGCCGCTGTCGGAGATGTTCGGCTACGTCGGCGACCTGCGGTCCAAGACCCAAGGCCGGGCGAACTACTCCATGGTGTTCGACTCGTACGCCGAAGTACCGGCAAACGTGTCGAAGGAAATCATCGCCAAGGCGACGGGCCAGTGAGCTTCGCGAAGGCGACGAGTCAGCGAGCGGCAGCTCGCTGGTGAGGAGTCGAGCAATCAACAGAAGCTCGGAGTAACCTTGCCGGGTCACAACCGCGGCACAACTGAAAACATCAACACTGCTTTAACAAGCACCAACAGTCCAGGAGGACATAGAAGTGGCGAAGGCGAAGTTTGAAAGGACCAAGCCCCACGTCAACATCGGGACCATTGGTCACGTTGACCACGGCAAGACCACACTGACCGCGGCTATCACCAAAGTGCTGCATGACAAGTATCCGACCCTGAACGAGTCGAAGGCGTTCGACCAGATCGACAACGCCCCCGAGGAGCGTCAGCGCGGTATCACCATCAACATCTCGCACGTCGAGTACCAGACCGAGAAGCGGCACTACGCCCACGTCGACGCGCCGGGTCACGCCGACTACATCAAGAACATGATCACCGGCGCGGCGCAGATGGACGGGGCGATCCTGGTGGTCGCCGCGACCGACGGGCCGATGCCGCAGACTCGTGAGCACGTGCTGCTGGCCCGCCAGGTCGGGGTGCCCTACATCCTGGTCGCGCTGAACAAAGCCGACGCCGTGGACGACGAGGAGCTGCTCGAGCTCGTCGAGCTGGAGGTCCGGGAGCTGTTGGCGGCCCAGGAGTTCGACGAGGACGCCCCGGTCGTGCGGGTCTCGGCGCTGAAGGCGCTCGAGGGTGACGCGAAGTGGGTCAGTTCCGTCGAGGAGCTGATGGATGCGGTTGACGAGTCGATCCCGGACCCGGTCCGTGACACGGAGAAGCCGTTCCTGATGCCCGTCGAGGACGTCTTCACCATCACCGGCCGTGGCACCGTGGTGACCGGTCGGGTGGAGCGCGGTGTGGTCAACGTGAACGAGGAAGTCGAGATCGTCGGCATCAAGCCGACCAGCACCAAGACGACCGTCACCGGTGTTGAGATGTTCCGCAAGCTGCTCGACCAGGGGCAGGCCGGCGACAACGTCGGTCTGCTGCTGCGTGGTGTGAAGCGTGAGGACGTCGAGCGCGGTCAGGTCGTGATCAAGCCCGGCACCACCACGCCGCACACCGAGTTCGAAGGCCAGGTCTACATCCTGTCCAAGGACGAGGGCGGCCGGCACACGCCGTTCTTCAACAACTACCGTCCGCAGTTCTACTTCCGCACCACCGACGTGACCGGTGTGGTGACGCTGCCGGAGGGCACCGAAATGGTGATGCCCGGTGACAACACCAACATCTCGGTGAAGCTGATCCAGCCCGTCGCCATGGACGAGGGTCTGCGATTCGCGATCCGTGAGGGTGGCCGCACCGTCGGTGCCGGCCGGGTTACCAAGATCATCAAGTAGCAACCGCACTCAGCCATAAAGCCCGGATTGCCGATTTCGGCAGTCCGGGCTTTATGTTGCCGGACGCCGTCTGCGCGTAGAGTTGTCGCGGCAGCCTCTCGAGCACTAATCCGACGCGGATTTCCCTGCAAGGTGAGGAGGGGTACGTGCTGGCGCGCTATCTGAAGGCGCAGTTGATTGTTTTGCTGTGCGGCGGCCTGGTGGGGCCGATCTTCTTGGTGGTCTACTTCGTTCTGGGGCTGGGCAGCCTGCTGCAGTGGATGCTCTATGTCGGTCTGCTCATCACCGTGGCCGACGTGCTGATCGCGTTCGCGTTGGCCAACTACGGGGCGAAGTCGTCGGCCAAGACGGCGGCGCTCGAGCAGAGCGGGGCGCTGGTGCTCGCTCAGATCACCGGGGTCACCGAGACGGGGACGTGGATCAACAATCAACAGGTGGTGAAGGTGCACCTGCACGTTTCCGGGTCCGGGTTTTTGCCGTTCGACTCCGAAGACCGGGTAATCGCCAGCGTCACCCGGCTGGGCAACCTCAACGCCCGCAAGCTGGTGGTCCTGGTCAATCCCACTACCGGCGAACATCGAATCGACTGGGAGCGAAGCGCTTTGGTCAATGGCCTGGTGCCTGCCCAGTTCGCTCTGGCCGAAGACCACAAGACTTACGACCTGAGCGGGCAAGCCGGCCCGTTGATGGAGATCCTCACGGTTCTCAAGGCCAACAATGTTCCGCTTGACCGGATGGTCGACATCCGGTCAAACCCCGTGCTGCGTGAGCAGATTCAGGCGGTGGTGCGCCGGGCGGCCGACCAACAGACCCCGGCCGCCCAGCCCGCATCGGTCGTCACACCGCCCAAACCGTCGACAGCTCAGCGGCTCCAAGAGCTGGAGACGCTGCGTGCCGGCGCTGCGTTGACCGACCAGGAATATCAAACCCGACGGGCCCAGATCATCTCCGAAATCTGAGCTCGGCGAGAATGCCGGGTGAGTTAGAACACGTTTCAGTTTCGCTGCTAGCCTGGCTGCGTCTGTAGGGCGTCAATTGGGCGTTGGGAAGGGGCTGGATGTGGCGGGACGGGCTGGATCACTGCAAGGGCGGGTGGCATTCGTTACCGGTGCCGCCCGTGCCCAGGGACGGTCGCATGCGGTGCGGCTCGCCCAAGAAGGCGCCGACATCATCGCGCTCGATATCTGCGCGCCGGTGTCGGCCGGTGTGACGTACCCGCCGGCGACCCCGGAGGATCTGCGCGAGACGGTTCGGTTGGTGGAATGCGAGGGCCGCAAGGTGTTGCACCGCGAAGTCGACATCCGGGACGACGCCGCGGTGCGGCAACTGGTGGCCGACGGTGTCGAACAATTCGGCCGGCTCGACATCGTGGTGGCCAACGCCGGGGTGCTGGGCTGGGGCCGGCTCTGGGAGCTCACCGATGAGCAGTGGGACACGGTCATCGGAGTCAATCTGACCGGCACGTGGCGCACGCTGCGCGCCACGGTGCCGGCGATGATCGAGGCGGGCAACGGAGGCTCCGTTGTGGTCGTCAGTTCGTCGGCGGGACTGAAGGCGACACCGGGCAACGGCCATTACGCGGCCAGCAAGTACGGACTCACGGCGCTGACCAACACGCTCGCGGTCGAGCTCGGCGAATACGGCATCCGGGTCAACTCCATCCATCCGTACTCGGTCGACACTCCGATGATCGAGCCGGAAGCGATGATGCAGATCTTTGCCAAGCATCCCAGTTTCGTGTATAGCTTCCCGCCTATGCCCTTGCAACCCAACGGCTTCATGACCGCCGATGAGGTGTCCGACGTCGTGGTCTGGCTCGCCGGTGACGGCTCGGGCACCCTGACGGGCACGCAGATCCCGGTCGACAAGGGCGCCTTGAAGTACTGATCGGCGATCGTGTATGAACTCCACCGTGACCAATAGCGAAGGCGTCGACCCAGGCAACAACGGAATTGTGATCGTCGGCGGTGGGCTTGCCGCTGCCCGGACCGCCGAGCAACTCCGTCGCTCGGAGTACTCCGGGGGCATCACGATCGTCAGCGACGAGGTGCATCTGCCCTATGATCGCCCGCCGTTGTCCAAGGAGGTGCTGCGCAAAGAGGTGGACGACGTGGCTCTCAAACCACGCCAGTGGTACGACGAGAACGACATCACCCTGCGGTTGGGTTCGGCCGCCACCAGCCTCGACACCGCTGCGCAGACGGTGACGCTGGCCGACGGAACCGTGCTTGGCTACCACGAACTCGTCATCGCAACCGGGTTGGAACCGCGGCGCATTCCGGCGTTCCCGGACCTGGAGGGCATTCGGGTGCTGCGCTCGTTCGACGAGAGCGTGGCGCTGCGCGAGCACGCGTCCGCCGCGCAGCACGCCGTCGTCGTCGGCGCCGGCTTCATCGGCTGCGAGGTGGCGGCCAGCCTGCGCAGTCTGGGGGTGGACGTGGTGCTGGTCGAGCCGCAGCCGACGCCGCTGGCGTCGGTGCTCGGCGAGCAGATCGGCGAGCTGGTGGCGCGGCTGCACCGGGCCGAAGGTGTCGACGTCCGCCTCGGTGTGGGTGTGGCAGAAGTGCGCGGCCAGCGGCAGGTCGACACCGTGGTGCTGACCGACGGCACCGAGCTGCCGGCCGACCTGGTGGTGGTCGGCATCGGATCGCGGCCGGCGACCGAATGGCTGGAGGGCAGCGGCGTCGAGGTCGACAACGGCGTGATCTGCGACGAGGCCGGACGCACCAGCGCACCGAACGTGTGGGCGCTCGGCGACGTCGCATCCTGGCGTGATGCGACGGGACACCAAGCGCGCGTGGAACATTGGAGCAACGTCGCCGACCAGGCCCGTGTCGTGGTGCCCGCGATGCTGGGGCAGGACGTGCCGCAGGTCGTGGTCGTCCCGTACTTCTGGAGCGACCAGTACGACGTCAAGATCCAGTGCCTGGGCGAGCCGGAAGCCACCGATACCGTCCATCTCGTCGAGGACGACGGACGCAAGTTCCTGGCCTATTACGAGCGCGACGGGGTGCTGGTCGGCGTGGTCGGCGGCGGGATGCCCGGCAAGGTCATGAAGGTCCGCGCCAAGATCGCCGCGGGAGCGCCCATCTCCGAAATACTGAGCTAGCCAAAGACTGTCGGGCGCGCTACTGCCAGTTCACCGGGGGGCCGTGCGGATGGCACTCGCCCAGCACCTCCAGCTCGCCACCCGGCCAGCTGCGAGCCCGCACCAAAAACCTGATCGGCGTGCCGGGCCCGTCGCGTGCCGGCTCGAGCGTGAGGTGGGCGAACGGGGAGTAGGCGGTGGCTTGAGCGGCCAGTGCTGCCACGTGAGCGCGCACCGCCTCCCGTTCGTCGGCGGGCAGGTACTGCCAGGTGATCGAATGCCACAGCACGGTCAGGGTGCCGTCGTCCAGGGTCAGGCCGGCGACCGCGTCGGCTGCGGTCTGGCACTCCAGCCGAGCCGGGACGCTCCGGGCGACCGAGATGGCGCCGCGGAGCCGGTCAAGCCGGGCGTCCTGGTCGGGCCAGACATAGCTCAACACGGTCATTTCCCCGTCGGCGCCGGTGACGTCGATGGGCGCAATGTCGTACCCGTGTCGTTCGACGATTCGCACCGCACCCGCCGGCGGCAGCGCGCCGTGCCACGCGTCGTCGATGGTCACCGGCGAGTTGGCCGCTCCCCAGTGGCGACCGGCAAAGCGGTAACGGTAATGGTCGGCCCGCAGGTTCAGACCTGCGCTGGACCCGATTTCGAAAAGCCCTATCGGTAAACCGAATTCACTATTGATGCGGAGCAACCCGCCGATCAGTACAGCAGACCGGCCCACTTCGTTGGTCTGTGGTGGTTGACCCAGAGCCGCCCGCAGCATGTCGGCGTGGTTGGCGGCGGCCAACGTGACGTCGGGCCAGGCGGATTCGGCGTCCCAGGTCCCGCCGGTGCTGGGATACCATCGGCGCAGTTCGGGTGCCCGGCCGTCGAGCACCAACCGGTGCAGGCCGCCGAGCAGCCGGAGCGGCACCGCGTGGCGCGACGGATCGTCCTCGTGGCCGGACAAGATGGTCGCGAAGACGCCGCCGGATTCGACGTCTTGGGCCACCCGCTCGAACAGCTCGCCGTACATCGGCGATCCGGAGGCGGCGCAGAACCGCCCCTGCGAGCGCAGGGTGCGCAGCAGGTGCTCGCCGTTCACGGAGCCAGCCTGTCCAGCCCCGCGCCGACGATATCGAAGGCATTGCCGAGTGCCACCGGCAACGGGACGGATTCGTCGACCAGCCAGTGCTCGTAGGCGCTCAACGCCACCCCGAGCATCGTCCAGGCGACGGTCTGGGGCAGCAGGTCGGCCGTCTTGCAATCCGACCGGCGGGCCACGAACTCCGCGATCACCTCGCGCCAGCCGGCGTACATCGTCATCGAATAGGCCTGTAATTCCGCGGTTTGCAAGATGACCCGCATGCGCTGGCGGTGGTGGGCGGTCTCGCACTCGTCAAAGGTATTGAACGCCAACAGCGCCGCGCGCAGCGCCTCGGCCAGCCTTACCCGTGGATCGACGCTGTCGAGCAGGTCCCGCAGGTGGGCGAGGTGGGTATCGAAATCGCCCCAGGGGATGGCGTTCTTGGACGCGTAATAGCGGAACAGCGTGCGGCGGGAGATGCCGGCCGCCCGCGCGACGTCGTCGACGCTCACGTCGGCGAAACCGCGGGCGGTGAACAGCTCGATGCCGACGTCGGTGATGTGATGCGGTGTTGTCGAGCGGCGCCGGCCCGCCCGCGGCTGCGGCATCATCAGACCCCGCCCTTCCATTTCGGCACTCGATGCCATATTCTGACGACGATGGTGACTCAGACCCATCGTTGTCCAGACCTGACGAAAGGCAAAGCTTCGTGGACCACCAGACCGATACCGACACCGAACTCGTTACCGAGACCCTGGTTGAAGAGGTGTCCATCGACGGAATGTGCGGGGTCTACTGATCGCGTGTTCGACCCTGATCGCGGCTGGCGGTTACACCCACAGGTGGCGGTTCGGCCAGAGCCGTTCGGCGCACTGCTCTATCACTTCGGCACCCGCAAGCTGTCCTTTCTGAAGAACCGCACAATCCTCACGGTGGTGCGGTCGCTGGCGGATCATTCCGATGTCCGGTCGGCCTGCCGCGCCGCGGGTGTGGACGACGCCGGGCAGGGACCGTACCTGGACGCGCTGGGTGTGCTGGCCGGTTCGAAGATGTTGGTACCTCAGGAAAACCCATGACCGCCGGAACATCTGGGGTGCCGCGGCTCATCGAGCAGTTTGAGCACGGGCTGGACGCGCCCATCTGCCTGACCTGGGAATTGACGTATGCGTGCAATCTGGCCTGCGTGCACTGCCTGTCCTCGTCAGGCAAACGCGATCCACGCGAGTTGTCCACGCGCCAGTGCATGGACATCATCGACGAGCTGGAACGTATGCAGGTGTTCTACGTCAACATCGGCGGCGGGGAACCCACGGTGCGCCCGGACTTCTGGGAATTGGTCGACTACGCGACCGCGCACCACGTGGGCGTGAAGTTCTCGACCAACGGGGTCCGGATCACCGGCGAGGTCGCCGCGCGGTTGGCCGCCAGCGACTACGTGGATGTGCAGATCTCGCTCGACGGCGCCACCGCCGAGGTCAACGACGCCGTCCGCGGCCCCGGGTCATTCGCCATGGCGGTGCGCGCGCTGGAGAACCTCGCCGCGGCGGGCTTCGCAGGCGCCAAGATCTCCGTGGTGGTCACCCGGCACAATGTCGACCAGCTGGACGAATTCGCGGCACTGGCCAGCCGATACGGCGCCACCCTGCGGATCACCCGGCTGCGTCCTTCGGGACGGGGCGCGGACGTCTGGGACGATCTACACCCCACCGCCACCCAGCAGGTTCAGCTCTACGACTGGCTGGTGCGCAAGGGGGAGCGGGTGCTCACCGGCGACTCCTTCTTCCATCTGGCACCGCTGGGCCAGTCCGGCGCTCTGGCCGGGCTGAACATGTGCGGAGCCGGCCGGGTGGTGTGCCTGATCGACCCGGTAGGCGACGTGTACGCGTGCCCGTTCGCCATCCACGATCGTTTCCTGGCGGGAAACGTGTTGTCCGACAGCGGTTTTGACAACGTCTGGAAGAACGCTCCGCTGTTCCGTGAGCTGCGCCAACCGCAGTCCGCGGGCGCCTGCGGCAGCTGCGGGCACTACGACAGCTGTCGGGGCGGGTGCATGGCGGCCAAATTCTTCACCGGCCTGCCGATCGACGGTCCGGATCCCGAATGCGTCCAGGGGCACAGCGAGCCGGCGCTGGCCCGCGAC
Source organism: uncultured Actinomycetota bacterium (assembly GCA_963848535.1). Classification (GTDB taxonomy): domain Bacteria; phylum Actinomycetota; class Actinomycetes; order Mycobacteriales; family Mycobacteriaceae; genus Mycobacterium. The sequence continues at coordinate 22,945 of CAWKEM010000013.1, forward strand.
CGCGAAACACCGCGGCCCCGCGCCGACCACTCGCACGGGAGTCCGGTTCGCCGGCCGGTGCCCCTGACATTGTCCTTACGACCGCCGGCCACGCCGCCGGCGCGCCTGTGCAGCGAAAGCCCGCTGTAGTCATGGCCGAGTGGTTTGAAACGGTTGCCATCGCCCAGCAACGCGCAAAACGCCGGTTGCCGAAATCCGTTTATTCGTCCTTGATCGCAGCCAGCGAAAAAGGAATTACGGTTGCCGACAATGTCGAAGCCTTTAGTGAGCTCGGTTTTGTGCCCCATGTCATCGGCGCGGTGGAAAAACGCGACTTGTCGACGACGGTTATGGGACAAGATATTTCGCTACCGGTGATCATTTCGCCGACCGGCGTGCAGGCGGTCGATCCAGCCGGTGAAGTGGCCGTTGCGCGGGCTGCGGCGGCGCGCGGAACGGCGATGGGGCTTTCCTCGTTCGCCAGTAAACCGATCGAGGAAGTCATCGCCGCCAACCCCAAGATCTTCTTCCAGCTCTACTGGCTCGGTGGACGCGACGCGATCGCCGAGCGGGTGGAACGGGCGCGTCAGGCCGGTGCGGTCGGTTTGATCGTCACCACCGACTGGTCGTTCTCGCACGGCCGGGACTGGGGCAGCCCCAAAATCCCCGAACAGATGAACCTGCGGACATTCCTGCGGTTGTCTCCGGAGGCGATCGTCCGGCCGCGGTGGCTGTGGAAGTTCGGCAAGACGCTGCGGCCGCCGGAGCTGCGAGTGCCCAACCAGGGCCGCCGCGGCGAACCCGGTCCCCCCTTCTTCGCCGCCTACGGGGAGTGGATGGGCACACCGCCGCCGACCTGGGAAGACATCGCCTGGCTGCGCGAACTGTGGGGCGGACCATTCATGCTCAAGGGCGTGATGCGCGTCGATGACGCCAAAAGAGCTGTGGATGCCGGAGTTTCAGCGATATCGGTGTCCAACCACGGGGGTAACAATCTGGACTGCACGCCGGCTTCCATTCGCGCCCTGCCCGCGATAGCGGCGGCGGTCGGCGAGCAGGTCGAGGTGTTGCTGGACGGTGGCATCCGGCGCGGGAGCGACGTCGTCAAGGCCGTAGCGCTGGGCGCGCGTGCGGTCATGATCGGCCGGGCGTACCTGTGGGGCCTGGCCGCGGGCGGCCAATCCGGCGTCGAGAACGTGCTCGACATTTTGCGCGGGGGTATCGACTCGGCGTTGATGGGGCTGGGGCACGCCTCGGTCCACGACCTCAGCCCGGACGACATCCTGGTGCCCCCCGGTTTCGGCCGGGCGACGGGTGTGCCCCCCGCCGCGGACGCCTAGCCCGTCTACCCGGGCTAAGTCGGGTAATTTTGCCGGGATTAGAGTGGACGTCATGAAAATTGTGGTGCACGCGGGGTAACCGTGACGGACGAGCCGCCAATTCGACTGCTAAATGAACACGCCAGAAAAAGATTTGCTTTGGGGGTTCAACAATTAGTGCACGCCAGGTGAATTCGTCCTACCATCACCGAGTGGCCGTACTCGGCGAATTAGGAGCGGCGACGTCGAGCCAGCTGTCTGGCGCCTCGCCGTCGATAATGATCCCGCTAGGATCGACCGAACAGCACGGTCCGCACCTACCGTTGGACACCGACACCCGGATCGCGACCGCAGTGGCCCGAGCGGCCGGGGCCCGCCTCGAGCACGAGTGGTTGGTGGCGCCGGCCATCGCCTACGGCGCCAGCGGCGAGCACCAAAGCTTCGCCGGAACGATCTCCATCGGGGAAGACGCCCTGACCATGCTGCTGGTGGAGTACGGCCGGTCGGCCGCCTGCTGGGCCCGGCGCCTGGTCTTCGTCAACGGCCACGGCGGCAATGTCGGCGCATTGAACACCGCGGTGCGCAGACTTCGGGCCGAAGGCCGAGACGTCGGATGGTGCCCATGTGTCGCCGCCGGCGGCGATGCCCATGCCGGCCATACCGAAACGTCGGTGCTGCTGCATATCTCGCCGACCGATGTGCTGACCGATCGGTGGCTCGCCGGCACCCGGGTGCCATTGCCCGAGTTGCTCGGATCGATGCGCCGCGGGGGGGTCGCGGCGGTCAGCCCGGTAGGCGTGTTGGGAGACCCGACCACCGCGACCGCTGGTGAGGGCAAACGCATCCTGGCAGAGATGATCGACGGGTGTGTCCGTCGCGTCGCCCGTTGGTCGCCAGGGGCCGACGGGATGCTGACATGAGTCAACCCCGGCTACCGGACGGGTTCGCCGTCCAGGTCGACCGCCGCGTGCGGGTGCTCGGCGACGGCTCGGCCCTGCTCGGCGGCTCACCGACCCGGTTGCTGAAGCTGGCTCCCGCCGCCCAGGACATGCTCTCCAATGGCCGGCTGAAGGTTCGCGACGACGTCAGTGCCCAACTGGCCCGCACCCTACTGGACGCTACGGTGGCCCATCCCCGGCCCGCGGGTGGCCCGTCGCACCGCGACGTCACCGTGGTAATTCCGGTGCGGGACAACCTTTCTGGTGTGCACCGCCTGGTGAGTTCCTTGCGCGGGTTGCGCGTCATCGTGGTGGACGACGGCTCGTTCAGCCCAATCGGGCAGGAAGACTTCGCCGGCGCACACTGCGACATCGAAGTGTTGCGCCACGTCCGCAGCAAGGGTCCGGCGGCGGCACGCAACACCGGGCTGGCCGCCTGCACGACCGACTTCGTCGCGTTTCTGGACTCCGACGTCGCACCGCGCCGGGGCTGGCTGGAGGCCCTGCTCGGCCACTTCTGCGATCCCACCGTCGCCCTGGTCGCACCACGCATCGTCGGTCTGTCGCACAGTGAGAATCTGGTGGCCCGCTATGAGGCGGTGCACTCCTCGCTGGACCTCGGTGAACGTGAAGCGCCGGTGTTACCGCACAGCACGGTCTCCTACGTTCCCAGCGCGGCGATCATCTGTCGCCGCTCGGCCATTCGCGACGTCGGCGGGTTCGACGAGACCTTGCAGTCCGGTGAGGACGTCGACCTGTGCTGGCGGCTCATCGAAGCGGGCGCCCGGCTGCGTTACGAGCCGATTGCGCTGGTCGCCCACGATCACCGCACCGAATTACGGGAATGGCTTGCACGCAAGGCATTTTATGGCGGTTCGGCGGCTCCGCTGTCTGTCCGTCACCCCGACAAGACGGCACCGGTGGTGATCTCCGGCTGGGCGTTGATGACCTGGATTCTGATGGCACTCGGGACGAACCTCGGTCAGTTGGCGTCGATCGTGGTGGCCGTGCTGACCGGCCGCCGGATCGCGAGGGCGATGCGCAGTGCCGAGACTTCACTGGCCGATGCTCTGGTGGTTGCCACCCGCGGCCTGTGGTCGGCGGCACTGCAGCTCGCGTCGGCCCTGTGCCGGCACTATTGGCCGCTGGCATTGCTGGCGGCAACGGTGTCGCGCCACTTCAGACGGGTCGTGCTGGTTGCGGCGGTCATGGACGGCGTGGTGGACTGGATCCGGCGCCGGGATGCCACCGGTGACGATGCCGAACCGATCGGGCTGCTGACCTATCTGTTGCTCAAGCGGGTCGATGACCTGGCCTACGGCCTCGGGCTGTGGTGGGGCGTGGCGCAGGAACGCAACCTTCGTGCGCTGAAACCGCAGATCCGGAGCTAGCCGCCACCTTGACCACCGCCGTCCTGCACAGCGATGTGCTGATCGTCGGTGCAGGCAGTGCTGGATCGGTTGTTGCCGACCGTCTTTCCGCCGATCCCGGTTGTGCTGTGACCGTCATCGAGGCAGGGCCGGCACTCACCGACCCGGGATTGCTCGCTCGGACCGCCAACGGGTTGCAACTGCCGATCGGGGCCGGCAGTCCCCTGGTCCGGCGTTATCAGACCCGGCTCACCGATCGACCCGTTCGCCTGCTGTCGATCGTGCGCGGGGCGACGGTCGGCGGTTCGGGTGCCGTCAACGGCGGCTACTTCTGCCGCGGTATGCCGAGCGACTTCGATCGCATCGCCATACCGGGCTGGGCATGGTCTGATGTCCTCGACAGCTTCCGCGCCATCGAGACCGACCTGGATTTTGCCGGTCCCGCTCATGGCGACAGCGGCCCAATCCTGGTTCGTCGAACCCGCGAAATGACGGGCACCACCGAGCGTTTTATCGCTGCCGCAGAGCGTGCCGGTTTCGAATGGATTGCCGACCTCAATGATTGCGGACCGGAATTGGTTTCGGGAGTGGGTGCCGTCCCGCTCAACATCGTCGACGGCGTACGTATCGGATCTGGCGCGGGATACCTGATTCCGGCTCTGGGACGGTCAAACCTGACGCTGCTCGCGCGGACGCGGGCGACGCGACTGCGTTTCACCGGGACCGCCGCGGTGGGGGTCGACGTGATGGGCCCACAAGGCGAAATGACCTTGACGGCTGACCGGATCGTGTTGTGTGCCGGTGCGATTCAGTCGGCTCTTCTGCTGATGCATTCCGGCGTCGGGGAAGAAGAAATGTTGCGGACCGTCGGCGTGCCGGTGCTGGCTCCGCTACCGGTGGGGACGTCTTTCAGCGATCACCCCGAATGGGTGTTGCCGACCAATTGGACGGTGGCTCCAAGCCGGCCGGTGCTGGAAGTTGTGCTCAGTACCGCTGATGATCTCGAGATCAGGCCCTATACAGGCGGATTCGTTGCGATGACCGGTGACGGCGCCGCCGGGCATCCGGATTGGCCGCATATCGGGGTGGCGCTGATGCGGCCGCGGGCGCGCGGGCGCATCACGCTGGTCTCGCGAGATCCCGACGTGGCGCCACTGATCGAGCACCGCTACGACAGCGAGCCCGACGATGTCGCGGCGCTGCGCCGGGGCGCTGACCTGGCCTGCGAAATGGCCGGCACCGCAACATATGTCGATGCGCCGGTGTGGTCGACATCGCAACATCTTTGTGGTACAGCCCCGATGGGCGCCGAGGACGACCCGCGAGCGGTCGTCGATCATCGATGCCGGGTCTACGGCACCGAGAACCTGTGGGTGATCGACGGCTCTATCCTGCCCGCGATCACCAGCCGCGGTCCACACGCAACCACCGTCATGATCGGGCACCGGGCGGCCGAATTCGTACGGTGACCGCGTTGACCGGCACGCCATGTCGGCCCGCATCGGCGACGGCGATCGGACGGCAGCGTGGTACGAGGCCAGGTCGCGCCGAGGGCGGCCCTCGATTCGCTCGAGGATCGAGTCGCGGCGCGACCCGCCCTACCGGCAATGACATTCATGCGGTCCACGCAGATGGCCACGACAAGTGGCGATGCGCGCGCACATGACTGTGCGTCAGGCGCGAACAGTGCGTCGCAATATTCGTGGACGGCACGACAGCTTTCTCACCAGGTGATTGCCGTGTTTGTTCTGTTCAGATCACCTCCGCAAGGTTGGCTTGCGAAAACAGCTGGCAGTCGGTGCATCAGGTCCGGGTCGGAGGCGAACGCTGCCGGGCCAACACCATGCAGATCGGCCACTGGAACCCCAGCTCACGGGCGCTTGTCGAGCACACGCGCGGCGGGGGTTGGGCGGTCACTGTGGTGCGCGCCCGGCGCCGGCATCGCCGGCTCGCGGGAATCTCACCGGTAAGCCGAACCGGCCTGCTCGGTCGCCGCAGGCGTATCCATTCGGCCTCCACAATCGCCGCCGCCTCGATCATTGCCGGGCAGACCGGCTCAGCCACGATCGTCACCGGTGATCACCTACCCCGCCACACGGTGCCCAGGGCCGGCGACGTCCGGCGATCCAATTCCTGGAAGGGGCCAACGTCTATCAACATCACATCCACCTCACCTCGCGAGATGACCTGTAGTCGTCGATATAGATTACCGATACCAGAACAAGCAGATCTTTTCAAGTACCTGCTTCGGCGCCGAGGCATCGAAGCACCTGTCGGGCAACGACATTGGTGGCATCTGTGCTGTTCGTTCCGATCCCCGGGGCGGCCTGCCGGATGTGGTGAGCGAGGCGGTCCGGACTCGGTGCCGGCCGGAGACGATCCTGCGCACCAGGCATGGCCGGCGACCGTTGCGGCCCGGGAGCCCAAAGTCCGATCACGACCGCGGTGATGGCGGCGAATACCGCCATCACCGTCGTCGGGGCATGCAGGGCCATCGGGAACGCGGCCTGGCTGCCTGCGCCGGCCCGGCTTCGTTTGCGTGCCCCAGCTTGCCGGCCACCTCCACCGCTATAGCCAACGAGTCGGTGGCCGGCCCCGCCAACCGGCGCAGGAAAGCCGGCCAGTCCGGGCGTGGGAATAGCGCCCAGCCGGGATCGAACATGGCCGGCGCCGGGGCGTGACCCGGACGGTTTGTCAGAACTCGTCCCACCCGGGCCGCCGACAGCGCCGCGATCACCGCCACTCTGTGAACGCGTCGCCCAGCAGTGGGCGGCCCCGTTCGACGCCTTATTTTTGATAGGCCCGCGGCGGCCGAATCGGGCGAGGTGGACCGATCCCGTGCCATCGCCCCGCTGGTGCCGGGACGCCCTTCCCGATCTCGGCTACCGCGCGGGTGCACTTGCCGCCGTCGATGGTTTCTGGCACGTTCAGTGAGCGCAGAAACAGGGCTAGCGCAGCGAGTATCGAATCGGCGGGTGCGTGAGGTTCCGACGGACCCCGTGGCATGGCCCGACGGGTGCCCGAGATTTGGCCAAACCCGGGATCTAGGGCATACTGTTCAGGTTGCCTTGGGCCAGGTTTGCGCCTGGCCGGGGCATACGACCAGCGCCTAAAACGGGCGCGTCCGGTCCCATCCTTGGAATGCGACTAATTTCGGTCGCGGACAAGGCTGTGTGAGGGCGACACGCCCGACCGCGGGGGCCGGTGGACCACGACAGGTAAACAGCGGCGCAGTATCCGGCGCAACGCTCGATCGGCCCAAGATGGGCCGGGTCCGATCGGCGCGCCGGGGGCACCAGGTCCGGACACGGATTTCAAGTGGAGTGAGGGTAGAGAAGCGTGGCGGGACAGAAGATCCGCATCAGGCTCAAGGCCTACGACCATGAGGCTATTGACGCCTCGGCGCGCAAAATCGTCGAGACCGTCGTTCGCACGGGTGCCAGCGTCGTAGGTCCGGTGCCGCTGCCGACTGAGAAGAACGTGTATTGCGTCATCCGCTCTCCGCATAAGTACAAGGACTCGCGAGAGCACTTCGAAATGCGGACCCACAAGCGGTTGATCGACATCCTCGACCCGACGCCGAAGACCGTTGACGCGCTCATGCGCATCGATCTTCCGGCCAGCGTCGACGTCAACATCCAGTAGGAGATTGCAGAGCAATGGCGCGAAAAGGCATTCTCGGCACCAAGCTGGGCATGACGCAGGTATTCGACGAAAACAACAGGATTGTGCCCGTAACGGTGGTCAAGGCGGGGCCGAACGTGGTGACCCGCATCCGCACGCCGGAGCGCGACGGTTACAGCGCCGTGCAGCTGGCCTACGGTGAGATCAGCCCGCGCAAGGTCAACAAGCCGCTGACCGGTCAGTACGCCGCCACGGGTGTCAACCCACGCCGGTACCTGGCCGAACTGCGGCTGGACAACCCCGACGCGGCGGCCGAATACGAGGTCGGCCAGGAGTTGACGGCGGAGATCTTCGCCGATGGCAGCTATGTCGACGTCACCGGAACCTCCAAGGGGAAAGGTTTCGCCGGCACTATGAAGCGCCACGGCTTCCGCGGCCAGGGCGCCAGTCACGGTGCCCAGGCGGTACACCGCCGCCCGGGCTCCATCGGCGCCTGCGCGACCCCGGCCCGGGTGTTCAAGGGGACGCGGATGTCGGGCCGGATGGGCAACGACCGGGTGACCGTCCAGAACTTGTTGGTGCACAAGGTCGATGCCGAGAACGGCGTGCTGTTGATCAAAGGCGCGGTTCCCGGCCGCACCGGTGGGCTCGTCATGGTCCGCAGCGCGGTCAAACGAGGTGAGAAGTAATGGCACACAAGATCGACGTAAAGACGCCGGACGGCAAAGTCGACGGCTCCATCGAGCTGCCGGCCGAATTGTTCGATGCTCCGGCCAATATCGCACTGATGCACCAGGTGGTCACCGCACAACGGGCGGCGGCCCGCCAGGGTACACACTCGACCAAGACCCGCGGCGAGGTCAGCGGCGGCGGGCGCAAACCCTACCGGCAGAAGGGAACCGGACGTGCCCGCCAGGGCTCGACGCGGGCCCCGCAGTTCGCCGGTGGTGGCGTCGTGCACGGTCCCAAGCCGCGCGACTACAGCCAGCGCACGCCCAAGAAGATGATCGCGGCGGCGTTGCGTGGAGCGCTGTCCGACCGGGCCCGCAACGGACGCATCCATGCGATTACCGAGTTGGTCGTGGGCCAGACTCCGTCCACCAAAAGCGCCAAGGCATTCCTGGGCGCCCTGACCGATCGCAAGCAGGTGCTGGTGGTCATCGGCCGCAGCGATGAGGCCGGTGCGAAAAGCGTGCGCAACCTGCCCGGTGTGCACATCCTGGCGCCCGACCAGCTCAACACCTATGACGTGCTGCGCTCCGATGACGTGGTGTTCAGCGTCGAGGCGCTCAACGCCTATATCGCGGCCAACACGAACCGTTCCGAGGAGGTTTCGGCCTGATGGCGACACTCGCCGACCCCCGCGACATCATCCTGGCGCCGGTTATCTCCGAGAAGTCCTACGGACTGCTCGACGACAACGTGTACACGTTCGTGGTGCACCCCGATTCGAACAAGACGCAGATCAAGATCGCTGTCGAGAAGATCTTCTCTGTCAAGGTCGCATCGGTGAACACCGCGAATCGGCAGGGCAAGCGCAAACGCACCCGGACCGGATACGGCAAGCGCAAGAACACCAAGCGGGCCATCATCACCTTGGCTCCGGGCAGCAAGCCGATCGACCTGTTCGGAGCGCCGGCCACATAGCCGGGCGCCGAGAGAAAGACCTGATTAGACATGGCAATTCGCAAGTACAAGCCGACGACCTCCGGGCGTCGCGGAGCGAGCGTATCCGACTTCGCCGAAGTCACGCGCTCAACGCCGGAGAAGTCGTTGGTGCGCCCCCTGCACGGTCACGGTGGGCGTAACGCGCACGGCCGGATCACCACCCGCCACAAGGGCGGCGGGCACAAGCGCGCCTACCGGATGGTCGACTTCCGCCGCGACGACAAAGACGGTGTCGACGCCAAGGTCGCGCACATCGAGTACGACCCGAACCGCACCGCGAACATCGCGCTGCTGCACTACCTGGACGGCGAGAAGCGCTACATCATTGCCCCGCAGGGACTCTCGCAGGGTGATGTGGTGGAGTCGGGCGCCAATGCCGACATCAAGCCGGGCAACAACCTGCCGTTGCGCAACATCCCGGCCGGTACGTTGGTGCACGCGGTGGAGTTGCGGCCGGGCGGTGGCGCCAAACTCGCGCGTTCGGCCGGGTCGAGCATCCAGCTGCTCGGTAAGGAGGGCAGCTACGCGTCGCTGCGGATGCCCAGCGGTGAGATCCGCCGCGTCGACGTGCGCTGCCGCGCCACCGTCGGCGAGGTGGGCAACGCCGAGCAGGCCAACATCAACTGGGGCAAGGCCGGCCGCATGCGGTGGAAGGGCAAGCGCCCAACGGTCCGCGGTGTCGTGATGAACCCGGTGGACCACCCGCACGGCGGTGGTGAGGGTAAGACCTCCGGTGGCCGTCACCCGGTCAGCCCGTGGGGCAAGCCCGAAGGGCGCACCCGCCATTCGAACAAAGCCAGCAACAAACTCATCGTCCGACGCCGGCGCACCGGCAAGAAGCACTCGCGCTAGGAAGTCTCAGGAGTAGCCATGCCACGCAGCCTGAAGAAGGGCCCGTTCGTCGACGACCATCTGCTCAAAAAGGTGGACGTCCAAAACGAGAAGAACACCAAGCAGGTGATCAAGACCTGGTCGCGACGTTCGACGATCATTCCGGACTTCATCGGCCACACCTTTGCCGTGCACGACGGACGCAAGCACGTCCCGGTGTTCGTCACCGAGGCGATGGTCGGTCACAAGCTTGGTGAGTTCGCGCCGACGCGCACCTTCAAGGGACACATCAAGGACGACCGGAAGGCCAAACGGCGATGACCACAACTGAGTTTCCGTCGGCGGTCGCCAAAGCACGGTTTGTGCGGGTGTCGCCGAGGAAGGCACGCCGGGTGATTGACCTGGTGCGTGGCAGAACGGTGGCGGACGCGCTGGACATCCTGCGCTGGGCGCCCCAAGCCGCCAGTGAGCCGGTGGCCAAGGTGATAGCGAGTGCCGCGGCGAACGCCCAGAACAACAACGGACTGGACCCGGCGACTCTGGTGGTCGCCACCGTCTACGCCGACGAGGGGCCGACCGCCAAGCGCATCCGTCCGCGCGCCCAGGGACGCGCATTCCGGATCCGCAAGCGCACCAGCCACATCACGGTCGTGGTGGAAAGCCGGCCCGCCAAGGATCAGCGGTCGGCGAAGTCGACGCGGGCCCGTCGCGCCGAGGCCAGCAAGGCCGCCGCGAAGGCGCCGGCCAAGAAGGCGCCCGCCAACAAAGCGCCGGCCAAGAAGGCCCCGGCCCAGTCAGCGGCCAAATCCGTCGAGGCTAAATCAACCAAGCCCGCTGCGGCTACTTCTGAGACTTCTGAGACGAAGGGAGGCTCAGACTAGTGGGCCAGAAGATCAATCCGCACGGTTTCCGGCTGGGCATCACCACCGACTGGAAGTCGCGCTGGTACGCCGACAAGCAGTACTCCGAGTACGTCAAGGAAGATGTTGCGATCCGTCGGCTGTTGTCCACCGGTCTGGAGCGCGCCGGGATCGCCGACGTGGAGATCGAGCGCACCCGTGACCGGGTCCGGGTCGACATCCACACCGCGCGTCCCGGCATCGTCATCGGACGGCGCGGCACCGAAGCCGACCGAATCCGCGCAGACCTGGAGAAGCTGACCAAAAAGCAGGTCCAGCTCAACATTCTCGAAGTCAAAAACCCAGAATCGCAAGCACAATTGGTGGCCCAGGGGGTCGCCGAGCAGTTGAGCAACCGGGTGGCGTTCCGCCGCGCCATGCGCAAGGCCATCCAGTCGGCGATGCGCCAGCCCAACGTCAAGGGCATCCGCGTGCAGTGCTCCGGCCGTCTCGGCGGCGCGGAGATGAGCCGTTCGGAGTTCTACCGCGAGGGCCGGGTGCCGCTGCACACGCTGCGGGCCGACATCGACTACGGCTTGTATGAGGCCAAGACCACCTTCGGCCGGATCGGTGTGAAGGTGTGGATCTACAAGGGCGACATCGTCGGCGGCAAGCGCGAATTGGCCGCCGCCGCCGCCCCCGCGGGCGCCGAGCGTCCGCGCCGTGAACGGCCGTCGCCGGCTACCCGTCCGCGGCGCAGTGGCGCCTCAGGCACCACGGCGACCAGTACTGAGGCCGGACGCGCCGCGGGCGAGGAGTCCGCACCGTCTGACGGTGCGCCCGCCCTGGAACCGCAGAGCACGGAGAGCACGGAGAGCACGGAGAGCTGAATCATGTTGATTCCCCGCAAAGTCAAGCACCGCAAGCAGCACCATCCCCGCCAGCGCGGCATCGCCAGTGGCGGCACGGCGGTGAACTTCGGCGACTACGGAATCCAGGCCCTTGAGCACGCCTACGTCACCAACCGGCAGATCGAGTCGGCCCGTATCGCCATCAACCGGCACATCAAGCGTGGCGGCAAGGTGTGGATCAATGTCTTCCCGGACCGCCCCCTGACCAAGAAGCCCGCAGAAACCCGGATGGGTTCGGGTAAGGGCTCCCCGGAATGGTGGGTGGTCAACGTCAAGCCGGGACGGGTGCTGTTCGAACTCAGCTACCCCAACGAGGCGGTGGCCCGGGAGGCGCTGACCCGCGCAATCCACAAGCTGCCGATCAAGGCACGGATCGTGACCCGAGAGGAGCAGTTCTGATGGCAGTGGGAGTTTCGCCTGGCGAACTGCGTGAGCTCACCGAAGAGGAGCTGACCGAGCGGCTGCGTGAATCCAAGGAGGAGCTGTTCAATCTGCGCTTCCAGATGGCGACCGGACAGCTCAACAACAACCGCCGGCTCCGCATAGTGCGCCGGGAAATCGCGCGCGTCTACACCGTGCTGCGCGAACGAGAACTGGGCCTGGCTTCCGGGCCCGACGGTAAGGAATCGTGATGGCAGAAGCGAAGGCCACCAAGCAAGCCGCTCCCGATGCCGGGTCTAAAGAGAAGGGCCCCAAGCGCACTCCGAGCACACCCAAGACGCGTGGCCGGCGCAAGACGCGCATCGGTTACGTGGTGAGCGACAAGATGCAGAAGACCATCGTGGTCGAGCTGGAAGACCGCGTGCGGCACCCGCTGTACGGCAAGATCATCCGCACCACCAAGAGGGTCAAGGCGCACGACGAGAACAGCACCGCCGGCATCGGCGACCGCGTCTCGCTGATGGAGACGCGTCCGACGTCGGCAACCAAACGCTGGCGGCTTGTCGAAATTCTGGAAAAGGCGAAGTAACGGCCCAATGGACCGTCAGTAGCCCGCAGCAGTGAAAATCGCCTGGGATCTAGAGGGTCTCGGGCGATTCTGCTATCTGGCCCGGTGCCAGGTGTAGTCTGCACGCGATGTTCGGCTGGTAATTCCAGGGCGAGAGGGGCTGGCGACGGTGACGGGATCGACCGATTCGGGGCAGTTTAACGGCAAGATCGAGCTGGATATTCGGGATTCCGAGCCGGACTGGGGCCCGTACGCCGCACCGACCGCCCCGGAGAATTCACCGAACGTCCTTTATCTGGTCTGGGATGACACCGGCATCGCGACCTGGGACTGTTTCGGCGGCCTGGTCGAGATGCCCACTATGACGCGGATCGCCGAGCGCGGTGTGCGGTTGTCGCAGTTTCACACCACCGCGCTGTGCTCGCCGACCAGGGCATCCCTGCTGACCGGCCGCAATGCCACCACCGTCGGCATGGCCACCATCGAAGAATTCACCGAGGGCTTCCCCAACTCCAACGGGCGTATCCCGGCCGACACCGCACTGCTCTCCGAGGTGCTGGTCGAACACGGCTACAACACCTACTGCATCGGGAAGTGGCACCTGACGCCGATCGAAGAGTCCAATCTGGCCGCGACCAAGCGGCATTGGCCCACGTCGCGCGGCTTCGAACGGTTCTACGGGTTCATGGGTGGCGAGACCGACCAGTGGTATCCCGACCTGGTCTACGACAACCATCCGGTGAACCCCCCGGGCACGCCGGAGGACGGCTACCACCTGTCGAAGGACATCGCCGACAGGACAATTGAATTCATCCGCGATGCCAAGATGATCGCGCCGGACAAACCGTGGTTCAGCTATGTGTGCCCCGGCGCCGGGCATGCGCCCCATCACGTCTTCAAGGAGTGGGCGGACAAGTATGCCGGCCGGTTCGACATGGGCTACGAGCGCTACCGCGAGATGGTGCTGGAGAAGCAGAAGTCGATGGGGATCGTGCCGCCGGACACCGAATTGTCGCCCGTCAACCCTTATCTCGATGTCACGGGGCCGGACGGCCAGCCATGGCCACTGCAGGACACGGTGCGGCCCTGGGACTCGCTGAACGACCAGGAGAAGCGGCTGTTCAGCCGGATGGCGGAGGTGTTCGCCGGGTTCCAGAGCTACACCGATGCCCAGATCGGCCGCATCCTCGACTATCTGGAGGAATCCGGCCAACTCGACAACACCATCATTGTGGTGATCTCCGACAACGGCGCCAGCGGCGAGGGCGGGCCGAACGGATCGGTGAACGAAGGCAAGTTCTTCAACGGCTACATCGACACCGTCGAAGAGAGCATGAAGCTCTTCGACCAGCTCGGCGGGCCGCAGACCTATAACCACTACCCGATCGGGTGGGCGATGGCCTTCAACGCGCCTTACAAGCTGTACAAGCGCTACGCCTCACACGAGGGCGGCATCGCCGACACGGCGATCATCTCGTGGCCGAACGGCATTGCCGCGCACGGGGAGGTGCGCGACAATTACGTCAATGTCTGCGATATCACTCCCACCGTGTACGACCTGCTGGGCATCACGCCACCCGACGCCGTGAAGGGCATCCCGCAGAAACCCTTGGACGGGGTGAGTTTCAAAGCGGCACTTGAAGGTCCGGCCGCTGACACCGGCAAGCAGACGCAGTTCTACACCATGCTGGGCACCCGCGGGATATGGCATCAGGGCTGGTTCGCCAACACTGTCCATGCGGCTTCACCGGCCGGTTGGTCGCACTTCGATGCTGACCGTTGGGAACTGTTCCACATCGAGGCCGACCGCAGTCAGTGTCATGACCTGGCCGCCGAGCATCCGGACAAGCTCGAGGAACTCAAGGCGCTGTGGTTCGCCGAGGCCGCCAAGTACAACGGCCTGCCATTGGCGGATCTGAACATCGTGGAAACGATGACCCGGCCCCGGCCGTACCTGGTGGGTGAACGCAATACCTACACCTACTACCCCGATTGCGCGGACGTCGGTTTGGGCGCCGCCGCCGAAATTCGCGGCCGTTCATTTGCCGTGCTGGCCGACGTCACTGTGGACACCACAGGTGCCGAAGGTGTGCTGTTCAAGCAGGGCGGCGCCCACGGTGGGCATGTGCTGTTCATCCAGGACGGACGGCTGCATTACGTCTACAATTTCCTCGGCGAGCGCCAGCAGTCGATTTCTTCGTCCGACCCGGTTCCGCTGGGCAGACACGTGTTCGGCGTTCGCTATTCGCGAACGGGGACCGTGCAGAACAGCCACACCCCGCTCGGTGACGCCACGCTGTTCATCGATGACACCACGGTCGGCTCGTTTCCGGGGATGACGACGCACCCGGGAACGTTCGGGTTGGCGGGTGCCGGGATCACGGTCGGGCGCAACGGCGGATCGGGAGTGTCGAGCCGCTACAAAGCGCCGTTCACGTTCACCGGCGGCACCATCTCCCGGGTCACCATCGACCTGTCGGGCAGGCCCTACGAAGACCTGGAAAAGGAACTGGCGCTGGCGTTTTCGCGCGACTGAGCAACCGGCTGGCCACCGTGCGCCGCCGGTGCCGGGTGAGGCGCTGTCGCGATGGCCACGGCGGCAATTTGCGGTGACGGGGGTGAAAATCCGCGCGCCGGCGGTTCCCCGGTTGTAGCATCTGCCACCGTGATGCCTCAATGACCGCCGAGCCTCCGCCCCCACCCGCGCCGCCCGCGGCGCGAGGACGGCAACTCGCGATTGCTTTCGGGATAGTCGTCGCCCTCATCGTCATCTACGTCCTGTCCCTGATCGCCGTGCACCTGTTGGCCAAGTCGGCTCCCGCACTGCCCGCGGTGGACCTGAGCAAGATCGAGGCCGATGACAGCGTCGTCCAGGTGCGCTTGGAGAAGCTCGATACCGTGGCGAACCGCTTGACGGTGAACGTGCTTGTCTACCCGAAAGATTCGTTGTACGACAAGAACTATGGCGTGCTGACCACCGACGCGGCCGTGCGGCTGTATCCGGAAAACGACCTGGGCGACCTGCAGTACCCGGTAGGGAAGGCGCCGGCGCAAGTCAGCACCACCATCGAGGCGCACGGCGATCCCGGTAACTGGCCATTTGACTCGTACAAAACGGAAACCATTTCGGCCGACGTGTTCACGGGCACGGGCCAAAACCGGGAAAAGACACCCGCCCGCCTGGAAGTGAGCGGAAAGCTGGACGGCTGGGACGCGAGCGTCACCCGCGTCCACGATCCCGAGGAATCCAACCCGGACGTCCAAGACGACGTCGTCGTCACGTTGCACCGAGCCAAGGGCCCGCTGATCTTCGATTTCGGGATCTGCCTGGTCCTCATCGCTCTGCCCGCGCTGGCATTGTGGGTGGCCATTCCCATGGCCCTGGGCAGGACGTCTTTCCTGCCGCCGTTCATAACGTGGTACGCCGCGATGCTGTTCGCGATTGTCCCGTTGCGCAACATCCTTCCGGGTGGCCCGCCATTCGGTTCGTGGATCGACCAAGCCATCGTGCTGTGGGTGTTGATAGCTCTGGTCACCGCGATGACGCTGTTCCTGATCGCCTGGTGGCGAAATCGGGATAGGAAGATGCCAAAGAAGACCTGATGGTGCCTTTAGTCCGGAATCGGTGCGCCCACAGCGCTGATGGCGTCGACGGCGCTGGAGACCCTTGCCTGGAAGTCGGGCGACAGCGGGATATAGCCGTTTTTCGCGAGATCGACCTGGCCGGGGCCGATCGCCGCCTGCAAGAACGCCTTGACCGCCTTGGCCTCCTCGCTGGGGTATCGCGAGCAGACAATCTCGTACGTGGCCATGACGATCGGGTAGACGTCGGGTTGAGCGGGGTTGTAGAACGACGAAATGTCGAGCACCAGGTCGTTGCCGTTGCCGACGATTCTGGCGCCGGCGATGGTCTTGCCGACCGTGTCGTTGCCGATGCGCACCGGCCGTAACGACCTGCGGCTTGCCGGGGTCTTGATCTCGGCGGCGAAAAGCCCTTGCTGGAGGGCGAACGACAATTCGTTGTAGCTGATCGCACCCTCGGTGGCCTTCACCGCCGCCGAGGTGCCTTTGTTGCCCACGGCGCCGGTGCCGACGCCGCCGTTGAACGTCTTGCCCGTGCCCTTATTCCAGGCACCGCCGGACGCGGCCTGCAAATAGGCCTGGAAGTTGTCGGTGGTGCCGGATGCGTCGCTGCGGTACATCACATGGATGTCCTCCGCCGGCATGGATGCATTGAGCGCGGTGAGGGCCGGGTCGTCCCAGCGAGTGATGGTGCCGTCGAAAATCTTGGCCAGTGTGGGGCCGTCGAGCACCAAAATGTCGACGGCGTTGAGGTTGTAGGTGATGGCCAGTGGTCCGAATACCACCGGAAGGTTCCAGGCGTCGGCACCGCCGCACCGTTGCTTGGCGGCGCCGTATTGGTCCGCGCTGAGGGGCACGTCCGATCCGCCGAAATCGGTCTTGCCGGCAAGGAAGTCGGCGATACCGGCGCCCGAGCCGTTGGCCGTGTAGTTGAGGGTCTGCCCGGAGCAGGCCTTGCCGTAGGCCTCGATAAACTTCGTCATCGCGTTGGCTTGCGCGGTCGAACCGCTGGCCGCCAAGGCCTGCTTGCCGCCGCAGTCCACCTTGGCCCCGGCGGTATACGGCAGGGTGGCGTGGGAGGTGCTGCAGGCCGAGAGCGCCAATGCACCCGCAGCCAGCAACCGCATAGCGGCCGCTGATCGATTGTGCTTCACGATGGTGGTCTCCGATGGAGGGTGTGGCGCCCGGCGCCGGCGGCGAGCGCGCAGGGGCGAGTCACCCCGGATTCGATACATGTCGAGAATTACAGCCCTGCAACCGGCAGGCAACCGAACTTCGGATGAACGGGTGGGTTCGACCACATGAAGCCGGCGCCTAGGCGTGACCGGGCACACCCAGTCGGGCGGAGCGCGTCGTCCTACCCTGAACTGGTGCTAACCGAGCTTGTCGAATTGCCGGGCGGATCCTTCCGCATGGGCTCGACGAGCTTCTATCCGGAAGAGGCACCGATCCATATCGTGACCGTGGCTCCCTTCGCGGTCGAACGGCACCCGGTGACCAATGCGCAGTTCGCCGAATTCATTGCCGCGACGGGGTACGTGACGGTCGCCGAGCAGCCGATCGACCCGGCGCTGTATCCGGGCGCGAACCCCGACGATTTGTGTCCGGGCGCTATGGTCTTCCGGCCGACGCCGGGGCCGGTCGACCTGTGTGACTGGCGTCAGTGGTGGGACTGGGTCCCGGAGGCAAGCTGGCGCCATCCGTTCGGGCCGGACAGCGACGTCGCGGACCGGGCCGATCACCCGGTGGTGCAGGTGGCCTACCCCGACGCCGCGGCCTACGCGCGCTGGGCCGGCCGGCGGCTGCCGACCGAGGCCGAGTGGGAGTATGCGGCCCGCGCCGGAACCGCGACCACCTACGCCTGGGGCGAACAGGCGAAACCCGGCGGGCGGCTGATGGCCAACACCTGGCAAGGCAAGTTCCCGTACCGCAACGACGGCGCCCTCGGCTGGGTCGGGACTTCGCCGGTGGGGACTTTCCCGCCGAACGGCTTCGGCTTGCACGACATGATCGGCAACGTGTGGGAGTGGACGGCCACCGAGTTTTCCGCGCATCATCGCCTCGATCAGCCGCCGAAAGCCTGTTGCACACCGTCGGGTCCGGCCGATCCGAGC
Source organism: uncultured Actinomycetota bacterium (assembly GCA_963848535.1). Classification (GTDB taxonomy): domain Bacteria; phylum Actinomycetota; class Actinomycetes; order Mycobacteriales; family Mycobacteriaceae; genus Mycobacterium. Next base: position 41,069 of record CAWKEM010000013.1, read on the forward strand.
GTCAACCAGACGTTGAAGGGCGGTTCGCACCTGTGTGCGCCGGAGTATTGCCACCGCTACCGTCCGGCAGCGCGCTCACCTCAATCGCAGGACTCCGCGACAACCCACATCGGCTTTCGCTGCGTGGCGAATCCCGCGTCCGGTTAGCAACTCCGTGGTGCATCGCCATCATGCTGTTTCGCCAATCCCGCATCCTGCAAGTTAACGAGTGGTTGCTGACGGGTGACGGAAGCCCCGTACCTATGCAGAGGTGGGGATTTTCGCTGCGCAATCAGCATCGCTGTTCGCTAGCATCTGATCACGTGTCGCCCCGACAAGCTGGATGGCACCAGCCAGATCCGGTCCGGTACCAGCAAGCAATTGAGCGCCCCACTACTGCGTGCGGCGGCGACCTGTGACCGCCGAGGTTGGATCCTCACCTTCTCCGCCGCTGGTCGCGGAAGAGCCATCGTCGCCGTTAAAACAGAAGCCGCCGAAGCTGCGTAGATCGCAAATCGAGATCGGCGTGGCCATTCTGCTGACCGTCATCGCCACCTACGCCCTATCGCTCCTCGGCATCCACATGCTGCAAAGCGAAGGGACTCCGCTCCCTCCACTGGACCTGAGCCAGGGCGGGGGAAATGCAACCATCGTGCAGCTACGCGTCGAGGAGCTGAAGCCCGTCGCCAATCGCCTGACGGTGAACGTGCTCGTTTATCCCGGGATCGAACAGTATGACAACCGCTTCGATGTCCTGGGCAATGACGTCGCCGTGCGCCTTTATCCAACGAACGACCTGGGCGACCTGCAATATCCGAAAGGAAGAGCACCGGCCCAACTCAGCACCACCATCGAGGCGCACGGCGATCCCCGTAACTGGCCATTCGACACGTATAAGACCGAGCCGATCGCGGCTGATGCGTTCGTCGGGTCCGCTGACAAGCGAAAGAAGTTGCCCGCCATTGTCCAAGTAACCGGGTCGCTGGATGGTTGGCAGCTCAGGGTCGACCGCGTCACAAGCGCGCTTCCTACCTCCCGATCCGCTGACACCGGCGACGTGGTTATCACTCTTGAGCGCGCTGAGGGCCCGCTTGTTTTCGACCTGGTCATCTGTCTCGTTCTCATCAGCCTGCCCACCTTGGCGCTGTTGGTGGCCGTTCCGATGGCAATGGGCAGAAGGAAGTTCTTGCCGCCGTTCGGAACGTGGTATGCCGCGATGCTGTTCGCCGTCGTTCCCCTGCGCAACTTCCTTCCCGGCTCGCCGCCGCCCGGTTCGTGGATCGACCAAGCCATCGTGCAGTGGGTGCTTATCGCGCTGGTGACGGCGATGGCTTTGTACTTCTACGCCTGGGTTCGGCAAGGGGACTGACGGCCTTCATCCATTCCGTGTCACACCCCCGGGGGATGATCGAATGTATGTTCGAGGATGTTCGGGCCGAGTTTGATGAGCTCTTTGAGCGGCGTTATCCGTCGACGACGGCGGAGTCGGTGGCGGTACTGGAGCGGATCAGCGGCTCGGCGCGGGCGGAGAACCGGGCGGCCGCGGCGCAGTTGGCGGCGATCGGGGAGTTGTTCGGGTATCGGTTGTCGCGGTGTTCGGACACCGAGGACTGGGCGATCGACACCATGGAGGCGGTCGCGGCGGAGGTGGCCGCGCAGTTGCGGATCTCTCAGGCGCTGGCCGCGCCCCGGTTGCATTACGCGCGGGCGATGCGTGAGCGGGTGCCCAAAGTAGGGGAGGTCTTCAAGGCTGGCGACATCGACTTTCGGTTCTTCGCCACCATCGTCTATCGCACCGATTTGATCACCGACGACGCGGTGCTGGCGCGGGTGGACGCCCAGTTGGCGGCCAACGTGGCGCGCTGGCCGTCGATGACGCGTAACCGTTTGTCCGGGCAGGTCGACAAGATCGTCGCCCACGCCGATGCGGATGCGGTGCGCGCCCGCCGCAGTACGCACCGCGGTGAGCGGGAGGTGTGGATCGGCGACATCGAGGGCGGGATCGCCGAAATCCACGGCAGCCTGTTCAGCCCCGACGCCCACGCCCTGGACCAGCGGCTGACCGCGCTGGCGGCCACCGTGTGCGCCCATGACCCGCGCACCCGTGAGCAGCGCCGCGCCGACGCGCTGGGGGCCCTGGCCGGCGGGGCCGAGCGGCTGGCCTGTCACTGCGGGCGCCCCGACTGCACCGCCGGGGCGCGCCGGCCCGCTTCCCCGGTGGTCATCCACGTGATCGCCGAGCAGGCCACGCTCGACGGCACCGGCACCGCGCCCGGATCTGAGGTGAGCGCGGATGGGCTCATCAGCCCCGAACTGGTGGCCGAGCTGGCCCGCTCGGCGAAGCTGGTGCCGCTCGTCCATCCGGCCGACGCGCCCCCCGAGCCCGGCTATACCCCGTCGGCGGGGTTGGCGGCGTTCGTGCGTTGCCGGGACCTGACCTGTCGTTGGCCCGGCTGCGACACACCCGCCACCGACTGCGACCTCGACCACACCATCCCCTACAGCCGCGGTGGGCCCACCCACGCGGCCAACCTCAAGTGCTACTGCCGCAAGCACCACTTGCTCAAAACTTTCGGGACCGGCTGGCGCGACGAACAGTGGCCCGACGGGACGGCGATTCTTGCAACGTATCCCCCGTGGCTGCCCGTGTCGCAGTTTCGAATCCTGCCGGGGCACAAGGTCTTTGCGCATCTCAAATTCCATTTTTCCGGTCTGCGTGCCGCGCAGACCGGCAGGGCTGCAAGTTATGCTAAAGGCTGGCGCAGCCCTCGAATCGACTTCCCAAGCTGAATACGCGGGTTCGATTCCCGTCATCGGCTCCGCATCGACCAGCGGCGATGCCGACGAAGGTCGGCTCGTTTGACGCCTGGGTACCCCGGCCGTACCCCGAACTGCGCGTTTCCTACCGTGAGATCGCAAAAGCCCTGCCGGTCCCGCGCCGATGATGATCACGTCACGGGTGTCATGCATGTTCGTGTGATTCGTGTTGTCCGCGGTGCTCCCTCTCAATCTATGAATTGCCGTGGTACATTCCCGGACTGTCGTACCCGGTGGTTGTGCGGAGGCTCAATCGATGGTCACACGGCGATGGAACGAGTCGGACGAGGCCAAGAGCAGCTACGTCAAGGAGTTGTTTTCGGCGCTGGCGAAGCGCTACAACGTGATGACGGATGTGTGGACGCTCGGGCTTCATCGTGTGTGGAAGCGGCAGGCCATGGAGCTTTGCGCCCTCCGGCCCGGCGAACGAGTGTTGGACGTTGCGACCGGGACGGGTGATCTGGCGTTCCTGGCGGCGGCGGCGGTCGGGCCGGAAGGCCAGGTCGTGGCCGTCGACTCCTGCGCGGCGATGCTTGAGGTCGCCCGGCGGCGGCAGCGCGCGCCCATCGACTTCCAGGAGGGCGATGCCATGGACCTGCGGTTCCCGGATGCGTCGTTCGACGTAGTCACAATCAGCTTCGGGCTGCGCAACGTTGCCGACCGCGGCCAGGCGCTGCGCGAGTTCCGGCGTGTCCTGCGGCCGGGTGGCCGGTTGATGGTGCTCGATTTCAGCACGCCGAATTCGAAGATGCTGACAGCCGTTCACGACCTGCTCTACTTCGGCTTGATGCCGGCTGTGGGCTGGGCCTTTGCCTGGCATCGCGACGCCCATCATTACACCGCCGATTCGATCCGCACCTGGATGTCGCGGGACGGGCTGAGCAAGATGATGCTGGAAGCGGGCTTCGTCGATACCCGCTACATCTCGCTGAGCAGCGGGTTCGCAACGGTCCATTTAGGCGTGCGCGCGGCCAGCGGCGGATCTGCGGGTAGTGGGTCAGTTTGAAGCGATGTAATTTGGCTCTGAGCTGGTCTTCACCTAGACTCTAGGGGTTGCCTTGGGCAGACCTCGGCCGGTGCGCGAGCGTAATCGGCCCCGCGTGCCCTTCGGTGACAACCGCTTTTAAGACTGCGCACGTCAGGTTTTTGGTGGGTCATGCCCGCCGAATGGCTCGCCGAGGTGAGTTCTCCTGCCGTGCACACGTAACCAGGTCAGGAGATCGAGTGATTCAGCAGGAATCGCGGCTGAAGGTCGCCGACAACACCGGCGCCAAGGAGATCTTGTGCATCCGGGTGCTCGGCGGTTCGTCGCGACGGTACGCCGGTATCGGTGATGTCATCGTTGCCACCGTCAAGGACGCCATTCCCGGCGGCAACGTCAAGCGTGGCGATGTCGTCAAAGCCGTCGTGGTACGGACCGTGAAGGAGCGCAGGCGGCCCGACGGCAGCTACATCAAGTTCGACGAGAACGCCGCGGTGATCATCAAGCCCGACAACGACCCGCGTGGGACTCGTATTTTCGGGCCGGTGGGCCGCGAACTGCGCGAGAAGCGGTTCATGAAGATCATCTCGCTGGCCCCGGAGGTGTTGTGAATGAAGATCCACAAGGGCGACACCGTCCTGGTCGTCGCGGGCAAGGACAAGGGAGCCAAAGGCAAGGTGCTGCAGGCTTACCCGGACCGTAACCGGGTGCTGGTCGAGGGTGTCAACCGGATCAAGAAGCACACAGCGATTTCGACCAACCAGCGCGGAGCCCGATCGGGCGGCATTGTCACCCAGGAAGCCCCGATCCACGTCTCCAACGTGATGGTGGTCGACTCGGATGGTAAGCCCACCCGAATCGGCTATCGGGTAGATGAGGAGACCGGCAAGCGGGTCCGTATCTCCAAGCGCAACGGCAAGGACATCTGAGGGCATGACCACCGTAGAAAACTCAGAAAGCACCGTGAAGGTTCAGCCGCGCCTCAAAGAGCGCTACCGCAACGAGATCCGGGATTCGTTGCAGAAGCAGTTCGGCTACCGCAACGTCATGCAGATCCCGACCGTGACGAAAGTCGTGGTGAACATGGGCGTCGGCGAAGCCGCCCGGGATGCCAAGCTGATCAACGGGGCGGTCAACGACTTGGCGCTGATCACCGGGCAACGGCCCGACATCCGCAGGGCGCGGAAGTCCATTGCGCAGTTCAAATTGCGCGAGGGCATGCCGATCGGCGCCCGGGCCACCTTGCGCGGAGACCGGATGTGGGAGTTCCTCGACCGTCTCACGTCGATCGCGCTGCCGCGTATTCGTGACTTCCGCGGGCTTTCGCCCAAACAGTTCGACGGTGTCGGCAACTACACGTTTGGGCTGGCTGAGCAGTCGGTGTTCCACGAGATCGACGTGGACAAGATCGACCGGGTCCGCGGCATGGACATCAACGTCGTCACCTCGGCGACGACCGACGACGAAGGACGAGCGCTGTTGCGGGCTCTCGGCTTTCCGTTCAAGGAAGAACCTCAAAGGGGAGCATGAGCGATGGCTAAGAAGGCACTGGTCAACAAGGCCGCGCGGAAACCCAGGTTCGCGGTGCGCGGCTACACCCGTTGCAGCAAGTGCGGGCGCCCGCGTGCGGTCTACCGCAAATTCGGGCTGTGCAGGATCTGCCTGCGCGAGATGGCGCACGCCGGTGAACTACCCGGCGTGCAGAAGAGCAGCTGGTAACCGCCAGGACCCAATAGACCAACCCAGAACAGGTGCGCGACAGGCCCGGACCGGGAACCATCGCGAGGAAGGTACCAACGCTGTCATGACGATGACGGACCCGATCGCAGACTTCTTGACACGTCTGCGCAACGCCAATTCGGCGTATCACGACGAGGTGACGTTGCCGCACTCCAAGCTCAAGGCCAACATCGCCGAGATCCTCAAGAACGAGGGATACATCAGCGACTACCGGACCGAAGACGCTCGGGTCGGCAAGGCGCTGGTCGTCCAACTCAAGTACGGGCCGAGCCGGGAGCGCAGCATCGTCGGTTTGCGCCGGGTTTCCAAGCCGGGCTTGCGCGTGTATGCGAAATCCACCAACTTGCCGCGGGTGCTGGGCGGCCTGGGCGTGGCGATCATCTCGACCTCCTCGGGCCTGCTCACCGACCGTCAGGCAGCCAGACACGGCGTGGGCGGCGAAGTCCTCGCGTACGTGTGGTAGTGGGAGAGGCAGCGTAAACAGATATGTCGCGCATTGGTAAGCAGCCGATTCCGGTTCCCGCCGGAGTCGACATAACGATCGATGGACAGAAGGTCTTGGTGAAGGGACCCAAGGGCGCCCTGGATTTGACGGTCGCCGAGCCGATCACCGTAGCGCGCGGCGAGGACGGCGCGATCGTGGTCAGCCGTCCCGACGACGAGCGGCGCAACCGCTCGCTGCACGGGCTGTCACGCACGCTGGTGTCCAACCTGGTGACCGGGGTGACCCAGGGATACACCACCAAGATGGAAATCTTCGGTGTCGGCTACCGGGTGCAGCTCAAGGGTTCCAATTTGGAATTCGCGCTGGGGTACAGCCACCCGGTGGTGATCGAGGCGCCCGAGGGCATCAAGTTCGAGGTCCAGTCACCGACGAAGTTCACGGTCTCTGGGATCGACAAACAACAAGTCGGCCAGATCTCGGCGAACATCCGCCGTCTGCGCCGCCCCGATCCGTACAAGGGTAAGGGCGTGCGCTACGAAGGCGAGCAGATCCGCCGCAAGGTCGGAAAGACAGGTAAGTAGTCATGGCGCAATCACACGCTGACACCGCCGCGCGAAAGCTGGTGGGGCAGAGCGTATCCGCAGCTCGGCGGGCCTCGCGGCTGCGTAGGCACGCGCGACTGCGCAAGAAGGTCGAGGGTACCTCGCAGCGCCCTCGGCTGGTGGTGCACCGGTCCGCGCGACACATTCATGTGCAACTGGTCAACGACGAAAACGGCACCACGGTGGCCGCCGCGTCATCGATCGAGGACGACGTGCGTGGCCTGCAGGGCGACAAGAAAGCGCGCAGCGTGCGGGTCGGCCAGTTGATCGCCGAGCGTGCCAAGGCGGCCGGCATCGACAGCGTGGTGTTCGACCGTGGCGGATACACCTACGGTGGACGGATCGCGGCGCTGGCCCAAGCCGCACGCGAGAACGGATTGAGTTTCTGATGACAACTGGAAGGACCGCATAATGGCGGAGCAGTCGGCCGGAGGGCAGGGCGCCGGAGGCGACACCCGCGGCGACAGCCGTGGTGACCGCGGTGACAACCGGGGCCGGCGCGACAGTGGCCGTGGCCGCGACCGCGACGGCGACAAGAGCAATTACCTGGAACGGGTCGTCGCCATCAACCGAGTCTCCAAGGTGGTCAAGGGTGGTCGGCGATTCAGCTTCACCGCATTGGTCATCGTGGGTGACGGCAACGGCATGGTCGGCGTCGGCTACGGCAAGGCCAAGGAGGTACCGGCCGCGATCGCCAAGGGGGTAGAAGAGGCGCGCAAAGGCTTCTTCCGGGTCCCGTTGATCCGCGGCACCATCATCCACCCGGTCCAGGGTGAGGCAGCCGCCGGTGTGGTGCTGTTGCGCCCCGCCAGCCCGGGTACCGGTGTGATCGCCGGTGGTGCGGCACGCGCGGTGCTGGAATGCGCTGGGGTGCACGACATCCTGGCCAAGTCACTGGGCAGCGACAACGCAATCAACGTGGTGCACGCGACCGTCGCCGCACTCAAGCTGCTGCAGCGTCCCGAGGAGGTTGCGGCTCGCCGCGGACTGCCCATCGAAGACGTCGCCCCGGCCGGGATGCTGAAGGCGCGACGCGAGAGTGACGCGCTCGCGGCGTCCGCGGCCCGGGAGGGAACGCCACAGCCATGAGTCAGCTCAAGATCACCCAGGTGCGCAGCACGATTGGTGCGCGCTGGAAGCAACGCGAGAGCCTGCGCACATTGGGCCTACGACGGATTCGCCATTCGGTGATCCGCGAGGATAACGCAGCGACCCGCGGACTGATCGCGGCGGTGAGCCACCTCGTCGAGGTGGAGCCTGCCGAAACCGGAGGTAAGACCGAATGACGATCAAGCTGCACGATCTACGGCCCGCGCGCGGGTCGAAGACCGCTCGTACCCGAGTCGGCCGGGGTGAAGGCTCCAAGGGCAAGACCGCGGGCCGTGGCACCAAGGGCAGCAAGGCCCGCAAGCAAGTGCCGGTGACCTTCGAGGGTGGGCAGATGCCGATTCACATGCGGCTGCCCAAGCTCAAGGGATTCCGGAACCGGTTCCGCACCGAGTACGAGGTCGTCAACGTCGGCGACATCAACCGGCTGTTCCCCCAGGGCGGTTCCATCGGTGTCGACGACTTGGTGGCCAAGGGGGCGGTTCGCAAGAACTCGCTGGTCAAGGTCCTCGGCGACGGCAAGCTGACCGTCAAGGTCGACCTGTCCGCGCACAAGTTCAGCGGCAGCGCCCGCGAGAAGATCACCGCCGCCGGGGGCTCGGCCACCGAACTGTAGCTCGGGCGAACAGACGCAAAAGCACCCCAAAACGGGCGTTTTGGGGTGCTTTTGCGTCTGTTCGCGGTACTAGCGCAGCTGCGGAATCACTTCTGCGGCAAGGCGTTCCATCTGCTCGCGGTTCTCTGCGACGTCGGCGCCGACGGGATTGAGCAGCAGCATCTCAGCGCCGGCGTCGACCACCTCAGCCAGCCCACGGGCGACTTCGTCGGGTGTACCCGATACCGAGACCGCATCGATGCCGGGCATTTTGCCGTAGATGCGACGCAGCCCGGTCAGCACACGGTCGCGGGCACGCGCCGCATCGTCGTCGACCGTTAAGTAGACCCGTTTCCCGATGCTGAACTGCGCGGGGTCTTTTCGCTGTTCGTCGAGTTCTCGGCGCACTACGCTGACGGCTCCGGCGAACGCTTCGGTGGTCGACGAGCCGGCCCCCAGGAATGCGTCGCCGTGGCGCACCGCCCTGGCCAAAGCCTTGGGGGCAAGGCCACCGAACCAGATCGGCGGGTGCGGTCGCTGCACCGGCTTGGGCTGGACGGGAAGGTCGTCGACGTCGCGGAACCGGCCGTGGAACGTCACCCTGGGTTCGTCGGACCAGGCCGCCTTCATCAGCTCCAAACCCTCGGTGAAATACGAGATATAACTGGCTTGCTGCACGCCGAAGGCGGCGAAGCGGCGAGATCCCCCGCCGGATCCGACACCGATATCCAGCCGTCCGTGGCTGAGCCGGTCGACGGCGGTCGCCGCAGAGGCCAACTGCAGCGGGTCATGCAAGGAGGTCACCAGGACAGCGACCCCCAGCCGCAGTCGCTCGGTGCAGGCCGCGCAATACGCCAGCAGCTCCAGTGGTGCCAGCAGCGGTGCGTCACCGATGATCTGCTCGAGCACCCAACCCCCTTCGAACCCGAGCTCCTCAGCGCGGGCCAGGTAGGAGCGAAGCCCGGCGGCGTCGAAGCTGCCGGAGTCGAGTTGGGGGATAGCGACCGAGAACCTCATCCAACCACCGTACGGCGGAGGGTCGGTACGCTGGTCGAATATGTTCTCCTTCCTGCCCCCGATGCCCGGCATCGGAGACCTCCGTACGCTGGCCGGCCGGGTCGATACCGCGCGCCACCGCGGCGTACCCAACGGCTGTGTGCTCGAGTTCGATCTGCGCTCGGTGCCGCCGGAGACGACGGGCTTCGACCCGCTGGCGCTCATCACCGGGGGCCGGCCCGTGGCGCTGCGCGACGCAGTCGCCGCCCTCCACCGTGCCGCCGAAGATCCCCGGGTTGCCGGACTGATCGCCCGTGTGCAACTCGCGGCGTCGCCGCCGGCAGTGGTTCAGGAGCTGCGGGAGGCCATCGCGGCTTTCACCGCTGCCAAGCCGTCACTGGCCTGGGCCGAGACCTATCCGGGCACGCTGTCCTACTACCTGGCTTCCGCGTTCAGTGAGGTGTGGATGCAGTCCTCGGGCAGCGTCGGGCTGATCGGCTTCGCGCGCAATGCCACGTTTCTGCGCGGCGCGCTCGACAAGGCGGGGATCCAGGCGCAATTTGTCGCGCGCGGCGAATATAAGTCAGCGACAAACATTTTCACCGAGCACGGCTTCACCGAGGCCTACCGCGAGGCCCTCACCCGGATGCTGGAAAGCCTGCGAGAACAGGTGTGGCAGGCGGTCGCCGAATCACGCAAGATCGATGCCGGCACGCTCGATGCGTTGGCCGACCGGGCCCCACTGTTGCGCGATGACGCCGTGGGCGCCGGACTAATCGACCGGATCGGCTTCCGTGACGAAGCCTATGCCCGGATCGCGGAACTGATTGGTGTGGAAGATTATTCAGACGACAACGCTCCGCCCCGGCTCTATCTGGAGCGCTACGCCGGTGCCGCCCGATCACGTCTGGCCCCGCCGATGCCGTCGGTTCCCGGCCGCCGGCCCAAGCCGGCTATCGCGGTGGTCACCCTGGAAGGCACGATCGCCGGTGGGCGTGGTGGGCCCCAATTTCTGCCGTTCGGCACCTCCACCGTCGGTAGTGACACCGTCGCGGCGGCACTGCGGGAGGCCGCAGCCGACGACTCGGTGTCCGCGATCTTGCTCCGGGTGGACAGTCCCGGGGGATCGGTCACCGCGTCGGAGACCATCTGGCGCGAGGTGAAAATGGCCCGCAAGCGCGGCAAGCCGGTGGTGGCGTCGATGGGTTCGGTCGCCGCCTCCGGTGGCTACTACGTCTCGGTGGGCGCCGACGCGATCGTGGCCAATCCGGGCACCATCACCGGTTCGATTGGTGTGTTCGGTGGCAAGCTGGTGGTGCGCGGCCTGATGGACCGGCTGGGAGTCGGGTCAGACACGGTTCGCACCAACGCCAATGCCGACGCCTGGTCGATGGATGCACCGTTCACGCCGGAGCAGCGGGCTCATCAAGAGGCCGAGGCGGACTTGCTCTACGCCGACTTTGTGGACCGGGTGGCAGAAGGCCGCAACTTGAGTACCGAAGCGGTGGAATATGTTGCCCGAGGACGAATCTGGACCGGCGCGGACGCGATGGCGCGTGGTCTGGTCGACGAGCTGGGCGGGTTTGCGACCGCCATGCGCCGAGCCAAGGTCCTGGCCGGTCTGGCCCAGGACGCCGAAGTTCGCATCGTCAACTATCCGGGCTCGTCGCTGCTGGAGATGCTGCGACCCCGACCCTCGTCGCAACCGGCCGCCGCATCGCTGCCGGATGCGCTGGGCGCGCTGCTGGGCCGCACGGTTGCCGAGACCCTGCACAGCGTCGAGCATCTGTACAGCGGCGCCAGCGCGCTGTGGCTGGGGCAGTCGCGCCTCTGACCGCCTAGCCGGTGAGCCTGCCGCTGATGAAGATGATTTCACCGAGCGGGTCGTCGTGCTCTGGGGCGGGTACGTCGATGCCGTGATGTGTGAACAGTTCCGTCCGGGTCACGCCTTCGACATCCCACCCCTTGGTCCCCAGATAGTCGACGACGTGGTTGCGCTCGCCGGCGTAGACCAGCGATGCCATGTCGATGTCGATGCCGTGCTCCCGGAATTGACCGGACATCTCCCGCACCCGATCGGCGTCGAAATCGACGATGCCGGGCACGAATTCGGTGGCGATAGCGCTCCCCGGCACGCTGAGCGCAGTGATGTTGTCGAACAGCCGGTCCTGGGCATCCGGCGGCAGGTAGATCAGCAGACCCTCGGCCAACCAGGCTGTGGGTGCTGTGGTGTCCATTCCGGCCGCCTTGAGCGCGGTCGGCCAGTCTGCCCGCAGATCGGTGGCGACGGTGCGCCGGGTTGCGGTGGGTTCGGCGCCGATACCGGCCAACGTGGTTGTCTTGAACTCGATCACCCGGGGCTGGTCGATCTCATAGACCACCATGCCGGCCGGCCACGGTAGCCGGTAGGCGCGCGAGTCCAATCCGGACGCGAGTATCACGACCTGACGCACCCCGGTGCCGGTGGCGTTGACGAAGTAGTCATCGAAGTACTTGGTGCGCACCGCCATTCCGTCGACCAAGGCCTGCATGCGCAACGGCGAAGCGTTCTCGACCGCGTCGAGGTCGAGCTGCCCGTCCATCATCTTGGTGAAGAAATCCACCCCCACCGCGCGCACCAGTGGTGCGGCGAAGGGATCGTTGATCAGACCGCGGGGATCCTGGGTGGCCATGGCGCGCCCGGCCGCGACCATCGTCGCGGTCGCGCCCACACTGGACGCCAGATCCCAGTCATCGTCGTGAGTGCGCGACATGCCCGCCCTATCCGAGTGTCGCAGCGACGTAGCTCATTTCGCCGAAGGCCGCCATCATCTCGTCTTCGGGGAACTCGAAGCCGTTGCGCGCATACAGCTCCCGGGCGGGGTAGGCCGTCACCTGCCAGCCGTGGCTGCTCAGGTAGTCGACGACGACACTGCGCTCACCCTGATAGAACAGGTCGCCCGCATTGATGTCGAAACCGATGCGCTGCCACCGCTCGGTGATGCGCTGCAACCGCTCATTGGAGAAGGCCTGCGGGTCGGGCACGTGTTCGGTGGCCAGCCGACTGCCCGGCACGCTGAGCGCGGTGATGTTGTCGAACAACCGGTCCTGAGCCTCGGGCGGCAGGTACGGCAGCAGCCCTTCGGCACTCCACGCGGCCGGCTGCGTGACGTCAAAACCGGCCTCCCGCAACGCCGCCGGCCAGTCGTCCCGCAGGTCGATGCCGATGGCACGGCGCTCGGCGGTCGCAGTGGCGCCAAGGTCGGCCAGCGTGTTGGTCTTGAATTCGATGACCTGCGGCTGGTCGATCTCGTAGACCACCGTGCCCGCCAGCCACCGCAACCGGTAGGCCCTGGTGTCGAGGCCGGAAGCCAGGATCACGGCCTGCCGGATACCGGCGTCGGTGGCCGCAGTGAAAAAGTCGTCGAAAAACCGTGTCCGGACCGCGATTTGCTCGGTCCGCGTTCTGCGATTCAGCAGTGAGTCGTCCTCGAAATCGATCTCTCCGTCGATAATACGGACGAAGGGGTCCAACCCCACCGCGCGGACCAGCGGATCGGCCAGTGGATCGTCAAGTAGCGCATCGGGTCCCTGCGAGGCCAGCGCGCGCGATGCCGCGACCATGGTGGCCGTCGCTCCCACGCTGGACGCCGGACCCCAACTGTCGCCGTCGGTTCGTCCCGTATCGGTAGTCATTCTCAAAGAGCTCCTATTTCGCGTTCTTGTCAAGGACGCCGCTGACGTAGCGCATGTCGCCCATGCGCACGTCGTCGTCGTCAAGGGGCGCAAGTCCGTTGGCCGCGAAGAGGTCGCGGATGCTGATGCCGTTCAGCAGCCAACCACGCTCGCTCAGGTAGGGCGCCACTTCGTTCCGGTCGCCGAAGTAGACCAGCCCCGCCATGTCGAGGTCGAAACCGTGCGCACGCCAGCGTTCGGAGATGCTTTGCATGCGTTCTCTCATCTTCTCCTCGTCACCGGGCCCGGGGTTGGGCGCGCTTTCAGTGGCGAACCGGCTGCCCGGTGCGCTGAGCTCGGTGATGGTGTCCAGCAGGCGGTCTTGCGCTTCCGGGGGCAGGTAGCCGAGCAGGCCCTCGGCGCTCCACGCGGTCGGCTGGGCCGGGTCGAATCCGGCGGTGCGCAGCGCGGTGGGCCAGTCGTCGCGCAGATCGACCGCGACCACTCGGCGGTCGGTGGCGGGCGTGGCGCCCAGCCCGGCCAGCGTGCGGGTCTTGAATTCGATGACCTGTGGCTGGTCGACCTCATAGACCACCGTGCCGGCGGGCCACGCTAGCCGGTACGCGCGGGAATCCAATCCCGAGGCCAGGATCACGACCTGCGTGATGCCCGCCTTCGTCGCGTCCAGGAAGAACTCGTCGAAGAATTTGGTGCGCACCGCCATGTTGTCGGCCATTCGTGACATGGCCCCGGCGGATCCCGGCGCGCCGTCATGAACGTCGTTCAACTCGGTTGGGTTCAACTCGCCGCTGGCCAGTCGGACAAGCAGGTCAACGCCCACCGCCCGGACCAGCGGCTCGGCGAACGGGTCGTTGATCACCGGATGATCGGCGCGGGACGCCATCGCCCGGGCCGCTGCGACCATGGTCGCCGTCGCCCCCACGCTGGATGCCAGATCCCAGGTGTCGCCCGCATATCTAACGCCGGTAGATGTCATGTCTTTTCCCCTATCGGAGGTAGTCCGTCCGCCCCAGTGAATACTTAGCCAATATAACAAGCTTCCACCACTGTACGCCGCCGCCGGATCGCGGCAACCTTGACGCATGGCGTACGAGGCGGCTGGCAAGCGGGTGCTCATCACGGGTGCATCGTCGGGGCTCGGGGCGGCTCTGGCTCGACAGCTGGCCGCCCACGAAGCGGTGGTGGGGCTGATCGCCCGTCGGCGGGATCGCCTGGGTGAGGTGCTGGCCGACTGCCAGCGGAGCTCGCCGGCCTCCGCGATGTGGGTGGCAGACCTGGCCGACACGTCGGCAGCCGGCGACCTGGCGCTGCAAGCCTGGGATGTGCTCGGGGGCATCGACGTCCTGGTCAACAATGCCGCGATCCCGAAGCGCCGGCCGATCACGGAGCTGGATCCGGTCGAGGTGGAGGCCGTCATGCGGGTCAACTTCTTCGCCGCGATGCGGATGACGCTGGCCCTGCTGCCGCGGATGCTGGCGCGCGGCTCAGGCATGATCGTCAACGTGTCGAGCGTTGGCGGCCGGCTCGGAATCATCCACGAAACCGCTTACTGTGCAAGCAAGTTCGCGCTGTGCGGCTGGAGCGAGGCGATGGCCGTAGACCTGCACGGCACTGGAATCTCGGTGAAGCTGATCGAGCCGGGCCCGGTCGACACCGAGATCTGGGACCAGCCCGACAACGAGAAGCCCCTGTACCAAGGGCCCAAGGTGGCAGCCGGCGTGGTGGCCGACGGCATCGTCGCGGCCCTGGCCAGCGACCGCTTCGAGCACTACGTGCCTGACCTGAAAGCAGTCGTCGACGCCAAGAACGCCGACGTCGACAAGTTCATCGCCGGCGTGGCCGCTATGGCACCGCGATGAAGGCGCTGGTCTACGGCGTGCCGCCGGAGCCGTTCGAGGTTCCCGAGGACGCCAATCCGCTGACCCAGAACTTGGCCCGCACCCCGACAGCACTTCGGCAGTTGCCGGATCCGCAACTACCGCACGATGATTGGGTGATCACCCGGCCGCGGCTGACCGGCATCTGCGGATCGGACTCCAAGCAGATCCTGATGGACTTCGGTGAGGGCGACGCCGACAACGCCATGGCCGCGTTCTGTTCGTTTCCCCAAGTCATGGGCCACGAGGTGGTCGCCGACGTGGTGGCGGTGGGGCCGAAAGCCCGCGGACTGGAAATCGGGCAGCGGGTCGTGCTCAACCCGTGGCTGTCCTGCGGGCCGCGCGGTATCGAGCCGCCCTGTCCGGCATGCGAAAACGGCGACTACAGCCTGTGCTGGAGCTTCACCGACGGCGACATCAAGCCCGGCATCCACACCGGGGTGTCCGCCGACGTGACCGGCGGGTACGCCGAATTGATGCCCGCCCACGACAGCATGCTGTTCGGCGTTCCCGACTCGATTCCCGACGAGATGGCCGTGTTTGCCGACCCGTTTTCGGTGTCCCTGCACGCAATCACGCGCCACCCGCCGCCCCGCTGGGGGCGGGTGCTGGTGTACGGGGCCGGCTCGCTTGGGTTGTGCGCGGTGGCCATCCTGCGGGCGCTCTATCCGGACGTGGCAGTCGCGGTGGTGGCGCGTTTCGGCGCTCAGGCGGAACTGGCCCGACGGTTCGGCGCCGCCAAGGTGTTGCCGCACGAACCGCGGCTGACCGTCATCGAAGAGCTGGTCGCCTGGGGCGGTGGCCGGCTGCGGCAACCTTTGCAAGGCCTGCCGATGGCCCATCCCGGTGCGGTCGAGGTCGTCTACGACACCATCGGCAAGCCCGAGACATTCGAAGTCGGGGTGCGGGTGCTGGCCTCCCGCGGCACGCTGGTCAAGGCCGGTGTCCATGCGCCCGGCCGGTGGGAGTGGAGCCCGTTGTACTTCAAAGAGATCGCTCTCGTGGGTTCGAATGCGTTCGGGATCGAGGAGATCGACGGGCAGCGTAAGCACGCCATCGCCCACTTCTTCGATCTGGTCTCGACCAGATCCCAAGCGGGCCGGGTGGACTTGCGTCCCATGCTGACCCACACCTTCCGGCTGGAGCAGTGGCGCGACGCCTTCCTCGCGATTGCCGACCAGGCCGAGAGCGGCGCCGTCAAGGTGGCGATCGACCAGCGTGCTACGCGCTAATCAGGTGAAACCCCATCCCGACTGTGGCCATCCTGAGTGAGTCGGTTTTACCTAACGGGCTGATGTGTTGGTTGCGATCGAGCGTCGAGGAGAACAACGATGGACTAAATGAGGTTTCTTCCGGTGTGTTGGCAGCGTTGCTTCAGGGCTGTAGATGCGGGTGACGCACTCATTCTGAAAGGAAGTGCCCGTGTCGTGGCGCCATATCCTGTTTGACACGCTGTATCGGCTGGGTCGGCCGATCTGGGATATACCCGTCCCGGAGGAAATAAACGCCGTCGCCGAGGGTCCGGAAGCCCTGCCGCCGGGGAGAGTGCTCGATCTTGGTTGCGGCACCAGTGGCAATGTGGTCTATCTGGCCCGGCATGGCTGGGATGCCACCGGCGTCGACTTCTCCGCCGCCGCAATCAAAAAAGCCGTAAAGGGTGCTAGGGGCCTGGCGGGGGCTACTTTCATTCAGGGCGATGTCACCAAGCTCACCGAACAGGGCATCACCGGCCCATTTGACCTCGTGATCGACAACGGCTGCTATCACAGTTTGTCGGGTGCCGATAAGCCCGCCTACATCCGCGAAGTCGCCGCGGTCATGAAGCCCGGCGCGCCGCTGCTGATGTGGGAGGGCATCAGGCTAAGACCAAACGAAATCCCGGAGCGGTTCAGCGCCGACTTCGCCGTCGAGCAGATCACCGAGAAGGATTTCGTGACCAAGCGGTTCGGTCGGCAGATCACCATCGACGCCCACTGGTACCGGCTACGCCGAAAAGAGCCGACATGAGCGACCGCTCGACGTAAACCACTTCTGCTGTCGCCCGTAACGGTGTGATTGTCGACTGCAGGCTACGTGCCCGCCTACCTGGGATACCTCCGCCGTGGTCGGCGCTGGCCATTCCTCTCGCGTTGGGACGCATTGTCTTCCACGTTGCGCACCCCGTGGATTGCGATACCGACGGCGCGTTCGACTGCGACGCGTAGCTGTTCGGTGGTATCGCCTTCTTGCAGACAAACGAGTGCAGCGGCAATCGCCGCGCCCATGACTGAGCCGACGATGGCGGCTGCGGCTGGCAAGTCGAGCGCGTCCTGGTAGGCGTGGTGCAGCGCCTGGACGAGTTGAGTTTCGGCCAGAAAGTATCGGTGCAGGGTGGCTGCTTGGACGGCGGGCACGGACATGATCATGGGGAGCCGCACCGCCGCCAGGCCACCATCGACTTCCTCGGTGAGCGCGTCGGCCAGCATGTGCTGCATCGCCGCCACCAGGACATCAGCCATCTGATTATCGGCTTCGCGCTGCTCGATGAGGGCCACCGCGGCGTCAATCCGGCGGGACAGGTGAGGGAAAAGGACCTCATCCTTGCTCGCGAAGTAGTTGAAGAATGTCTTCGTGGAAACCCCTGCGGCGGAGGCGATCTCGGCGACCGTGGTCTGCGCGTAGCCCTTCTGCCCGAATAGCCGCATGGCCGCGCTGATCAGCTCCTGCCTGGTCTGCTGGCGCCTGCGTTCTCGCAGACCCATCTCGTTAGCCGTAGCCGCCCCTTCCTGTTCCTTATATCTGGTATAAGATTACATCCAATGTAATTAAATCAGACCTCGCCGGAGAGGGCCGGTCATGCAGCGGTTCGAGAGCGCGGTGGCGATTGTCACCGGCGGCGGAATGGGTTTAGGCGAGGCACTGTGTGAGGAGCTCGGGCGTCGAGGCGCGACGGTCGTGGTCGCCGATATCGACGGCGACGCCGCACGTCAGGTAGCGGGCCGTCTGAAGCAAAGCGGCGCGCCGACACTTGCCGTGCGGGTCGATGTGGCCAGCGAAGCCGAGGTGGAGCAGCTGATCGAGAGCGCCGTGGCCGAATATGGACGCATCGACTACATGATCAACAACGCAGGCATCGCGATCGGCGGAGATTCTCGTGACCTCTCGATGCAGCAGTGGCGTCGTGTGCTCGATGTCGACTTGTTGGGCGTCGTGTATGGGACAGTGCACGCCTATCAGGTCATGGCGCGCCAGGGCCACGGGCACATCGTCAACATTTCCTCGTTGAGCGGCCTGGTTCCCCAGCCCGGCAATGCTCCCTACTGCACGAGCAAGCATGGGATTGTGGGGCTTTCGCTTTCGCTGCGGGCTGAGGGAGCCGACCTTGGCGTGAAAGTAAGTGTGGCATGTCCGGGTGACATGAAAACCAAAATCTACGACAACATGGTCGTGGTCAATATGCCGCGTGAGCAGGTGGCGACGTTAAGTCGGCGCACCCACTATCTGATGCCCCAGATGAGCGCCCAGGCCGCTGCCCGCGCAATCCTGCGCGGCGTGGGCCGCAATCGGCCGCTGATCGTGTTTCCCACTGCGGTTCAAATCATCTGGCATTTGTATCGCCGGTTTCCTGGCCTGTTTCAGCGGATCAACATTCATCGGATGAGACTGTTCCGCGGACTTCGAGCCCACTGAGCATCGTCACATCGGATTGGCACGCAAATAGCTGTACACCATTGCGAAGTTGCGGTTCACGCCCTCGGGAATGGGCACCGGACCGCCGAGAGCCCGTGCGCCCCAAACGATCTGGGCGGTGCGCTCAACCAGCGCGGTGACATGCAAGACCTTGTCGGGCCGGGGCCCCACGGCGACCAGGCCATGGTTGGCGATCAGGGCGGCGCCCCGGCCCTCGAGTGCCTTGACCGCGTTGGCGCCAACCTCGGGTGTGCCGGACGCGGCATAGTCGGTGCACCGAATGTCCCCGCCGCAGTAGATCGCGAACTCGTCGATACAGGCCGGAATCGGCTCGTGCGCGATGGCGAACATCGTCGCCCACACTGGATGACTGTGAATGACGCTGCCGATGTCATCGAACGCCTGATAGCAGGCCAGGTGCAGCTTCAGCTCCGATGACGGCGATCGACCATCCCTGGCCTGCAGCACCGCTCCCTCGGAGTCGACCACCACGAGGTCGTCGAGCTCCATGTCCCCATAGTCGACGGACGACGGCGTGACGACGATGCTGCCGTCGGAGCGCCGCGCCGAGATGTTGCCGGCGGTTCCCTCGACCAGGCCCCGGCGCAGCATGTCCTTGGCCGTGTTCAGCACCGCGGTTTCCGGGTTGTCAACGAATTTCATCAGGCCAGCACCTCCGGGTTGACGATATGGGCGGGTGTGTTGCCGGACAGCAGCGCTTCCAGGTCATCGGCCACCATCTGCGCCTGCCGGGCCTCAGTGTTCCAGGTGGCGCCCCCGATGTGCGGGGTCAGCACGACGTTGGGCATGCCCACCAGCGGGTGGTCGGTCGGCAGCCATTCGCCGGCGAAGTGGTCCAGCCCGGCGGCGGCCACCTTGCCGCTGCGAAGCGCGTCGACGAGCGCATCGGTGTCGTGCAGCTGCGCCCGGGCGGTGTTGAGGAAGACGACACCGTCGCGCATGGCCGCGAACTGCGGGCCGCCGATCATCCCGACGGTGTCGTCGGTGACCGGCGCATGCAGGGACACCACGTCAGCCTCGCGCAACAGCTCGTCGAGGCTGTGCCGGGCTTCGTCGGTGTAGGGGTCATGCGCGATGACCCGCAGGCCCAGCCCGGACAGCCGCCACCGCAGCGCGCGGCCGACAGCGCCCAGACCCACCAGCCCGGCGGTGAGCCCGGCGATTTCGGCGGCGCGGAACCGCTGATAGGGGATGCTGCCGTCACGGAATATGTTGCCGCTGCGGACATCCGCGTCGGCCGGCAACAGGTGGCGGGTCGCGGCCAGCAGCAGGGCCACCGCCATCTCGGCGACCGCGTCGGCATTGCGGGCCGGGGTGTTCAGCACCGGGACACCGGCCGCGGTGGCTCCCGCGATGTCGACATTGTTGGGGTCCCCGCGGGTGGACGCGATCGCCCGCAAGCCCAGATCGAACACCGGTCCGCGCACCGAGTCGCTCTCCACCACAACAACATCGGCGGCTTCGCCGGCGATCCGCTCGGCCAGCTGCTCGGCGCTGTAGATCCGCAGCGGGGTCTGTTCGATCCACGGGTCGTACACCACGTCGGCCAGCTGCTGGAGCTTGGCGAACCCCGGTCCGCGCAGCGGGGCTGTTACCAGGGCGCGTGGTCTAGACGTCACGAGTGCCAATGCTGGCGTACGGTGACGCCCGTGTCACGTAAAGGGGTCACAATCGGCATCGACGTCGGCAGCACGGCGGTCAAGGCGGTCGCCGCTGACGCCGACGGCCGCGTGACGGCGCGGGTACGGATTCCGCACCAGCTGCGGGTGCCGGCCCCCGACCGGCTCGAGCACGACGCCGATGCGGCGTGGCGGCGCGGGCCGTTGGCGGCCCTGGACCGGCTGGGCTGCCCTGACGCACGGGCGGTGGCCGTTTCGGCGATGGTCCCGTCGCTGACCGCCGTCGATCCGGGGGGCCGGCCGGTCACCCCGGGGCTGTTGTACGGCGACGGCAGGGGCCGGGTGCCCGGCGCCGCCCTGACTGAGTCGGCCCGGCCGCTCCCGTCGGTGGGGGAGACCACAGAGTTCTTGCGCTGGACGGTGGCCGAAGCGCCCGACGCCGCCGGGTACTGGTCGGCGCCGGCGGTGGCCAACCACGCCCTGGCGGGCGAGGCGGTGATCGACTTCGCCACTGCCGCCACGGCTTTTCCCCTGTTCGACGGGACCGGGTGGAACCCGGCGGCATGTGCCGACTGCGGCGCGACCGTCGAGCAGATGCCGCGGGTAGAGACGATCGGAGCGGCTGCCGGGCAGGTGCACCAGTCGGAAGCCGTATTGGCGATCGGCGCCATCGATGCGCTGTGCGAGCAGATCGTGGCCGGCGCCGACCGCGACGGCGACGTACTGGTGCTGTGCGGCACCACGCTGATCGTGTGGACGACTATCGGCGAGGCCCGGCAGGTGCCCGGCCTGTGGACCATACCGCACACCGCCCCCGGTAAGAGCCAGATCGGCGGAGCCAGCAATGCCGGCGGGCTGTTCCTCGGCTGGGTGGACCGTGTCGTCGCGCCGGGCGACCCGACGGCGGTCGAACCCGGCCGGGTACCGGTGTGGTCGCCCTACCTCCGCGGGGAACGCACACCGTTCCACGACCCGGACCGTCGGGGCGTGCTCGACGCCCTGGATCTCACCCATGACGCCGCCGCACTGCGCAGAGCCGCCTACGAGGCGTCGGGCTTCGTGGTCCGTCAGCTCATCGAGCTGAGCGGAGCGCCGGCGTCGCGCATCGTGGCCGCGGGTGGCGGTACCCGGGTCCGGCCGTGGATGCAGGCCATCGCCGACGCCACCGGTCGGCCGGTGGCGGTGTCCGCGGTAGCCGAGGGAGCGGCATTGGGAGCGGCATTCCTGGGTCGCATCGCAGCCGGTCTGGAAACCTCGATCGCCGATGCCGCCCGGTGGGTCCGTACCGAGCGCACCGTCGAGCCCGATCCCGCTTGGGCGGTGCCGATCGAGGACCGCTACCAGCGGTTCCTGGAGCTGGGAAACCGGAGATCTGGCGCACTACCGCCATCGGCGTTCTAGGCTTGTGCAATGACTGACCAAGACCGCAAAGCCGCCCGTCGAGAGATCGCAGACGCCTTGTTGAAGGCTCTTGAACGTCGGCATGAAATAGCCGACGCCGTGGTGGAGTCCGAGAACAAGGCGGCCGCTGTGGAAGCGATCGTCACTTTGCTCGACGCGTCGCGCGCGGCCGCCGAAGCGGTGATGGGGATGTCGTTCGATCAGCTCACCGTCGACTCACGCAAAAAGATCCTGGCTGAGCTTGACGACCTCAACAAACAGCTGAGCTTCACGCTCAACGAGCGCCCGGCAAGCTCGGGTGAAACCCTGGAACTCCGGCCGTTTTCCGCCGCGGAGGACCGGGACATCTTCGCCATCCGCACCGAGGAGATGAAGGCTGCCGGGGATGGGTCCGGCGCACCGGCGGGCAACCTCGACGATGAGATCCTTGCGGCGCTGGGACGCGTCGACGACGAAGAGGCGGCGTGGTTCGTGGCCGTCGATTCGGGGCAGAAGGTCGGGATGGTGTTCGGCGAGCTGGTCCGCGGCGAGGTGGACGTGCGGATCTGGATTCACCCCGAACACCGCAAGAGGGGTTACGGCACTGCGGCGCTGCGCAAATCGCGCTCAGAAATGGCGTGGTGTTTTCCCGCGGTGCCGATGGTTGTCCGCGCACCGGCCGCCGAACCCGCCTGAATCGCGCTACTGCAACACCGCCGAAACGTATCGGATATCGCCGAACGCGACCATCGACGGTTGGTCGGGAAACTCGAAACCGTTGTCGGCGTACAGCTCTGGGGTACTGCGCACGGTCGGCTGCCAGCCGTGATCGGACAGGTAGGCCGCCACATCGTTGCGTTCGCCCGGGTAGATCAGATCGGCCCAGTTGAGGTTCAATCCCAGCCGCTGCCAGCGCTCGCTGACCTCACGACCCCGTTTCTCGATGCGGTCACAGATGTCCGGCACGTACCCGGTACCCAGCCTGCTGCCGCCGGCGCTCAGTGCGGTGATGTTGTCGAACAAGCGGTCCTGGGCGTCCGGCGGCAGATACGCCAGTAGCCCTTCGGCGCTCCAGGCCGTCGGCCGGCTGGTGTCGAATCCGCTGTTGCGCAGTGCGGCCGGCCAGTCGTCGCGCAGGTCGACTCCGACCGCCCTGCGGTCGGCGGTCGGGGTTGCGCCGAGGCCGGCCAGGGTCCGGGTCTTGAACTCGATCACCTGAGGCTGGTCGACCTCGTAGACCACGGTGCCGGCCGGCCACCTCAGCCGGTATGCGCGGGTGTCCAGTCCGGAGGCCAGGATGACCGCTTGGCGGACGCCGGCGGCGGCGGAGTCCAGGAAGAAGGAGTCGAAAAACCGGGTGCGGACCGCCATCCCTTCGCTGAGCCGCTGCGGAGTGAACGCGGGATCGTCCTCGGCGACCTCGATCTCACCGTTCATCATCCGGATGAAGGCGTCGACGCCGACGGCGTTGACCAGCGGTTCGGCGAAAGGATCGTCGATGAGGGGATTCGGGCCTTTCGACGCCAGCGCCCGCCGGGCGGCCACCGCCGTCGCGGTGGCCCCCACACTGGATGCCAGATCCCAACTGTCGCCGTCGAATCGCTTGGTGTCGGTATCCGTCATCAGTGTGCTCCTAGCTCAGCGTTGCGGTGACGGCGACGATGTTGCGGAAATGAGCCATCTCGTCGTCGTCGGGAAATTCCAGGCCGTAATCGCCGAACAGTTCGCGGCGCTTCCGTGCGGTCACCTGCCATCCTCGATCGGTCAGGTAGTCAACGACATTGGTGCGCTCGCCGTCATAGAAAAGCCCGGAGAGGTCGACGTCGCAGCCGAATTTGGCCCACCTGTCGTTGAACTCCTGCGCGCGTTGCGTCATGGTCGGGCCGGAGTCGGGGTGATACTCGGTGGCCAGCTTGCTGCCGGGCGCGCTGAGCTCGGTGATGTTGTCGAAGAGCCGGTCCTGCGCCTCCGGCGGAAGATACATCAGCAAGCCTTCTGCGCTCCACGAAGTCGGCTGGTTGGTGTCGAATCCGCTGTGGCGCAACGCGGCCGGCCAGTCGTCGCGCAGATCGACGCTGACGGTGCACCGGTCCGCGGCCGGGGTGGCGCCCAGGTTCGCCATGGCGGTGGTTTTGAACTCGACGACCTTGGGCTGATCGACTTCGTAGACCACACTCCCGGGCGGCCAACTCAGCCGGTAAGCGCGCGCGTCGAGGCCGGCGGCCAGAATCACCGATTGGCGGATACCGTCGCGGGCGGCGTTGAGGAAGAAATCGTCGAAGAAGCGGGTGCGCACCGCGATCGAATCGGTCTCCATCGTCATGTCCGTCCGGCTGCCCTCGTAGGCCTCGGAGGGCTCGAGGTCACCGTCGACCAGGCGGCGGAAGAAATCCAGCCTGACCGCTCGCACCAACGGCGCCGCGAACGGGTCGTTGATGATCCGGTTCGTCCCCTCGCTGGCCAGTGCCCGGGCCGCGGCGACCATCGTAGCCGTGGCACCGACACCGGAGGCTAAGTCCCAGCTGTCTTGATCAGTGCGTGTCATGGTGCTCCTTGTTGATTCTTCAGTTCGGCCGACACGTAAATGACCTCGCCGAACGGGGCATCGTCGTCGTCGATCGGCGGCTCGCCGCGGGCCATCAGGGCGAAGAAATCGACCCGCACAGCGCGAACCAGCAGCTCGGCGAACTGGTCGTTGACCAGGGGTTCGGGGAGTCGCCGTCGAACCGTGCGCTGGCCATTTGCGTCATCCGCCGCCCCCATGTTTTCGATACTTAGCAAATGCAACGAGCCAACAGAACTCTACGCCTCGCGGCTGATGGCTTGCTGTGTCTTTTTCGGCGCTGTCACGGCGGCTGCACGGCGGCCCTGACGGGACCTGCCCAGACCAGCTGTTAGTCTCGTACACGGTTTGACGCGCGACGCCGTACGTCCTGGCCTGCGGGTGTTGGGCGCGTGATGCAGGATAACCCCCGGCTGCGCAGGAGGAAGAGTGCTTTCGGCTTTCATCTCATCGCTGCGGACAGTCGACTTGAGACGGAAGATCCTCTTCACGCTTGGCATCGTGCTCCTCTACCGGTTCGGCGCCGCGTTGCCTTCCCCCGGGGTCAACTACCCGCACGTCCAGCAGTGCATCAAAGAGGCCAGCCAAGGCGAGGCCGGGCAGATCTACTCGCTGATCAACCTGTTCTCCGGCGGTGCGCTGCTCAAGCTCACCGTGTTCGCGGTGGGAGTGATGCCCTACATCACGGCCAGCATCATCACGCAGCTGCTCACCGTGGTCATCCCGCGGTTCGAGGAGCTGCGCAAGGAAGGCCAGTCCGGCCAGGCCAAGATGACCCAGTACACCCGGTATCTGGCCATCGCGCTGGCGATCCTGCAGGGCACCAGCATCGTGGCGCTGGCGGCCAACGGCGGGCTGCTACAGGGCTGCTCGCTGGACATCATCGCCGACCAGAGCATCTTCACGCTGGTCGTCATCGTGTTGGTGATGACCGCCGGTGCGGCGCTCGTGATGTGGATGGGCGAGCTGATCACCGAACGCGGCATCGGCAACGGGATGTCCTTGCTGATCTTCGTCGGCATCGCCGCGCGGATTCCCTCCGAAGGCAAAACCATCCTGGACAGCCGTGGCGGGGTCATCTTCGCCGCCGTCTGCGTTGCCGCGCTGCTCATCATCGTCGGCGTCGTGTTCGTCGAGCAGGGCCAGCGCCGGATCCCCGTGCAATACGCCAAGCGCATGGTGGGCCGGCGCATGTACGGCGGAACCTCGACGTACCTGCCGCTGAAGGTCAACCAGGCCGGCGTTATCCCGGTCATCTTCGCGTCATCGCTGATCTACATTCCGCATCTGATCACCCAGCTGATCCGCAGCGGCAGCGGCGGGGGGGGCAACAGCTGGTGGGACAAGTTCGTCAGCACCTACCTGTCCGACCCGAGCGATCCCGTCTACATCGGCATCTACTTCGGGCTCATCATTTTCTTCACGTACTTCTACGTGTCGATCACGTTCAATCCCGACGAACGTGCCGACGAAATGAAGAAGTTCGGCGGATTCATTCCCGGTATCCGTCCGGGCAAGCCCACCGCCGACTACCTGCGCTATGTGCTGAGCAGAATCACCTTGCCGGGCTCGATCTACCTCGGTGCTATCGCCGTGCTGCCCAATCTTTTCCTTCAGATCGGCAATGGCGGAGCGGTTCAGAATTTGCCGTTTGGCGGTACTGCGGTTTTGATCATGATTGGCGTCGGTTTGGATACGGTCAAACAGATCGAGAGTCAGCTCATGCAGCGCAACTATGAAGGGTTCCTGAAGTGAGAGTCGTTTTGCTGGGACCGCCCGGGGCGGGCAAAGGAACGCAGGCCCAGAAGCTCTCCGAGAAGCTTGGGATCCCGCAGATCTCCACGGGCGAGCTGTTCCGGCAAAACATCGGCAACGGGACCCCACTCGGCCTGGAGGCCAAGCGTTACCTGGACGCCGGTGACCTGGTGCCCTCCGACTTGACCAACCAGCTCGTCGACGACCGTCTGGGCAATCCCGATGCGGCCGGCGGTTTCATCCTGGATGGGTATCCGCGCTCAGTCGAGCAGGCCAAGGCGTTGCACGAAATGCTGCAACGCCGTGGCGTCGACATCGACGCGGTATTGGAGTTCCGCGTCTCGCAGGAGGAGTTGTTGCAACGGCTCAAAGCACGTGGCCGTGCCGATGACACCGACGACGTCATCCTCAACCGGATGAAGGTCTACCGTGACGAGACCGCGCCGCTGCTGGAGTACTACCGCGGCGAGTTGAAGACCGTCGAAGCCGTCGGCTCGTTGGATGAGGTGTTCGCCCGCGCGCTGCAAGCGCTGGGCAAGTAACCATGCGCCCGCTGGCACGGCTGCGCAGTCGCAGGGTCGTGCCGCAGCGCAGTGCCGGTGAACTCGACGCGATGGCAGCGGCCGGCGCTGTGGTCGCCGCCGCGCTGCAGGCGGTCCATGCGGCCGCGGTAGCGGGGGCGTCGACCCTGAGCCTCGACGAAATCGCCGAGGCGGTGATCCGTGCCGCCGGCGCGACGCCGTCTTTCCTGGGCTATCACGGTTTCCCGGCGTCGATCTGCGCGTCGGTCAATGATCGGGTTGTTCATGGGATTCCTTCCGCCGCAGAAATACTGGCCCCCGGTGACCTGGTATCCATCGACTGCGGCGCGGTGCTGGAAGGCTGGCACGGGGACGCGGCGATCACCTTCGGGGTCGGGACCCTCGATGTCGCCGACGAAGCGCTCTGCGCGGCGACCAGGGAGTCGCTGCAAGCCGGGATTGCGGCGATGGTCGCCGGTAACCGGTTGACCGACGTCTCGCACGCCGTCGAAATGGGCACCCGCGCGGCCGAGGTCCGCTACGGACGCGGCTTCGGGATCGTCGAGGGCTACGGGGGCCACGGGATCGGCCGGCATATGCACCTGGATCCGTTCCTGCCCAACGAGGGCCCTCCCGGGCGCGGCCCGCTGCTGGCCCCCGGCTCGGTGCTGGCCATCGAGCCGATGCTGACCCTCGGAACGGGCAAAACCACGGTGCTCGACGACGAATGGACGGTCACCACCACCGACGGGTCGCGCGCGGCGCACTGGGAACACACCGTCGCGGTGACCGATGCCGGGCCGCGCATCCTGACCCTGGCTCAGCAGCCTTGAACTAAACATCCACTCGACTCGTGTCACTGGCGGAGGTGATCGAGTGGCTCGTGGGATCGGCACTTGGAGGGCGTCCGGGGCTGCCGAAGCCGCTTTGATGAAGGCGCTCTACGACGAGCACGCCGCGGTTCTGTGGCGTTACGCGCTCCGGTTGACCGGGGACGCGAGCCAGTCGGAGGACGTCGTCCAAGAAACGTTGTTGCGGGCCTGGCAGCATCCGGAAGTCATCGGCGACACCGAGCGGTCGGTGCGGGCGTGGTTGTTCACCGTCGCTCGCAACATGATCATCGACGACCGGCGCAGCGCACGGTACCGCCACGTTGTCGGTTCGACAGACGAAGCGGGCGCGCCCGAGCGGTCCACTCCGGACGAGGTGAACGCGGCGCTGGACCGG
The DNA here is from genome assembly GCA_963848535.1 of uncultured Actinomycetota bacterium. Lineage (GTDB taxonomy): Bacteria > Actinomycetota > Actinomycetes > Mycobacteriales > Mycobacteriaceae > Mycobacterium. The sequence goes on from CAWKEM010000013.1 coordinate 68,639, forward strand.
CTGCTGATAGCAGACGCGATGGCCCAGTTGTCCACCGAGCACCGGGCTGTGATCGAACGGTCCTATTACCGCGGTTGGACCACCACGCAGATCGCCGACGACCTGCAGATCGCCGAAGGAACGGTGAAGTCGCGACTACACTATGCCGTGCGGGCATTGCGGCTCACTCTGCAGGAACTCGGAGTTACCCGATGACGGGTTCCGAATGCTTGAAGGGTGACAGGAGATGGATGAGATGAGCACGCCGCTACGGGATATCGGCCCGCCCGGTGACCGCTACGCGATGTGGGATGCCGCATACGTGTTGGGATCGTTGTCTGCCGCCGACCGCCGCGAATTCGAGGCGCACCTGGCCCAGTGCCCGGCCTGCCGGGAGGCCGTCGCGGATCTGAGTGGCGTTCCGGGGCTGCTGTCGCAGCTTGACCGCCATGAAGTGGCCGCGATCGGCGAGTCCGGCCCGCTGTCGGCGACACCGGAGATGTCGCCGGAGTTGTTGCCGTCGTTGTTGGCAGCGGTGCGCTGGCGCCGGCGCCGCACCCGGGTGGCGACCTGGGTGGCGTCGTCTGCCGCGGCCGTGGTGCTGGGAACCGGCGTGTTCGTTGGTGTTCAGGCCGCGTACCACTCGAGCGCCCCGCAGCAGGTGACCGCGTCCTCGCAGCCGATGGCACAGGTCGGCACCACCCTGCTGACCTCGACGGTGCAGCTCAGCAACCAGCACTGGGGGACCTCTATCAACCTGAAGTGTGTCTGCTTGGCGCCGCTGAATGCGCACCATGACACCCTGGCAATGGTCGTGGTGGGTCGCGACGGCAGCCAAACCCGACTGGCGACCTGGGTGGCCGAGCCTGGCCACACTGCGACGCCCGCAGGCAGCATTTCGACGCCGGTCGACCAGATCGCCGCGGTGCAGGTGGTTGCCGCCGACAGCGGTCAGGTGCTGCTGCAGCGTTCGCTGTAGCGGATGTACCCGCGTCGACCGCAAGTGCGGTAAGAAAGGGCGTGGCTGCCTCGAGACCGCAGAACCGAGACCCGATCGCTGTGGCACGGGCCAACTGGGAGCGTGCCGGGTGGGGCGATGTGGCGCCGGGCATGGTCGCGGTGACCTCGGTGATGCGTGCGCATCAAATCCTGCTGGCCCGCGTCGAGAACGCGCTGCGCCCCTACGACCTGAGCTTCTCGCGCTTCGAGTTGCTGCGGCTGCTGGCGTTCAGCCGCACCGGAGCGCTGCCGATCACCAAGGCCTCCGACCGGCTGCAGGTCCACGTCACCAGCGTGACCCACGCGATCCGCCGGCTGGAGGCCGACGGGCTCGTTCAGCGGGTGCCGCACCCCACCGATGGGCGGACGACGCTCGTGCAGATCACCGACCTGGGCCGCTCCACGGTCGAGGACGCCACCGTCACGCTCAACGAGCAGGTGTTCGCCGACATCGGCATGGACGCTGACGAATCGCAGGCTTTGGTGTCGTCCATTGAAACGTTGCGACGCAACACCGGCGACTTCTGACCGCACCATAAGGCCGAAGGCCCAGGGCGCGGCGGGTTAGTGCAGGTCACCGGTCAGGTAGCGCTGCAGGGTGGGTCCGACGGCGTCGACGATGGTTTCGTCGTCGGCTACGGCGAGCGCTTCGACGCCGATCATGAACCTCAGAATGGCGATTCCGGCGATTTGTGAGGCCACCAGTGCCGCCCGTAGTTGGCCGTCCGGTCGAGGCGTTGCTGCGGCGAAGGCGTCGAGAAGGTGGGCGGAGAACAGGTTTCGCAGTGCTTCCGCGGCGCGCTCGTGTGAGATTCCCGCACGCAACAGGGCTTGGAAGTGCTCGCGCACCTGGGGTCGTTGCCAGGAAGCCAGGGCGCGGCGGATCAGTTCGTAGCCTTCGCGTCCCGGGTTGTTGTGCAGCGCATCGGTGATGAAAGACGGGTCGATGGGCAGGTTCAGTGTTGCCGTGAGCAACTCGTCCTTGGTGCCGAAGAAATGGTAGATCAGGGCCTGATTGACCCCAGCCCGCGCCGCCACACCGCGCAGCGTGGTCCGCTCATAGCCGAGTTCGGCGAACATCGCACGAGCGGCGTCCAGGATCTCGCCACGGGTTGTTGACGGTCCGGCCCGCCTCCCGGTGCGCGCCGGGTGACGCTGTCGGCCCCGGGTAGGGCCCTTTCCCTGCGTCTGCATCCCCAAACCGTACTGCCAGACACGGGTAGCATTCGGCAGCGTGAGATAAAACTAAACGCTTGACTAATTAATGCGAAGCAACGATAGTTGGGCGGTGTCGGGTCTGCGAGCCCGTTTTGCCGCAGCGTTCGAAGGAGGCACAGCCATGTCGACTCAAAGGCGCAGTGCGCCGCCGAAGCGGGGACGCCACGCTGCGCTCGCTGTGCTGGCGGTCGTAGCCGGTGCCGCCATCGTCCGGCGCATCCGCATCGCGGCGGGAATGCGCCGTGGTGACCCGGCAGTGATCGACGCTAAGCGCAAGCGCAACAAGCGGTTCGCCAACAAGGTGGTCTCGACCTTCGGCCGCGCCGGTCGTCCGCACAGCATCTTTGCGGTCATCGACTACACCGGTCGCCGCACGGGCTGCCGCTATACCACCCCGGTTCGGGTGGTCGAGCTGTCGGATGGCTTCATCGTCCCGCTAACCTACGGACGGAAAACCAGCTGGTATGTCAATTTGCAGGCTGGTCCCGGCTCCCTGCACTGGCAGGGACGCAGCGTCCCCGTAGGCAACCCCACCGCGGTACCCACAAGCACAGTGGCCCAACTGCTCCCGCCGCCGTCGCGGTTCTTGCTCTGGCTCGACGGCACCGACGAGTGCGTACAGTTGCAGAAGCTCAGCGAATCCGGCGGCGACTCGGGCCGTGGCGCGGCGTAGGCGCAGGTCGTCATATCATATCTGTTCAGCGATCACCAGCGGGCCCTGGCCCCTCTGATGTTCCCCGGTGTCGGGATGGATTCGGACGCATTGCGCGCGGCAGCGGCTTTGCCTCAGTTCGGCGACCCGCCGATGGTCCCCGTGCACAAGCCGCTGTCCGAGTTGACCATCGGCCTGCTGGTCAGCCTGGGCGCCCGGGAGCGTGGGCAGACACCATTTGAGCGCACGAATGATTTGTCGTATCGCCTGATTCCGCGCGATGTGCCCAGTGACCAGATCGTGTTCGATCACACCACCCCGGCGCGCTTCTGGGCCGACGAGGACCTCAACGTCGCTTTTCCCCGTGACCGCATGACTGAACTGGAGGCGGAAGGCGCCATAGGGTCGCTGGCGTCCGAGGCGGTCAGCATTCTCGGTTCCATCACCAAGTGGGACGGGCTGGCCACCGAGACCGCGCCGCGCATCCACGACGAATTCGCCCGGCAGAAAGTCGATCTGGTGTTGATGGTGCCTTTCTGCCCCCAATGCCACCAAGCCGACGCGGTCCTCGCGCGTGCGCTGGAGGCCCGCGGGTTACCCACTCTGATGCTCTCGACCCTGCGTGACATTTCCGAGGCCTTCCGGCCGCCGCGAACCGCGCTGGTCGACTACCCCATCGGCTCCCCGTGTGGGCGTGTCGGCGACCCCGAGCACCAACGCGCCACCCTGCGCGACGCCCTGGCCTGCCCCCTTGACACCACCACACCGCAATTCCACGTCGTCGACCTGACCTATCAAGCCGACGGCGGCCGAGAGTGGGTCGAGACCGTCCAGAAGGCCTACCGCGACAACATTTCCGAGCTCAAAGAAAACATGCTCCTGCACGGCCTGCACCCATCCCTGGCCGGCCAGGAGAACGACTTCACCGTCCGGTGCAACTGCTGACTACCGCGCCGGTCAGCTACCGCGCAGCATCTCGATCACCGCACTGAAGTCCAGGGCGCCGTGATCGGCGGCGAACTTCGCGTAGATCTCGGCGGCGTGAGTGCCCAGCGGCGCCGCCGCACCCGTTGCAGCCACCGCGTCCATTGCCAGGCCCAGGTCCTTGTTCATCAGCGCGGTCGCAAAGCCCGGCTTGAAGCCGTTATTGGCCGGTGACGTCGGTACCGGGCCGGGCACCGGGCAGTTGGTGTGCACCGCCCAACAGTTGCCGGTCGCACCGGTGATCACATCGAACAGTGACTGGTCCGACAACCCCAGCTTGTCGGCCAGGACGAACGCCTCGCCGATGACGATCTGCTGCACCGCCAGCACCATGTTGTTGCACACCTTGGCGGCCTGGCCGGCGCCGGGGCCGCCGCAGTGAATGATCTTGCCCGCCATCGGTTCCAGCACCGGCCGTGCTCGCTGCAGCACGGACTCGTCACCGCCCACCATGAACGCCAGCGTGCCGGCCACCGCACCCTTCACCCCGCCGGAGACCGGTGCGTCCAGCTGCGAAACCCCGTGCGATTCCGCCAGTGAGTGGACTTCACGGGCGTCGTTGACCGAAATCGTGGAGCTGTCGATGAACAGTGCACCGGCGCGCGCGGCGGGCAGAATCTCGGCGTAGCAGCGTTTCACCACGTCGCCGTTGGGCAGCATGGTGATGACGGCGTCGGCCGCTGCGACCGCGTCCGCAGCGCTGTCGAAGACCGTGGCGCCAGCCTCGGCGGCGGCGGCCGCCGCCGCTGGAACCGGATCGAATCCGCGCACAATATGGCCGGCGGCAACCAGATTCGCCGACATCGGTGCGCCCATGTTGCCCAACCCTAGGAAAGCGATGCTGGAAAAGTTAGTCATCGGTGCCTTTCTAAGCGGTTGCGCGGAATCGCGCGGCCTCAGCCCGGCCGATGACCACTCGCATGATTTCGTTGGTCCCTTCCAGGATGCGATGCACGCGCAGGTCCCGCACGATCTTTTCCAGACCATACTCGCGCAGATAGCCGTAGCCGCCATGCAGCTGCAGGGCCTTGTCCGCGACCTCGAAGCACGCGTCGGTGACATAGCGTTTGGCCATCGCGCACAGCTCCACCTTGTCGGCCTCATCGGCGTCTAACGCACTTGCCGCCCGCCACAACAACATTCGCGACGCCTGGAGCGCGGTAGCCATGTCCGCCAGGGTGAAGCGGATGGTCGGCTCGTCGAGTAGGGGGGAGCCGAATGCCTCCCGGTCCCGGACATAGGCCCCGGCTTTGTCGAAAGCGGCCTGCGCCCCGCCGAGCGAGCACGCCGCAATGTTGAGCCGACCGCCGTTGAGGCCGTTCATCGCGATTCCGAAGCCGGTGCCCTCACCGTCCGCGCCGCCCAGCATCGCGTCGGCGGGTACCCGCACCCCCTGCAGAACCACCTGCGCGGTGGGCTGCGCGTGCCAGCCCATCTTCTCCTCGAGTGCGCCGAAACTGAGCCCGGGAGTGTCTTTTTCGATGACGAAGGTGGAGATGCCGCGCGGGCCCTCGGCTCCGGTGCGGGCCATCACCACGTAGACATCCGAGGCTCCCGCGCCGGAGATGAACTGCTTGACGCCGTCGAGCACGTAGTCGCCGCCCTGCTTGACGGCGCGGGTGCTCAGAGCGCCGGCGTCGGACCCGGCGCCCGGCTCGGTCAGGCAGTAGCTGGCGATGACATCCATCGAGGCCAACCTGGGAACCCAGAACTTGCGCTGTTCAGCGGTGCCGAAGGTGTCGATCATCCAGGCGCACATGTTGTGGATGGACAGGAACGCGGCGGTCGTCGGGTCGGCGATGGCCAACTGCTCGAAGATGCGGACCCCGTCAAGCCGACGCAGTCCGCTGCCGCCGACGTCATCACGGCAGTAGATCGCCGCCATGCCGAGTTCGGCGGCCTCCCGCAATACGTCCACGGGAAAGTACTTGGTGGCGTCCCACCCAAGGGCGTGCGGAGCCAGGCGTTTGGCGGCGAACGCGGCGGCTGTCTCGGTGATCACCCGTTCGTCGTCGTTCAGGCCGAACAGATTCATGAGGTCCCTAGTTCATTGTGGGAATGACGAATTCGGCACCGTCTTTGATGCCGGATGGCCACCGCGACGTGACGGTCTTGACTTTGGTGTAGAACTGGATGGACGCCGGGCCGTGCTGGTTGAGGTCGCCGAATCCGGAGCGCTTCCAGCCGCCGAAGGTGTGGTAGGCCACCGGGACCGGGATCGGCACATTGACACCGACCATGCCCACCTGCACCCGTGAGACGAAATCGCGGGCGGTGTCGCCGTCTCGGGTGAAGACCGCCACACCGTTGCCGTACTCGTGCTCGGAAGGCAGCCGCAACGCCTCCTCGTAGTCGCGGGCGCGCACCATGCACAGCACGGGCCCGAAGATCTCGTCGGTGTAGATCGACATGTCGGTGGTGACGCGGTCGAACAGCGTCGGGCCGATGAAGAAACCGCCTTCGAGGTTGGCGTCACCGAACGTTATGTCGTCGCTGCCGCGCTCGCGGCCGTCGACCACCAGTTCCGCGCCGGCGGCCACACCCTGGTCGATGTAGTTGCGTACCCGCGCCAGCGCCGCCTCGGTGACCAACGGACCGTAGTCGGCCTTGGGGTCCAGACTGTGCCCCACCCGCAGGTTGTTGATCCGCTCAACGAGCCTGGCGCGCAACCGTTCCGCGGTCTGTTCACCGACCGGCACCGCGACGCTGATCGCCATGCACCGTTCCCCGGCGCTGCCGTACCCGGCGCCGATCAGCGCGTCGACGGCCTGGTCGAGGTCGGCATCGGGCATCACGATCATGTGGTTCTTGGCGCCGCCGAAGCATTGCGACCGCTTGCCGTGGGCCGCGGCCGTCGCGTAGATGTACTGGGCGATGTCGGAGCTGCCGACGAAACCCACCGCCTGGATGTCGGGGTGGTCGAGGATCGCGTCGACGGCTTCCTTGTCGCCGTGTACGACCTGGAACACGCCCGGCGGCAGACCGGCTTCGAGAAACAGCTCGGCCAGCCGCACCGGGACCGACGGGTCACGTTCACTCGGCTTGAGCACGAACGCGTTTCCACAGGCAAGGGCCGGCCCGGCCTTCCACAGCGGAATCATGGCCGGGAAGTTGAACGGGGTGATGCCCGCGACCACGCCCAGGGGCTGGCGCAGCGAGTAGACGTCGATACCCGGACCGGCGCCCTCGCTGTAGTCGCCCTTGAGCAGGTGCGGAATCCCGATGCAGAACTCGATCACCTCGATGCCGCGCTGGATGTCACCGCGCGCGTCGGCCAGTGTCTTGCCGTGCTCGACGGACAGCAGCGCGGCGAGTTCGTCGCCTGCGTCGTTGGCCAGCTCGATGAATCGCATCATCACGCGGGCGCGGCGCTGCGGATTCCATGCCGCCCAGCCCTTTTGGGCTTCGACGGCCGATGCCACCGCGGCGTCGATGTCGGCCCTGCCGGCCATCGGCACCTTCGCCTGCACCTGGCCAGTGCTGGGGTCGAAGACGTCGGCGGTGCGGGTGGACTGGCCGGCGGTGCGCTTGCCGTCGATGAAGTGCGGAATCTGCGTGGTCATGAGTGCCCTTGAGTGTCGTTTTCGGCGCGTGAGCGGATACTTGGATATCCTAGTAACGGTCGCCAGCGCTGGCAAGGGGGTCAGGCCTGGACAGCCGTATGCAACCGAAGCCGATTACCTGGGGATCGGCGCGGGCACCTGAGGTCAGGAGTTACCCGGTCCCGCGCATACCGTTGATGAACCGCTGGGTCTCCTCCCAGGAGGGGAGTAGGCCGGCGTCGCGCACTTCCTCCAGGCCGGGGGCCGCGGCGTCACGGTCGGACAAGCTCGGCGCGACGCCGTCGACCAGCGGCCAGTCGATTGCCAGAGCCGGATCGGTGGCGCAGATGGTGTGCTCGCGCTGCGGGTTGTACTCCGCTGAGCACAAATACATCACCGTCGAATTATCTTGCAGCGCAAGGAAACCGTGTCCGAGACCTTCGGAGAGGTAGATCGTCCTGCGGTCGGAGTCGTCGAGCAGAACCGAATCCCAGCGGCCGAATGTCGGTGAGCCCAACCGGATGTCGACGACGACATCGAACACCGAGCCGCGTACGCAGGTGACGTACTTGGCCTGGCTGGGTGGCACCTGGGCGAAGTGCAGGCCGCGCAGCACGCCGGCCGAGGACACCGAGCAGTTGGCTTGCCGGACGTCGAAGCGGTGGCCGGCAAAGGAGCTGAAACCTTGGTCGGTGAGCCATTCGAAGAACAGTCCCCGCGAGTCGCCGTGGATGGTCGGGGTGATCTCCCAGGCGCCGGGGATGGCGAGTTCGCGAACTTTCATCTCACTGACCGCGTTCCTCGTAGCGGGCCTCCGCGGCGTCCTTCAGGGGACGCCACCAGGATTCGTTGTCGCGGTACCACTCAATGGTGGCGTACAGACCCTCGTCGAAGTCGGGATGCTTTGGCGCCCAGTACAGTTCGTCGTAGAGGGTCGACGAATCGATGGCGTACCGCAGGTCGTGGCCGACGCGGTCGGTAACGTGGTCGAAGTCGTCGGGGTCGCGGCCCATCATCTTCAGCAGCGTGCGCAGTACGGTCAGGTTGTCGCGCTCGCCGTCAGCGCTGATCAAATACGTCCGGCCGATCTGGCCTTTTTCGAGGATTCGCCGGACCGCACTGTTGTGGTCTTCGACGTGGATCCAGTCGCGCACGTTGGCGCCGCTGCCGTACAACTTGGGTCGTCGGCCGGTGAGCACATTGGTGATCTGGCGTGGGATGAATTTCTCGACGTGCTGATACGGCCCGTAGTTGTTGGAGCAGTTGGAGATCGTCGCGCGCACTCCGTACGACCGCACCCAGGCCCGGACCAGCATGTCGGCGCCGGCCTTGGTCGCCGAGTACGGACTCGACGGGTTGTAGGGCGTCGACTCGGTGAATCGCTTGGGGTCGTCGAGTTCCAGGTCGCCGTAGACCTCGTCGGTTGAGATGTGGTGCAGCCGCACACCGTGGCGTCGTACCGCTTCCAGGATGGTGAACGTCCCGATCACGTTGGTGCGCAGGAACAGTTCCGGGTCGTCCAGCGCGTTGTCCACGTGGCTTTCCGCGGCGAAGTGCACGACCGCGTCGGACTCGGCGACCAGCTTGGAGACCAGCTCCGCGTCGACGATGTCGCCCTCGACCAGCCTGATGGCATCGTCGACGTCGGCCAGTGACTCGCGCCGCCCGGCGTAGGTCATGGCGTCGAGCACCGTCACCGTGTCTTCGGGATGCTCGTGTACCGTGCTATGCACAAAATTGGCGCCGATGAATCCGGCGCCGCCGGTGACCAACAGCCGCATGCTCAGACCCTAACTGAATGGGTTGGTCAGGCGCTGCGAGTTAGCCCCAATGGCCCGGCCAGTTCCCCGAGCGCGGGCAGTAGTGTGTCTTCGTCCCAGCCGCCCAGCACCTGGATCGCCACGTGGTCGGCGCCGGCTTCCAGATGTTCGTTGAGGCGTTGCGCAATGGCCTCCGGGGTGCCGTGGGCCACCACCGCGTCGACCAGCCTGTCGCTGCCGGGCTCGCGCACGTCGTCGTGGGTGAACCCCAGCCGCAGCCAGTTGTTCACATAGTTGCTCAGGCGCAGATAACGTTCGAGGGTCTCGCGGCCGACTGCGCGGGCTTTCTCGGCGTCGGTGGTGAGCACCACCTTGTGCTCCGGCGCCAGGAACACCGTGTTGCCCACCAGCTCACGAGCCTTGGCCGTGTGTTCCGGCGTGGTCAGATACGGGTGGGCGCCGGCGCTGCGCTGCGCCGCCAGCAGCAACACCCGAGGCCCGAGCGCCGCAAGCACCCGGCGACTGGTCGGCACGAAGGTGCTGGAGCTGGCGGCGTCGAGCTCGTCGAGGTAACCGACCAGTGCGTCGTACGGCTTCGCGTACTCCTGGGTGTTCTCGCGGTGGCCCACCCCGATGCCCAGCAAAAACCGTCCCGGGTGGGTGGTCTCGATGCGCGCAAACGACTCGGCGACAGCCGGTGCCGGCGCCGACCAGATATTGACGATCCCGGTGGCCAGTTGCAGCGACGCGGTCTGTGCCAGGGCCGGGTCGACCCAGGAAAGTTCCGCGTCCGGGGATCCGCCGATCCAGGCGGCGCCGTAACCGCACGATTCGATACCCGCGGCCAGCTCGGGTGTGATCGACCGGGTCGGCAGCCAGACGCCAAACCGACCCAGGTCGGGTTTGAGTGATACTGCCCCGGTCATCCAGGTCCCCCTCTGTCGTCCGCTTACTCAAGACTGAATCAGTCCGAGTGGCCCCGCCAGTTCAGCCAGCGCCGAAACCAGGTTTTCATCCTCGGTGAGGACCTGCACGGGCACATGGTCGGCGCCGGCGTCCAAGTGCTCATTCAACCGTGCCGCGATCTGGTCCGGGGTGCCGTAAGCAACCAGGGCGTCGACCAGGCGGTCGCTGCCGGGACGGGTGACTTCCTCGTCGGAAAAGCCCAGCCGTTTCCAGTTGTTGCGGTAATTGGCCAGATTGAAATAGATGTCGAGCGCCCTGCGGCCTACCGAACGGGCCTTCTCGGTGTCGGTGGTCAGCACCACCTTGTGCTCGGGCGCCAGGAACGCCGACCGGCCGATCAGTTCACGGGCCTGCGCGGTGTGCTCCGGTGTGGTCAGGTAGGGGTGCGCCCCGGCGCTGCGCCGGGCGGACAGCTTCAGCACCCGGGGACCCAGGGCCGCCACCACCCGGCGGTTGGCCGGTACGCCGTAGTCGTCGAGCCTGTCCAGGTACTCCACCAGCGCGTCGTAGGGCTTGCGGTACTCGCTGACCGCCTCGGGGTGGCCGACGCCGATACCCAGCAGGAAGCGGCCCGGATAGGCCGCCTCGATGCGGTGGAACGATTCGGCGACCGGTTTGGCGGGCGCCGACCAGATGTTGACGATGCCGGTGGCCACCTGCAGCGTGGTCGTCGCTTCGAGGATGGGTTCCACCCAAGCCAGCTCGGCGGGCGGAGAACCACCTACCCAGACGGCTCCGTAGCCCAGGGACTCGATTTCCTTGGCTTGCGCAGGTGTCACGCCGCGTCCGAACGATCCGAACCGGCCGAGATTTGGCTTGCTCGCTGCAGAGTCGGTCATGGTGTCTGAAACCGGCGGTGTGATGGTGCTTATTCCGGGAGTGCCACATCCACGGCCGGGGGTATCTCCAGCGGCAGGAGCACGATGAACCGCGTATCGCCGGGGATCGACTCCGCGCGCAGATCCCCGCGATGCTTCTTGACGACGATGTTCCAGGCCAGATCCAGCCCCAGCCCAGTGCCCTCGCCGAACGGTTTGGTGGTGAAGAAGGGCTCGAAGATATGCTCGCGCACGCCGTCCGGGATCCCGGGCCCGGTATCGCAGATCTCGACTCGGGCCATCTTCTCGCCTTCCCTGCCGGTGCGGATGGTCAGCGTCCCGCCTTCGTCGCGCATCGCGGCGATCGCGTTGTCGATGATGTTGGTCCATACCTGGTTGAGATCGCCTGGATAGCAAGGGATTTCGGGAAGCGACTGGTCGAATTCCTTGACCACCGTGATGACTCTGGTGTCCTTGCCGGTGTCTTTGCCCAGCCGGTCGGCGAACATCACCAGCGTGCTGCGCAGCAGTTCGTGCACATCGGCCACCTGGAACGGGGCCCGGTCCATCTGGGAGTACTGCTTGGCGTCGGCGACCAGCGCCGAGATCCGTTTGCTCGCTTCCGAGATCTGGTTGAGCAGCAGCTCGCCATCGATGGTGTAGCTGAGCCAGCGGATCGCCTTTTCCAACGACGTCGAGGCGCCGAGGTCGTCGATAGTCGCGGATATCCGCTCCAACCAGGCGGTGTCGATGCCGCCTTCGACGAATGTCGGCGCCATATCCCAGCCGCCGTCGATGCCATGGTCTTCCAGCCACTCGCCGACGGCGTCCTCGGTGTCGGCGGTCTGGATCGCGCTCAGGTGCTGCCCCGATTGATAGGAGGCCGACTTGGCAACCTGCGCGGCGATCTCCTCCTGCAGCCGCACCAGGGCTTGCAGCGCCTCCGGGGTGACGGTGCCGTCGGCGAGCATCACCAGTTTCTGGCGCATCCCGGCGATCCGGTCGCGCAGTGCGGCGGCGGCTCGCACCGTGGCCGCCGCGGGATTGTTCAGCTGATGAGTGAGCCCGGCCGACAACTGGCCCAGCGCCAGCAGCTTCTCCCGGTTGTCGATGATCCGGCGGGTGCGCTCGGTGCCGACGGCGATCCCGTCGAGCAGGTGGACCGCCATCGCGAACTGGTCCTGCATGAACCGGGCGAACGCGGGTGCGTCCATCACAAAGAACCGCGACGGCCTGGTCACATGCACCGACGTGCTGTAGGCCTGCTGCTGCTCGCCGGTGAACGCCTGCCAGGCACCGCAATACACGCCGCGCTGCGAGGTCCGGTTGGTTTCGATGTCCTGACCGCCGGAGAGCTTCGACATCGTCAGCTCCCCGTCGATGAGGACGTAAAAGCAGGTCGCCGGTTCGCCCTCGACGCAGATCGGGCCCGGTTGGAATGTCTCGATGTGCCCGTCGGCGCACAGCATCGCCAGCTGCTCGTTGGTGAGGGCCTCGAACAAGAACAGGGTGCGCAGCTCGTCGGGCTCACACGGCAGCTTGGTGGTCATGCCCCGAACCCCACTAGGACTCCGATAGATAGCGGTGCACGAGCATCACGGCCATCGATCCCTCCCCGACCGCGGCCGCGACCCGTTTGGCGGACGCCGACCGCACATCTCCGGCGACGAACACGCCCGGCACGCTGGTTTCCAGGTGGTGGGGTGGCCGGTCCAAAGTCCAGCCGCAGACGTTCCGCAGATCCGGGCCGGTGAGGATGAAGCCGTGATCGTCGCGGGCGAGCACTCCGTCCAGCCACTCGGTGCGCGGTGCGGCGCCGATGAAGATGAACATCCGGCCGCAGGTGACCTCCTCGGTGTCCCCGGTCCGGTTGTCGATGAGCGTCAGCTTCTCGAGGTGGTCGGTTCCTGTTGCCCGGTGCACTTCGGTGCAGGCGCGAACGGTGATTTTGGGGTTCCCCTCGATCTGCTGGATGAGGTAATGCGACATCGACGCCGCCAACGACGGGGCCCGCACGATGATGGTCACGGATTTGGCCTCGCGGGACAGGTGCATCGCCGCCTGGCCGGCCGAATTGGCCCCGCCGATCACGTAAACCTCTTCGCCTTTGCATTCCGACGCGATGGAGGTGGCCGCTCCGTAGTAGACGCCGCGGCCGGTCAACTCGGTGCACCCTGCTGCGGCCAGTTGGCGGTAGGCGACGCCGGTGGCCAGGATGACCGCGTGCGCGTCGATGGAGCCGCCGTCGGCGAACCGCACGGTGCGCTTGGAACCGTTGACTTCCAGGGCGGTGGCCGCGCGGGCGGTGATCAGTTCGGCGCCGAACTTCTCCGCCTGCCTGCGCGCGCGTTCGGCCAGCTGGCCGCCCGACACCCCGTCCGGGAAGCCCAGGTAGTTCTCGATCCGCGAGCTCTGGCCGGCCTGGCCGCCCGTCGCGGTGCGTTCGATGAGCACCGTGCGCAGCCCCTCGGAGGCGCCGTAGACGGCCGCGGCCAGGCCGGCGGGTCCGCCACCGACGACGACCAGGTCGTAGAACTCCTGCGACGGCGTGGTGGTCAGGCCCAACGTATCGGCGAGTTCTGCGTCGGTGGGTTCCACCAGCGGGTCGCCGTGTTCGGTGACGACGACGGGTAGCCGCAGGCCGTCCTCGCCGGCGGCCTGCAGCAGCTGCTGGCCGGCGGGCTCGTCGGCCATGAACCAGGTGTAGTAAAGCCCGTTGCGGGCCAGGAAGTCGCGGACCTGCCAGGACCGTGCCGACCAGCGGTGTCCGACCACCTTGGTGTGGGGGATCGGGTGTTCGGGCGCCCGCCGCCACGCCTCCAGCAGCGCGTCGATGACCGGATAGAGCTTCTCTTCGGGCGGGTCCCACGGCTTGAGCAGGTAGTGATCGAGGTCGACGACGTTGATCGCGTCGATGGCGGCGTGGGTGTCGGCGTAGGCGGTCAACAGGATCCGCCGCGCCGCCGGGTATAGGTCCATCGCCTGTTCGAGGAACTCGATGCCGGTCATCTGCGGCATCCGGTAGTCGGCGATGAGGGTGGCGACCGTTTCACCCCGTAGTTTGAGTTGCTTGAGGGTGTCCAGGCCCTCGGGACCCGATTCCGCGCGCACGATCCGGTGTTCCTCGCCGTAATGGCGGCGCAGGTCTCGGGCCACTGCGCGCGATACCGCCGGATCGTCGTCGACGGTCAGCATCACAGGCTTGCGCAGCTGCGCACCGGGGTGCGAAACGGGGTTGGCCATCGGGATTAAGTATGCGCTCGTCAGCGCCCGTGCGGAGGGTCAGGTGGCGGGCCCGATTCCGCCCGCGGCGATTTTGGCCAGGCCGGATGACCAGGTATCGTGGAACAACGGTGCGGCGTTCGCGCCGGCTTTTGTGTGCCCCAGTCCTAGGAATTTCCTGTCACCGGCTCACGTTTGAAGTCGGGGTAGACGTTGCCCGGATCCGGCGCAGACGAGAACGAAACTAAACGACGAGGATTTCTGAGAAGTTATGGCCAAGAAGGACGGCGCCATCGAGGTCGAGGGCCGGGTGGTCGAGCCGCTGCCCAATGCGATGTTCCGCATTGAGCTGGAGAACGGCCACAAGGTGCTTGCCCACATCAGCGGCAAGATGCGGCAGCATTACATCCGCATCCTGCCCGAGGACCGGGTGGTGGTGGAGTTGTCTCCCTACGACCTGTCCCGGGGCCGCATCGTGTACCGGTACAAGTAAAAAGCCCCGAACCGCAAACCTACGAGTAGACAGAACAGGATCGAACAGCCGTGAAGGTGAACCCGAGCGTCAAGGCAATCTGTGACAAGTGCAGGGTGATCCGTCGGCATGGGCGGGTCATGGTGATCTGCTCAGATCCACGCCACAAGCAGCGTCAGGGCTAGTCCCCACGCGCTGACAACTGAATGCAGACCTCCCAGCACCAGTGAGCGGATAGGCCGCTCATCCACGCCCGGACGGAGGCCGGGCCCCGATAACGCGGGAACGGGCTGGGACCAGACCTCCGCCTAGAAAAAGGAAACGCCACCTATGGCTCGACTAGTCGGCGTCGATCTTCCGCGCGACAAGCGGATGGAGATCGCCCTGACCTACATCTATGGCATCGGCCGCACCCGCTCGAACGAAATCCTGGCAGCCACCGGCATCGACCGCGAAATGCGCACCCGGGACCTCAGCGACGACCAGCTGACCCATCTGCGCGACTACATCGAAGCCAACCTGAAGGTGGAGGGTGACTTGCGCCGTGAGGTGCAGGCCGACATCCGCCGCAAGATCGAGATCGGCTGCTACCAGGGTCTGCGGCACCGCCGCGGCCTGCCGGTACGCGGCCAGCGGACCAAGACCAACGCGCGGACCCGCAAGGGCCCCAAGCGCACCATCGCAGGCAAGAAGAAGGCCAGGTAACCGGATGCCACCGAAGAAGGCAAGCGCCGCTCCCAAGAAGGCACAGAAGACCCGCAGGCGGGAGAAGAAGAACGTCCCGCACGGTGCCGCGCACATCAAGAGCACCTTCAACAACACGATCGTGACGATCACCGACCCGGTCGGGAACGTGATCGCCTGGGCGTCGTCTGGTCACGTCGGCTTCAAGGGCTCGCGGAAATCGACTCCGTTCGCCGCTCAGCTGGCCGCCGAGAACGCCGCGCGCAAGGCGCAGGAGCACGGCGTGCGCAAGGTCGACGTGTTCGTGAAGGGCCCGGGCTCGGGCCGGGAAACCGCGATTCGGTCGCTGCAAGCCGCCGGATTGGAGGTGGGCGCGATCTCCGACGTCACCCCTCAGCCCCACAACGGCTGCCGTCCGCCGAAGCGCCGCCGGGTTTAGGAGAGAGAAGAACATGGCTCGTTACACCGGACCCATCACTCGCAAATCCCGTCGGCTGCGCACCGACCTCGTCGGCGGCGACCAGGCTTTCGAGAAGCGTCCCTACCCTCCCGGCCAGCACGGTCGTGCGCGGATCAAGGAAAGCGAATACCTGCTGCAGATGCAGGAGAAGCAGAAGGCCCGCTTCACCTACGGCGTCATGGAAAAGCAGTTCCGCCGCTACTACGAAGAGGCCGTGCGGCAGCCCGGGAAGACCGGTGAGGAACTGCTGAGGATCCTGGAGAGCCGGCTCGACAACGTCGTCTACCGCGCCGGGCTGGCCCGCACCCGCCGGATGTCCCGTCAGCTCGTCACCCACGGCCACTTCACGGTCAACGGCGTGCGCGTCGACGTCCCCAGCTACCGGGTGTCGCAGTACGACATCATCGACGTGCGGGACAACTCGCTGAACACGGTGCCGTTCCAGATCGCCCGGGAGACCGCGGGTGACCGCCCGATCCCGAGCTGGCTGCAGGTGGTGGGGGAGCGCCAGCGCATCCTGATCCACCAATTGCCCGAGCGGGCGCAGATCGACGTGCCGCTCACCGAGCAGCTGATCGTCGAGTACTACTCGAAGTAGCGCAGCCTTCCGCCACTGCGACCGCAGCGGCGGACAACCTGAGCGGCATCAAATAGCGGGTGCCGAGAAGGAGAAGAAGAAACACCATGCTGATCTCACAGCGACCCACCCTGTCCGAGGAGATCCTCACCGACACCCGGTCCCAGTTCGTCATCGAACCACTGGAGCCCGGATTCGGTTACACCCTGGGCAATTCGCTGCGTCGGACCCTGCTCTCGTCGATTCCCGGCGCGGCAGTCACCAGCATTCGCATCGACGGTGTGCTGCACGAGTTCACCACCGTGCCCGGCGTCAAAGAAGATGTCACCGCCATCATCCTTAACCTCAAGGGCCTGGTCGTCTCCTCGGAGGAGGACGAGCCGGTCACGATGTACTTGCGCAAGCAAGGTCCGGGTGCGGTCACCGCGGGCGACATCGTGCCGCCCGCCGGTGTCACCGTGCACAACCCCGAAATGCACATCGCGACGCTGAACGACAAGGGCAAGCTCGAGGTCGAGCTGGTCGTCGAGCGCGGCCGCGGCTACGTGCCGGCGGTGCAAAACCGGGCTTCTGGCGCCGAAATCGGCCGTATCCCAGTCGATTCCATCTACTCGCCGGTGCTCAAGGTGACGTACAAGGTGGACGCCACCCGGGTCGAGCAGCGCACCGACTTCGACAAGCTGATCCTGGACGTGGAGACCAAGAGTTCGATTACCCCCCGCGACGCGCTGGCGTCGGCGGGTAAGACGCTGGTCGAATTGTTCGGTCTGGCACGCGAACTCAACGTCGAGGCCGAAGGCATCGAGATCGGGCCGTCGCCGGCGGAGGCCGACCACATCGCGTCCTTCGCACTGCCGATCGACGACCTGGATCTGACGGTGCGGTCCTACAACTGCCTCAAGCGGGAAGGGGTGCACACCGTCGGCGAGCTGGTGTCGCGCACCGAATCCGACCTGCTCGACATCCGCAACTTCGGCCAGAAGTCCATCGACGAGGTGAAGGTCAAGCTGCACCAGCTCGGACTGTCGCTCAAAGACAGCCCGCCCACCTTCGACCCGTCGCAGGTCGCGGGCTACGACGTCGCCACCGGCACCTGGTCCACTGAGGGTGCCTACGACGACCAGGACTACGCCGAAACCGAACAGCTCTAACGCCCCTCCGGTGACGAGGCGGGCCGGCCAGCGGCCCGTTGAGGAGCCGGAGAATCGGACTCAGCAGATCTAGACAGGAGCGTCAGCAATGCCCAAGCCCACCAAGGGCCCTCGCCTCGGCGGGTCGTCTTCGCACCAGAAGGCCCTTCTGGCCAACTTGGCCACGTCGCTGTTCGAGCACGGGCGGATCAAAACGACCGAGCCGAAGGCCCGTGCGCTGCGGCCGTACGCGGAGAAGCTGATCACGCATGCGAAAAAGGGCACGCTGCACAACCGTCGAGAGGTTATGAAGCAGATCCGGGACAAGGACGTGGTGCACGCGTTGTTCGCGGAGATCGGGCCGTTCTTCGCTGACCGCAACGGCGGTTACACCCGGATCATCAAGGTCGAGGCGCGTAAGGGCGACAACGCTCCGATGGCCGTGATCGAACTGGTTCGGGAGAAGACGGTGACGTCGGAGGCTGATCGGGCACGTCGGGTGCGAGCCTCGAAGAAGGCTGAGGCACCCGTGGCGGCCGCGGCGGCGGTGGAGCCGGAAGCCGCGGTCGGACCGACGGCGGAGGAAGTCGCGCCGGAAGTCGCGCCCGAAGCCGAGCCGGCCGACGAGGCCGAAGGGGCCACCGAGGATTAATGAGGACGTCCGTCTGCGGCTGGACATCGCCTACGACGGAACCGGTTTCGCGGGCTGGGCACCTCAGGCCGGGCAGCGTACCGTCGCGGGAGTTCTCGACGAGGCGCTGACGACCGTTTTCCGCACGCCGGTTCGGCTGCGCGCGGCCGGGCGCACCGATGCGGGAGTCCATGCCACCGGGCAAGTGGCTCACGTCGATGTGCCCCTCGCCGCGTTGCCTAATGCCTATCCCCGCTCACACCCCCGCACGCGGACGGGGGTACTCCCCCGCAAGTGGGAGGTGCCCCCACCCGCTGGGGGCGTACCCCCACACGCCGGCGACACGGAATTCCTGCCGCTGCTGCACCGGCTCGGCCGGTTTCTGCCGACCGATGTCCGCGTGCTCGATATCGTCCGCGCCCCAGCAGGTTTCGACGCCCGATTCTCGGCGCTGCGACGTCACTATGTGTACCGGCTGTCGACGGCGCCCTACGGTGTGGAGCCGCTGCAGGCACGCTACATCACGGCATGGCCGCGCGCCCTGGACCTGGAGGCAATGGCGGCTGCCTCGCGAGAGTTGTTGGGATTGCACAATTTTGCGGCGTTCTGCCGTCGTCGCGACGGCGCCACCACCATCCGCGACCTGCAGCGGTTGGAGTGGTCCCGTAACGGCGACCTGATCAGCGCGCAGGTCACCGCCGACGCGTTCTGCTGGTCGATGGTGCGGTCACTGGTCGGGGCGCTGCTGGCCGTCGGCGAGCACCGGCGCCCGGTCTCCTGGTGCCGCGAGTTGCTCACCGCCACGGACCGCTCCAGCGACTTCGCCGCCGCGCCGGCGCATGGGCTGACGCTGATCGGCGTCGACTATCCGCCCGACGACGAACTGGCCGCGCGCAACGCGATCACCCGGGACCTGCGGTCGCCCAGCTAGATTCGGGCCGCGACGAAACTTGCGGCCTGGCTGGTCAGACCGGGCACGTAGCCCATGTGCGCGCTCCACTGGTTGCCATCCGAGCAGATCGGGTCACCGGCGTTGCACAGGTCGATGGTCTTGGCTCCGTACGGCCCGCTCAGAGCGCTCATCAGCCCGCCCGCCCGGCCCGACGGGTTCCCGAAGAGGGCGACCGCGGCGACGTGATCGGCCGCATCGGCCGGTAACGGCTGGCTGAAGCCGAGGCCGGGTATCGGTGCGGCGGTGACGACGTCGATGACGGCGGCGCCCTGCGAGTACCCGCCGAGCACCAGCTTGGTGCCGGGGCAGTTGCTGACCATCTGCTGGACTTGGTTGCTGGTGTCATTGGCGCCGTCTGCGGCGGCCCGGAAGTCCTTGCTGGCCGGGTAGTTCACCCCGTATGCTGCAATGTCCCTCCCGGTCTGCTGACGCAGGGAGTTGATGAACGCCCCTCCCACCCGCCCGACCCCGGGCGGCTCGTCGGTTCCCCGGGCGAATATCACCTCGACGTCCGGGCAAGACGCCGAGGCCCGGGGTGCCAGCGGGGGTGCAAGCAACAATGCGGCCGCTGCCAGCAACGCGGCGGCCGCACGGCCGACGAAACGTTGCGCGCGTGGGTGTATCGCGACAAGTCTCATGACGCGATGTTACGGGCTTACTGACAGTGCGTCAGGAAACCGCCGACACCAATCCGGGCGCGGGCGGCACTGACCCATGTACCGAGGGACTGGACCCGGGCGGCTGCGGGCCGGGCCCCAGCGGCGCATAAGCGGGCGTTTGCGGGCCGAATCCAGGCACCTGCTGGCCGGAGCCCGCCAGCAGCTTGGACGCTGCAAAAGCCGCTGCCTGGGTGGTGTACACCGGAACGTATCCCTCGGTGTGCCCGCTCCACTCATTGCCGGGGCCCGCGTGACAGATCGGGTCGGTGGGGTTGCACAGGTCGATCACCTTGGAACCGAACAGCGAGCCCTGGCTGGCCAGCGACGTGCCGGACCGGTCGGCCACATCGCCGAAGACGACGACCGCCGCGACGTTGTTGGCGTACTGGGGCGGCAGCGCGCTGCCCCAGTTGATGCCACCGATGGGGACGCCGCTCACGATGTCGATGACGTCCGCGCCTTGCGAATAGCCACCCAGCACCAGCTTGGTATTCGGGCATGACGACGCCATGGACTTCACGTGCGAGACGACGTCGTTGGCGCCGTCGCCGGTGTGGATCTGCAGCTTGCTGGCGTTGTAGTTCACCCCGGAGGTGCCAATGCTCATGCCGCCGGTTTGCTGGCGCAGCGAGTCGGCGAAGGCGTCGCCGACTCGGCCGAGGCCGGGTGGCTCGTTGGTGCCGCGGGCGAAGATGACCTCGGCATCAGGGCAGTCGGTGGCGGACGCGACCGGCGCCCCACCCGGGGTGACGAGCAAGCCGGTGGCGGCCGCCAGCGCGGCAGTGCCCAGCAGGCACCGTGTGCGATGGCAAATCACGTCTGGAATTTTACCCGTATCCGGAAAATCTGAAACTTCGCTGACCTGTGGATAAAGCGCGGAACGCCGTCGGCCGGGGGTCTAACGTGAGCGGACGGATTCGCAGAGTTGGGGGGTCAGTGCCGCGTCAGCCGACAACGTGGCTACACGTCAGCGGGTACCGATTCCTGCTGCGTCGCATCGAGTGCGCATTGCTGAGCCGCGACGTTGCGGCCGCCCGCGGACGCGTGCGTGCGCAGACGGCGTCGTTGACGATCGGCTCCGTCCTGGCGGTCATCGCCTTGGCGGGCTGCGCATTTCTTGCGTTGCTGCGGCCGGCGGCGGCGCTGGATGGTGCGCGGATCGTGATGGAGAAGGAATCCGGAGCGTTGTACGTGCGGGTGGGCGATACCTGGCATCCGGTGCTGAACCTGGCTTCGGCGCGGTTGGTCGCGGCGACGGCTGACAACCCGCAGCCGGTGCGCGAATCTGATCTGGGCCGCGCCAAACGGGGCCCGCTGCTGGGCATTCCGGGTGCGCCCCAGCTTCTCGGCAAGCCGGTGTCGGCCGACGAATCCGCCTGGACGATCTGCGACACGGACGGCGCGGGCGCAACGACGGTCGTCGTGGGGCCCACCGAGGGCGTGTCGGTCCGTCGCCTGACTTCCGGGCAGGCCATCCTGGTCGCGGCTGCCCCGGGTTCGCCGGCCTACTTGCTCTACAACGGACAGCGCGCCGTGGTGGATCTTGCCGACGCCGCGGTTCTGCGTGCGCTGAGACTCGAGGGCCGCGCACCACGGCTTGTCTCGCAGTCATTGCTGAACGCCGTCCCCGAGGCGCCGCCGATCGCGGCACCACGGATTCACGGCCTGGGCGGCAGCGCCGCCGGGCTGCCCGGATTGCCGGTGGGCAGTGTGCTGCATATCACACGCGCCGATGGTGATGAGTATTACGTGGTGCTGGCCGCCGGGGCCCAGCGCATCGGCCAGGTGGCGGCGGATCTACTCCGCTTCAGCGACTCGCGGGGCACCGCGAACACCATCACGGTGGCTCCCGACGTGATCGGGGCCACCCCGATCGTCAACCCCTTGCCGGTGGCTGGCTTCCCCGAGCGCGCGCCGACACTGTCGGACGGCGCCGGCACCCTGTGCATCGTGTGGGAGCCTCCGACATCCGGTCATTCCGGCATCCTGTTCCTGGCCGGCGGCGGGCCGCCGGTGCCGGCCGGTCAGGCGCCGGTGGGTTTGGCGCAAGCCGACGGCCGCGGTCCCGCGCTGGACGCTGTCTATCTGCCGCCCGGCCGCAGTGCCTTCGTGCGGGACAACGACCGAGTCGGCACGCGGTACCTGGTCACCGACACCGGAGTGCGGTTCGCAATCCACGACGATGACGCGGCACATGACCTCGGGCTTCCGGCGGCGGTCCCGGCGCCGTGGCCGGTGTTGGCGGCGCTGCCGGCCGGGCCCGAATTGAGCAGACAGAACGCGTCAGTCGCCTGGGACACTCTTGCGGGACGGCGCTAACCGGCGCCGGGCCGCGCCGGTGGCCAGGGCTACCGTCAGCGCGACAAGACAGCCGGCCGCACCGCGCAAGGCGGTGTCCCGGCCGTGCGAATTCGGTGGTCCGGGCGGCGGCGGCGTGGTGATCGGCACGGGCGCTGGTGCCGGTTTGGCGGTGTCACCGGCCGGACTCGCGTCGGTGCTGACCGCGGCCAGGGCATCGATGGTGCCGTTGCCGACGAGCGCATCCCGTCCGGCGGGCGGGTGATGCGCGGTCGACTCGATGCGCTGTATCACCTGGCGTGCGGTCAGCGCCGGGAACCGGGACCGGATCAGTGCCGCCAGTCCGCTGACCACCGGCGCGGCGTAACTGGTGCCGGATACCGGTTCCGAACCGAGCGAAGTCACCGCCTCGCCGGGGGCGGCGACATCCACCCACGGTCCGGCCAGCGTGAACGACGACGGCGTTCCTTCGGCGTTCACCGAACCGACGGTCAGTACGTAGTCGTCATACCAGGCCGGACTGACTGCGACCGTGACGTTCTCCCACGTTGCATCCGAACGCTGCGGCGGACACTGGCTGGCGCCACCGGTATTGCCCGCCGCGGCCACGATGACGGCATTCTTGACGTCAACCGCGTAGGCCAGCGCGGCGCCCAGCGCACGGTCATTGAGCGCTGAGCCGACGGGAACGCACGCAACCGACGAAATGTTGATCACCGATGCGCCCAGTTCGGCGGCCGTCCGGACGGCTTTCGCCATGGTGTCGACGTCACCGACCCCGCTGCGGGACCGGTCCTTGGCGGCAGCGAACTTCCCGCTGGACTGGCGGATGCCGATCACGGTGGCCTCGGGCGCCACACCGCTGAAGCCATCTCTCGAATCCGGTGCAGCAGCGATGATTCCGGCGACCAGAGTGCCATGCGCATCGCAATCCTGCGTACCGTCACCGCCGGACACATAGTCACCTCCCGGCACTACATCGGGTAGTCGGCGGTGCCGCGACACGCCGGTGTCGATGACCGCGACCCGCTGTCCGGCGCCGCGGGTGAGCTGCCAGACCCGCGGCAGGTCGATGAGGCCTGCGAGCTGACCATGTGTTGGTCCCGGACCCGCCGTGATCGTCGTGCACACTTCGCGTTGCACGGTCGGCCACGGCGGGGCCGGCACGGCCGGCCCGGGTAGCCACCTGTCATCGATCTGCGGCGGCGAAACCGCGCGCGCCGACGGCGTTCCGAGTTGGGACAGGGCGGTAAGCGCCGACACCGCCAGCAGACGCGCGGCGCGTGAGGTCTTCACCGAAAATTCAATCCCCGAACGGCGCCGTAGAGGCCACATATCCAGCAGGTCAGCGGAACCATCGCGACCAGCCCCGAACACTCCAGCAGCTCGACGCCACGGTGCACGACGGGTGAGAGCGATCCTGCGGGAGCCGCGAAGCCCAGGTAAATCGCCACCGCGACCAGCATCGCCGTCGCCGTGGCGAGCCATGGTCCATGCTGCGGCGCGCGTACCGCGGTGGCACCGAAGGTTATTCCGGTAGTGACGATTCCGCCGATGACAGACACCAGCGTTCTTCGGTCATCACCGCAACGAGAACGCAGCAGCAGCAGCGCACCGGTGAGGACGCCAAAAGCGATGCAGCACAGGCGTGGCGCGCCGGCGAGCACGGTGGTGATGGCACCGATGGCCGCTGCCCACGAGAACGTGGCGAGCAGGCCGGCCAACCAGTTGTCGGCACGGATGGCTTTGGCTGCCGCATCATCCCCGCCTGGGCCGGTGTCGTCCGAGTCCGGTGTGGGCGGCAGCCGGGGCGACAACCGCGCCAGCACGACCGACACCCGCGCCGCTACCCCGAGCAGGCCGAGGGAGACCAGTGCGGCTGCCGAGGCTATCGCGCGCAACGGGGCGGCGGTGACCACGCCCATCAACGCGGCCACGGCGATCACCATTGCGACGCACGACATTGCGGTCAACGGGACGACCCCACAGCCCGATGTCCGCAGCGCCAACACCGAGGTGACGGCCGCCGCCGTCGCCGCCAGCAATACATTGGGCAGACCGGGTGCGCCGGGCACCGCCACAAAGCCGGCAACCGCGGCGAATACGGTGGCGATCACGCTCAGCGTGAGCCCGGCGATCGGGTCTCGATAGGCACGGTGGGCAATCACCGCACCCAGCAGGGCGACCAGTCCGGCTGATGCCGCTACTGCAGCCGTGGTGCCGAGGTTTCCGGCGGCGTTGGCGGCGAAGGCATTCCGAATGACCGCCAGCCCCCCGATACCGGCCAGGCTGCTTGCCGCCACGGCGCCGGTGAGTCGGGCCGCCTGCCGGCGCCGGGTGTGGCTGCACGGCCCGGCCGCTGCGTCGAGCGTCGCCGACACGGCCTCCGCCACGTCGTGGTAACGGGGAGCGGGCAGCGGGGTCGAGACCTGACTCAGCACAAGAACAGCACCATCGTGGATGTCGTTCTGCGCCAACGTCGTAGACTTGTCCAAAGCGGGCATGCCCGGACCGGCCAGCTGGTAGCGCCCGGCCGCGAGATCACCGGAACCGTCGACGCCGCGTACTTGCAGGATCTCGACGATCGACGGGATCAGGACGGCGACGGGAACCTCGGCGGGCAGGGCCACGTCGACGACGGCAGCACCGGAATGGACTGACACGCGGCGCAGACCCGGATGGGATGCAGGCAACATCGACCCCTTCACTCGGATGACCGGGACAGTAGCCAGTTTTCGGTCTACGCGTGTGCGGCTGTCCACAGGTGACTTGCCGCCGGCTTCGGCGCCGCCTAGCGTCGTCGAACTCAGGGGAAGGGGCCGAGATGACTCAGAGCTTCGTGCCCGTGGCGCGGCGGCTGCCGCCAGCGGTGCCGACTGCGGACATTTCGGTTGCGGCGCCGCCCGGTCTGCCTGCGTCAGCATCACCCGCCCCGTTGCCACGCCTGCTGCCGGTAGTGATGTCCGCGGCGAGTATGGGCGTCATGGCGGTGGCCTTCATGTCGGGATCCGCCGTTTCGCGTAACCCCATGTTCCTGGCGTTCCCGGCGATGATGCTGGTCTCGATGGTGATGACCGTGCTGACCGGGCGCGGCCGTCGACGGGGCGGCAATATCGACGCCGACCGGGACGACTACCTCGGATACCTGAGCCGGCTGCGCGAAACGGTGACCCAAACCGCTGCGGCACAGCACTCGTCACTGAACTTCAGTCATCCCGAACCCGATACGCTGTGGACGTTGATCGGCAGCCCACGAATGTGGGAGCGGCGAGCAGCCGACCCCGACTACTGTGTTGTCCGGGTCGGCGTCGGCACCGTGCCGCTTGCCACCCGCTTGGTGGCTCCGCAGACCTCATCCGGGGAGCTTTCGGACCCGGTCACCGCGACGGCCTTGCGTCGCTTCATCCACACACATTCGACGATCGTGGCGCCGATCACGCTGGACTTGTGTGGAACTGCGGCCGTGACGATCGACGGCGACGTGGCCTTGGTGCGCGGACTACTGCGCGCGATGGTCTGCCAACTGGCCGTCCTGTACCCGCCGGATCACGTGCTGATCGTCGCTGCGGTCAGCGACCGTAATCGCGCCCACTGGGATTGGCTGAAATGGTTGCCGCACAACCAGCATCCGGCCGCCGCCGATGCGGTGGGGACGCTGCGGATGGTGTACCAGGGTCTGTCGGACGCCCTGAATGCGCTCGCCGCTGCGCGAACGCCGCACGTGGTGGTGGTCGCCGACTCAGACGAGCACACTGATCTCGCCGGCACTGCCGCGAACACCGGCCTCACCATCCTCGAGGTCGGAACCGGCTGCCCCGGCGCGCCGTTGACGATCAGAGAGGCCGGCGAAGCCCGAGTCTTGCCGCGCCCGGACCAGCTGGATCCCGTGGACACGCTGATATGTGCGCGCCGGCTCGCCCGCTACCGTGTCGGTGCGGCGGGTGCGGGTTGTCTTCGGGACGGCGGCCCCGGCTGGTCGGGTCTGGCCGGGCTCGGCGACGTCGCTCGTTTCGACCCGATCACCTTGTGGGACAGCCAAGACCGAGGTGTTCGCCTCCGCGTTCCCATCGGCACCACGACCGACGGCGCTCCGCTCGAGCTGGATATCAAAGAGGCCGCCGAAAACGGGATGGGCCCGCACGGGCTCTGCGTCGGCGCCACCGGTTCGGGCAAGTCCGAGTTACTGCGCACTATCGCACTGGGCATGACGGCGCGCAACTCTCCCGAAGTGCTCAATCTGCTCCTCATCGACTTCAAAGGGGGCGCAACATTTCTCGATTTTGCGCGGGCTCCGCACGTGGCCGCGGTCATCACCAACCTCGCCGACGAAGCACCGCTGGTGGCCCGGATGCGAGACGCTTTGGCCGGTGAGATGAACCGCCGGCAAAAGCTGCTGAGGACTACCGGCTTTGTCAGCGTCGCGGCACACGAACGAGCCCGCCGGGCTGGTGCCCCGTTGACCGCCCTGCCAACGTTGTTCGTCATCGTCGATGAGTTCTCCGAATTACTCAGCCAGCATCCCGATTTCGCCGATACGTTCGTGGCGATCGGCCGGCTCGGCCGGTCGCTGGGTATACACCTGCTGCTGGCCAGTCAGCGACTCGACGAGGGCCGGCTACGGGGATTGGAAGCGCACCTGTCTTATCGGTTGTGCCTGAAGACCCTGTCCGTCGGCGAATCACGAACGGTTCTGGGAACACTCGACGCATACCAACTGCCGAACACACCCGGCGCGGGTTACCTGCGCACGAGCAGCGGTGAGCCGGTTCGCTTTCAGGCCTCGTTCGTTTCCGGACCGCTGCAGTACGACACGCCGGTTTGTGCGCCGACTGAGATAGCGCCGTCGGTGCGGCCGTTCAGCACACGGGTGGCCGGCCCAGTCGTCCGCTCCGCCCACCCGAACGGGTCGGCCGCTCCGAGCGTCCTGCGCGCGGTCCTGGACCGCCTGTCCGGACACGGACCGCCCGCGCATCAAGTCTGGCTGCCCCCGCTCGGAGCCGCGCCGCGACTGGACAGCCTGCTACGCGACGCCGTATCCGCGCCGGCCAGCTTGACGGTTCCCGTCGGCTTCGTCGACCGCCCGTTCGAACAGTGCCGGACTCCGTTGATGGCCGATTTGTCCGGAGCTGCAGGCAATGTGGCGGTCGTCGGTGCACCGCAATCGGGTAAGTCGACGGCGCTGCGCACCCTGATCACGGCGTTGGCGGCCACTCACGATGCAACCCAGGTGCAGTTCTACTGCCTGGACTTCGGCGGCGGGGCGATGGCGTCGGTCGAACCATGGCCGCATGTGGGTGGGGTCGCCGGCAGGGCCGAACCGCGACTTGTCGGGCGGATCGTCGCCGAGTGCGAGTCGGTCATGCGTTCTCGGGAGGCCATCTTCAGTGACCACGGCATCGATTCGATCGCCCGGTACCGTCAGCTGCGGGCCGATCGGCGCGCGGTGTGGGACAAGGATCCGTTCGGTGACGTGTTCCTGGTCGTCGACGGTTGGGCAGCCTTGCGTCATGAGTTCGAGGCGCTGGAAAGGTCGATCACTGCCCTGGCCGTCCAAGGACTTTCGTTCGGGGTGCATGTGGTGTTGTCGGCGTCGCGGTGGGCCGAGATCAGACCGTCATTGAAGGATCAGATTGGCACTCGCATCGAGTTGCGGCTGGGTGATCCTGCCGATTCCGAACTCGACCGGAAGGCGGCGCCGCAGGTACCGCACGACCGCCCCGGCCGTGGTCTTGCCCGCGACGGACTGCACATGATGATCGCTTTGCCCACTGACAAGATTCCGCATGGCGAATCAGCCGCCCCGCCAATACCGCTGCTGCCCGAGCAGGTCGAGCACGACCAGGTGGTGCGCCGGGCGGGTGCCGAACTCGGCGCACGCATCCTGCTCGGCCTCGAGGAGCGCCGACTGCAGGCAGTGGCAGTCGATTTCGACCGTCACCCGCATCTGCTGGTGCTCGGGGACAACGAGTGCGGAAAGACCGCCACGCTGCGGATGCTGTGCCGCGAGATCGTGCGGACCAAGACGCTCGGGCAGGCTGCACTGTCGATCGTCGACTTTCGGCGCTCGCTACTCGGCGTCGTCGAATCCGAACATCTTGGTGGGTATGCCATGTCGCCGGCGGCGCTGACTGCGATGCTGCCGGAGTTGGTCGATCTGCTGCGGCGGCGAATGCCCCCTCCGGACGCGAGCCAGGCACAGCTGAAAGCCAGGTCCTGGTGGTCGGGGCCCGACATCTACGTCGTGGTCGATGACTACGACCTGGTCGCCACGCCGGCGGGCAACCCTCTGGCAGGCGTCCTCGAATATCTGCCTTACGCAACCGATCTGGGGCTACACCTGGTGATAGCGCGGCGCAGCGGCGGAGCCGAACGCGCCCTGTTCGAGCCAGTGCTGGCGGCCTTGCGTGACCTGGGTTGCCTGGAATTGATGATGAGCGGATGCCCAGACGGCGGCGCGCTTTTCGGTTCCGGCCGCCCGGTGCGGTTGCCACCGGGCCGTGGCCTGTTGATCACTCGTGCCGGTGACGAACAGCTCGTCCAGGTGGCCTGGAGCCCGCCGTGAGCGAACACCGCGCGGTCATCGAGGCCGGGCCCGGCACGATCCGCCGGTTATGCTGCGGCACGGGCGTGGTCGTGGACAGCGACGCCGAGATCGTCAGTACGGCGCTGGGTGCGATAGACGATCAGGTGGCGTTGCTGGGGGATCGCCCGGTAGCCGTCGGGTCGCTGTGGTGCGCCGCGCTGCGGTCGGTGAACTGCGGGACCCCGGACGCGCACAACACGATGGTCCTGGTGCACCCGTCATGGTGGTCGTCGTCGCGCGTCGGCGTGGTGACCGCGGCCGCGGCCACCGTGGCCGATGAGGTGCTGGCGCGCCCGCGGTCGTGGCTGCTGACGCGGGCATCGCATCGGGGACCGGAAGCGACGGTGATGGTGGAGATCGCCGAGCGGCTGGTGGCGGTCACCGGTGCCGAAGTTGTCGCAATACCCCGCGGGACCGAACCGCATCCCGTTGCCGAGGAGGTCGCGGCGGTCACCGCCAGGCTGACGGGAGATGTGACGGCGGTCGTGTTGATCGACGCGCCGAGCACGGTCGCCGGGGCGCCGGCGCTTGCGACCTTGATCGCTGCCGCGGCGCGCCGTAGCGGGCAGGCCGTCGTGCACATCGACGACGCCCGGCTGATCCGGCTGGCGCAGTCGGCTTCGCCGGCCCTGCCATCCCTGTCGGCGCACACCGGGCCGCGGTCGACGGCGGGGGGCGTTCCGGCGCGCGCCCGGATGCACCGGGGGCTTGCGGTCGCCGCCGTCGTGCTGGCCGCGGCAGTGCCGGCGGTCGCCACCGGCGGCAGCCACTCCGTTCCGGCAGTGCAGCCGGCGCCGACGACATTTCTGGTGGAAGGCCGGGTGGCGTTGACGGTGCCGGCGGACTGGTCTACGCAACGGGTGGCCGCCGGGCCCGGTTCGGCGCGGGTACAGGTCACCTCGCCGTCGGATCCTGAAGTGGCGTTGCACATCACGCAGTCGGCGGTTGCCGGCGAGACGCTGAGTGGCACCGCGCAGCGGTTGAAACGCGCGATCGACGCGGAGCCCGCCGGGGTGTTTGTCGACTTCAACCCGTCCGGAATCAGCGTCGGCCGGTCCGCGGTGACCTACCGGGAAGTGCGCGCCAGCCATCAGGTGCGGTGGACGGTGTTGCTTGATGGGCCGGTCCGGATCAGCGTCGGATGCCAGAGCCGGCCCGGCAATGAAGACGCCGTCCGCCCTGTGTGTGAGCAGGCGGTGCGGTCCGCCCATGCGATCGGATGAGTTCGGAAAATCGGGCGGAACCAAACGACGGCCGCCACGGTCGGATTAGGTATGACTGTACCGAACACCCTGAGCACCGACTTCGATCTGATGCGGTCGGTCGCGGGCATGACGGACGCCCGCAACGAGGAAATCCGGGCGATGCTGCAGGCGTTCATCGGCCGCATGAGCTGCGTGCCGCCGTCGGTGTGGGGCGGGCTCGCCGCGGCGCGGTTCAAAGAAGTGGTGGATCGCTGGAACGCCGAGTCGCTGCGGCTGTACCACGTCCTGCACACGATCGCCGAAACCATCCGGCAGAACGAGGCCACCTTGCGGGAGGCCGGCCAGAACCATGCCCACCACATCGCCGCCGCCGGCGGAAATCTGTGATTGAGAGGATCAACCGTGGACCCGGTGCTGTCCTATGACTTCGGCGAAATCGAATACTCGGTGCGCCAGGAGATCCACGCCACGTCGGCCCGTTTCAATGCCGCAGTGGACGAACTGAGAGCCCAAATCGCCCCGTTGCAGCAGCTCTGGACTCGCGAAGCGGCGGCCGCCTACCAGGTGGAGCAGGCCAAGTGGCACCAGGCGGCGACCGCGCTCAACCAGATACTGGTCGACCTCGGACATGCGGTACGCGACGGCGCGGACGAGGTGGCCAACGCCGACCGCCGGGCTGCCGGTGTCTGGGCGAGGTAGCGGCCACGGGCCAGACTCCTGTGTGGTCCCGGCGGGGGAGAGCCGTCGGGACCACACAGTGATTTTGACCTGCAGGGACGCCGATCGGTAAGCTGCTCGGTTGGCGTGCGGGTACGCCGGGGTCTCGGGTCAATGTCGGTCGCCGAGATCAAACCCCTCCGTGGACGCCTGACCGGCACCCGGCTAGCACCGGGATCCACCCGAGAGAAAGAAAAGGTAAGCGCTGTGCCCACCTACGCGCCTAAGGCGGGTGACACCACCAGGTCGTGGTATGTCATCGACGCCACGGACGTGGTGCTTGGCCGTCTTGCCGTCGCGGCAGCCACCCTGCTGCGCGGTAAGCACAAGCCGACGTTCGCCCCCAATGTCGACGGCGGTGACTTCGTCATCGTCATCAACGCCGACAAGGTCGCCGTCAGCGGCGACAAACTGCGGGACAAGCTGGCTTACCGCCACTCGGGGTATCCCGGCGGCCTGCACAAACGCACGATCGGCGAGCTGATGCAAAAGCACCCCGACCGCGTGGTGGAGAAGGCGATCGTCGGCATGCTGCCGAAGAACAAGCTCAGCCGTCAGATCCAGCGCAAGCTTCACGTTTACGCCGGTCCGGCGCATCCCCACGCCGCGCAGCAGCCGGTCCCGTTCGAGATCAAGCAGGTGGCCCAGTGACCGAAACGACGGAGGCGTTAGAAACCCCGGAAGCCCCGGAGGCCCCGGAAGCCCCGGCCGAGACTCCGGCCGCCGCGCCCGGCGATTCCTACGTATTCGAACGGCCCATCCAGACCGTTGGCCGCCGCAAGGAAGCCGTGGTGCGGGTGCGCCTGGTGCCCGGCACCGGCAAGTTCGACCTCAACGGCCGCAGCCTGGAGGACTACTTCCCGAACAAGGTGCACCAGCAGCTCATCAAGGCTCCGCTGGTCACCGTCGACCGGGTGGAAAACTTCGACATCTTTGCCCTGCTGCACGGCGGCGGCCCGTCCGGCCAGGCCGGTGCGCTGCGCCTGGGCATCGCCCGGGCGTTGATTCTGGCAAAACCGGACGACCGGCCCGCTTTGAAGAAGGCCGGCTTCCTCACTCGTGATCCGCGGTCCACCGAGCGCAAGAAGTACGGCCTGAAGAAAGCCCGCAAGGCGCCGCAGTACAGCAAGCGCTGATCAGCCGATCACTGCCTGGCCGCAAAGGTGCATCGTTGTGTGTGCGTCGTCGGCGTGTCTGCGCAGAGTTGCGCACGGTTTCGGTCACAAAGGCACGGTTTCGGTCACAAAGGGAAGTGCACTTTGTGCGCAGGACCGTCACTGTGAGAGGTTTGTCCGCATGGGTCGACTATTCGGCACCGACGGTGTTCGTGGGGTCGCCAACCGCGAGTTGACCGCCGAGCTGGCGCTGGCGCTGGGCGCTGCGGCGGCGCAGCGCCTGGCGAGTTCCGGCGCACCGGGCTGGCGGGTCGCCGTGCTCGGTCGCGATCCGCGGGCCAGCGGCGAAATGCTGGAGGCCGCGGTGATCGCCGGGCTGACCAGCCAGGGTGTCGACGCGCTGCGGGTGGGGGTGCTCCCGACGCCCGCGGTGGCGTACTTGACCGGCGCTTATGACGCCGACTTCGGGGTGATGATCTCGGCGTCGCACAACCCGATGCCCGATAACGGCATCAAGATCTTCGGCCCCGGCGGCCACAAACTGGACGACGACACCGAGGATCAAATCGAAGCACTGGTCGGGGCCCAACCGGGGTCGCGCCCGGTCGGCGCCGGGATCGGCCGCGTCATCGACGCCGAGGACGCGGCGGAACGCTACCTGCGCCACCTCAGCAAGGCCAGCACTCTGCGGCTCGACGGCCTGACCGTGGTGGTCGACTGCGCCCACGGCGCCGCGTCGTCGGCGGCGCCGCGCGCCTACCGCGCGGCCGGTGCGCGGGTCATCGCGATCAACGCCGAGCCCAACGGGCTCAACATCAACGACAACTGCGGCTCGACGCACCTGGATTCGCTGCGGTCAGCGGTGCTTGCGCAGGGTGCCGACCTGGGCCTGGCGCATGACGGGGACGCCGACCGGTGCCTGGCCATCGATGCCAACGGGGACCTCGTCGACGGCGACGCGATCATGGTCGTGCTCGCGCTGGCGATGCGAGAGGCCGGCGAGTTGGCCAACCACACGCTGGTGACCACCGTGATGAGCAACCTCGGGCTGCACCTGGCCATGCGTTCCGCCGGCATTGGCGTGCGCACGACCGGCGTCGGTGACCGCTACGTCTTAGAGGAGTTACGGGCCGGCGACTACAGTCTGGGCGGCGAGCAATCCGGCCATATCGTGATGCCCGCGCTGGGCTCCACCGGAGACGGCATAGTCACCGGACTGCGATTGATGACGCGCATGGTGCAGACCGGTTCGTCACTGGCCGCTCTCGCCTCGGCCATGCACGCGTTGCCGCAAGTGTTGATCAACGTCGAGGTCGCCGACAAAGCCACCGCCGCCGCCGCGCCCTCGGTGCAGGCCGCAGTCGGGCAGGCCGAGGGCGAATTGGGTGACACTGGTCGAATCCTGTTGCGTCCCTCGGGAACTGAACCGATGATCCGGGTCATGGTGGAAGCGCCCGAAGAAGACGTCGCTCTGCGGGTCGCCACCCGAGTCGCCGAAGCGGTGAGCGCCGCAGGCTGATCACTGTCGGAACCCCGGCGCGGCGCCGGGCGTCGGATTAGGCATGAGATTTGATACCGGCGTACGACAGGCCGCAGTTGCCCGCACCGAGATCGACGTTCCGGCGACGCACCGGGTTGCCGACCAGTTCCGTGCCGCCGCCGAACTCATCGACGGCGCGGTGAGCGACCACCTGGCCAGGCTGGCGTTCAGCGGGGCCACCGCCGGCCGGGCGTACACCGCGCGTGGCGATGCACTGCGCGTCGCGCTGCAGCGGCTGGCCGCCGAGCTGTCGCAGTGGTCGCGGGCTGCTGTCGAGATCGCCGTTGCGCTGCAGGCCAGCGCCGACCGCTACGCCGACGCCGAGCAATATGCCGCGGCGCGGATCGCCTGATCGTGGCCGACCGGTTGGACGTCGCGGAGCGCCTTGCCGAGGGCCAGCTTGCCGTCGAGCACACACAGAGTTACGTGCAGGCCTGCCATGCGCTGGGCTACCAACATCCCGACCTGACGTCGCACCCGGCACAGATCCGTGACTGGTACGACAGCGAAGCCGGTCTCGATCTTCGCGCGCTCGACCGCGACTGCGCGGAACTGCGGGCGGCGGGCGTGGCCGTCCTGGAGGCGTTGCGGATGCAGCGCGCCCAGGTTGCCGAGCTGGCCGCGGCATGGGCGGGGCCGGGCGGGGACTCCGCCGTCCAGGTTTTACAGCGTCATTGCGACGCGGGTAACACGGTGGCCACCGAACTGCGCGCTGCGGCGCAGCGGTGCGAGTCACTGCGCGACAACCTGTGGTATCTGGTCGACTCGAAGGTCGCGACCGCCATCGCCGTCGACGATCGCACCCAGCCACAGCGGCAGGCGTGGTTGGCCGCCGCCGCTGCAATCACAACGGGTGCGGCGGATCGGCCGAGCGCCGAAGAGGTGGTCCACCACCAGGTAACGCCCTACGTGGACAACGAAATTCGCAACGACTGGCTGACTGTGATGCGTTCGACATCGGACGGGGTGGCGACCTCCTACGACATGGTCACCGACAGGATGGCCGCCGCGCCGCCGGCGTGCTTCGAGTTTCCCGGCGATCTCGGGCCCGGCGATGGACCGTCGCAGCCGGCGCCGCGAAGCGTGCCGACCCCGGCGGCGGTCGCGCCCGCGGCTGCGGTCCCGGGCCTGCCGGCGGATCCGACTCCGGCTCCGAC
Source organism: uncultured Actinomycetota bacterium (assembly GCA_963848535.1). Classification (GTDB taxonomy): domain Bacteria; phylum Actinomycetota; class Actinomycetes; order Mycobacteriales; family Mycobacteriaceae; genus Mycobacterium. The sequence continues at coordinate 102,959 of CAWKEM010000013.1, forward strand.
CTTGACGACCGCCGCGCCGGCTCCGGCCGCTACCGCCCCCGCGACACCGGCATCGGACTTCGGGACTGCGCTCGGTGATGCTTCGGGCATGCCCGCAGGCGATCCGAGCGGCGGACTGAGTGGACTTGTCGGGCTGGCCAGCAGGATTGTCAATGCGATGGGCGATCTGGTGGGTTCGGCGGCTGACCAGCCGGGCACTGCGGATCCTTTCGGCGCGGACCCCTTCGACGAGGATCCCTTCCACCCTGACGGCGAAAACGATGTCGATGACGACAAGCCCGACAAGCCGGACGAGACCGAAGACGCCGACGACGCGGAAGAGGCCAAGCCCGGCGAGGAGGTTCAACCGGTGGACGCGTCCACGCCGGTGGACGGTCCACCACAGCCGGCCGGTGCGCCTGCGCCCGTTGACGCGCCTGCGCCGGTTGCCGCGCCGCCGGCCGGCGAACCGGTGCCTGTTAGCGGTGAGGGATCAACGCCGTGCGAAATCGCCGCAGATCAGGTCCCGCAGGCAGGGCAGTGATGTCTCAGGCGGCTCGCAACTGCAGCAGGTCCTCGACGTAGCGCACCGCTTCGCCGGGATCTGCGGCCACCGGGCTCACCAAAAGCGTTGTCACACCGGCCGCGGCGAAGGCGGCCAGGCGTTCGGCGATGTAGCCGCGCGGGCCGACCAGCGAGATCCCGCGCACCAATTCGTCGGGCACCGCGTCGATGGCGTCACGCTTGCGACCGGACAGGTACAGCTCCTGGATCCGGTCCGCGACCTCGCCGAACCCATAGCGGGTCGCCAGGTTGTGGTAGAAGTTGCGGCCTTTGGCGCCCATGCCGCCGATGTAGAGGGCCAGCTGCGGCTTGACCCAGGCCAGCCGGTCATCGACGTCGTCACCGACGGCCAGCGACGCATGCACCATCACGTCCAGCGGCCCCAGGATGGGATCCCGTTTGGCGGTACCGGCCGCCAAGGCCTCACCCCAGACCGACGCGGCTTTCTCCGGATGGTAGAAAACGGGCTGCCAGCCCTCGGCGATCTCGGCGGTGAGCTCGACGTTCTTCGGGCCCAGCGCCGCGATTGTTATTGGAATACGTTCGCGCACAGGATGAGTGATGAGCTGCAGGGGTTTGCCCAAACCTGTTCCGCGATCTGCGGGCAACGGGATCTGGTAGTGCTTACCGGCGTATTGCAGCCGTTCCCGGCGCCACACCCGGCGGCAGATCTCCACGACCTCGCGGGTGCGGCCCAACGGGGCGTCGAACTCGACGCCGTGGAACCCCTCGATCACCTGGGGTCCGGATGTGCCGATCCCGAGGCGGAATCGGCCGTCGGACACGAAATCCAGGCCGGCGGCGGTCATCGCCAGCAGCGACGGCGTGCGGATGTAGATGGGAAACACCCCCGAGGCCAATTCGACGGTGCTTGTCTTGGCGGCCAGATACCCGAGCTGGCTGACGGCGTCGAAGGAATACGCCTCGGCCACGACCGCGACGTCAAGGCCGGCCTTCTCCAATTCGACGACGCGGTCTACGGCTTCGTGAAACCCGCCCGAGTAGTCCAGGGCGATCCCGATTCGCATCCCCGATGGATACCACGACCGGGGCGGCGCGCTGTGGTGGGGCGCGTTACTTCAGCAGCGCGACGATCTTGTCCTCGAGAGGGATCGGTGGGGCCTCAGCGTCCAGCGGGTCCGTCTTGGGCAGGTGCACGTCCGGATCGGCGAAGTAGCGGTACGCCTTGTCGCCCCCCAGCGTGTAGAGCAGGTAGCCGGTCAGCAGCGCCCGCACCGTTCGCTGCGTGCGTCGGTGCGGGCCGGCCAGCCCGAACACCTCAGTCAGTCGCCGGCCCTCGACCAGCCCCCCGGGTTGGGCTTTGCTGACGATGCGCAGCGTGGCGGTGTCCCACGCGCGGGAAAGTGCCAAGGCGTTGGAAGTCAGCGTCTTCGGTTCGTCCGGTGCGGTCAAGATCAAACCCGGGATCTTGCACGTCGCGGCCGGCTGTTCGGCCGGGGGACTGGTAAAGGTCGGGAACATAGCCACTACGGCGGCGGGCTTGGCCGGCATCCCGGCCGCGGCGAACACGGCGGCCGAGCCGCCGAAACCATGCCCTACCACGCCCAGCTTGGCCGGATGCACGCTGATGTTGCCGGGGCCGAGGCGCACACCTGCCACGATGTCGAGGGCGGTACCGAGATCGAAGGCGAAGTTCAGCACCGAGGGAGCCAGTCCCCGCTCGGTATCGGGAGCGCCGGCCACAATGCCCCAGGACGCCAGATGCTCCAGCAGGCCCGCATAGCGCGCGGCACCGGTAAGCCAGTCGTGACCGAAAGCGACGCCGGGCAGGTTCAGTCCGGTTTCCGGCGTGTACACCACCCCCGGCAAACCGGCAAAGGCCAGGTCACCACGCAAAACCCGATGTGGACCACGGCGGCTGAGGGCTGCGAAGAGCTTGCGGATGCGGGCCACCCGTCGACGTTAGCGCATCGCAATGGTGTGCCGGGGAAGACAGCACAGTGCCCAGCTTTCCTCAGGCCGTGACCTCTATCAGACCCGCACGCCAGAGCAGCGCGTACACCTGGCGCAGCGGGATGCTCAGCAAACGGGCCGCGGCGACCACTGGGTCCCCGGCCGGCGGGTGATGCCGCTTGGAGGCCTGACTGGGTGCCGGCGCTGAAGTCAGACCCTGCGCCGCCCGGTTCGCCGCCACGTCGTCGTACGGAACAGCAGTCATGATTCCCTTCTCAAAATGGTACGCGGGCGGACGGGGCAAAAGCCACCTTTTTCCCGTTCCACCGCTGTCGGGTTCTTGACTTAATGTTTATTGACATTGACCGGAATATGGACATTTGATGTCGTCGACCAAAGCTGACAGCAAAAGAACAGGTGCGGGGTAGCGCTGCGCTCATTTGTCACGGCGAAACCCTTTCATTTTTCGGTGTCGGCCCAAGCCGGCAATCCGAAGTTTAGGTGGGCGCCCGCGCGGTGCAGGGAAACAAACGAAAACGTCACAAATACATTAGGTGAAAAGGCTTCGCATCGTTTATGACGATGCTATGAATGGAAATGCATTCGGACCCCCGAAGCACCGTCCCGCTCCGCGCGGGCGGAGCTGCCGCGCCGGCTGCACTACCCTGGTCAGAATGTGCGGAATTGTCGGCTACGTCGGGCAGCGACCTGCTCGCACGGTCGTCATGGACGCGCTGCGCCGGATGGAATACCGCGGCTACGATTCCTCGGGAATCGCCCTGGTCGACGGAAAGGGCCGACTGACCGTGTGTCGTCGTGCCGGCCGGCTGGCCAACCTGGAAGAGGCGGTGGCCGAGATGCCGCCGGCCTCGCTGGAAGGCGGCACCGGCCTGGGCCACACGCGCTGGGCCACCCACGGTCGTCCCACCGACCGCAATGCGCACCCGCACTGCGACGCGACCGGCAAGATCGCCGTCGTCCACAACGGCATCATCGAGAATTACGCGAGCCTGCGCCAGGAGCTGGAGACCGAAGGCGTGGAGTTTGCCAGCGACACCGACACCGAGGTCGCGGTGCACCTGGTGGCGCAGGCGTACCGGCACGGCGACACCGCCGGCGATTTCACCGCTTCGGTGCTGGCGGTCCTGCGCCGGTTGGAGGGCCACTTCACCCTGGTGTTCGCCAATGCCGATGAGCCCGGCACCATCGTCGCCGCCCGCCGTTCGACCCCGTTGGTGCTCGGGATCGGCGACGGCGAGATGTTCGTCGGCTCCGACGTCGCGGCGTTCATCTCGCACACGCGCAACGCCGTCGAACTCGGTCAGGACCAAGCAGTGGTGATCACCGCGGACGGCTACCGGATCACCGACTTCGACGGCAACGACGACGTCGAGTACCGCGAGTTTCATATCGACTGGGATCTGGCCGCCGCCGAAAAGGGTGGCTACGAGTACTTCATGCTCAAGGAGATCGCCGAGCAACCCGCCGCGGTGGCGGACACCCTGCTGGGACATTTCGTCGACGGCCGGATCATCCTCGACGAACAGCGACTCAGCGATCAGGAACTTCGCGAGGTCGACAAGGTCTTCGTGGTCGCCTGCGGCACCGCCTATCACTCCGGGCTGCTGGCGAAATACGCGATCGAGCACTGGACCCGGTTGCCGGTGGAAGTCGAGTTGGCCAGCGAATTCCGGTACCGGGACCCGGTGCTGGACCGCAGCACACTGGTGGTCGCCATCTCGCAGTCCGGTGAAACCGCCGACACGCTGGAAGCGGTCCGGCACGCCAAGGAACAGAAGGCCAAGGTGCTGGCCATCTGCAACACCAACGGCTCCCAGATCCCGCGCGAATGCGATGCGGTGTTGTACACGCGCGCCGGCCCGGAGATCGGGGTGGCCTCAACGAAGACGTTCCTGGCGCAGATCACCGCCAACTATCTGGTCGGTCTGGCGCTGGCGCAGGCCCGCGGCACCAAGTACCCCGACGAGGTCGAGCGTGAATACCGGGAGCTGGAAGCGATGCCGGACCTGGTCGCCCGGGTGATCGCGACGATGGAGCCGGTGGCCGCCCTGGCATACCAATTTGCCCAGTCCTCGACCGTGCTGTTTCTCGGTCGCCATGTCGGCTACCCGGTGGCGCTGGAAGGTGCGCTGAAACTCAAGGAACTGGCCTACATGCACGCCGAGGGATTCGCCGCCGGCGAGCTCAAGCACGGCCCGATCGCGTTGATCGAAGACGATTTACCGGTCATCGTCGTCATGCCCTCGCCCAAAGGGGCGGCTGTGCTGCACGCCAAACTGCTGTCCAACATCCGGGAGATCCAGGCCCGCGGCGCGATAACCATCGTGATCGCCGAAGAAGGCGACGACACCGTGCGTCCCTACGCCGACCACTTGATCGAAATCCCCTCGGTGTCAACGCTTTTACAGCCGCTACTGTCGACCATCCCGCTCCAGGTATTTGCCGCGTCGGTAGCGCAGGCCCGCGGTTACGATGTCGACAAGCCGCGAAACCTCGCCAAGTCCGTCACCGTGGAGTAGCTGGGCACATGAGGCTCGGCATCGTTGGTGTCGTGGTCTTCATTGCGGCATATGTCGCCTCGATTGTGCTGTATGTCAACAGCGGTATGGGTCACCCACATCAAATTGCTGAAAGTCCGTTGTCGGGTGACGCGACTACGGTGACCGTCGATATCGAAGATATTCAGTCGAACAACAGCGTGCTTGTTGCCAACCTCACCGTTTCACCCGGACCTGCGCTGCTGGACCCGCTAACCCATGGTCTCAAGGAAGACCTCAGTGTTGTGGTCACATCCGTGGTGACGGCCGGCAAGCGCACGTGGTCGAAGGGGGCGCTGCCCGACGTTTTTCGTGTTTCGCTGACCCTTGCCGGTGACGTCGCGGATTGGCCCTTCGATCGCTACCGTTCGGGGCCGATCTCCGTCGAACTCTTATCTGGCGCTGCGCAGGTACCGGAACGGGCGACGGTGACACTAGTCGACCGTCTGCTCGGCTGGAAGGTTGACGTTCCTGTTGGCAGCAACGCCGATGTGCTCGCACCGTACCGAGTAGATTTGTACCGATCGCCAAGCACCGTGGCGTTCGCCGTGGTCATCCTCGGTGTTCTCATCGCGCTTGCCGGTCTGGCGCTATTCGTTGCGGTTCAGACGGTGCGCGACCGACGAAAATTCCAGCCGCCGATGACAACGTGGTACGCGGCGATGCTTTTTGCGGTGATGCCGCTGCGAAATGCGCTTCCCGACTCGCCACCGTTCGGAAGCTGGATTGACGTCACAATCGTGCTCTGGGTGATCGTCGTGTTGGTGATCTCGATGACGCTCTACATCACCTGCTGGTGGCGGCACCTGAGACCCGACGCCGACACGCCGATCTGACACGTTTGCCGAATCTGTACGGCGCAACGCCAAGCATGCAAAAGTTGACGCCGTGGCGAATGCATCGGTGCGGGCGCGACTGCGCAGCATGGGGCTCGCGGTGTGCCATTTTGTCATCAGCGCGCCGTTGACCTATGGGTGGTTATTCGTGCTGCTGATCACCACGATCATTCAGGACCATGTTCTCACTAAGCGGGAGTACCACGACCTGGTCCTCGACTACGGCTCAACCAACATCGTGAACATCGGGCACTTGGCAAAGGATCCGCTGGAAGTGCTGATCTACAGCTTGCTGTGGATCGACGGTCGATTATGGGCACCGTACCTTCTGCTGTTCACCCTGTTTCTCGCGCCCGCCGAGCATTGGCTTGGCCACCTGCGTTGGCTCACTGTGGGATTGACTGCCCACGTCGGCGCTACGTATATCAGCGAGGGCCTGCTCTACCTGGCGATCCGTTATCACGATGCGCCCAATAGGCTGGTGCACGCTCGCGATATCGGGGTCAGCTACTTCATGGTCGGCTTGATTGCTGTCCTGACTTATCACATCAAGCCGCCCTGGCGGTGGGGCTACCTTGCGGTACTGCTCGTCATCTTTGGTTTTCCGCTCATCATCATGGACCGCATCGTGCTGAACTTCACCGCGATCGGTCACTTCAGCTCGATCTTGATCGGCCTCTGTTTCTACCCGATGGCCCGACATCACGCGGGCCGTCCAATTAATCCGGCGCGACTCCCCAACCTGCTGCGCAGACGCGGCAGGCGCCAGGCTTCGGCCTGACCGGGTCAGGTTCGGGTGGCGGTGATGTAGGCCCGCGAAGCCAGCATCGCCGCCTCGTGTTCATCGTCGATCTGCAGTGAAAGACCATGGGCGGCAAGCAGTTCCGCCGTGCGGGTAGCGGCTGTCTGCCATCCGCGGGCGCCCAGGTATTCGAGCACCTCGGTGCGATCGCCGGGATACCACAGGTCCGTCATCTCGACGTCGAAGCCGTGTTCGCGCCAACGATCGGTGACCTCGCGCATGCGCGCCGCCATCATCGGCACCTCCTGGCTCGCGTTCGGGAGGTTCTCGGTGGCCAGCCGGCTTCCAGCTGCGCTCAGCGCGGTGATGTTGTCAAGTAACCTGTCCTGCGCCTCGGGCGGCAAGAACGGCATCAGCCCCTCCGCGCTCCACGCAGCGGGCTGGGTGGGATCAAAACCGGCCCCTTTCAGCGCGGCCGGCCAGTCATGGCGCAGATCGATAGCCACCGCCCGCCGGTCAGCTGTGGGAGCGGCACCCAGGTCGGCCAATGTTTTGGTCTTGAACTCGATGACCTGCGGCTGGTCGATCTCGTAAACGGTGGTTCCAGCCGGCCATGGCAACCGGTAGGCGCGCGCGTCCAGCCCGGAGGCCAAGATCACCGCCTGGCGGATCCCATCGTTGGTCGCCGCCATGAAGAAGTCATCGAAGAATCGGGTGCGGACCGCCATCATGTCGCGCATTCGCGCCATCCCCCACCCACGGTTGTCGTCGACCTGCTCGGGATCCAACTCGCCGCTGACCAGTCGGGTGAAGAAGTCCACCCCCACCGCGCGAACCAGCGGCGCTGCGAACGGGTCATCGATAAGTGGGTTGTCGCCTTGGCTGGCCAGCGCGCGTCCCACCGCGACACCCGTTGCGATGGCTCCCACGCCGTTACTCAGGTCCCAGGTGTCGTTATCTGTCCGTGCCATGTCGCCCTCCGATCGTCGCTAAACCCGAATCTACGGTGAGCTCCTAGGCGTGTGCTGTGCGCAGTTTCGGTATCGGCGAAATGAACCACCCACGAGCATGGAATGCTGGCGTGGATGCGGCATTACTACTCCGTAGACGCGATCCGCCAGGCCGAGGCGCCGCTGCTGGCCAGCCTGCCCGACGGTGCCCTGATGGGGCGCGCGGCCTTCGGGCTGGCCACTGAGATCATCGGCGAGTTGCAGGCCCGTACCGGCGGGGTCGCCGGTCGCCGGGTGTGTGCGGTCGTCGGGTCGGGGGACAACGGCGGTGACGCGCTGTGGGCGGCGACCTTCCTGCGCCGTCGCGGCGCGGCCGCCGACGCGGTGCTGCTCAATCCGGAGCACACACACCGCAAGGGGCTGGCGGCGTTCACCAAAGCCGGCGGTCGCATCGTGGAAAGCGTTTCGCCGACAACCGATCTCGTCATCGACGGGGTGGTGGGCATCTCCGGTTCGGGGCCGCTGCGACCGGCGGCAGCTGACGTGTTCGCTGCCGTGGGCGCAGAACAGATCCCGGTGGTCGCCGTCGACATCCCCAGCGGAATCGACGTGGTGACCGGGGCGATCACCGGCCCCGCGGTGCACGCCGTGCTTACCGTCACCTTCGGCGGGCTTAAGCCCGTGCACGCGCTGGCCGACTGCGGCCGCGTCAGGCTGATCGATATCGGGCTCGACCTGCCGCACACCGACCTGCTGGGCTTGCAGGCCGCCGACGTGCGCGCGCGGTGGCCGGTGCCCGGCCCCCGCGACGACAAGTACACCCAGGGCGTGACGGGTGTGATGGCCGGCTCGTCGACATATCCCGGCGCTGCCGTGCTGTGCACCGGCGCCGCCGTCGCGGCCACCTCCGGCATGGTCCGTTACGCCGGCAGTGCGCACAGCGAGGTGCTCGCGCATTGGCCCGAGGTGATCGCGTCACCCACCCCGGCGGCGGCCGGACGGGTGCAGGCCTGGGTCGTCGGGCCGGGATTGGGCACCGACGACACCGGGGCCGCGGCGTTGTGGTTCGCGCTGGGAACCGACCTGCCGGTGATCGTGGATGCCGACGGGTTGACCATCCTGGCAGCCCACCCCGATCTCGTGGTCAACCGCGATGCGCCGACAGTGCTGACTCCGCACGCCGGTGAATTCGCCCGACTGGCCGGGAGCCCGCCCGGGCAGGACCGGGTCGGCGCGTGCCGCAAGCTGGCCGACACGTTCGGCGCCACCGTACTGCTCAAGGGAAACGTCACGGTCATCGCCGACTCCGGCGGTCCGGTCTACCTCAATCCGGCCGGGCAGTCCTGGGCGGCCACCGCCGGCTCCGGCGACGTGCTGTCCGGGATGATCGGCGCGCTGCTCGCGGCGGGGCTGCCGGCAGCCGAGGCGGCCGCGGCAGCGGCCTTCGTCCATGCGCGCGCGGCAGCGTTGTCGGCCGCCGACCCCGGGCCCGGTGACGCGCCGACGTCGGCGTCGCGGATCATCCCGCATATCAGGGCCGCCCTGGCCGCTTTATAGAGCAGCAAGAAAGGATCCCCCAGTGCCCCAACATCCCTCTGTGCCCGCGCACTCGATCGCCCCCGCCTACACCGGCCGCATGTTCACCGCACCGGTGCCCGCCCTGCGGCTGCCCGACGAATCGATGGATCCCGAGGCCGCCTACCGCTTCATTCACGACGAGCTGATGCTCGACGGCAGTTCGCGGCTGAACCTGGCCACCTTCGTCACCACCTGGATGGATCCCGAGGCCGGGAAGCTGATGGCCGAGACCTTCGACAAGAACATGATCGACAAGGACGAATACCCGGCGACCGCGGCTATCGAGCAGCGCTGCGTCTGCATGGTGGCCGACCTGTTCCACGCCGAGGACCTGCGCGACGACGACCCGTCCAGCGCCTGCGGGGTGTCCACCATCGGCTCCAGCGAGGCGGTGATGCTGGGCGGGCTGGCCATGAAATGGCGCTGGCGGCAAAAGGTCGGTAAAGGCTGGGAAGGCCGCACCCCCAATCTGGTGATGGGCTCCAACGTGCAGGTGGTCTGGGAGAAGTTCTGCCGCTACTTCGATGTCGAACCTCGCTACCTGCCGATGGAGGAGGGCCGCTACGTCATCACCCCGGAACAGGTCGTCGACGCCGTCGACGAGAACACCATCGGTGTGGTGGCGATCCTGGGCACCACCTACACCGGTGAGCTGGAACCCGTCGCCGAGATCTGCGCGGCGCTGGACAAACTGGCTGCCGGCGGCGGTGTGGACGTCCCGGTGCACGTCGACGCCGCCAGTGGGGGCTTCGTGGTGCCGTTCATTCATCCCGAGCTGGTGTGGGATTTCCGGCTGCCCCGGGTGGTGTCGATCAACGTCAGCGGCCACAAGTACGGGCTGACCTACCCCGGCGTCGGTTTCGTCGTGTGGCGCAGCTCTGAATACCTGCCCGACGAGCTGGTCTTCCGGGTCAACTATCTGGGCGGCGACATGCCGACGTTCACGCTGAACTTCTCCCGGCCCGGCAATCAGGTGGTCGGCCAGTACTACAACTTCCTGCGGCTGGGCCGGGAGGGTTACACCAAGGTCATGCAGGCTCTGTCGCAGACCGCGCGGTGGCTGGGCGAGCAGCTGCGCACCGGGGAACACTGCGAGCTGGTCTCCGACGGTACGGCGATCCCGGTGGTCAGCTTCCGGCTCTCCAGGGACCGTGGTTACACCGAGTTCGACGTCTCCCACGAGCTGCGGGGTTTCGGCTGGCAGGTGCCCGCTTACACCATGCCCGACAACGCGACCAACATCTCGGTGCTGCGCATCGTGGTTCGCGAAGGACTCTCCGCCGACCTGGCCCGGGCACTGCACGACGACGCCCGTACCGCGCTGGCCTCCCTGGACAAGCTCAAGCCTCGCGGGCACTACGACGGTGCGCACTTCGCGCACTGAGCGCGCGCCGCGAGCGTAACGTCACGGCGATTTTCAGCCCCGTTTTTCGCCGTGGCGTTACGCTCGCGGATGCTTGGCGCACTTCTGGGACAATGGCAGCCGTGGCCGTTACGCCGATATCCCTGACGCCGGGCGTCCTTGCCGAGGCCGTGGTCGACCTGGGTGCTATTGCGCACAACGTGCGGGTGCTGTGCGAGCACGCCGGCGGCGCGCAGGTGATGGCTGTCGTCAAGGCCGACGGCTATGGCCACGGGGCTACCCAGGTCGCCCGCGCGGCATTGGCCGCCGGGGCGGCCGAACTGGGTGTCGCCACCGTCGACGAGGCACTCGCACTGCGAGCTGACGGGATCACCGCACCAGTGCTGGCCTGGCTACACCCGCCGGGCATCGACTTCGGGCCGGCGCTGCTGGCCGGCGTGGAGATCGCCGTGTCCTGCCAGCGCCAGCTTGACGAGCTGCTGGACGCCGTGCGCCGGACCGGCCGGACCGCGACGGTGACCGTCAAGGTCGACACCGGGCTGAACCGCAACGGCGTGGCGCCGGCGCAATACCCGTCGATGCTGACCGCGCTGCGCCGGGCCGTCGCCGAGGATGCCATCCGGCTGCGTGGATTGATGTCGCACATGGTGTACGCCGACCAACCCGAAAATTCCATGAATGACGTTCAGGCCCAACGGTTCACCGACATGCTGGCTCAGGCGCGCGGCCAGGGTCTGCGGTTCGAGGTCGCGCACCTTGCCAATTCGTCGGCCACGATGTTTCGTCCTGAACTGGCCTTCGATCTGGTGCGGCCCGGTATCGCGGTGTACGGTCTCAGCCCAGTGCCTGAGCTCGGCGATATGGGGCTGGTACCGGCGATGACAGTGAAATGCGCTGTGGCGCTGGTGAAGTCGATTCGTGCGGGCGAGAGCGTGTCGTACGGACACACCTGGACCGCGCGATGCGACACGAATCTGGCACTGCTGCCGATCGGCTACGCAGACGGCGTTTTCCGATCGCTGGGCGGACGCCTGGACGTATTGATCAACGGCCGCCGGCGGCCCGGTGTCGGGCGGATCTGCATGGACCAGTTCGTCGTCGACCTGGGGCCCGGGCAGATCGATGTAGCCGAAGGCGACGAGGCGATCCTGTTCGGGCCCGGCAGCAGCGGCGAACCCACCGCCCAGGACTGGGCCGATCTGCTCGGCACCATCCACTACGAAGTGGTGACCAGCCCACGGGGGCGCATCACGAGGACCTACCGCGGGGCGCAAACCGTTGAGCCCTGATCGAAACCGCAGGTGCGACAGGAGGGCCTGGCTTGCGGGAGGCGCCGGGCTGACGGCCGTCGCCACCATCGTCGGAGCCTCGGCGCGCCGTTCGATGATCCAGCGCACCACCACTGTCGAAGACCCATACGCCGATGAGGATTTCGCCAGGCTGGACGACGAGCGCAGTTATGTGGTGACCACGCCCGACGGGGTGCCGTTGGCGGTCCGCGAAGCCGGCCCGGTGAACGCGCCGGTCACTATGGTCTTCGTCCACGGATTCTGTCTACGTCTGGGCGCCTTCCATTTTCAGCGGACGCGCCTCCCGGATCGATTGGGCCCGCAGGTTCGCATGGTCTTCTACGACCAGCGCGGGCACGGGCGGTCCGGCGAAGCTGCACCCGACAGCTACACGCTGACCCAGCTCGGCAAGGACCTGCAAAGCGTGCTGGAGGTGGTCGCGCCGCGTGGGGTGATCGTGCTGGTCGGTCACTCGATGGGCGGCATGACGGTGTTGTCGCATGCGCGCCAGTTCCCCGAGCAGTACGGACGCCGAATCGCCGGCGCCGCGCTGATTTCCACTGCGGCCGAAGGGGTGTCGAGATCCCCGCTGGGCGAGATCCTGAAAAATCCTGCACTGGAAGCGCTCCGGTTCACCGCACGCTCCGCGCCGAAGCTGATGCACCGTGGGCGCAACGTGTCGCGCTCACTGATCGGCCCGGTTTTGCGGGCCGCTTCCTACAGCGACCTGCAGGTCAGCCGGAGCCTCGACGCGTTCTCCCGGCAGATGATGAACGCCACCCCGATCCCCACCATGGTGGGCTTCCTGGATGCCCTGGAAAACCACGACGAAACCGCTGGGCTGTGGACGTTGCTGCGTATCCCGACCCTGATCGCATGCGGTGACCACGACCTGCTCACCCCGGACGAATATTCGCGCAGAATGGCGGCCAGTCTGCCGTCGTCCGAGTTGGTCATCGTCACGGGGGCCAGTCATTTGGCGCTGCTGGACAAGCCTGACGCGATCAACGACGGCCTGGTCCGGTTGGTGAAGCGGGCCACTCCGAGCAGGACGGCGCTGGCGGTCCGCCGGATGCGGGAACGGATCCGGCGCCGTGGCTGAGCCTGATCGCGTCGACCCGCCGCGCCCGGCTTCGCCGCGCCCGCGATCCGGCACGGCCACGCTGGAACGCGTCGAGGACACCGTCGCACTGGGTTTGCGGCTGGGCGAGTTGCTGCGGGCGGGCGACGTGGTGGTGCTCTCCGGTCCGCTCGGTGCGGGAAAGACCATGCTGGCCAAGGGGATTGCCGCAGCGATGGATGTCGACGGACCGGTGACCTCACCGTCGTACGTGCTGGCGCGGGTGCATCCGCCGCGGCACCCCGGCGCCCCGGCGATGATTCACGTCGACATGTACCGGTTGCTGGACCACTCGGATCATCAGGGCGCCGACCTGCTCGGTGAGCTCGACTCGCTGGACCTCGACAGCGATCTGGACGACGCGGTCGTCGTCGTGGAGTGGGGCGAGGGCCTGGCCGAGCGCCTCTCCGAGCGCCATCTCGACATCCGTCTGGACCGCGACCGCCACTCCGATGTGCGGATCGCCACCTGGCAGTGGGCCGATACCGGGGGTGGTTCATGAACATTGTGCTCGCTCTCGACACCGCCACCCCGGCGGTGACGGCCGGCATCGTGCGGCTCGACGATTCGTCGGTGCTGGCCGAGCGGGTCACCATCGGCGCCCGGGCACACGCCGAACGGCTCACTCCGAACGTGCTGGCCGCCCTGGCCGATGCCGCGCTGACGATGGCCGACCTCGACGCCGTCGTGGTGGGCTGTGGCCCCGGCCCGTTCACCGGTCTACGGGCCGGGATGGCGACCGCCGCCGCATACGGACATGCGCTCGGCATCCCGGTGCACGGGGTGTGCAGCTTGGACGCCATCGGGGTGCGCACCTCCGGCGAGGTGCTGGTGGTCACCGACGCCCGCCGGCGCGAGGTTTACTGGGCCCGCTACCGCGACGGGGTCCGCACCGAGGGTCCGGCGGTCAACGCCCCGGGCGACGTCGACCCCGGCACGGCGCGGGCGGTCGCCGGCTCGCCCGAGCACGCGGGGATGTTCGGCCTGCCGCTATGCGAGCCCGTCTACCCGACGCCAGCGGGCCTGGTAGCCGCGGTGTCCGGCTGGTCTGATCACCCGGCGCCGCTGGTCGCGCTGTATCTGCGCCGGCCCGACGCCAAGCCCTTGGCGGCCCGCCGATGACCGCCTGCCGTGAGCCGGTGACCATCGGCGCGTTGACGCCCGCCGACGCGCAGCGGTGCGCTGAGCTCGAGGCGCAGCTGTTCGACGGCGACGACCCGTGGCCTGCGGCGGCGTTCAACCGCGAATTGGCCAGCCCCCACAACCACTACGTGGGTGCCCGCACCGGCGGGATGCTCGTCGGTTACGCCGGTATCTCGCGGTTGGGCCGCACTGCGCCGTTCGAGTACGAGGTGCACACCATCGGGGTGGACCCGGCATACCAGGGGCAGGGCATCGGCCGCCGGCTGCTCGACGTGCTGCTGGATTTCGCCGACGGCGGTGCCGTCTACCTGGAGGTCCGCACCGACAACGAGGCGGCCATCGCGCTGTACCGCAGCACGGGGTTCACGCAGATCGGCCTGCGCCGCCGCTATTACCGAGTCAGTGGCGCCGACGCGTACACCATGCGGCGGGAGGCGCGCTGATGACCCGCGCCGGCGACGATGTAGTGGGGGTACCGCCCGCTTGCGGGGGACGAAGCGATGAGGAGGAGCAGCGCGCATGACCATCGTCCTGGCGATCGAAACCTCATGCGACGAAACCGGTGTCGGCATCGCGCGGCTGGCTGCCGAAGGCACCGTGACGCTGCTGGCCGACGAGGTGGCGTCTAGCGTCGACGAGCATGTCCGGTTCGGCGGCGTGGTCCCCGAGATCGCCTCACGGGCGCACCTGGAGGCGCTGGGGCCCACCATGCGCCGTGCGCTGGCGGCGGCCGGCGTGAAACAACCAGACATTGTCGCGGCCACCATCGGACCCGGGCTGGCCGGTGCCCTGTTGGTGGGGGTGGCGGCGGCCAAGGCGTACGCGGCTGCCTGGGGGTTGCCGTTCTACGCCGTCAACCACCTGGGCGGGCACCTGGCCGCCGACGTCTACGAACACGGACCGTTGCCTGAGTGCGTGGCGCTGCTGGTGTCCGGGGGACACACCCATCTGCTGCATGTGCGTTCCCTCGGCCAGCCGATCATCGAGCTGGGCAGCACCGTCGACGACGCCGCCGGCGAGGCATACGACAAGGTGGCGCGACTGCTGGGGCTGGGCTATCCGGGCGGCAAGGTGCTCGACGACCTGGCTCGCACCGGTGATCGGGACGCCATCGCGTTCCCGCGCGGCATGACCGGCCCGGCCGATGACCCGCATGCGTTCAGCTTTTCCGGGCTCAAAACCGCCGTGGCGCGCTACATAGAAAGCCACCCGGACGCGGCGTCCGCCGATGTCGCGGCCGGGTTCCAGGAAGCCGTCGCCGACGTGTTGACCATGAAGGCGGTGCGCGCGGCGACCGGGCTCGGCGTCTCGACCTTGCTGATCGCGGGCGGAGTGGCCGCGAATTCGCGGTTACGGGAGTTGGCGGCGCAGCGCTGCGCGGCGGCGGGCCTGACACTGCGGATCCCCAAGCCCCGGCTCTGCACCGACAACGGGGCGATGATCGCGTCGTTCGCCGCGCATCTGGTGGCCGCGGGCGCTATGCCTTCCCCGCTGGACGTTGCCACCGACCCCGGCCTGCCCGTGGTGCGCGGGCAGTTGCCCTGACGGTGGATGGCGTGCGTCGTTAGTTGCCGGTTTGTTGGGTGACGATGAGCAGGTCGTTGCCGGTTGCCCAGGCTTGGTTGAAGGTGGCCATGGGGATCTGCTCGTCGCGACCGGTGGGGGTGCCACTGTCGTTGAGGTGGACGACGTCGGCGCGGGTGTCGACTCCGGTGACGACGACGGCGTGGTCGGCGTTGGTTCGCTCCCCCTTGCCCGGCGGGTAGTTCCAGATGGTTTCGGCGTTGACCGCGGCGATCACTTTGTGGCCGCCGGCCAGATCCTGCTCCAGTGCCTCCATGGTGTTGCCGGTCGTGAGCTGGGATTGGATGCCGTATTTGCCCAGCAGCACGACCAGGTCTTCGGGGGAGGTGCCGTCAAAGAGGTAGATGTCGCCGCGGTGGGCTTCGCTTTTGGTGAACACGCCGCGTAGCTCGACGCCGGCTTGGGAGGGTTCTCTGCCGGTGAGCTGGCCGACCACGTCGGCGACGGCCATCAGGCCACAGTCCTCCTGGTGCTGGTAGCGCCAGTAGGCAGCAGCGGCTTCTGGGTTGCCGTACATTTGGCCGTTCGGGTCGGCTTTCGCGATGGCGTTGCCGACCCCGGCCAATGCGATGGAGGCCGCGACGATCAGCGTGGCCAGGCCCGCGGTGCGGTTCGCGTCGAGGATGCCGGTGAACACGATTTCATTATGAACACCCGACCGATTCTTGGCAGCGACCCGCCAGGCGGCTGCGTGTGGTTTCGGTCCGGCAGACGACACCCGCGGGTGTGGTGCACTGTTCGCCGCCGCGCGCCCGCCGGCTCGCCGTTCGGGATCGCCGGCTGACCCCGTCGGCTCACGTGCTGGTCAGCGTCAGATACTGGGCTGAGATCGGCCGGTGAGACAACGGCCGGCTTGCCCGCCTATGGGGAAGCAGCGGGGTGGCCTTGAGTGCTAGCACTCTCATGTATAGAGTGCTAGGTGGCAATCGGACGATCCCTGCGCCGGCCACCCGCGACGACGGCGCAAGGAACAGACGAATGCCGGATCCCCAGATAATCGGTCGGCTCGGGGCCAGCCCCGGACCGACCGCCAACTCCGGTCCGGGCGACGTCCCGGACCCGCTACCAACACAGTCCGGGGCGCAGGCCCCGGACCCGATCTAATTAGTGGAGGGCTCCAATCGTGGCGAAGGTGAACATCAAGCCACTCGAGGACAAGATTCTCGTGCAGGCCAACGAGGCCGAGACCACGACCGCTTCCGGTCTGGTCATTCCGGACACCGCCAAGGAGAAGCCGCAGGAAGGCACCGTCGTCGCAGTCGGCCCCGGCCGTTGGGACGAGGATGGCGAGAAGCGGATCCCGCTGGACGTGTCGGAGGGTGACACCGTCATCTACAGCAAGTACGGCGGCACCGAGATCAAGTACAACGGCGAGGAATACCTGATCCTGTCGGCACGCGACGTGCTGGCTGTCGTTTCCAAGTAAAAGACCGTGTTCCGCCCCGGCGATCCCCGTGCGCAAACCACGGGGATCATCCGGGGCGGCATGCGTTTGAAGGAGCCTGATGAGCAAGCTGATTGAGTACGACGAAAGCGCACGCCGCGCCATCGAGGCCGGCGTGAACACGCTGGCCGACGCGGTACGGGTGACGCTGGGTCCGCGCGGCCGCCACGTGGTGCTGGCCAAGGCCTTCGGCGGGCCGGTGGTCACCAACGACGGTGTCACCGTCGCGCGTGAGATCGACCTGGAAGACCCGTTCGAGAACCTGGGCGCCCAGCTGGTGAAGTCGGTGGCCACCAAGACCAACGACGTCGCGGGCGACGGCACGACGACGGCGACCGTGCTGGCGCAAGCGCTGATCAAGAGCGGCCTGCGCCTCGTCGCTGCCGGTGCCAATCCGATCGAACTCGGCGCGGGAATCAACAAGGCAGCCGACGCGGTGTCCGAGGCGCTGCTGGCCTCGGCCACTCCGGTATCGGGCAAGGAAGCGATCGCGCAGGTGGCGACGGTGTCGTCGCGCGACGAGCAGATCGGTGAGCTGGTCGGCGAGGCGATGACCAAGGTCGGCGCCGACGGCGTCGTCAGCGTCGAAGAATCCTCGACGCTGAGCACCGAACTGGAGTTCACCGAGGGCGTCGGCTTCGACAAAGGCTTCCTGTCGGCCTATTTCGTGACCGACTTCGACTCCCAGGAAGCCGTGCTCGACGACCCGCTGATCCTGTTGCACCAGGACAAGATCAGCTCGCTGCCCGACCTGCTGCCGATGCTGGAGAAGGTCGCCGAATCCGGCAAACCGCTGCTGATCGTCGCCGAGGACGTCGAGGGCGAGGCATTGGCGACGCTCGTCGTCAACTCCATCCGCAAGACACTGAAAGCGGTCGCCGTCAAGGCGCCGTTCTTCGGCGACCGGCGCAAGGCCTTCCTCGAGGACCTGGCGGTGGTCACCGGGGGTCAGGTGATCAATCCGGACGCCGGCCTGCTGCTGCGCGAGGTCGGCACCGAGGTGCTTGGCTCGGCTCGCCGCGTGGTGGTCAGCAAGGACGACACCATCGTCGTCGAAGGCGGCGGGTCCGCGGCAGCGGTTGCCGACCGCGTCAAGCAGCTGCGCGCCGAGATCGACAAGAGCGAATCCGAATGGGACCGCGAGAAGCTGCAGGAGCGGCTGGCCAAGCTGGCCGGCGGGGTGGCCGTCATCAAGGTGGGTGCTGCCACCGAGACCGCGCTCAAGGAACGCAAGGAAAGCGTCGAGGATGCGGTCTCGGCCGCCAAGGCCGCCGTCGAGGAGGGCATCGTCGCGGGCGGCGGATCGGCCCTCATCCAGGCCCGCAAGGCGCTGAAGGAGCTGCGTGCGTCGCTGACCGGCGATGAGGCGGCGGGGGTCGGCGTGTTCTCCGAGGCGTTGGCGGCGCCGCTGTACTGGATCGCCGCCAACGCCGGGCTGGACGGCGCGGTCGTGGTCGACAAGGTCGGCGGGCTGCCCGCCGGGCACGGGCTGAACGCGGCGACGCTCAGCTACGGCGACTTGGTCGCCGACGGCATCATCGACCCGGTCAAGGTGACCCGGTCGGCGGTGCTCAATGCAGCGTCAGTGGCCCGGATGGTGCTCACCACTGAGACGGCGATCGTCGAGAAGCCTGCTCAGGCCGAAGGCCACGGCCACGGCCATCACCACGGCCACGCCCACTAGAAATCGGTTGGTGCCCCGACTGTGGGGCTTATGTACGAAATCCCAAACATTTCTGTGCGTAAGCCCCACAGTCGGCATCCGGCGCACACGAAACAATCGCCGAACACCGCCGGTTCTCCGTATGGGGTGGGCGGGAGCGGGGACCGCTGCAGATTCGAGTGCGCAGTGGCGGTAATCCAACACCACCGAGACGGCGATCGTCGAGAAGCCTGCTCAGGCCGAAGGCCACGATCACGGCCATCACCACGGCCACGCCTACTAGAAATCGCCTACGCGAAGCGCCCCCGGTGTAACAGCCGGGGGCGTTTTCGTATGGCGCTCGCGGTCGGTACTAGCGTCCCCAAGACCTGCACTGGCATCCACTGGCAGGATCGGAGAAATTCCAGCTGCGCGAGCGCGCCATCAGCGCCGCGGCAATCGAGTGAGGTCAACGCGATGGACGAACCGCTGCTGCTGCAACACCGCGATGATCGTGGCGTCGTCACGTTGACCCTGAACCGCTCCCAGGCCTTTAACGCGCTGTCTGAGGCGATGCTCGCAGCGCTCGGCGAAGCCGTTGACGCGCTTGCCGATGACCAAGGGGTGCGCGCGGTCGTGCTCGGGGCATCCGGGAAGGCTTTCTGCGCCGGCCACGACCTGAAGGAAATGCGGGCCGAGCCTTCGCTCGAGTACTACCAGCGCCTGTTCGCACAGTGCACGGCCGTGATGCTCTCGATCCAGCGCCTGCCGGTCCCGGTGATCGCGCGTGTCCATGGTCTCGCGACCGCTGCGGGCTGCCAGCTGGTCGCGATGTGTGACCTCGCCGTGGCGAGTCATGACGCGCGCTTCGCGGTCAGCGGCATCAACGTCGGGCTCTTCTGTGCGACCCCGGGAGTGGCGCTGTCGCGCAATCTGCCCCGTAAAGCCGCCTTCGAGATGCTCGTCACCGGCGAATTCGTCTCGGCTGAGGAGGCGCAGGTGTTAGGGCTGGTCAACAGGGTGGCGGTGCCCGAGGCGTTGGACGACGAGGTCGAGGCGCTGGTAGCGCGCATTGTCGCAAAGCCGGGTGTCGCCGTCGCAATGGGGAAGGCCCTGTTCTACCGCCAGATCGAAGTCGGCATCGAGTCCGCCTATGCGGACGCAGGCGCGACGATGGCCTGCAACATGATGGATCCCAGCGCGCTCGAAGGCGTCGCGGCCTTCATCGAGAAGCGCCCGCCCAGCTGGTCGGCGGAGCGGCTGTAATCCAACACCACCGAGACCGCGGTGGTCGACAGGCCTCCCAAGGCAGAAGACCACGACCATCAGGGTCATCATCACGCGCACTGATGCGCCTCGAAACGAGATATCCCCTGGCCTTGACCGGGGGTGTTTTCGTCTCAACTCGTCAGTCCCAGGGCATCGGGATACAGCTAGAGACTGAGGAGGACCCGTGACCCGTCCGGACGCTTCACAGAGACCTCCAGTTCACCGCCTGTCGCCTCAACATCGAAACCCGCACTGCTGCAACGAATCTTCCCGGACAAGGCGAAGGCTTCCGGGTCCCAGCCGCCGTTCGCCCTGCCGAAGGGAAACTGGCAGGGCGACCTGTTCTCCCGACGGGTTCCCCCGCTGCCGCGCAGCCAACAGCGGCTCTTCCACCGGTTCTGGCTAGCGGTCATTCGTCGTGGCGCTGGCGACAACTACGACTACTACTGCTTCCTGGTGCTGGCCCGCCGCGGGTCGTCGACGCTCTTCCGTGCGGGAGACGAGCTGCGGCTGCTGGTCTCCGGGCGCTACCTCGAGCCGCTCAACCCGCTGTTCGGACACTTGCCGGCGCGCTACGCGCCGAGCTGCCGGGGTCGCGCCGTCGTGCACTGGGGGCCGGGCGCCTCGGCACTCACGGTCCCGGTGATCCCCTGACACCGAGCGCCACGAGCGATCAGCGATCACCGCGGCGGGCGCACGAAGGAGTCCGCGCAGCATGGTGACAAACGCACCGCGCGTACATCACCTTGACAGATTCACCGTGGTTCTCCGCGGAGAATGGTGTCGCGTATGCCCTCCGAAGCCTGGACATCTATTGAGTCGTCGGGTCATCACCATCACCAATGTGGTCGCCCCCCCGCCGAAACCGGCGGGGGGGCGAACCAATCAAGACCGATCAGGCGGAACGGCGGATGCTGCGGGTGCGGCCGATGTCGCCCTTCAGCAGCAGGTCACGCTCGGATTCGGACAAACCGCCCCAAACGCCGTAGGGCTCACCGACCTCAAGCGCGTGGGAACGGCACGCCTCGATCACCGGGCACCTCCGGCACATCTCCTTGGCGCGCTGCTCGCGTTGCATGCGGGCGCGGCCGCGCTCGCCGTCGGGATGGAAAAACATCGACGAGTCGACGCCGCGGCACAAGCCCTGCAGTTGCCAATTCCAGATGTCGGCGTTGGGCCCAGGTAGTTGCTCCGGCTGTGGCATAGGTTTAATCCCTCTCTGCACGGCACGCCCAGAAGGTCAGGTTCGCGAAGCGATTGTGCGACTGAAGTGAGTGGCGTCACCGATGACTACCCGTCATCCGTAGACGTTAGGAGCGACAGCGAATTTCCGTCAATAGCCCGTTAGCCCGACAAAATATGTAAACGCTGGGGCAGAATTAACGTTGCGTTCATCTGTCACGCATTTGCCGAACGACAACCGTGCGACCAGGAACTTGACCAAACCGAGATTTCCCAGCTCATGGCGCAGAGGAGGGGCGGGAGCAATTAGTACAGAGGCCACCGTGATTAACAAGTCAGTAACACATTGCGCACAAGCTGTTTACTGATATCGCCGTGATTGAAATTCGTCACACTTCCGTGATCGAGCGAAAGTTGGCCGCCGCTGCCTTCGGGGACCAGCCCGGCAGCTGGCCGTTGCCGACGGCGACCACACCCGACCAATTGTGGCTGCGGGCCGTGGCGTGCGGCGGGCAGGGTCGCTACGGCAGCGCCTATCGCGATCTCGCGGTGCTGCGGCGCGGCGGCGCGGCCGATCGGTTGGTCTCGCTGGCCCACAGCACGCAGGGATCGTTCCTGCGGCAGCTCGGTTGGCACACTGTGGCGCGCGGCTGGGACGGGCGTGCCTTGGCGCTGGCCGGCACCGACCCCGAGGCGGGTGCCGATTCCTTGCTCGGGCTGGCGGCCGACGCGTTGGGCGTCGGCCGCTTCGCCGCCGCGGCGACGTTGCTGACCCGGGTGGACCACGTGCTGACGGCCGGGCTGGCGGTGCCCGACCGGCTCCCGGTGCGCCGGGGGTGGGTGGGTGCCGAGCTGGCGATGGCCTCCGGTGAAGGTGAAATCACTGTCCGTCATGCCACCGAAGCGGTGCAGCTGGCGCAGGCGATGGCCGTCCCGTCGGCGCGGCACCTGGTCAAAAGCGAGATGGTGCTGGCCGCCGCCCTGTGCAGCGCGGGCCTCCCCGAGCGTGCCCGCGCGGTCGCGGAAGCGGCGCTGGACGCCGCCGGCCGACTGGGCCTGACACCCCTTCGCTGGGCGCTGGCTTGCTTGCTGATCGATATCGGGAGCGTCGCGTTTTCAGCACAACGGCTGCACGAGATTCGGGATATCTGCGCAGGCCAGGTGCGGCGCGCCGGTGGAACGTGGCGTTCCGCTTGAAACGGACTGGTGCCCGTTATTGTCATTGGGTCAGTTCGCCCGGGATGTGTCCGGTTCGTAACGTTGGAGATACCGCCGTCGATGACAATGCAAGGGGAAAGTCTCGACGCTGTGGTTGCGCAGGCTGTGGCGGGAGACCACCAAGCCCTACGGAAGGTGCTGGAGACCATCCGTCCAATTGTTGTGCGATATTGCCGCGCGCGAGTCGGCACCCTCGAGCGAGGTGGCCTGTCAGCAGATGACGTGGCTCAGGAGGTGTGCTTGGCCACCATTTCGGCGCTGCCGCGCTATCGGGATCGGGGACGCCCGTTCCTGGCCTTCCTGTACGGCATTGCGGCCCACAAGGTGGCGGACGCCCATCGGGCCGCCGGCCGCGATCTTGCCTACCCCTCCGAATCGCTTCCTGAGCGGTGGTCGTCCGACGCGGGACCCGAGCAGCGGGCCATCGAAGCCGATTCGGTCAGCCGCATGAGCGAGTTGCTGGAGATTCTGCCCGCCAAGCAGCGCGAAATCCTGATCCTGCGTGTCGTCGTTGGCCTGTCCGCCGAGGAGACGGCCGTCGCCGTCGGCAGCACCACGGGAGCGGTCCGGGTGGCCCAGCACCGTGCACTGTCGCGGCTCAAGTCCGAAATCGTTGCGGCAGGTGACTATGCCTGAATTTGGTTATGCATCCGGCGACCAACCGGCTGTGGATGAGTTGGCTCGCACCGATCTGCTCCTGAACGCGCTCGCCAAGCGTCGGCCGGTCGATCTCGACGACCCCGACGATGACGCGCTGGCCGCCCTGCTGGCGGACTGGCGCGACGACTTGAGGTGGCCACCGGCCAGCGCACTGGTTTCGCCGACAGAGGCCGTCCAAGCGCTGCGCACCGGGATAGCGGACCGCCGGCGCAGTCGTCGTGGCCTGGCGGCGGTCGGATCGGTCGCCGCGGCGTTGTTGGTCTGCAGTGGGTTCGGCGCCATGGTGGTCGAGGCCCGTCCCGGGAACGCGCTGTACGGTCTGCACGCGATGTTCTTCGACCAGCCGCGGGTCAACGACAATCAGGTCATGTTGTCCGCCAAGGCCGATCTGGCGAAGGTCCAGCAAATGATCGACCAGGGACAATGGGATCAGGCCCAGAGTCAGCTCACCGAGGTCAACGGCATCGTGCAGTCCCTGAACGACGGGGCCAGCAAGCACGACCTGATGGATGAGGTGAACCTGCTGAATATCAGAGTCGAGTCGCGCAACCCGAACGCGACGCTGCCGCCTTCGGCCGTCTCGACCACACCCCCGGTGGCATCGACTCCGACCATGCCGCCGACCGCGACCGCGACGCATTCCGCGGCGCCAAGCCCATCGCCGAGCCAATCACCGACGTCGTCCCCGGGCCCATCGCCGAGTCAGTCATGGAGCCGGCATCGCCATCATGGCCAGACGCCCACTCCGTCTCCGGTGGCGCCCAACAGTCCCTAGCCAGGGTTCCCGGGCCGGGTGCGCTCAGTGGCGGCGGTGAAACCCGTCGGCGTCCGACGTTGCTTCGTTGAGCGAGGCGTCGGCGTAGCCCCGGCAGTAATCCCACGTGACGTAGGCGTCCGGTTCGGGGTCGTAGGCAGGCTCGTGCGGGCGGACGGTGCCGTCGATCAGCAGCTGCAGCAGGTTGGCCCGCAACATGTCCCAGTCGTGATAGTGGTCTTGCTGGCACTCGTCGCAGCACACCACGAGTCCGCGAATTCCTCTGTGCGCCAACAGGGCCTCGTAAACGGCCAGATCGGCCAGGTCGGCCTCGACCGCCAACCGCTCGTGCTGGTCCAAGGGCTGGCCCGGTTCGACGGCTTCTAGCGCCGCCGACGGGTCATAGGGGTCGTCGGCGAAAGGGTCGGGCGGCAAACCCGGTGGGAGGTGGTCGCGCACGCCTTCAGCCTACGCAGCCGGGCACGGGTAACGCCAGCAGGGCGATACCCGTCGTTTCCGTGCCGTTTGGCGCCCGCGGCACGCCCAAGCAAGCGAGTCCGCGGACCGCCGAGCCGATAGGATGGAATTCTCACTCCGCATGCGTATGGAGGGCCCATCGATGTCTCGTGGCATGTCCCACCTAGAAGACAGCTCCGACCTCGTCGCCAGTCCGTACCTGCGCGTGGGCGGCCTGGCCGATGACCCGGTGCCGACCGGGGGCGACAACCCCTCCAAAGTGGCGATGCTGGGGCTGACCTTCGACGACGTCCTGTTGCTGCCCGCGGCCTCGGATGTGGTTCCCGCGACCGCCGACACCTCCAGCCAGCTCACCAAGAAGATCAGGCTCAAAGTGCCGCTGGTCAGCTCGGCGATGGACACCGTGACCGAGTCGCGGATGGCCATCGCGATGGCCCGGGCGGGCGGCATAGGCGTGCTGCACCGCAACCTGCCTGTCGCCGAACAAGCCGGCCAGGTGGAAATGGTGAAGCGGTCCGAGGCCGGCATGGTCACCGATCCGGTCACCTGCCGGCCGGACAACACGTTGGCGCAGGTCGAAGCGCTGTGCGCGAAGTTCCGGATCTCCGGTCTGCCAGTGGTCGACGACTCCGGCGCGCTGGTCGGCATCATCACCAACCGCGATCTGCGGTTCGAGGTCGACCAGACCAAAAAGGTCTCCGAGGTGATGACCAAAGCCCCGCTGATCACCGCTCGGGAGGGTGTCAGCGCCGACGCGGCGCTGGGCCTGTTGCGCCGGCACAAGATCGAGAAGCTGCCCGTCGTCGACGGCCAGGGCCGGCTGACCGGGCTGATCACCGTCAAAGACTTCGTCAAGACCGAACAACACCCGCTGGCCACCAAGGACAGCGACGGCCGGCTGCTGGTGGGCGCCGCCGTCGGCGTCGGCGGTGACGCCTGGGTCCGCGCGATGATGCTGGTCGACGCCGGGGCCGACGTGCTGATCGTCGACACCGCGCACGCGCACAACCGGCTGGTGCTGGACATGGTCGGCAAACTCAAGGCAGAAGTCGGCGATCGGGTCGAGGTGATCGGCGGCAATGTCGCTACCCGGTCTGCGGCCGCGGCCCTGGTCGACGCCGGTGCCGACGCGGTGAAGGTCGGCGTGGGACCAGGGTCGATCTGCACCACCCGGGTGGTGGCCGGCGTCGGCGCACCGCAGATCACCGCAATCCTGGAGGCCGTCGCGGCGTGCGGACCGGCGGGTGTGCCGGTGATCGCCGATGGCGGACTGCAGTACTCCGGCGATATCGCCAAGGCGCTGGCCGCCGGCGCGTCAACGGCGATGCTGGGCTCGCTGCTGGCCGGCACCGCCGAGGCACCCGGCGAGCTGATCTTCGTCAACGGCAAGCAGTTCAAGAGCTATCGCGGCATGGGGTCGCTGGGCGCCATGCAGGGCAGGGGCCCTTCCGGAGCCGGCGGCGGAGGCAAGTCGTACTCCAAAGACCGCTATTTCGCCGACGATGCGCTCTCGGAGGACAAGTTGGTCCCCGAGGGGGTCGAGGGCAGGGTGCCGTTCCGCGGCCCGCTCTCGTCGGTGATCCACCAGCTGACCGGCGGTCTGCGGGCCGCGATGGGTTACACCGGCTCGCCCACCATCGAGGCGCTGCAGCAGGCGCAGTTCGTCCGGATCACGGCCGCCGGATTGCGCGAGAGCCACCCGCACGACGTCGCCATGACCGTCGAAGCCCCCAACTACTACGCGCGCTGAGGCCGGCATGGTCGAGATCGGGATGGGCCGCGCTGCCCGTCGCACCTATGAGCTCAGCGAGATCAGCATCGTGCCGTCACGCCGCACCCGCTCGTCGCAGGACGTGTCGACGGCCTGGCAGCTGGACGCCTACCGGTTCGAGATCCCGGTGGTGGCACACCCGACCGACGCTTTGGTGTCGCCGGAGTTTGCGATCGAGCTCGGCCGGCTCGGCGGGCTCGGCGTGCTCAACGGCGAGGGACTGATCGGCCGGCATGCCGACGTCGAGGGCAAGATTGTGCAACTTGTCGAGGCCGCGGAAAAGGAGCCCGAGCCGGCGGCGGCGATCCGGCTGCTGCAGGAGCTGCACGCGGCACCGCTGAACCCGGACCTGCTGGGGTCGGCGGTGGCCCGTGTCCGGGAGGCCGGAGTGACCACCGCGGTGCGGGTCAGCCCGCAAAACGCCCAGGCGCTGACGCCGGTGCTGCTGGCGGCTGGTATCGACCTGCTCGTCGTCCAGGGCACGATCATCTCCGCGGAGCGGGTGGCCAGCGATGGTGAGCCCCTCAACTTGAAGACCTTCATCGCCGAGCTCGACGTTCCGGTGGTCGCCGGCGGGGTGCTCGACCACCGCACCGCGCTGCATCTGATGCGCACCGGCGCAGCCGGCGTCATCGTCGGCTACGGCTCCACCAGGGGGGTGACCACCACCGACGAGGTGTTGGGGATCAGTGTGCCGATGGCCACCGCGATCGCCGACGCCGCCGCCGCCCGGCGCGAATATCTCGACGAGACCGGCGGGCGTTACGTACACGTGCTGGCCGACGGCGACATCCACACCTCTGGCGAGCTGGCCAAAGCCATCGCCTGCGGCGCCGACGCGGTGGTGCTGGGCACGCCGCTCGCCGAATCGGCCGAGGCGCTCGGCCAAGGGTGGTTCTGGCCGGCCGCGGCGGCGCACCCGTCGTTGCCGCGCGGGGCGTTGCTGCAAATCGCCGTCGGGGAGCGGCCGCGGTTGCAGCAGGTGCTCAACGGCCCGTCCGACGATCCGTTCGGCTCCCTGAATCTGGTCGGCGGTCTGCGCCGATCGATGGCCAAGGCAGGTTATTGCGACCTGAAGGAGTTCCAGAAGGTCGGCCTGACCGTCGGCGGTTGAACGCGCGGGCGAGCTGGGGGTACCGCCCGCTTGCGGGGGACTCACCGGAGCAACGGCCGACCAGGCTGCTGGCTTGTTACCGGCGGGTAAGGCCATACTGGTGCGATGAAGCCGGATTACGACGTCCTGATCATCGGTTCGGGTTTCGGGGGCAGCGTCACCGCGCTGCGGCTGACGGAAAAGGGCTACCGGGTAGGCGTATTGGAGGCCGGCCGCCGCTTCGCCGACGAGGATTTCGCGGAGACCTCCTGGGACCTGCGTAAGTTCCTGTGGGCGCCGAAGCTGGGTTGCTACGGCGTCCAACGCATCCATCCGCTGCGCAACGTGATGATCCTGGCCGGCGCCGGAGTGGGCGGCGGTTCACTGAATTACGCCAACACGTTGTACGTGCCGCCGGAGCCGTTCTTCAAAGACCGGCAGTGGGCGCACATCACCGACTGGCGTGACGAGCTGATGCCGCACTACCGGCAGGCGCAACGCATGCTGGGCGTCGTGCCGAACCCGACGTTCACCGACGCCGACCGCATCGTCAAGGAAGTCGCCGACGAGATGGGATTCGGCGACACGTGGGTGCCGACCCCGGTCGGGGTGTTCTTCGGTCCGGACGGCACCAAGACGCCCGGCAAGACCGTGCCGGACCCGTATTTCGGTGGCGCCGGCCCGCAGCGCACCGGCTGCCTGGAATGCGGCTCGTGTATGACGGGCTGTCGCTACGGCGCCAAGAACACGCTGGTCAAGAACTATCTGGGTCTTGCGGAATCGGCTGGGGCACAAGTGATTCCGATGACGACGGTGAAAGGCTTCCGGCAGCGCCCGGACGGACTGTGGGAGGTGCGTACGGTTCGCACCGGAAGTTGGTTGCGCCGGGACAGGCACACCTACACCGCCACGCACCTGATCCTGGCCGCAGGCACCTGGGGGACGCAGCATCTGCTGTTTAAGATGCGCGACAAGGGTCGGCTGCCTCGCCTTTCGGAGCGGCTGGGCGTGCTGACCCGCACCAACTCCGAGTCCATCGTCGGCGCCGCCCGGTTACAGGCGGCACCGGATCTCGACCTGACTCACGGGGTGGCGATCACGTCCTCGATTCACCCGACGCCGGACACGCACATCGAGCCCTGCCGCTACGGCAAGGGTTCCAATGCCATGGGTCTGCTGCAGACCCTGATGACCGACGGGGCCGGTCCCGGGGGCACCGAGGTGCCGCGGTGGAAGCAACTGCTGCGGCAAGGCGGCCAAGACCCCCGCGGCCTGCTGCGGATGATCAATGTGCACCGGTGGAGCGAACGCACGGTGATCGCGCTGGTGATGCAGCATCTGGACAACTCGATCACCACCTTCACTAGACGCGGAAAGCTGGGCCTGCGCCGGTATTCCAGCAAGCAGGGGCACGGCCAGCCGAACCCGACCTGGATTCCGATCGGCAACGAGGTCACCCGCCGCATTGCCGCCAAGATCGACGGCGTCGCCGGCGGAACCTGGGGCGAGCTGTTCAACATCCCCCTGACCGCGCACTTCCTCGGCGGCGCGGCGATCGGGGATAGCCCCGAGCACGGGGTCATCGACCCCTATCACCGGGTCTACGGCTATCCGACGCTGTTCGTGGTGGACGGCGCAGCGATCTCGGCCAATCTCGGCGTTAACCCCTCGTTGTCTATCGCCGCACAGGCCGAGCGCGCTGCCTCGTTGTGGCCGAACCAGGGCGAGAACGACCAGCGGCCGCAGCAGAGCGAGGCGTACCGCCGGCTGGACCCGATCGCTCCGACGCAGCCCGTGGTGCCCGCTGACGCGCCGGGCGCGCTGCGCTGGTTGCCGATCGATCCGGTCAGCTCGGCCAGCTGACGTCTCAGCTGGCGATCGCCTCGAGCGGTGCGCCGCTGACCACCCGGCTGCGTTCGCCGTGCACGTTGACGGGCACGTCGCCCATCAAGGTGACGCGGTGCATGAGCCGGGGCTGGTTGTCGTAGTCGTCGACGGCCCGGTGCTGGGTTGCCCGGTTGTCCCAGATCGCGACGTCACCCGACTCCCAGTTCCAGCGAATGGTGTTCTCCGGCACGGTGATCCGTCGTTCCAGCAATTCCAGCAGCGTCGTTGATTCGTGGTTGTCCAGGCCGACGAAGCCGCGCACGAAGTCTCCGGCCAGCAGCGTGCGTTCACCGGTCTCCGGGTGCACCCGCACCACGGGATGTTCGGTGCGGAAGTCCCGCTTCTCGAAGGCCTGCCGGAACGCCCGCTGCGTGTCGGTCAGGGACGCCTCGAATTCAGGGTTCACGTAGTCGTAGCGGTTGGTGTGCAACGCCCAGAGGTTCTCGACGAGGCACTTGAGTGGCTCGGGCAGCTGCTCGTAGGCCGCCGCGGTGGAGGCCCACAGCGTCGATCCGCCGTAGCCGGGCAGGGTGATCGCGCGCAGGATCGAGGCCGCCGGGTAGTTCGCGGCGAACGTGACGTCGGTGTGCCAGCGGTTGGCCTTGCCGTACTCGGAGTTGATCGGCGTGATGATCGGCGCTTTCTCGGCGGCCAGGAACGCTGCGGCCGGGTGGCCGATCGGGGTGCCGAGCAGTCCGGCGAACGCGAGCTGCTGCTGGTCGTCGAGGTGGTGCTGGCCGCGGAAGAAGATCACCTTGTGGGCCAGCAGCGCCTGGTGGATGTCCTCGACGGTGGCCGGGTCGAGGTCGCCGGAAAGGCGCACCCCGTCGATTCGGGCTCCGATACGGCTGCCGAGCTTGGTGACGGTTATCGGGTTTGTCATTGCGGTGTTTCCTTGGCTGATGTCGGTGTAGTCATCTGACTACATATGCGCTATTGTAGTCAGATGACTACACAATCGGCAACCAAGAGTCGGAAGTCGCCCACCGGGCGGGAAGAGGTGGCGGCCGCGATCTTGGAGGCCGCGACCGAGTTGTTCGCCGAACGAGGTCCGGCCGCGACGTCGATCCGCGACATCGGCGCTCGATCGAAGGTCAACCACGGGCTGGTGTTTCGCCACTTCGGCACCAAGGATCAGCTGGTCGGTGCCGTGCTCGATCACCTCGGCGCGAATCTGAGCGGCCTGCTGCACTCCGGTGCGCCGCCCGACGCCGTCGAACGGGCTCTTGATCGGCAGATGCGGGTCATGGCCCGAACAGTGCTCGACGGGTATCCGGCCGCGCAACTGCAAAAGCGCTTCCCCAACATCGCGGAGCTGCTCGACCGGGTACGGCCGCGCTATGACGATGACACAAGTGCACGGCTGGCGGTCGCCAATGCCCTTGCGCTGCAATTCGGTTGGCGGTTGTTCGCGCCCATCCTGCGTTCGGCGACCGGGCTGGACGGGCTGCCCGACGCCCAGCTACAGCAGGCGGTGAACGCCGCGGCGGCCCGAATCGTCGACCCTCACTGACCGCGCGACATGGCCCGCCGGTGGGTCGGCTCGCGGCCCGGCGGTTGCTGCGGTGGCGGCAGTAGTGGCTTGCGGGTGCGCACCGCGATGGTCGACGGCGAATTCGACTTCAGCGTGAGCTCTTCGCCGCTGTGCCGGATGGTCAGCTCACTGTCGGGACCGTCGCGCAGGGTGTAGGTGACGTTGCCGTGGTTGACGTCGACGGTGAGCCGGAAATCGCGCCACCGCAGCCGAAACCGAAGCCGCGAAATGCCATCGGGCAGTTGGGGATCCAGCGACAGCATGCCCTCGTCGTCGCGCAGCCCGCCAAAGCCCACGACCAGCGCGGTCCAGGCACCGGCAAGCGAGGCCATGTGCAGACCGTCGCGAGTGTTGTGGTGCAGATCGCGCAGATCGATCAGGGCGGCCTCATAGGCGTAGTCATGGGCCAGCTCGAGATGCCCGACCTCGGCGCACATCACCGCCTGGGTGCACGCCGACAGCGACGAGTCGCGCACCATGCGCCGCTCGTAATAGTCGACGTTGCGCGCCTTCTGCTCGGGGGTGAACGCGTGGCTGCGCAACTGCATCGCCAGCACGAGGTCGGCCTGTTTGATCACCTGCGCGGGGTAGAGCCGCACGTAGGCCTCGTGCAAGAGCAGTGGGTAGGTGGTGTTGGCATTGAAATCCCACTCGGCAAGGGTGGTGAACCCTTCACACTGCTGATGCACCCCCAGCTCCGCGTCGTAGGGAATGTTGACGGCGTCGGCCGCGTCGCGCCAGGCGGCCATCTCCTCGGTGGTGACACCCATCGCCTCGGCCGCCTCGGGGTGGCGGAGGCAGGCCTCGGCGGCGGTGACCAGGTTGTGCGCGGCCACCAGATTCGTGAAGACGTTGTCGCGGACGATCGCCGTGTATTCGTCGGGACCGGTGACCCCGTCAAGGTGCCAGACGCCGTGCCGGTCGTGATGCCCGAGCGAAAGCCACAGCCGGGCGGTCTCGATCAGCACCCTAAGGCCGCACTGTTCTTCCAGCGAGTGGTCGCCGGTAACGATGCGGTACCGCTCGAAGGCCATGGCGATGTCGGCATTGATGTGCCAGGCCGCCGTGCCGGCCGGCCAGTAGCCCGAGCACTCCTGCCCGTGGATGGTTCGCCAGGGAAAGGCGGCACCGGCGAGGCCGAGTTCGGCCGCCCGCTCCTTGGCGAGATCCAATGTCGAGGCCCGCCAGCGCAGCGTGTCGGCGACGGTGTGCGGCGCGGTGTAGGTGAGCACCGGAAGCACGTAGCTTTCGGTGTCCCAAAAGGCGTGGCCGTCGTAACCGGTTCCGGTGAGCCCCTTGGCCGGAATCGCGCGTCGTTCGGCCCGCGCGCTGGCCTGTAGCAGGTGAAAAAGCCCGAACCGCACCGCCTGCTGGGCTTCCGGGTCGCCCTCCACCTCGACGTCGGCGCTGTCCCAGAACTCGTCGAGGTAGACCCGTTGCGAATCCAGCAGACCCTGCCATCCGCTGTAGCGGGCGCTGTGCAGCGCGGCGGCGGCCTGGTCGCGCAGTGCCGGGCGAGAGCGCATGCTCGACCAGCCGTACGCCAGGTATTTGACGATGCGCAGCTTCTGTCCGACGCGCAGCCCGCAGATCACGGTGGTCCGGGCCAAGTCGGGACGCGCATCGGTGGTGACCTCGAGGCGCCCGGGAACCTCGACCTCGTGATCCATCGCGGCGGCCATCATCAGCGCGCTGCTGCGGGTACGGTGCATGAGAAGCGCTCCGCAGTCGGTACTTTCGTGGTCGACGGCCACCAGCGGGCTCTCCAGAATGGCCGACACCCGGGGGTCACCCGAGGTCTGCGGCTGGTCCTCGTTGGTGACCAGTTCGGACTGCACGGTCACGCGAACGAAATCGCCGACCGCTTCGATGACGTACTCGATGGCGGCGACGCCGCGCTGGGTCAGCGACACCAGCCGGGTGGACACCAGTCTGATCTGCTTGCCCGCCGGTGAGCGCCAGTGCGCGCGGCGGGTCAGTGTCCCGGCGCGCAGATCGAGCACCCGCTGGTGGGAGATCAATTCGCCGTAGCGGACGTCGAACGGTTCGTCCTCGACCAACAGACGCATGATCTTGCCGTTGGTCACGTCGACGATGGTCTGACCGGCCTCCGGGTAGCCGTAGCCGGCTTCGGCGTACGGCAGCGGCCGGATTTCGTAGAAAGAATTCAGGTAGGTGCCGGGCAAACCATACGGCTCGCCCTCGTCGAGGTTGCCGCGCAACCCGACGTGCCCGTTGGACAAGGTGAACAGGGACTCCGACTGCGCCAGCAGGTTCAGGTCGAGCTCGGTCTCGCAAACATGCCAGGGATCGACGGGGAAAGCTGCGTCGGTGATCATGACTGCAGCAGCTCGGCGAGGTCGCGTACCACCACGTCGGCGCCGTTGCGGCGTAATTCCTCGGCCTGGCCCACTCGATCGACACCCACCACGCAGCCGAAGTTACCGGCACGGCCGGCCTGCACGCCGGACAGGGCGTCTTCGAATACGGCCGCGGCGTCGGGTCCGACGCCCAGCAGCTGTGCCCCGCGCAGGTAGGAGTCGGGCGCCGGCTTGCCGGCGATGTGCTCTTCGCGCAGCGTGATGCCGTCCACCCGCTGCTGGACGAACCGGTCCAGACCGGTGATCTCCAGGACGTCGCGGGTGTTGGCGCTCGACGACACCACGGCGATACCCAGACCCGCGGCCGAGACCGCCTCCAGATAGCGCCGCGACCCGTCGAACACCTCGACGCCGTCGTCGTGCAGGACCTGCTGGAATAGGTGGTTTTTGCGGTTGCCCAGGCCGTATATCGTCTCGGCGTCGCCCGCGTCATCCGGACTGCCGTCGGGCAGGTCGATTCCCCGGCTGCTCAGAAACGACCGGATCCCGTCTTCGCGTTTCTTGCCGTCCACGTACTGCCGGTAGTCCGCGGCCGGGTCGAAAGGGACGAACTTTTCTCCGGTGCGCTCGGCCCGGTCGGACAGGTAGGCGTCGAACATGGCCTTCCAGGCCTTGGTGTGCACGCTGGCGGTATCGGTGAGCACACCGTCAAGGTCGAACAGACAGGCGCGCACCTTCTCGGGCAGACCCAGCACGGTGGACCTCACTTCCTGGTCTCGGGGGGAGTAGATGAGCGATACCCACTCCACCATGCCGAGATGTATGTCGCCAACGGTTACCCGCTGCCGGTGCGGCTGGGTCCGTCGGGGGTGTGCCGGCACCTCGTCCACCGACCACCGGTCGTTGGCGTGGGCGCCGTGCTTGCCTGCGATGACCCGGCCGTCCGGGCCGATCAGAAAGTCGGCGGGCAATCCCGAATGGCCACCGGTTGGATGCATGTTCACCGGTGGCTTCGTTCCCGGTTCCGCCAATACCCTTGGCGGATCATCGATACCAGTGCCGGTGCCACCGCTCGCGGGTCGAGCACGGATACCGGCGTTGGCGATTTCGTCGTGCCGACGACTCCCTTGCTCATGGATGGCACCCTGACTATCACCGGGGCCGTTGTCGGCGGCCACTAGACTTACGGGTCGTGGCCGAACCCGCTGACCTCGATGGGCATGCAACGCCGGCTCGACCGGTCCTCGTCGTCGACTTCGGTGCACAGTATGCGCAGTTGATCGCCCGCCGGGTCCGCGAGGCGCGGGTTTTTTCCGAGGTCATCCCACACACCGCCTCGGTCGCCGAGATCCAGGCGCGTCAACCGCTGGCGCTGGTGCTTTCCGGTGGACCGGCCAGCGTCTACGCCGAAGGCGCTCCGCAAATCGATCCGGCGCTGTTCGACCTCGGGGTGCCGGTGTTCGGCATCTGCTACGGGTTCCAGGCCATGGCGCAGGCGCTGGGCGGGACCGTCGCCCATACCGGTACCAGCGAGTACGGCCGAACTGAGCTGAAAGTCCTTGGTGGCGAGTTGCATTCGGGACTGCCCAGTGTGCAGCCGGTCTGGATGAGCCACGGCGACGCGGTGACGGCCGCGCCGGACGGATTCGACGTGGTGGCCAGCAGTCCGGGTGCGGCGGTGGCCGCTTTCGAGAACCGGGACCGGCGCCTGGCCGGGGTGCAGTACCACCCCGAGGTGATGCACACCCCGCACGGGCAGCAGGTGCTCAGCCGGTTCCTGCATGACTTCGCCGGGCTCGGTGCGGATTGGACGCCCGCCAACATCGCCGGTGCGCTGGTCGAGCAGGTGCGCGCCCAGATCGGCGACGGCCAGGCGATCTGCGGACTGTCCGGCGGTGTGGATTCCGCGGTGGCCGCCGCACTGGTGCAGCGCGCCATCGGCGAGAGGTTGACCTGTGTCTTCGTCGACCACGGGCTGTTGCGCGCCGGGGAGCGTGCGCAGGTGCAGCGCGATTTCGTCGCCGCCACCAGGGCCAATCTGGTCACCGTCGACGCGGCCGAGACCTTCCTGCAGGCGCTGTCGGGTGTGACCAATCCCGAAGGCAAACGCAAGATCATCGGGCGGCAGTTCATCCGGGCATTCGAGGGCGCGGTGCGGGATGTGTTGAGCGACAAGCCCGTTGAGTTCCTGGTCCAGGGCACGCTGTATCCGGACGTGGTGGAGTCCGGCGGGGGCAGCGGCGCCGCGAACATCAAGAGCCACCACAACGTCGGCGGTCTGCCCGGCGACCTGAAGTTCAAACTCGTCGAGCCGCTGCGGCTGCTGTTCAAAGACGAGGTGCGCGCGGTCGGGCGGGAGTTGGGTCTGCCGGAGGAAATCGTTGCGCGCCAGCCTTTTCCGGGGCCCGGTCTGGGTATCCGGATCGTCGGCGAGGTCACCGCGGAGCGGCTGGATACGTTGCGGCGCGCGGACTCCATTGCCCGCGAGGAACTCACCGCTGCCGGTTTGGACAACCAGATCTGGCAGTGCCCGGTAGTGCTGTTGGCCGACGTCCGCTCGGTCGGTGTGCAGGGCGACAACCGTACCTACGGGCACCCGATCGTGCTGCGGCCGGTGTCCAGTGAGGACGCCATGACCGCTGACTGGACCCGGGTGCCCTACGACGTACTGGAGCGCATCTCGACCCGGATCACCAACGAGGTGGCCGAGGTCAACCGCGTGGTGCTGGACATCACCAGCAAACCGCCCGGCACCATCGAGTGGGAGTAGCCAGCCGGGGTCCGCTGCCAGCTTTCAACGAAATTGCCTGCACGGTCGCGGCGCGGGCCGCAATCACAGCCATGACGGCAATTTCGACGCTGAAACGCCGCTGCAAGCACCATCAGCAACACCAGCACCGACCGTATAA
Organism: uncultured Actinomycetota bacterium; assembly: GCA_963848535.1. Classification (GTDB taxonomy): domain Bacteria; phylum Actinomycetota; class Actinomycetes; order Mycobacteriales; family Mycobacteriaceae; genus Mycobacterium. The sequence goes on from CAWKEM010000013.1 coordinate 138,740, forward strand.
AGCGGCCTCTCACACCGCTTGACGTTGTCGGAGGGCGGGTGTTTACTCGGAAATGCATCGAACATACTTTCGAAAATAGTCGGCAGATGGGGATCTAGGAGGCTGGTCATGACTGCGGCTTTCGCCTCCGCCCCTCGCCAGGAAACCCGCGCTGAGCAGCTCGAATCGCTTCGCCGACGGATGGCTGGCATGTCCGGGAAGGTGTCCGGGGCGGTCGTCGCCCGCGCTGATGACCTGCTGCCGGAATCGGAAGCCGGGCTGGCACTCCCGCAGTGGCTGGCGGATTCGCTGCCGGTGCCACGGGGAACGGTAGCGGTGTGCTCGGGTGCCCGGTCACTGCTGTTGAGCATGGTGGCCGCGGTCACGGCGGCGGGGGGCAACGCGGCTATCGTCGGCCAGCCGGATATCGGATTGCTGGCCGCTGCCGAGATGGGGGCGGACCTGGGCCGGCTTGCGGTGATACCGGATCCCGGAACCGATCCGGTGGAGGTGGCCGCGGTCCTCGTCGATGGCATGGACCTGGTGGTGCTCGGGCTGGGCGGGCGTCGGGTGCCGCAGACCCGGGCGCGGGCAGTGGTGGCGCGGGCTCGCCAAAAGGGGTGCACTCTGCTGGTCACCGACGGTGACTGGCAAGGGGCTCCGACGCGGCTTCAGGCCAGGGTCTGCGGCTATGAGATCACCGCGGGGGGCCGCCCCGGATTCGGGCGGATCAGCAAGGTGCGGCTACAGGTCAGCGGCGTGTGTGCGGGACGGACGATTGGCCGGGTGCGGGTTGGGTGAGTTCCGTGGGTTCTCGAGTCCTGGCGATCTGGTGTATGGACTGGCCGGCGGTCGCGGCGGCGGCGGCCGTGGGCCAGTCCGCGACGGCCCCGGTCGCGGTCACGCTGGCCAACCGGGTGATCGCCTGCTCGGCGACGGCGCGTGCGGCCGGAGTGCGGCGCGGGTTGCGGCGCCGGGAGGCGGCGGCTCGTTGCCCGCAACTGCACGTCGCGACCGCCGACGCTGACCGCGACGCCCGCTTCTTCGAAGCGGTTGTTGCGGCGGTGGATGATCTGGTGCCGCGCGCCGAGGTGTTGCGGCCGGGGCTCTTGGTGTTGCCGGTGCGCGGGGCGGCCCGCTATTTCGGGTCCGAGGCTCAGGCCGCCGAGCGGCTGATAGACGCGGTGGCCGCGGCCGGCGCCGAGTGTCAGGTCGGGATCGCCGACCAGTTGTCCACCGCGGTCTTTGCCGCGCGGGCGGGCCGCGTCGTCCAGCCAGGAGGCGACGCGAAGTTCCTGTCGGCGCTGTCGATCCGCCAACTTGCCACCGAGCCGAGCCTGTCTGGTCCGGGGCGAGAAGAACTGACGGATCTGTTGTGGCGGATGGGGATTCGCGCCATCGGGCAGTTCGCCGCGCTGTCTCGTAGCGACGTGGCTTCCAGGTTCGGCGCCGACGGGGTGACCGCGCACCGGTTGGCCCGGGGCGAACCCGAGCGGGGACCGTCCGGGCGGGAACCGCCGCCGGAACTCGAGGCCGTGCTGGACTGCGATCCACCGATCGACCGGGTTGATGCCGCGGCATTCGCCGGGCGCTCGTTGGCCGGCACACTGCATCAGAGGCTGATGTCGGCCGGGGTGGGATGCACCCGGCTGGCCATCCACGCCGTCACCGCCAACGGCGAAGAACGCAGCCGGGTGTGGCGGTGTGCTGAGCCGCTGACCGAGGATGCCACCGCCGACCGGGTGCGCTGGCAACTGGATGGGTGGTTGAGCAATCGGACCGCGCGCGACGCCAGGCCCACCGCGGCGGTGACGCTGTTGCGGCTGCAGGCGGTGGAGGTGGTGTCCGCCGAGGCGCTGCAGTTGCCGTTATGGGGTGGCCTGGGTGAGGAGGACAGGCTGCGGGCCCGTCGGGCGCTGGTCCGGGTGCAGGGGTTGCTCGGCCCGGAGGCGGTGCAAGTGCCGGTGCTGTCCGGCGGTCGTGGACCGGCCGAGCGCATCACGTTGACCCCGCTGGGTGACGAGCCGGTACCGCAGGCCGACCCGGGGCTGCCGTGGCCCGGCCAACTGCCCGAGCCGTCACCGGCTGTGCTGCTGGACGACCCGGTGGAATTGCTTGATGCGCAAGGGAATCCAGTGCGGATTACCAGCCGGGGGATGTTCTCCGCCGACCCGGCGCGACTGACCGTCCACGGTCGAGACGAGCGGCTGTGCTGGTGGGCCGGGCCTTGGCCGGTCGACGAGCGGTGGTGGGACACGGACCGGGGGACCACTGGGCAGGGGAGTCGCACCGCCCGCGCCCAGGTCCTGCTGGAGAGCGAGCGCGCGTTTCTGCTGTGCTATCGCCAGCGGCGCTGGTATCTGGAGGGAAGCTATGAGTGAGATTGCGCTGCAACCTATTCAGAGTTATCCGGTGGGTCGCAGCGCCTCGGGTATCAGGTCCTTGAGCGAGGGATACCCGTCGACGGCCATGATCAGGTCCGCTTCGGCCAGCAGGGAGCGCAGTACGTGCACGATGCCGTCGACACCGCCGAGTGCCAGACCGTAGGCTTAGGGGCGGCCGATCCCCACTGCGGTTGCTCCCATCGCGAGGGCTTTGATGATGTCGGCGCCGCTGCGGACACCCGAGTCGAACAACACCGGCAGCCCGTCGGCGGCCTCGAGCACTCCGGGCAGGCAGTCCAAGGTGGGCAGTCCACCGTTGGCTTGGCGGCCGCCGTGGTTGGAACAGTAAATGCCGTCGGCGCCAAGGTCTTTAGCGCGGCGCGCATCGTCGGGGTGACAGATGCCCTTGACCATCAGCGGCAAGCTGGTCTGCGATCGCAGCCACTCCAGGTCGGACCACCGGAACGGGCCACCGAAAATCGGCAACTTGCGCACCGCCGCCTCGGTGGCGTCTTCGCCCGGTTGCAGACCGGCACGGAAAACCGGATCGCTGGTGTAGTTGGCCAGGCACCCACTGGGCACCTGCGGGTAATTGCCGCCGCTCAGGTCGCGCGGCCGCCAGCCGGTGACCCAGGTGTCGAGGGTGACGGCGATGCCTTTGAAACCGGCCGCTTCGGCGCGATGCACCAGGCTGGCGACCATCTCGCGGTCCGGGGGTGTGTACAGCTGAAAAAACGCCGGGGTGTCGCCCAGTTCGGCGGCCAGGTCTTCCATCGGGTCGGCCGTCAGTGTCCCCACGAAAACGGGACGCCGGTGCGGATCGAGGCCCGCACGCAGGCCAGGTCCCCGTGGCCGTCCTGGGCGCACACGCCGATCACACCGATGGGCGCCATGAAGATCGGCGACGGAAACCTCACCCCGAACAACTCGACGGACAGGTCGCGCCGGTCGGGGGCGATACCCATGCGCGGATACAAGCCCCACCGTGTGAAAGCCTCGCAGTTGGCCCGCTGGGTGTGCTCGTCCCCGGCGCCGCCGGCCACGTACCCCAGCACTTTCGGCGTCATCGCCGCCGACGCTTTCGCCTCCAGCTCGTCGAACCTGATCGGGTACTGCGGCTGCTGACCGTGCAGCGATTGGTTGTACAACTCGGTTTGGTAGTCGGCGAAGGCGATGACCGGGCAGTACCCAACGGTCGGTGCACCAAACGAGTCGCTGTCTCACGCCTGCGCGGCGCGTACCGCCCGCGCTTGCGCCATCAGCCCGCGACCGCCGGGTAGCGCCCCCACGACGGTGCGGGCCAACCGGCCGCGGACGGTTGCGGTTTCAGCTGTGCCGGTGTGCAGGTGCTGTAAGCCCAGGCCCGCCCACGCCGCCGCCACGACGCCGTCGGCCACGCCTGCGCGAGCTCGGCGCCGGTCGACCACGGCCAGACCGAACGCGGTCATCGAGTGCACGGTATCGACCCAGACGCCGGCCGCCAGCACTTCAGGGCCGGGATCCAGGCCCGACAACAGCGCCTGGGCAAGATGACGCGCCCCCAGCACCCGAGTGACGACGAGCGCCATGCGATCGACCTGCACGCCGTGCAGGTGGTTCAGCACGCCGGCAGGGGCGGCCAACAGCACCGCGGCCCCATGCCGCGCACACGAGTTCGATCCGGCGAACCGTCACGGGCGATCACCCAACCGGCGCGCAAAGGGCCCGACCCGCCCGATGAACCGGTCGAAGAACGCCGCCGAGTCCACGTCAATGCCGATCAGCGCGTTGGGTTCTCGGCGCCCTGTCCAGTCGGTCACCGTCATGCCGCGGGTCAGGGTCCCGGTCAGCTCGACGTCCACCCGTGCCGGACGGGTCGTGATGAGTTCCGGATCCAGCGCGACGGCGGCGGCCAGCGGATCATGCAGGTGCGCCTGGTATCCGTGCCCATTGTCGTGGTAGGCCTCCAGGTAGAATCGCATCGCGTCCTCGATCACCCGAATCAACGGATTGGACGCCGTCGACGGGGTACCCCGTTCGTCGCGCGCGCTCATCACCGTCGTCGTCGAGTCCGCGGCGGCCGCCAATCTCGCCAGGTGGTCCGGCGTCATCGCGACGTTGCGGGTCAGGTCCAAGCCGCACAGAATCGGAAGCCGCTGCGGTTCAACGGCTTCCGCACCCCAGGCCGCCAAGACCTCGGCCGCCGCCTCGGGGTCCACGCTGATGTTCCATTCCGCCACCGCCGTGGTGTTGCCGCGGTGGTCATAGGAGCCGCCCATGATCACCAGCCGGTGCAGCAGCGTCGGCAGCGCGGGTTCGGCGCGCAGCGCCAGCGCCAGATTGGTCAACGGGCCGGTCGCCACGCCGACGAGCTCACCGGGAAAGGCGTGTGCCGCGCGCACCCACGCCGTCGCCGAGTCGTGATCGGTGAGTTCACGAGCGGCCGGCGGCAGGCTGGCATACCCCAGCCCCCGGGGGCCGTGCACTCGCGAGGGGCCGCGCATCGGCCCGGTCAGGGTTTCGTCGGAACCCTTCGACACCGGCACACCGGTGGCCCGGCACAGCTCCAGCAGGCACAAGTTGTTCTCGCAAACCTGTTGTATCGCAACGTTTCCCCCAGTCGAGGCGATGCCGACCACGTTCGCGTCCGGGCTGGCCAGCAGGTACACCAACGCCAGGGCATCGTCGACACCGGTGTCGACGTCGACAAAGACGGGATTCACCGCGGCCACAATACGCTGCGCACTCAAGGCCAGCGGGACGCGAAGGTGATCACCAGGACGTCGCGCTGCGCCGGCCACGAGCTGTCGATCGGCCGGATCGCCGACACGCTGTGCAGGGTGCGACGGTCGTCGCCGAGCAGCAACGTCCCGGGCTCGGCCAACGTCGTCCTCAGCAACTGCCGGCCGGCCGTCGCACACCGAACTCTCGCCGCCCATTGCGTTGCGTCGCGCCACCAACAGCGAGCTGACCGGCGTGACACCGTCTCGGTGCGGGCCCTCGGGCGCCGGCCGGCCGTCGTCGTCCGCCGAGGATCGGATGCGGAACAGATGCACCTTGACATTCCAATCCGCCACGTCGTCCAGGGCCGCGGCCACCCGGGCCAGCAGTCTCACCACTGCGGGTAGCACCGGATCGTTGGTGAATGAGTCGGTCAGCGGCTCGAAGTCACGGTTCCGGCCGATGTAGAGGGGATTGGAGTCCTGCGGTTGCGCGAACGTGCGGGTGGGCATCGGATGCATGACGCCCTCGTCCAGCAGGTACTGGCCGTAGCGGCGTAGCCGCGTAACGCCCAGCTCCGCCGCATAGGGGTCGGGCGCCAACTGGTCCCAGTGCCGGGCGAACCGGGTCCAGACTTCACCGCCCGCCCCGAGGCTGTGCGTCACATCGATCGACGGCAGCACGGACACGCCGGTCGTGGCGAGCAGCGCGGCTGCGGCGGCCACCGGGTCGGCGTCCGTCCGGTCGTCGCACAGAATCTGGGCCATCGCGCCGGAATACCGCAATCCGGTGTGCCCGAAACGCAGGCGTGTTCACCAGTGCACGCCGGGCACCAATCGCACCAGCCGCTTGACGGGTCGGGGCGCCCGGATACCGCCGGTGACGGCACGGACCGGCTGCTTGGGCTTACGTCGGGTGGCCGGCGGCGCCGCATCCGGGGCGACGGTAAGTCCACGTGCCGCAGCCGAATCGGGGTAGCCCAGGTAAAGCTGATGCAGAAACCGCCGAGACGTCCTCGGCGCGAAGTAGTTACCGGCTTCGGCGAGTGTGCCCAACGGGGTGTCGATGCGCACCGGCTTGTCGACCAGGCCGCGCACCACCATTGCCGCCGCCCGCTCGGGGCTGATCGCCGGCACCGGGTTGAGCCGGTGCGACGGCACGATCATGGGGGTGCGGACCAGCGGCATATGGATGTTGGTGAAGGTGATGTGGTCCGACAGTGTCTCCGAGGCGACCACGTCGGCGAACGCGTCCAGCGCCGCCTTGGTGGGCAGATACGAGCCGTACTTGGGATTGCGGGCCTGCACGCCGGCACTGGAGACATTGACCACGTGACCGAACCGGCGCTCACGCCAATGCGGCAGCAGCGCCAGCACCATCCGCACCGCGCCGAAGTAGTTGACCGCCATCACCCGCTCGTAATCGTGCAACCGGTCGCATGCGTTCACCACCGAGCGGCGGATCGACCGGCCGGCGTTGTTCACCAGGTAGTCGACATGGTCGAAGCGGCCCAGGATGTCTTTGACAGTGTGCTCCACCGATGCCGAATCGGTGACATCACAGGTGAAGGCGTGCGCGTCACCGCCGCGGGCGCGGATCTCGGCGACCAGCGCATCCAGCGCCGCGGCGTTGCGCGCCAGCGCGAACACGCATCCGCCGCGCTCCGCGACGGCGATTGCCGACGCCCGGCCGATCCCGCTGGATGCTCCGGTGATGATGACGTGCCGGCCCCGCAGCGGTTCTTTCGGATCGTCCCGGCGCGCCCGATCGGGATCGAGGTGCTCGGCCCAGTACCGCCACAGCCTCGGTGCGTAACTGGCGAACTCGGGGACTTCGATGTTGTTGCCGTGCAATGCCTTCCGGGTCTCATCGCTGACGAACGTGGGCGCGGAGTCGACCAGGTCGAAAACCTCGGCGGGAATTCCCAGCTGGGTGGCCGCCATGTTGCGCAGCACCCTGGCCCGGCCGCGCCCCTTCAGCACCGGGGCGGCCACCGAGCGGGGCAGCGACCCGCGCACCGGCGGCAGCCCGGCCGCCTCGGCGACGCCGCGGTAGATGCCGCGCAGGCCAATGGTTTTGACAGCGGTGAGGTGGAAGGTTCGCCCGTCGCTACCCTCGGCGTGCATGAGTGCGACCAGCGCGTCGACGACGTAGTCGACCGGGACGATGTTGGTGCGCCCGGTGTCGGGCAGCAGGATGGGCATCAACGACGGCAACACCGACAACTTGGCCAGCACGCCGAAGAAGTAGTACGGCCCGCCGATCTTGTCCATCTCGCCGGTGCGCGAATCGCCCACCACCACCGCCGGGCGGTAGATGCGGTAGCGCAGTCCGGGCGCCGACCGCACCAGCAACTCGGCTTCGAACTTCGTCTGGTGATACGGAGTCGGCAGCCGCTGGCCCACGTCGAAGTCGTCCTCGGTGTACTCGCCAGCGAAGTCACCTGCCACGGCGATCGACGACACATGGTGCAAGGTGGCGCCCAGCCGCTGCGCCAGGCCGATGACGGCGCGGGTGCCCTCGACGTTGGTGGCCCGTTGCCCGGCCTCGCCGGCGGTGATGTCGTAGACCGCCGCGCAGTGCACCACATGGTCGATCTCGCCCAGCTCGGCGATGACCTCGTCGGTCAGCTCCAGCTCCGGCAGCTCGCCGACCAGCGGCTTGGCGCGCTCACCCCACTCGGCCGCCAGGCGCTCGAAGCGTCCCAGCGACGGGCGGCGGACCAGCACCCACACCCGCGCGTCGGGCCGGGTGTCCAGCAGACGAGAGACCACGCGACGACCGATAAACCCGGTACCGCCGGTAACGACATACCGCATGCGGCCATCGTGGCGGCTGACAGCCGCACCCGTCAACTGTGATCAGTTATGGAAGTTGCGGATGCCGTCCCAGTCCACCAGCGTCCAGCCGGTCATGGGGTTGCCGCTGATCACCACGCGGCCGACGTTGGGCAGTGGATGGCTGGTCAGCAGGCTGTCCTTGCCGTTCTTCGTGTTCATCAGCGTCCACACCATGATCGCCGTGCCCTGGGAGAACACCACCGGCTTGGGGTGGCCGCTGTCGTAGATCCTTCGAACCGCGGCGCCGAACTGGTTGTTGAACTCGGTGCCGCTGATCGAGCCGGGGATGCTGTCCCGCCCATCTCCGTTGACCCAGTCCGCCGGGGCCAGCAGGTATGTCGAGTTGGCCATCGTTTCGGGTTTGCCGTTGTACCAGCCCGCGTTGAGCGACTGCAGGCCGTCGATGACCTCGACCTGCTTACCCAGTTCGCTGGCCAACGGCCCGGCGGTCTGCTGGGCTTCGGCCATGGCTGAGGCGTAGATGCTGTCGAAATCGTGGCGGGCATGCGCCAACTGCTGGGCCTGGTCTCTGCCCTCGGGGGTCAGGCTGGGACCGGGTATGTCGGTCTCGATGACCCCGTCCGCATTGGCCTGCGACTGTGCATTCCGGATGAACGTCACCGTGATGCTGCGCGCCTGCGGTGATCCGCCGCAGGCACCGACGACTACCGTTACGGCCAGCGCGGCGATCGCCGTTGAGGCCTTGCTGCTCAAGCTGCGCATGGGCATGGCGATAGCCTGCCCTGCCGACGGCGCCGGAGGGAAGGCTTTGCGATGGTTGAGTGCAGAAAAAGCTGGAGAGGAGACTCGTATGGCGATTGACCCGAGTGCCGTCGGCGCGGTGACCGAGCCGATGCTGTTCGAATGGACCGACCGGGAGACGCTGCTCTACGCGCTCGGTGTCGGCGCCGGCACCGAGGACCTGTCGTTCACCACTGAGAACAGCCACGGCATCAGCCAGCAGGTGCTGCCGACTTATGCGGTGATCTGCTGCCCCGCCTTCGGGGCGGCGGGCAAGGTCGGAAAGTTCAACTGGGCCATGCTGTTACACGGATCGCAGGGCATCCGGCTGCATGCACCGCTGCCGGCCGCGGGGAAGCTGTCGGTGGTCTCCGAGGTTGCCGACATCCAGGACAAGGGCGAGGGCAAGAACGCGATCATCGTGCTGCGCGGCCGTGGCACCGACCCCGAATCGGGGCAGCTGATCGCCGAGACGCTCACCACGCTCGTCATCCGGGGGGAAGGCGGGTTCGGGGGAGCGCCGGGTCAGCGGCCGGCCGCACCGGAATTTCCGGACCGCGAGCCCGACGCCCGAGTCGCCCTGCCGACCCGGGAAGATCAAGCGCTGATCTACCGGCTTTCCGGTGACCGCAACCCGCTGCACAGCGATCCCTGGTTCGCCCGGGAGATGGCCGGGTTCCCCAAGCCGATCCTGCACGGGCTGTGCAGCTACGGGGTGACCGGCCGGGCACTGGTCGCCGAGCTCGGCAAGGGCGTCGCGGCCAACGTCACCTCGATCGCCGCGCGGTTCACTTCGCCGGTGTTTCCCGGCGAGACGCTGACCACGCTGATCTGGCGCACCGAACCGGGCAAGGCGGTGTTTCGCACCGAGGCTTCCGCGCCCGGTGGCGCCCCAGACGGCGCTGCCCGAGTGGTGCTGGACGACGGCGCGGTGGAATACGCGGAGGCCTAGCGCGTTAGGTCACGCGCGCGTCGCTGAGCCGGCGCGCCAGCCGTTCGGTGAACTCGCCGGCCCGTGCGGGACTGTCCAGCGCGAACAGCGCGGCGGTGGCGCGGTCGCCGTCGTCGTTGTGCCGCACCAGGATTGGCACACCATCGTCGCGCACCGCGTCGAATGCGTCCTCGTCGGTGATGTCGTCGCCGAGGTAGATCGGCGTCAGGGCAGCCGAACTGGCCCCGGGCAGGTGGTCCATCACCCAGCGCAGTGTTTTGCCCTTGTCCCAGTCCAGGTCGGGACGCAACTCGATGACTTCACGACCGGTGGTTACCCGCAGCGTGTCGCGCCGGCCCGCGGCATGCACCGCGGCCGCCACCTCACCGACGCGGTCGCGGGCGGCGTTACGGTAGTGCACGGCAACACCGAATCGCTTGTGCTCCACCACCACACCCGGAATCGATGCGAGTTGGTCGCGTAGCTGTTCGGCTGCCTTTTCCAGCACCGGTATGGCCGCCGCCGCGGCGTCGTTCTGGTGATGGGTTCCATCGGGTGCGGTCAGCTCGAAACCGTGGCTGCCGGCATACCAGATGCCGGGCAGGCCGACGCGCCTGGTCACGTCGGCGAGGTCGCGGCCGGACAGCACCGCGACCGGACACTGTGCGGCCAACCTCTGTAGCGCCTCGGCCGCGCCGGCGACCAGCGTGGCCGCGGCGGGATCGTCGACGATGTCCGACAGGGTGCCGTCGAAGTCGAAGAACACGGCGGGCCGGCGCGCGCCGATGCCGGTAGGCCCGGCCAGGGCCTGCAACGCATCGGGCAGCTGTGCCATCCGCCGGTCCCCGGTTCGTACGCCGACCTGACGCAGGTCAGCGACGGCGGTGTCGGCGCCGGCGCCCTGCAATTCGTCGTGGCGCTGCGTCGGTGCGACGGCGATGACCAGCGCGAATCCGGCATCGCGCCCGGCTTTGACGCCCGCGGCGTCGGTCGCGACGACGGCGCATCGGCCCGGCCGCACCGCGAGGCGGTGCGCCGCCTCGGCCATGCCGTCGGCCTGCGCAGCGAACAGGTCGCTGATGCCGGCGGCGGTCAGCACCGCCCGGCAGTCGCGGTCCGACGAGAAGGCTCCGGTGCCGACGCCGACGTCCCGCAGTCGCCGGACCAGCGTCAGCGCGGAGTCGGACGCGCCGCCCTCGGCGCCCAGCACCGCGTCAAGGTCGAACAACACGGCGTCATGGCGGCGCGGGTCGATGATGACCGACATGGACCCACCATCTCACGGTGCCCCACGCCACCGGGTGTGGGTCAGCGCCGCTTACGTCGGCGGGCTTTGCCGAACAACAGCACCGAGTCCTGGCTGAGCGCCACCAGTTGCGCCATACCCAGTTCGATGCCGGCGGCCAAACCCTTGACGTCGAACGCGGCATCGTGTTCGGCGGTGATGCCGAAGACCAGTTCGTCGCCGTAGCTCAGTACCGCGACCCCGGTGCTCGGCTGCACGGCGGTCGGGGGGATCGGCAGCAACCGCTCCATCGTCTGGCCCATCAGCCGCAGCTGCCGGCGTGGCCCGGGCACGTTTGTCGCCAACGTCACGATACCGCGCTGCTGGAGTCGGGACAGCAGTTGTATTACGTTGCTGCGCAACATAGTTGGTAAGAAATTGATCGCCGACTCCACGATGCCAGCGGACTGCGGCCGGTCGGCCTGTTCGGCCTTGCGCCGGTCGTGCACGGTCCGCAGTCGCTGGATCGGGTCGTCGTGCTCTACGGGCAGATACGACATCAGCGCCGAACGGACCGGCATCGGCACCAGGGTGCGCAGTGAGTCGGCCCGCGGTTGTTCGCCGCGGCCCAGCAGAACCGTCCGGAAGCCCTCGGTGATGGCGGCGAGCGCGACGTCGTTGGTGGTCACGCCGAATTTGCGGCAGACGCTGTCGACGTCGGCGATCGGAATCCGGACCGCGCGGTACCGCCGCCCGGTGGTGACCGGGGCGGTCGGCGATGTCCGCACCGCGGTCCGGATCGCGCCGGCGAGGGCGCCCGTGACGGTGCCGGCAACGGACGACGCACGCCACAGCGTCTCGGCCCAATTCTGCCTCTGGACTGGCAGCTGCGACGAAACATGTTGGGCAGCAAAGCAGCTGGCGAATGCGTCGCTGTCGGCGTCGTCGCAGAGCCTGGTGAGCAGGTGGGCGGCCGAGTTGCCATCGGCCAGGCAGTGATGGATTTTCATCAAGATTGCCCACCGGTTGCCCTTCAGGCCCTCGATGACCCAGCACTCCCACGGCGGACGGTCCAGTTCGAGGGGACGCTCCAGGACATGGGCGATGGCCCGGGACAACTCGCCCTCATCGCCCGGTCGGGATACCGCCATCCGGTGCACATGATGGGTCAGGTCGAATTCCGGGCAGTCGGTCCACTCCTGGTGGAACGGATGCGTCCGCAGCAACTGTGTGCATCGCGGTATCGGCGCAACCCGTTCGGCCAGCAACCTGGTGAGCAGTTCGTCGTCGGGCGCCGCGCCATCGACGATGGCGACCGCCCCGATCGCCAGGCGCGCGTGCAGATCGGCAGGAGCGTTGCGAAACGCCGTATCCGGTGTCTTCACCTGCGCCATGCTCAGCCCCGCCTTGCTTTTGCCCCGGTACCAGTTTCTGCGCAGCACCCACCGCGGCGATAGGCCCACAGCGTTAAGAACGTGTTGGGAAGTTGAAGAGCCGATTAACAACCCTTAATAATCGAACATACTTTCGATACACTGGCGGTGTGGGCTGGTATGGGCTGGTTTAATGGGCCGCCGAGCTGGGCGGAAATGGAGCGGGTGCTCGACAGCAAGCCGCGCCATGCCGGAACGTCGGTTGCAGCGGGCCCGGCGGGGGACGGTCCCCTGTCGCTCAAGCGCGGGACCTACCGGCCACCGGATGGCGGCCGGGCGGTCCGCTCGTCGGTCGCCTATGCCGAGTTGCATGCGCATTCGGCGTACAGCTTCCTGGACGGGGCCAGCACTCCGGAGGAGCTGGTCGAGCAGGCCGCCCGGCTGGATCTGCGCGCCCTGGCGCTCACCGACCACGACGGCCTGTACGGGGCGGTGCGGTTCGCCGAAGCGGCCGCCGAACTCGACATCCGCACCGTGTACGGCGCCGAACTGTCTTTGGGGTCGGGCACCCGCACCGAGACACCGGATCCGCCCGGCCCGCACCTGCTGGTCCTGGCCCGCGGTCCGGAAGGTTACCGCCGGCTGTCGCGGCAACTGGCCGCGGCGCATCTGGCCGGCGGTGAGAAGGGCAAGCCGCGCTATGACTTCGACGCGCTGACCGAGGCGGCCGGCGGGCACTGGCACATCCTGACGGGTTGCCGGAAAGGCCAGGTGCGCCAAGCACTTTCCGACGGCGGTCCGGATGCGGCGGAACGGGCGCTGGCCGATCTGGTGGACCGGTTCACCGCCGCCCGGGTCAGCATCGAGGTGACCCATCATGGCCAACCGCTCGACGACGAACGCAACGCGGTGCTGGCCGGGCTGGCGCCACGCTTCGGTGTCGGCGTCATCGCCACCACCGGGGCGCATTTCGCCCATCCGTCACGCCGCCGGCTGGCCATGGCGATGGGGGCGATCCGGGCCCGGCAGTCCCTGGATGCCGCCGCCGGGTGGCTGGCCCCGCTGGGTGGTTCGCACCTGCGGTCCGGCGAGGAGATGGCCCGGCTGTTCGCGCAGCGGCCGGAGGTGGTGACCGCCGCCGCCGAGCTCGGCGGGCAGTGCGCGTTCGGGCTGGCGCTGATCGCGCCGCAGCTGCCACCGTTCGACGTACCCGACGGGCACACCGAGGACAGCTGGCTGCGGCAGTTGGCCATGGCCGGAGCGCGCGATCGTTACGGACCGGCCGAGAACGCGCCGCGGGCGTACTCCCAGATCGAGCGCGAACTGAAAGTGATTGCCCAACTGGGATTTCCGGGTTATTTCCTGGTGGTGCACGACATCACCCGGTTCTGCCGGGACAACGACATCCTGTGTCAGGGCAGGGGATCGGCGGCCAACTCCGCGGTCTGTTATGCCCTGGGCGTCACGGCGGTGGATCCGGTGGCCAACGAGCTGTTGTTCGAACGTTTCTTGTCGCCCGCCCGCGACGGGCCACCCGACATCGACATGGACATCGAGTCCGACCAGCGCGAAAAGGTCATCCAGTATGTCTACGACAAATACGGCCGTGACTACGCCGCCCAGGTCGCCAATGTCATCACCTACCGGGGACGGATCGCGGTGCGCGACATGGCCCGCGCCCTGGGCTTCTCGCAGGGGCAGCAGGACGCCTGGAGCAAGCAGATCAGCCACTGGAGCGGGCTGGCCGATTCGCCTGATGTCGAGGGCATTCCCGGGCAGGTGATCGAACTGGCGACCCAGATCCGGAACCTGCCGCGACATATGGGGATTCATTCCGGCGGAATGGTGATCTGCGACCGCCCGATCGCCGACGTGTGCCCGGTGGAGTGGGCGCGGATGGAGAATCGCAGCGTTCTGCAATGGGACAAAGACGATTGTGCGGCAATCGGTTTGGTGAAGTTCGACCTACTGGGGCTGGGGATGCTCTCGGCGCTGCACTATGCCATCGACCTGGTGGCCGAGCACAAGGGGATCGAGGTGGACCTGGCCAGGCTCGACCTCTCCGAGCCGGCGGTGTACGAGATGCTGGCCCGCGCCGATTCTGTCGGCGTGTTCCAGGTGGAGTCGCGGGCGCAGATGGCCACCCTGCCGCGGCTGCGGCCCCGGATTTTCTACGACCTGGTGGTCGAGGTCGCGCTGATCCGTCCCGGGCCCATCCAGGGCGGGTCGGTGCACCCCTACATCCGGCGTCGCAACGGCATCGACCCGGTGGTCTACGACCACCCGTCCATGGAACCGGCGCTGCGAAAGACGCTGGGAGTGCCGCTTTTTCAGGAGCAGCTGATGCAGCTCGCGGTCGACTGCGCCGGTTTTTCCGCCGCCGAGGCCGACCAGCTGCGCCGCGCCATGGGGTCCAAGCGGTCGACCGAGCGCATGCGACGGCTGCGCGGCCGGTTCTACGACGGCATGCGGGCGCTGCACGGCGCCCCCGACGAGGTGATCGACCGGACCTACGAAAAGCTGGAGGCGTTCGCCAATTTCGGCTTCCCGGAAAGCCATGCGCTGTCCTTCGCGTCGCTGGTGTTCTACTCGTCGTGGTTCAAGCTGCACCATCCGGCGGCGTTCTGCGCGGCGCTGCTGCGCGCCCAGCCGATGGGTTTCTATTCGCCACAGTCGCTGGTGGCCGATGCGCGCCGGCACGGCGTGGCGGTGCACGGCCCGGACATCAACGCCAGCCTGGCCCACGCCACCCTCGAGAACGCCGGAACGGAAGTCCGTCTGGGGTTGGGCGCCGTCCGCCATATCGGCGACGACCTCGCCGAACAGCTGGTGCGGGAGCGAAAGACCGACGGCCCGTACGCTTCTCTGCTGGATCTGACTGGCCGGCTGCGGCTTTCCGTGCCGCAGACCGAAGCGCTGGCCACGGCCGGAGCGTTGGGCTGCTTCGGCATGTCCCGGCGGGAGGCGTTGTGGGCAGCCGGGGCCGCGGCCACCCAACGGCCGGACCGGTTACCCGGGGTGGGCTCGTCGTCGCACATCCCGGCGTTGCCGGGGATGAGCGAGCTGGAGCTGGCCGCCGCCGACGTCTGGGCCACCGGCATCTCCCCGGACAGCTATCCGACACAGTTCCTGCGGGCAGACCTGGACGCGATGGGGGTGGTGCCCGCCGACGCGGTGGGATCGGTGCCCGACGGCGACCGCGTGTTGATCGCCGGTGCGGTGACCCATCGGCAGCGACCCGGGACGGCCCAAGGGGTGACGTTCCTCAACCTCGAGGACGAGACCGGGATGGTCAACGTGCTCTGCACACCCGGGGTGTGGGCACGGCATCGCAAGCTGGCGAACACGGCGCCGGCGCTGCTGATCCGCGGGCAGCTCCAAAACGCCGGCGGCGCGATCACCGTCGTCGCCGAGCGGTTGGGCCGCATCACCTTGGCCGTCGGGTCGAAGTCACGCGACTTCCGCTGACACCCTCGCGAGAGTGCAACCACCGACGGGGCTACTCGAGAAACGCGTCGGTGATTGCACTTTCGCGGCAGAGTCAAGCGGGCGTGGTCCACACCTTGGTCGGGGTGATGGTCAGCCGGGTGCTGTATTCAGCCATCGCTTCGGTCAGGCCGAATTTCGCGGCGTCCTCGCGGTACTTCCCCCAGTACGGCTCGTCGTCGCGGCAGTCGACGTCGGTGGCGTCTATCGTCGCGACGCCGCCCACGACGATGATGCCGCCGCCATTGCCGTCGGAATCCAGGTTCAGGCTCACCCGGGGATGCGCCTTGATGTGGGTGACCTTGGCCGCCGCCGGCATCGAGTACACCGTGAGTTTGGCGCCGTCGAAGTAGAACCAGATCAGCCGGGGAACCGGTTGTCCCGACCTGGTGACGGTGGTCAGCCACCCATAGTGATCGGACGTGAGCCTGCTGGAAACCTCTTGTGTCAGTTCGACGCTCATGGGGCTGAATCTAGCCCGCAGGTAGCCCGGCGACGATGCGGGCCGCCCAGGCGGCGGGAGGGATATCCCGGCCGCGCAGCGGCGAGGGGCTGCGGCGGGCAATCGGACGATAGTCTCCACACATGACCCTCAACCTGTCCGTCGACGAAGTCCTCACCACCACCCGCTCGGTCCGCAAGCGCCTCGATTTCGACAAGCCGGTATCTCGCGAGGTGCTGATGGAATGCCTCGACCTGGCGTTGCAGGCGCCCACTGGCTCCAACTCGCAGGGCTGGCAATGGGTGTTCGTCGAAGACGCCGAGAAACGCAAGGCGATCGGCGACATCTACCTGGCCCACGCCCGCGAGTACCTGAGCCTGCCCTCGCCCGAATACCCCGAGGGGGACACGCGCGGGGAGCGGATGGGCAAGGTCAGGGATTCCGCGATCTACCTCGCCGAGCACATGCACGAGGCGCCGGTGCTGATGATTCCCTGCCTGGAGGGCCGGGTGGAGCAGGCGCCGCTGGGGCTGAGCGCGTCGTTCTGGGCGTCGCTGTTTCCCGCGGTGTGGAGCTTCTGTCTGGCGCTGCGGTCGCGGGGGCTGGGCACCTGCTGGACAACCTTGCATCTGCTCGGCGACGGCGAGCGCCAGGCGGCCGAAGTGCTTGGCGTTCCGCACGACAAGTACAGCCAGGGCGGATTGTTTCCGATCGCCTACACCAAAGGCACCGACTTCCGGCCGGCCAAGCGGCTGCCCGCCGGGCAGGTCACGCACTGGGACACGTGGTAGGCGGAGTCTGATCGCCCGGTCCCGTCACACCGCGCCCGGGTAATGGTGCTGACGCCACGCCTCGTAGACGGCGATCGCCGCGGCATTGGACAGGTTGAGCGAGCGGCGGCCCGCCAGCATCGGGATGCGCACCTGCTGGGTGATGTGCGCGTCGGCCAGGGTCGCCTCGTCCAATCCGCTGGGTTCGGGCCCGAACATCAACACGTCGCCGGGCTGGTAGCCGACCTCGGTGAACAACGTGGTCGCCTGCGCGGTGAACGCGACCACTCGCGCGGGCGACAGCGCATCCCAGGCGGCCCGCAGCGACGGATGGACGGTGACCGACGCGAGGTCGTGATAGTCCAGCCCGGCCCGCCGGAGCTTGGGTTCGGAAAGGTCGAAACCCAGCGGCTCGACCAGATGGAGCTCGCAGCCCGTCGCTGCCGCCGTCCGGATCGCGTTGCCCGTGTTGGGGGCAATGCGTGGCGAGTAGAACAGCAGCCGGAACATCTGCTGATCATGACAAAGCCGCCACCGGCGACGCACGGCGTGTTTGCCCGGCTTGCCTGTCGGCGTACCCCACCGCCCCGATGTGGTGTCTCTGCTCAGTAACGATTCTGGTGAGCCGGGCCCCGGGCTGTCATACTCGTCGGATTGCCACCGTTAACCGCCCGCGCCCATCTGCGCGGGGCGGGTGCAATAAAGCAGGAAGTCTCATGAACGTCTCGTTTCCTTTCGCGCTGAGTGCCAGCGCAGCGGCCGGTCGCGCGGCCGCGATGACGTGACCATGTTCACCCGCCCGGGCAACGCGACCGAGGCGGTTCCCCCCGGGTTCACCGACTTCCCCGCCGGCGGCGTGGCGCCGGCGAAACATCCGCAACGCCCGCCGGCCTGGTCGTTGAGCAACTGGCCGGTCCGGTGGAAAGTCGTGGCGATTGTGCTGCTACCGCTGGTGTTGGCGACGGTATTCGGGGCCCTGCGGGTCGCGGGCGCGATGGCCAACTCGCACGGTCTGCGGCTGACCGCCGCCCGCGCCGACGTCCTACCGGCGATCAGCAAATACATGTCCGCATTGGATGTCGCACTGCTGGCGAACTCGACCGGGCGCGACGTCGAGGGGGCGAAGAAAAACTACCAGGCGCGTCGATACGAGTTGCAGACGCGGTTGGCCGACACCGACGTCATCCCCGACGTCCGATCGGGGGTGAACACCCTGCTGAACGGCGGTCAGGCGCTACTGGGCAAGGTGGCCGACAACAGCATCGGTTTGCGGGACCGGGTGACCACCTACGTTCCGATCCTGTTGACGGCCGAGGACGTCATCAACGCATCGGTGCACGTCGACAACGAGCAGATCCGCGCCCAGACGCAGGGCTTGAGCCGCGCGGTCGGGGCCCGCGGGCAGATGACGATGCAGAAAATCCTGGTGACCAGCGGGGCCGACCTCCCCGAGCCGCAACTGCGGACCTCGATGATCACCCTGGCCGGCACCGAACCGTCGACGCTGTTCGGGATGAGCGAAGTGCTTGGTGCCGGTTCGCCCGAGGCCAAGACCCTGCAACAGCAGATGGTGACCCGGATGGCGATCATGTCCGATCCGGCCAGTGTGCTGGTGGACAACCCCGACCTGCTGCGCTCGATCGAGACCACCGACGGGATCGCCGAACAGGTCATCGACGATGCCACGGCGTCGGTGACGAAGTCGGTGCAGGCCCAGGCCACTGACCGACGCAACGCGGCGATATTGGATGCCGTGCTGGTGCTGGCCGCCATGGTGATCGCGCTGGTCATCGTGCTGCTGGTGGCGCGTGCGCTGGTCCGGCCACTGCGGGTGCTGCGCGACGGCGCGCTCAAAGTCGCCCACACCGACCTCGAGGAGGAGGTCGCCCGGGTCAAAGCGGGTGGGGCCGAAGCGAGCCCGGAGCCACTGCCGGTCTACACCACCGAGGAAATCGGGCAGGTCGCCCACGCGGTCGACGAACTGCACACGCAGGCCCTGCTGCTGGCCGGCGACGAGGCGCGGTTGCGGCTGCTGGTCAATGACATGTTCGAGACCATGTCGCGGCGCAGCCGTTCGCTGGTCGACCAGCAGCTGTCGCTCATCGACCGGCTGGAACGCAACGAGGAGGACCCCGAACGCCTCGACAACCTGTTCCGGCTGGATCACCTGGCCGCCCGGCTGCGCCGCAACAGTGCCAACCTGCTGGTACTGGCCGGCGCACAGCTGGCACCTGACCAGCGCGACCCGGTGCCGCTGTCGACGGTGATCAACGCCGCGGTGTCCGAGGTGGAGGACTACCGCCGCGTCGAAATCGGCGGGCTGCCTGACTGCACGTTGATCGGCGCGGCCGCCGGTGGCGCCATTCATCTGTTCGCCGAGCTGATCGACAATGCCCTGCGCTATTCGCCCCCGACGGCACCCGTCCGGGTCTCCGCGGCACCTGGCGGGGACGGCGGCGTCGTGCTGCGGATCTCCGATTCCGGGCTGGGCATGAACGACGCTGATCGGCGCATCGCCAACACGCGGCTGCAGGCTGGCGGCGAGGTCACCCCGGACAACGCCCGCCACATGGGTCTTTTCGTGGTCGGCCGCATCGCCGCCCGGCACGGCATCCGGGTCGGGCTGCGCGGCCCGGCGGCCAATGAAAAAGGCTCCGGTACCACCGCCGAGATCTACCTACCGCCGACGGTGATCGAGGGGTCGGCGGTGGCCCATGCAGTGGCGCCACGCGGCCACATGCAGGTGGTTCCGTCGCCGACCCTCGACTCCGGCGGTGCGATGGATGCGCAGGACGCGGTGGCTGCCGCGGACCGGAACGCTTCGGAAGATTCCGGACCGTTGGTCACGTTGTTGCCGCGGCGCAGTCCGGGTTCCAGCGGCATCACCGGGGTTCCCGTCCCGCCTGCCGAGCAGCAGCCCCGGCGGCAGCGGCGTGAGCTCGCCAATCCCTGGTGGGAGGCTCAGCAACGGCCCAACCCGGCGCCAGAGCCCCAGCACGCCCCGGCCCCGGCGGCATCGGAGACCTCGGGGGCGTTCTTTCCCGCGCGGTCGCGGCATGCCGACGACCGGGCCGAAACCCCGGCTGCCCCGCCCGCGACCCGGGCCGCCGGCGCGCTAGTCTCGGCAATTCCGACCGCCGCGAAACCCGCGACAGGTGCCGGCGACGACGATGTGATCTACCGGACGATGCTGTCGGAGATGCTGGGCGACCCGCACGACCTGGTGAACATTCCCGATCTGGATTGGCAGACGGTGTGGGACCGCGGCTGGACGATGGCGGCCGAAGCCGAGGACAAGCCCGTCGAGTCGCACACCGCCGAGCACGGGCTGCCGGTCCGCAAACCGGGCGCGCGGCTGGTGCCCGGCGCGGCCAACGGAACGGATTTAACCGAGCACGATCAGCCGGCCGAGCAGGACCACGAATCCAACGGCGGATTCCAAGCCAGCCGGGAGCCACAGCACACTGCGGTGGGGCGCGACCCCGAGGCGGTTCGCGCCTCCTTCAGCAGCCATTTCGGCGGCGTGCGCAGCGGACGGTCGCATGCCCGCGACACGGGTCAAGGGTCGGATCAGGAATGACGGCACCTGGCAACTCGCTGGACTGGCTGGTGACGAGGTTCGCCCGCGAGGTCCCCGGCGTCGCGCATGCATTGCTGGTATCCGTCGACGGGCTGCCCATCGCCTCCAGTGAGCATCTGCCGCGTGAACGCGCCGATCAGCTGGCCGCGGTGGCCTCCGGGCTGGCCAGCCTGGCGACCGGCGCCGCGCAGTTGTTCGAGGGCGGCCAGGTGCTGCAGTCGGTGGTCGAGATGCAGAACGGATATCTGTTGTTGATGCAGGTCGGCGACGGCTCGCATCTGGCGACGCTGGCGGCGACGTCGTGCGACATCGGCCAGATCGGCTACGAGATGGCCATCCTTGTCGAACGGGTGGGCGGCGTGGTGCAGTCCACCCGCCGGTCCGTACCCGATCGCTCGGCTCGCCCCCGCGAGCGGGAGGTACCCCCACCTCGGGCCGCTACACGGCCCGCATCGTCGCCGAGCCCAGCGCAGCACTCGTGAGCAACGATGGACGCACGCGAGCCCTGGCCGACATCACGTAAGGCGAGTCTGGTCCGTCCGTACACCCTGACGGCCGGACGGACCGACACCGACGTCGACCTTCCCCTGGAAGCGCCGGTTGAGGCGTTGCAGGCCGGCCTGGCTCACCAGTGGCCAGCCAACGATGCGAGAGGCGAGATCATCCAACTGTGTGTCGACAGTCCGTCGGTCGCCGAAATCTCGGCCCGGCTGGATTTGCCGCTCGGTGTCACGCGCGTCCTGGTCGGCGATCTGGTGCTGTCCGGTTACCTTGGGGTGCATAGAACGCTGACCGAGCGTTCGACCCAAGATGAGCGCTACGAACTCATAGGAAGGACGTTGCGTGGCCTTAAGGCGCTCTGAGGCGCACTCTGACTCTGGCGCCCACGCTTCGACGAAGATCGTCATCGCGGGAGGGTTCGGTAGCGGGAAAACCACGTTTGTCGGCGCGGTTTCGGAAATCATGCCGTTGCGCACGGAGGCGATGCTCACCGACGCTTCGGCCAGCGTCGACGCGCTCGAGGCCACCCCGGACAAGCGGACCACCACCGTCGCGATGGACTTCGGCCGGATCACCCTGGACGAGGACCTGGTGCTCTACCTGTTCGGCACCCCGGGTCAGCGCCGCTTCTGGTTCATGTGGGACGACCTGGTCCGCGGCGCTATCGGCGCGATCGTCCTGGTTGACTGCCGGCGCCTGCAGGACAGCTTTGCCGCGGTCGACTTCTTCGAGCACCGCAACCTGCCGTTTCTGATCGCGGTCAACGAGTTCGACGGCGCGCCAAGCTATCCGGTTGCCGAGGTGCGCGAGGCGCTGACCCTGCCCGCGGACATTCCGGTGATCACGGTCGACGCCAGGGACCGCAGGTCGGCGACTGACGCGCTGATCGCGGTCAGCGAATACGCGCTGCAAAGCCTGGCTACGGCGACCTGACGGCGTCAGCGTTTGAGCCGGATGCGCCACCGCACCATGACCGAATACACGACCGAGAGCACGCCGAGCATCCCGATGTCGAGCAGCCAGGCAGCGCGGGTGTGCTTCCAGTGGCTGTCATGGGGGCTCAGCGTGCCGGGCACCAGCTTCCACAGGTCGACCGTGGACGCCGATGCCGCGTAGCCCCAGCGCGCAGGCATGGTCCAGGACAGCTGGTCGAGGAAGACGCGGCCGGTGATCGGGACCATGCCGCCGCCGAGCACCAGCTGCAGCATGAGCGACACCACCAGCAGCGGCATGATCTGCTCGTTCGACCGCGCGATCGACGACAGCGCCAACCCGAGAACCGCCGAGGCCACACACGTCGCGGCGACCGCGACGAAGAGCTCGAGGCTGGCGTTACCGAGCAACACCGCCGGCTGACTGGGTGCGCCCTTGCCCAGCAATACGATGCTCGTCGTGATCGCCGCCTGGACGATCGCGAACAGGCAGAACACCGTGATCTTGGCACTCAAGTAGGCCCCCGTCGACAGGCCGACCGCCTGTTCGCGGCGGAAGATGGCCCGCTCGCCGATGAGGTCGCGGATCGTCAGCGCGGTGCCCATGAAGACGGCGGCGATGGACAGCAGGGTCAGGATCTGTGCGGATTCGTCGGGCGTCTCGCTGGTCGGCGCCGCGACGCCGAAACCCGTGTTGCCGGGAACGGTCAGCGACAGCCCGCCCAGAATGAAGGGCAACAGCGCCAGGAATGCGAAATAGGCGCGGTCGGAGATGACCAAACGGACCTGGCGGCGGCTGATCGTGGAGAACTGGTGGCGGATGTGGGTGCGCGCCGGGGCGCCCAGATCGGCCGGCGCCTCCGCCTGGGTGGGTGGCGGCGGTTTGTTCTGGGCCAGAAAGCGGCGATTGGCCTCGTCGGGATCGGCGCCCACCTTCGCGAAAATCCTGGCCCAGTTGGTGGTTCCCATGGCGTCGCCGATCTGGTCGGGCGGGCCCAGGAATGCCGTCTTGCCGCCGGGCGCCATCAACAGCACCTGGTCACAGACATCGAGGTAGGTCAGCGAGTGGGTGACCACCAGCACCACGCGACCGGCGTCGGCCAGTTGCCGCAGCATCGTCATCACCTGCTGGTCCAGCGCCGGGTCGAGACCCGAAGTCGGCTCGTCGAGGATGAGCAGCGACGGCCCGGTGAGCAGCTCGAGTGCCACCGAGGCGCGTTTGCGCTGGCCGCCGGATAACTTGTCGACCCGGGTGCCCGTATGCTCGGTCATCCCCAGTTCGTCGAGCACCTGGGCGACGACCTCTGCGCGATCGGCTTTGCTGGTATCGGGCGGCAGCCGCAGCTCGGCCGCGTAGCCGAGTGCCTGGTTGACCGTGAGCTGGCGGTGGACGACGTCGTCTTGGGGGACCATTCCGATCCTGGTGCGCAACGACGCGTACTGGGTGTGGATGTTGTGGCCCTCGAAGGTGACCGAACCGGAGGTCGGGGTGGCATACCCGGCGATCAGCCGCGACAGCGTGGTTTTGCCGGCGCCGGAGCCACCGATGATGGCGGTCAGCGTGCCGGGACGGGCGGTCAGCGAGATCCTTTCGAGCAGGCTCTTACCGTTGACGCTGAAGTCGACGTCGCGCACTTCCAGGCCGCCGGCGCGCGTCGCCACCTCCTGGCGGCGAACCAGGACGCCCCCGGTGAACACCAGGTCGACGTTGCCGATCGTGACCACGTCGCCCTCGGAGAGCACCGCGGATCCGACCCTGATCCCGTTGACGAAGGTTCCGTTGATGCTCTGCGCGTCGCGGATCTCGGTGCCTATCGGCGTCGGGGTCAAGTACGCGTGATGGCGCGACGCCAGTACGTCGTGGATGACGATGTCGTTATCGAGCGAGCGCCCGATCCAGCCGGTGCCCCGGGCCGGCGGCTCGCGATCGGATTCGGGTCCCAGCGTCCTCAGTCTCGTGGTCGGGAATTGCGTTGCCGCGCCGCTCAAACCCATCTGGGTGGGTGGATTCGGATCCACTTCGGGTTCCGGCTGGATCTCGTCCCGGGGTGCGGCCTGGCTTGCAGCGGCCGCCGGGACGACCGGAACGGTGGTGAGGTGCTCGGTGTGGTCGGGCCGTGGCGGTGGGGGCGGCTGGGCAGCCGGGGGAGGTTGCCGGGGTGGCACGGGTGGCACGCGCACCGGCTGAGAACCGCTGGGCGGCGCGATGATCGGGATCGACTCCGTCGGCGGTGACAGACCGACGTCGCCGTGGTGGTGTCCGACTTCGAAGGTGATCTGCGGACCGTCGGGCTTGCCGATGTTGATCGCCAGGCCGTCCTGGATGTCGACCGTCGGGACCCGTCGGCCGTTGACGAAGACGCCGTTCAGCGAATTGTTGTCGACCGCAATCCACTTGCCCTGGTCGAAACGCAGCAGCAGGTGCGCGCGGGCGATCAGCGGGTGCGCCACGCGCAGGTCGGCGCGCACGTCGCTACCGACGACCACCTCCCGGCCCGCCGCGAAGTTGCCTTGCGATCGGCCGGATCGAACCGTCAGCACGGGCTGCGCAGGTCGATTCATCAGTCCCCCAGACCAGATGTACAGACGGCCGCGGCCGGCTCAGTGCCGCTTGAGCCGGATATGCCATCGGACGAAGCCGGTGTAGCCGATCGACAACAGCGCGAGCATGGCCATGTCGAACAGCAGAATGTGTGTGGAGTGCTGCCACAGCGGATCGTTGGTCGGGATCTGTTTGACCTTCACCAGCGCCGGAAAGTCGATCGACGAGGCGCCCGCGGCGTAGCCCCAACGTGCGGGTGTGAGCCAGGCGAGCTGCTCCAGGCCGAAGCGCTGGTAGACCGGGATCATCCCGCCGGACAGCACCAGCTGCGACATGATCGACACCACCAGCAGCGGCATGATCTGCTCGTTGGACTGCGCCAGGGCCGACAGCAGCAGCCCGAGCATCGCCGACGCCACGCAGGTGCCTGCGACGGTGACGAACAGCGAGAAGGTGGAGTTGCCGAACAATGGGGGAGGCTCAGTTGGCGCGCCCTTGCCGAGCCGCACGATGAAGGTTGCCACCGCGGCCTGGCCGGTCGCGAAGAGGCAGAAGACCGCGACCTTGGCCAGTAGATAGGCGGTGGTGGACAGGCCCACGGCCTGTTCCCTGCGGAAGATGGGGCGCTCACCTATCAGGTCACGGATGGTCAGGGCGGTGCCCATGAAGACGGCGCCGATGTTCAGCAGCACCATGATGTACTGCGGTTGGGTGGGCGCCACGCCCAGCGGGTCGGCGGGAGCGAGGCCGGGTGTGGGACCTTTCACGGTCAGCGACAAGGCGCCGATGAGGAACGGCAGAATCGCCAGGAAGATGGTGTAACCCCGGTCGGATATGACGAGCCGAACCTGTCGGCGGGCGATTGTGGACAGCTGCCGCAGCAGGTCGGTCTGCGGTGGCTCGCCCAGGTCCGCCGGACTCTGGGGAGACGGCGGCCGCGAAGACTGCTGATTGCGCTCCTTGAAGCGGCGGTTGGCCTCGTCGGGATCGGCGCCCACGTTGGCGAAAATGTCGGCCCAGTTGCGCGTTCCCATGGCAGCCTCGACCTGTTCGGGTGGGCCGTAGAACGCGGTCTTGCCGCCGGGTGCGACCAGCAGAATCTGGTCGCACACGTCCAGGTAGGACACCGAGTGGGTCACCACCAGCACCACCCGGCCCGCGTCGGCGAGCTGGCGCAGCATCAGCATGACCTGGCGGTCCAGCGCCGGGTCCAGACCGGAGGTCGGCTCGTCGAGCAGCAGCAGCGAGGGTTGGGTGAGCAGCTCGAGTGCCACCGACGCGCGTTTGCGCTGGCCGCCCGACAGCTTGTCGACCCGGGTGTCGGCATGCTTGGTCAGCTCGAGTTCTTCGAGTACCTGAGCGACGACTCGGGCACGCTCCTCTTTGCTGGTGTCGGGTGGCAGGCGCAGTTCGGCCGCGTAGTTGAGGGCCTGGTTGACCGTGAGCTGGCGGTGCACGACGTCGTCCTGCGGGACCATCCCGATCCTGCTGCGCATGGACGCATACTCGGTGTGGATGTCGTGGCCCTCGAAAGTCACCGTGCCTGAACTGGGGTTGGTATAGCCGACGATCAGCCGCGACAGCGTGGTCTTTCCGGCCCCGGAGCCACCGATGATGGCGGTGAGCGTCCCGGGACGGGCGGTCAGCGTGATGTGGTCGAGCAGTTGCTTTCCGTCGATGGAAAAGCAGACCGAGTTCACTTCCAGGCCGCCGGCGCGCGTCGCGGCTTCGGTGCGGCGGACCAGGGTGTCGCGGGTGAACACCAGGTCGACGTTGCCGATGGTGACCACGTCGCCTTCGGTCAGCACCGCCGACCCGACCCGGACACCGTTGACGAATGTCCCGTTGACGCTGTGCGAGTCGCGGATCTCGGTGCCCAGCGGTGTCTCGAGCAGAAACGCGTGATGGCGTGAGGCCAGAACGTCCTGGATGACGATGTCGTTGTCGTTGGCCCGGCCGATCGTGAGCGCACCGGCCGGCTTCTGCAACGCCCCGGACCGAGACGGTAACAGCGCCTGCATCATCTTCGTCGCCAGGTTCGCCACCTCCGGCGGCTTGGCTGCGACGGGCGACAGCTGGGTGTGCGGTGCCGCACGCGGGGCGCCGACCGAGCCCACGCTTGACAGCTGCGGGTGAGGCTGGAAATTGGCCGGTGCCGGACCGGGCGAATGCACCGGCGGCCGCGGTCCGCCGCCGCCGGCCGGATACATGGGTTGCCCGTGTGGCCCCGGGGGCGGGCCCGGATGCGGTCGCAGCGGAGGTGCTGGGATCCGGCCGGGCGGCCGCCCGGGGCCCGGTGCGGGCGGAGCGGCAGGTGCAGCCGACCATGCGATACCGGACGGCTGCATCGCCCCGGCCGGCAGTGGCATTGACTCGGTCACGGGTGGGCGCCCGACCATACCCTGGTGCCGGCCGACCTCGAACCTCAGCATGGGTCCCTCGGGATTACCGATGTTGATGCAGTGGCCGTCGTGGATGTCGACCACTGGCACCCGCCGGCCGTTGACGAAGGTCCCGTTGAGCGAGCCGTTGTCGATCGCCAGCCACCTGCCCTGGTCGTAGCGCAGCAACAGATGGGCCCGCGAGATCAGCGGATGCGTGATGCGCATGTCGGCCCGGAGATCGCGTCCGACCACCACATCATGGCCCGCGGCGAAGGTGCGTTCCGACCCGTCATGACGAACGGTCAACACTGGTGGGGCTGGTGCACTCATTGCCCCAACTGTAGCTTGCAGGCCTGTTTGACCCCGATGTCTGATTGCCCGTTTCGCCCCTTCGCCGTGCCGCTCGCCGCGCCGCGGCCGGGCGGTATCCCCAGCTCACGCCGTTTCGCGGCGGGCGTCGTCAGCAGGCTGGGTTTGATTGCCCGCCTCGCCCCCTCGCCGCTTCGCGGCTGGGGGTACCCCCACCTCACGCCGCTTCGCGGCGTGCATCGTCAGCAGGCTGTGACGTCCGGAGCGCCGGTCACGACGCAGCGGGTACGGCTGTAGATGGTGGGCATGCACTTGTTGCAATGCGTACACGCCGAACGCACGCTGTGGGCGGCGCCGTCGGCGGCGATCCGATTGATCAGATCGGGCTCGGCGAGCAGAGCCCGGGCCATCGCGACGAACTGGAATCCCTCCGCCATCGCCAGGTCCATCGTCTCCCGGTTGGTGATACCGCCGAGCAGGATCAGCGGCATCGTCAGCTCGGCGCGGAACAGCTTGGCGTCGCGCAACAGATAGGCATCGCGGTAGGGGTACTCGCGGAGGAATTTCTTGCCCGTCATGCGCATGCCCCAGCTCAGCGGCGGCTTGAAAGCACCGGCGAACTCCTTGAGCGGCGCATCGCCCCGGAACAAATACATCGGGTTTACCAGCGAGCTGCCCGCGGTGAGCTCGATCGCATCCAGCCCACCGTCGTCCTGCAGCCATGTGGCGGTGGTCAGCGCCTCTTCGGTGCTGATGCCACCACGGACACCGTCGGCCATGTTGAGCTTCGCCGTGACCGCGACCCGTCCGGCTGCCTGCATGTCGACGGCGCGGCGAACGGCCATCACCAGCCCGCGCGCCACCTTGGCCCGGTTCTGAAGCGACCCGCCGAACTCGTCGTCGCGACGGTTGATCAGTGGGGACAGAAACGCGCTCGCCAAATAGTTATGGCCCAAATGGATTTCAACGGCGTCGAAGCCGGCGTCGATGGCAAGCAAGGCGGCATTGGCGTGCGCAGCCGTCACCTCGTCGATGTCATCGCGGGTTGCCTTCTTCGCGAACCGCATCGCGATCGGATTGAAGAACCGCCCCGGCGCCAGGGCGGTGGCCTTGTTGGAGCGGGCATCGGCCACCGGGCCCGCGTGACCGATCTGCGCGCTCACCGCCGCGCCTTCGGCGTGGATCGCGTCGGTGAGCCGGCGCAACCCGGGCACCGCCTCCGGGCGCATCCAGATCTGATTGCCACCGGTGCGGCCGCCGGGGGAGACCGCGCAATAGGCGACGGTGGTCATGCCGACCCCGCCGGCGGCCGGCAGCCGGTGGTATTCGATCAGGTCATCGGTCACCAGCGCGTCGGGGGTGCGCGCTTCGAACGTCGCGGCCTTGATGGTGCGGTTGCGCAGCGTCAGCGGGCCCAGCTTGGCAGGCGCCAACACGTCCGGAGGGGTAGACATACCGGGAGCGTACGCGCCGGGCGTGCCAGACTGTCAGGCGTGGGCGCAATCACGCTGGACGGCAAGGCCACCCGCGACGAGATCTTCGTCGACCTGACGCAACGGGTCGCCGCATTGACCGCGTCGGGTCGCACTCCCGGACTGGGCACCGTCCTGGTCGGTGAGGATCCCGGATCGCAGGCCTACGTGCGCGGTAAGCACGCCGACTGCGCCAAGGTCGGCATCACGTCGATCCGTCGCGACCTGCCCGCCGACACCAGCACCGCCACGCTGCACAAGACCATCGACGAACTCAACGCCAACCCCGAGTGCACCGGCTACATCGTGCAGTTGCCGCTACCCGGGCATCTCGACGAGAACGCCGCGCTGGAGCGGATCGACCCGGGCAAGGACGCCGACGGGCTGCACCCGACCAACCTGGGGCGGCTGGTGCTGAGCACTCCGGCGCCGCTGCCGTGTACCGCGCGCGGCATCGTGCACCTGTTGCGGCGCTACGGTGTCGAGATCGCCGGGGCGCACGTGGTCATCATCGGCCGTGGCGTGACGGTCGGCCGACCGTTGGGGCTGCTGCTGACCCGTCGCTCCGAGAACGCCACGGTGACGTTGTGCCACACCGGGACTCGCGATCTGCCGGCGCTGACCAGGCAGGCGGACATCATCGTCGCCGCCGTCGGCGTACCTCACATGCTGACCGCCGACATGGTGCGTCCCGGCGCCGCGGTCGTCGACGTGGGCGTCAGCCGCACCGAAAACGGACTGGTCGGCGATGTGCACCCGGATGTGTGGGAGGTGGCCGGCCGGGTATCGCCCAACCCCGGTGGCGTCGGCCCGTTGACCCGTGCCTTCCTCCTGGCCAATGTCGTCGAGCTGGCCGAGCGCCCATGAGCGCGCGGGCCATTCGACGGGGTCCTGCCCGCCCGGTGCTGCAGGCCCAATGGCCGATCCTGTTGGTGGGACTGATCTTCGTTACCGCGTTCGCGCTTGCAGGCGCCAATTTCTGGCGTCGTGGTGCGCTGCTGATAGGTATCGGTGTCGGCGTGGCCGCGGTGCTGCGGTTGATGTTACCCGAGGAGCGGGCGGGCCTGTTGGTGGTGCGCAGCAAGGGAATCGACTTCGTGACGACCGCGACGGTCGGGGCGGCGATGGTCTATATAGCGTGGACCATCGACCCGCTGGGCACCGGTTAGATTCCCGCCATTCCCGGGATTTGTCGTGACACTCCCGGGATCTGTCCGGGCATTCCCGGTATTCCCGGCGTTTGCCCGGCCATTCCCGGTATTTGTGGCAGGCCGCCGGACAGGTTGCCGCTGGCGATGTTTGCCATCTCCTCGGGGCAGTAGGTCTGGATCGCGATGGTGGTGAACATGCTGGCCATCGCCGGGGACAGGCCCCTGCCGCTGACGCTGGATGCCGCCGCGGCGAAGCTGCCGCCCGGCCGGGCCAGCATCGGGCAGATGGATTGGCCCACCGCCATCGCGTTTCCCGGTTCGCCGAATTCGACACCCGCGTGGTTCAGCGAGTCGATGAAGGTGTCGTCGGCCGGGTCCGCCTCGGCCGGCGCCGCCAATGCCGCCGCCGCGGTGATCAGCCCGGCGGCTGCGGCCAGCAGGCGAATGGTCAGTGGTTGATGGCGAAACAGCCAGATCCAGCGACGACTCAGTGCCAGTGCCTTCACGCCAGCCTCCCCAATCTGTCTGTGGAGTGCACGCGCGGCACTCGAAGTACCTTAGGAACTCTGCGCTATGACTGTTACGTTTGCGACACGGTGCGATAAAGGTTTGCCCAATAAGCGTTTCGTGAGGGCCGCGCGTCATCGACGTGAATTATTACGCGGCCCAGCCGGACACGCGCACCGGCCGGCTGGTGGACGGATCGAAGCCACACTGTGATCTGACACGAGCGGTGACACCGGGTATTTGGGTGCGAAATGGTCAAGAATCCGGCACATGACGACGAATCGCAGCCGTCCGCTGGACCATGGTATCTCGCGCCAGACGTTTCTTCGCGGCGCCGTTTCGGTATTGGCATCAGGGGCGGTGTTGGGAACCACGCGGGCCGCGGCGGACCCGGGTGGCGGTTGGGGCGGTCTGGCCTCCTCCATCGGCGGCAGCGTGGTGCTGCCGGCCAACGGCTCTGCCTTCTCGACCGGTAAGCAAGTCTTCAATTCGTTCTACAACAACTCGAGTCCCGCTGCGATCGTTACGGTTTCGTCCCAGGCCGATGTGCAGAAGGCGGTCTCGTTCGCGACCGCTAACAACCTGAAGATTGCGCCGCGTGGCGGTGGGCATTCGTACGTCGGCGCGTCCAGCGCCACCGGAACAATGGTGCTCGACCTGCGCGGGCTTCCTGGCGGAGCGAACTTCGACGGCGGCAGCGGCAATGTCACGGTCACCCCGGCGACGAATTTGTCTGCGGTCCAACAGGCGTGCGCCGGCGCCGGGCGAGCGGTTCCTACCGGCACCTGCCCAACCGTCGGTATCGCGGGACTTACGCTCGGCGGCGGAATGGGGGCCGATTCCCGGCACGCGGGCCTGACCTGCGACGCGCTGCAATCGGCCACGGTGGTGTTGCCCAGCGGCGAGGTGGTCACCGCATCTGCCAACGACCACCCGGATCTGCTCTGGGCACTTCGCGGCGGTGGCGGCGGCAATTTCGGCGTGACGACGGCGATGACGTTCTCGACCTTCGCAACCGGCGACAGAGACCTCGTCCGCCTCGACTTCCCGACGTCGTCGACGGTGGCGGTGCTCACTGGCTGGCAGTCCTGGCTGTCGGCGGCCGACCGAAACACGTGGGGGAGAGTCGCTCTCTCGGTCGGTGGGACCCAGGCGAATTGCCACATATTGGCGACGTGCCCGGCGGGCGCCGGCTCCGGTGTGGTCGACGCAATCAAAACCGCGGTTGGGTTGGCGCCCAGCACAGTTCAGAACAAGACGCTGAGTCATATGGACCTGGTGACATATCTGGCCGGTGGCAGCTCGGCGAGTTCACCCCGCGGCTTCGTGGGCGGATCCGATGTTATCGGCCCAATGAGTTCCGCTGCGGCCCACGCTATTGCCACTGCGATCGGGCAGTGGCCTGCGTCCGGAGGAGGAATGGCATCGGTCCTCGCCGACCCGCTGAGTGGTGCGGTCGCCGACGTGGCACCGGGGGACACTGCCTTTCCGTGGCGCACCCAGTCCGCCGTATTGCAGTGGTACGTTGAGCCCGCCGGCAACCAGGCGACTGCAGCGAACAACTGGTTGAGCTCGGCGCACCAAGCAGTACAACAGTTTTCGGTTGGCGCCTATGTCAACTACTTAGAGGCCAACACGCCGGCGGCGCGTTACTTCGGCACCAACTTGTCTCGGTTGACGACGGTCCGGCAGAAGTACGACCCGAACCGGGTGATGTTCTCCGGATTGAACTTCTAGCGAAATCACTTGCGCCACTATGGCTTCAGGCGTTTCAGCGCGGCAATTTTTGTCGGTGGCCTGGGCTAGTTTCGGATTATGGTTTCTGGCAGCGTCGTTGACCGGGAGGCGATCACGGCGGCTTTTGATGCTCTGGACGCCGCCGTCGACGGGGTGGCCACGCTGGACTTCGACGCGGTGACCACCCAGGAACGGCTGATGTTGCTGGAGCGCTGTGAGCGGGTGCGCCGGCGGATACCGACGGTGGAGCATCCGCTGATCAATTCCCTGGCCCGCCAGGCCACCCCGGAAGAGCTGGGCGGCAAGCTGTCCCACGCGATCGCCGAGTGGACACTGATCAGCCGCGCCGAAGCGTCACGGCGCATCCGCGAGGCCGCCGATCTGGGACCCCGGCGCGGACTGACCGGCGCGCCTTTGGCGCCGATATTGGCGGCCACCGCCGCCGGGCAGCGTTCGGGCAAGCTCGGCGCCGGTCAGGTGGCGGTGATCCGGAAGTTCTACCACCAGCTGCCGGGCTGGGTTGATTTGGCTGCCCGCGAGCACGCCGAAGCCCACCTGGCGCAGTTGGGTTCGCAGTTTCGCCCCGAGCAACTGGCCGGGCTGGCCGATGGGCTCGCCGATCGGCTCAACCCCGACGGCACCTTCACTGATGATGACCGCGCTCGGCGGCGCGGGCTCACGCTGGGCAAGCAGCAAGCCGACGGTATGTCGGAGTTGCATGGCTGGCTGACACCCGAAGCCCGCGCCACCCTTGAGGCCGTGCTGGCCAAACTGGCCGCGCCCGGGATGTGCAACCCCACCGACAACACCCCCTGTGTTGACGGTGCACCCACCCAAGACGCCATTGAGGGCGACATCCGTAGCCCTGCCCAACGGCAGCATGACGCGCTGCTGGCCGCACTGCGCGCGCTGTTGGCCTCGGGAGAATTAGGTCAGCACAACGGGCTACCGGCCTCCATCATCGTCACCACCACCCTGGCCGAGCTGGAAGCCGCCGCCGGCAAGGGACTCACCGGCGGCGGCAGCATCCTGGCCATGAGCGATGTGATCCGCCTGGCCCGCCACGCGCACCATTACCTGGCCATCTTCGACAAAGGCAATGCCCGGGCGCTGTATCACACCAAACGACTCGCCTCACCCGGCCAACGGATTGTCTTGTACGCCAAGGACCGTGGGTGTTCGGCGCCGGGATGCGACGTGCCCGGTTACTACTGCGAAGTGCATCATGTCACCGACTACGCGAAATGCCGCACCACCGACGTCAACCAGCTGACCTTCGGCTGCGGACCCCATCACCGCATCGTCCAACCGGGAGGCTGGATCACCCGCAAGAACGCGAGGGGTGACACGGAGTGGATCCCACCGCCGCATTTAGACCGCGGCCAACCCCGAACCAACCTGTTCCACCACCCCGAGAAACTCCTGCACACCGGGGACGATGGTGACGAGGCGAACTAACCCTCGTCAGCCACCCAGCGTGGCCCGGATACACACGGTGACATAGGGCAGCGCCAAGCCGGTCGAATTCGCCAGCGCCGGATGGGTGGCCAGCAACTCACGTACCTGGTCGAGTGTCCTGGTGCGGACCTCGGCCGGCGAGGTGATGCAATAGCTGCGCGACGACACCAAATCGATCAAGGCCTGCGGCGTCAGGTAATTCGTCCACTCGACCTGATGCCGCTCCGGCTCGTTGAACGGAGCGGGCAGCATCACGTCGAAGCGGCCCCGATCACCATCGCTACCGATGATCTGGCCCAGTTCGCGGACCCAGCCGAGCCGTTCGTCGCGAGTGTTCCACACCAGGCCCAGCCGACCTCCCGGCCGCAGCACGCGGGCGATCTCGGGAATCGCCCGCTCGGGATCCACCCAGTGCCATGCCTGCGCGACGAGCACGGCATCAATGCTATTGTCCTGCAAAGGAATCTCTTCCGCGGTACCCAGCAGTGCACGAGTTTCCGGTAGCGAGGTGTGCAACACCTCCAGCATGTCGGGAATCGGGTCGACGGCCACCACGTCCAGGCCGCGTTCCACCAGCCGGGCGGTCAGCTTCCCAGTGCCCGCGCCCAGATCGAGCACCTGGCGCGCACCGCGCGGCAACAGCCAGTCGATTGCCTCCGGTGGGTAGGACGGACGTCCGCGTTCGTAGGCTGCGGCCGCCGAGCCGAACGACAGGGAGCGGTCGTCCCTAGAGCGGGTCACCGTCCACACGCGCCTTGGTGCTCTGCCAAGACGAGCGTTTTGCGGATCAAGTCGCCGACCGCCTCCATTTCGAGCAGGAAGCCGTCATGCCCGCAGATCGAGTCGACAACCTCCAGACCGGTGCAGCCCGGCAGCAACTCGGCCAGCTCCTCCTGCAAGCGCAGCGGGTAGAGCCGGTCGGAGGTGATGCCACCAACCACAGCCGGTACCGGGCAGCCGCGCAAGGCTTTACGCACCCCGCCGCGGCCACGGCCGACGTCATGGCTGTTCAGCGCCTCGGTCAAGACCACATAGCTGCCCGCGTCGAAGCGGGCCAACAGCTTGTCACCTTGGTGCTCCAGATAGCTCTGCACCGCGTACCGGCCGCCGTTACCCGGGTCCTCGTCACCCTGCCCGCCGTTGCCGAACCGGGTGTCGAGCTCGACCTCGCCGCGGTAGGTCAGGTGCGCGAAGCGGCGGGCGATCGTCAGCCCGTTCTCTGGTTTGCACCCGGTGTCGTGGTAATCGCCGCCCTGCCAGTTCGGGTCGGCTTTGATGGCCGCGATCTGAGTGGTCTGGGTACCGATCTGGTCGGCGGTGGCGCGGGCACCGACCGCCAGCAGCAATCCGGCCCGGACCCGGTCGGGGTGACCGACCATCCATTCCAAAGCCCTTGCGCCACCCATGGATCCGCCGACCACGGCGGCAACCTCGTTGATACCCAGTGCGGCCAGGGCGGCGATATCGGCCGCTACCTGGTCACGCACCGAGATCGCCGGAAACCTCGAGCCCCAGGGCTTTCCGTCCCGGGCACGCGAGCTGGGCCCGGTGGAGCCACGGCAACCGCCCAGCACATTGGTGGCCACCGCGCACCAGCGGTTGGTGTCGATCGGTGCGCCCGGCCCGGCGACCCCGTCCCACCAGCCGCCGGTGGGATGTCCAGGTCCGGCAGGCCCGGTGATGTGTGAGTCACCGGTCAGCGCGTGCAGCACCACCACCACGTTGTCCCGCGTCGGCGACAACTCACCCCAGCGTTGTATGGCGACACAGACGTCGTCGATTACCGCACCGCTTTCGGTGGTGAGCGAGCCGATGTGGACGAAGCCGATCTCGCCTTCGTCGGGTAGCGTCTGCGTGGGAACCTCGAAGATCGTCATGGCAGAGCTCCTTTAGAACGCGGCCACAGCCTGCGGGTCATTGCTGGTGCCGGCCCCCGTGGCGGCGAATTTGCATGCCGCGGCGAAGCCGAGCTCCAGGTCGGCCAGGATGTCGTCGATGCCCTCGATGCCAACCGCCAGTCGCACCAGCCCCGGGCTGACGCCGGTGCTCAGCTGCTCCTGTGGGCTCAGTTGGGCGTGGGTCGTCGACGCCGGGTGAATCACCAGGGAGCGCACATCGCCGATGTTGGCGACGTGACTATGCAGCTTCAGCGCGTTCACGAACGCCTTCCCGGCTTCGACGCCGCCGGCCAGTTCAAACGACAGCACAGCTCCGGTTCCCTTGGGCGCCAGCTTCTTTCCCCGCTCGTACCATGGCGAACCGGGCAGACCCGCATAGTTGACCGAAAGCACACCGTCATGGGCGGCCAGGAACTCGGCGACCCGTTGCGCGTTGGCGACGTGGCGCTCGATTCGCAGACTCAGTGTTTCGATCCCTTGGGCCACCAGGAACGCGTTGAACGGCGCAGCGGCCGACCCGAAGTCGCGCAGCAGTTGCACGCGCGCCTTGAGCGCAAACGCCGGCGGTCCGAGCTCGGCGTAGACCACGCCGTGGTAGCTGGGATCGGGCGTGGTGAATCCGGGGAAGCGGCCCCGCGTCCAGTCGAACGTGCCGCCGTCGACGATGACGCCGGCGATCGCGGAACCGTGCCCGCCCAGGTACTTGGTGGCTGAGTGCACCACGATGTCGGCGCCGTGCCGCAACGGCTGGATCAGGTATGGCGTGGCGACGGTGTTGTCGACGATGAGCGGTACCCCGTTGGCGTGGGCGACCTCGGCGACTCCGGGGATGTCCAGCACATCGATCTTCGGGTTGGAGATGGTCTCGCCGAAGAACGCTTTGGTGTTCGGTTGGACAGCGGCCTGCCAGGAATCCAAATCGTCGGGATCCTCGACGAAGCTGACGTTGATGCCCAGCTTGGCCAGCGAATAGTGGAACAAGTTATAGGTGCCGCCGTACAGCCGGGGGCTGGAGACGATGTGATCTCCGGCACACGCGAGGTTCAATATGGCGAATGTCTCAGCCGCCTGCCCGGAACTCAGGAACAGAGCGGCCACGCCGCCTTCGAGCGCGGCGACGCGCTGTTCGACGACATCGGTGGTCGGGTTGCCGATGCGGGTGTAGATATTGCCCGGAACCTCGAGCCCGAACAGGGCGGCGGCATGGCTGGTGTCGTCAAAGGTGTAGGACGTGGTCTGGTAGATCGGCAGGGCGCGGGCGTTGGTAGCCGAGTCCGGTTGCTGACCGGCATGAATCTGTTTCGTTTCGAACGACCAGTGCGCGGTCGGATCGGTGTCGGCGGTGCCGTTGTCGGGGCTCATGTGAACTTGCTTTCTGCTTCGAAAGGGGCGAATCGGGTATCGGGGGCGCTTGCAGCCGCACGGGACGTCACCTTCGATGACGTCAACCGGCGGCCGCCGGCTAGCAACGACAACACACGACTCGACACATGGGCCGATCCGAATGGGCTGGATAGATGCACATCAACGTTTCCCCTCTAGTCAGGGGTCCGTCATGGCGGACCCGCGCTTGCCGCGCAGCCTGTGGCTACTAGACCTGGTCTTTCACCCGGGGCACCCCACCGCGGTTGGAGGGTTGCCGGCCAGCAAGCCGGGGCTTAGCGCTGGCGCTCATGACCGAAGTGAAGCTTATCCTATGGGGCCGACTCGATGCCAACGGAGCCGTCCGGGCCGCCTGCTACGGGCCGTTTCCGGTCGGTGAGTCTCCTTTTGTAGGCTGGCTTCGCGAGCAACCGCTCGCCCATGCTTTCCATTCCAGTTGCTGGAGGATTCGGGCGCAGATGTCCAACGAAGCCAAGATAAAAGTCAACCGCCCGGTAGTAGAGCTCGACGGTGACGAGATGACCCGCGTCATCTGGAAGCTCATCAAGGACATGCTGATCCTGCCGCACCTCGACATCAATTTGGAGTATTACGACCTGGGCATCGAAAACCGCGACCGCACCAACGACCAGGTCACCATCGACGCCGCCTACGCGATCAAGAAGCACGGTGTGGGCGTCAAGTGTGCGACCATCACCCCCGACGAGGCCCGCGTCCAGGAGTTCAACCTCAAGAAGATGTGGTTGTCGCCCAACGGGACGATCCGGAACATCTTGGGCGGCACAATTTTCCGCGAGCCGATTGTGATCTCGAATGTCCCGCGGTTGGTGCCGGGCTGGACCAAGCCAATTGTCATCGGCCGCCACGCTTTTGGTGACCAGTACCGGGCGACGAACTTCAAGGTCGACAAGCCGGGCACCGTCACGTTGACGTTCACGCCCGCCGACGGCAGCGAGCCGATGGTGCACGAGGTGGTGTCCATCCCCGAGCACGGCGGTGTGGTGATGGGGATGTACAACTTCAAGGACTCCATCTGCGACTTCGCGCGCGCGTCGTTCTCCTACGGCCTCAACGCCAAATGGCCTGTGTACCTGTCCACCAAGAACACCATCCTCAAGGCCTACGACGGCATGTTCAAAGACGAGTTCCAGCGCATCTACGACGAGGAATTCAAGGAGCAGTTCGAAGCCGAGGGCCTGACCTACGAGCACCGGCTGATCGACGACATGGTGGCCGCTTGCCTCAAGTGGGAGGGCGGCTACGTGTGGGCCTGCAAGAACTACGACGGTGACGTCCAGTCGGACACCGTCGCGCAGGGCTACGGCTCGCTGGGACTGATGACGTCGGTGCTGATGACGGCCGACGGCAAGACGGTCGAGGCCGAAGCGGCCCACGGCACCGTCACCCGGCACTTCCGGCAGTACCAGGCCGGCAAACCGACCTCGACCAACCCGATCGCCTCGATCTTCGCCTGGACCCGTGGACTGCAACACCGCGGCAAGCTGGACCACACTCCGGAGGTGATCGACTTCGCCCAGAAGCTGGAAGAGGTCGTCATCGGCACGGTCGAAAGCGGCAAGATGACCAAGGACCTCGCCATCCTCATCGGTCCCGATCAGGAGTGGCAGCAGAGCGAGGAATTCCTCAATTCGATCGCCGAGAACCTGGACAAGGAGCTGGCTAACTAGCCGGTGGGTTCTTGATGGCCCGAACCGCCGGGTTGCACTGTTCGATGAAGTCGGAGATCAGTCGGGCGACGCGTTCCGGCGCCTCGAACATCGGGATGTGGCCCACGCCGTCGAGCACCGTGAGCTTGTGGTCGGCGGGCAGCGAGTCGGTGAAATGCCGGCTGAACCTGCTCGGCGGGACCACCCGATCCTTCTCGCAGAGCACCAAGTGAGAGGGCGCCGCGGTGTGTTCCAACTCCCGCAGCCCGTGCAGCAGCGTCGCCTTGACCAGCAGCTGGAAGTAGGCGGGGCAGTGCGTGACGTCGTCGACAATGGCGACGAGCTGGCGCTCGCTGACCCCGTCGGGCCTGGCGCTTACCGGCAGGGTGCCCAACCGGTGGCTGAACGGCAGCCGAAGTATCCGTTGGCCGAGCAGCCGGGTCAGCAACCAGATCGGCAACCCCGAGACGAACCTGACGATCACCTCGAACTTGACCAGGCTCCAGCGCGTCCATCCGCCCGCCGGCGCGATGGCGGTGACACTGCGAGCCCGCCCGCGCCGCTCCAGCTCGAAGGCGACCCAGCCGCCCAGTGAGTTGCCGACGATGTGCGCGGTACTCCAGCCCAGTTCGTCCATCTGGCGCTCGACGTGATCGGCCAGCACCGCCGACGACAGCAACCAGGTACCTCCTCGAGGGCCACCGTTGTGGCCCGCCATCGTCGGGGCGAACACCTCGTAGCGGCCGGTGTCGGCCAGCTGCCGGGCCACGTCCTCCCATACCATCTGCGACATCAGGAACGGGTGCAGCAGCACGACCGGCTCCCCGGAGCCGAGGTGGATCGGTGGACGAGTCCGCATATCGCCGACACTAAAGCCGGTATCGCCGGTACCGCAACCGGCTCCGGGATCGGCGCGCCCGGTCTCTGCAGGCCGGGTCGCCAGCCGTGAAAAGATCGGGGGCATCATGAGCACCGCGACCGGATCCCGCCGGATTTTCTCCGGCGTGCAGCCCACTTCTGACTCCCTGCACCTTGGCAATGCATTGGGGGCCATCACCCAGTGGGTCGCACTGCAGGACGACCACGACGCGTTCTTCAGCGTGGTCGACCTGCACGCCATCACCATCGCGCAGGATCCCGAGGCGCTGCGACGCCGGACCCTGGTCACCGCCGCCCAGTACCTGGCGCTGGGGATCGACCCGGGCCGCAGCACCGTCTTCGTGCAGAGCCACGTGCCCGCCCACACCCAGTTGGCGTGGGTGCTGGGCTGCTTCACCGGCTTCGGGCAGGCATCCCGGATGACGCAGTTCAAGGACAAGTCGACGCGTCAGGGCAGCGACGCGACCACCGTGGGCCTGTTCACCTACCCGGTGTTGCAGGCCGCCGACGTGCTGGCCTACGACAGCGACCTGGTGCCCGTGGGTGAGGACCAGCGCCAGCACCTCGAGCTGGCACGCGACGTCGCACAGCGGTTCAACAGCCGCTTCCCGGACACCTTCGTGGTGCCCGACGTGCTGATCCCCAAGGTCACCGCCAAGATCTACGACCTGGCCGATCCGACGTCGAAGATGAGCAAGTCGGCGTCCACCGATGCCGGACTCATCAACTTGCTCGACGACCCGGCGTTGTCCGCCAAGAAGATTCGCTCGGCCGTGACCGACAGCGAGCGCGAGATCCGCTTCGACGCCGACGAAAAGCCGGGCGTGTCGAACCTGCTCACCATCCAGTCGGCGGTCACCGGGGTCGGCATCGACAAGCTCGTCGAGGGCTACGCCGGTCGCGGCTACGGCGATCTGAAGAAGGACACCGCCGAGGCCGTCGTCGAGTTCGTCAGCCCGATCAAGGCCCGGGCCGACGAGTTGGTAGCGGATCGCAGCGAATTGGAGGCGGTGCTCACGGCCGGGGCGCAGCGCGCGGAGGATGTGGCCGGCAAAACCGTCCAGCGGGTCTACGATCGGCTGGGGTTCCTTCCGCAACGGAGGTAGCACGTTTCACCATGAGCGAACCGGCCAAGCCAGGAATCCTGGATCGGCTGCGGGCCCGGTTCGGATGGTTCGACCATGTCATGCGCGCTTACCAGCGCTTCGACGACCGCCACGGTGGCTTCTTTGCGGCCGGCCTCACGTATTACACGATCTTCGCGCTATTTCCTTTATTGATGGTCGGATTCGCGGTGTGCGGATTCGTGCTGTCCCGGCGGCCCCAGCTGCTGAGCACAATCGACAACCACATCCGGTCCGCGGTTTCCGGTGCCTTGGGGCAACAACTGGTCGACTTGATGAACACGGCGATCGCCGCGCGGGCGACGGTCGGTGTCATCGGCCTGACCACCGCGGCCTGGGCGGGACTGGGCTGGATGTCGCATCTACGGGCGGCATTGACCGAGATGTGGTGGGACGAGCGCATCGCTTCACCGGGCTTCGTGCGCAACAAACTGT
This sequence comes from uncultured Actinomycetota bacterium, assembly GCA_963848535.1. GTDB lineage: Bacteria > Actinomycetota > Actinomycetes > Mycobacteriales > Mycobacteriaceae > Mycobacterium. The sequence goes on from CAWKEM010000013.1 coordinate 179,570, forward strand.
CCGATCTCCTTGCGATGGTCGGGACGTTCGTGGTGACGATGGCCACCATCGCTGTCACCACGCTCGGCCACGCCGCGCCAATGGCTGCGGTACTGAGGTGGCTTGGCATACCGGAGTTTTCGGTTTTCGACTGGATCTTCTGGCTGTTCTCGATCGCGATCTCGATGTTGGTGTCCTGGATGCTGTTCACCTGGATGATTGCCCGGCTGCCGCGCGACGACGTCAGCCTGGTCAACTCGATGAAGGCCGGGTTGATGGCGGCGGTCGGCTTCGAACTGTTCAAGCAGGTGGCGTCGGTCTACCTGAAGGTAGTGCTGCGTAGTCCGGCGGGCGCCACCTTCGGGCCGGTGCTGGGTTTGATGGTGTTCGCTTATATCACCGGGTATCTTGTCCTGTTCGCCACCGCCTGGGCGGCGACAGCGTCCGAGGATCCACGTGCACGCCACGTCGACCTGCCTGCGCCGGCGATCATCGCCCCGCGCGTGCAACTGAGTGAAGGAATCACCACACGTCAGACGCTGACCGCGATGGCCCTGGGAGCCGTTGGCGCGCTGGGGTTTTCCCGGTTGATCCGTTGGCTGCGTTAGTCTTGTGCCGTCGGCTGCCATCCGCCGTGCACCATGACGGCGGCGACTCGCCAATCACCGTTCAGCACAACCAGGTTGGCGTCATAGCCGGCCCGCAGGTGACCCACCCGGTCAAGGCCCAGAGCCCGCGCCGGCGTCGCAGCGGTCAGCTGCACCGCGGCGGCCAGCGCCGTATCCGGGTCCACAGCGTCTGAGGCCGGCCCCGCCATGCTGCGAAAGAGCTGGTCCATGGTGGCAGTACTGCCCGCGATCGTCGACGTTCCGTGCACCCGCGCGACACCGGATACGACGTCGATCGGCACGGCGCCGAGCCGAAACGCTCCGTCGTCACAGCCGGCCGCAGCGATGGCATCGGTGACGACGGCGACTCGGCCGGGCCCTGCGGCCGAGATCACCGCCCGCATCACGGCCGGATGCACGTGCACGCCGTCGGCGATCAGTTCGACGGTCACCCGCGGGTCCTGCAGCAAGGCGAGCACCGGTCCAGGCTCGCGATGGTGCAGCGGCGGCATCGCGTTGAACAGATGGGTGCCGACCGTGGCACCTGCGGCGATGGCTCGTTTGGTCTGCTCGTAGGTCGCATCGGTATGTCCCACGGCCACAACAACACCCGCGTCGCGAAAACGCCGGATTGCCTCGCCGGACCCGGGCAGTTCGGGCGCCAGCGTGACCATCCGGATCGCGCCACCGCCGGCGGCGAGCACGGCGTCGATCTCGGCGCGGTCCGGATAACGCATCTGGGTACGGTCGTGTGCGCCGCAGCGAGCCCGGCTCAGCCACGGCCCCTCCAGGTGGATGCCCGCGACGGTGCCCTGTCGGGTGGCGTCGGCGAGCGCGCGCACCCCGGCGATCAGCTCTGCGGGCGAGGTGGTCACCAGGCTGGCGAGCGTCGTGGTGGTGCCATGGCGCAGGTGAAAGCCTGCGGCCCCGGCGATGCCATGCGCGTCGGTGTAGGAGGCTCCGCCGCCGCCGTGCACATGCATGTCGATAAAGCCGGGCACCACAGTGCAGTCGGGGAAATCGGTGTCGGCCGGCCGGGGCGGTGGGCCGGCCCCGCAGCCGACGATCTGCCCGGCAGCCGTTTCCAGCCATCCGGGCCGGCAGACCTGCCCGTCGACGACCATGGCGTCAGCACAGATCAGGGACACTTTTTCTCCCAGCGTCCGCCGTTCTCCCAGAAGTGCCGGATGTCCTCGAGTTGGCGCCCTTTGGTCTCTGGCGCGTACCGGTAGACGACGCCGAACGCGATCACCGCGAAAATCCCGAATACCGCGAAAGCTCCTGCGCCGCCGAGGGAATGCAGCATGGTCAGGAAAACGGCGGCGACGATCGCATTGGCCACCAGGTTGGCGGTGAGCATCGTGCTCGACCCGATGGACCGTAGCCAGGACGGGAAGCTCTCGCTGGCGTACACCCAGCCCAGGGAGCCGAAACCCAAGGTGAAGCCGATGATGAACAGCAGTATGCCGGCGAACCCGACTATCAGTCCGGCGCCGCCGAGACCTTGGGCGAACACGACCATCAGCACGACGTCGGCGGCGATCATCATGGCGATGCCCGACAACAGGAGTGGGCGCCGGCCCACCCGGTCCACGAGAAGCAGCGATGTACACACGGCCGCCAAACCGGCGACCTGAACCAGTGCCGGCAACCCCAGCAGCGCGAAATTGCCGGTGAAACCCATGGCTTCGAAAATCCTTGGGCTATAGTAGATGATCGCGTTGATGCCGGTGATCTGGATCAGAAAGCCGAGGGTGACCACGAAGATGGTGGCCCGCAGATACGGCCGTCGCAGCATCTCGGACACACCACCGCCGCTACCTTCGCTTAGAGCGCGGCCGATCTCGGCAAGCTCTTCTTCGACGTTCGCGGTGGGCTCCACGCGCAGCAGCGCGACGCGGGCGTCGTCGACCCGGCCCTTCAGCAGGTACCACCGAGCGGTATCGGGCATGCGAAGCAACAACGGCAGCAGCAGCGTCGCGGGCACGGCGGCCAGCCCCAGCATCCACCGCCAGCCGTGTGCACCGGCCAGCAGGTAACCGGTCAGGTAGCCGAGGATGAGTCCGCTGACGGTTGCCAGTTGATAGGCCGTCAGCAGCGATCCGCGCACCGCTGCCGGAGCCGATTCCGCCACGTATACCGGGACCACCACCACCGACACGCCGATGGTCAGACCCAGCAGGAATCGTGCCATCAACAGCATCGGCAGCGAAACCGAGACCGCACCCAGCAGTGCGAACATCGCGTACGTGACCAGGACCAGCACCACCGACTTCTTTCGCCCGATCGCATTGGCGATGACGCCGCCACCGAGCGCGCCGGCGATCTGGCCGATCACCACCATCGTCGTCAGCAGTTCCTGTTGCGGTGTGGTCAGGCCGAATTGGTCGGTGACGAACAGCTGCGCGCCGGCGATGATGGACAGGTCGTAACCGTAGATGAGCCCCACGCTGGCGGCGGTCAGCCCCACCAGCCGACCCCGAAGTCGCGGGCTCAACGATGTTGCGGTCGGCGGTTCATCGCGCGAGCGCCCATCATCAACCCGAACACGATGACGGCACCGATGACGGCCACCCCCACCCGGACCGGCAGCGCGTCCGCCGACGGGATGATCCCGGCAGCCTGGGCGCCGTTGCCTGGCCGGTCGGCGGCCCCGTCGCGCCTGGCGGACATCAGCGAGGGGTCGGGCTCGATCAGCGTGCCGACCTGGGTGCCCTGCGGGGTGCTGAACCCGTAGTCCAGCAGGTGTGCCGCCTGTTCCCACGGCGCGATCGGCTGCCGCGTCCCGTGCAGCAGCACCGCCATCAACCGTCGTCCGTTGCGGTTGGCTGCGCCGACGAAGGTCTGCCCGGCGTCGTCGGTGTAACCGGTCTTGCCGCCGAGCGCGCCCGGATAGCTGAAGAGCAATTTGTTGTCGTTTTCCAGCTCGTAGCCTGGGTGGTCGCCGTGGCCGGGAAATTCGAAGGTCCGCGTCGCGACGATGTCGGCGAACGTGGGGTTCTGCCAGGCGTAGCGATAGAACAGGCCGATGTCGCAGGCCGAGGTGCTCATTCCGGGGCCGTCGAGTCCCGATGGCGTCGCCACGCGGGTGTCGCGGCCGCCGAGCTTGGCGGCCAGCACGTTGATCTTCTCTAACGCCGTCTGCATGCCGCCCAGCTGCATGGCCAGCGCGTGCGCGGCGTCGTTGCCGGAGTGCATCAGCAGCCCGTGCAGCAGCTGGTTGACGGTGAACACGCCGCCTTCCTCGACGCCGACCTTGGTGCCCTCGGCGGCCGCGTCCTCAGCGGTGCCGGGTACCGACTTGTTGAGGGGGAGCGTATTGATGGAGACCATCGCGACTAGCACCTTGATGATGCTGGCCGGGCGGTGCCGGCCGTGCGGATCTTTGGCGGCGATCACCGCGCCGCTGTCCAGGTCGGCCACCAGCCAGGCATCGGCGGAGACGTCGTTCGGCAGCGGCGGCGTACCGGGCGCGGTGACGATGCCGCAGCCGGCCAGCGCCTCGCCGCCGACCGGCTTGGGCGGGACCGCCAGCGGGATCGGCGGGTCACCGGCTTGGGGAACCTCCGACGAATCCACCGCGGGTGGGGTGTTCATCTTGTAGGGACAGTTCGCGGGTGCGGCGTTGGGTCCGGCACCGGGCTCGGCCGTTGCCGTCGGCACCGCCGCCGGTGCACCGAGCACCGCCGGAGCGGCGATCATGAAAAACGCCGCTGCCAGGCCTGATGCGGCGCGCAAGAAGGACTGTGAAGATGGCATCGTCTGTGCAGATTAGGCGATCGGCGGCCCGATTCGGGGGAGCCGCGCTGTGACTGGTGGGACGGAAGTTACTTACCGCTGCCGCGAAAGTGCATTCCACTTTCGCGCTACTCGCAAAACGCGTCGGTGGTTGCACTCTCGCGGCCAGAGCCGCGGTTTGACCGCGGCTAGAGTCGCTTCGAGGCTTCAGTGAGCACACTGCGCAGGATGGATTCGATGGTGTCGAACTCGGCCTGACCGCTGATCAGCGGCGGCGCCAGCTGGATGACCGGATCGCCCCGATCGTCGGCGCGGCAGTACAGCCCGGCCTCAAAGAGGGCGGGTGACACGTAGCCGTACAGCAGCCGTTGGCATTCGGAGTCGCTGAAGGTGAGCTTGGTCGCTTTGTCCTTGACCAGTTCGATGCCGTAGAAGAACCCCTCGCCGCGGACATCGCCGACGATGGGCAGGTCGGACAGCTTCTCCAGGGTGGCGCGGAAGCCGGAGGCGTGCTGTTTGACGTGGTCGTTGAGGCCCTCGCGCTCGAAGATGTCGAGGTTGGCCAGCCCCACAGCGGCCGACACCGGGTGCCCGCCGAACGTGTAGCCGTGCGGAAACATCGTGGCGCCGTCGTTGAACGGCTCGAACAACTTCTCGCTGGCGATCATCGCGCCGATCGGTGAGTAGCCCGACGTCATGCCCTTGGCGCAGGTGATCATGTCGGGCACGTAGCCCAAGTCGTCGCAGGCGAACATCGACCCGATCCGGCCGAACGCGCAGATCACCTCGTCGGAAACCAGCAGCACGTCGTACTCGTCGCAGATCTGGCGTACCCGTTCGAAATAGCCCGGGGGAGGGGGGATACAGCCGCCCGCGTTCTGCACCGGTTCGACGAATACCGCGGCGACGGTGTCAGGTCCCTCGAACTCGATCGCCTCGGCGATCCGATCGGCGGCCCACTGCCCGAAGGCCTTGGCGTCGTCGGCGAACGGTTCGGGGGCGCGGTAGAAGTTCGTGTTGGGCACCCGAAAGCCGCCCGGAGTCACCGGCTCGAACGGGGCCTTGTACAACGGCAGCCCGGTGATCGCCAGCGCGCCCTGGGTGGTGCCGTGGTAGGCGATCGATCGCGAAATCACCTTGTGTTTACCGGGTTTGCCGGTGAGCTTGAAGTACTGCTTGGCCAGTTTCCATGCGGTCTCCACGGCCTCGGTACCGCCGGTGGTGAAGAACACCCGGTTCAGGTCGCCGGGGGCGTAGTGCGCGAGGCGCTCGGCGAGCTCGATCGCGGTCGGATGCGCGTATCCCCACAACGGGAAGTACGCCAGCGTGCCCGCCTGCCGGGCGGCAGTCTCGGCGAGTTCGGTACGCCCGTGACCAACCTGAACGACGAACAGCCCAGACAGCGCGTCCAGGTAGCTTTTACCGCGGTCGTCGAAAATGGTGACGCCCTCGCCGCGCGTGATGACCGGCGGGGTGATGTCCGGGCCGTGCCGGGCGAAGTGCAGCCAGAGATGCTGAGTCATGTTGGTCGCGAGCGTAACGCCACTGAGGGTTTCGGCGTCGAAAATATCGGTGGCGTTACGCTCGGCGTATGACCTCAGCGCGGGAGGTCGGGCAATTCGAGGCCCTGCGGCCGCACCTGACGGCGGTCGCCTACCGGCTGACCGGCACCGTGGCCGATGCCGAGGACATCGTGCAGGAAGCCTGGCTGCGCTGGGACAAGCAAGACAAACCGATCACCGACCTGAGGGCCTGGCTGACCACCGTGGTGAGCCGGCTCGGCCTGGACAAGTTGCGCTCGGCCGCGCATCGTCGCGAGACCTACACCGGCACTTGGCTGCCTGAACCGGTGGTCACCGGTTTGGAGGGCTTTCGAGGAGCCGATCCACTGTCGGCCGTGGTGGCCGCCGAGGACGCCCGGTTCGCGGCGATGGTGGTGCTGGAGCGACTGTCGCCCGATCAGCGGGTCGCGTTCGTGCTGCACGACGGCTTCGCCGTGCCCTTCGGCGAAGTGGCCGAGGTGCTCGGAACCAGCGAGCCCGCCGCTCGCCAGCTGGCGGCGCGGGCCCGCAAGGCCCTGGCCAGGCAAGCCGCCGGGCCGGCCTCGATATCAGGGACACCCGATCCCGCGCACAACGAGGTGGTCGGCCGGCTGATGGCCGCCATGGCCGCCGGCGACCTGGACGCCGTGGTGGCGCTGTTGCATCCGGACGTGAAATTCACCGGCGATTCGGATGGCAAGGCGCCGACGGCGGTTCGGGTCATCCGCGGGCGGGACAAGGTGGCCCGGTTCGTGTTCGGCCTGGCGCGCCGTTACGGCCCGGCGTTTTTCTCGTCGAATCAGCTGGGGCTGGTCAACGGTGAGCTGGGCGCTTACACGGCGGGGGCTCCCGCCGGGGACGGCTACCGGGAAATGCTGCCGCGCATCCTGGCGTTCACCGTCCGAGACGGAAAGGTCTGCGCCCTCTGGGATATCGCCAACCCCGCTAAGTTCACCGGCTCTCCGCTGCGGGGGGTGTCGCGGTGAGCTCGGTAGCCCATGGAATGCGGCAACTGTCGCCGGAACTGAAGCCCTGCTCGGTGAGTCCCAGCGCGGAGTTGATCCGCGCCCGCATGTTCTCCAGTCCGATCTGATAGGTCAGTTCGATCACGCCGGCAGCGCCGAAGCGAGCACGCAGGTCGGCGACCTGCTCGTCGGTGACGGTGTGCGGATCGGTGGTCATCGCGTCGGCGTAGGCGATGGCGGCGCGCTCGTCGTCGGTGAATGCCGTTGCGGTGGCGTAGTTATCGATCTCCGCGAGCCGCGTGACGTCGAGGCCGTCCAGGCGTTGCAGCATGGACCCGAAGTCCACGCACCATGAACAGCCGACCGTGCGCGCGGTCCAGAACACCGCGAGTTCCCGCACGCTGACCGGCAGCGTGCGCGACGCCCGTTCGACCATGGTTTCGTGCACGGCGCCGGCGAGCATCAGTCTGCGGTGATGCGCGGCGACGGCCAGCGGTTCGGGAACCTGGCCGTAGCGCCGCTTGGCGATCCGGTACATGGCCCGGGTCAGCAGTCCGGTGCGCCCAGGGGGCAGGGGCTCGATGCGGGTTTTCTGTGTCATACCCGTCAGACGAGACAGCCGCCGCGAACGTGACGCCAGCGTCACGCCCGGAGCCCAACGTGACGCTGGCGTCACGCTCGGCGCAAAGGGACGCGCGTCAGCGCGAGAACATCAGTGCGCGCTTGACCTCTTGGATCGCCTTGGTCACTTCGATGCCACGCGGACAGCTTTCGGTGCAGTTGAACGTGGTCCGGCACCGCCACACGCCTTCGGCCTCGTTGAGGATGTCCAGGCGTTCGGCGCCGGCCTCGTCGCGGCTGTCGAAGATGAAGCGGTGCGCGTTGACGATCGCCGCCGGGCCGTAGTAGCGGCCCTCGCTCCAGAACACCGGGCAGCTGGTGGTGCAGGCTGCACACAAAATGCACTTGGTGGTGTCGTCGTAGCGGGCGCGGTCGGCCGGGCTCTGGATCCGTTCCCGCGTCGGTGGGTTGCCGCTGGTGACCAGGTAGGGCTTCACCGCGCGGTAGGCGTCGAAGAACGGCTCCATGTCGACCACGAGGTCCTTCTGCACCGGCAGCCCGCGGATCGGCTCCACCGTGATGGTCGGCTGCTTGCCCGGCTTTTTCGGCAGCAGATCGCGCATCAGCACCTTGCAGGCCAGCCGGTTGGCGCCATTGATGCGCATGGCGTCGGAGCCGCACACCCCGTGGGCGCAGGATCGCCGGAACGTCAGCGTCCCGTCGAGGTAGCTCTTGATGTAGATCAGCAGGTTGAGCAGCCGGTCGCTCGGTAGGCAGGGCACCCGAAAGCTTTGCCAGCCACCGGTTCTAGTGAACGCGTCGGGCTGGTCGGGGTTGAACCGGGCGATCTTCACGGTCACCATCACCGCGCCGTCGGGGAGCGGCGGCAAGGGTGGTTCCAGTGATTCCGGGCCCCGCTCGGCCTCCGATTCGCTGCCGCCTGTGGCCATCAGTACTTCCGTTCTTTGGGTTCGTAGCGGGTCTGCACGACGGGCTTGAAGTCCAGCGCGATGTCGCTGCGCAGATCGGTGCCCTGCTTGTAGGCCATGGTGTGGCGCATGTAGTTGGTGTCGTCGCGGTTCGGGTAGTCTTCGCGGGCGTGGCCGCCGCGGGACTCCTTGCGGTTCAGCGCACCGACGACGGTCACTTCGGCGAGTTCCAGCAAAAAGCCCAGCTCAATCGCCTCCAGCAGGTCGCTGTTGAAGCGTTTTCCTTTGTCGTGCACCGAGATTCGCGAATACCGTTCCTTCAACGCGTGGATGTCGGTGAGCGCCTGTTTCAGCGTTTCCTCGGTGCGGAACACCGCGGCGTTGTTGTCCATCGACTGCTGCAGTGCGTTGCGGATATCCGCGACGCGCTCGCCACCGTGCTCGGAGAGGATGCCGCCCACCCAGCCGACGACCATCGCCGCCGGGTCCGGTGGCATGTCGACGAAGTCGTGTCCGCGCGCGTAACTGGCGGCGGCGATCCCGGCCCGGCGGCCGAAGACGTTGATATCCAACAGCGAATTGGTGCCCAACCGGTTCGCGCCGTGCACCGACACGCACGCGCATTCGCCGGCCGCATAGAGTCCCGGCACGACGGAAGTGTTATCGCGCAACACCTGTCCGGTGACGGTGGTCGGGATGCCGCCCATCACGTAATGACATGTCGGATACACCGGGACCAGCTCATGTTCCGGGTCCACGCCCAGGTAGGTGCGGGCGAACTCGGTGACGTCGGGGAGCTTGGCTTCCAGCACATCCTCGCCGAGGTGGCGGACGTCGATGTAGACGTAGTCCTTGTGCGGGCCGGCGCCGCGGCCCTGCAGGACTTCCAGCACCATCGCGCGGGCGACGATGTCCCGCGGTGCCAGGTCCACGATCGTCGGTGCGTAGCGCTCCATGAAGCGCTCGCCGTTCCCGTTGAGCAGCCGGCCGCCCTCGCCGCGCACCGCTTCGGAGATCAAGATGCCCAGGCCGGCCAAACCGGTCGGGTGGAACTGGTGAAACTCCATGTCTTCCAACGGAAGTCCCTTCCGGAAGACGATGCCGATGCCGTCGCCGGTGAGGGTGTGCGCGTTGGAGGTGGTCTTGTACATCCGGCCCGAACCGCCGGTCGCGATCACGACGGCCTTGGCGTGGAAGACGTGGATCTCACCGGTGGCCAACTCGTAGGCGACCACGCCGGTGGCCACCGGGCCGCCCGGCGTCTGGGTGAGCACCAGGTCCAGCGCATAGAACTCGTTGAAGAACTGCACGTCGTGCTTGATGCAGTTCTGGTACAGGGTCTGCAGGATCATGTGGCCGGTGCGGTCGGCGGCGTAACAGGCCCGGCGCACCGGGGCCTTGCCGTGCTCGCGGGTGTGTCCACCGAAGCGGCGCTGGTCGATTCGGCCCTCGGGGGTGCGGTTGAACGGCATCCCCATTTTCTCCAGGTCGAGCACCGCGTCGACGGCTTCCCTGCACATGATTTCCACCGCGTCCTGGTCGGCGAGGTAGTCGCCGCCCTTGACGGTGTCGAAGGCGTGCCATTCCCAGTTGTCGTCTTCGACGTTGGCCAGCGCGGCGCACATGCCGCCCTGGGCGGCGCCGGTGTGGCTACGGGTGGGGTACAGCTTGGTCAGCACCGCGGTGCGCACGCGGGGTCCGGCCTCGACGGCTGCCCGCATCCCGGCACCGCCCGCACCGACGATCACCACGTCGTATCGGTGTTGGGAGATCACCGGCCGCCTTTCACGCGATGTTCGGGTCGAATGTCAGCACAACGTAGGTACCGAGCATCAGCGTGAACACCATCGACACCGCCAGCAGTGAGTTAAGCCAGAACCGGGTGCTGTCTTTGCGGCTGTAGTCGTCGATGATCACCCGCAGGCCGTTGCCGCCGTGCAGTTGCGCCAGCCACAACAGCAGCAGGTCCCAGGTTTGCCAGAACGGCGAAGCCCAGCGCTGCGCCACGTAATTGAAGTCGATGCGGTAGACGCCGTCAGCCCAGATCAACATCACGAACACATGCCCGATGGCCAAGAACACCAACGCGACTCCGGAAAACCGCATGAACAGCCAGGCGAATTTCTCGAAGTTGGTGATGCCGGCGCGCCGCCGCGGCGAGCGCGGATTGTCCAGGCTGGCAGGGCGATCGTGGCTGCGCTGCTTGACCGGCGCTATCTGGCCCCGTCCGAGCTGAAGGTCAGGGGTGTTCATCGGAAGTGCTCCATGATGTGGATGCCCAGCACCACAGCAACCGGAACCATGAGCAGCAGGTAGACAGTGCCGACGATCCACAACATCAGCCGCTGGTAGCGCGGGCCCTCGGCCCAGAAGTCGATCAAGATCACCCGGATCCCGTTCAGCGCGTGGAAGAGGACGGCGGCGACCAAGCCGAATTCCATCACGCCGACAACCGGGGTTTGATAGTCGTGGATCACCGCGTTGTAGGTCTGCGGACTCACCCGCAGCATCGCGGCGTCCAGGACGTGGACGAACAGGAAGAAGAAAATCGCCGCCCCGCTGATGCGATGCAGCACCCACGCCCACATGCCCGGGTCTCCCCGGTACAGGGTCCGTGGTGGCCGCCGCCTGCGCGACGGTGCCGATACCTTTGCCGGATCCGCCGTTGTCGCCTGCGTACTCATCCCTGTCCTCACCGCCTTCGTGGACGAACAAGCCGGGCAGTTGAGCTTAGCCCGGCCGGGTCGCCGCTTGGCCCGAGCAGTCCGTCAACCGACGTGCCGCAGCCGAGATAGGGTGGCTTTCAAGGTTTCGCCCATGGGTGAACGGGGTTGCAGTATGCCTGACTTAGATTGGAATATGCTGCGGAACAGGGCAATCCATGCCGCAGCGGGCGCTTATGCGCCGTACTCGCGATTCGCAGTGGGCGCGGCCGCGCTGGTCGACGACGGCCGTGTGATCACCGGCTGCAATGTGGAGAACGTCTCATATGGCCTTGGTCTCTGTGCCGAGTGTGGTGTGGTGTGCGCCCTGCATTCGACCGGCGGCGGCCGGCTGATTGCGCTGGCGTGCGTCGACGCGCGAGGGTCGGTGCTGATGCCGTGCGGGCGATGCCGTCAAGTGCTGCTCGAGCATGGTGGCCCCGAGCTGCTGATCGACCATCCGGCCGGGCCCCGCCGCCTTGACGACTTGCTGCCCGATGCTTTCGGTCCCGATGACCTGGCCGCGGGACGTTCGTGACCGACTTCGCGTTCGACGCGCCGACGGTGATCAGGACCAAGCGCGACGGCGGCCGGTTGTCCGATGCCGCCATCGACTGGGTGATCGACGCCTATACCGACGGCCGGGTCGCCGAGGAGCAGATGTCGGCGCTGTTGATGGCGATCGTTTTGCGCGGCATGGACCGCGGCGAGATCGCCAGGTGGACGGCGGCGATGCTGGCGTCGGGTGAGCGGATGGATTTCAGTGATCTGCGCATCGGCGGCAAGCAGGGAAAGCCGTTGCCGACCGTGGACAAGCACTCCACCGGTGGGGTCGGAGACAAAATCACCCTGCCTTTGGTGCCCGTCGTCGTCGCCTGCGGCGGGGCGGTACCGCAGGCGTCGGGCCGCGGGCTTGGGCATACCGGCGGCACGTTGGACAAGCTCGAGTCCATTGCCGGGTTCACCGCCGAGCTGTCCAACCAGCGCGTGCGTGACCAGCTTCGTGACGTCGGCGCGGCGATCTTCGCCGCCGGCGAGCTGGCGCCCGCCGACGCCAAGCTGTACGCGCTGCGCGATATCACCGCCACCGTCGAGTCGCTGCCGCTGATCGCCAGCTCGGTGATGAGCAAGAAGCTGGCCGAGGGGGCCGGCGCGCTGGTGCTCGACGTGAAAGTCGGTTCCGGGGCGTTGATGACCTCGGAGGCGCAGTGCCGCGAGCTGGCCCACACCATGGTCGAGCTGGGCGCGGCGCACGGGGTGCCCACCCGCGCGCTGCTGACGGACATGAACTGCCCGCTGGGCGCGACCGTCGGCAACGCGCTCGAGGTTGCCGAGTCGCTGGAGGTGCTGGCCGGTGGCGGGCCACCCGACGTGGTAGAGCTGACGTTGCGGCTGGCCACCGAGATGCTCGAGCTGGCCGGAATCGACGACCACGATCCCGCCCAGACGCTGCGCGACGGCACCGCGATGGACCGATTCCGCCGGCTCATCGCGGCCCAGGGCGGTGATTTGTCGGTACCGTTGCCGATCGGTGCGCATTCCGAGACCGTGACCGCCGGCGGGGGCGGCACAATGGGCGATATCGACGCGATGGCGGTGGGGCTGGCGGCTTGGCGGCTCGGCGCGGGGAGATCCCGCCCGGGCGAAAAGGTGCAGTTCGGCGCCGGTATCAGAATCCACCGCCGTCCGGGGGAGCCGGTCGCGGCCGGTGAGCCGTTGTTCACCCTGTACACCGACACCCCGGAACGCTTCGGCGCCGCGATGGCCGAGCTGGACGGCGGCTGGAGCGTCGGGAGCACACCACCGGTGTCGCGACCGCTGATCATCGATCGGATCACCACGTGAGAAGACTGGATCTGGAGCAGATCAGGAAAGCTCCCAAGGCCCTGCTGCACGATCACCTCGACGGTGGGCTGCGCCCGTCCACCGTGGTGGACATCGCCGGCCAGATCGGATACGACGGGCTGCCCACCACCGACGTCGACGAGCTGGCGACGTGGTTTCGCACCCAGTCGCACAGTGGCTCGCTGGAGCGCTACCTGGAGCCGTTTTCGCACACCGTGGCGGTGATGCAGACACCCGATGCGCTGCACCGCGTTGCCTACGAGTGCGTGGAAGACCTGGCCGCCGATGCGGTGGTCTACGCCGAGATCCGGTTCGCGCCCGAGCTGCACATCGATCGCGGGCTGTCCTTCGACGAGATCGTCGATGCCGTGCTGGCAGGCTTCGCCGACGGCGAGAAAGCCTGCGCCGCCGCGGGCCGCCCGATTGTGGTGCGGCTGCTGGTCACCGCCATGCGGCACGCCGCAGTGTCCCGGGAAATCGCCGAGCTGGCGATCCGATTCCGGGACAAAGGAGTGGTCGGATTCGACATCGCCGGCGCCGAGGCCGGTAACCCGCCGACGCGGCACCTGGATGCTTTCGAGTACATGCGAGACCACAACGCGCGCTTCACCATCCATGCCGGTGAGGCGTTCGGGCTGCCTTCCATCCACGAGGCGATCGCGTTCTGCGGGGCGGACCGGCTGGGTCATGGAGTGCGTATCGTCGACGACATCGACGTCTTAGAAGACGGTGGGGCCGACGGAAAAGTCCGGTTGGGCAGGCTGGCCTCGATCTTGCGGGACAAGCGAATTCCGCTGGAGCTGTGTCCCAGCTCGAACGTGCAGACCGGCGCGGTCAAAAGCATCGCTGACCACCCGTTCGATCTGCTGGCCCGGACCCGGTTCCGGGTGACCGTCAACACCGACAACCGGCTGATGAGCGATACCTCGATGAGCCTCGAGATGTATCGACTGGTGGAGGCGTTCGGGTACGGCTGGAGTGACCTGGAGCGGTTCACCATCAATGCGATGAAGTCGGCGTTCATCCCGTTCGACGAGCGGCTGGCGATCATCGACGAGGTGATCAAGCCGCGGTACGCGGTGTTGATCGGCTAGAACGGCGGGGTTCGGCGTCGTCGGGTGCCACGCAGGGTCCGAAACTGACGCCTTCAAAGGTGAGGGTTCGGCTTGGTGCTCATGACTGGGACACCCCACACGACCGAGGTTCGACTCGGCGACCCGTTCCAGTGCGATCAAGTCCATTCCGAACGTGTCAGCGATTGCACGGACGACCTCAAAGAATGTCGGCCAGTTCCTCGGCCCGTTGACTTTCAGGAGCCGAACGCAACTCATGTGTTTCTACCTCAAGCTTGTCCAACAACGCCGAGAGCAACTCATGACCATGAAGAACGACAACCTCCGGTTCCCGACCCGACGACTTGATGATCTCGGGGATGCGATCCCTGAGAGCTTCCCGCGTTGCACAGTCACTCAGACTAGAGCGGCCCGGTTGGGGTCGGTCTGACACTTCCGGGAGTCGCGTGCGCTGCTGAAGAAGCGAACACTCTTGGGTGTTACTGACAGTGCTGAATCAGCAGGTTCGTACTTCACACGGTGACGGCTGCGGACCAGGTCAGTCAGCGCATCGCCGTCGAAGAACAAGCTGTTGTCGTCAATGTCGGTGTGTGCTCGGAGTTGCGATGACGACGTCGGTGACAAGCCCCCACTGATGGACCCGTGAGTGATGCTGAATCTGCCAGTCATGGTCCAGTAGGGCGCTCACGGTGATGGGGCGACACCCGCCCACAAGCTGCGGCGCAAGACGCCACATGCCGGTCCAGGTTCGACACACGGCCCGTTCGAGGAGCCGCTCTCCATGGCTGAGGCTGGCCAGGCAGAGCCTACCGTCGGGTTTGAGGATGCGCCGCAGATCGTCCAAGACGGCCCGTGCATAGTCTTCATCGAGCAGGTCGAACACGAACGTGGACAGCACACGGTCCGCAAACCCGTCATCGGCGGGTAGCGGCAGTGAGCCGTTGACCAGCACGGCGCTGGCCCGCTTGGCCCAGGCGGCGAGCCGTTTGGTGGCTATGTTGACCATCACCGGGCTGATATCGACGCCGAGGTAGTTAACATTTGCAGGCAGCGTCCCCAGCAGACGCGCAGCCAACCGTCCAGTGCCGCAGCCGAATTCGAAAATCATCTGGTCTCCGGCAAGACCCGCGTTGGCCACCAGCCGGTCTGTGGTGGCGTCCTCATAGAAGGCTTGCCAGTCCTGGACGCGTCCGATGCGGTTGTAGACCGAGCGGGCCTGCTTCAAGGTAAGCGCCACGAGAGCATCCTCCGTCCTCGGGGAGTCACTCTGGCAAGCCTTTCACGTCCTGAAACCGGATGGCTCATGGTGGTTACTTTTCCTCAACTGCCCTCTGCGCATCTGTTGATGCTTTCGGCGCAAACATTTGAGGTTTGATGGATGCGTGGCTCCGCCTTCAGCGAATGGAATGGTGTGATCAACATGGCAATGCGTGGCGGGGGTCACACCCCGGCGCCCGGCAGGTCAGGTCGCGCGCCCGGGCAAAGTCCGCCATCGCCCGGAATGGTGTATATCCGGACTCCGGCGCCACGGGCATGGCCAGCGGTTGCTGCTTCGCCGATTGGGCCAACTCGCGCACCATCTGCGCCGGGATGATGCCATCGCCGCAAAGAAAGCTCGGTGCTGTGGCGGCCGCACACCAGCCGGTCCTGGCCGGCGGCCGGTGCACCCATTGCGTCCGCGCGCCGCTGCCCGACCATGCGCGGATCAGCCGGGCAGACCGTCTTGGCGAGTTCGTCGAGCCGACGATCGGGCGCTTGGCACGTCGTCGCGAAAACACTGCCGTTGACCAACGCCTGACCCGGCTCGATCGACGACACGTCCAGGTATCGGTCGGCGGCGTCGTCTCGCGTTCGGCGCGCCGCGTCGCGGTCGATTCTGGGAGCCGCCCGATCGCGCGCACCGATCCCCGGGCAGGCCCCACCGCGACACCGCGGCCGTGCACCGGGAACACTTGACGAATAGTGTGGCTGTCGATAATCGCCGGGTGCCAGGTTTGGGAGTGCTGACATGAAGTTGCCCCTGCTGGGCCCGGTGTCGCTCACCGGCTTCCAGAACCCCTGGTTCTTCCTGTGCCTGCTGATCGTGCTGTTGGTGGTGGGAATCTACGTCGTCCTGCAAACCGCCCGCCGCCGGCGGGTGCTGCGGTTCGCCAACATGGAAGTATTGGAGCGCGTCGCGCCGGCGGGGCCCAGCCGGTGGCGGCACGTGCCGACGATCCTGCTTGCCACATCATTGGTGCTGCTGACCACCGCCATGGCCGGGCCGACATCCGACGTCCGGATTCCGCTCAACCGTGCGGTCGTGATGTTGGTCATCGACATCTCGGAGTCCATGGCTTCCAACGATGTCCCTCCCAGCCGGCTGGCCGCCGCGAAGGAGGCCGGCAAGCAATTCGCCGACGAGCTGACGCCGGCGATCAACCTGGGGCTGGTGGAATTCGCGGCCAACGCCACGCTGCTGGTCGCTCCGACGACCAACCGCGAGGCCGTCAGAAAGGCGATCGACAGCCTGCAGCCGGCCCCGAAAACCGCTACCGGGGAGGGCATTTTCACCGCGTTGCAGGCAATCGCGACGGTCGGTTCGGTGATGGGGGGCGGCGACGGTCCGCCACCGGCACGCATCGTGCTGGAGTCCGACGGCGCCGAAAACGTGCCGCTGGACCCCAACGCCCCGCAGGGCGCGTTCACCGCGGCCCGGGCCGCCAAAGCCGAGGGGGTGCAGATATCGACGATCTCCTTCGGTACGCCCTACGGCACCGTTGACTACCAGGGCGCCACCATCCCCGTTCCGGTGGACGATCAAACCCTGCAGAAGATCTGCGAGATCACCGACGGCCAGGCTTTCCACGCCGACAGCTTGGATTCGCTCAAGCAGGTCTACTCGACCCTGCAGCGCCAGATCGGCTACGAAACCGTGAAGGGCGACGCCAGCCTCGCCTGGATGCTGCTCGGTGCCGTCGTTATGGCCGGCGCCATACTGGCCGGCCTGTTACTGAACCGCAGGCTGCCTTCCTAAGCGATCAGCTGGGAAGTCGGCGGTTGATCAACAGGGCCAACGCCGTCGCGATCAAGGCGGTCAGGACACCGAGGCGCAGCCAGCCGGAACTGCCGGGGCCGGGCACCGTGCGGTACCCGATCTCCTTCTCGATGGCGTTATAACTCTTGGTGAGCTCACCGATGTTGGTGGCGTTGTAGGACTGTCCGCCGGACAGCTTGGCGATCGTCTTCATCTGGTCCGTCGAAACCGGGACAGCGACCCGCTGCCCGTCCATCTCGATCTCGCCGTTTTTGGTTCCGAACGAGATCGTCGAGATGGGCACTCCCTGGTCCTTGGCCAGGCGCGCGGCGGTGTAGGCCCCGTCGTGCGGATCTTGGGGGTCGGACGGTTTGTTCTCGCCGCCGTCGGAGAGCAGCACGATGCGGGCCGGGGGCGGGTCATCGCCACCGTTGACGGCCGTGGCGCCGATCGCGTGCAGGGCGGTGAAGATAGCTTCACCAGTCGCCGTGCTGTCGGCGAAGTCGAGTTTTTTCAGCGCATCAACAGTCGCCTGGTGCTGCGGGGTCGGTGGCACCAGCAGGTAAGGCGTTCCCGCGAAAGCGACGAGTCCGAGGTTGACGCCCGGTGTCAGTTGACTGGCGAACTGGCTGGCGGCCTGCTCGGCCGCCTTGAGCCGGTTGGGTTCGACGTCGGTTGCGCGCATGGACTGCGACATGTCGATGACCAGCATGATGACGGCGCGGTTGCGCGGTATGCGCATGTCGTGGGTGGGGGTGGACAGCGCAATGGTCAACAGGAGCAGGGAGAGCAGCGACACCGCGATGGGAACGTGGCGCCACGGCGACTGCGGCACATCCGCGTCGGTGAACCGGCGCAGTCGCCGCCGGCGTCGAGCCTGGACGAGGACGTAAACGGCGAGCAGAGCCAGCGGGATCAGACCGAACAGCAACATGCCCGGGCGTTGGAAGCCGTACAGCGGTAACGGGCCGATCCCGGGAAGCGACACTAACTCACCTTCCCGTCTGCCCGCCCCATTGACCGACGGCGGATGCTGCCGCCAGTAAAGAGGAGTCTTGCGGGCCCGTCAAACTCATGTCGCTATTCGCGCCTTAGCCGTCCATCGACGAACTGCTCCAACTTCTCCCACTCCCGCACCGCCGCGGCGTACGGCGGTGCGGGCTTGCCGACCGAGCCGGGCTCCAGCACATAGGCGACCAACTTGCCCAGGGGCCGGCCTGTCTCGAGGGCCTTGTCCACCGCGGGATCCTCGGAGTAGTCGCCGATGTCGCGGAGCAGCTCGACGGCCAGGTCCAGCTGCTCACGATCCACGGCCTCCGGCCCGTCGGCCAAGTCATCAGCCAACCCGCTGAGCACGTAGATGTTGTCGGCGGTGACCTCGACGGCCAGTGACCCGTCGGTTGCGGCGGTGCGGATGTCGTCGTAGGTGCTCAGATCGGCCAGGTCATGGTCGTGCTCGTCGGCGAGGTAGCGGGCCAGCGCCCGCTCGGAGCTGAACACGCTGATCCGCCCGTTGCGACCCAAGAAGATCGGGCGATCATCCAGGTAGCACCGAAGCGTGTAGAACGTGCCCGAACTCGTCATGATCCGAATCGGGTCGATGCCCACCTGCAGCCAGAAATCCTGGTCGCCGCCCAGCACCACGGTGTCGGCGGGCGCGCGCGCCTCCTCGCCGTCCCGGTCGCCTTCCTCGGCCTCGTCGTCCTGGGCTTCGGCGTCGTCTGCCTCGGCGGTGTCCGCAACGAACTCGGCATCGGCTTCCTCGGTGACCTCCTCGGCGGCCTCGTCGCCCGCGACTTCGGCGTCCGGCTCCTGTTCTTCCTCGCGCTCTTCGGCCAGTTCGTCGGCGGCCTTGGCGGACAGCTCAGCATCGACCTCGGGAGTGCTGATGATCCCGTCGATCGCGGCCAGCACGTCGTCCCAGCTGCGGCCGATGACCTGGGCGATCGAGTTCCAGCGTTTCTGGCCGGCTTTACCGGTGAAGTACTCGATGCCGCCGGATACCGTGCCCAGGTCGGGGTTGCCGTTGAAGAACTTCGACACTGCGGCCAGCTCGCACACCGATCCGAGGGACGACACGATTGCCAGCGTGGCCGCCAGCGTGGTCACCGACTCCTCGGTCGGCTTCTCCGCCACCAGCTCCTCGACCACGACCAGATCGAACTGCTTGTCGGCGGCAGGTTCGAGCTGGTGCGCGTGAGCCGAGGTCAGGTCCTTCCACGCCGGGTGGTCGACCAGGTCGTTGTCGGTGTCGCAACGCACAAATGCGACCAAGTCGGCAACGGTCTCGAAGGCGTACAGGTCCTCGTCCTTACCGAGGAACGCCTCCCACTCGTCGCCGGCGTCCCGCCAGCGGGGTGCCCACACGGTGTAGCGCTCACCGGCGGACAGGCTCAGGCGGATGGGCACGAGGTCAGCAGCCATGCGGCACAGAATAGCGACGGCCGGCCACGGTGCCCGGCCCGGTAGCGGCTAGCCCGGCGACGGCGAGCGCCGGAACGGCGCGAGTAAGGAGTCGGGCCATCGGGCCTAGGCGGCCCAGATGTCGGCGATGGCAGGGGCGTTCGCCGCGTAACCGGTTTTCGGTAGCCCGTACATCTGCTCCAGCGTGGAAAGCACGTTGTAGTGGCTGATCTGCTCGTTATACGTGCCGGGCTGCACATGCGCGCCGTAGATCACCGTCGGGATCTGGTTGCGGCTGCCGTTGTCGTCCTCGTCCCAGGTCACGATCAGCAGGCTGTTGTTGGCCACCGCCCAGTTGGCGTACCCCGACAGCTGGCGGCTCAGCCAGGCATCGCCCTGCGCGACGGAACCGTCGTGCATGTTGTCGTCATTGTTGGGGATGACGAACGACACGGTCGGCAGGCTGGCATAGTTTCCCGCCACCGGGAATGCGGAGAACGGCAGCGAAACCGCCGGCGGCACATTCGTGAAGTTGGCCCATGGCACGTGCTTGCGTGCGTACTTGCCGGTACTGCACACCGTCGAGCCGACGGCGGGCAGGCCTTCGGCGAACCCGGCGAACGTGTAGCCCGCGGCCAGCAGTTCAGAAGCCAGGTTCGGAGCGGCACCGGCGTTGACCGGGCACACGTCCTTGGTTACTCCGAACGTGCTGCCGGCGAACAGCGCCAGGTAATTCGGCTCGCTGGGATGTGTTTCGGCGAACGACTGGGCCATCGTGGCGCCGCGGGCGGCCAGCGCGTTGATGAACGGCGCCGAATTGCCGCTGATGATGTTGGTCTGAGAGCGGTTTTCTTCCACCACGATCACCACGTGCGCGGGTCGCGGGATCGCGGCCGCCGCAAGGTTCACCTGGGGGGCCAACGGAGTGGCCAGCACGCCCGTCAGCGCCGCCGCGCCGAATATCCGGAGGGCTCGGCATGGCCTGCCCATCAGCCTTGTCAGACGCCGCACGCGGGAAGCGTATGGGCGGATTCGGCGCGCCGTCGGTGCCGACACGAGCGTGTCGCCACGGCGTTAGGTAACCGGAGCCCGATCGTTATATAGGGTCAAACCCCGTGGACGTGCGCGTCGTTGACCATCCGCTGGCCCTGGCCCGGCTGACGACGTTGCGCGACAAGCACACCGACAACGCCGGCTTCCGCGCGGCGCTGCGCGACCTGACCGCGATGCTGGTTTACGAGGCCACCCGGGACGCGGCCCGGGCGACGTTTCCGGTCCGTACCCCGCTGGCCGAAACACTCGGCGTGCGATTGGCCGACCCGCCACTGCTGGTGCCCGTGCTGCGCGCCGGACTGGGCATGTTGGAACCGGCGCTGGTGTTGTTGCCGGAAGCCCGGGTCGGATTCGTCGGGGTCGCCCGCGGTGAGGAAACCCACCAGGCCAGCGGCTATTTCGAGTCGCTGCCCGATGACCTGACCAACCTGCCGGTGCTGGTCCTCGATCCCATGCTGGCCACCGGCGGGTCGATGAAACACACCACCGGTCTGCTGCAGCGCCGTGGCGCAACCGACATCACGGTGTTGTGCGCGGTGGCCGCACCGGAAGGCATCGCCGCCCTGGAGAAAGCGGCACCGAACGCACGGCTTTTCACCGTGGCCGTCGACGACGGGCTCAACGAGACCGCCTATATCGTGCCGGGTCTCGGCGATGCGGGCGACCGCCAATACGGGCCCCGTTAGCCCGGTGGCTACCAACCCCGGACCGCCGCGACCAGCCCGTCGCGCAGCGCCCGGGCCCGTTGCCGGGCGGACGCCAGCTCGCCGGCCACAGCGCAGCGAACCTCCACATAGCACTTCAGCTTCGACTCGGTTCCCGAGGGCCGCACCACCACCCGCACCGAGGTTTCATCGTCACCGCCGGTGAAGATCACCGCGTCGGGGATATCGGTGGTGGTAGCGGTGAACCCGGCCAGCCGCGTCGGCGGGGCTGCCCGCAGCCGTCGCATCAGTTGCGCGGCCTCGTCTGCGTCGGCGACCCGACGCGGCACCGCCGCAACGTCGTGCACCCCGTAACGGCAGGCGAGCTCGTCGAGCACCTCAGGCACCGAACGCCCCCGCGTTTTCAGCCCGGCCATCAGGTCGCACATCAGCACCGCGGCACTGATGCCGTCTTTGTCTCGCACGGCGTCCGGATCGACACAGTGCCCGATGGCTTCCTCGTAGGCGTACACCAGGGTGCCGCCGGGCACGTTCGAATCGGCCCGCGCCAGCCACTTGAAACCGGTGGGGGTTTCGACGTGGACGGCGCCGTAGTGCGCCGCGATCGCCGCCAGCATCCGCGACGACACCACGCTGCTGGCTACCACGGGGGTTGCCGCCGGCTTTCCGTGAGACAGAATGTAATCGCCGAGCAGCCAACCGGTTTCGTCGCCGGACAGCATCCGCCACCCCGACCCTCCGGATGATCCAGTGGGTATGCCGACCGCGCATCGGTCGGCATCGGGATCCAGCGCAATCGCGACGTCGGCCCCGACCTCGGCGGCCAGGGCCAGCAAAGCATCGGTGGCCCCGGGCTCCTCGGGGTTCGGGAACGCCACCGTGGGGAAGTCGGGGTCGGGCGCGAACTGCGTTGCGACGGTGTGCACGTCGTGGAATCCGGCACGCCGCAGCGTTTCGACGGCTACCGCGCCGCCCACCCCGTGCAACGCCGTCAGGGCCACCCGCACCGAACCTGCAGCACGGCGCACCCCGGCCGCCCGGTCGATGTAGCGTTCGACCAGGTCGGTCTGGGCGGGAGCGACGCGCTTCCTGGCGATCTGGTCGGGTAGGGGAGCGTCGGCCATCGCGGTCTCGATGCGGCGGTCCGTGGGGGACACGATCTGGATGCCGCCTTCGAAGTACACCTTGTAGCCGTTGTCGGCCGGTGGGTTGTGCGATGCCGTGATCTGTATGCCGGCGGCGGCGCCGAGGTGACGCACCGCAAACGCAACCACCGGCGTAGGCACCGGATCAGGCAGTAACAGCACCGAAAACCCTTGGGCGGCAAGCACTTCAGACGTCACGGCAGCGAAGGGCGCCGAACCGTGCCGAGCGTCGCGGCCCACCACCACCAGCGAACCGATGGGCTTCCCGAGCACTTGTGCCACCGCCCAGGTGGCGCGGGACACGACGGCGACGTTCATGGCGTCGGGCCCGCCACGCACCGGACCGCGCAGGCCCGCGGTGCCGAACGTCAGTGGGTGGGCGAACCGCGCGGCGAGTTCCTCGGGGGCGCAAGCGGCGAGCTCGGCGGCCGTCGTCGGATCGGGATCGTGCGCGATCCACTCCTCGGGCGTCATGTCCGCTAAAGCCGGGCTATGACGTCAGCCAGCAGAGCACCTATCCGGCTCGCCGACGCGGTCCCGGCGGCAAGCACCTCGGCGTGGCTGAGCGGCTCGCCACTGATCCCGGCGGCCAGGTTCGTCACCAACGACACGCCCAGCACCTCGGCGCCGGCCGCGCGGGCCGCGATGGTCTCGTGCACCGTCGACATGCCCACCAGGTCGGCGCCGAGCATCCGCAGCATCCGGACTTCGGCGGGCGTCTCGTAGTGCGGGCCGGGCAGGCCGGCGTAGACGCCTTCGGTCAGCTCCGGGTCGACCTGGCGGGCGAGCTCCCGCAGCCGCGGCGCGTAGGCGTCGGTCAGGTCGACGAACTGCGCGCCGGCCAACGGCGAACGCGCGGTCAGGTTCAGGTGGTCGCTGATCAGCACCGGCTGGCCGATCCCCATCTCCGGGCGCAGTCCACCGGCCGCGTTGGTGATCACGACGATGCGCACTCCTGCCGCGCAGGCCGCCCGCACCGGGTGCACGACGCGGGACAGCTCATGACCTTCGTAGGCGTGCACGCGACCGACCAGCACCAGCACCCGGTGCCCGCCGATGCTCATCGACAACAGCTCGCCGGTGTGCCCGACAGCGCTCGGCGGCGCGAACCCGGGCAGTTCGGCCTGGGGCAGCACGGCGGTCGGCGACCCGAGCGCCGTAACCGCCGGCGACCAGCCCGACCCGAGCACGATGGCGACGTCGTGCTCGCGGATGCCGGTGCGATCGCCGATGACCTGCGCGGCCCGCCGCGCGAGGTCGCCGGGGTCAGGCGCAGGGTCGCTCACACTGGGCGAGCCTAGCCCGATGGCGATGCCTGAGTTCAGGAAGACCGAGATGAAGGCGCCCGTTTTGTCTACTTCGGAGGAGGTGGTCACCACCAGGTGCCTTCGAGTTCGAGCTTATTTTTGTCACGGCAAATCAGCATCACCGCGAGTGCGGTAAGTGCGAGCCATGCGGCTTGGGCCGCAAGTCACCGGCAGTAGTATCTGGATTGCCTACCAGAGAGCCCCCCAGGTCATTGCTGTTCCCCTCCGATAATCGGGCCTCGACTTCATCGATGTAGTACTGGTGATGCGCTTCGCTGCGTTCGAGCGCCGAGCGGCAAGTCAGCGCGTCATCCTGTGTCGTGAACGGCCCCGCGATGACGGAACACTCGTCGTCCCAAAAGAACCCATCGAGCACGTACCAGCCGGGCCGCAGGCCAGCCGTGTGCTGCTCAATCATCGCCATGCGGTGTTTTATTGAGCGCTTGTTCGCAAGGTTGTCTCCTGCTGCCACTTTGCTTTCCTCCGACGAATGTCGTGTTACGTCGGGCGGCGCCGTCGCCTGCGCTGCAGACATGGCGTCATGTGAACCCCAACATTACATACTTTTCACCGAAAAATAGCTTATGAACATACCACTGGAAATTTCGGATAATCGCCGGTTCTCGTGGGTGAGATACTGCGAGAATGCCCACCGCTACCGCATTGGACAGCGTCGAAGATGTGGTGCGGCGCCGTGGTGCCGATCTGGTCGAGTTGTCCCACGCTATCCACGCCGAGCCGGAGCTGGCGTTCGCCGAATATCGCAGCTGCGCCAAGGCGCAGGCACTGGTCGCCGAACGCGGTTTTGAGATCACCGCCGGTGCCGGTGGTTTGGACACCGCCTTCCGCGCCGACTTCGGCAGCGGACCGCTGGTCGTCGGGATATGCGCGGAGTACGACGCGCTGCCCGAGATCGGGCACGCCTGCGGCCACAACATCATTGCGGCCTCGGCGGTGGGCGCCGCAATGGCGCTGGCCGAGGTGGCCGACGACCTGGGCCTGCGGGTGGCGCTGCTGGGCACTCCCGCCGAGGAGGCCGGCGGCGGTAAAGCACTGCTGCTGCAGGCCGGGGTGTTCGACGACATCGCAGTGGCGGTGATGGTGCATCCCGGCCCGACCGATATCGCCGCGGCCCGCTCACTGGCGCTTTCCGAAGTGATCGTGCACTACCGTGGCAAGGAATCGCATGCCGCCGTCGCGCCGTATCTGGGGGTCAACGCCGCCGACGCCGTGACCGTCGCGCAGGTGGCCATCGGGGTGCTGCGGCAGCAACTGGCGCCCGGCCAGCTGGTACACGGCATCGTCACCGACGGCGGGCAGGCGGTCAACGTCATCCCCGGGCACGCGGCGTTGCAGTACGCCATGCGGGCGCTTGAATCGGACTCGCTGCGAGAGCTGGAGGGCAGGATGCAGGCGTGCTTCGCCGCGGGCGCACTGGCCGCCGGCTGCGAATACGACATCGACAACTCGGCACCGCCCTATGCGGAGCTGAAACCCGACCAATGGCTGGCCGACGTCTGCCGGGAGGAGATGCGCCGACTCGGGCGCGAGCCGATGGCACCCGAGGTCGAAACGAGGTTTCCCATGGGCAGCACCGATATGGGCAACGTGACCCAGGTGCTGCCGGGGATCCATCCGGTGATCGGGGTCGACGCCGGCGGCGCCACGGTCCACCAGCGTGCCTTCGCCGCGGCCGCCGCCGGTCCCAGCGCCGACCGTGCGGTCGTCGACGGCGCGATCATGCTGGCGCGCACGGTTGTCCAGTTGGCCCAGACTCCTCCCGAACGCGACCGCGTCATGGCTGCGCACGAACGTCGGGCACACCCATGAGCCTCGCTGACGCAGCCGCATCATGGTTGGCCGCGCATCACGATGACCTGGTCGCCTGGCGCCGGCACATCCACCGCTATCCGGAGTTGGGCCGGCAGGAGTACGCCACCACCCAGTTCGTCGCCGAGCGGTTGGCCGACGCGGGCCTGAACCCGAAGGTGCTGCCCGGCGGAACCGGACTGATCTGCGATATGGGGCCCGAGCGCGAACCCAGGATCGCACTGCGGGCCGACATGGACGCGCTGCCCATGGCCGAGCGGACCGGCGCCCCGTATGCCTCGAGCATGCCCAACGTCGCGCACGCCTGCGGGCATGACGCCCACACCGCAATCCTGCTGGGTGCCGCGCAGGCGTTGGCGTCCGTTCCCGAGCTGCCGGTCGGGGTGCGGTTGATCTTCCAGGCCGCCGAGGAGCTGATGCCCGGCGGCGCGATCGACGCCATCGCGGCCGGTGCGATAACCGGGGTGTCGCGGATCTTCGCCCTGCACTGTGATCCCCGCCTGGCGGTCGGCCGGGTCGCGGTGCGCCAGGGCCCCATCACGTCAGCCGCCGACTCGATCGAGATCACGCTGTATTCGCCGGGCGGGCACACGTCGCGTCCCCATTTGACCGCCGATCTGGTCTACGGGCTGGGCACGCTGATCACCGGGCTGCCCGGGGTGCTGTCGCGCCGTATCGACCCGCGCAACAGCACCGTATTGGTGTGGGGCGCGGTCAATGCGGGAGTGGCCGCCAACGCCATTCCGCAGACCGGCGTGCTATCCGGCACCGTTCGCACCGCCAGCCGGCAGACGTGGGTTTCCCTCGAGAAGATCATCCGCCAGGCGGTGTCCTCGCTGCTGTCGCCGCTGGCGATCGAGCACACGCTGCGGTATCACCGCGGCGTGCCGCCGGTGGTCAACGAGGAGGTCTCGACGCACATCCTCACCCACGCGATCGAAGCCGTCGGCCCGGACGTCCTGGCCGACACCCGGCAGTCCGGCGGTGGTGAGGATTTTTCCTGGTATCTGGAGGAGATCCCCGGCGCGATGGCGCGGCTGGGCGTCTGGTCGGGCGAGGGACCGCAACTGGACTTGCACCAGCCGACGTTCGACCTCGACGAGCGAGCCCTGGCGATCGGGGTGCGCCTGATGGTCAACATCATCGAGCAGGCGGCCGCGTTCTTCGCGGCGACGTAGGCCGTAATCAGGTCCTAATCAGGCCGTAATCAGGCAGAAGGCCCCGGGCCGATGTTGCTGGCCGGGCGCGTCCGCAGGTCGTGTACGTAATCGGCCGGCGCGCCGGCTATTTCGGCGGCATCGGCCATCACGCCGAGGTACCGCGCCGACGGCAGGCCGCCCTCCCAGGCATCCACCACGTACAGCCACGCCAGCACGGGATCGGTGGTGGTGTCCGAGGACACGCGTTCCACCCGGCATCGGATCTTCTGGTGGATGCCGAGTTCGGAGCCTTCCCAACGATCCAGGTTCTTCTCGTCCGCCGGAGTCATGTCATAAAGGACGACGAACACCTTCGAATCGGGATCCTCGACGACCGTGGCCAGTGCGCCTTCCCAGCCGATGTCCTCGCCGCCGAACGTCAACCGCCATCCGTGCAGCCAGCCAGTTCCGGCCATCGGGGAGTGGGGTGCACGCTGCTGCATCTGCTCGGGATGCATGTTCGAGCCGTACGCGGCGTAGATCGGCACGGGGAAAGCTTAAACGGTTCCATTGCCTGGCCGGCCGCATGCTGCGCTGCGCACTGTGTCGCCGCACGGTTAGGTTAGGGCTGTGGTGACCCGCATCGTGATCGTCGGTGGAGGCCCGGCCGGTTACGAAGCCGCGCTGGTCGCCGCCACCTCACACCCCGAGACGACCCGAGTCACCGTGATCGACTCCGACGGTGTCGGTGGAGCGGCCGTGCTGGACGACTGCGTGCCGTCCAAGACGTTCATCGCCTCCACCGGGCTGCGTACCGAACTGCGCCGCGCGCCTCACCTGGGCTTCGACATCGACATCGACGACGCCAAGATCTCGTTGCCGCAGATCCACGCCCGAGTCAAGAACCTGGCCGCGGAACAGTCGGCCGACATCACCGCCCAGCTGCTCGGCGTGGGCGTCCACGTCATCGCCGCGCGGGGTGAGCTCGTCGACCCTACGCCCGGGCTGGCCCGCCACCGCATCAAAGCCACCGCCGCCGACGGCGCCATCAGCGAGCACGACGCCGACGTCGTGCTGATCGCCACCGGCGCCAGCCCGCGGATCCTGCCGTCGGCCCAACCGGACGGCGAGCGCATCCTGACCTGGCGGCAGCTCTACGACTTGGAGGCGCTGCCCGAGCACCTCATCGTGGTGGGCTCGGGCGTCACCGGCGCCGAGTTCGTCAACGCCTACACCGAATTGGGCGTGCCGGTCACGGTGGTGGCCAGCCAGGACCGGGTGTTGCCCTACGAGGACGCCGACGCCGCGCTGGTGTTGGAAGAGGTGTTCGCCGAACGGGGCGTGGAGCTGTTCAAGAATGCGCGGGCCGAATCGGTCACCCGCACCGACACCGGGGTGCTGGTCACCATGACCGATGGCCGCACCGTCGAGGGCAGCCATGCCCTGATGACCATCGGGTCGGTCCCCAACACCGGCGGCCTGGGACTGGAACGGGTCGGGATCGAGCTCGGCCCGGGCAACTACCTGGTCGTGGACCGGGTGTCGCGGACATCGGTGCCCGGGATTTACGCCGCCGGCGACTGCACCGGTTTGCTGCCCTTGGCGTCGGTCGCCGCCATGCAGGGCCGGATCGCGATGTATCACGCGCTGGGTGAGGAGGTCAGCCCGATCCGGCTGCGTACCGTCGCGGCCACGGTCTTCACCAGACCCGAGATCGCCGTTGTCGGTGTGCCGCAATCGGCGATCGACGACGGTTCGGTGACCGCCCGGACCATCATGCTGCCGCTGCGGACCAATGCGCGCGCGAAGATGTCGGAGCTGCGGAAGGGTTTCGTCAAGATCTTCTGCCGGCGGTCCACCGGCGTGGTGATCGGCGGCGTGGTGGTGGCGCCGATCGCCTCCGAGCTGATCCTGCCGATCGCGGTGGCCGTGCAGAACCGCATCACCGTCAACGAGTTGGCGCAGACGCTCGCCGTTTACCCGTCGCTGTCCGGTTCGATCACCGAGGCCGCTCGCCGGCTGATGGCCCACGACGATCTGGACTGAAGGAGACTAGCCTTGCAAGCACCGTCCTACTGACGAGTAACCGACCGGAGTTCCCCAACGAGGAGTCCTCTGCCGTGAGTGATCCGATGCATGCGCCCGGCGAGCGCAGCTCGCCGGCTTCCATGTTGTCACCGCAGCAACGCGCGATGGCCTGGGAGCGGCTCGGCACCGAGCAGTTCGACGTGGTGGTCATCGGCGGCGGCGTGGTGGGCTCCGGGTGCGCGTTGGATGCGGCCACGCGCGGGCTCAAGGTGGCGCTGGTCGAGGCGCGCGATCTGGCCTCCGGCACGTCGAGCCGCTCGTCGAAGATGTTTCACGGCGGGCTGCGCTACCTCGAACAGCTGGAATTCGGGCTGGTGCGCGAGGCCCTCTACGAGCGTGAGCTGTCGCTGACCACCTTGGCGCCACATCTGGTCAAGCCGATGCCGTTTCTGTTCCCGTTGACCAAACGCGGGTGGGAACGTCCTTACATCGCCGCCGGCATCTTCCTCTACGACCGTCTCGGCGGCGCGAAATCGGTTCCGGCACAAAAACATCTGACCCGCGCCGGCGCTCTGCGACTGAGCCCGGGCCTCAAGCGCAGCTCGCTGATCGGTGGGATCCGCTACTACGACACCGTCGTCGACGACGCCCGCCACACCATGACGGTGGCGCGCACCGCCGCGCATTACGGCGCAGTGGTGCGAACCTCCACGCAGGTGGTGGCGTTGCTGCGGGAAGGCGATCGGGTGACCGGCGTGCGGGTCCGCGACTCCGAGAACGGCGCGACCACCGAAGTCCGCGGCCACGTCGTGGTCAACGCGACCGGCGTGTGGACCGACGAGATCCAGGCGTTGTCCAAGCAGCGCGGGCGGTTCCAGGTCCGCGCGTCCAAGGGCGTGCACGTGGTGGTGCCGCGCGACCGGATCGTCAGCGACGTCGCGATCATCCTGCGCACCGAGAAGTCGGTGATGTTCGTCATTCCGTGGGGGAGCCACTGGATCATCGGCACCACCGACACCGACTGGGACCTCGACCTGGCGCACCCCGCGGCCACCAAGGCAGACATCGACTACATTCTCGGGACCGTCAACACCGTGCTGGCCACCCCGCTCACGCATGCCGATATCGACGGGGTGTACGCCGGGCTGCGGCCGCTGCTGGCCGGGGAAAGCGAGGAAACCTCCAAGCTGTCGCGCGAGCACGCCGTGGCGGTGCCCGCACCCGGCCTGGTGGCCATCGCCGGCGGCAAGTACACCACCTACCGGGTGATGGCCGCCGACGCGATCGACGCGGCGGCTCAGTTCGTCCCCGCCCGGGTGGCGCCGTCGATCACCGAGAAGGTGAGTCTGCTGGGCGCCGACGGTTACTTCGCGCTGATCAACCAGGCCGAACACGTCGCCGCGCTGCAAGGCCTGCACCCGTACCGGGTGCGCCATCTGCTGGACCGCTACGGTTCGCTGATCGACAACGTACTGGGCATGGCGGTCGAGACCCCCGGCCTGCTCAACCCGATCAAAGAGGCGCCGGGCTATTTGAAGGTGGAAGCCGCCTACGCCGTCACCGCCGAAGGGGCCCTGCATCTGGAGGACATCCTGGCCCGACGGATGCGCATCGCCATCGAATACTCGCACCGCGGCGTCGACTGCGCCCGGGAGGTTGCCGGCGTGGTCGCACCCGTGTTGGGTTGGACCGCCGAGGACATCGAGCACGAGGTCGCGAACTACACCGCGCGGGTGCAGGCCGAGATACTGTCGCAGGCCCAGCCCGACGACGTTTCGGCAGACGAATTGCGGGCCAGCGCACCGGAGGCGCGCGCCGAGATCCTCGAGCCGGTGCCTCTCAATTGAGTCTGTGGTGAGGTGAGTCTGTGGTGAGGCCCGCCCCACTTCCGGTGCGGGACGGATTGGGGCCTGCCCGAGTGCGATTGCGCGGCGGACCCGTGCTGGCCGAGCTGACCGCGCGGTTCGGCGAACCGGCCCGCGCCAAAGTCCTGGCCGGGGAGGTCGTCGACGCCGACGGCGCGGTGCTCGACGAGGCCACGGTGCTGCCCGCCGGGTCCAGTGTCTACCTCTATCGCGAGCTGCCCGATGAGGTGCCGGTGCCGTTCGACGTCCCGGTGCTCTATCGCGACTCCGACATCGTGGTGGTCGACAAGCCGCACTTTTTGGCCACCACGCCCCGGGGGCGGCACGTCGCGCAGACCGCGCTGGTGCGGCTACGCCGGGAACTGGGACTGCCCGAGCTGAGCCCGGCGCACCGGCTGGACCGGCTGACCGCCGGGGTGCTGCTGTTCACCGCCCGGCGCGAGGTGCGCGGCGCGTACCAGACGCTGTTCGCCCGCGGGGTGGTGCGCAAGACCTATCTGGCGCGGGCGGCCGCCGATCCGGCCCTGGTGCTGCCCTGCGTGCTCCGAAGCCGCATCGTCAAACGCCGCGGGCACCTGCAGGCGGTCTGCGAGCCGGGTCCGCCCAACGCCGAGACGCTGGTGGAGCGGGTATCGGACGGCCTGTACCGGCTGACGCCACGCACCGGACGCACCCACCAGCTGCGGGTGCACATGACCCTGCTCGGGGTGCCGATTGAAGGTGATCCGTTGTATCCCAACGTCATTGACGTGGCAGCTGATGACTTCAGCGCGCCGCTGCGGTTGTTGGCACAGCGCATCGAGTTCGACGATCCGTTCACCGGGTCACGCCGTGAGTTCGTCAGCGGCCGGCCCGGACCGTGAGCTAATCGGCTGCTGCTGTGCGAGATACGGCGCCTGCCGCCGGAGAAGGGCCCTTCGGCCGTTCCGGTCGGGACCAAGGCCCCGTGATCCATAACTCGTTGGCTGACTAGCGTCACAGGTATATCGTTCGTCACATCCGGTGCTGAACGGAAAGGATTCGAGCCGCACGTGAGGCGTCGATGCGCAATGTTCCAGTTTTCGTCGCGGCGTAGTCAACGCAACTTTCCAGTCGCGTTACCGGCGCAAGGAGGGTGAGGTGTCATGGACTTGTTAGCGCCTCCCGAGGTCACTTCGGCGCTGATCCACTCCGGGCCCGGCGCGGGCTCACTGATCGAGGCCTCCGGTGCGTGGCAGCGGCTGGCCGTCGAGTTGGAGAACTCTGTTGCCGTCCACGCGTCGGTGTTGTCTTCACTGATTGAATCCTGGAACGGTCCGTCCTCGATGGCGATGGTCCAGGCTGTCCAGCCCTACCTCATCTGGTTGCGCACCACCGCGCAGCAATCTCAGCAGCTGGCCGCCTCGACAGAGTTCGCGGCAGCGGCATTCACCTCGGTGCGCTCGGCGGTGGTTACCCCCGCACAGGTCAGCGCCAACCGGACGCGGCTCGCGCAGTTGCTGGCCACCAACCGGTTCGGGAGCAACACCGCGGCGATCGCCGAAACCGAAGGCCAGTACCAGAGCATGTGGGCGAACAACTCGGCGGCCATGAGTCGCTATCAGGCCGCCTCGGCGCAAGCCACCACGCTGCAACAATTCTCGTCGCCGCTGACGATCGCCAATCCGGCCGGAACAGCTGCTCAGGCCAGCGTGGTGTCTTCTGCCAGCACTGCCAGCACAGCCAGCACTGCCTCGACGGTGTCCTCGGTTTCGTCGGCGCTGACCAGCTCGGGCGGCCTTGTCGACAATGGCTGGTTTCAGCTGGGCAACACCTGGGGAAACCAATTCATCTCGTCCGGATTTCCCATCAACCTCCTCGGTGTGTGGGCGCAGCTGGCGACCGCCCAGGGGGTTCAGTCTTTTGGCGGCGACCTCAGCCAGGGCCTGGCGGAGGGAGAGGCGGCCCTGGGAGCGTCGGCGGTGCAATTTGCCAATGCGCTCAAGGCCGTTGGATCGGCACCTACGGCAGCGCTGGGTGTCGGAGTCACGGTGGGCAAGCTGATGGCCCCGCCCGCTGTGGTGGGGCTGTTGCCGGCCGCGCAATCGCCGGTGCAACTCGCGTCGGCGGTGTCGCCACTGTCCGCGGGGGATTCCGGACTGTCCGCGATGCCGATGATGCCGATGATGGTGGCGCCGCCGGCCTCGGCAGGCAGTGGTTGGCGCAAGAGGAAGCAGCAGAAGCTCGAGGACCTGGAATACGGGGCGGAAGCCCCGAAGAAGGTGGTGCAAAGACCACCGAGCGGGGGATGAGAGCCGACCATGGTGCCCGACCACTGCGGACGCCGAACGCCGCCACCGGGTAGGTTAACAGCGATAAGCAGTCGGACACCGAGATGTGCTGCCGCGTAACGCATTCGGACCGGCCGTGCTTGGCCTGCCCAGGTAGTTCCCCAAGGTAAATCGTGATGGATTTTGGGATGCTGCCGCCCGAGGTCACCTCGGCGCTGATTCACTCCGGACCCGGTTCGGGATCACTGATCGTGGCTGCCGGTGTGTGGCAGCAGCTGAGCCTCGAGCTGGAGGAATCCGTGGGCAGCCATGTCTCGGCGTTGGCGTCCTTGAGTGGGGCCTGGAATGGTCCGGCCTGGACGGCGATGGACCAGGCGGTCGAACCCTACCTGGACTGGTTGCGCACGACCGCCGAGCAGTGCCAGCAGATCGGCACCTCCGTGCAGGCCGTCGCGGTGGCATTCGAGATAACTCATTTCACGGTTGTGCATCCCGTACAGGTCAGTGCCAACCGGACCCGGCTGGCAGTGCTGCTGGCCACTAACTGGTTCGGGATCAACCTTCCGGCGATCGCCGAAACCGAAGCCGAGTACGAAGCCATGTGGGTGAACAACTCGGCGGCGATGTATCGCTATGCGGCAACCTCGGCAAGCGCCGTCCTGCTGCCCCAGTTCTCGTCGCCGCCTCCGATCGCCAATCCGGTGGGGCTAGCAGCCCAGGCCAGCGTGGCTCCCGCCAACACCGCCGCCGCCAAGGTGTCCACAACGGTTTCGTCGGCGCTGGCCGCCCCGGGCGACCTTGTCAACAACGGCTGGTTTCAGCTGGCCAACAACTGGGGCAACCAATTCATCGCGAGCGGATTTCCGGTCAACCTCCTCGGTGTGTGGGCGCAATTGGCGACCGCCAAGGGATTTCAGTCATTGGGCGGCGACGTTGGCGCCGGCTTGGCAATGGGTGGCGCGGATCTGGCGGCAGCGGAGGCCAAATTGGTCAGCGCCGTCGGGTCGTTTTCCGCACCCAGGGCGGCGCTGGGTGTGGGAGTTACGGTGGGCAAGCTGATGGCCCCGCCATCTGTGGTCGGGCTGTTGCCGGCTTCGCAGTCGCCGGTGCAACTCGTCTCGGCGGTGTCCCCGCTTCCTTCGGAGGCATCCGGGTTGCCTGCCATCCCGATGAGCCCGATGAGGCCAATGCCGCCGAAGGGCTCGGCAGGCGGTCGTCGGCGCGACGGGCGAGACTACGACAACATCGAATACGGGTCGGAGCTTTTGGGAACGGTGATGCAAAGACCGCCATCAGCGGGATAGCGCCTCGTGTTTGTCGTCGCAGCCGGTGAAAAGCCCACTTCCTCCTCCACGAGCTTTCGCCTCGCCCACGCCACTGTCGGGTGCCGATGACGGCGCCGGTCTGCTGCAGAGCGCGTCTCGGAGAACGGTGACGTCATATACCCAGTCGGCCGAGCGCGCTAGCCGGCGCTGGTGTGGAAGAGCAAACCCAGCAGGTAGGTGACGGTTGCCGCACCGTAACCAATGAGCAGCTGGCGCAGCGCCGGGCGCAGTGGCGGTCCCCCAGAGATGAGCCCCACGATAACTCCGGTAGCCAACAATGCGGCCCCGACCAGTAGGGCGGCCACCACCAGCGCGGTGATACCGCTAAGTCCCAGTAGGTAGGGCAACACCGGCATGAACGCTCCGGAGCCGAAGAAGATGAAGCTCGAAACACCGGCTCGCAGACCCGTGCCCACAGTTTCGCGCCTGTCAGGGTCAGGTCTCGCCATGCCAGGATTTGTGTCTTCCCCGGCGCCCAGGTCGCGCAGGACCTCGGTGGCTCGGCGGTCAGCGTCATCGGCACTCATTCCGCGCGCCCGGTAGACCAGCGCCAGCTCGTTGGCGTCCAGATCGAGCTGCGGCAGCGCACTACCGGCCTCGGGGCTGGGCGTGGAGGCCTCGAGCAGTTCCAGTTGGGAGTTAACCGACACGTACTCGCCGGCTCCCATCGACAATGCTCCGGCCAGCAGCCCAGCCAGACCGGTGGCCAGCACGGTGTGGCTGGACACACCGGTGGCGCTGATGCCTAGAACGAGGGCGAGGTTGGTGGTGAGTCCGTCGTTGGCACCGAACACCGCGGCGCGGAAGCTACCCGACAACCGGTCGCGTCCCCTGGTAGCCAGCGCGCGGACAACCTCGGAGTGGATGTGTTCATCGGCGGCCATCCTGGGTGTGGCGTCGAGGTCCTCGTCATAGCGTGACCGGGCTTCGGATCGCTGTATCAGCGCCAGCACGAACACAAATCCGAAGTGACGTGCCAGGAAGGCGAGCAGGCGGGTGCGCAGAGGGACATGGGCCGCCGCGTTGACTTGGTCGCCGAGCAGGTTCAACCAATGTTGCTCGTGGCGAGCCTCGGCGTCAGCCAGCTCCAGCAGAATCGCGCGTTCCTCGCCGGTGCGGCGCTGGGCTAGCTGGCGATAAATGGCGGCTTCGGCGCGTTCGTTCGCCAAATACTGGCGCCAGCGCCGCAACTCCGACGGACGTGGCCGATGGGTTGCATTCGAAGAGGAACTGACGCGACGACCTCCTCGGCCGGGCATTCCCTCGGTTTCCACCTGAAATCACCGCCTGTGCATCCTGGTGTGCAGAGGAGCTGCCGTGCCAATTGTCACGATGATATGCCGCGGGCAGCTTCTACCTAGGTTGGTCGACTTGCCGCTGATCCGGTTCATTGCGGTGAATCCTGGGGGGACACCACTGGAGCCAGGGCCTTGAAGATTGCGACCAGTGCCACTCGAATTGAGGACTCAGGTCACTAGAAAGGGGCGGCACGTTCCGGAAAGCATGGTAGGCGTGACTGACATTTCCTCTCCGGGCTTGATCCCGATCTCTACCATCTGCGGCGACCCCGTGGCCCGCGTCGCCGCTGACGCCACGGTTGCCGACGCTGCCCAGGCCATGGTGGCCCGCGACGTCGGAGCCATTGTGGTCGGTGACGACGCGCGGCCCGCCGCGCTGCTGAGCGAGCGCGACATCGTTCGGGTGGTGGCCGCCGGAAAAGATCCGGCTACCGTGCCGGCCACCGACATAGCCAGCACCAAGCTGGTGTGGTGCGACGCCGAGGCCTCGGTCAACCAAGTTGCGGCCCGGATGATGGACCGCTATATCCGCCACGTCCTGGTGGACCGTGATGGCGCGCTGGCCGGCATCGTCTCGGCCCGCGACCTGCTCGGCGTGTACGGCGCCTATAGCGCCTCTGACGAGCTGGATCTCGGTTCGGCGTGAAGCGGCGATCGCTAGCCGCCCTGGTCGGCGGGAGCCTGGCCGGGCTGACGGGCTGGGACCTGCTGCAGCGCCGTCACACCATCCTCCGCAACTACCCGATCGTCGGCCACCTGCGCTTCCTCCTGGAAGCGGTCGGCCCGGAGCTGCGCCAGTACATCGTCACCGACAACGACGCGGAACGGCCGTTCAGCCGTGACCAGCGGCGCTGGGTGTACACGTCGTCGAAGTCGACCGACCGTTACTTCGGCTTCGGCACCGACAACGATCTGGAACGGGTCCACAACTACCCCATCATCAAGCACGCGGCGTTCCCCGTGCCGGTCCCGGACGGCGAGCCCAACCACCCCGATCCGGCCGTGCCGTTACCCGCGGCAAAGGTGCTCGGCGCTGCGTGGGGGCGGGCCAAGGCTTTCCGGCCCGAGTCGTTGGTCAACGTCTCCGGGATGAGCTTCGGGTCGCTGTCCGCCGCGGCCGTCACCGCGCTCAATAGAGGCGCGGCCATGGCCGGCGCCCTGCAGACCACCGGCGAGGGCGGAGTGTCGCCGTACCACCTCAACGGCGGCGACCTGGTCTGGCAGATCGGCACCGGCTACTTCGGTTGCCGCAATGACGACGGCAGTTTCAGCCTTTCCCGTCTGGTCGACCGGGTGGCGGCTACCCCGTCGATCCGGGCCATCGAGATCAAGCTGAGCCAGGGAGCCAAGCCCGGTCTCGGCGGCATGCTGCCCGGCGCCAAGGTCACCCCCGAAATCGCCGAGATCCGCGGCATCCCGGCCGGGGTGGACTGCAAGAGCCCCTCCGGCCACACCGCGTTCCGCGACGTCGCCGGGCTGCTGGAGCTGGTGGAAACCATCGCCGCCGAGACGGGTCTACCGGTAGGCATCAAGTCGGCAGTCGGGGAAGGGCCGTTCTGGCTCGAGCTGGCCGCGCGCATGGCCCGCACCGGCACCGGCGTCGACTTCGTGACCATTGACGGCGGCGAGGGCGGCACCGGCGCGGCTCCGCTCGTCTTCAGTGACCACGTCGCCCTGCCCTTCAAGTGGGCCTTCACCCGTGTCTACCGGGCCTTCGCCGACCAGGACCTACACCACGACGTGGTGTTCATCGGCTCGGGCAAACTCGGCATCCCCGAGAACGCCCTGCTGGCTCTGGCCATGGGCTGCGACATGGTCAACGTCGGACGGACCGCCATGTTCTCCATCGGTTGCATCCAGGCCCAGCGCTGCCACACCGGCCGCTGCCCCTCCGGCGTGGCCACCCAGTCACCGTGGCTGCAGCATGGCCTCGACCCGGCGTGCAAGTCGGTGCGCTGCGCCAACTATCTGGCCACCCTGCGTTTCGAGCTGCTGTGCCTGGCCCGGGCCTGCGGCTACGTCCATCCCGCCCTGGTGCCCCTTGGCGCTATCGAACTTCTCGACGTCGACCTCAAGAGCGTGCAAGTCGACGAGTTGTTCGACTACAAGCCCGAATGGGGCCTGCCCGGCCCTGCCGATGTCGAGGCGATCACCAACCTGATGGGCAATCTATGCGGTCAATGACTCGGCCGCCGGCCGAAGGCGACGATGATGTTGCCGGGATTCCATCATGCGGTTGCGCACAATGTGTTCGACGAGGATGGGAACGAAGGTCTGGACCGGCGCATCAACGAATTGCTGTGCGGCCTCCTCGGTCCAGCGCTTGATCTGAGTGGTCCGCTGGTCGTCGCCAAGACCCTCGTGCTTGGCCAGCTTGTCTGCCACGTCGGTCAGGGATCGCGTGACCATCGATTGGCTGGCCGGCGTCGCGTCAGCGGGCACGCGTGCTTCTTCCAGCGCTTGCCGGGCGATCTCTTCGGCGGCGTCCGGCCGGACGACGTGCAGGGTGATGTGACGGCCGTCCTCGCCGATCAGGATGATGCTGGCCGGCTCCTCACTGGTGAAGCCCAGCAATTCGATTGTGTCGCCGGCGATCTCGGCCAGTGGTGGCGTCTCGTGCCAGCCATTGCGACGGTAGCCCACCATCACGACCCGCCCGAGCCGGTCAGACAACGACGTCACCAAGTCGGGTAGTTCGTCGACCAAGTTCATCGACCGCGGCCACCAAGCCCCGTCGATATGCTCCGAGGCAGACCGGTAGGGCTTGAGCTGCAACCGGTTTTCGCGCTCCATCTCAACCACCTGACCGCTGACTTCGCGGATAGTCGTAGCACTCGGTGCCCACGGTACGGGGACGGTGACCAACCCGCGACTCCGGCGGGTGGCCGCAGGGTTTACCGAACATGAACAACAAGTAACTACAACGATTTTCGGCTGCGCACCTCAGCCGGCCGGGCCGATGAGCCGTCGCTGCAGGGTCTGCGAGGCGCGGTAGAGCAGCTCGGGGGTAACCGCCGACAGCGAACTGGCCACCGTCGCGGCCAGCAGGGCCTGACCCCAGGCGAGCGGGTCCACGGGCGTGCAGCCGAACACATGGCTGAGCCCGGGGGTGCTGACCACCACCATGAGCGCGCCCAGCGAGCCGACTGACGTCAACACCACCAGCGGGGCGCGCGAGTCGACCAATGTCTGGGCGAGTTGCGTGCTGACCAACGCGATCAGCGCGACCGTCGCCGCGCGGCGCCGGGTGCCGGTCACCCTGGCCATCGACCAGCCCAGCGTGGCGCCGATCGTGGTGGACGCTCCCCGAATCCCGATCGCCCGCCACATCGCTGCCTCACCGCGGTCGACCTCGGCGGTGCCTGCCTGCGGACTGACGGCCAGTGCGGCGGCAGGCAGCGCATCGGTCAGCATGTTGACCAACAGCATCTGGCGGGCGTTGAGCACCGAACGCCCGGTCAGGATGGTGGTGATCAGTGCGAAGCACACCTCGCCGAGGTTGCCGCCCAACAACATCGACACTGCCGACTGCACTCGCCGCCACAGCTGCTGGCCCTCGTCGAGGGCGTCGAGCAGCGCCTCGATCCGCTCGTCGAGCAGCACCACGTCGGCCGCGGTCCGTGCCGCATCGCTGCCGCGCGCGGCCACGCCGACGCCCACGCTTGCCGCCCGGATCGCGGCGGCATCGTTGACGCCGTCGCCGACCATCGCGGTGACCAGCCCGGCCCGCTCGAGGGTCTGCACCACGTCGATCTTGTGTTCCGGGGTCATCCGCGCGAAGACCACACGCGACCTGACCACGGCGGCCCGCTGGTCGGCGGACAGCGCTTCCCAGTCGCTGCCGGTGATCACCTGGTCAACAGCGACGTCGATGCCGAGTTCTTGGGCGATCACGGCCGCGGTAGCCGGATGGTCGCCGGTGATCAACCGGACCCCGATATCACGTTCAGCGAGTTCCTTGAGCACGGCCCGGGCCGTCGGCCTAACGGTGTCGGCCAAGCCGAGCAGACCGATCGGGGTGAGACCAGACGTGCACAGGGTCCCCAGCAGATCGGGATCGGCCGCGGCGGCCGCAGCTTGGTCCGGGCTGAGTTGGCGCTCGGCCACCGCCAGTACCCGCAAACCGTTGGCCGCCATCTGGTCAACCCGCTGCGTCAACGGTTCTGTGCTGGTGCCGGGGTCGGGCAGTAAGGCCGACGAGAGTACCTCGGGTGAACCCTTGATCATCAGCCGGGTGCCGATGAGCGCGGCCGCGAACGGACGACCGGACTGGAACGGCAGGAATGCGTCACGCGTCAGCCGCGGTTGCGGCTGCGAACCGTCGCCGCGCAGCGAGGAATCGCCCGCGGCCCGGTGTATCGCGTCGTCGGTGGCGTGATCGACACGGTGGGTGTGCCGGGTATAGCTGGTGCTCAGCGCCGCATCCAGCACCTGTCCGGAGGTGAAGCCCGTCATCGGGTGCACCGCTTTGACCGTCAGCCGGTTCTCGCTCAGCGTGCCGGTCTTGTCGAAGCACACCACATTCAACCGGGCCAGCGCCTCGACCGAGTGCGGGTTGCGGATCAACACCGACTCGCCGGTGAGCCGGCGCGCGGCGGCCAGTTGGGCCAGTGTCGCCACCAGCGGCAGCCCTTCCGGGATGGCAGCGACGATCAGCGTGACCGTGCTTGTCACCGCCTCCCGCAACGGGGTGCCCCGCGAGACGCTGAGCAACCCCACCAGGGCCCCGCTGGCCATGCTGAAGGGCAACGCCCGGCGGGTGATCCGCCTCAACTGTCGCTGCAGGCCGATCTCCTGCATTTTTCTCGGCGCCATCGCCAGCGCCCGGCGCATCTCCGTGCGTGAACCGACCGCGGTCACCACGGCCACCGCCGTGCCCGCAACCATCGTGGTGCCGGCATAGAGCATGCAGGTCCGTTCGGCCAGCGGGGCACCCGGCGTGGGTTCGGTCTGCTTGGCCACCGGCAGCGACTCGCCGGTCAGCGTGGATTCGTCGACTTCGACGTTCAGTGCGTGCAGCAGTCGGGCGTCCGCGGGTATCACCTCGTCGGCATGGACTTCGATGATGTCGCCCAGCCGCAGCCGCTTGGTCGGGACTTTCTCGCGGCGATGCGCTTCCAGCGGGCCCACCCGCCGCCGTGCGGGCGGATCCTGCACGGCCAGCAGGCGATTCAGGATGCGTTCGGCGTGCAACTGCTGCTCGGCCGACAAGGCGGCGTTGACCAGAAGGACACTACCCACCAGGACCGCATCCAACGGCGAGCCGAGCAACGCGCTGGCCAACGCGCCGGTGGCCAGCAGCGGGGTGATCGGGTCCGACAGGTCGCCGCGCATCTCGTCGGCGAAATCGCGGACAATTCCCCACGACGCCGCGCCGGCGCGGTGCACCGCGCGAACCGGTGGCAGCTGCTCCCACCCGATGGATGCTTCTTCCGCGTGTTCGTCGGGAGGACGGGGCAGCAGCCGCTGCACCTCGGCAACCGGCAGGCCGTGCCAGTCGTGGCCGGTTTCGGGCTCGGGCAGCGGGTCGCGGAAGGCCTTGACGGCCGCCCGGTATCCGAACCATAGGCTGGCGACCATGCCGACATTGACCGATGCCGAACTGCGTCCGGGCACACCGGGAATCAACATCAACGCGCCGATTGCCGAGGCCGAGGCCGACAGCTGGACGGCGCTGTTGGTGGCGGCGCGCGCGGCGGGCAGCGCGTGCAGCACACGCCAGGCGCCGGTCAGGTCCGACACGAACACGTCGGCATCCCACGGCGGAGGATGCCGGTCCCGGAGCACGCCGATCGTGACGTCGGACCGATGCGCGGCGCGCATTTCCGACGTGGTCAGCAACGCCACGGTGGCGCCGGCGGCCTTCAGTTCTGCGACGGCTGCCGCCACCGCGTGGTCGGTCGGCCCATCGGAGGGATACAGTTGGTCGAATCCTTGTGCCAGAGAACGCAATCCGTCGTCGTCGAGGGAATAGACCCGTGGCTGCGACTGTCGGGCCTCGGTAAGCACCGCCGCAGCGAACGGATCGCGAACCGGGCTGATCAGTGCTTCACCGCTACTGCCGGCTCCGGGGATGTCGGCCAGCTGGTGCCATCCCGGCTTCAGGCCGTCCTGGTCGAGTGCGGCTCGAACCGCTTCCCAGGCCTGGGCGCGTAGCGAATTCTCCACTCCCAGAACGCGACTGACCATCAATTCGTCGGTGTACAGTGCTCGCGGGTCGATCATGATCGCGTCAATCCGGTCGAGTGTCCGCAGGGTCCGGGGACGCAGCACCAGCGCGTCGTGACGGGTAGAAAGGCCGCGGTTCATCGCGCAGCCGAATGCTTCGCGGACGCTGCGCAACGGCTTGGGGACGGCAGCCAGCGCGGCGGCACCGGCCGTGTCGGGGTTGCGTGACAGCAGGCCGACCACAGCGCCCGCGCCGATGCCGGCCAAACCGATACGGTTGGCGTAGCGTTCCGCGGGCCCGTCGGGCGGACTCTGGCTGCTTCTGGGCGTCAAGGCCGCGTCATCCGGCACCGGCTGGCTGCCCAGCCCGGGTTCATGCCGCGACCACATCAGCCGGCTGTTCCACGCCTCGGCCGCCAGCATCGTGCGGGTGGCGGCCTCCGCGGCCGCCGCCGTCGGCGACAGCGTCAACGCGGCCGTCGCGGCGTTGACGACACCGAACAAAACATCGGTGCCGTCGGGCCCGAGGCGTCGTTCCAGCTCGCGGCGCAGTCGCGGCAGGTGGTCCGCCAGCGTCGGCGGCACGGCGACCAAATCGGGCAGTCGGGGCAGCCGCAACAGGCTGCCGGTCAGTGAAAGGCCAAGGCCCACAGTGGCGGCCGTGGCTGCCACCATCCGCGCCATCAGCACCGCGTCGTCGCCCGGCAGGCTGGCCGGGTGCTGTCGCGCGACGCTGGTTCGGTCGCGTCGTTCGGCCTCGGCGACGATCCGGCAGAGCTCGGTCATCGAGGGCGCATCGGCGGCACCGGTGTCCAGGGTGACCACTAGCCGCGCCAGGGTGTGGTTCAGGAAGGCCTGACTTACGCCGGGCGTAGTGCGGACGGCCGACAGTACGTCGGCGGCGATCGCCGAGGAGTGCTCACCACCGAGGCCGCGCACCTCGATCCAGCGCCGCGGACCGTTGCTGCTGGTCCGCCGTGCCGGTGGGCCACCGATCGCCTCGATCGCCACGCCAGCCGCCGCGCGCGTCAACGCTGAAACGTCCGGCGTGGCGCGGGCCAGTGACCTACCCATGCTCGCCGCGACGTTGCCGCCCAACAGGGCGGTGCCTGCGGCCGTGCCCGCGACGAGAGCGCTCGCGGTAACCGCCATCCGGGTGCCCGCTGCGGCGGTCCGCAACGGCGCTGTCAGCACGCCCAGGCCGGGCAGGCCACGTCGCGTGATCACTGCGTTCACATTACCTAGCACCACGTTCTCTGATAACCCGGTCGCAAATCACGGACCGGGTTGCCTGCAGGGAAAAGTTCGGTTGACCACTCGGGATCAGAATTTGCCCAGGGCCGCCCCGATGACGTACACCAGTCCGAATCCGGCGACAATGGCGGCGACTGTCCAGCCGGCGACGGCCAGTCGGCGCGATATGAGCTGGTCACCCATGACCGCTTGATCACGGCCTAGCATGACCAGGATCACTATGCCGATGGGTGTGCCGATTCCACCGATCACGCTGGCTGCGACCAGGATGCCGATGACGGAAACGTTCGCCAAGCTTACGGCGACGGCGAGTCCGACGGACGCCGCCAGGACGGCGTAGAAACGCCAGGCGTTACTGACCTGCTCGGACAGGCCGCGACGCCAGTTGAATTCGGCGCCGACCACATAGGCAGTGGTGGCCATAAGCACCGGTAAGGCAACCACTGCGGAGACGATCAGCCCCACCGCGAACACGCCTTCCGCCAGCGGACCGGCCAGCGGGCGCAACTCCTTGGCGGCGTCCTGTGCCGTGGCGACCGCCTGGTGCTGCTGGCCCAGGGTGGCCGCCGCAGTGACGAACATGAACCAAAGGACCACCGCGGTGATGACGGCACCGATGACGGCGCCTTGCTTGGCCCGGGCCAACCCCCGGTGCTCGGTGGTGGCGTCGGGTGGTTCTTCGTCCCCCCGCTCGATGGTTTCCCACACATAGACGTAGCTGGTCAGCGTGGTGCCCAGTAGGGCCAGGGCACCGCCGATCACGTCGCGGCGCAGCGAGAGCGTGGGAACAAGGCTGGACCTAATGAGCCGGGGCCAGTCGGGATGGGCCAAGTAGGCGGCCGCGGCGAACG
The DNA here is from genome assembly GCA_963848535.1 of uncultured Actinomycetota bacterium. Classification (GTDB taxonomy): domain Bacteria; phylum Actinomycetota; class Actinomycetes; order Mycobacteriales; family Mycobacteriaceae; genus Mycobacterium. The sequence continues at coordinate 223,107 of CAWKEM010000013.1, forward strand.
CCAGGAAGCCCAGCAGCAGGTAGCGCAGCACGCCCACCACCTCGTCGTACCGGCCGACCAGCAAGAGTCCGATCAGCACCAGTCCCAGCGGTGCCACCAGCCAGCGGGCGTCCACACCGGCCAACAGCCCGATCCCGGCCGCGCCGGCTTGCAGGTCGGCGGCGATGGTGACCACGTTGACGACGACCACCGACACGAGTAGAACGGTGGCCACTCGTCGGCCGTAGCGCTTCAGCGTCAGCGTCTGCAGGTCGCTGCGTGCCACCGAGCCGACGTGGGCGGCGATGGTCTGCACGACCCCGAGCAGCGGCGCGACGAGCAGGGCTAACCAGGCTAGTTGGTAGCCCGTGGACGCGCCGACGGCGGCGGCCGTGCCGACGTTGGTGGGGTCGTTGTCGGAGGCGCCGGAAACCAACTCCGGACCAATACTGCGCAGCAACCCCCGCGTCCGGCGTCGCCCGGATGTCGGCTTCTCCATGCTCACGCCGACCTCCTTGCAGGACGATCCATCGACAGACCACCCAAGCACACCCAGGCTCGACGAGTTCGCACCGCCCATCCGCCTGCTCGCGCGGCGGATTTGGTTAGGGACGGGCACCGGGTCCACGGCCGCCACCGGGCTGCTTGTGGTTGACTTCACAAGTAGCGCCGTGCGCAAGAGACATGTCACTGGTGCCATCGCCACCGGCGTGTTCGGCTGCATGTCCTGTCGTTGTTTATCAATTGCTGCTCCAGTTGGCCCTACCGGTCGGTAGACGTCGATAATCTCGGCGCTGGGCGCGCTGTGATAGAGGCAAAAGTCATCCCGGGGGTAGTGGTTTAAATCACGTCCTAGATGCTGAACCCCCCGCATTGCCGGGCATCGCGGCTCTTGAGCTATCCTATTGCAGCACAGGCCATATGCTCATCAAGAAGCTTTATGGACCGCCTATCACGAAGCGGCTAGCCGACTCGGCCAGGCAACTTGGGAGATGAGCGGCCCGGGCTTGGCGCCTTGGCGGACCGGCCAAAGTGGTTAAAGCGCGCGGCGCGTCGCTGAATTAGGTGTGTGAGGCCGCGGGTGCGATGCGGTTGGCCGAACACGCGCATCGGCTCGCTGTAGAACACTTTCTTGGTCGCTTCGACGAGCACCAGGTACAGGACGATGAACACGGCCAGCGCGGCGTAGAACTGCCACGGCAGCGGAACGAAACCGAGTTTGCGGCCCAGCGGCGTAACGGTGAGCACAATGCCGATCACGTCCACCGACATCAGCGTCGCCGTCAGCAGCGTGCCCGGCCTACTGCGCAGGAACGGCACTCGGCGAGTGCGGATCGCGAAAACGATAAACGTTTGGGTGAGAAGGTTCTCCAGGAACCACCCGGTGTGAAAAGCCACCTCCCCGGCGTGCAGGATGCCCAGCATGAATCCGAAGGTCAAGAAGTCGAACAGCGAGTTGATTGGGCCGAACGTGAGCATGAACCTGCGGATGAACGCGACGTTCCAGTGCGACGGCGCATCACGTTGCTCCTCATCGACCAGGTCGGTGGGGATCGCCAGCTGGGAGGCGTCATAGAGCAGGTTGCCCAACAAGATCTGGCTGGCCAACATCGGCAGAAACGGCAAGAACGCCGAGGCCGCCGCGGCGCTGAAGGTGTTGCCGAAGTTGCTCGATGTGCCCATGAACACGTACTTGATGGTGTTGGCGAAAATCTTTCTGCCCGTGGCAACCCCGGTGGCCAGCACACCCAGGTCTTTTTCCAGCAGCACCACGTCGGCCGCGTCCTTGGCCACATCGGTGGCGCTGTCGACGGAGATGCCGACGTCGGCGGCGTGCAGGGCCAGCGCGTCGTTGACCCCGTCGCCGAGGAACCCCACCGATCTCCCGGTGCAGCGGGCGGCGGTGACCAGCCGCGCTTTTTGCTCCGGCGAAATCCGGGCGAAGATGCTGTAATTCTGCGCGGCGTGCGCGAAATCCTCGTCGCCGAAATGCTCCATCTGCGCGCCAGTGATCGTCCCTTTGGAGACCAAACCCAATTCGGCGCATACCTTTTCGGCTACCCGCGGGTTGTCTCCGGTGGCGATTTTCACCTCGATGCCCAGCTCCGCGAGTTGGGCAAGGGATTGGCGGGCGGCGGCCTTGGGTTCGTCGGCGAAGACGCAGAACCCCGCCAGCATCAGCTCGGATTCATCGTCTGCGGTGATGGTGGCCAGCTGTGGCGCCGGCTTGACTGCCACGGCGACCACTCGGCGCCCGGCCGCGAACAACGCGTTCAGGGTCTGTTGAGCATCCTGCGGTGTGCTCGAGCACCGGCTCAGCATCTGCTCGGGTGCGCCCTTGACCACGAGAAGCCGCTTCCCATGGTCATCGACCAAGACCGACGTCGCACGCCGTATGTGGTCGAACGGCAAAAAGGCCACCCGGTCAATGCCATCGCCGGCGAGCTGCTGTGCGTTGGGGCGCGCCCAGAGCGCGCTGTCCAACGCGTTGGTCGCGGCGCCGCCTGCGGCGGGATCGATGTCACAAGCAAGCAGTGCCAGACGCAGCACCGAGTCGGTGTGCACTCCGGCCGGGTTGACGGTATCGACCAGGCTGATGCGCCCCTCGGTCAGGGTTCCGGTTTTATCGGTGATCAGAATGTCGATATCGCCGAAGTCTTCGATGCATACCAAACGTTTGACCAGCACCTTGGCTTTGGCCAGTTGTCGGGAACCGGTCGCCAGGCTGGTGCTGACCACCGCAGGGAGCAGCTGTGGCGTGATACTGACCGCAATGGCCAGCGCAAACAATGCCGAATTGATCAGCGGCCGGTGCAACATCAAGTTGGTGACCAAAATCAGCACGGTCAGGGCGATCGCAACTCGTAGCAGCAAATAGGAAAACCGGCGCAGACCGACCTGAAAGTCGGTCTCGGGTTGGCGCTCACTCAAACCGGCCGCAATCCGGCCGAACTCGGCGCGATTGCCGGTGGCATAAACGACGGCCAAGCCCTCGCCCGCGCTCACGATCGTGCCCATGAACGCCAGATCGGTCATATCGGTCAGCGCTGCGTCGGCCGGCACCGGTATTGGTGACTTTTCTGAGCCGGTGGATTCCCCGGACAGGATGCTTTCGTCGCATTCCAGCGCAGCGGTCTGGATCAATCGCACATCCGCGGGCACGGCCTGCCCGAGGGAGAGTCGGATCACATCGCCGGGGACCAGATCCCGGACATCGACATCGACGAATCTCCCGTCGCGCCGAACAATCGCGGTGTGGCGGATGCGGGCATGCAGAGCAGCCGCGGCCTGCTCGGCGCGGTACTCGTTGAAAAACCCCAGTCCGATGCTGGCCGCCAGGATCAGAACGATGATCATGGCTTGGCTATGGTCGCCGAGGAAATACGACAGCACCGCGGTGATGGCCAGCAGAATCAGCACCGCGTTGTTCAGCTGGCGGGCCAGCACCGCCCAGGCGCTGACGTGATGGGTGCGGATTGCGTTGGGGCCGTGCTGCGCCAAGCGTTCGCAGGCCTCGGTGCTGGATAGTCCGTCGGCCGAGCTATCCAGCCGACATAAAACCTCCTCCACCGGAGCAGCAGCCACCGCGTGAGCGGTGAATGGTTCACGGATCGCCGGGAGGTTCACTGTCGCAGCCTAACCGGCAGCGCCATCTTGCGGAGGAGCCGTTTTGGCCCCTCTTCGGGTGGCTTTCGTCACTTGTGGAAAGCGTTCGGATCGTCACCGCCTTCCGAGGCGACCATCGCCGGCCTGCGACGCGCGGTTTGATGCTCAATCGTGTCCCACGTCGGCGTCACTTGGCCGATGATTGCTGTGTGGAACCGCGGCAGCCCAGCGCGACAACTCAGGTTCAGAAAGGCTTCACGATGCGAACCGTCTATCACCAGCAGATAGCAGACTTGGCCACGCACCTAGGCGAGATGTGCGGCCTGGCCGGGGAAGCGATGAAGCGTGCCACCCAGGCCTTGTTAGAGGCTGACATTGCCGCCGCCGAGCAGGTGATCAGTGACCACGAGCGAATCGTGGCGATGCGAGCGCACGCCGAGAAAGAAGCGTTCGCGCTGCTGGCGTTACAGCAACCGGTGGCCGGCGAGCTGCGGGCAATCTTCAGCGCTATACAGATCATCGCCGACACGGAACGAATGGGCGCGTTGGCTGTGCATGTAGCCAAGATCGCCCGACGGGAGTATCCGAAGCAGGTACTTCCCGAGGAGGTCCGCGGGTGCTTCGCTGACATGGCCAAAGTGGCAATTGCGTTGGGCGACAGTGCAAAACAGGTGCTGGTATCCCGCGACCCGCAGAAAGCTGCTCAGCTTCACGAGCAAGACGACGCGATGGACGAGCTGTATAGGCATTTGTTCAGTGTGCTGATAGATAACACATGGAAGCACGGCGTCTCCGTCGGAGTCGAAACGGCGTTGCTGGGCCGCTTCTATGAGCGTTTCGCCGACCACGCCGTGGAGGTCGGCCGCCGCGTCATCTTCATGGCCACCGGCGTTCTGCCTGGTGAAGACGAGATATCCACCTACTGAGGGCGGTTCGACCGGGTATCCGCGGGTGTCGCGAGCGTGGCGTTGGGGTCCGTCGTGAGCTGGTCGGTGTGGGTGTTGTAGTCGAAGAGCTCGGCGTAGCGGCCCCAGCCGATGGCGATGTCGAGTTGTCGCTGGGCGTCCTGGGGGTTGAATCCCTGCTGCAGGATGTCGAGGAAGAATCCGGCGCGCAGGCTGCCGTCGGGGCAGTCGTGCAGAGCGCGGCAGATGGTGCGCACCAGCGGTGCGCGGGTGCGCACCTGTTGGGCGAAGATCTGCTTGCTGATTTGGATGTCGCCGGTGGTGAAATCCTTGCCGATGGGGGTGAGCTCGAGGTCGGCGCCGCTGACGCGCAGGAAGTCGAGCAGCGCGGCGGCGTCCACGAGCGGCAGCAGGTCTGCGGCAGCGATACCCAGGTCGGCGGCGATGTCGGGGATGTCGACGCGCCCACCTTTGCCGTAGACGATTTCGACCAGCCCGGCCAGCCCGCCCACGGTGGCTCTGGGTAGCGGGTGGCTGGTGGGCGTGGCGGTGCCGGGTTCGACGAGCGTTGTGGCCGCGCCGGTGCCGGTCAGCAGTCCATACAGTTTGTCGACGAGTGCTTCAAACGATGGCGAACGGCGATCGCGGGGACGCTCGAGCTCGATGGGGAATTCGGCCAGGATGCGGCCGGGATTGCTGCTCAACACGATGACCCGGTCGGCCAGCACGATCGCTTCTTCGATGTTATGGGTGACCAGGCAGATGGCCTTGGTTGGGAATTCTTGGCCGGTCCACAGACTCATCAGCTCGCCGCGCAGGTTTTCGGCGGTCAGGACGTCCAGTGCGGAGAATGGTTCGTCCATCAGCAGCAGATCGGGTTGCAGCACCAGCGCCCGGGCGAACCCGACGCGCTGGCGCATCCCGCCGGACAGTTCTTTGGGATAAGCGGATTCGAAACCGTCGAGGCCGATCAAATCGATCGCCTCCAGCGCACGCTTACTCCGCTCGGCCGGCGCCATCTTGCGGGCTGCCAGCCCGAGCTCGACGTTCTTTTGCACGGTCAGCCAGGGCATCAGGGCGAAGTTCTGGAATACCATCGCGGTGCCGGCGTTGGCGCCGGTCAGTTCGGCGCCTTCGTAACGCGCCACGCCGCTGCTAGGGGCGATCAGTCCGGCGATGATGCGCAGCAGCGTCGACTTGCCGCATCCGGAGCGACCGAGCACGGCAACGACTTCGCCCACCCGGATGTCGAAATCGATGTCGTCGAGGACCAGCAACTCACCACCGTCGGGCTTGCTGAAGCTCTTGCCGACGTGGTCGAGGTGGATGATCACGTCGTCTTCGGTCATGGGAACCTCCGTCAAGCCTATGCGGATCAGGATAGGGAGAAGCGCCGCTCGGACAGGTGGTACAGCCGCTGCCACAGCACAATGTTCATCGTCACGACATAGAAGCTCATCGCGACCACGCCGATCAGCAGGCGCGGGGCGTCGCCCACCGCGGTGGCATGCGTGATGTACGCACCCAACCCGACGGCGGACAACGAGGTGTGGTGGTACTGGACTACCTCGGCGACGATGGAAGCGTTCCACGCGCCGCCGGCCGCGGTGATGCCGCCGGTGACGTAGCTGCCGAAGATTCCGGGCAGTATCAGGGTGCGCCACCTCAGCACCGTGGGCAGCCTCAGGCTGGCGGCGGCGTCGCGAAGGTCGGTGGGGATCTCACTGGCCCCGGCGATGACGTTGAACAAGATGTACCACTGCGTACCGAGCGCCATCAGCAGAATGCCGCCCCAGTTGATGCTGATTCCGGTGGCGAGTAGCACGGCGGTGAACAACGGGAACAAAAAATTCGCCGGGAACGACGCCAGCACCTGCACCACCGGCTGAGCCAGCCGAGTCACCTTGGGATTCATGCCAATCCATACTCCGATCGGCACCCAGATCAACGTCGAGACCACGACCACCACCACGACACGGGCGAAGGTGGCCAAGCCGAGCAGCGCCGCGTGGCCGACTTCGGTGAAGCCGACGCTGCCGGCGATGTACTCGATCACCTGGAACGCGCCGTAGCCGAGCGCGACCATCACGCTGAGAACGAATACGGCGTCGCCGATGCGGCGGCGCGCGGTGGACGTTTTCAGCGGACGCCCGGTCGTCCCGAACACCGCCGTCACCCGGTCGACCGGATAGACCAACCGTCCGAGCGGATGGCCGACGATGCCAGGAACGCGTGAGCGCCGCAGGACGTCCAGCGTCACACTGCGCGGCGCTTCGATGGCCGCGGATTCCTCGATGCGGAATCGTTCGGCCCATGCTGTCAGCGGCCGCCAAAACAGCGCGTTGACCCCGATGATCACCACGATCATGGCCACGATGGCCAGCAGCACCCTCGTGAGGTTCCCTTCGTCGCTGGCAGATGCGACGTAGGCGCCGATCCCGGGCAGGGCGAACCTGTGGTTGTTGACGCTCAAGGCTTCCGACGCGGTGAGGAAAAACCAGCCCCCGCCGAAACTCATCATGCCGTTCCAGACCAGCGGGATCACCCCGCTGGGCAGGTCGACCCGCCAGAACCGCTGCCATCGCGACAGTCGGAACAGCCGGGATGCCTCGTCCAGATCCTTGGGTTGGGCGATCAGCGATTGATAGAACGCGAACGTCATGTTCCACGCCTGCGAGGTGAAGATCGCGAAGATCGACGCGCATTCCAAACCCAGCAGCGAGCCGGGAAACAACGCGATGAACCCGGTGATGGTGATCGCAAGGAATCCCAGCACTGGCACGGACTGCAAGAAGTCCAGCAGCGGGATCAGCACCTTTTCGGCACGCCGTGAACGCGCCGCCGCGGTGGCATAGAAGAACGTGAACACCAGCGACAAGCCCAGTGCGATGAACATTCGCAGCAGCGACCGGGCAGCGTAATACGGCAGGTGGCTGGGGTCGGTGGAAACCGAAGAGGGTGCGCTGGGCACCGTCCACGGCACGGCCGTCCCGCGGCCGACGCGCACCACCAACCACAGAACGACTGCGGCGCCGACGAACACGGCGACATCGGCGGCCCAGCTGCGTGCCGGGCGAGCCGCCACCGCCACACCGCGGCCGGGAAAGGTGTGAACCACGGTCATTCGCGCACCACCCGATACAAGTTTCGATGCTGACGACTCCGGTAGAGCCAGGGCCCATGGTGGCGCATGCAATGCCTTTCCACCAACTGGGGACCGGCCCGGCGGTCCACAGAGTGAATCAGCGGTGAACAAATGCTCCCGAAGCTCTCCGAGGTCTATATTTCGGACCGGTGACGCCGCCATCCGTCTGAAGGAGTCTCGTTATGAGCGAAGAACACGCGCTGGTCATAGTTGCCGGCTATCAGGATCTCGATTCGGCTCGCCGAGACTTCGAAACCCTCACCGATCGAACCAAAGACAAACACATCTCGCTGCGCGGTGCTGTGTTGGTCGGCAAGGACGCCGACGGCAACCCTGTCTTGGTCGACACCGGCAACCGTCTAGGTCGGCGGGGCGCCGCGTGGGGTGCCGGGGCGGGCCTGGCGGTCGGCTTGTTCTCGCCGGTGCTGCTGGCCTCGGCAGTGGTCGGCGCCGCGGCCGGAGCGCTGGCGGGCACCTTTGCCGATCACCGGATCAAAAGCGGACTGGCCGACAAGATCGGGCAGGCGCTGGCCGCGGGCAGCGGCGTGATCATCGCGGTCGTGTCGCCGCAGGCCCGGCTGGCAACTGAGCAGGCGTTGGCTGGCTCTCCGATGAAATCCGTTGCAGAGCTTAGCCGTTCGACGTTGCGAAGCTTGGGCGCCGCGCTGGAAGAAGCGATGGGTAAGTTCAACCCGGATCGTACCCGGCTGCCGTTACCGCAACGCAGTTTCGGCGGCACGATCGGCCGGACCATGGCGGAGTCGGTCGGTGACTGGACGATCGTTCCCGGGCCCAAGGCGCCCGATGGCGCACCCAATGTGCTGATCGTGCTGATCGACGACGCCGGGTTCGGCGGCCCGGACACCTTCGGCGGCGCGATCCGGACCCCGGCGTTGACCCGAGTGGCGCAGAACGGGTTGGCTTACAACCGCTTTCACGTCACTGCGGTGTGCTCGCCGACGCGCGCGGCGCTGTTGACCGGGCGCAACCATCACCGGGTGGGCTTCGGATCGGTCTGTGAGTTCCCGGGCCCGTTCCCCGGCTACTCATCGGTCAAGCCGCGCAGTTGCGCGGCGCTGCCGCGCATTTTGCGCGACAACGGCTATGTCACCGGCGGTTTCGGCAAGTGGCATTTGACCCCCGATAACGTCCAGGGGGCTGCGGGGCCGTTCGACAACTGGCCGCTGGGTTGGGGCTTCGACCACTTTTGGGGCTTTCTGTCCGGCGCCGCGGGTCAGTACGACCCGATCATCACCCAGGACAACTCCGTCATCGGTGTGCCGCGGGGTAAGGACGGCAAGCCCTACTACTTCCCCGACGACCTCACCGACAAAGCCGTCGAGTGGCTGCACAGCGTGCGGGCCCAGGACGCCGAGAAGCCGTGGATGATGTATTACTCGACCGGCGCCACCCACGCGCCGCACCATGTGTTCGCCGAATGGGCCGACAAGTACCGGGGCCAGTTCGACGAGGGCTGGGATGTCTACCGGCGCAAGACGTTCGAGCGGCAGAAGGAGCTCGGGATCATACCGCCCGACACCGAGCTCACCGAGCGACCCGACCTGTTCCCGGCGTGGGACAGCCTGTCGGAGAACCAGAAGAAGCTCTATGCCCGGCAGATGGAGGTGTTCGCCGGGTTCTCGGAGAACGCGGACTGGAATGTGGGCCGGCTGCTCGATGCGATCGGGGATCTCGGCGAGTCCGACAACACGCTGGTCTTCTACATCTGGGGTGACAACGGCGCCAGCATGGAGGGGACGGTCACCGGTTCGTTCAACGAGATGACGTTCCTCAATGGCCTGCTTCTGGACGCCGAGCGTCAACTGGAGCTCATCGAGCAGTACGGGGGGATCGAGGCGCTCGGCGACGAGCACTCCGCGCCGCATTTCGCCTCGGCGTGGGCGCACGCCAATAACACTCCGTTTCAGTGGGGCAAGCAGATGGCCAGCCACCTGGGTGGCGCCCGCGATCCGATGGTGGTCGCCTGGCCGGCCCGGATCCGGCCCGACACCCAGGTGCGGTCCCAGTTCACCCATTGCATCGACATCGCACCAACCGTGTTGCAGGCCATTGGTTTACCTGAGCCGACCCATGTCGACGGCATCGAGCAGGAAGCCATGGACGGAACCAGTTTCGCCCACACCTTCGACGATGCGGCGGCTGAAGAACGGCACCCGGTGCAGTACTTCGAAATGTTCGGCAGCCGCGCCATCTACAAAGACGGGTGGTGGGCGTGTGCGCGACTGGACAAGGCGCCGTGGGACTTCTCACCGGAGACACTGCAGCGGTTCGCGCCCGGAAAGTACGACCCCGACAACGACGTGTGGGAGCTGTACTACCTGCCCGAGGACTTCTCCCAGGCCAACAACGTGGCGGCCGGGCATCCCGAGAAGGTCGCCGAACTCACGCGGCTGTGGTGGGCCGAAGCCGAGCGGAACCGGGTACTGCCGCTGCTCGGTGGGCTCGCGGTGATGTTCGGCAGTTTGCCGCCGCTACCCACCACCACCCGGTTCACCTTCAAAGGAGACGTGCAGAACATTCAGCGTGGCATGGTCCCGCGCATTTTCGGCCGCTCGTACGCGATCGAAGCACGCCTGCATATTCCCGACGGTGGCGCGCAGGGCGTGATCGTCGCCAACGGTGACTTCATCGGCGGTTTCGCCCTGTGGGTCGACCAGGGGCAGCGACTGCACCACACCTACTCCTATCTAGGTGTGGATACCTACAAGCAGGTGTCCACCGAGCCGATCCCCACGGGCGATGTCACGGTACGGATGCTGTTCGAATCCGACCAGCCGGTCGCCGGTTCCGGTGGTCGGGTGACGTTGTGGGCCGACGATCGACGCATCGGTGCGGGGGAGATGGCCAAAACCGTGCCGCTGGCTTTCACTTCCTACGCCGGGATGGACATCAGCCGCGACAACGGCTTGGTCGTTGACCGCGACTACGAGGACAGGGCGCCTTACGCGTTCACCGGAACCGTCGACGAGGTCGTGTTCGATCTAAAGCCCGTTGACCAGGCAGCCGAGAAGGCGCTGCACGAGCACGCATCGGTGCAGGCCGTCGGGCAGGGCGCGGCGGGCTGAACAGCCGGTCAGTTGTCGGCCGGGCTGAAGACTATTACTGGAATTGTTCGACTGCCGGAGCAGACAGACCCTGCTGGATTCCCCGGTCTATCTTGTCCGTGAGAACCTGGCTGCCGGCCGGGGCGGTTTCCCGGCAGTCACAGCTGAGGGTACCGAAGGGGCTTGGGTCAGCGCTGGCCGATGCTGCGAACCCGACCAAGAAACCCAGGGTAATAGCAGCGCTGACCAGTATTTTCGCGATCATTTCATGGTCTCCATACTAGTTTCCAAACTTGAGTTTACGCCTGCCGACGTCATCTGCCTGTCAACTAGATGTCAACTGGATGTAAATTTGGACGCGAATTGTCACGTACGAGACGCATAGTTCGGGCAGTACGCCCTTATGCTGACGCCCACGAAGTAGCCGGCGTGATACCCGTCCAGGTGACTGCTGTTGAGCACGTCGTTGGCGACCTGCTCCGGCGATTGGCCGAGATCAAGTTCGTGGCAAACCAAACGACCGGATGTGATTGCGGCCTCGCGTGATTCGAAGGTGATGTCTTTGGCCTGCAGTGCTGTGACGAAAGCGTCGTCGTTCGCGTCAGCGTGAGCGGTTGCGGCGGTTCCCAGGGCGCCGAGCAGCCAGAACACCAGTACCGGAACGGCGGTCGACGGCGATAGCAGGGGGATGGACCTGCGTATCCGGGTGATCGTCATTCCTGCTACTCCCGCGGAAGAGAAGTGCCTAATTTGCTGGCAGCGAGTTGAGCCCCGGAACACCTTACGGCTTCTTGCAGTTATTGCAACAGGAATTCGCTGCTACGTGAATCTTAAATCCCCCGGGCAACCAGTTATTCACCCCGTGCTGGTCTATTCATACCTGCCATCGGTAACTTGACGACATGCCGTACCTGCGATGGTTGTCACTCGCTGTGGTGGCGGCATGTGTGGTCGGCTGCGGCGTGCGACATGTCTCGGCGGCCAGCGCTCGAGATGCGTCCGACACGTTTCGTTCCGGCGGCATGGACCGAACTTACACGCTGCATGTGCCGCCCGGTGATCCCGTCGGCTTGGTACTCAGCCTGCACGGTGGCGGCGGTACCGGGATCGGGCAGCGCGGACTGACCGGCTTCGACACCGTTGCCGACGCCCACAACCTGGTGGTGGTCTACCCCGACGGTTACGACAAGAGCTGGGCCGATGGGCGAGGGGCGGCGCCGGCCGATCGCCGTCATGTCGACGATGTCGGCTTCCTGGTTGCGCTGGCGGCCAAGCTGCAAGGCGACTACAAGATCGCTCCCGGGCATGTTTTCGTCACCGGGATGTCCAACGGTGGCTTCATGTCCAACAGGCTGGCCTGCGACCGCGCCGACGTCTTCGCCGCGATCGCGCCGGTGGCGGGCACGCTGGGCGTGGGCGTGGCCTGCAATCCGTCGCGGCCGGTTTCGGTGTGGGAAGCGCATGGGACCGCCGATCCGCTGGTGCCTTTCAACGGCGGGAAGGTGCGCGGCCGCGGCGGGGTCAGTCACGCCGTCTCGGTTAACAGCATGATGGACAAATGGCGTTCGGTCGATGGGTGCCAAGGCGATCCGTCGGCGCAGGAGTTGCCCAGCGTCGGGGACGGCACCGTCGTGCACCGTTCCGATTCCACGGCATGTGCGGCGTCCACCGAAGTGGTCTTCTACCGGATCGACAACGGGGGGCACACCTGGCCGGCCGGCAGGCAATACCTGCCCAAGGCGATCATCGGGCGCACCACGCGGGCGCTGGACGGATCGGAAGCCATTGCCCAGTTTTTCCTCGCGCACGCCCGGGACTAGGCCGGCTCAGCGCTGGCAGGACGGGCACCAAAACCTCACCCGCTCACCGGTGTCGTCGTCGTTGATGCGAGTGCCGCAGCGACGACAGTTCTGCCCGGCCCGCCCGTAGACCCACAGCTGCCGGCCCGGCCGGGTATCGCCCGTGGTGCAGCGGTTCCAGCGGAAGCGGTTGGCCCACAGCATGTCCCGAGCGCGGGACGCCAGCCTGTGCGGGTCGGTGACTGCGCTTACCGGCGCGGTGGGCAGGTATCCGCTGACGAAACACAGTTCGTTGCAGTAGACATTGCCGACCCCGGCCAGCACCCGTTGGTCCAGCAGCGCCTCGGCGATCGGTCGGTCCGGTTGTGCCGCGAGGTTGGCGGCGGCGAGCCCGGGGTCCCAGTCCGGGCCCAGCAGGTCAGGTCCCAGGTGCGCGACCACGTCGCGGTCATGGGCGCGATCGAGGATCTCCAGCACCCCGAGGTCGACGCCGACGGCCCGGACGGTGCCCGCTTCCAAGATGATTCGTGCCCGGTGGTCCAGCCCGCACCGGACGGTTACCGACCCGCCAGCTGCCGTCCATCTTCAGATGCGAGTGGATGCTGGCCGGCCCGACCCGGATGAACAGGTGCTTCCCCCGGCTGAGCACCTCGTCCACCACCTGCCCGGTGAGGTCGACGGTGGCGAACCGCGGCACCCGGACATCGCAGCGGGTCAGCGTGCGCCCGACCAGCTGCTCACGCAGCATGGCCGCGGTATGCCAGACGGTGTCGCCCTCGGGCATGGTTACCGCAGCCGCATTCCGCGTGGCGTGCGGGCGAATCCGGCGTCGGTCAGCGCGGCAAGTGCCGCAGACTCCCGCCCGTCGGCGCGGGCCTGCAATGCCGGTGTCCCGTCGATGCGTTCCACCAGGATCGACGCGACGCGGCGGGAGGCGACCAGGTCGGCCAGTGCCATGGCCGCTGCGTCGTGGGCCGCGGGGTCGTCGGTGAAGGTCAGCAGTGACCGTCCGCCGCGCTCGAGGAACCAGGCGCACTCGCCGTCGACCAGCACGACGAGCGCCCCGGCCGGCGGGCGGGCCGTGCCGCCGGGGCGGAGCCCTCCCCCGCGCGGCGGGCCAGGGCAGCGCGGCGCCGTAGGGGTTGGCCGGGTCGGCGGCGGCCAGCACGACCGCCCGGTATTCCGGCCGCTGCGGGTCGATCCCGTCGGTGTAGCTGCGCAGCCGGTCGACGGTCGACGCGACGGCGAACTGGGCGCCGCCCAACGACTCGACGAAGTAGCCGCGCTGGCACCGGCCGGCGTCCTCGAAGCTATTCAGCACCTTGTAGAGAGTGGCGAATCCGCCGGGGACGCCTTCGGCGGCCACCGCGCCCCTGGTCAGCACGCCGTGGCGGTTCAGCAGCAGCTCAGCTGGTAGTGGGCGCGCAGCGTGGAATCCGGCTCGGGAGCCGGCAGGGCCGACCATCGGCCGGCCACCGTCGGGTCGATGGTGCGGGACTGGGCGTGCGCGACGCTGTAGCGGCTCAGGCGGGGCGGGCGATGTGCCCGGTGCGCGGGGGCGGAGCGCTTGCGGGTTCGGCCGCCACCGAGCACGGCGCGGACCGGGGCGAACGTGTCGCCGGTGACCCAGCCGGCCCAGATCAGTTCCCACAGCGCGGTTTTGAACTCCGGATCCGGCATCCCACTTGCGCGAGCTGGCGGAAGAAGACGCGCCACCGCCGGCCAGCGCGTCCAGGATCGCCCGGTGGGCGTCGGTGAAGTCGATCTCGGCGGGCCGGCCAGCGTCAACGGCGCGGAATCGCTGGTGTGCAGCGTGATCCAGCCGTCGCTGCCCGAGATCGACCCGGCGCCCGACCAGGTGACCTCCCCGGTCGCGAGCAGTTCGTCGAGCATCGCCGGGGAGTAGTCGCGCACCCGGGGGCGAGCACCAGCGGTTCGAGCGCCGAGGCCGGCATCCGGACGCCGGCCAGCTGGTCGATGACGGACATCAGCCCGTCCGGACCGGCAGAGCCCGACGACACCTGGTGCCAGGCCGGCAGGAACCGCCCGTAGGCGGCGGTGCTCACCGGCTCGACCTGGGCGCGCAGCGCGGCCAGCGAGCGGCGCCGCAGGATGCGCAGCACGTCGGCGTCGCACCACTGCTCGCCCCGGATGTCCCGGATGCCCCCGACACCTCGGCGGCGGCGACGAAGTCGCCGCGCACCAACCGGCCAAGTCGGCGGCCAGCCGGCCCAGCACGTCGGCCGCCACCCGCAGTCCCAGGCCGAACCGGGCGGCGGCCTCGGCGGTGGTGAACGGGGTGCGGGTGCGCGCGTAGCGGCCCAGCAGCTCGCCCAGCGGGTCGGCCACCTCCTCGGTGAAGGCGGCCGGCACGCCCAGCGGAACCGCCACCCCGACCGCGTCGCGCAGCCGGCCGATGTCCTCGATGGCCACCCACCAGCTGCGGCCGGCGAACGACACCGTCAGCGCGCGCCTGGCGGCGCGCAGACCGTCCAGCCAGCCCGATGTCGGCGACATCGTCGACGCGGGCCCGGGCGGCGACCTCGTCTTC
Organism: uncultured Actinomycetota bacterium; assembly: GCA_963848535.1. Classification (GTDB taxonomy): domain Bacteria; phylum Actinomycetota; class Actinomycetes; order Mycobacteriales; family Mycobacteriaceae; genus Mycobacterium. The sequence continues at coordinate 238,157 of CAWKEM010000013.1, forward strand.
GGTGAGCGGACCCAGCAGCCGCAGCAGGTCCGCGACCGCCTCGGCGTCGCGGGCGGCCCGGTCATCGGAGAGGTGCTGCAGCTGGCGGCCGGTCGCGGCGATGACCTCGGGGTCGAGCAGCTCGCGCAGCTCGACCCGGCCGAGCAGCTCGGCCAGCAGCGTGGTGTCCAGCGAGAGCGCCGCGGCGCGGCGCTCGGCCAGCGGGCTGTCGCCCTCGTACATGAACGCGCCGACGTAGCCGAACAGCAGCGACGCCGCGAACGGCGAGGGCCGGGTGGTCTCGGCCTCCAGCACCCGCACCCGGCGGCCGGCGATTCCGGCCATCAGCTCGACCAGAGCCGGGACGTCGTAGACGTCCTGCAGGCATTCGCGGATCGTCTCCAGCACCATCGGGAAGTCGGGGTATTTGCGTGCCACGTCCAGCAACTGGGCCGCGCGCTGGCGCTGGTGCCACAGCGGCGAGCGGCTGCCCGGGTGTCGGCGGGGCAGCAGCAGCGCGCGCGCCGCGCACTCCCGGAACCGCGACGCGAACAGCGCCGAACCGCCCACCTCGGCGGTGACGATCGGGTCGATCTCGTCGGCGTCGAAGACGAACAGTTCCGCGCCGGGCGGGGCGTCGTCCGACGTGTCGGGCAGCCGCACCACGATGCCGTCGTCGGAGGCGGTCGGCTTCTCGTCGATGCCGTAGCGCTCGCGCAGCCGCCGGCCCACCGCCAGCGCCAGCGGCCCGTGCACCCGCAGGCCGTACGGCGAGTGCAGGATCACCCGCCAGTCGCCCAGTTCGTCGCGGAACCGCTCGACCAGCAGGGTGGTGTCGGTGGGTACCACCCCGGTGGCGGTCCGTTGCTCGTCGAGCAGCCCCCACAGGTTGTCGGTCGCGTAGGCGTCGAAACCCAAAGCGGCGCAACGCTTGTCGAACGCGCCGCGGTCCAGGCCGGCCAGCTCGCCGGTGAACGCGCCGAGCGCGGCGCCGAGTTCGGCCGGGCGGCCGGCGTCGTCGCCGCGCCAGAACGGCAGCCGGGCCGGCTGGCCCGGCGCGGGGATCACCAGCACCCGGTCATGGGTGATCTCGGTGATCCGCCAGCTGGTGGCGCCCAGCGAGATGACGTCACCGGGCCGGGACTCGTAGACCATCTCCTCGTCGAGTTCGCCGACCCGCGAAGGCTTTTCGGAGTCGGTGGCCAGATAGACGGTGAACAGCCCGCGGTCGGGGATGGCGCCGCCGGAGGTGACGGCCAGCCGCTGCGCACCGGGCCGCGCGGTCAGCGTGCCGGTGTCGCGGTCGTAGACCAGACGCGGCCGCAGCTCGGCGAACTCGGTGGACGGGTACTTGCCGCACAGCAGGTCCAGGGTGGCCTCGAACACGCTGCGCGGCAGCGTCGCGAACGGGGCGCTGCGGCGCACGGTGTCGAACCACCGGTCGGCGTCCAGCGGCTCCAGCGCGGCCGCCGCCACGGTCTGTTGGGCCAGGATGTCGAGCGGGTTGGCCGGCACCCGCATGGTCTCGATCTGGCCGGCGAGCATCCGCTGCACGGTGACCGCGCAGCCGATCAGGTCGGTGCGGTGCTTGGGGAACAGCACGCCGCGCGAGACCTCGCCGACCTGGTGGCCGGCCCGCCCGATGCGTTGCAGGCCGCTGGCCACCGACGGCGGCGCCTCGACCTGGATCACCAGATCGACCGCGCCCATGTCGATGCCCAGCTCCAGGCTCGAGGTCGCCACCACCGCCTTGAGCAGCCCGCGTTTGAGGTCCTCTTCGACCAGGGCGCGCTGCTCCTTGCTGACCGAACCGTGGTGGGCGCGGGCCAGTAACGTGTCGGCGCCGTAGGTCTGGCTGCTGCCCATGAGGTGCGCCGGCGCCCCGCCCGGCACCTGCGGGTTGGCATCGGCAGCGAGTGCAATGCCGGCGCGTTCGGCGTGAATCTCGTTGAGCCGCGCGGTGAGCCGCTCGGCCAGCCGCCGCGAGTTGGCGAACACGATGGTCGAGTTGTGCGATTCGATCAGGTCGACCAGACGCGCCTCGACGTCGGGCCAGATGGTGTTGTTGGCCAGGTTGGCCATGTCGGGCACCGGCACCTGCACGGTGAGCTCGAAGGTCTTGGCCGCGGCGGGGCGACGATGCTGGTCGGAGACTGGCCGGACAGGAACCGGGCGAGCTCCTCGGGCGGACGCACCGTCGCCGACAGCCCGATGCGCTGGGCGGGCCGCCGTCCGGCAGGCGCAGGTCGTCGAGCCGCTCCAGCGACAGCGCCAGGTGCGCGCCGCGCTTGCCGCCGGCGATGGCGTGGATCTCGTCGACGATCACCGTCTGCACGCCGGCCAGGGTTTCGCGGGCGGCCGAGGTGAGCATCAGGAACAGCGACTCGGGCGTGGTGATCAGCACGTCGGGCGGGCGGGTGACGAGCTGGCGGCGCCGGCGGGCGGGGTGTCGCCGGAGCGGACGCCGACGCTGATGTCGGGGGCGGCAGGCCGTGGCGTTCGGCGATCCTGGTGAGTCCCGCCAGCGGGGTGCGCAGGTTGCGCTCGACGTCGACCGCCAGCGCCTTGAGCGGGGACACGTAGAGCACCCGGGTGCCCTTCGGCCGGTCGGCCTCAGCCGCCAGGGTGTCGAGGGCCCACAGGAACGCCGCCAGCGTCTTGCCGGATCCGGTCGGCGCGATCACCAGGGTGTTGTCGCCGTCGGCGATGGCGTCCCAGGCCTCGGCCTGCGCGGTGGTCGGTGCGGCGAAGGTGCTGGCGAACCACTCGCGGGTGATCGCGCTGAACCGGCCCAACGGGTCACCGGGGTCGTGGGCAGGATCGGCCGGCCTGGAACCGGCACGAGTGCTCACCTGACCATGGTGCCAACGGCTACCGACAAGTCGCGGCCCGGCCGGTCACAGCCTCGCGGTCGCCATCGCCTCGGCCAGTTCCTCCGGAATCTCCGGCACCCGGGCGATGGCGTCCAGCAGCGCGTGCGCACAGGCGTCGGCCAGCCGGTCGGCGTCGGTCGTAGGGTCGATGATCCGCTGACGGCACATCTCGAAGGTGAACGCCAGCCAGCCGTGCATGATCACCCGCAGGTGCCGCTCGGCGTCGGCGTCCAGCGGTGGTCTGGGGATCGAGCTCACCAGTTCGCCGATCCGGGTCATGATGTGTTCCATCTGACGGTTCTTGGCATCGTCTTCGACGCCGAGCAGAACCGGGTCGGACCGGCCGAGGCCGACGTACGCGGCCCACGCGGTCTCCGGGTTCTGTTGGTGGTAGGCCATGTAGGCCAGCACCCCGGTCCGGATCTCCTCGAACATCGTCATCCCGGGAGGGGGCGGATTCTTGGTGGCCGCATAAAGCCGATCGGCCTCGTCTTTGACCACCGCGGCGAAAAACGCGCGCTTGTCCGGGAAATAGTGATACATCAGCGCGCGGGACACCCCGGCGCGTTCGGCTATCTCGTCGATGCGGACCTCGTCATAGGGTCGCTTCCCAAAGACATCTGCCCCCAACGCGAGCAGCTCGGCGCGGCGATCCTCGGGGGATAGCCGCCTTCTGGCTGTCGGCATGCGTCAGATAGTACCCACTGAATATGAGACCTCCGCCACACCGCTTTTCATCCGAACTCCACGCCCTGGGCCAGTGGCAACCCGCTGGAGTAATTGACGGTGTTGGTGGCGCGCCGCATGTAGGTCTTCCACGCGTCCGAACCCGATTCCCGCCCGCCGCCGGTTTGCTTCTCGCCGCCGAACGCGCCGCCGATTTCAGCTCCGGACGTGCCGATATTGACGTTGGCGATACCGCAGTCGGATTCGTTCAGGAAGCGCTCGGCTTCCCGAAGGTCAGTGGTAAAGATGGCCGACGAAAGCCCTTGTGGCACAGAATTGTTGAGCGCTATCGCCTCGTCCAGGTCGGTGTAGGTCAGCACGTAGAGGATCGGCGCGAACGTCTCGGTGGCCACGATGGCGGTCTGGGCGGGCATGCGCACCAGGGCGGGCGCGACGTAGTAGGCACCGGGGCGGCCGTCATCGTGGCGGTCGCCGTCGATGACCTCGCCGCCGTCGGCGCGGGCCTGTTCTAAAGCTCCCACCATGTCGCGGTAGGCGGTCTCGTGGATGAGGGGACCGACGAGAGTGCCCGCGGCCGACGGGTCGCCGATCCGCAGCTGCCGGTAGGCGGCGACGACACGCGCCACCACCTCGTCGGTCACCGAGCGATGGACGATCAGCCGGCGCAGGCTGGTGCAGCGCTGACCGGCAGTGCCGGCGGCGGCGAACACGATGGCGCGCACCGCCAGGTCCAGGTCGGCCGACGGCGTCACGATGGCCGCGTTGTTGCCGCCCAATTCCAGCAGCACCCGCCCGAAGCGCGCGGCGACCCGGGGACCGACCGCCCGTCCCATCCGCACCGAACCCGTCGCGGACACCAAGGCGACCCGGGGATCGTCCACCAGCTGCTCACCACGGTCACGCTCGCCGAGGACCAGACCGCTCACCGCGGGTGGTGCCCCGACGTCGGCGGCCGCCCGGCCGATCAGCGCCTGACACGCCAGAGAAGTCAACGGCGTCAGTTCCGAGGGCTTCCACACCACCGTGTCCCCGCACACCAGTGCCACCGCAACGTTCCATGCCCAGACCGCAACCGGGAAGTTGAACGCGGTGATCACCCCCACCACCCCGAGCGGATGCCAGGTCTCTGACAGCCGGTGCCCGGGTCGCTCCGAGGCGATGGTGCGCCCGTAGAGCTGGCGCGACAGGCCGACGGCGAACTGGCAGACGTCGATCATTTCCTGCACTTCGCCGGCGGCCTCGGAGGTGATCTTGCCGACCTCGAGGGTCACCAGTGTCGCCAGGTCGTCCTTGTGCTCGGTGAGCAGCTCGCCGAGGCGGGCCACCAGTGCGCCGCGCACTGGGGCCGGGGTGTCGCGCCACGCCGAAAACGCTTGGGCGGCATCGGCGATCGTCTGATCGGCCCGCTCGGGTGTGGTCTGCGCGACGGTGAACAGCACCTCCCCGGTGATCGGTGTGCCGGCCGGCATCCCGTGCCCGTCCGGCTCGCCGAGACTGACGTCGGCCCCGATGGCGGCCAGGGCCTGACGTGCCCGGGCGCGCAACTCGTCGGTCATGAGCGCCGCTCCTCCTCATCGCTTCGTCCCCCGCAAGCGGGCGGTGCCCCCACTGCATCGTCGCCGGCGCGGGTCGGCAGGTTCACTGGGGTGCCTCCTGGGAAAGCGCTCCGTACAGCGCGTACGGGTAATGAATATCGCGGCCGATGGCCCCGGCCAGCCACTGCACGTCGTAACCGGAATCGTCGGCGACATTACCGGCGTGGGTGTCGCGGTCCAGGTTGGAGCGGAAGATGCCCGCCGCCGAGGCGGGGAGGAAGTCTTCGTAGACGATGGGCGCCGACGGGTCGCCGCCGCGGTAGTAGGCCAGCCCGGCGGCGGCCATCTCCTCATCGGTCGACGGGAAGTAGCGGCTCCAGGTTCGGGCCGGGTCGGCGGCCGCCATCGCGGCGTCGTAGCGCTCCCGCCCGCGCGGGGTCAGCGCGACGCCGCGCGCTTCGACCTCACCGAACCGCACCCGCAGCTGTCCCGGGCCCAGGGTGCCGTCCTTGCCGCGGAACAGGCACGGTTCGGCGAGGGCGCGAAAAGAGGTCTGGCGCAACAGCACCGGCGGCCCGTCGGTGTGCGGCGGGCCCTGGATGGCATCGATCATGGTGATGCCGCGCCGGGTCATCCGCCGGTACAGATCGTCGATGTCGAGGACCCGCGGCGTCAGGTGGTTGATGTGGGTGGAGCTGACCCCGGCGATGTCGGCGGCCACCGCGGACACCCGCGACAACTCGTCGTACCAGGACTTGTCGATCGGTTCGCGGGACAGTGCAAACGCCGACACCGCCGCTGCGACGAAGGCCTGCGCCTCGTCGGCCGTGCAGCCGCCTTCGGCGGCGATGATCCGCGCCCGGGCGAGCAAGGCGGGGTCGAACAGTTGGCGGCGCGCGAGGAAGTTCTCCACACGGGTACGCAGGCCCGCTGTGAAATAGCGGGGGTCCCGGGTGGTCAGCATCGACGTGAAAACGCGAAACGGGTTGAGCGCCAGCTCGTTTGGATCGATGGGCCGAAAGGCGGTCGACACCACCGGGATTGGTGACGCGGCGCAGCGCAGATCGTAGTAGCCCACCGGCAACATGCCGAACGCGGCGAACAGGTCGGCGACGACGGCCAGTTCGGCCGGGCTGCCCACCCGGATGGCGCCGTGGCGCTCAGCGGTCACCCGCTGCAGCGAGCCGAGGCGTTCGGCATCGCGATGGCGCGCCACGTAATCGGCGTTGACCTCCCCGCTCACCTCGACCAGCGTGGCGTACGCGGGCACCTCGCCGGTGTACATCGCCGACAGCCCGGCGGCGAACAGCGCACGAAGCTGCCAGGCCACCAGCTTTTTCGCGGCGCTCATAGCGCACCGTCGCTGCGATAGTCTCCGGCCATGAGTGAGACGCTCGACGACATCGACCGGATCCTGGTGCGCCGGCTGGTCGCCGACGGACGCGCCACGCTGGCGGAGCTGGCGGCGAGCGCCGGACTGTCGGTGTCGGCGGTCCAGTCGCGGGTGCGTCGGTTGGAGTCTCGCGGCGTGGTGACGGGGTATTCCGCCCGAATCGACCCGGAGGCGGTCGGGCACCTGTTGTCGGCGTTCGTGGCCATCACCCCTCTGGATCCGTCTCAGCCCGATGATGCGCCCGCCCGCCTGGAACACATCGAGGAGATCGAATCGTGTCACTCGGTGGCCGGCGAAGAAAGCTACATCCTGCTGGTGCGCGTGCGGTCCCCGCGGGCGCTCGAGGACCTGCTGCAGCGGATCCGGACAGCCGCGAACGTGCGCACGCGAAGCACCATCATCCTCAACACTTTTTACAGTGACCGGCAATCTATACCATAAATATTCCTGTAAAAGTGTGTTGATTGCGTAAAAGAAGCTAGCATTGACCATGACTGCCGCCGCGGACTACTCCTGGGCGTTTGCCGGTGTGCAGACATCACCCGACCGGGTCCATGAGGTGTTGTCGCGCAGCATTCTCGTCGACGGCTTGGACCTGGTGCTCGACCTGACCCGGTCGGAAGGGTCCTATCTGGTCGACGCCCGGGAAGGCCGACGCTATCTCGACATGTTCAGCTTCGTCGCGTCGTCGGCGCTGGGCATGAACCACCGGGGCCTGACCGACGACGACGAGTTCTGCGCCGAACTTCTGCAGGCGGCGCTGAACAAGCCGAGCAACTCCGACGTCTATTCGGTGGCCATGGCCGGCTTCGTCGAGACGTTCGTCCGGGTGCTGGGCGATCCGGCGTTGCCGCATTTGTTCTTCGTCGAAGGTGGCGCGCTGGCGGTGGAGAACGCGCTCAAGGTGGCGTTCGACTGGAAGAGCCGGCGCAACCAGGCACACGGCGTCGACCCCGCACTCGGCACCCGGGTGCTGCACCTGCGCGGCGCATTCCACGGTCGCAGCGGCTACACCCTGTCACTGACCAACTCCAAGCCGGTCACGGTGGCCCGTTTCCCGAAGTTCGACTGGCCGCGTATCGACGCGCCGTTCATCCGGTCCGGGGTCGATATGGATGCCTTGGAAGCCGAGTCGCTGCGCCAGGCCCGCGCGGCTTTCGAGACGCACCCTCACGACATCGCGTGCTTTGTGGCCGAACCCATCCAGGGGGAAGGCGGCGACCGCCACTTTCGCCGGGTTCTTCGCAGCGATGCGTGAGCTGTGCGACGAATACGACGCCCTGCTGATCTTCGACGAGGTGCAGACCGGCTGCGGGTTGACCGGAACTGCTTGGGCCTACCAGCAATTGGGTGTGCAGCCCGATGTCGTCGCGTTCGGAAAGAAGACCCAGGTGTGCGGAGTCATGGCGGGCCGGCGGGTCGACGAGGTCGCCGACAACGTGTTCGCGGTCGCCTCCCGGCTCAACTCGACGTGGGGCGGCAATCTGGCCGACATGGTGCGCGCCCGCCGCATCCTGGAGGTGATCGAGGCCGACGACCTGTTCGACCATGCCGCCGACCAGGGCCGCTACCTGCGAGCCCGGCTCGAGCAGCTGGCCCACGACTTCCCTGGTGTGGTTCTCGAGCCCCGCGGTCGCGGCCTGATGTGTGCGTTCAGTCTGCCGAGCACCGCCGACCGCGACGAGCTGGTGCGCCGGCTGTGGCAACGTGCCGTGATCGTGCTGCCCGCAGGTCAAGACGGCGTTCGGTTCCGTCCCGCGCTGACCGTCTCGCGCGCGGACATCGACGCGGCGATGGGTGCCGTGCGGGGTGCGTTGACGGCGCTGACCCGGGCCTGAACGGGGTTTACCGTGAATTGCCACCGGGTATGCAACCAACACACCTTCCGCTGTTACCAGCACGACAACGTGGTCGAAAAATTGTCACTGACGCGGTAACTAATGCGACGCGGCGAACGATGGACTCAGAAGCAGGCCAGACGGGCCCGATCGGGTGAGGGGCAACGATGCAGAAGCAGATGAGCGATCGGGTGGCGATCACCTGGGACAGGAAGACGGCGAGGTGCGCGCCGCCATCCGGTTCACGGTGCTCGCCGCGGCCGCGGCGGTTGGCTTCCTGGTCATGGCCGCGTTGTGGGTGAGCACCTGCCCGGCATGGGCGTCGACACGGTGGCCTGCGGCCTGCCGCAGCGGACACTGCTGGCGTTCGGCGGACCGCTGATCTTGTTGGCTGCCGGGCTGTGGGCGTTCCTGCGCACCTACCGGGTGTGGAAAGCCCGCGGTACCTGGTGGGGATGGCACGGCGCCGGCTGGTTCTTGTTCACGCTGATGGCATTGATGGTCTCCATGGGGGTTGCACCGATCGCCGGCCCGATGCTGGCCCCTGAATCTCGTCGACCCTCGCCAAACAGGGTCCGCAAGATCTACCGTTGAGGGTGCAACCCGTTTTGAGCTGCACATGCGTCAAAATCTCCATAGGAGCAGCCATGGGAGACACCTATCATGACCCCGTCGACCATCTGCGGACAACGCGACCACTCGCCGGTGAGTCGCTGATCGACGTGATGCACTGGCCGGGGTACTTCTTGGTTTTGGCGGGCGTGATCGGCGCGTGCGGAAGCCTCGCGGCCTTCGGCACCGGACACCACCACGAAGGTATCACCGCGGGCGCGACCGCGGTCGTCGTCACACTGTTGGGCCTGGTGTGGCTGGCGGTCGAGCACCGACGGATACGCGGATCGCAGATCGCTGGTATGCCGAACATCCCGAGGTGCGCAGGCAGTGGCCCGCCGGTTAGGTGTCGGCGGTTCGCGCTCAACGAGTTTTTCAGCACCGATAGCGGTCAATGACAAGCTGTTTCGCGTGCCCTTGATCCGCCCGGCGGTCTTCGGCGACCCGGTCACGGCGGTGCCCGGCGCTTCGCCGGCTGTCGCCGTCAGGTGAAATTCCGCCAGAAACCCCGAATCCGGGGTTACCGGTCTCGTCGAGTGGGTATCAGGTCTGCACCATGATGAGTGCCGGAAAGCTGGCGTTAGCGTGGTCAGCCCATCATCGGGGCCAGGATCACGAATACACCGACGTAGATGCCTACTGCCAGAGCGATCAGGACGACCAGCGTGATCCCGGCGATCACCGCGATGCGCTTGAGCCGCCGCGCCGTGGCTGTGTCGGTGGTCTCGCGGCGTCCATATCGGGCGGAATACCCGGCGGCGATCATGACTAACCGGCTCGAGCGTACGGTCCACGGCGGGCTGCCAAGCAGTAGTAGTGTCAGTCAAACATTGCCGGGAGACCAGATGAACGATGCGGGATTGCGCGCTAACAAGCGTCAACGCGGCCACCGCGCCGTCGAATTGCACGTCGCAGCACGCCTGGAGAACCTCGCGATGCTGCGCACGCTGGTCGGTGCGATCGGCACCTTCGAGGACCTGGATTTCGATGCCGTGGCGGACCTGCGGCTCGCGGTCGACGAAGTGTGCACCCGGTTGATCCGCTCGGCCACCCCGGACGCGACGCTCGTCGTCGTGGTCGACCCGCGCGAAGACGAGTTGGTGGTGGAGGCCTCCGCGGCGTGCGACACCCACGATGTGGTCGCGCCCGGCAGCTTCAGCTGGCATGTCCTGACCTCGTTGGCCGACGACGTCCAGACCTTCCACGACGGTCGCGAACCCAACGAAACCGGCAGCGTCTTCGGTATCACGCTGACGGCGCGGCGGGCGGCCTCCAGCAGGTGACGGCGCGAGCCGGCGGCGGTTCGGTCTCACGGCCGAACGAATACGCCGACGTTCCGGACATGTTCCGTGAGTTGGCCGGCGTCGCTGCCGACTCGACGGAATTCCAGCGTCAACGGGACAAGATCGTCGAGCGCTGCCTGCCGCTGGCCGATCACATCGCCCGCCGGTTCGAGGGCCGAGGGGAACCGCGTGACGACCTGGTTCAGGTGGCGCGGGTCGGGTTGGTCAACGCGGTGGTCCGCTTCGACGTCGAGACCGGGTCGGACTTCGTTTCGTTCGCGGTGCCCACCATCATGGGCGAGGTCCGCCGTCACTTCCGCGACAACAGCTGGTCGGTCAAGGTTCCGCGGCGCCTCAAGGAACTGCACCTGCGGCTCGGCGCCGCCACCGCCGAGCTGTCGCAACGGCTCGGCCGGGCGCCCACCGCAACCGAACTCGCCGCAGAGCTCGGGATGGACCGCGACGAGGTGGTCGAGGGCCTGGTGGCGGGCAGCTCGTACAACACCCTGTCCATCGACAGCGGCGGCGGCAGCGATGACGACGAAGCCCGGGCGATCGCAGACACGTTGGGCGACGTGGACACCGGTCTCGACCGGATCGAGGATCGGGAGGCGCTGCGTCCGTTGCTCGAAGCGCTGCCCGAGCGGGAACGAACGGTGTTGGTGCTCAGGTTCTTCGAGTCGATGACACAGACGCAGATCGCCGAGCGGGTTGGCATCTCGCAGATGCACGTGTCCCGGCTGTTGGCTAAGTCGCTAGCGCGGCTGCGGGACCAGTTGGAGTAGCGGTCGGGGCTTTTGCTTGCGGCCCTGACCGATTGCAGCAGTGGCTCGGCCGTCGGCGTCGTCACCGGCAGGGTGCCGTCGGGCTCGATACCGCCGGGCTCGGCGCCATGGCCCAGTACGCCTGGGCGCTCGAGCACACCACGTTGATTCGGTGCAGTGCTGAAAAGCCAGCAGTGCCAATGAATTCCAGTCCGCGCAGGTCCAGGATCACCCGCTTGGAGCGGCGGATGCAACCCTACCCGTGGTGAGCGGGGCCGACAACGTATCCCCAACTGATTCCCAGGAATGCCGGCTGCGCCCGGGCTTTGATTTTTCGGGTCTCCGCAACCGGGGTGGGGCTACCTCGGGTCGTTGCACGGCCCGCCCGGAAAGTTCGGGGTCACCCGAACGGTTCACTTGATTTCGGCGAGCACCGTGCCCTGGGTGATGGCGGCGCCGGCCTCGACCGCGAGTCCGGTGATGGTGCCGTCCTTGTGCGCGGTGACCGGGTTCTCCATCTTCATCGCCTCGAGGACCACCACCAGGTCGCCGGCGGCGACCTCCTGTCCTTCCTCGACGGCGACTTTGACCACGGTGCCCTGCATGGGTGCGGTCACCGCGTCGCCGGAGGCCACGGCGCCCGCATGTGACCCGCGCTTGCGTGGCTTGGGCTTCTTGCGGACGACACCAGGCGGATCGGCGGCGCCGTTGGACAGTGCCATGTCGCCGGGCAGCGACACCTCGAGCCGGCGGCCGCCGACCTCGACGACCACCTTCTGCCGGGGCCGGGCGTCCTCCTCGTCAAGGGGTTCGCCGCCGGTGAACGGCTCGACGGTGTTGTTCCACTCGGTCTCGATCCAGCGGGTGTGCACCGAGAAGCCGTTGTCGTCGCCGATGAACGCCGGGTCGGACACCACCGCGCGGTGGAACGGGATGACCGTGGCAAGGCCTTCGACCTGGAACTCGTCCAGCGCGCGCCGGGCTCGCGCCAGCGCTTCGGAGCGGTTGGCGCCGTACACGATCAGCTTGGCCAGCATCGAGTCGAACTGGCCGCCGATCACCGAGCCGGTCTCCACGCCGGAGTCCAACCGCACGCCGGGGCCGGTCGGTGGGTGGAACTTGGTCACCGGCCCGGGGGCGGGCAGGAAGCCACGGCCGGCGTCCTCGCCGTTGATCCGGAACTCGATGGCATGCCCGCGCGGCGCGGGGTCCTCGGTGATGTCCAGCTTCTCGCCGTTGGCGATCTTGAACTGCTGCAGCACCAGGTCGATGCCGGCGGTCTCCTCGGTGACCGGGTGCTCGACCTGCAGGCGGGTGTTGACCTCCAGGAAGGAGATCAGGCCGTCCTGGCCGACCAGGTATTCGACGGTTCCGGCGCCGTAGTAGTGGGCTTCCTTGCAGATCCGCTTGGCGGAGTCGTGGATCTCCTTGCGCTGAAAGTCGGTCAGGAACGGCGCGGGCGCCTCCTCGACCAGCTTCTGGTAGCGGCGCTGCAGTGAGCAGTCGCGGGTGCCGGCGACGACGACGTTGCCGTGCTGGTCGGCGATCACCTGCGCCTCGACGTGGCGCGGCTTGTCGAGGTAGCGCTCCACGAAGCATTCGCCGCGGCCGAACGCGGCGACGGCCTCGCGGGTGGCCGACTCGAACAGCTCGGGGATCTCCTCGATGGTGCGGGCCACCTTCATGCCGCGGCCGCCGCCGCCGAACGCGGCCTTGATCGCGATCGGCAGGCCGTACTCCTTGGCGAAGGCCACCACCTCGTCGGCGTCCTTGACCGGGTCGGGGGTGCCGGGCACCAGCGGGGCCTGCGCGCGGGCGGCGATGTGGCGGGCGGTGACCTTGTCGCCGAGGTCGCGGATCGACTGCGGGCTGGGGCCGATCCAGATCAGACCGGCGTCGATGACCGCTTGGGCGAAATCGGCGTTCTCCGACAGGAATCCGTAGCCGGGGTGGATGGCGTTGGCGCCCGATTTCGCCGCCGCGTCGAGGATCTTGCCGAAGTCCAGGTAGGACTCCGCCGACGTCTGACCGCCCAGAGCGAACGCCTCGTCGGCCAGACGCACGTGCGGCGCCTCGGCGTCGGGCTCGGCGTACACCGCCACGCTGGCCAGTCCCGCATCGCGGGCCGCCCGGATCACCCGGACAGCGATCTCGCCGCGATTGGCGACGAGCACCTTGGAGATCCTCGAGCTGGCGTGACTAGCCACTGCGCCTCCTGTTCGGCATATCTGCAGACGATGTTCTGCGCGCTTCTTTAAGAGAATTTCTTACAACGATGTCGGGGGAAGTCTAAGCGGCGCGCCGTCGGGCCGACGAGGCGGTGCCGGAATTCTCAGGCGGACTCGCGCAGCCGCCGCTTGATGCGGGCCAGCATCGCCGACATGCCGCGCAGCCGCAGCGGGCTGATCAGCGCGGCCAGGCCCAGGTCGGCGTAGAAATCCTCGGGCACCGCCAGGATGTCGGCGGCGGGTTGCTCGTCGAGCCCGGCGGCCAGGATCGAGGCGAACCCGCGGGTGGTCGGGGCTTCGGCAGGCGCGCTGAAGTACAGCCGTACCCGGGTCGCGTCGCTGGCGTCGACGTGCAGAAACAGCGGGGTCTGGCACTCGGGCACCGGCTCCATCGCCGCTTCGGCCAGATCGGCGGGCAGCTTTGGCAGGTCGTCGGCGAATTCCAGCAGCAGCTTCAGCTTGTCTTCGCCCTGGACTTCGGCGAAGTCGGACACCACCTCGGCCAGCGGCGCGGGCAGAGTCATCAGCCGGGCACGTCCCCTGGGCTCTCGCCCGCGACGATCGGCACCCGTACGGTGTTGCCCCACTCGGTCCACGACCCGTCGTAGTTACGCACGCCGGGTTTGCCGAGCAGGTGGGTGAGCACGAACCAGGTGTGGCTGGACCGCTCGCCGATGCGGCAATAGACGATGGTCTTGTCGTCAGGGTCGAGGAAGCCGTACAGCTCTTCCAGTTCCTCGCGGCTGCGGAATCGCCCGCTGTCGTCGACCGCCTTGCTCCACGGAATCGAGCGGGCGGTGGGGATGTGGCCGCCGCGCAGCACGCCCTCCTCGGGGTAGTCGGGCATGTGGGTGCGCTTGCCGGTGTACTCGTCCGGCGAACGCACGTCGATCAGCGGCTGGGTGCCGAGGATGGCCAGCACGTCGTCTTTGAAAGCGCGGATGGGTTCGTCGTTGCGCGCGACGACGGGATAGCCGGTCGACGTCTTGGTCGGGACGTCCAGGGTGGTCTCCCGGCGGTCGGCCAGCCAGAGGTCACGCCCGCCGTTGAGCAGCCGCACATCGGGGTGGCCGAACAGCGTGAAGACCCACAGCGCGTAAGCCGCCCACCAGTTGCTTTTGTCGCCGTAGATCACCACGGTGTCGTCGCGGGCGATGCCCTTGCGGTTCATCAGGTCGGCGAACTGCTCGCCGTTGATGTAGTCGCGGACCGTCGGGTCGTTGAGGTCGGTGTGCCAGTCGATCTTGACCGCGCCGGGGATGTGACCGACGTCGTAGAGCAAGACGTCCTCGTCGGATTCGACGATCACCAGACCGGGAGCGCCCAGGTTGGCGGACAGCCAGTCGGCGGTGACCAGCCGTTCGGGGTGGGCGTAGGCCGCCAGCGAGGGGCTCGGATCGGGGGGTAGTGGCACACCCCAAAGCCTACCCACCCCAACCCTTCCGGCTCTAGGTGAGCGGATTGGCCGCCCAGAGCGCGGCGATGGACAGGCCGGCACGGCCCAGCAGCGCGCGGGTCAGCGGCAGTCCGAGTCCCACCACGGTCGACGGGTCGCCGTCGATTCCGTCGATGAACCAGCCCCCCAGACCGTCGAGGGTGAATCCGCCGGCAACCCGCAACGATTCCCCGCTGGCGAGGTAGGCCTCCAGGTCCTCCGGTGATGGCTTCCCGAAATGCACTGTGGTGGAACAACTTTGCGGTATCGCTGTAGACGACCTCGTTGTCCAGCAATCGGATCACGCAGTGGCCGGTGTACAGTTGGCCGGGCCGGCCTGCCATCGGACTGCCAGAGTTGACGCGCGGCGGCGACGGACTCCGGCTTACCGGATAGCCTGCCGTCGATGTAGAGCATCGAATCGCAGCCGATCACAACGCAATCGGCCGCCAGTGTGCCATCCAGCTCGCCGGCTACCTGGTTGGCCTTGGCTGCCGCCAGGGCGCACACCACGTCACCGGGCGAAGCATCCGGCCCCAGAGCGGCGACGGCTGCATCTTCGTCGACGCCGGAGACCCTGACCAGCGGATCGACCCCGGCTTGGCGCAGCACTTTGAGCCGGCCCGCAGAGGCCGACCCCAGCACCAATCGGGTCATTGCTGCATATGTACCCGTTGCTGCAGGGTGATTCGCTGGTAGTTGGACATCGCGTAACGCAGCCGGTCGACCGGAAGGCCCCAGCGGGTCCGCTCGGCCTGCTGCGGTTGGGGCGCACCCCCGGCGCCGGCCAGCACGGCGATCAGTGCGGCCAGCTCCTGGTCGGTGGGTTGCCCCTTGAGGATCTGGATGTGCGGCTCGTGCGCCCGCGGCGTCTCGTCGGTCACTGCGTCGTCGGTCATAGGCGCTTGATCGTTCGTCTCGTGCCCGTCACTCACGGTGGCTTGACCGTTCCGCTCACTCGTTCGACTCACAGGGGCAGGATCGTTCATCTCACTCCCGTCCCTCGCTGCGCTCGCTCCGCTCGTTCGACTCACAGGGGGATGTTCCCGTGCTTCTTGGGCGGCAGATGTGAGACCTTGCGTTCCAGCAGTCGCAGCGCCGTGGCGATGTAGCCGCGGGTATGCGACGGCGGGATCACCGCGTCGACGTATCCCCGCTCGGCGGCGACGTAGGGGTTGACCAGTGTGTCCTCGTACTCTTGCTGCAGCTGTAGCCGCAGCGCGTCGACGTCCTTGCCCTCCTTGGCCGCGTCCGTCAGCTGCTTGCGGTAGACGAAGCCGACGGCGCCGGAGGCGCCCATCACCGCGATCTGTGCGGTCGGCCAGGCGATGTTGACGTCGCAGCCCATGTCCTTGGAGCCCATCACGCAGTAGGCGCCGCCGTAGGCCTTGCGGGTGATGACGGTGATCTTGGGGACGGTGGCCTCGCCGTAGGCGAACAGCAGCTTGGCGCCGCGCCGGATGATGCCGTTGTATTCCTGGCCGGTGCCCGGCAGGAAGCCGGGAACGTCCACCAGCATGACGATCGGGATGTTGAAGCAGTCGCAGGTCCGCACGAACCGGGCCGCCTTCTCCGAGGCGTTGATGTCCAGGCAGCCGGCGAACTGGGTGGGCTGGTTGGCCACGATCCCGACCGGCCGGCCGTCGATGCGGCCGAACCCGACCACGATGTTCTGCGCGTAACCCGCTTGGATCTCGAGGAACTCGTCCTCGTCGAGGATGCGGGTGATCACCTCGTGCATATCGTAGGGCTGGTTGGGCGAGTCCGGGATCAGCGTGTCCAGCTCGAGGTCCTCCTCGGTGAGGTTGTCCTCGATGGCACCTTCAGGATGCGGCTCGGCATACCGCGGCGGGTCGGTGAAGTTGTTGGGGGGCAGGTAGCTCAGCAGGTCGCGCACCCAGTCGAAGGCGTCCTGCTCGCCGGATGCGACGTAGTGCAACGTGCCCGACTTGGCCATGTGGGTGTGGGCGCCGCCGAGTTCCTCCATGGTGACGTCCTCGCCGGTGACGGTCTTGATGACGTCCGGTCCGGTGATGAACATCTGGCTGGTCTGGTCGACCATGATCACGAAGTCGGTCAGGGCGGGCGAGTAGACGTGTCCGCCGGCGGCGGCGCCCATGATCAGCGAGATCTGCGGGATGACGCCGGAGGCCAGGATGTTGTTGCGGAAGATGCGGCTGTACAGGCCCAGTGAGACGACGCCTTCCTGGATGCGCGCGCCCGCGCCGTCGTTGATGCCGATGAGCGGACGGCCGGTCTTGATCGCCAGTTCCTGGACCTTGACGATCTTCTCGCCGTACACCTCACCCAGGCTGCCGCCGAACACGGTGGCGTCCTGGCTGAAGATGCACACGTCGCGGCCGTCGATGGTGCCGTAGCCGGTGACCACACCGTCGCCGAGCGGGCGGTTGTTCTCGAGGCCGAAGTTGGTGCTGCGGTGCCTGGCCAGCGCGTCGAGTTCGACGAACGAGTCCTCGTCCAACAGGGCGTAGATGCGCTCGCGGGCGGTCAGCTTGCCTTTGGCGTGCACCTTGTCGACGGCGGCCTCACCGACCGGGTGCAGCGACTCGTCCCTGCGCTTGTGCAGCTCGGCCAGCTTGCCCGCGGTGGTGTGGATGTCGACGGTGTGCTCGGCGGCCGGCTCTGCGGTGTGGTCGGTAACGCTTGTCATGGGCCCCGAGCTTAATCCCGGTCACCGCGCCAACCCAATGAAGGTAGGGTCCTTGGATTCGCGCCGCAGGGCGACAGGGCTACGCGTGAGGGCGCCGTGATGGTCAATTGGGACGAAGAATGCGACGTGTTGGTGGCCGGGTCGGGTGCCGGCGGTGTCACCGGCGCCTACACCGCTGCCCGTGAGGGACTCGACGTGCTCCTGGTTGAGACGACCGACAAGTTCGGCGGCACCACCGCCTACTCCGGCGGCGGCGGAATGTGGTTTCCCTGCAACCCGGTGCTGGTGCGCGCCGGCACCGACGACACCATCGAGGACGCGCTGGAGTACTACCACGCAGTGGTCGGTGATCGCACCCCGCGCGAGCTGCAAGAAACGTATGTCCGCGGCGGCGCCCCGCTGATCGAATACCTCGAGCGCGACGCCGACCTGAAGTTCCACATGTTGCCCTGGCCGGACTATTTCGGGAAAGCGCCGAAGGCGCGGTCGGACGGCCGGCGGCACATCGCCGCCAAACCATTGCCGGTTGCCAAGGCTCCGGAACTGCGTGAGGTGGTGCGCGGGCCGCTCGA
Source organism: uncultured Actinomycetota bacterium (assembly GCA_963848535.1). Lineage (GTDB taxonomy): Bacteria > Actinomycetota > Actinomycetes > Mycobacteriales > Mycobacteriaceae > Mycobacterium. The sequence goes on from CAWKEM010000013.1 coordinate 256,027, forward strand.
CACCGACCGGCTGGGCGCACCGCAGCCCGACGATTACTTCATCGGGGGCCGTGCGTTGATCGCCCGGTTCCTCAAAGCCACCGAGAAGTATCCGAACGCCGCGCGCCGGTTGAATACCGCGCTGGTGGAATTGGTCGTCGCAGACGCGGCGGTGGTCGGCGCGGTGGTGGAGACTGCGGGAAAGCGCCGCGCCGTCCGGACCCGCCGGGGTGTTCTGCTGGCGGCCGGTGGCTTCGAGCACAACGACGAGCTGCGCCGCAAATACGGTGTGCCGGGCGAGGTCCGGGACACGATGGGACCGCGCGGGAACCTCGGCCAGGCGCTGCAGGCCGCTGTTGCCGTGGGCGCGGACACCGATCTGATGGACCAGGCGTGGTGGTCGCCGGGCATGACGCATCCGGATGGCCGCTCGGCGTTCGCGCTGTGGTTCACCGGCGGCATATTCGTTAACCAGGACGGCACCCGGTTCGTCAACGAATCCGCGGCCTACGACCGGATCGGGCGCACCATCATCGCGGGGCTGGCGGATGGGTCGATCACCTTGCCGTACTGGTTGATCTACGACGACAAGGAAGGCGAGGTGCCGCCGGTCAAGGCGACCAACGTGTCGATGGTGGCCGCCGAGCGCTATGTGGCGGCCGGCTTGTGGCACACCGCCGGCACCATTGCGGAACTGGCCGAAAAGATCGGCGTGCCGGCGCAGAACCTGGTGGCGACCGTCTCGCGGTTCAATGGGTTCGTCGCAGCCGGCGTCGATGCGGATTTCGGCCGCGGCGACGAGCCCTACGACCGCGCCTTCTCGGGCGGTGCGTCGCCGCTCGTGTCGATTGAGCAGGGGCCTTTCCACGCGGCCGCCTTCGGCATCTCCGACCTGGGCACCAAGGGCGGGCTGCGTACCGATACCGCCGCGCAGGTGCTCGACACGTCCGGCAATCCCATCCCCGGCTTGTATGCGGCCGGCAACACGATGGCCGCGCCGAGCGGCACCGCCTACCCGGGCGGTGGAAACCCGATCGGCACCAGCATGCTGTTCAGCCACCTGGCGGTGCTGGACATGGTGGATGGGCCGGCCCTGGCTCCTTAGGCTGGTCTGGTGGTCGACCGCGATGAGCTCCGGGCACCGCTGGACGCGGCCGCGTTGCGGGCGGAGCTGGTCGGCACCGGACTGGGCTGGCGCCGGCTCGACGTCGTCGAGGTAACCGGCTCCACCAACGCCGACCTGCTGGCGCGAGCGGCATCGGGGACCGACGTCGCCGGAGCGGTGCTGATTGCCGAGCACCAGACCGCCGGCCGGGGACGCCACGGCCGCGCCTGGTCGGCTGCCCCGCGAGCCCAGATCACCATGTCGGTCGGTGTCAGCGTCGTCGACGTCCCGACCGCCGGGTGGGGATGGCTGTCGCTGGCCACCGGCGTGGCAGTGGTCGACGCCGTGGCCCCCCTGCTTCAGGCGACCGGGGTCCAAGCGGGTCTGAAGTGGCCGAACGATGTGTTGGCGGGTCCACCAGACACCAAATTCAAGTTGGCGGGCATCCTCGCCGAGGTCGCGCGGCCGGTTGTGGTGATCGGGTTGGGCCTCAACGTGACCACGGCCCCCGAGGAGATCGACGGTTCCGGGGCGACCTCGTTGCTCGACCTTGGCGTGCCGGCGCCCGACCGCGGCGAGCTGGTTCGGGTGCTGTTGCGCGAGCTCGGCAGGCGGATTGTGGCCTGGCGGGCCGCGCGCGGGGCCGACTGGGCGCTGGCGGCCGACTACCGGGCGCGCAGCCTGACCATCGGCACCCGGGTCCGTGCGCACCTGCCCGGCGGCAAAGAAGTCGTCGGGACCGCGAGCGGCATCGATGACCAGGGACGATTGTGCATGGAGACCGACGGGCAAACCATCGTGGTTTCAGCCGGTGACGTGATGCATTTGCGCTAGCGTCGCCGGGACCCGCGGCTAATGTCTAGCAGGGTGAGCTATCCGGAAAATGCCCTGGCCGCCGGCGAGCAAGTGGTCTTGCACCGCCATCCGCACTGGAAGCGGTTGATCTGGCCCGTCGTGGTTCTCATCCTGGCGACCGGACTGGCGGCGTTCGGTTCCGGATACCTCAACTCGACGCATTGGGAGCAGCTTGCCAAGAACATCATTTACGGCGTCATCTGGGGAATCTGGTTGGTGATCGTGGGCTGGCTGACACTGTGGCCGTTCCTGGGCTGGCTGACCACACATTTCGTCGTGACGACCCGGCGGGTGATGTTTCGGCACGGGGTGCTGACCCGCAGCGGGATCGACATCCCGTTGGCGCGGATCAATAGTGTGGAATTCCGGGACCGGCTTTTCGAGCGGATGTTTCGCAGCGGGACGCTGATTATCGAGTCGGCGTCACAAGACCCGTTGGAGTTTTACGACATTCCGCGGCTGCGCGAGGTGCACGCGCTGCTGTATCACGAGGTTTTCGACACCCTGGGTTCCGAAGAGTCGCCCGGCTGAGCGAACCGGCCGGCCCGGCGACGCCAGGTGCGCAGCAGGGTGACGTTGCCGCTCTCGATGGTGTCTTCGAAGACTTCGGCGATGCCGCCCGCGGTGAGGGCGGATTCCAGTGCCTTGTCGGGGTTGCGGGCGAACTCGTCGGGAAACACCCAGCGCCGGAACGCCCAGAAGCGGAACGCCATCTGCAACAGGTTGCCGATGACGTAGGCTGAGATGAAGTCGGCGATGTTTTCCACGGTCAGCGACACCGCCGGCTCCCGCAGCTGCAGGACGTAGCTGGAAAACCACAGCGGCGCCATGCTCAGCATCACACCCACGCCGCTGAACGCGAAAAACAACAGCGCCTCATGGTGGCGTTCGCGGCCGCCGCGATCGCGGAAGCTCCACTCCCGGTTCAGCACATAGGAGGCGATGACTGCGACGATCCCGGCGATGACCTTGGCGGTTACCGGCTTGGGCTCGAGAATCGTCAGCTTAAGGGTGTAAAAAATTGCCGAGTCGATAATGAACGTGGTGCCGCCGACTATCGCGAATTTGATCAATTCGTGATGGCGCAGCAAATAGGGCCTAATGGGGCCGGGCAAGTGCGAGATTGTGGCTTCGGCGAACGACACAAGTCGTCAGTGTACGGATGGACACAAATTCGATGCAAAATCGTACATAACGATTCGGTGTTACCGCCGGTCAACGCGGCGCCAAGCGCCATGACACCATGATTGCCGTGCCGAGTACACGCCCGCCGGAGTCCACCCCCGTGGTGGCCCCACTGGTTGCGATGGTCGGCGGCGGTCAACTCGCCCGGATGACGCACCAGGCCGCGATCGCGCTGGGACAGGCGCTGCGGGTGCTGGCCACCGCCGCCGACGAACCGGCCGCGCAGGTCACGCCCGACGTGGTGATCGGCTCGCATACCGATCTGGAAGATTTGCGCCGGGTTGCCGCCGGAGCCGACGTATTGACGTTCGACCACGAGCATGTCCCGATCGAGCTGCTGGAGAAGCTGGTCGCCGAAGGTGTCAACGTGGCGCCGCCGCCGCAGGCTCTGGTGCATGCCCAGGACAAGCTCGTCATGCGGCGGCGGTTGGAGGCGCTGGGTGCTCCGGTGCCCCGCTATGCCGGCATCCACAGCGTCGAGGAGGTGGCGGCGTTCGCGCGGCGCCTGGACGCCGCGGAAGACACCCCGATCGTGGTCAAAGCGGTCCGTGGCGGATACGACGGCCGCGGGGTACGGGTGGCCCGCGGTCCCGCGCAGGCCCGCGAAATCGCCGGTGCGTACCTGGCCGACGGGGTGCCGGTGCTGGTCGAGGAGCAGGTAGCACTGCGCCGCGAATTGTCGGCGCTGGTGGCGCGCTCGCCGTTCGGCCAGGGCGCGGCGTGGCCGGTCGTGGAGACGGTGCAACGAGACGGGATCTGCGTGCAGGTGATCGCGCCCGCACCGGAGCTGCCCGCCGAGCTGGCCGCCAGCGCGCAGCAGCTGGCATTGCGGCTGGCCGCCGAACTCGGTGTCGTGGGTGTGCTCGCGGTCGAGCTGTTCGAGGCAGACGACGGTGTGCTGCTGGTCAACGAGCTCGCGATGCGGCCGCACAACTCCGGGCACTGGACCATGGACGGGGCGCGCACCAGCCAGTTCGAACAGCATCTGCGCGCGGTGCTGGACTATCCGCTCGGCGACACCGACGCCACCGCGCCGGTGACGGTGATGGCCAACGTGCTGGGCGCGGTGCAACAGCCGAAGATGACTTTTGACGAGCGGCTGCACCACCTGTTCGCGCGGATGCCCGATGCCCGGGTTCACCTCTACGGCAAGGCCGAACGACCCGGTCGCAAGGTCGGGCACATCAACTTTCTCGGCACTGACCTCGCGGACGTGGCGACGCTGCGGGAACGGGCCGAGCTGGCGGCACACTGGATGTCACACGGGCAGTGGACGGACGGATGGGATCCACATGGCTGAACAGTCCTCGGTCGTTGAACAGTCCCGAGGGGCGCAGCAGCCCCGAGTCGCGGTGATCATGGGCAGCGACAGCGACTGGTCGGTGATGGCCGATGCCGCGGCGGCGTTGGCCGAGTTCGACATACCGACCGAGGTGCGGGTGGTCTCGGCGCACCGCACGCCAAAGATGATGTTCGACTACGCCCGGGGCGCGGCCGACCGCGGCATCGAGGTGATCATCGCCGGCGCCGGCGGCGCCGCCCACCTGCCCGGGATGGTCGCCGCCGCGACGCCGCTGCCGGTGATCGGGGTGCCGGTGCCGCTGGCGCGGCTGGACGGCCTGGACTCGCTGCTGTCGATCGTGCAGATGCCGGCGGGTGTTCCGGTGGCCACGGTCTCTATCGGCGGCGGGCGCAACGCCGGCTTGCTGGCCGTGCGCATTCTCGGATCGTCCGACCCGGCGCTGCGGGCCCGGGTCGTCGCGTTCTCCGACCAGCTGGCCGACAGCGTGCGGGCCAAGGATGCGGCGCTGCAGCGGCTGCATAGTAAAGTTACCGGCGAGTAGCAAGGAGGCTAGAATGGCTGGTTGGGCCGGAAACCCGTCGTTTGATCTGTTCAAACTGCCCGAGGAGCACGACGAATTGCGGGCGGCGATTCGCGCGTTGGCGGAAAAGGAGATCGCTCCGCACGCAGCCGACGTGGACGAGAAATCACGATTTCCCGAGGAGGCGCTTGCGGCGCTGACCGCGTCGGGTTTCAACGCCGTACACGTCCCGGAGGAGTACGGCGGTCAGGGCGCCGACTCGGTCGCCACCTGCATCGTGATCGAAGAGGTGGCCCGCGTGTGCGCCTCGTCGTCGCTGATTCCCGCCGTGAACAAGCTCGGCACCATGGGCTTGATCTTGCGCGGCTCCGACGAGCTGAAGAAGCAGGTGTTGCCGTCGCTGGCTGCCGATGGGGCGATGGCGTCCTATGCGCTCAGCGAGCGCGAAGCCGGCAGTGACGCGGCCGCGATGCGGACCCGGGCCAAAGCCGACGGGGAGGACTGGGTTCTCAACGGCGCCAAATGCTGGATCACCAACGGCGGCAAGTCGACCTGGTACACGGTGATGGTGGTGACCGACCCGGACAAGGGCGCCAACGGCATTTCGTCGTTCATGGTGCACCGCGACGACGAGGGCTTCACCGTCGGTCCCAAAGAAAAGAAGCTCGGGATCAAGGGCTCGCCGACCACCGAGCTGTACTTCGAGAACTGCCGCATTCCGGGCGATCGGATCATCGGTGAGCCTGGTACCGGCTTCAAGACCGCGCTGGCGACGCTGGACCACACCCGCCCCACCATCGGCGCCCAGGCGGTCGGGATCGCCCAGGGCGCAGTGGATGCCGCCATCGCATACACCAAGGAGCGCAAGCAGTTCGGGCGACCGATCAGCGACAACCAGGGTGTGCAGTTCATGCTCGCCGATATGGCGATGAAGGTCGAAGCCGCCCGGCTGATGGTGTATCAGGCGGCCGCTCGCGCGGAGCGCGGTGAACCCGACCTCGGCTTCATCTCCGCGGCCTCGAAGTGCTTTGCCTCCGATGTCGCGATGGAGGTGACCACCGACGCGGTGCAGCTCTTCGGTGGTTACGGCTACACGCAAGACTTCCCCGTCGAGCGGATGATGCGCGACGCCAAGATCACCCAGATCTACGAGGGCACGAATCAGATTCAGCGCGTGGTGATGTCGCGGGCGCTGCTGCGCTGATGGTTTCTCGGGGTCTGTTGGGAAAGCTCACCCGCACCGAATAGGATCTGCCACGGCAACCATTCGGGGTGGTAAGGCCACACGTACAGTCAGCGTCGGCGCACCGGCCATCGGGGCGGAGCGCCGGCCAAGAGCAAAGTGTCTTACCACGGCCAGGGGGTGTCGAGTGCAGCACGTGGCTTCCCATCCGCATCCCCGGACGGCCGGAAGCTAGATGCCCGTGCGTGCTCCGGTCACCCAGGCAGCGGGCTGGCAGTCACTGTCGCTGCTGTTGGTCGAGGACGACCGCGCCGATGCGCTGCCGAAATACGACGGCCGCCAGCTGCTGGAGAAGATCAAGTCCGACCCGGACCTGTCGCGCATCCCGGTCGTCGTGCTCACTACCTCCTCGGCCGAGGAGGACATCCTGCGCAGCTACCAACTGCACGCCAACGCCTATGTCACCAAGCCGGTCGACTTGGACCAATTCATCAATGCCGTCCGGCAGATCGACGAGTTCTTCATTCAGGTCGTGCGGCTGCCGGGACTCTAGGATTCCGACTGAGGTCACGGGCGCGGTCACGTCGCGGGCTGGTTCGTGGAAGTGGAAGACGACTTCAGCCTGATATCGTGGCGATCTGGGCATCCGACAGCTTCACCACCGCAGGCGGCAGCGGCCGGAAATGAACCTGGGCGAGGTACGAGCCGTCGTTACCGTCGGTCACCGCCCAGTGCAGAAAAGCCTGCAGTGTTTGGGCGGTGGCGGCATCCTTCTGGTGGTTGTAGACGATGGCGTACTCGTAGTTGATGATCGGGTAGCCGTCTGGGGCGGACCCGTTGACCAGCGAGATCGCCTGGTTCGCCGGGGTCGAGGTGAAGCTGGCGGCCGCAGCTTGCATGCTGTTGCCGTCGGGCAGCAAGAAATTGCCGGCGGAATTGCCCAGTTGTACCTCGCCCAGTCCCTTCTCGTTGGCCTGGTCGATATAGCTAATCCCGATGTAGGCGACGCAGCCGAGGGTCTCGGCGCATCCGGTCACCATGCCGCCATTGCCGTTCTCGCCCAGCGCGCCGGGCACCGCCGGGAAGGCGACGGTAGTGCTGAAGCCGGGCGACTTGCCCCAGCCGCCGGGGTCTTGCTTGGACAGGTATTGGGTGAACAAGAATGTGTCACCGGCCCCGTCGGAACGGTGCAGCGGGACGACCGGGGTGGCCGGCAGGTTCACCCCCGGGTTCAGGGCAGCGATCTGCGGGTCGTTCCAGGCTTTGATCGTGCCTTGGTACATGGCGGCCAGCACTTTGCCGTTGAGCTTGAGGTGCTCGCTGATACTGGGCAGGTTGTAGTTGATCTGCTCCGCGGAAATGGCCAACGCGATGTTCATCAGCCCCTTGTGGGCAGCCATGTCAGCCTCGGACAGGTACGCGTCGGAGGCGCCGATGGTGACCGCCCCGGCAGCAGCTTGGGAGATCCCGGCACCCGATCCGGTGCTTCCGGTAGTGATCGTGACGTTCGAATACATCGTGTGATAGGCGGGGCCCCACTGGTTGAACAGCGGGTAGAGCAACGTGCTACCCGTCTCCGACAACGGCACCTGCGAGGTCGCGGGCGTCGTGGCCGGGCTGCCAGCGGGGGCTCCGGAATTGGACGAACCGCCTTTAGAGTTCGAACCACAGGCCGCCGCGGCCAGGACCAGCAGCGCGGTGGCCGACAGTGCCAACGTGGTACGCGAAAGAAGTTTCACGTCGATACCGTATCTTTGCGTCGCCTTTACTTGTCTTACTTGACTTTTCCGCCACCTGCCCGTTGCCCTTTGTTAAGTTTCCCGGGGTGCCGGGCAGACTGCGGTCGCCGAACAGTCCGGAGGTGTACCGGGTGGCTTCGGCCTGCTTCCGCGATGAGAACAGCTGTTGGTTGGGTCCTTCCCCTATGAGCCTGCCGTCAAAAAGCAGGGCGGTCCGGTCGCCAATGCGGGCGGCCTGGGCCAGATCGTGGGATGCTCACCGAGCACCCAGACGCCAACATCCCTCTTTGCCGACACGACACGAGATGATCGACCCATCCATTTCGGGACGGGTACTTCAGCCCGCGGCTTTCCATCGGCAGCCCGATCGTCAGGCCGATTCCGAGTGCCGCCGGGCAATCCAGGTGATCAGCCGCCCGAGGATGATCAGCACCAGCACGAACACGATCAGCAAGAAGGCCGCGTCATAGGACAGGTCCTGCGCCGCCTTCGACGGCTCGTTGTAGAACGTCCAGACCGGATACGTCAGGTACGCCACCGGAGATTGGGTCAGTTGCCCGGTCGGGGGGGTATTCGACCAGCCCGCGGTGTAGAGCATTGGCGCCGTCTCGCTGATTGCCAGTGCGAGCGCTACCAGCAGACCGGTGACAATTCCGGGTATTGCCTGTTTGAGCACGACCTTGCGCAGGGTCCAAATGACCGGCAGCCCAAGCGCCTCCGCTCCTTCCCGGTACGACGTCGGCACCTGAGCAAGTGCGGACTCGGTGGCCTTGGTAATGTACGGAAGGCTCATCACCGACAGCACCAGGACTCCGGCCGCCAGGGAAAATCCCCAGTCGAAGTACACCACGAGTGCGACATAGCCGACGTAACCGAGCACGATGGCCGGGATTCCGGACAGCACCTCGTAGGCGCCACGCAGAATCGATTGCGTTCTACCGGTGGCGAATTCGGACAGATAGACCCCGGCCAACACGCTCACGGTGCCGCCCACCAGCATGATCCCGAGACCAAGGACCGCGGTCCCGATGATCGCGTTGCGTAGGCCGCCGCCGTTGCCTTGCGTGTCTTGGACGAGCACGCTGAATCTGAATACCGGCAGAGCGCGGCTGATGACTCCGATCAGCATCCATAACGTCGGGGCGATCACCGCCGCCAGACCGCTGAAGCAGGCCAGCCAGAACAGCGCGTTGGCGATTTTGCGTCGGGAGGTTACCGAAGCCATCGCGCACCCATGTCAGACGCCCCGTCCCACGGGTAGCGCGGTACCCGACTTTCGGCGCACCAATGCGCGAGCGGCCATGCTGGTGAGCATGGTGATCACCATCAGTACCAGAGAAACCTCGGCGAGCGTTCTCATCGCGAAGTTGGTGGAGTCGGTCATCGCCGAATCCAGCTGCGAGACAACGGTGGCGGCGATAGTGGTCATGGTGGAGTAGATGTTGGCCGGCATCGCACCCAACTCCGCTCCGGACACCATGGCGATGGCCATGGTCTCGCCGAGCGCACGTCCGAGCCCGAGAACCACGGCGCCGATGATGCCCGTAGACACCCAGGGCAGGGTGACCCTGCGCGCACATTCCCAGTCCGACATCCCCAGCGCGGCCGCGCCTTCGCGGGGCAGCGCCGGCACTTGGCGGATCAGGTCGCGGGTGGTGGTGGCGATGATGGGGATGATCATCACCGCCAGCACCAGACCGGAGACCAGCATGCCTTCGCCGTTGCCGGTGTCGCCGCGCAAGTAGTCGAGCACCGGCACGTCGGGAGCGTTGCGGGCGATCACTGGAGCGATGTGGTGGGCGATGAAGGGCCCGAAGGTCATTGCCCCCCAGAGTCCTACTACGACACTGGGGATGCCCGCGAGCAGTTCGAGAACCATGCCGACGGCCGAGGCGAGACGTTTCGGCAGCCGTTCCACGATCACGAACGCCGCTCCGATGGACACCGGCACAGCGACCATGAGGGCGATCGCAGAGCTGGCCAGGGTGCCGACGATCAGCGGCAGTGCCCCGTATTCGGCGCCGGCCGGGTGTGGGACGCCATGCGTGACAACGGTTTCGCCGTAGGTGTTGCCCGGGTTCCATGCGGTGCCGGTGAAGAAGTGCAGCCCGTTGAGCCTGAGCGCGGGTAGCGCCTCGATCAGCAGCGTCGCCAGCACGAATACCAGCGCGAGTAGCGGGATCACCGCACTCACTCCACCGGCCCACCGGACAGCGCGTCCCGCATGGCCCACTTGATGGATGCGGCCCTGCATGCGCCGGAGGATGCGGTCCGGCGCATGCTGTTGCCTGGAAAGCGTGAGGGTCACCGGAGTTGCCTAGCTGCTGATCTTGGCGATCTGCGCATCGGACAACTTCGCCACCGCGGCGGGCAGCGGCTGGAAGTGGAACTGATCCAAAAACGACGGGCTGCTACCGTCGGTCACCACCCAGTGCAGGAAAGCCTGAATCGTCTGTGCGGTGGCCGGATCCTTCTGGTTGCTGTAGACGATTGCGTACTCGTAGTTGACCATTGGGTACCCGTCAGCAGCGGGCCCGTTGATCAGCGAGATCACCTGGTTCGCCGGGGTCTGTGGAGCGAAGCCGGCGGCCTCGGCCTGAATGCTCTGGGCGTCGGGCAGCAGGTAATTGCCGGAGGCATTGCCCAACTGGGCCTCGCCCAATCCTTTCTGGCTGGCCTGGTCGAGGAAGCTAATCCCGATGTAGGCGACGCAGCCCGGGGTTTGGGCGCAGCCGTTCACCATGCCGCCGGCGCCGTTCTCACCCAGTGCGCCGGGCACCGCGGGGAAGTCGACGGTGGTGTTGTAGCCGGGCGACTTACCCCAGCCGTCGGGGTCTTGCTTGGACAGATATTGGGTGAACACGAACGTGTCGCCCGACCCGTCGGACCGATGGAGCGGAACCACCGGGGTGGCCGGAAGGTTCACCCCGGGGTTCAGGGCCGCAATCTGCGGGTCGTTCCAGGTTTTGATCGTGCCCTCGTACATGGCCGCCAGCACTTTGCCATTCAGCTTGAGGTGCTCGCTGACACCGGGCAGGTTGTAGTTAACCTGCTCTGCGGAGATGGCCAGCGCAATGTTCATCAGCCCCTTGTGCGCAGCCATGTCACCGTCTGACAGGTAGGCGCCGGAGGCGCCGATGTTGACCGTCCCGGCAGCGGCCTGGGAGATCCCGGCACCCGATCCGGTGCTTCCGGTACTGATCGAGACGTTCGGATATTTCGCGTTGTAGGCCGGAGCCCACAGATTCATCAGCGGGTAGAGCTCGGTGGCGCCGGTCTCCGACAGCGCCACCTTCGACGTTGCGGGTGACGTGGCCGGGTTACCGGCGGTGGCTCCGGTGCTCGCCGAACCGCCTGTCGAGTTGGAACCGCAGGCTGCTGCGACCAGCATTACCGGCATAGCGACCATCAGGGCCACCAGCAGGGCGTGCAAACGATTTTTCATCGGGACTCACCTTTCTTTTCCCCCGTCTGCGTTTGCCCCCACTACAACGCCGAGCAGCCTCCGGTCGCCGAACAGTCCGGAGATGTAACGGACGGTTTCCGGATGCTTGGGCGAGAGGAATAACTGTTCGGTGGGCCCGTCCTCGATCAGCCTGCCGTCAAAGAACAGAGCGGTGCGGTCACCGATCCGGGCAGCCTGCGCGAGATCGTGAGTCACCATGATCACGGTGAGGCGGTTGGCGAGTGATCGAATCAGCTCTTCGATCTTCTCGGTCGTGGTCGGGTCCAGCGAGGAGGTGGGCTCGTCGAGCAGCAGCACCTCCGGGTTCACCGCAAGCGCACGGGCCAGACACAACAACTGCTGCTGACCACCGGAGAGCCGGAACGGCGAATCGCCAAGCCGATCCTTGACCGCATCCCAGAGACCGACCTCGATGAGTCGGGTCTCGGCGACGTTCTTGAGGTCCTTGCGCGGAACCAACTTGTGAGCTCGCACGCCGGCGACCACGTTGTCGATGATCGACATCGGGAACGGATTGGGACGCTGGAACAGCATGCCGACCCTGCGGCGAAACTCCATCAGGTCTTGGCTTTGGAAAATGCTGTGTCCGCCCAACAGGACATCACCACTGCAGCGGTACCCAGAGACCTTGTCGTTCATCCGATTCAGGGTGCGCAGGAAGGTCGTCTTGCCGGAGCCGGTCGGTCCCAGCAAGGAGGTGACCGCCCGCGCGGGAAGGTCCAGGCTCACCTCGTCGAGTACGGTTTTGCCGCCGAAACTCAGGGTGAGGTTGACTGCCGTCATGGCCGGAGCAGCGACATCAGCATCAACGCCACCGGTCTTGGCATCGAGCTGGTAAGGGGCCGTAAACACCCCATCAAGCTATGTCCTAAAGGCACGTTTGAAGCCGCGCGCTGCAACCTTCTGCTGATCTTCAAAGTTGCTGCTAATCCTGTACTTAGGTTCACAGCCGGCGCTGATTCGGCGCTTAAATTCCGCTCAGTTTCGGGGCTTCGCGCAGCCGCTACGGATTTTCTGATTCTCCTCAGAGGTGCCGCTAATCCTGCACCCATTTTCACCGGCTTCTATATCCACAGGTTCACGCGTATGCCGCCCAACCACGGTGCTGCAGAACGTGTTCCGACTTTACGGGGGGCTCCCCGGGGACGGAGAGAGGGTGTCCGTCTCCCTGAGCATTCGGAGGAGTTTCCGGTGAAGTTCAATCGAGCCGGCGCTGTGCTGAGTCTGCTGACCGCCGGCGCACTGGTGTTAGCGGGATGCGGTAGTACTACCCACGCCTCGTCGTCGGGATCCGGACCGGCGCCGGTGCAGTGCGGCGGGAAGAAGCAGCTCAAGGGCAGCGGTGCCGCCGCGCAAGAGAACGCGATGGAACAATTCGTCTACGCGTACGTCCATGCCTGCCCCGGCTACACGCTGGACTACAACGCCAACGGCTCCGGCGCCGGCGTGACGGATTTCGTCAACAACGTAAGCGATCTGGCGGGTTCCGGTGATCCGTTAGATCCATCCAAGGGCCAGGTCGATCGCGCGACGCAGCGTTGCGGTTCGCCGGCGTGGGACCTGCCGACGGTGTTCGAACCGATCGCGGTCACCTACAACGTCAACGGCGTGAACTCGCTGAAACTCGACGCGCCCACGCTCGCAAAGATTTTCAACGGCGGCATCACCCGCTGGGATGACCCTGCGATCAAGGCGCTCAATCCAGGCACCAATTTGCCGTCGGCGCCCATTCATGTCTTCTTCCGCAGCGACCAGTCCGGTGACACGTCAAACTTCCAGCAATACCTCGTTGCCGCATCCGACGGCGCGTGGGGTAGGGGCGCCGGCCAGGCGTTTCTCGGGGGTGTCGGCGAGGGCGGCGTCGGGGACGACGGCACGTCGGCGGAAGTGCAGAGCACCGACGGGTCTATCACCTACAACGAGTGGTCTTTCGCGGTGGGCAAGCAGTTGAACATGGCCGAGATCATCACCTCGGCAGGTCCGGATCCCGTATCGATCACGGTCGACTCGGTCAGCAAGACCATCGCCGGTGCCACGTTCAAAGGGCAGGGCAATGACCTGGTGGTGGACACCTCGTCGTTCTACAAGCCGACGCAGCCCGGTGCCTACCCCATCGTAGAGCCGACCTACGAGATCGTCTGCTCGAAGTATCCGGATTCCACGACAGGCGCGGCAGTAAAGGCGTTCATGCAGGCCGCAATTGGTCCGGGGCAAGTCGGTTTAGACCAATATGGATCGATTCCGCTACCGAGCGCGTTCCAATCGAAAATCACGGCAGCCGTGAACGCAATTTCGTAATCAGAAGTCACGGGAATTAAGCCCTCAACGAGACGGCGATGGGCGAATTGGTGAAGGGAGCGTGGACGGTGAACGATACCGATTCGCGGGTAGGGACGCGGTTTGGGCCCTATCAGCTGAGGCGGCTTTTGGGCCGCGGCGGGATGGGCGAGGTCTATGAGGCCGAGGACACCCGCAAGCACCGGGTAGTGGCGCTGAAGCTGATCTCGCGGGAATTCTCTACCGACGCGGTGTTTCGGGCACGGATGCAGCGCGAGGCCGACACCGCGGGGCGGCTGACCGAACCGCACATCGTTCCGATCCACGACTACGGCGACATCGACGGGCAGTTCTACGTGGAGATGCGCATGATCGACGGCGTCTCGCTGCGCACGCTGTTGACCCACTACGGTCCGCTGACCCCGGCACGAACCGTGGCCATCGTGCGCCAGATCGCCGCCGCGCTGGACGCCGCGCACGCCAGCGGCGTCACGCACCGCGACGTCAAACCGGAAAACATCCTTATCACCAATGACGACTTCGCCTATCTGCTCGATTTCGGTATCGCCCGCGCCGCCACCGACCCGGGACTGACCCAGAGTGGAATCGCGATAGGGACCTACAACTACATGGCGCCCGAACGGTTTACCGGCGCTGAGGTCACCTATCGCTCCGATATCTATGCGCTGGCTTGCGTGTTGGGCGAGTGTTTGACCGGGGCACCGCCGTACCGGGCCGACAGCGTCGAGCGGTTGGTCGCCGCCCATCTGCTCGAGCCCGCACCGCGGCCCAGCCAGCTGCGCCCGGGGCGTGTCCCACCCGCGGTAGACACGGTGATCGGAAAGGGCATGGCCAAAAACCCGGCGGACCGCTATTGCACCGCCGGTGATCTGGCCGTGGCCGCTCATCACGTGCTGACCACATCCGAGCAGCAGCAAGAAGACTCGATTTTGCGGCAAGGCGACAATGCGACCCTGCTGGCCAATGCCGTCGGCCCGGAGCTGGCCCGTGCGTGGACCGACTACACCGGGTCGGGCACCGACGCGACCATGGGCCGGCCCGTGGCCTTCGTCGCGCCCCAGCCGGACTTTCGCCGCGTCGCTCCCCGGTCCGGACGAAAACGCAAGGTGTGGGCCATCATTGGCATCTCCATGGTCTTGCTCGTCGCCGCCATCGCTACCACCGGCTATCTGGCGACGCGACCGTCGGCGGCATCGAAGCAGCAGGCATCCGGACAAACCGAGCTGCCGTTCACCGGCATCGACTTCCGGTTGTCCCCGGGTGGGGTGGCGCTGGACAAAGCCGGCGACGTGTATGTCACCAGTGAGGGCATGTACGGGCGGGTGGTGGAATTGGCGCCCGGGTCGAGCGCCCCGACAGTGCTGCCGTTCAGTGGCCTTTATCAACCCCAGGGGCTG
Source organism: uncultured Actinomycetota bacterium (assembly GCA_963848535.1). GTDB lineage: Bacteria > Actinomycetota > Actinomycetes > Mycobacteriales > Mycobacteriaceae > Mycobacterium. The sequence continues at coordinate 271,057 of CAWKEM010000013.1, forward strand.
GCGGTGGACAACGCCGGCGCCGTGTACGTCGCTGATTTCAACAACCGGGTGGTGAAGTTGGCGGCCGGGTCGTCCAGCCAGACCGTGCTGCCGTTCACCGGCCTCAACTATCCCGAAGGGGTAGCGGTGGATGGCCAGGGCAACGTCTATGTGGCCGACCGGGGCAACAATCGGGTGCTGAAGTTGGCGGCCGGGTCGTCCAGCCAGACCGTGCTGCCGTTCACCGGCCTCAAGAACCCCGACGGGGTGGCGGTGGACCCCGCGGGCAACGTCTACGTCACCGACACCGACAACAACCGGGTGCTGATGTTGGCGGCCGGGTCGAGCGCCCAGACCGTGCTGCCGTTCACCGGCGTCGCCGTTCCATGGGGCATCGCGGTGGACACCGCCGGCGACGTGTTCGTCACCGAACACGACAGCAACCAGGTGTTGAAGTTGCCGGCCGGATCCAACACCCCGACCGCGCTGCCGTTGACCGGCCTCAACACTCCCTTGGGGGTGGCGGTGGACAACGCGGGGACCGTCTATGTCGCCGACCGCGGCAACGACCGAACGGTCAAGCTGGCGGCCTGATGTGCCCGCGGATGTCGGGGCCGATGTGCTTTCGGGAGTCAATGGGCGCCATTGCCGCATAGCATGTTCGCGTGCGTTTCCAGCGAACGTCGCCAGACTTGCTGCGCACGTCCACAGGCGAGCAGACCCGGATGACGCGGGTGGCTATGGCAAGCCTGGTTGGATCTGCGATCGAGTTCTACGACTTTTTTCTCTACGGCACCGCAGCAGCTCTGGTGTTCCCGACCGTGTTCTTTCCCTACCTGGGAACGACGATGGCGACCGTCGCGTCGCTGGCGACGTTCGCCGCAGCGTTCTTCTCCCGACCGCTGGGAGCGGGCATTTTCGGGCACTTCGGTGATCGGGTCGGCAGGAAAGCAACTCTGGTCGCAACGCTGTTGATCATGGGTCTGTCCACCGTGGCGGTGGGCTTGCTCCCCGGTGCGGCAACCATCGGCGTGGCCGGGCCGCTGATCTTGCTCGCGCTGCGGCTGCTACAGGGAATAGCGCTAGGTGGCGAATGGGCTGGATCGGCGCTGCTGCTTGCCGAACACGCACCGTGCGGCAAACGCGGGCAATACGGGATGTTCACCCCACTCGGAGCCGGCGTGGGCCTGGTGCTCGCCAACCTTGCCATGCTGGCCGTCAATTTCACCATCGGAGAGACCAGCCCCGCTTTCCTGACCTGGGGCTGGCGGGTGCCGTTTCTCTTCAGTGCGGTGCTGGTCGTCGTTGCCCTCTACGTGCGCCTGAACATCACCGAGACACCGGTTTTCGCCTCGCAAAAGCTGCGTGCAAAGGTGGATGCGGCCGTGCCCACCGCCCCGATCGCCGAGCTTTTCCGGGCCCAGTCCCGACAGGTCGTTCTCGCCGCTGGTTGCGCGGTCGGGCCTTTCACGCTGAGCTTCATGGCGGCGACCTATCTGATGACCTACGCCCGCACCGAACTCGGGCATTCCAGAAACCTGATCCTGTTTGTCGGTGTGCTCGGCGGGTTGTCGTCGATCGCGCTTACCGTGCCGGCGGCGGTCTGGAGTGACCACGTCGGCCGACGACGCGTCATGCTGTGTGGCTTTGCGGTGGGAGCGCCCTGGGCATTCGCGGTGATGCCATTGATGGACACCGGCGACCCCGCGCTGTTCGGTATCGCCATCGTCGTCACCTATGCGATCCTGGGCGTGTTGACAGCGCCGCTCAGCTCCTTCATTCCCGAAACCTTCGCCACCGGCTACCGCTACACCGGTGCGGGACTGGCGTTCAACATGGGCGGAATCATCGGCGGCGCGGTGCCACCAATGCTTGCGGGTGCACTGGCGGCAAGCGTTGGGTCCTGGGCTATCGGGCTGATGATGGCCATCCTGATACTCACCAGCCTCGGCTGCACCGTTCTTCTCCCAGAAACAATGGGGAGCTCACTGACGGACTCCGAAACCAGGACGGACACCGAAACCAGGACGGACACCGAAACAATTAGGACGGACGCCAAAACCCGGTAGCTGTCAGGACGCCGGCTCCGGCGCGGTGAGAAACAGGTCGTTGTGCTGTCCCGGCGCAGGCGGGGGATCGGTGGCCACGGCGTCGAAGCTCGAGTAGCGCGCCGGGGTGCGGATCACCGTGATGGCGTCGTCACCGCTGCCGACTCGCAGGGCGAGCTCGTTCTCGGCAAACAACGGGGTGTCGACCACCTGCTTCCAGGTGTAGGGAAGGCAGGCCATCAGGCCGGCTTCTTGCAGCAGCTCAACCCATTCGGCGGCGGTCTTGGCGGCCAGTGCCGATTCCAGTTCCTCGGTCAACTCGGGGTAATTGACCGCGCGCGCGCGCTGGTCGATGAATCGCTCGTCGTCCAGCAGATCGGGCCGGCCGATGATCTGACACAGTTTCGCCCAGTGTTTGGGCACGTACGCGCTGATGATGACGTAGCCGTCGGCGGTCCGGAATGCGTCGGATGGTTGGGCGGCAAAGCCAACTCCCTTGCGCCGCTTAGGTTTCGGTGCGGCATCTGGTTTCGGCCGGTCATTGCTAGTGCGGTTCAGGTGCATGGTCAGCTGTTGGGTCTGCAGCCCGACCGCGACGTCGTACATCGCGACCCGGACGACGTCGGCGACCCCGTGGCGCTCGCGGTTGAGCAGCGCCGCCAGCACCGCCTGGGCCAGCACGTGACCGCTGGCGTTGTCGACCAGTTGGAACGGGATGACCTGCGGTTTGCCCTCCGGTGTGGGCATCCCGGTGGTCATGCCCGACTCGGCGGCGACCATCAGATCGATGCCCGGTCTGCTGCTGTGCGGGCCGTTGCCGCCGTAGGCCGAGAGGCGGGCATAGATCAGTTTGGGGTTGCGTGACCGCAAGTCGTCGGGACCCAGGCCCAAGCGCTCCATCACCCCGGGGCGAAACCCTTCCAGCACGACGTCCGCGGTGTCGGCGAGCCGCAGGATCTGCTGCTTGGCCTCGTCGGTGGTCAGGTCCACCATCAGCGACTTCTTGCCCCGGTTGTTCGGCAGGAAATACGTGGCCAATGGCGGGCGTCCGGGAAGCACCGCGGTGAGCCGCCGGGCCGCCTCACCGCCGGGCGCCTCGATTTTGATGACCTCGGCGCCCAGGTCGGCCAGGATCTGTCCGGCCAGTGGCCCGGCGATGTTCTGGGTGAAATCGAGCACCCGATATCCGTCAAGGGGCTTGGCGGGCGTGCTGGTTGGCATACGGAGCCTTTCCTTAACCTGCGTTGTGCAGCACCGCGGTGCAGTAGTAGTTCTTGGCAAAGGGTGCGTCTGGGTCGTCGGCCTGCAGCGGCAGGCCGTTGTCGGCCAGCAACTGGTTCAGCGACGTGCGAACCGGGTGCCAGCCGAGCGCTTCCAGGTAGGTCGCCGCGTCGTTGCGCTCGCCGGGGAAGCCCAGATCGCCCAGCGCGATGTCGAGGCCGTTCTCCCGCCACTTTTCGCTCGCGGCGTTCAACGCGTCGCCGTTGACGCCCGTGTTCAGGAAGACTTCGGCCACCAGCTGACTGCCGTCGGCGCTGAGCGCGGTGATCTGCTCCAGCAGCCGGTCCTGCGCCTCGGCCGGCAGGAAGCCGAGCAGGCCCTCGGCGGCCCAGGCGGCGGGCTGGCCGGTGTCGAACCCGGACTGCCGCAGCGCCGTTGGCCAGTCGTGGCGCAAGTCGATCGGGACGGCGCGCACCTCGGCGGTGGGTTCGGCGCCCAGGTCGGCGATGGTTGCGGTCTTGAACTCGATGACTTCCGGCTGGTCGACCTCGAACACCGTCGTGCCCGCCGCCCAGGGCAGCCGATACGCGCGGGCGTCGAGACCGGAGGCCAAGATGACCACCTGGCGGATGCCCGCGGCCATCCCGTCGGCGAAGAACGCGTCGATGTACCGGGTGCGCGCGGCCAGCATGTCGGTCATGCGTTGCATGCCCCACGGGGCGCCGGGCACGTCGACGTCCGCCGAGTCGAGCTCGCCGGCGGTCCATCGGGTGAAGAAGTCAACGCCGACGGCGCGCACCAGCGGCTCGGCGAACTGGTCGTCGATCAGCCCGTCCCGGGTGGCCCGGGCCCGTCCCGCGGCCACCATGGTGGCGGTGGCTCCCACGCTCGTCGCCAGGTCCCAGGTGTCGTTGTCGGTGCGCCCCATCGTGAAAATCCCTTCCGGTCTACTGGTTAGCCAGAGTAACTACAGTCACGTCGGCGCATTCCGGGGCTCGGTATCACCCGGACACGGTGACCAAAGTCCCCTGCCGCTGGTGGCGTTGCGCCCTTATCGACGGCGAGCACCGGGCGGCAGCATCGACGTGTCGGGTTCGCTGTCGACTCGACACCAAACCATGGGTGAGGGGCACAGTGCAGACTATCGTGGCGAAACCGATCAGGCGCCTCGGCTTGGAAACCTCGTCGTTGCTGCTGTATGCCCGGTCCGGGGGGTTGCGGTTGATCCCGCCCGGCCGGATCCTGCCGGTGCTACGCGCGCTCGAGCGCTACGGACTGTTGGGGGCGGCGACGGTGATGACCGCCGCTCGGGACCACGCCGGGGTGGCACTGATCGACGAGCGCGGTGCGCTGAGTTTCGCCGACCTGGACAACCGGACCAACGCGCTGGCCAACGAGTGGCGCCGGCGCGGGCTTGGCCCGGGTGCCAGCCTGGCCATCCTGGCCGGTAACCACCGAGGCTTTCTGGAAGCCGTCTTCGCTGCCGGCAAGTGCGGCGCCGGTGTCGTGCTGCTCAACACCGGCTTCGGCAGCGTGCAACTCGCCGATATGGTGACCCGCGAAGGCGTCGACCTCCTGGTCTACGACGACGAGTACAGCGCCGTCGTCGCAGACGTGAACCCGAGGTTGGGCCGGATCCGGGCCTGGACGCCAACGCAGACGCCAACGCCCGCTCCGGACACCCTCGATGCGCTGATCGAGCAGGGCGATACCAGTCCGCCGCCCAGTTCCGGCGGTCGGCCCAAGATCGTCATTTCGACCAGCGGGACGACCGGAACCCCGAAGGGTGCCGCGCGCTCGGAGCCCTACTCGCTGATACCGGTCGGCGGCCTGCTCGGCAAGGTGCCGTTCCGCGGCCGGGAAGTCACCGAATGCTGTGTGCCGCTGTTTCATTCGATGGGTTTCAGCCATGCGATGTTCGCCATGGTGCTGGGCTCGACGCTGGTGCTGCGCCGCCATTTCGATCCCCAGCAGACCCTGGACAGCGTGGCCGCACATCGGGCCAGCGCCATGATCGTCGTGCCGATCATGCTGCGGCGCATTCTCGATCTGGGTCCGGCAGCCCTCGCCGGGGCCGATCTGTCGTCATTGCGCATCGTGTTCATCGGCGGATCCCAGCTCGGGGCGGCGCTGGCCACCCGCGCGCTCGAGGCGCTGGGGCCCGTGGTCTACAACATGTACGGCTCCACCGAGGTGGCCTACGCCACCATCGCCACGCCCGCCGACCTGGCCGTCGAGCCGGGATGCGTCGGGGGAGTCGTGCCCGGATCGGTCGTCAAGGTTTTCAGCGACGAGCAACACCAGGCTCCCCCGGGGACACCGGGGCGGATTTTCGTCGGCAACGTGCTGGCCTTCGAGGGATACACCGGCGGCGGCACCAAGGAGTCGATCCAGGGTCTGATGTCCACCGGCGACGTCGGTCATTTCGATGAGGCCGGCCGGCTGTTCATCGACGGTCGCGACGACGAGATGATCGTCTCCGGCGGGGAGAACGTCTACCCGGGCGAGGTCGAAGAGGCGCTCGCGCATCATCCCGACATCGTCGACGTCGCGGTCGTCGGCGTCAGCGACGAGGAGTTCGGGCAGCGGCTGCGCAGCTACATCGTAGTGCGACCGGGCGCGTCGCTGACTGAGCGCGATGTCAAAGACTACGTCCGGAATCGGTTGGCCCGCTTCAAGATTCCCCGCGATGTGCTGTTCGTCGATGCACTGCCCCGCAACGCGGGCGGGAAGGTGCTCAAACGCTTGCTGAACAACCAATCGGTCGAAGACCAGGCAGGAGTGTGACCATGTCCCGTCCTGTTGCGCTGATCACCGGACCCACTTCCGGTCTCGGCGAAGGGTTCGCCCGTCGCTATGCCGCCGATGGCTACGACCTGGTTCTGGTGGCCCGCGAAGCCGATCGGCTGAAGCAGCTGGCCGGTGATCTGCATGGCGCGCACGGCGTCGACAGCGAGGTTCTGGTGGCCGACCTGGCCGACCCTGCGGGCCGCGCCGCCGTGGCCGACCGGCTGGCCGCCGGCGTGCAGGTGCTGGTCAACAACGCCGCCTTCGGTATCTCCGGGGAGTTCTGGACGATCGATCCCGCGCTGCTACAGGCCCAGCTGGACGTGAACGTGACCGCGGTGATGCAGCTGACCCGCGCCGCCCTGCCGCCCATGCTGCGGGCCGGGTCGGGCACGGTGATCAACATCGGCAGTATTGCCGGTCTGCTGCCGGGTCGCGGCTCGACGTATTCGGCGTCCAAAGCCTGGGTGGTGTCGTTTTCCGAAGGCCTGTCCAGCGGGCTGGACGGCACCGGTGTCGGCATCCACGCGCTGTGCCCCGGCTACATGCACACCGAGTTCCATCACCGGGCGGGCATCTCGATGTCCTCGATGCCGGCATTCATGTGGCTGGACATCGACGACGTCGTCGACAACTGCCTGTCGCGGGCGGCCAAGGGCACCGTCGTGATCGTCCCGAGCCTGCAGTACAAGGTGCTGACCACCGGCGGCAGGATGCTGCCGCGCGGACTCACCCGCCGGCTCACCAAGCTGTTCGGGCAGGGCCAGGGACGCACCTAGCCGCCTTGCGCCGCACGGGATCTCAGCCGGGCACGATGATGGCGTCGAGCGCCCGGCCGCCCGACGAACGCACGCGCACCGAGCCGCCCGGCAGCTGGTGGACCGATCCCGCCACGGCGTCCTGGCTGCCCGATGACCCGGATAACTCGGCCGTACCGGTCACCACGACCAGCACGCCGCCGCGAGGTGCGGTGAATGTCGTTGTGCCGTCGGCATCGAGCCGCAGCCGGTACACCAGCCAGCGCGAGGTGTGCTTCTCGACGCGCAATCCCGCACCGCGCTCGATCCGGCTCGGTGCCGGATGGCCGGTCGGCAGTTCCACCCCGATCATCCGGATCGGACCGGGATTGCCCGGATGCGCATGCACGCGGTGAATCAGCGGAAAGTCTCGGTGCGGCTGCAGGATCACCGTGCCGGTGGGCACCTGCAGCCATCCGTGCGTCAGACGCGTGGCCAGCAGCCGTAGTTGGCTGCCCACCCCGGTGGAGCGTCCCAGGGCTGTGCGGCTGCGCTGGTGTCCGGGCTCTTGCGATCGGAAGCGCCCGCCGGCGGTGATGACGTAGACGGTGTCGCGGTCGTGCCGGTGATACAGGGTAGCCGTCCCGGCATAGATGGTGACCTCATAGACCCTGGCGACGTCGCTGCGGAACTGTTCGACGTGGTTCGGTTCGGCCGAGACGTCGACCCAGTCGACTCCGATCCCGCCATCGTTGCCGTCGCACATCATGAACTCCTGTCAAGCCGTGAAAGCTCAGGGTAGGGGCTTCGACACGGATCCATCACGGCCGGGTGTCGACGCATCCGGCCCCGCCCACCCGCCCCTACCATCGCGCAATGACCACTTCTGCCACCATCGCTGACGAATGCGGTATCGCTGCGACGCGGGACGCCGGCTGGCAGGCCGATGCCCGGTGGGCGCGCCAGTTGGCCTGGGTCGGCCTGGCCGTGCTGCTCGTCGAGGGCACCGTCGGACTGTGGCAGGGCCTGGCGGTCGGATCCGTCGCACTGACCGGGTGGGCGCTGGGCGGCGGCTCCGAGGCACTGGCCAGCGCGATGGTGGTATGGCGGTTCAGCGGCACCCGCAGTCTGTCGCAGACCGCCGAGTCGCGCGCAGAGCGCGGCGTTGCGGTGTCGTTTTGGCTGACCGCCCCCTACATCGCTGCCGAATCCATCCGCCACCTGACCGGCGAGCACCACGTCGACACCTCGGTGATCGGCATCGGGTTGACGGCGGTCGCGTTGTTTCTGATGCCGATCCTCGGCCGGGCCAACCGGAGACTGGGCGCACGGCTGGGTTCGGCGGCCACCGAGGGCGAAGGCATGCAGAACTACCTGTGCGCGGTCCAGGCCGCCGGAGTGCTGGTCGGCCTTGCCGTCACCGCCGCCTGGTCCGATGGGTGGTGGTTTGACCCCGCGATCGGCCTGGCCGTCGCCGCCGTCGCGGTTTGGCAGGGTATCCGGGCCTGGCGCGGCCACGACTGCGGCTGCTGAGTGGCAGTTGTCGCGTGGCGACCCGCTGCGTCCGGCTTCGCCGTGCTGGCGATCGCCACTAGTCCAGGCGATATCGGATCAGCCGGGAGCTGTTGGCCACCACCGCCACCGACGACGCGTTGTGCAGGATCGCGGCCAGCACCGGAGACAACGCGCCGCCCGCGCCGATGAGCAGCCCGGCGGCGTTGACGGCGATGGACATGGCGTAGTTCTCCCGGATCACGTCGACCGCCCGGGCGCCCAGGTCCCGCACGTCGAGCAGACGATGCAGATCGTCATTGGCCAGCGCCACATCCGCGGTCTCCACGGCGACGTCGGTTCCGGCCAGACCCATGGCGATCCCGATATCGGCGGCCGCCAGTGCGGGAGCGTCGTTGACGCCGTCACCGACCATGCCGACGACAAAGCCGTCGTTCTGCAGCTCGCGCACCACCTCGAGCTTGTCCTCGGGCATCACCTCGGCGCGCCACTCGTCGATGCCCAGCTCCGTGGCGACCACCTGGGCGATCTCTGGATGATCGCCGGTGAGCATCACGATCCGGCGAATCCCGTTGGCCCGCAACTGCGTCAATACCTGAGCCGCCTCGGGCCGCACTTCGTCGCGCAGGCTGATCAGCCCCACCAGCGTGCCGTCCACGGCGAGCAGCAACGGCGTCTCGGCCTGGCGGCGCAGCTTGGCCACCCAGTCCGAGGCCTTCTTCGGCACCTTCACCTTCTCGGCGCGCAGCAGCGACGGACTGCCCAGCAGCAGCGTCCGGCCGTCGGCCCAGGTCCGCATGCCCAACCCGACCAGCACCTCGCACTCCTCATGCGGCGGGATGGTGATATGGCGTTCCTCGGTCGAGCGGATCACCGCCTCGGCCAGTGGATGACGAGAGTGGATCTCCGAGCTGGCCGCATACGCCAGCACCTGCTCGGGCTCCCAATCCTTATGCAACGCAACAATATTGGTGACCACCGGACGCCCTACGGTCAACGTTCCGGTCTTGTCGAACACGATCGCGTCCACCCGGCCCGCCTGTTCGAGGTGGGATCCGCCCTTGATCAGGATGCCGCGGCGCGCACCGTTGCCGATCGCGGCGCTGATCGCAGTCGGGGTGGACAGCCCCACCGCGCAGGGGCAGGCGATCAACAGCATGGTCATGGCCCGGCGCACGTCGCCGGTGATCGCCAGGGTGGCGGCCGAGACGATGAACGAGGTGGGAACGAAACGGCGGGAGAAGTTCTCGCCGACCGTCTGGATGGGCGCCCGGTCGTGTTGCGCCTCTTCAACTCTGGTGATGATGCGCCCGATGGTGGTTTGGTTCCCGACGGCGTGGGCGCGCACCACCAGCCGTCCGCGCACCACGACCGACCCGGCGTGCACGCGCGCCCCGACCATGACGCTGACCGGCAGGTTCTCACCGGTGATCGCGGACTGGTTGACAATCGCCTCGCCGTCGACCACCTCGCCGTCCACCGGTATCGCGACGTGGTCGTGGACCACCACCTCGTCGCCGATCTGCACCGTGTCGATGGGCACCTGAATCTCGGTGCCCGCCTGCGGGCCGTCGGTCAGGCGGATCCATGCGGTGTCCTGGGTACCGCGCAGCAGCTCGGAGATGGCCCGCCGGGTCCGGCGCAGGGTCAGATCCTGCAGGTATTCACCGATGTTGAGCAGCCACAGCACGGTCAGCGCCACCACGTTCTCGCGCAACACCAGGCTCGCCACGGTCGCGGCCGAGACCAGCGCATCGGTCCCGGCCTTCCCGGAGCGCAACGACCGCAGCGCGCCGCGCAGGAACGGATAGCCGGTGAAGACGGTGACGCCGGTGGCCAGCAGCCGGCCGTTCGGGCCGAGCAGCGGCGGTCGGGCGAACACGTAGCGGCGCAAGCCGAGCAAGGTCAGTGCGGCGCCGCCGAGGACCATGCGCAGCACATCGGCGTTGCGGATCTCCGACGAATGCGGCTCGCGCGCGGGAATCAGCCCGGCGGCGACGTGCGCGGCCGCGCTGATCGCCGCCAGTACCGAGGAGCGGTCAGCGCGCCGGGGCGAATACCAGACGACGACGGATCCGGTGCGCGGGTAAGCGTGCACGGCGCGCACCCCGTCTTGCTGGGCGACCGACTCTTCGACCGCCACGGCACGCCGGGTGTTGCCGCGTACCCACGTGACGGAAACCCGCATCCGCCCGGCCGCATCCGAAACGATCACCAGCGCGGGGTCTTCGGTAGCGTCCACGTTGCAGAGCGCGGCCGTGTCCACGGACATGTCCGCCCGATCAGTGCTCGTGCTGGTGGGCGTCGGTGACCGACGGCGTGGGGGCTTCTTCGCCGACCCTTTCGCGGGCTTCGGCCATGATGTCGGCCAGCTTGAGCCGCGCCGACTCCGCGGCCTCCTCGGCCTTGCGGGTACCGCGCAACCCGAGCTCAGCTGCCCACACCGCCGTCGCATGCAGCGGCGCCTTGGCCGCGGCCCTGCGCAGCAGGTCGTAAGTGGCCGCGCCGGCCACCCCGGTCACCAGCACGGCGGTTGCCTTCGCGAAAAGTCCGTGCACCATCAAAGCAACCTTTCTCTTAATACACGTGAGCCAGTCCTGCCGACGTTAACATCGAAATATTGCGATATCAATATGAATTGCCAGCGCCTGGTGCGAGCCGCCTTGCTCAAAGCACCCGGGTGACTTTCTCGGTCGCGATCCTGCGCTCCAGTGCCGACGGGTCGGGGTTGGCCACCTGAACCAGCGATGCACCGACGGCCAGGATCGCCAGCAGACCGTCCACCAGCTCGGCGGGTCCTGGCCAGGACGCGCGGGAAAGCACCCGGTCGCTCGACGTCAAACCCCTTGCCGCCGCGGAACTTTCACAGTCGGCCAGCACCTCGTCGACTGACCGGCCGGCCAACGCCGGGCCGGGACGGCGTTCGGGGACGATGTGGTCGCCGTGCACCCGCACCGCGGTGGCGTAGTCGGTGACACCGATCGGCAGGTCCGGCCTTCCCTGATTTGAGGGGCGCCCGAACGGATCCAGCGACAGCACCGCCACCTCGCCGCCGGGTTCGACGACGGTGTCGGCCTCGGCGAGCCGGTCCGGGGTGCACAGTGCCAGGTCGGCCGGGCCGGCTGCTCCGAGCACCGCCTCGGCGCCGATCCACCACACCCCGAACAACACGGCCGCCGTCTGCCAGTGCGCCGGCAGCAGGATCGCGGCCCGGCTGGCCGGCCCGGCGCCCAGCTCGTCGCGTAACAGGTTGCCGGTCTTGGCGGCCCAGTTGGCCAGTGTTACCGCGGACAATTCGATGCGTTCGCCGGTGGCATCGTCGTAGTAGGTGATCCGCGGGCCGACCGGGTCGGTCCGCAGCATCGGATCCAGGATCGCCCCGCTCAGCGTCCGCGTGCTCAGTTGATGCACTCGGGCTTGTCCGAGCCGGCGGTCAGAATCGGCGAGGGCGGGGGCACATTGGGGTCGGCCGCCGACCCGGCGTTGGACACCCGGGCGGATGCTGGTTGGCCGTTCGGGCCGCCGGACAGCCCGGAGCCCGGACCGGTGTAGTCGTTGGCCAGCATTACCCGCACCGATCCCGGAGCCAGCGACGCATCGGCGACGACCGGCAACCCGCCCAGTTCTTTGGCGACCTCCTGGGCGCCCAGGTCGTCGGTCTTGGCGGCCCGCACCTGACTGCTCTTGACGTGGCCGCCGTCGTTATTGCCGACGGTGCCGGTGGCAAACCCCTTGGCGCTCAACACGTCCGACACCGAGGCCGCCAGTCCGTTGATGTCGGTGTCGTTGACCACACTGGCGGTGGTCTTGGCCGGTGTGTAGGCCAGTTCTTCGGTCTTGCCCTGAGCCTGGTCGTGCAGCAGGCCGGCGACCCATTCCTGGACCTGATGCGGGTCCACCCGCACCACGCTCTGCATGCCGTCGTCGCTCCAGCCGGCCCCGTCGAGCACCGGAACGGTGGCGAAGGCGACGTTACCTCCGGCCAGCTTTTGCATCTGCTGGAGGAAATCCATGACGTCCCAACCGGAGGAGATCACCACCGAGCGCTGGACGGCGGCCTCCAGCCGTCTCACGGTGGCGGGGCTGGACAGTGTCTTGCCGGAGATGACCCGGTGGGCCAACGAGGCCATCACCACCTGCTGGCGCACCACGCGGTCCAGGTCGCCGCGCGGCAGTTCGTGGCGCTGGCGGACGAAGCTGAGCGCCTCCGGACCGTCGAGTCGTTGCTGGCCGGCCGGGAAGTCGGCACCCGAGAGGGGCTCGAACACCGGTTCTTTGAGGCAGACGTCCACCCCGCCCAGCGCGTCGGTGATCAATGAGAAACCGAGCAGCCCGATCTCCGCGTAGTGATCGACGGTGACCCCGGTGAGATCCGCGACGGTCTTGATCAAGGCATCCCGACCCGCCTCGGTGCCCTGTGCGGCGGCGTCTTCGGCGGAATCACCGGCCTTGACCAGGCTGACGCGCTTCGCCTCTCGGGTTTGACCGTAGACCCCGTTGATCTTCGTCTTGCCCAGGCCGGGCGCGGCGACGTAGGAGTCCCGCGGAATCGAGATCGCGGTCGCCGACCTCCCGTTGTTGGGAATCCGGATCAGGATGATCGTGTCGGTGTTGGTCGCTTCCTCGTCGCCGGCCCGCAGGGTCGCCAGTTCCTCGGCGGACAATGGGTTGCCGTGCGCGTCGGTACGGCTGTCCAGCCCGACCAGCAAGATGTCGATCGCGCCGTCGTCGCCGCCCTTACCCAGCGAGGACGCGGACATGTGAAAGATGCCGTCTTCGAAGGACCGGACATTGCTCCACGCGAGCCCGGTGCCCAGAACGACCGCAACCGTCAGCACAGTCGCAATCACACGAACCACACGTTGCACAGGCATCCCACTAGGTTACTTGCGATACAGCTGCTTCGCGCGTAGCGAACGGCGGCGTGGCCCGAGCTTTCCGGGGCATGCCAAACTCGAACCATGTCAGGCAGGATCGTCATCACCGGCGCCGGCGGCCAGCTCGGCGGCTGTTTGGCCGCGTTGGCCGCCGATCAGGGCCGCAACGTGCTGGCGTGTACGTCGTCGGAGTGGGACATCACCGACCCGGCGGCCGCCGACCGGATCATCCAGGGCGGCGACGTGGTGATCAACTGCGCGGCCTACACCAACGTCGACGCCGCCGAGAGCGACGAGGCCAGGGCATACGCCGTCAATGCCGCCGGCCCCGAGCACCTCGCCCGGGCCTGCGCGCGCGTCGGCGCCCGGCTGATCCACGTCTCCACCGACTATGTGTTCCACGGCGACGCCGACAGGGCCGAGCCGGATCCCTACGAACCCGGCGACCAAACCGCACCGCAGGGCGTGTACGCCCGGAGCAAGCTCGCCGGCGAGCAAGCAGTATTGGCAGCGCTGCCGCAGGCCGTCGTGGTCCGTACCGCGTGGGTGTACACCGGCGGTACCGGCAACGACTTCGTGGCCGTCATGCGCCGACTGGCCGCCGGGGACGGCCCGGTGGACGTGGTCGACGACCAGACCGGATCACCGACCTACGTCGGCGACTTGGCGGCCGCGCTATTACAGGTCGTCGACGACCGCGTCCCGGGCCCGATCCTGCACGCGGCGAATGAGGGGGCGGTCTCCCGGTTCGGCCAGGCCCGCGCGGTGTTCGAAGAATGCGGTGCCGACCCGGCGCGGGTGCGGCCGGTCAGCAGCGCACAGTTTCCGCGGCCGGCACCGCGGCCCGGCTACTCCGCGCTGGGCAGCCGGCAGTCGGTGGCGGCGGGCCTGAGGCCGCTAAGGCCGTGGCGCGCAGCGCTTGTCGCGGCACTGGCCGCGTCGGCAAGCAATGCCACAACCGATCGACCGATACCCTCTACACGTGACTGACGTCCTGCCGGTCGTGACCGTGACCTACTCGCCGGGCCCGCACCTGGAGCGCTTCCTGGCCTCGTTGTCGCTGGCCACCGAGCGCCCGATATGCGTGCTGTTGGCGGACAACGGCTCCACCGACGGAACCCCGCAGGCGGCGGTCGAGCGCTATCCGAATGTGCGGCTGTTCCACACCGGGGCGAACCTCGGCTACGGCACCGCGGTGAACCGCGCCATCGCGCAGCTCTCGGAAAATTGCGGAGACGACGAGGACTGGGTGATCGTGGCCAACCCCGACGTGCAGTGGGGCCCGGGCAGCATCGACGCGCTGCTGGACGCCGCCACCCGCTGGCCGCGCGCCGGTGCGCTGGGCCCGCTCATCCGGGACCCCGACGGGTCGGTGTATCCGTCGGCGCGCCACCTGCCCAGCCTGATCCGCGGCGGCATGCACGCGGTCGTCGGGCCGTTCTGGCCGCGCAACCCGTGGACGACGGCATACCGCCAGGAGCGGCTCGAGCCCAGCGAGCGGCCGGTGGGTTGGCTGTCGGGATCCTGCCTGCTGGTACGCCGGTCCGCCTTCAGCCAGGTCGGCGGATTCGACGAGCGCTACTTCATGTATATGGAGGACGTCGACCTCGGTGACCGGCTCGGCAAAGCCGGCTGGCAGAGCGTCTACGTGCCGTCGGCAGAAGTGCTGCACCACAAGGGCCACTCCACCGGGCACGATCCGGCAAGCCACCTGGCGGCACATCACACAAGCACCTACATCTTCCTGGCCGACCGGCATGCCGGCTGGCGGCGGGCTCCGCTGCGCTGGACACTGCGGGCGTCGCTGGCGCTACGGTCCCGCATGATGGTGCGTAGTTCGCAGCGCAGTTCTCGAAGACGGCAACTGGCAGAAGGGCGGCACTGACCTTGGCAACCCAAGTCGACGCGGTGGTCCTGGTCGGTGGCAAGGGCACCCGGCTGCGGCCGCTGACGCTGTCGGCGCCCAAGCCCATGCTGCCCACCGCCGGACTGCCGTTTCTCACGCATCTGCTGTCGCGGATCGCCGCCGCGGGCATCGAGCACGTCATCCTGAGCACCTCATATCAAGCCGCGGTGTTCGCGGCGGAGTTCGGCGACGGGTCCAAGCTGGGCCTGCAGATCGACTACGTGACCGAGGAGCGGCCGCTGGGAACCGGCGGCGGCATCGCCAATGTCGCCGGCCACCTGCGGCACGACACGGTGATGGTGTTCAACGGCGACGTGCTGTCCGGCGTTGACCTGGGCCAGCTGCTCAGCTTCCACCAAACCAACCGGGCCGACGTCACCCTGCACCTGGTTCGGGTGGGGGACCCGCGGGCGTTTGGCTGCGTGCCCACCGACGAGGAGGACCGCGTCGTCGCCTTTCTGGAGAAGACGCAGGATCCGCCGACCGACCAGATCAACGCCGGCTGTTATGTCTTCGAACGCGCCGTCATCGACCGGATTCCGCGGGGCCGCGAGGTCTCGGTCGAACGCGAGGTGTTCCCGGCCCTGCTCTCCGACCCGGATGTCAAGGTCTGCGGCTACGTCGATGCCAGCTACTGGCGCGACATGGGCACACCGGAGGACTTCGTGCGGGGATCGGCGGACCTGGTGCGCGGGATCGCCCCGTCACCGGCCCTGCACGGTCACCGCGGCGAGTCCTTGGTGCACGACGGCGCGGCGGTGTCGCCGGGCGCGGTGCTCATCGGCGGCACGGTGGTGGGACGGGGCGCCGAGATCGGCCCCGGCGTCCGGCTGGACGGCGCGGTGATTTTCGACGGCGTCAAGATCGAGGCCGGCAGCGTGATCGAGCGCTCGATCATCGGCTTCGGCGCCCGCATCGGCCCGCGGGCGCTGATCCGCGATGGGGTGATCGGCGACGGCGCCGACATCGGTGCGCGCTGCGAGCTGCTGCGTGGCGCCCGGGTGTGGCCCGGCGTCTCCATTCCCGACGGCGGGATCCGCTACTCGTCCGACGTCTGAGCCGCCCTGGCGTCGAGATCGACGCCACCGTGACGCCTACCCAAGTCGCATTTTTCCGCGCTGTTGTCGATCTCGGTGGCTAACGACTGCGGGCCCGGGCGACCACGTATGCCAGCGCGCGGTCGGAACCGGGCGGCAACGCGTCAGCCGGCCACCAGCGCAAGTCGTCGGACTCGTCGCTGATCGCGATCTGCGCGCCGGTCGGCGCATGCGCCACGAACTGCAGATCAAGGTGTCGGGTCGGCACGCCCAGCGAGCACACCACCGGGTGCGCGTGCACAGCCGCCAGTTCGGGCTCGATGCGCAGACCGGCGACACCGGATTCCTCGGTGGCCTCGCGCAGTGCGGCGGCGACGATGTCGGCGTCCTCGTCGTCGCAGTGCCCGCCCAATTGCACCCAGCGGCCCAGGCGCGGGTGCAAGGTCAGCAGCACCCGGGTGCCGGTGTCGTCCAGCACCAGCGCCGAAGCGGTGACGTGGCCCGGTGCGCACTCGCGCCGGCAGGCGTCGGCACGGCCGTGCACGAAGGCCAGGACGGCGTGCCGCAACGAATCCTGGGCCGGATCGGGGGCCTGCCAGTCGGTGAGGATCGAGATCGCCGACTGTCGAATATCCGCTTTCAGGACGCTCACCGGGATCCCCGCCGTCTCCTGCGATCCCGAAGCGAAGCCCAGGCCGCGCGACACTGCGCCACCACCTCGCCCGGCAAGCCCAGTCCGTCGATCAGCACATGACGGTCGACGACGTCGAGCGCCTTCTCGACTTCGTTGGCCTTCAACAACAAATCGACGTCGCGGGCCAGCTCGGCGCCGGCATGCCCGGGTGCTGGAATGGGCAGCTGCTCGGCTTCAGCGGGTTCCAGCTCCAAGATGCCCCCACCGTAACTGCGGCCCATGATCTCGGCGAAGGCGAATGTCACGCTGTTGTGGAACACCGCGGCCAGGGCCGTCGGGTCTATCGGCGCGGTGAGCCGGACCCGGTGCACCGTGTCGGTGCTCGTCGCTGCGGCGGCGTTGACGGTCAGCCGTGGCGCCAGGTGGATTTGGCGCAGCATGAACAGGTCGGGCATCCACAGCGACGGTGTGCTCCACCAGGGTTTGCGGACCGAGCACTTGTAGCCCCGATGGACGCCGGCGGCTTCGCCGACGTCGATGTGTGCGACCAGCGCGGGATCGGCCGGGTCACCGGGGGCATTGAGCAACCAGGTCCGGTGCCCGGCGGCGACATCGCTTGCCCGGCAGTCGGTGTCGTAGACGAGGCCGGACAGTTGGGCGCTGCGCGAGACGAGCGGGACGCAGTGTGGCATCAGGCCCAGTTGGTCGGCCTGGCCGGCGGTGAAGGTGAAAAAGCTGTTGCGGCCCGTCACGATGCCCACGTCCACGTCGGCGATCGACCCGAGCCGGATCATGGCCTGCGAGTCCTTGAGCGTTCGCAGCAGTCCGATCGCGGCGGGTGGCAGGAAATACGTGGTCCATTTCTCTTTTTCGTGCAGCAGCGCCGGAGCGGACTCCACGTCGAGGTCGGCTTCTGTTATCGACGCCAGTGCGGCGGCATCGCTGAGGTGGATGGTGCGGATCCGAGCCGGGCCCTGCCCGACGACACCGCAGAACAACACGACTTCTTGCAGGATGCCGTCGAAGACCAATCGTTCGAAAGTCAGCAGCGTGATCTCACAGAACCGGCTCAGCAGGAAGTCGCGCAACTGCGCGGCATAGGTGACTTGGAGCAACTCGGCCGGAAGCACCAGTCCCACGCGTCCGCCATCGTGCACCAATACCGTGCTCGCCACGACGAACGGGACCCAGGCATTGGTCAATCGGGTGGGGCGCAGACCCTCCCGCCGCATCAGTTGCAAAGCCGGATCCCGCTGGTCGGATGCCCAGTTGCCGAAGCGGATGTAGGGCGGGTTGCCCGCGACCCCGTCCCAGCCGCCGTTGGTCTCGGCCAGCCAGGTGAACAGGTTGTCGGCGTCGACGGGAGCGAACTCGCGCGACTTCGCCGCTTCCTGCGCGATGAGCTCCACACCATGGACTGCGCTACTGAGCCGGGCGAGCTCGCGCAGGATTGCGCCGTCGCCGCAGGACGGCTCCAGAATCCTGGGCCCGGCTTGAAGAACCCAGCCGGCCAAGAATCGGGCCACCGGTGCCGGGGTGTAGTAACCGCCGCGAACCTTGTCGGCCGACGCTGCCGCCTTGCCCGCGAACGTCTTCATGGGCTCAAGTATCTCCACAAGTCGAGACTCACTTGCGGATCAGCAAGTCCGCGACCTCGGCCGGGTCGCGCAACCCGGCCGGTTCGGCGGGGTAGCCGATCGCGATGGCGCCCAACGGCTCCCAGTCGGCGGGCAGCTCGAGCTCGGCGCGGACCAGGTCGGCGGCAAAGATCGTCGAGCCGATCCAGCAGCTGCCCAGCCCGCGCACCGCCAAAGCGACCAGCAGCGCCTGCACGGCCGCGCCGACCGCGACGGTGAACATGGTGTGCTCGGCATCAGCGCGGGCGGCGTCGGGGTAGCCGTGGGCGCCCTCGGGGACCAACATCGGGATGACGAGCCCGGGTGCGTCGTAGAGGATCTGGCCGCGCGCCACCCGCCGCTCGATGAAGTCGGTAGGTCTGCCGTCACCGGCCAGGTCGGTGCGCCACTTGTCCTTCATGCGGTCCAGCAGCCGGGTCCGGGTGGCCCGGGTCTGCAGCCACAGGAACCGTACCGGCCGGGTGTGGTGGGGCGCCGGGGCGGTAAGGGCCTCGGCGACAGCGGCTTCGACCAGCCCCGGTGGCACCGGCTCGGCGCTGAACCGGCGCACCGACCTGCGCAACAGCTGGGCCTGCCGGCGGCCCATGTCGAGGGCCTCGGCGGTGCCGAGCCAGAACAGGTCTTCGGCGCCCGGCCGCAGCAGTCGCCGGGCCGTCGAGCCGTCGTCGGCCACCTGCAGGCCGCGCACCACGGCCACCGGCGTGGCGGTTAGTTTGCCCTTGACCAGATCGGCAGCGGCCGCGACCTCGTCGGCGATCGCGACCTCGGTGACGAGCAGCTCGTTGCCGTATCCGTCGACGGCTCCCGAATAGCTGTGCAGCACAGCCAGACCGGCCGCGCCGATTGCCGCGTCGATCTGCCCGTTGCGCCAGGCGCGGCCCATCGTGTCGGTGATGACCACGGCGACCTCGGCGCCGAGCCGCTCGCGCAGCCCGCTGCGCAGCGCCGCGGCGCTGGCATCCGGGTCGACCGGCAGTAGCGCCAGTTCGTCGCGTCCGACGTTGGATCCGTCCACGCCCGCGGCGGCCTGAACCAGACCGAGCCGGTTCTCGGTGATCAACGTTCGCCCTTTGCGGGCCAGCACGCGTACCGCTTCGTCGTCGACCAGCGTGCGCCGGAGACGATCCCGTTCCTCGGCGTCCTGCGGTGCCGGCACCAGCCGGCCCTCACACTTGGACACCACCTTGCTGGTCACCACCACGACGTCGCCATCGCGCAGCCAGGGGGCGGCCGCGGCGACCGCCGCACTCAGATCGTCGCCGGGCCGGAATTCTGGAAGCCCGGTCACGGGCAGGATCTCGATCAGGGAGGCGGTGCCATGTTCCCCCGGGGAACGCATCGAGCCTGCGCCGATCACGCCGCCACGCCTGCCAGGTCCAGCCCGGCGCTGACCATTTCGGCCGTCGCCTCGGGGTCGGTCATCAACAGCGGTATCGAGCGCACCGCGACCCCCTCGATTTCGGCCCGGTCGCCCTCGTGCACCAGCCAGCAATCCAGTATCCCGGTCCCCCGGCGCGCGCCGTAATGCCGGCCGACCGCCTCCGCGGTGGACTCCACCCCGATCACTGAAAGGCATTCATCGGCCATACCGCGCAACGGCTTTCCGCCGATGATCGGCGAGTAGCCCACGATCGGCGCGGTGGCCGCGCGCAACGCGCCGCGAATCCCGGGAACGGCCAGGATCGCGCCGACGCTCACCACCGGGTTGGACGGTGCCAGCAAGATGACGTCGGCGTCGGCGATGGCCGCTACCGCTTCACTTGAGGCGCTGGCTTTTTCGGCGCCGACGAACGCGAAGCTGTGCGTGGGCACCTGGGCCCGGTAGCGCACCCACCACTCCTGGAAGTGGATTGCCCGCCGGGTGCCGTCGTCGGGATCGGTGATCACCACGTGTGTCTCGCAGCGGTCGTCGCTGGCCGGCAGCAACCGTGCGCCGGGGTTCCAGCGGTCACACAGCGCCGTAGTGATCTGCGACAGCGGGTAGCCGGCCCGCAGCATCTGGGTGCGCACCAGATGGGTGGCCAGATCGCGGTCGCCCAGTAGAAACCAGTCCGGCTGCACGCCGTAGCGCGCCAATTCCTCTTTGGCGTGCCAGGTTTCGTCGCGGTGACCCCAGCCGCGCTGCGGGTCGACACCTCCACCTAAGGTGTACATGCAGGTGTCCAAATCCGGGCAGACACGCACACCGTGGATCCAGGCGTCGTCGCCGACGTTGACGATCGCGGTCAGCTCATGGTTGCCGGCCACCGTATCTGGGCGCTGTTGCGTTTCGAACTGACCGAGCCCGAGCAGCTGCTGGACCCCCAGCAGGAAGCGGGCGCCGCCGACCCCACCGACCAGAACGGTGACCTTCACATCGCCTGACAGTACTGCCCGGCGACCAGGCGGTCCGCCGGCCGGGGGGTGCCCCGGCTCGCGGGGTTGGCGGCACACCCGCACAGGGGCAGTGCCCCAGAGGGGAACCCGCCTGGTGGGGCAAGTTATGA
Organism: uncultured Actinomycetota bacterium; assembly: GCA_963848535.1. Taxonomy (GTDB): domain Bacteria; phylum Actinomycetota; class Actinomycetes; order Mycobacteriales; family Mycobacteriaceae; genus Mycobacterium. The sequence goes on from CAWKEM010000013.1 coordinate 291,918, forward strand.
GCGGTGTGATCGACACGCCGGAAGCCGAAAAGCACAGAAACGCCGAAATTCGGTCACGAGATGATATGGAAATCCGCCTTCATGCTTGACCCGGCTGGTCAACCCGTGTCTAATCACAACAGTGTCATTTCCCGGTTGGCCGGCCGATCCCGGTGTCGCAGGCCGAGATTCGATCACTTGTTCGAATTGTCTGTACACCAGAACAGTGGGAATCACTCACTCTCTCAACCGAACTGAGGAGGCGGACGACCGCATGTCTTACGAACATCTTCGAGGCGTTATGGCCAGCACGCTGCACACCCCCATCAACCCGGCACCTGCTCCGCTTGCCCGACCGTACTTGACGGTGGTTCCCGACGCGCCGGTCGCATTCGAGCCGGAGCCCTTGGAGCCGCTGACCGCTGACCAATGGCAGGACCGCGCACTGTGCGCGCAAACGGACCCCGAGGCCTTCTTTCCGGAAAAGGGCGGCTCCACCCGCGAGGCCAAGAAGATCTGCCTGGGCTGCGAGGTACGTCATGAGTGCCTGGAGTACGCCTTGGAGCATGACGAGCGCTTCGGCATCTGGGGCGGTCTTTCTGAACGCGAGCGCCGCCGCCTCAAACGCGGCGTCATCTGACGCGCGACCGTAGCGCAAGGTCGGGTTATTCGTCGTCGATCGTCGGGTCGATGACGGAGGGTTCGACGTCGAGGTAGATGGCCACCTGGGCCACCAGGATCTCATGCAGCAACTCCCCGAGTTCGACGGTGTCTTTGGCCCGTCGCTCAATCGGCTTGCGGAATAAGACAATTCGTGCCCGCGTGGCATTGCCGCGGACGTCGACGCCGGCCGGGATCAAGCGGGCCAGCGCGATCGGTCCATCGGCGATGACCTCGGGCGGCCACTGCACGCTGTCCGGGTCTTTGGCGGCGATGCGGGGAATTTCATCCACGGCCACATCGAGCTCGGACAGGCGGTCTGCCCAGCGCCGCTCGATGGGTTCGTAGGCCTCCAGCACCGCCATGTCGAACCGCTCGGCCCGGCTGCGCCATCCCGGCACTGTCGGCGGCAGCAGCGGGCCGCGCATGTCGCGGCCCCGTCGGGAGGGCCGGTGGGAAGCCGGCTGGCGCGCAGCCGATCCGTCCTGAGACCGATCACTCCGCGGGGAGCTGCGCGAATCGCCCACGCGCCGATGGTAACGGTTGGACATCGTGCGTCGAACGGATGCGCGTGTCCGGCGCTTCGGCGGCGTTTCCGCACGATAGCCTTTCGGTCGTGAACGTTCCCCGTCGCTGTTGCCGGCCCGGGTGTCCGCACTACGCCGTGGCGACCCTGACGTTCGTCTACTCGGACTCGACGGCCGTGGTGGGTCCACTCGCTACCGCGCGGGAACCGCATTCGTGGGATCTGTGCGTCGGCCATGCCGGCCGGATCACGGCGCCCCGCGGATGGGAACTCGTCCGCCATGCCGGTCCGCTTCCCACCCATCCCGACGATGACGATCTGGTCGCCCTGGCGGATGCGGTGCGCGAGGGCGGCCCGAGCAATCGGGGCGTGTCCCACGGCGGCACCGGCTCGCCACTGAACGGCTTTTCGGATCCACACATTCATCACGGCGGCAGCCAGGCCACCGCACCGAGCAGTGGCGTGCTCGCCTCGCCCGAGCATCGTTCCGGACGCCGCCGCGGACACTTGCGGGTGTTGCCCGATCCCAGTGACTAGCCGTGTCCGGCGCTGCGCGGAAGCCTCCACGACCGTCGCGCCCCGTCGTCACCGCGGGCCGATAGGCTGACGGCCAAGAGACAAGGAATCATGGCGTTAGGAGGCCCCGCATGTCTCGGCCCGCCGCGACTGTTCACCGTGTGGTCAAGGCTTACGACGTGCGCGGGCTGGTCGGTGAAGAGCTCGACGATTCGCTGGTCACCGACCTGGGGGCCGCCTTCGCCAGGCTGATGCGTGCCGAGGGTGCCCGGCAGGTGGTGATCGGGTACGACATGCGGGATAGTTCGCCGGCGCTGGCCGCTGCTTTCGCCGGCGGAGTGACCGGCCAGGGCCTGGACGTGCTGCGAATTGGCTTGTCCTCCACCGACCAGCTGTACTTCGCTTCGGGGCTGCTGGACTGCCCCGGCGCGATGTTCACCGCAAGCCATAACCCGGCGGCCTACAACGGGATCAAGCTGTGCCGGGCCGCCGCCTTACCGGTCGGCGCCGATACCGGGCTGGGGTTCATCAGTGACGAGGTGATCGCCGGGGTCGAGCCCTACGCCGGGCGACCCGGAACCATCGCCGATCGGGATGTGCTGGCCGATTACGGGAAATTCCTGCGTTCGCTGGTGAACACCTCGGAATTGCGCCCATTGCGGGTCGCCGTGGACGCCGGCAACGGCATGGCCGGTCTTACAGCGCCCGCGGTGCTCAACCCGATCGACGCGATCACCTTGTTGCCGTTGTACTTCGAACTCGATGGCTCGTTCCCCAATCACGAGGCCAACCCGCTCGATCCGGCCAACCTGCTGGATTTGCAGGCGTATGTGCTCGAAACCGGTGCTGATATCGGGCTGGCCTTCGACGGGGACGCCGACCGCTGCTTTGTGGTCGACGAACGCGGCCGGCCGGTGTCGCCGTCGACGGTGACCGGCCTGGTGGCCGCGCGCGAGCTCAGCCGCGAGATCGGCGCCACCGTCATCCACAACGTGATCACGTCCCGCGCCGTGCCCGAGCTGGTCACCGAGCGCGGCGGCACACCGCTGCGCTCTCGGGTCGGGCACTCCTACATCAAGGCGCTGATGGCCGACTCCGGCGCGATTTTCGGCGGTGAACATTCCGCGCACTACTACTTCCGCGACTTCTGGGGCGCCGACTCCGGGATGCTGGCGGCGCTGCACGTGCTGGCCGCCCTCGGTGAGCAGGAACGGCCGTTGTCGGAGTTGACCGCCGACTACCAGCGCTACGAATCGTCCGGCGAGATCAACTTCAAAGTGGCGGACGCCGGGCGTTGCGTGGACGCTGTGTTGAAGTCGTTCGGCGGCCGGATCCACTGGATCGATCACCTGGACGGGGTGACGGTCGATTTGGGCGACGGCAGCTGGTTCAACCTGCGCAGCTCCAACACCGAGCCGTTGCTGCGGCTCAATGTGGAGGGCCGCAGCGTCGAGGATGTCGACGCGGTGGTCGCACAGGTCAGGGCCGAGATCGCTGCTCAGACGGCGCGCGCAGAGGCCGCACCGTGAACGCCACCCGGGCGATCGATCTCGAAGACACCGAGGGCCTGCTGGCCGCCGACCGGCAGGGCCTGCTGCGCGCCGCGTCGTCGGCGGGCGCGCAGGTGCGCGCGATCGCCGCGGCAGCCGACGAAGGCGCACTGGACTCGCTGCGCACGGGCGACCTGCCGCGCAGCGTGGTCTGGGTGGCCGGCCGCGGTACCGCCGAGGCCGCCGGGTCCATGCTTGCTGCGACGTTGGGTGGTGCGGCTTCCGAGCCGATCGCGCTGACCGGCGAGGTACCGCCGTGGGTCGGTCCGCTCGACGTGCTGATCGTCGCGGGTGACGACCCCGGCGATCCCGCCCTGGTTACCGCGGCCGCGACCGGGGTGCGCCGCGGCGCACGGGTGGTCCTGGTGGCACCGCACGAGGGCCCGCTGCGCGACTCCACCGCCGGCCGCGCCGCGGTGCTGGCACCGCGGCTCTGGTTTCCCGACAAGTTCGGACTGTGCCGGTACCTGGCCGCCGGCCTGGCCGCTGTCCAAACCGTCGACCCCAGACCGAGCATCGATCTGCAGATGCTCGCCGACGAGCTGGACGCCGAGGCGCTGCGCAACAGCGCCGGCCGCGAGCTGTTCACCAATCCGGCCAAGACACTTGCCGCGCGCATGGCCGGTCGCCGGGTGGCGCTGGCCGGCGACTGTGCTGCGACGCTGGCGCTGGCCCGGCATGGCAGTTCGGTCCTGCTGCGGATCGCCCAGCGGTTGGCCGCCGCCACCGGGCTGGCGGATGCGGCTGCTGCGCTGCGCGCCCTGGATGCCCCTGCTTCGGTGGATGCCCTTTTTCACGACGAAGAGATCGACGGACCACTGCCCGAGCGGCTGCGGGTGCTGGCGCTCACCTTGGCCGCCGAGCGGACGGTGGTGGCCGCCCGGGTCGCCGGGCTCGACGACGTCGACCTGGTCGCGGCCGAGGATGTGCCCGACCTGCCGGACGGTTCGGCCGGGGCGGACGGTTCGGCCGGTTCTGGTCGGGCGGGCGCGTCGACCGGCGCCGGGCGCGTCGAGCAGCAGCTGGCAGTATTGGCCGTTCGGCTGGAGATGGCCGCGGTTTACATGCGACTGGTGCGGGGATAGTTAGACAAGTGGACTTGCTTCGCGGGGCCGTACGGACTTACGCCTGGGGATCGCGCACCACCATCGCCGAATTCACCGGCCGTCCGGTGCCGGCGGCGCACCCGGAGGCCGAGCTCTGGTTCGGTGCGCACCCGGGCGACCCGGCCTGGCTGGAAACGGAAAAGGGCGAGATCTCGTTGCTGGACGCCCTGGTCGCCGACCCGGAGGGACAGCTCGGCCCCGGGTCGCGCGCCCGGTTCGGTGACGTGTTGCCGTTCCTGGTCAAGGTGCTGGCGGCCGACGAACCGCTGTCATTACAGGCCCACCCGAGTGCCGAGCAGGCCGTCGAGGGTTACCTGCGTGAGGAGCGGCTGGGCATTCCGCTGTCCTCGCCGCTCCGCAACTACCGCGATACCTCGCACAAGCCGGAGTTGCTGGTGGCGCTGCAGCCGTTCGAGGCGCTGGCCGGATTCCGACAGGCGTCGCGAACCTCCGCGCTGCTGCGGGCGTTGGCCGTGTCCGATCTCGACCCCTTCATCGATTTGCTGAACGACCAGTCCGACGCGGATGGTCTGCGGGCGCTGTTCACCACCTGGATCACCGCACCCCAGCCCGACATCGACGTGCTGGTGCCTGCCGTGCTGGACGGCGCCATCCAGTACGTCAGTTCCGGGGCAACGGAATTCGCGGCCGAAGCCAAGACGGTGCTGGAACTCGGCGAACGCTATCCCGGCGACGCCGGGGTGCTGGCGGCGCTGTTGCTCAACCGCATCACCCTGGCCCCGGGCGAGGCGATCTATTTGGCGGCCGGCAACTTGCACACCTACCTGCGCGGTTTCGCCGTCGAGGTAATGGCCAACTCCGATAACGTGTTACGCGGAGGGCTCACTCCCAAGCACGTCGACGTGCCCGAGCTGCTGCGGGTGCTGGACTTCGCCCCCACCGCCGAGTCGCAGCTGCGGCCGCACATCCGCCGCGAGGGCTTCGGACTCACCTACGAGACCCCGACCGACGAGTTCGCGGTCGCGCTGCTGGCGCTGGACGGCGAGTATCTCGGCCACGAGGTCGACGCGTCGTGCAGCCACGAGGGTCCGCAGATCCTGTTGTGCACCGAAGGTTCGACGACGGTGCACGGCAAGTCCGGATCGCTCACGCTGAACCGCGGAATGGCTGCCTGGGTGGCGGCTGACGACGCCCCGATCCGGCTGGTCGCGCGGGAGCCCGCCAAGCTGTTCAGGGCGACCGTGGGGCTGTGACGGCTCGCCGCCGGTTTTTGGCGGCCTGCCGGCGCTCGCCCAGCCACAGCCGCATGTTGTGCGCGATGGCACGGCCGATGATCCGCGGGGGCGGAACCATGTACAGGCTGTCGAGAAGCGAGAACCGGCGCAAAAACCATTCCGCCAGAACGGGTTCCGTCTCGGCAGCCCCGAGGAATTGGTCGAACAGCGCACCGGACGGCCGCCACCACCAGGGGATGGGCCTCGTGGTGCCGGCGTGGTGGAAGGCGACGTCGCCGATGGCGTTCATCATCCACACCGGATAGGTGGTCTTGGCGGTAGCCCGGTTCAGCGCCGCGGCCAGTTGGCCATCCGCCGATTGCAGAGCCCGGCGCAGATGGCCCGCTTGCAACGACGTCATCGTCATGCCCTGCCCGAAGGTGGGGTTGAAGCTGGCCACGGCATCGCCGAACGGGACGATGCCCGCCGGGAAGCGGTCCAGCTTGTCGTAACGACGCCATCGGCTGGCCGGAAAAGTATGGAACGCCGGGCCGCCGAAGGGTTCTGCCTGCGCCAGCGCGGCGGGGAAATGCGCCGGCAGCAGCTGTTCGGCCAGCGCCAGCACCTCGGGGAACGTCCGGGGCGGTTTGGCGTCGGCCACCCCGAACGTGGTGAGCACCCAGGTGTTGGACTCGTTTGCGCAACTGCCACTCCAGATGCGGGCGGCTGGGCACGTACGCGGTGAATTCGTCGTGCAGGGTCTGCCCGGTCCCCAGCACATGGCCTGCAGCGCCCAGGTGGATGCAGTCCGGCCGGTTTTCCAGCATGGGCACGCCCGCGGCCACCATGTCGTTCAGCAGGCCGGGAAACAGGCTGTCGAACTCGAATGCGCCGCGGGCCATCAGCATGTGCAGATGCCGGTCCTGGGGCACCGTGGAGCGGTTGGCCGGTGCACTCGGCAACTCGTCGCGTTCGTAGACGGTCACCCGGGGATAGAAGTCCGACAGCACCCGCGCGGCGCACAGGCCGGCGATGCTGCCCCCGATGACCACCACGTGGTCTGTTGTGTTCTCTCCGCCGTCCCGCATCTGGGATGAGTACCCAGTACTGTGCGCTCCAACGAGTGACGAAAGGGCGGGTGGATGGCCAATCGATGGCGCACCAAGTCGGTCGAACAGTCGATCGCCGACACCGACGAGCCGGACACCCGGCTACGCAAGGAGCTGGCCTGGTGGGACCTCGTCGTGTTCGGGGTCGCGGTGGTGATCGGCGCCGGTATCTTCACGGTCACCGCGTCGACGACCGGCGACATCACCGGGCCGGCCATCTGGGTTTCGTTTGCGATCGCGGCGGGCACCTGCGCGCTGGCTGCGTTGTGCTACGCCGAATTCGCCTCGACGCTGCCGGTGGCGGGCAGCGCCTACACCTTCTCCTATGCCACCTTCGGGGAGTTCATGGCCTGGATCATCGGCTGGAACCTGCTGCTGGAATTGGCGATCGGCGCCGCCGTCGTGTCCAAAGGGTGGTCCAGCTATCTGGGTACGGTTTTCGGATTCGGCGGTGGCATAGCCAAATTCGGATCGGTCCAGCTCGACTGGGGCGCGCTGCTGATCGTCGCGGGGGTGGCGACCCTGATCGCCCTGGGCACCAAGTTGTCGTCGAGGTTTTCGGCGGTGATCACCGCTATCAAGGTGTCGGTGGTGGTGTTCGTGGTGGTGGTCGGCGCCTTCTACATCAAGGCCGCGAACTATTCGCCGTTCATTCCGAAGCCGGAAGCCGGGCACGACTCGAAAGGCATCGATCAGTCGGTCCTGTCGCTGCTGACCGGGGCGCACAGCAGCCACTACGGCTGGTACGGCGTGTTGGCGGGGGCATCGATCGTGTTTTTCGCGTTCATCGGTTTCGACATCGTGGCCACCATGGCCGAGGAAACCAAGAACCCGCAGCGCGACGTCCCGCGGGGCATCCTGGCGTCGCTGGGGATCGTGACCCTGCTCTACGTCGCCGTCGCAATCGTGCTGTCCGGCATGGTTTCCTACACCCAGCTCAAGACCGTCCCGGGCCGCGGTCAGGCGAACCTGGCCACCGCATTCACCGCGTGCGGGGTGCACTGGGCGAGCAAAATCATCTCGATCGGGGCCCTGGCGGGATTGACCACCGTGGTGATGGTGCTGATGCTCGGCCAGTGCCGGGTCCTGTTCGCGATGGCGCGTGACGGGCTGTTGCCGCGGCAGCTGGCCAGGACAAGTTCGCGTGGCACCCCGGTCCGGATCACCGTGCTGGTTGCGGTGCTGGTGGCCGTGACGGCGTCGGTGTTTCCGATCGCCAAGCTCGAGGAGATGGTCAACGTCGGAACGCTGTTCGCCTTTGTCCTGGTCTCCGCCGGGGTCATGGTCCTGCGCCGGACCCGGCCGGACCTGGAGCGGGGGTTCCGGACGCCGTGGGTGCCGGTACTCCCGATCGCCTCGATAGCCGCGTGTGCGTGGCTGATGGTGAACCTCACCGCGCTGACCTGGGTCCGGTTCGGCGTCTGGCTGGTGGTGGGGACGGCGATCTATGCCGGCTACGGCTACCGGCATTCGGTGCAGGGCCGCCGCAACGCCGGGCGGGCCGAGTCGCTTGCCCACCTGGAAGCCGACCGAACGTCCCTGTGACGGCCTTTGCTTTACAAATCTACGTCTAATGTCTAGACATCAGACGTCGGCCATGGTATTGTCCAACCCCAGCGTGACATGACTCACAAGGAGGTTTGGCATATGACCACACTCAGGCCGCCGGTAAGCCAGGGAGCGGAAGTGGCTGAGGCGCCCGTCTGGCGCGACAAGAAGCGCCATCTGTGGCTCATGGGACTGATTGCCCCGACGGCCTTGTTCGTGATGCTGCCGATCGTCTGGGGGCTGAACCAGCTCGGCTGGCACGCCGCCGCGCAGGTGCCGTTGTGGATCGGGCCGATCCTGATCTACGTTCTGCTGCCCATCCTCGACCTGCGTTTCGGGCCGGACGGCCAGAACCCGCCCGACGAGCTGATGGAACAGCTGGAGAACGACAAGTACTACCGCTACTGCACCTATGTCTTCATCCCGTTCCAGTACCTCAGCGTGGTCTTCGGTGCCTACTTGTTCACCGCCTCCAACCTCGGTTGGCTCGGCTTTGACGGCGCACTGAGCTGGGCGGGCAAGCTCGGCGTGGCGCTGTCGGTCGGCGTGCTCGGCGGCGTCGGGATCAACACCGCGCACGAAATGGGCCACAAGAAGGATTCGCTGGAGCGCTGGTTGTCCAAGATCACCCTGGCGCAGACCTGCTACGGGCATTTCTACATCGAGCACAACCGCGGTCACCACGTTCGGGTGTCCACCCCGGAGGACCCGGCGTCGGCGCGGTTCGGGGAGACCTTCTGGGAGTTCTTGCCGCGCAGCGTTTTTGGCAGCCTGCGCTCGGCGTTGGGGCTGGAAGCCCAAAGGCTGCGCCGGCTGGGCGCCAGCCCGTGGAACCCCAAGACGTATCTGTCCAACGACGTGCTCAACGCCTGGGCGATGTCGGTGGTGTTGTGGGGTGTGCTGATCACGGTGTTCGGCCCCGGGCTGATCCCGTTCGTGATCATCCAGGCGGTCTTCGGATTCAGCCTGCTAGAGGCGGTCAATTATCTCGAGCACTACGGCCTGCTGCGGGACAAGAACGCCAACGGCCGCTACGAGCGTTGCCAGCCGGTGCACAGCTGGAACTCCGACCACCTGGTCACCAACCTGTTCCTGTACCACCTGCAGCGGCACAGCGATCACCACGCCAACCCCACCCGCCGCTACCAGACGCTGCGCAGCATGGAGGGCGCGCCCAACCTGCCCAGTGGATACGCGTCGCTGATCTCGCTGACCTATTTCCCGCCGCTGTGGCGCAAGGTGATGGATCACCGGGTGCTCGAGCACTACAACGGCGACATCACCAGGGTCAACCTGCAGCCTCGCCGGCGCGAGAAGCTGCTGGCCCGTTACGGGGCCCGCCAAGGGGCCTCGGCATGATGACCGCCTACCGGTGCCCGGTCTGCGACTACGTCTACGACGAAGCCAAAGGTGAAGCCAGGGAAGGGTTTCCGGCCGGCACGGCCTGGGAGCAGATTCCCGACGACTGGTGCTGTCCGGACTGCGCAGTGCGCGAGAAAGTCGATTTCGAAGAGATCTAGTCCGGCCACGGTGCACGGCGCAAGCGGCGTGTGGAGCCGGACGATCGAACAGGAGCAAGCAAATGAGTGACTACAAACTGTTTCAGTGCGTCCAGTGCGGCTTCGAGTACGACGAGGCGCTGGGCTGGCCGGAAGACGACATCGCGCCCGGCACCCGATGGGATGACATCCCCGAGGACTGGAGCTGCCCGGACTGCGGCGCGGCCAAGTCGGACTTCGTGATGGTGGAAGTGGCAAGGTCCTGAGCGTTATTGTCGCGCCTGTGAAGCGGATGCCTTACGCCGAGGCGTCGCGCGTCCTGTTGCGTGACTCGGTGCTGGATGCGATGCGGGATCTGCTGCTGACCCGGGACTGGTCGGCCATCACGCTGTCGGATGTGGCCCGCGCCGCGGGCATCAGCCGGCAGACCATTTACAACGAGTTCGGCTCACGGCAAGGCCTGGCGCAGGGTTATGCGCTGCGCCTGACCGATCGCCTGGTCGACACCGTCCACGCCGCCCTGGACGCCAACGTCGGCGACATCAATGAAGCGTTCCTGCAGGGCTTTCGTTCCTTTTTCACAGAATCGGCCGCGGACCCGTTGGTGATCTCGCTGCTGAGCGGGGTCGCCAAACCCGACCTGCTGCAGCTCATCACCACGGACAGCGCGCCCATCATCACCCGCGCGTCGGCCCGGCTGACCTCGGCGTTTACCCAGAGCTGGGTCGCGACCAGCGATGCAGACGCCGGTGTGCTGGCACGTGCCATCGTCCGGCTCTGTTTGAGCTACGTGTCGATGCCGCCCGAGGCCGACCACGACGTCGCGGCGGACTTGGCGCGCTTGATGGCGCCGTTCGTCGAGTGCCACGGCGTCATCAGCCTTCCCTGACCGTGCGGCTCACGGACCGGCGACTACAGTGGCGGAAGAACATACCTAAGCTAAGTACCGCTTGAATCCGGTGAGCCCTGAGAAGGATGAACACGCTATGACGACGACCGAAAACGCCCTGACCCCCGACGTTCGCAATGGCGTCGAGTTCAAGATCGCCGACCTGTCGCTGGCGGAGTTCGGCCGCAAGGAGATTCGCCTGGCCGAGCATGAGATGCCCGGCCTGATGTCGCTGCGCCGCGAATACGCCGAGGTGCAACCGCTCAAGGGTGCGCGTGTGTCCGGCTCGCTGCACATGACGGTGCAGACCGCCGTGCTGATCGAAACGCTGACCGCACTGGGCGCCGAGGTCCGGTGGGCATCGTGCAACATCTTCTCGACCCAGGACCACGCGGCGGCGGCGGTCGTCGTCGGTCCGCACGGCACTGCCGAGGAGCCCCAGGGCGTACCGGTGTTCGCCTGGAAGGGCGAGACCCTCGAGGAGTACTGGTGGGCCGCCGAGCAGATGCTGACCTGGCCCGACCCCGACAAGCCGGCCAACATGATCCTCGACGACGGTGGTGACGCCACCATGCTGGTGTTGCGCGGCGCGCAATTCGAGAAGGCCGGCGTCGTGCCGCCGGCCGAAGAGGATGACTCCGCGGAGTGGACGATTTTCCTGGACCTGCTGCGTCACCGCTTCGAGACCGACAAAGACAAGTGGACCAAGATCGCCGCGTCGATCAAGGGCGTCAGCGAGGAAACCACCACCGGCGTGCTGCGGCTCTACCAGTTCGCCGCGGCCGGCGACCTGGCCTTCCCGGCGATCAACGTCAACGACTCGGTGACCAAGTCCAAGTTCGACAACAAGTACGGCTGCCGGCACTCCCTGATCGACGGCATCAACCGGGGCACCGACGCGCTGATCGGCGGCAAGAAGGTGCTGATCTGCGGTTACGGCGACGTCGGTAAGGGCTGCGCGGAGTCGGTGAAAGGCCAGGGGGCACGGGTCGTGGTCACCGAGATCGACCCGATCAACGCGCTGCAGGCCCTGATGGAGGGCTTCGACGTCAAGCAGGTCGAGGATGTCATCGGCGAGGCCGACATCGTCGTCACCGCGACCGGCAACAAGGACATCATCACGCTCGAGCACATGAGGGCGATGAAAGACCAGGCGATCCTGGGCAACATCGGTCACTTCGACAACGAGATCCAGATGGCCCGGCTGGAGAAGTCGGGGGCGACGAAGCTGAACATCAAGCCGCAGGTCGACCAGTGGACCTTCCCCGACACCGGCAAGTCGATCCTCGTGCTCTCCGAGGGCCGGCTGCTGAACCTGGGTAACGCCACCGGTCACCCGTCGTTCGTGATGAGCAACAGCTTCTCCAACCAGGTCATCGCGCAGATCGAGCTGTGGACCAAGAACGACGAGTACGACAACGAGGTGTATCGGCTGCCCAAGCATCTCGACGAGAAGGTGGCCCGCATCCACGTGGAAGCGCTCGGTGCCCGGTTGACCAAGCTGACCAAGGAGCAGGCCGACTACATCGGCGTCGACGTCGAGGGTCCGTACAAGCCGGACCACTACCGCTACTGAGCCGCCCGGGCTTCACGCGGCATGACCGTCGGGGGAGTGCCGGGGGATAGGCTCGCGCCGTGCTCATCGCGATCGAAGGGGTTGACGGCGCAGGTAAGCGGACGCTGACCGAAGGGCTGAGCAGGGTCTTCCGACAGGCCGGCAGGTCGGTGGTGACGCTGGCCTTCCCGCGGTACGGGCAATCGCTGACCGCCGACATCGCGGCCGAGGCGCTGCACGGCGAGCACGGCGACCTCGCGTCGTCGGTCTACGCCATGGCGATGCTGTTCGCCCTCGACCGCGCCGGGGCGGCACCCGAGATCGAGACGCTATGCCGCGATCACGACGTGGTGATCCTGGATCGCTACGTCGCCTCCAACGCCGCCTACAGCGCCGCACGCCTGCACGAGGACGCGACCGGGCCGGCGGTGGCCTGGGTGCACCGGCTCGAATACCAGCGGTTGGGGCTGCCCCCGCCCGACTGGCAGGTGCTGCTCGCGGTGTCCGCCGAGCTGGCCGGGCAGCGGGCCCGCAGCCGGGCCCGGTCCGAGCCGGGCCGCGCCCGCGACAGCTATGAACGCGACGACGGACTTCAGCAGCGCACCGGTGCGGTGTACGCCGAGCTGGCCGCCGCCGGCTGGGGCGGGCGATGGCTGGTCGTGGATGCAGACGTTGATCCCGGCCGGCTGGCCACCACTCTGATCGGCGCCAAGGACGTCGTCGAGGGCGTCCAGAAAGGCGCGCCGGGACCGCTGAGCAAGGAAATTTGACGTTATTTAACCCTGTCGACCAAGAAACGCCCGTGTGGCCTCCGAGTTTTGTCCCGATCTGGTGACACCATGGACTCCATGAGGCAAAGGATTTTAGTCGTCGATGACGACGCTTCGCTGGCCGAGATGCTCACCATCGTGCTGCGCGGGGAGGGTTTCGACACCGCGGTCATCGGTGACGGTACCCAGGCCCTGACCGCAGTGCGCGAGTTACGTCCCGACCTGGTGCTGCTGGATTTGATGCTGCCCGGCATGAACGGCATCGACGTGTGCCGGGTGCTGCGCGCCGACTCGGGCGTTCCGATCGTGATGCTGACCGCCAAGACCGACACCGTGGACGTGGTGCTGGGCCTGGAGTCCGGCGCCGACGACTACATCATGAAACCCTTCAAGCCCAAGGAGCTGATCGCCCGGGTGCGGGCGCGGCTGCGGCGCAACGACGACGAGCCCGCGGAGATGCTCTCCATCGGCGACGTCGAGATCGACGTACCGGCACACAAGGTCACCCGCAACGGCGAGCAGATCTTCCTGACACCGCTGGAATTCGACCTGTTGGTGGCATTGGCGCGTAAACCGCGGCAGGTGTTTACTCGTGATGTGCTGCTCGAACAGGTGTGGGGATATCGTCACCCGGCGGACACCCGCTTGGTGAACGTGCACGTCCAGCGGCTGCGGGCCAAGGTGGAGAAAGACCCTGAGAACCCGACTGTGGTGTTGACCGTTCGAGGAGTGGGATACAAGGCCGGACCTCCGTGATCTGGGGCTCGCGGCGACGCACTCGGAGTCGCTGGGGGCGCTCTGGTCCCATGACCCGCGGCATGGGTGCGGTGAGTCGAGTCGTGGGCACTGCCTGGCGCCGTTCGTTGCAGCTACGAGTCGTGGCGCTGACGCTTGGGCTCTCCTTGGCAGTGATCCTGGCGCTGGGCTTCGTGCTGACCAGCCAGGTCACCAACCGCGTGCTCGACGTCAAGGTCAAGGCCGCCATCGAGCAGATCGAGCGGGCGCGTACTACCGTCGGCGGGATCGTCAACGGCGAGGAGACGCGCTCGCTGGACAGCAGTCTTCAGCTGGCCCGCAACACGCTGACGTCCAAGACCGACCCGGCCTCGGGCGCCGGGCTGGCCGGTGCCTTCGACGCGGTGCTGATGGTCCCGGGCGACGGACCGCGCGCCGCGAGCACGGCCGGACCCGTCGATCAGGTGCCCAATTCGCTGCGCGGCTTCGTCAAGGCCGGGCAGGCGGCCTACCAATACGCCACCGTGCACACCGATGGCTTCTCCGGACCGGCACTGATCATCGGCACGCCGGCGTCGGCGCAGGTGGCCAACCTGGAGCTGTACCTGATCTTCCCGTTGAAGAACGAGCAAACCACCATCGCCCTGGTACGCGGCACGATGATCACCGGCTTCGCGGTTCTGCTGGTACTGCTCGCCGGGATCGCGCTGCTGGTGTCCCGCCAGGTGGTGGTGCCGGTCCGGTCGGCCTCGAGGATCGCTGAACGGTTCGCCGAAGGGCATCTGTCGGAGCGGATGCCGGTGCGCGGCGAAGACGACATGGCCCGGCTGGCGGTGTCGTTCAACGACATGGCGGAGAGTCTGTCCCGGCAGATTACCCAGCTCGAGGAGTTCGGCAACCTGCAGCGCCGTTTCACCTCCGACGTCAGCCACGAACTCCGCACCCCGCTGACCACCGTGCGGATGGCCGCCGACTTGATCTACGACCACAGCGCCGACCTCGACCCGACGCTGCGGCGCTCCACCGAGCTGATGGTCAGCGAGCTGGACCGATTCGAGGCGCTGCTCAACGACCTGCTGGAGATCTCCAGGCACGATGCCGGAGTGGCCGAGTTGTCCGTGGAGGCGGTGGACCTGCGCACCACCGTGCAAAGCGCCCTGGGCAACGTGGGCCACCTGGCCGAAGAGACCGGTATCGAGTTGCAGGTGGATATGCCCGCCGACGAGGTGATCGCCGAGGTCGACACACGCCGGGTGGAGCGGATCCTGCGCAATCTGATCGCCAACGCCATCGACCACGCCGAGCACAAACCGGTTGAGATCCGGATGGCCGCCGACGAGGACACCGTTGCGGTCACCGTGCGCGACTACGGCGTCGGCCTGCGGCCGGGCGAGGAGAAGCTGGTGTTCAGCCGGTTCTGGCGGGCGGATCCCTCCCGGGTTCGCCGGTCCGGCGGCACCGGGCTCGGCTTGGCGATCAGCATCGAGGACGCGCGACTGCACCAGGGCCGGCTGGAAGCGTGGGGCGAGCCGGGCGAGGGCTCATGCTTCAGGCTGACGCTTCCCCTGGTTCGCGGCCACAAGGTGACCACCAGCCCGCTGCCGATGAAACCAATTCCGCCGCCGGCGGAACCGGCGGCCCCGGAACGCAAAGAACGCCAGCGTCCACGTGAGCACGCCGAGTGGAGCGGGTGATGCGGCGGCTTGATTGCCCGGCTCGCCCCCGCAAGCGGGAGGTGCCCCCACCTCGGGCCGTTGCGGCCCGCATCGTCGCCGGGCGGCGGCTGCTGGGGCTGCTGCTGCCGGCGGTGTTGCTGGCCGGCTGTGCGGGGGTGCCCAGCTCGTCGGCCCCGCAAGCCATCGGCACCGTCGAGCGACCGGCGCCGTCGAACCTGCCCAAACCGACCCCGGGTATGGACCCCGACGTGCTGCTGCGCGAATTTCTCAAGGCCACAGCCGATCCGGCGAACCGGCACCTGGCCGCGCGGCAGTTCCTCACCCAGTCGGCATCCAACGCGTGGGACGACGCCGGCAGCGCACTGCTGATCGACCACGTGGTGTTTGTCGAAACCCGTGCCGCCGAAAGGGTTTCGGCGACCATGCGAGCTGACATCCTGGGCTCGCTGTCCGATATGGGCGTGTTCGAAACGGCCGAAGGCGTGCTGCCGGACCCGGGTCCGATCGAGTTGGTCAAGACGTCGGGCGGCTGGCGGATCGACCGTTTGCCCAACGGGGTCTTCCTGGACTGGCAGCAGTTTCAGGCGACCTACAAACGCAACACGCTGTACTTCGCCGACCCGACCGGCAAGACAGTGGTTCCCGATCCCCGCTACGTCGCCGTGCCCGATCACGACCAGTTGGCCACCGAGCTGGTCTCCAAGCTGATAGCCGGTCCACGGCCGGAGATGGTTCATTCGGTCCGTAATCTGCTCGCCCCGCCGCTGCGGCTGCGCGGGCCGGTAACCCGGGCCGACGGCGGCAAGAACGGGATCGGACGCGGATACGGCGGCGCGCGCATCGAACTGGAGAAGCTGTCCACCACCGATCCGCACAGCCGGCAATTGCTGGCCGCACAGATCATTTGGACGCTGGCCCGGGCCGACATCAGGGGCCCGTATGTGATCAACGCCGACGGCGCACCGCTGGACGACAGGTTCGCCGAGGGGTGGACCACCTCCGATGTCGCCGCCACCGACCCGGGTGTGGCCGACGGCGCGGGTGCGGGTCTGCATGCGCTGGTCGGCGGGGCGCTGGTAGCGCTGGATGGGCAGCACGTCACCACGGTGCCCGGGGCCTTCGGGCGGATGCCGGATCAGACCGGTGCCGCGCTGTCCCGCAACGGGCGGCAGGTGGCGTCCGTGGTGACGCTGCACCGCGGGGCTCCGGATGAGGCGGCCTCCTTATGGATCGGCGACCTGGGCGGCGAGGCGGTCCAGGCCGCTGACGGGCACAGCCTGTCGCGGCCCAGCTGGTCGCTGGACGACGCGGTGTGGGTGGTGGTGGACGCCAACAACGTGCTGCGCGCGATTCAGGAACCGGCGTCGGGGCAACCCGCCCGTATTCCGGTGGATTCCGTCGCGGTGGCCAGTCGCTTCCCGGGGCCGATCACAGACCTGCAGCTGTCCCGGGATGGGACGCGGGCCGTGATGGTGATCGGCGGCCAGGTGATCCTCGCCACCGTCGAGCAGACCCAGGCCGGGCAGTACGCCCTCGCCAACCCGCGGCGGCTTGGTTTCGGCCTCGGCACGTCGGTGGTCTCGCTGTCCTGGCGCACCGGCGACGACATCGTGGTGACCCGCACCGATGCCGGCCATCCGGTGTCCTACGTGAACCTGGACGGAGTGAACTCCGACGCGCCGGCCCAGGGTCTGCAGCTTCCGGTATCGACGGTCGCGGCGAACCCGTCGACGATCTACGTCGCCGATCCGCAGGGGGTGCTGCAGTATTCCGCCTCGGCTGCCGAAGGCCAACAGGGTTGGTCGGAGGTGTCCGGGTTGGCGGTGCTCGGAGCGGCGCCGGTGTTGCCGGGATAAGCGCCGCCCGGGCTGTCGGCCCCGCCCGCCACACTGGCGCCATGCTCGATCTCATCCTGCCGCTGGAATGCGGTGGCTGCGGGGCGCCGTCGACCCGTTGGTGTGACGCCTGCGGCCTGGAGCTGTCGGTGGCCGCCGACCAGCCGCATGTGGTGAACCCCCGCATCGACCCGCAGGTGCCGGTGTTCGCCCTCGGCCGCTACGCCGGCGCCCGGCGCCAAGCGATCCTCGCGGTCAAGGAGCACGGCCGCCGCGACCTGGTCGTACCGCTGGCGCGCGCCCTGGCCACCGGCCTGCACCGGCTGCTGACGTGGGGAATCGTCGAGACCCCGCTGACCATCGTGCCGGCACCGACGCGGCGCTCGGCGGCGCGCCGCCGCGGCGGCGACCCCGTCACCCGGATGGCCCGGGCCGCGGTGACGGCCCACCCGGACATCACCGTCGTCCCGGTGTTGCGAATGAAGGCGCTGGCCCGCGACTCGGTGGGCCTTGGCGTGGGCGCCCGCGAGCGCAACATCGCCGGCCGGGTGCTGCTGCGCGGCCGGCGGCCGCGCACCGAAGTCATGATCGTCGACGACATCGTCACCACCGGGGCGACGGCCCGCGAGTCGGTGCGGATGCTGCACGCCGCCGGGGTCCGAGTCGCCGCCGTGCTGGCGATCGCCGTCGCGTGAATCCGGCGCGCCCGTGCAAAACCCGTGAATCCGCCCAGAGGTTGTGAAGAACTCGCAACGGGTCAACCGAATCGGTGGCATCACAAGGCGAACACGAGCTAACGTCGAGGACAACCTTCAATGACTTACCGGTCTGACTCACTGGTCGCGATCTCCAGGTTGAGATCCGATTGCGGAAAGGGGTGAGTGTTCGACACCTTGCACCGGCGGGCAGCCTGCGGCGGTGACTTTTCTAAAACCGCTCCAACCCCGTCGGCGCGTCTTCAGTAAGCCGGGCACGCAGGGTGCGTGCGACGTGGAAAGAGAAACGAGTTGTCACGTATGTCAAGGCCAACCGTGGATTCCGGTCAAATTCTGGACCAAGCACCGGCTGAAACCGACGAGCCGGTCGAACCGGCAACCAACGCCGAAGTCGTGTTCAAGGGCCGCAACGTCGAAATCCCCGATCACTACCGCGTCTACGTCTCGCAAAAACTCGCCCGCCTGGAGCGGTTCGATCGCTCCATCTATCTGTTCGATGTCGAGCTCAAACACGCTCCCAACCGGCGACAGCGCAAATCGTGTCAACGCGTGGAAATCACCGCCCGCGGCCGTGGGCCGGTGAGCCGGGCAGAAGCCTGCGCCGACAGCTTCTACGCCGCGTTCGAGTCCGCTGTCGACAAGCTGGAGAACCGGCTGCGCCGCGTTAAAGACCGCCGCAAAGTCCACTACGGCGACAAGACCCCGGTTTCGCTGGCCGCCGCCACGGCGGTCGTGCCGCCGCCCAGACCGGAACCCAGCGCGCCGGAGACGTCACCGGTCGAGCGCGGTGCACCAATGGGAGGCGGCGATGCCGACCACGAGCCCGGACGGATCGTGCGCACCAAGGAGCACCCCGCCACCCCGATGACGGTCGACGACGCGCTCTACGAGATGGAGCTCGTCGGACACGACTTCTTCTTGTTCCACGACAAGCAGACCGAACGGCCGTCCGTCGTCTACCGCAGGCATGCCTACGATTACGGCCTGATCAGGCTCGCCTGACCAAGCTCTTCCCGGCGGGCCACCGATCAAGCGCAACGCCGACGTGAGCCGGCTCTGCGAGCGTGTCACCTACGATGGATGGCGCCTCATCTTGAAGACTGACATCCGACAGGGGACATAGCTGTGCTGTCGAAGTTGCTGCGCCTTGGCGAAGGTCGCATGCTCAAGCGTCTCACGCGGGTGGCTGACTACGTCAACACCTTGTCCGACGACATCGAGAAGCTCACCGACGCCGAGTTGCGGGCCAAGACCGATGAGTTCAAGAAGCGGCACGCCGACGGCGAAAGCCTCGACGACCTGCTGCCCGAAGCGTTCGCGGTGGCGCGGGAAGCGGCCTGGCGGGTGCTCGACCAGCGGCCGTTCGACGTGCAGGTGATGGGTGCGGCGGCGCTGCACTTCGGCAACGTCGCCGAGATGAAGACCGGTGAAGGCAAGACCCTGACCTCGGTGCTGCCGGCCTATCTCAACGGCATCGGTGGCAAGGGCGTACACGTGGTCACGGTCAACGACTACCTGGCCAAACGCGACAGCGAGTGGATGGGCCGCGTGCACCGCTTCCTCGGTCTGGACGTCGGCGTGATCCTCGCGCAGATGACGCCCGACGAGCGCCGCGTGGCCTACCACGCCGACATCACCTACGGCACCAACAACGAGTTCGGCTTCGACTACTTGCGCGACAACATGGCGCATTCGCTGGACGAGCTGGTACAGCGCGGGCACAACTTCGCCATCGTCGACGAGGTCGACTCCATCCTGATCGACGAGGCTCGCACCCCGCTGATCATCTCCGGCCCCGCCGATGGCGCCTCCAACTGGTACACCGAGTTCGCCCGGTTGGCGCCGCTGATGGAAAAAGATGTCCATTACGAGGTGGACCTGCGCAAACGCACCGTCGGCGTGCACGAGCTCGGCGTGGAGTTCGTCGAAGACCAGCTCGGCATCGACAACCTCTACGAGGCCGCCAACTCGCCCCTGGTCAGCTACCTGAACAACGCGCTGAAGGCCAAGGAGCTGTTCACCCGCGACAAGGACTACATCGTCCGCGACGGCGAGGTGCTCATCGTCGACGAGTTCACCGGTCGGGTGCTGCTCGGTCGCCGCTACAACGAAGGCATGCACCAGGCGATCGAGGCCAAGGAGCACGTCGAGATCAAGGCCGAGAACCAGACGCTGGCCACCATCACGCTGCAGAACTACTTCCGGCTCTACGAAAAGCTCGCCGGTATGACCGGCACCGCCCAGACCGAGGCGGCCGAGCTGCACGAGATCTACAAGCTCGGTGTGGTCAGCATCCCGACCAACAAGCCGATGGTCCGGGCCGATCAGTCCGACCTCATCTACAAGACCGAGGAAGCCAAATACATCGCGGTGGTCGACGATGTCGCCGAGCGCTACGAGAAGGGCCAGCCGGTGCTGATCGGCACCACCAGCGTGGAGCGGTCCGAGTATCTGTCGCGGCAGTTCACCAAACGGCGCATCCCGCACA
The DNA here is from genome assembly GCA_963848535.1 of uncultured Actinomycetota bacterium. Classification (GTDB taxonomy): domain Bacteria; phylum Actinomycetota; class Actinomycetes; order Mycobacteriales; family Mycobacteriaceae; genus Mycobacterium. The sequence goes on from CAWKEM010000013.1 coordinate 312,250, forward strand.
ACGTGCTGAACGCCAAGTACCACGAGCAGGAGGCGGGCATCGTCGCGGTGGCGGGCCGGCGCGGCGCCATCACCGTCGCCACCAACATGGCCGGCCGCGGCACCGACATCGTGCTGGGCGGCAACGTCGACTTTCTCACCGACCAGCGGCTGCGTGAGCGCGGGCTGGATCCGGTGGAGACCGCCGATGACTACGAGGCGGCCTGGCACCAGGAGCTGCCCCTGGTCAAGGAAGAGGCGGGCAAGGAGGCCGCCGAGGTGATCGACGCCGGCGGTTTGTATGTGCTGGGCACCGAACGGCACGAGTCGCGGCGCATCGACAACCAGCTGCGCGGCCGCTCCGGCCGCCAGGGCGACCCCGGCGAGTCGCGCTTCTACCTGTCGCTCGGCGACGAGCTGATGCGCCGGTTCAACGGTGCCGCACTCGAGACGCTGCTGACCCGGCTGAACCTGCCCGACGACGTGCCCATTGAAGCCAAGATGGTCACCCGGGCGATCAAGAGCGCCCAAACCCAGGTGGAGCAGCAGAACTTCGAGGTCCGCAAGAACGTCCTCAAGTACGACGAGGTGCTGAACCAGCAGCGCAAGGTGATCTATGCCGAGCGTCGCCGCATTCTGGAAGGCGAGAACCTCAAAGAGCAGGCGCTGGACATGCTCCGCGACGTGGTCACCGCCTACGTCAACGGCGCGACCACCGAAGGCTACGCCGAGGATTGGGATTTGGACGCCTTGTGGACGGCGCTCAAGACGCTGTACCCGGTCGGGATCCAGCCGCACGCGCTGACGCGGCAGGACGAGGACTCCGAGCGCGACGACCTCACCCGTGAAGAGTTGCTCGACGCGCTGCTCGAAGACGCCGAACGTGCTTATGCCACAAGGGAAGCCGAGCTCGAGGAAATCGCGGGCGAGGGTGCGATGCGTCAGCTGGAGCGCAACGTGTTACTCAACGTCATCGACCGCAAGTGGCGCGAGCACCTCTACGAGATGGACTACCTCAAGGAGGGCATCGGACTGCGCGCGATGGCCCAGCGCGATCCGCTGGTGGAGTACCAGCGCGAGGGCTACGACATGTTCATGTCCATGCTCGACGGCATGAAAGAGGAATCGGTCGGATTCTTGTTCAACGTCGTCGTCGAGGCGGTGCCCGCCCCACAAGTGGCTCCGGTGGAAGCGCCGGAAGGGCTGGCGGAATTCGCGACAGCCGCCGCCAGCGCCGGGCAGCAGGATGGCGCCGCTGCAACTGTGCGCGAAGAGGCTCCAAGTACGTTGCGTGCCAAGGGTATTGACAACGAGGAGCCCGCCCTGACGTACTCCGGCCCGTCGGAGGACGGCTCTGCGCAAATGCAGCGCCATGGTGGTGGTGCGGAGAAGACGCCGGCCGGGGTGCCCGGCGGCGCCAGCCGGCGCGAGCGGCGGGAAGCCGCACGGCGGCAAGGTCGCGGCGCCAAGCCGCCGAAATCGGTGAAGAGGCGCTAGCGGCCACTTCAGGCGCAGGCCTGAGAAATGGGGCAATCGCCCTATGTTCAGCCGCGTCGAAAAGGCGGACAATCGGTTGATGAGGCGTTACTTGACGATCGGTTACGGCGCCGCGGCTTACCTGCTATTCCTTGCGGCCTTCTTGTATGCAATCGGCTTCGTGGGCAACATCGGGGTGCCACGAAGCGTCGATCACGGGCTCCCCGCGCCCATCGGCCAGGCAGTAGTGATCGACGTGGCGCTGCTTGGTGTGTTCGCGGTCCAGCACAGCGTCATGGCGCGGCCGGCGTTCAAAAGGTGGTGGACGCGATTCGTGCCGCCGTCAATTGAGCGCAGTACGTATGTGGTGCTGGCAAGCGCTGTGCTGGTGTTGCTCTACTGGCAATGGCGAACAATCCCGGACGTCGTGTGGGACGTGCGACCGCCGGCCGGCCGGCTGGTGTTGTGGGCCGTGTTCTGGCTCGGGTGGGCGATGGTGTTCGCGTCGACGTTCATGATCGACCACTTCGAGCTGTTCGGCCTTCGGCAAGTGTATGTGGTCTGGCGTGGAAAGCCTTACACCGAAGTAGGTTTTCAAGTTCGATTGCTCTATCGGGTGGTGCGCCACCCGATCATGCTCGGCTTCATCATCGCCTTCTGGGCGGCGCCCACCATGACGGCCGGGCACCTGCTGTTCGCGGTCGCCACCTCGAGCTACATAGTGATTGCCGTGCGATTTGAAGAGCGCGACCTCGTCACTACGCTGGGCGATCAGTACCACCACTACCGTCGGAGTGTGTCGATGCTGGTGCCGAGGCCGCGCCGGCACACCGCCAGAACGGCCGGCCAGCACTAACGCTCGAGCAGCTTGGCAATCCGCTCCAGGGTGGCGGTCATGCCCTGCTCGGCCTGTTTGGGCATCGAGCCGGTGGTGATCATCCGCTTCTGCTTGTCCTGCGACACGTCCCAGGTTTCGCGCACGAGCGTGCCGCCATCGGCCGGGCTCAGTTGGTAACGCCAGATGCGGCCACCGATCAGACCGCCCAGTGCGGTGGTCTTCCACGCGATGCGGCGGTCGGGTTCGTACTCGACCACGGTGTTGGTGGTGCGGTAAGGGATGAAGAGCGTCTCCTTCCGCCCCCGCATCGCCATCGCGAACTTCGAACCCAGGGATAGCGGAACCGACGCCTGCGAAGCGTGATTCACTGACTCCGAACCGTCGAAGCCGGCGTGTTTGCCGGCATCGGCCAGCAGCGAGAAGATCGCCCCCGGCGCCGCCTTGATGACTCGTTCGACGCTGACCGTGTTTCCGTCCATCGGCTTACAGTAGCGCCGGTCGACGTGCCAGGAGTGACGTATGGATGTCAAGGAGGTGTTGCTGCCGGGCGTCGGTCTTTGCTACGAGTTCACCGACCATAAGGGTGACCGGATCGGCATCATCGCGCGGCGAAGCGGCGATTTCGACGTGGTCGTCTACGCCCGTGACGACCCCGACGAGGCCCGACCGGTCCTGCATCTCAGCGACGAAGAGGCCGAGGCCGTCGCCCAGATTCTGGGGGCGCGGCGGATCGCCGAGCGGTTGACGGAGCTGGCCCGGGAAATACCGGGACTCGAGACGAAACAAGTCCACATCCTGGCCGGCAGCCCGTTCGTGGGCCACCCGCTGGGAGACACCCACGCCCGTACCCGGACCGGGGGTCCATCGTCGCGATCGTGCGCAACGAGGAAGTGCTCGCCTCGCCCGGTCCGGCCGAGATGCTCTACGCCCGAGATGTGCTGATCGTGATCGGCACCGGCGACGGGATCGCCGGCGTCGAACGCATCATCGACAAGGGTTGAGCCGGTGCAAGTTTCGGAGGCGCTGCTGTTTCAACTCGGCGCCCTCCTAGCCGCTTTGGCTGTACTGGGCGCCGCCGCAAGACGATTTGCGTTATCCCCCATACCGCTGTACCTGCTGGCGGGTCTCTCGCTGGGTAAGGGTGGGATTCTCCCGGTGGCCGCTGCCGGTGAGTTCGTCACGACGAGCGCACCCATCGGCGTCGTGTTGCTGCTGCTGACCCTGGGCCTGGAATTCTCCGTGACCGAATTCGCCAGCAGCCTGCGACACCACCTGCCCTCGGCCGGGGTGGACATCGTCCTCAACGCCGTTCCCGGCGCGGTTGCCGGCTGGCTGCTGGGATTGGACGGCGTCGCCATCCTGTGCCTGGCCGGCGTCACCTACATCTCCTCGTCGGGTGTGGTGGCGCGGCTGTTGGCGGACTTGGGCCGGCTCGGTAACCGGGAAACGCCGGCAGTGCTGTCGGTGCTGGTCCTCGAAGACTTCGCGATGGCGGCCTACCTGCCGCTGTTCGCGGTCCTGGCGTCGGGCGGTGGGTGGCTGCACGCGCTTGGCGGCACGGCCGCCGCGGTCGGCGCTCTGCTGGCGGCGTTTGCCGCGTCATACCGCTGGGGCCATCACGTCGGCCGGCTGGTGGAGCATCCCGATTCCGAGCAGCTGTTGCTGAGGGTGTTGGGGGTCACGCTGATCGTGGCGGCGGTGGCCGAATCCCTGCATGCGTCGGCCGCGGTGGGCGCGTTTTTGGTCGGCCTGACGCTGACCGGCGACACGGCGGACCGGGCGCGCAAGGTGCTGGGCCCGTTGCATGATCTGTTCGCCGCCATCTTCTTCCTGGCGATCGGCTTCTCGGTCGACCCGCACGAGCTGATTCCGGTGCTTCCGGCGGCACTGGCACTGGCCGCAATCACCGCTTCGAGCAAGGTCGTCACCGGGATCTTCGCTGCGAGCTTCGAACCAGCCGGGGCGCTAGCGGGTCCGTCAACCGATGTGCAGGGCCACCACCAGCCACCGGGTTCCGCCGCCGGTGCGCACCTGTTCCACGCGGCAGGCGATGGCGTGGATGCGGTCCCCACGGCTGTAGCAGCCGAAAACCTCGGCTGCGGTCTCCGGGTCGCGATGACCCGCCGGTTGCAGCCGCATCCGGCGTAGCACCGCGGCACCGTTGTCTGCGGGCGGGTGACCGGATGCGTGCCCTGTTGCCGGACGGCCGACCGATACCACGGAGTCCACCAGGCTGGGTGCCAGCATCGGTCGCAGCTGAGCGGCGGGGCGGCGGCGGTCGATGACTTCCAGCACGCGGCGCAGCGCGGCGTCGGCGAAGGTCGCCGCCTGGCGCATCTGCGCGGACATGACGTTGCCGGCCCGCGGCGTCGGCGTCGCCGGTGGTCTGCTGCCGGCTTGCCCGGCGTATGGCCGGCGCAGCACCTGCGCGCTGTGCCGGCGCAGCGGTGCGTGGGATGATTGCCGGCACGGGAGCACGTTTTGCGGCGCGTCGTGCGTCGGGGGTTCGTAGTCGACGACGGGCAGGACGGCGAAGGCGTCGCGGCCGGCTGGGCTCACCGCGGGACTGCTGGTCAACGCGCACTCTCCAACTCAAACGGTGGGATCAACTCGTTCAGTTCGAACGGGCAGGCTGCTGGAGAGTGGCAGACAGTGGTTAGTCAGTGGTCATCATGGCACAAGTCGAGCTCACGCGTACCCGCGCCGAGCTGTGCGGCGGCCAGACGATTACCGTGGGCGAGAACATCGGTGAGAGCGACGAATTGATAAGGAGGACAGCGCCGTAATGGTGACCCGGTTGTCCCCATCGGACGCGTCTTTCTATCGGCTGGAGAACACCGCGACCCCGATGTACGTTGGATCGCTGTCAATCCTGCGCCGCCCGCGCGCCGGATTGAGCTACGAGACGCTATTGGAGACCGTCGAACAGCGGCTGCCCCAGATACCGCGCTACCGGCAGAAAGTCCGGCAAGTCCACATCGGCGGCGCCAGGCCCGTGTGGATCGACGACCGTGACTTCGACATCACCTATCACGTGCGGCGGTCGGCGCTGCCCTCTCCGGGCAGTGACGAGCAACTGCACGAGCTGATCGCGCGGCTGGCCGCGCGACCGCTGGACAAGTCGCGGCCGTTGTGGGAGATGTACCTGGTCGAAGGCCTCGCCCAAAACCGGGTCGCCCTCTACACCAAGTCACACCAAGCGCTGATCAACGGCATGACGGCGCTGGAAATCAACCACGTCATCGCCGACCGGACGAAACGCCCGCCACCGTTCCCCGAAGACATCTGGATACCGGAACGCGATCCCGGCAGCACTCGGCTGGTCCTGGGCGCGATCGGTGACTGGCTGGTGGGGCCGGGCACGCAGCTGCAGGCGATCGGCTCCGCAATCGCCGGGGTCACGACAAACTACGGCGAACTCGTCGGCGCTGGTCGACGGGTCCTGGATTTCGCGCGCACCGTGGCGCGTGGCACAGCACCCAGCAGCCCGCTCAATGCCACCGTTTCGCGCCATCGGCGGTTCACGGTCGCTCGTGGCAGCCTTGCCGACTACCGCGCCATCCGGGCGCGCTATGACTGTGATGTCAACGACGTGGTGCTCGCGGTGATTGCCGGCGCGCTGGGCAATTGGCTGATGTCACGCGGGGAAGCCGCGGCACCGACCGCGACGGTCCGGGCGATGGCGCCACTGTCCGTCTATGCCGATGGCCAACTCGACTCCACCAGCCCCGGTCAGACCATCGGCCAGGTCATGCCGTTCCTGGTTGACCTGCCGGTGGGGGAGCCGAATCCCGTGGTGCGGCTGTCGCAGATCGCGCACGCCACCGAATCGAACCCGACGGCCGCAAGCCTGGTCGACGCCAGGACCATCGTCACGCTGTCGGGTTTCGCGCCGCCCACCCTGCACGCCATGGGTATCCGCGTCGCCACGAGCTTCCCCAGCTTTTCCAAGCGCACGTTCAACTTGTTGATCACCAACGCCCCCGGAGCTCAGTCGCAGATGTACATTGCCGGTACCAAGTTGCTGGAGACCTACGCGGTGCCGCCGTTGCTGCACAACCAGGCGTTGGCCATCAGTGTGACGTCGTATAACGGCATGTTGTATTTCGGAATCAATGCCGACCGTGAGGCGATGAGCGATGTCGACCTGTTGCCGGGGCTGTTGAGCCAATCCCTGGAGGAACTCCTGGAAGCTTCCCGGTAGCCGTCGGAGGTGAAGATTACCGCGTGGATCTATCATTCGATTTTGTGAGCACCGCGACAAACGACGGCGCGCCGGCAAAGACGAAGAAAAAGAAATCGACTGAGCCGACCGTGCGTAAGATTTCCGACGATCTCTATGCAGCCGAATTGTTCCGGCTGCAAACAGGACTCGTCAAACTGCAAGAGTGGGTGCGGCATTCCGGGGCGCGCCTCGTGATCATCTTCGAGGGCCGCGACGGAGCGGGCAAGGGTGGCGCCATCAAACGGATCACCGAATACCTCAACCCGCGGGTCGTCCGCATTGCGGCGTTGCCCGCGCCCAGCGATCGGGAACGCGGCCAGTGGTACTACCAGCGCTATATCGCCCACCTGCCCGCCAAAGGGGAGATCGTGCTCTTCGATCGGTCGTGGTACAACCGCGCCGGCATCGAGAAAGTCATGGGGTTCTGTACGCCGCAAGAGCATGCCCTGTTTTTGCGGCAGACGCCGATCTTCGAGCAGATGCTCATCGACGACGGGATTGTGCTGCGCAAGTATTGGTTTTCGGTCTCCGACGAAGAGCAATTGCGCCGATTCAAGGCGCGGCGCAGCGACCCCCTCCGGCAATGGAAACTCAGCACGATGGACCTGGAATCGGTGTATCGATGGGAGGACTATTCGCGTGCCAAGGACGAGATGATGGTGCACACCGATACCCCGGGCAGCCCATGGTATGTCGTGGAATCCGATGTCAAGAAGCACGCGCGGCTGAACATGATGGCCCACCTGCTGTCCACAATCGAGTACCACGACGTGGAGCAGCCCAAGGTCAAGCTCCCCAAACGTCCGGTGGTGACTGGGAACTATCGGCGCCCGCCCCGTGTGCTGTCGACCTATGTCGACGACCATGTGGCTAAGTTGATCATGGGTTGATGGGTGCCTGCCGCGACTCACCCGATTTTCGGCCCGGTTTTCGCCCGATGATGCGGGTCTACATCCCGGCCACCCTGGCGATGTTGCAGCAACTCGTCAGTGAGGGCTCATTGTGGCCCGTCAACGGCACCGCGTTCGCCGTGACGCCGACATTGCGGGAGGCCTACGCCGAGGGCGACGACGACGAACTCGCCGAGGTGGCACTGGGCGAGGCGGCGCTGGCGTCGCTGCGGCTGCTGGCTGCCGACGCCGATGCCGCCTCCCATGCCCTGCCGCTGCGGCGGGCGGTGCTGGCCGCCGAGGTCGACGAGGTCAAGTACCGTCCCGATCTCGACGACGCTGTCGTCAGAGTCAGCGCGCCCGTCCCGATCGACCACGTGATCGCCGCGTACGTCGACATTGCCGGCGCCGAGCCGGCGGTCGCCAAGGCGATCGAGGTCATCGACGCCGCCGACCTGGGCGACGAGGATGCTGAGCTGGTGGTCGGCGACGCTCAGGACCATGATCTGGCCTGGTATGCCAACCAGGAGCTGCCCTTCCTGCTCGAACTGCTGTAGCCCGGCGATCGCCGCATTGGCGAAGTCACATCCGCCCCACGCGTGTCCGCCGAAGCGGACACGTTTGTTGCCCGCCTCGCAGCGACAAGGCCGTTACACTCTCATTGCGGCGTGCTTGACTGTCGCTTGGAGCGTGGCAAAAAGTCGCTATCTTTTTCTGCCGAGTCCGGTGCGGCAGACGTGACCATAGCGACCGTGGGTCCGGGAGTCGGGCCGGGCGTCGCCGAGTGTGCGCACATATGCGGCCTAGCTACGGTACCGTAAGTTACGGTACCGTAGGCTTTAGCCGTAACCGTTATCGGGGATGTGGAACCGCCCCACCGTGAGCAGAGCCGCATCGTGAGCAGGAGCTTCTTATGAGCAAGAAATCCACCCCGATTACCGCCAATGTCGTCGACACCAAGCGACCGGTCGTCGCCGGCGCCGACCGACATCCCGGCTGGCACGCACTGCGTAAGATAGCTGCACGCATCACCACGCCGCTATTGCCCGATGACTACCTGAGCCTGGCCAATCCGCTGTGGTCTGCGCGGGAACTGCGGGGCCGCATCCTTGCGGTTCACCGGGAGACGGAAGATTCCGCGACCGTGGTCATCAAACCGGGCTGGGGTTTCAACTTCGACTACCAGCCTGGCCAGTACATCGGGATCGGCCTGCTGATCGAGGGACGCTGGCGCTGGCGATCGTATTCGCTGACATCGAGCCCGGCTGCCGCTTCCCGCTCCGGCACGGCACGCACCGTGACCATCACGGTGAAAGCGATGCCCGAAGGGTTTCTCTCCACCCACCTGGTGGCCGGCGTCGAGCCGGGCACCATCGTCCGGCTCGCCGCGCCACAAGGCAACTTCGTCCTGCCGGACCCGGCGCCGCCGTCGATTCTGTTTCTCACCGCCGGATCTGGGATCACCCCGGTGATGTCGATGCTGCGAACCTTGCGGCGCCGCAACCAAATCGGTGACATCACGCACCTGCACTCGGCGCCCACCGAATCTGATGTCATGTTTCGCACCGAGTTGGCCGCGCTGGCAGCCGACCAGCCTGGCTATCGGTTGCAGCTGCGGGAGACCCGCACCCAGGGTCGGCTCGAACTTGCCCTACTCGACCAAGAGGTGCCGGACTGGCGCGAACGTCAGACCTGGGCATGTGGGCCGGAGGGCATGCTCGCCCAGGCCGAGAGGGTCTGGGCGTCGGCGGATATCAGCGACCGGCTGCACCTGGAGCGATTCGCGGTGTCCAAGGCCGCACCCGCCGGAGCCGGCGGAATGGTCACGTTCGCCCGAAGCGGGCGCACCGTTGCCGCCGATGCCGCGACGTCCCTGATGGACGCGGGCGAGGGCGCCGGTGTGCAGATGCCGTTCGGCTGCCGAATGGGCATCTGCCAGTCATGCGTGGTCTGCCTGCTGGACGGCCACGTGCGTGATCTGCGAACCGGCCAGGAACACGAACCCGGAACGCGAATCCAGACGTGTGTCTCGGCTGCGTCAGGTGATTGTCTGCTCGACATATAAAGGCTACTCCCAGGTAACCTACGGGTTCGTAGGTTACGATAGCGTAAGTCGGTCACCGATTGCATGACCGTAGGGAGGCAAAACGATGGCTATCACCGACGTCGACGCGTTCGCCCATCTGACAGATGCGGACATCGAAAGCCTGGCCGCTGAGCTGGATGCCATCCGCCAAGACATTGAAGACTCTCGCGGCGCGCGGGACGCCCGCTACATCCGTCGCACCATCGCAGCCCAGCGCGCGCTGGAGATCACCGGCCGGTTGCTGCTGGCCGGGAGTTCACGACGCTCGGCATGGTGGGCAGGAACCGTGACCCTCAGTATGGCCAAGATCGTCGAGAACATGGAGATCGGCCACAACGTCATGCACGGCCAGTGGGACTGGATGAACGACCCGGAGATTCACTCCTCGACGTGGGAGTGGGACATGAGCGGGTCCTCCAAGCATTGGCGTTACACCCACAACTTCGTGCACCACAAGTACACCAACATCCTCGGGATGGACGACGACGTCGGCTACGGCTTGCTGCGTGTCACCCGCGACCAGCGCTGGAAGCGCTTCAACGTCTTCAACCTGTTTTACAACACCCTGCTCGCGCTCCTCTTCGAATGGGGAGTCGGCTTGCAGCACGTGGAACTCGGCAAGATCGTCAAGAAACGGATGGATCAGGACGACGCCCGGCAACGGGTAGACGAGTTCTTGGCCAAGGCCGGTCGCCAGGTGTTCAAGGACTACGTCGCCTTCCCGGCGCTGACCGCGCTGTCGCCCGGTGCGACCTACACGTCGACGTTGAAAGCCAACGCGGTTGCCAACGTGATCCGCAACGTGTGGGCCAACGCCGTCATCTTCTGCGGGCATTTCCCCGACGGCGCAGAGAAATTCACCAAAACCGACATGATCGGCGAAACGAAGGGCCAGTGGTACCTGCGCCAGATGCTGGGCAGTGCCAACTTCGAGGCCGGGCCCGCGCTGCGGTTCATGAGTGGCAACCTGTGCCACCAGATCGAACATCACCTGTATCCCGACCTGCCGAGCAACCGGATGCGTGAGATCTCGGTGCGGGTGCGCGAGGTCTGCGACAAGTACGACTTGCCTTACACCACAGGCTCATTCCTGGTGCAGTACGGCAAGACGTGGCGCACGCTGGCCAAGTTGTCGCTGCCGAACAAGTACTTGCGCGACGACGCGGACAACGCGCCCGAGACCCGCAGCGAACGGATGTTCGCGAAGCTGGAGCCCGGTTTCGCGGGCACTGACCCGGCGACTGGCCGGCGGCGCGGGCTGAAGTCCGCGATCGCCGCCGTACGGGGTTGGCGGCGCGGAACGCGGTCCGCCGCGGCGACACTCGGCGGCGCTGAGGACGACCTCGCCGCCTAGTCGGTCGTTGTCTTTTCGGCGAGCTCAGCCAACTTGGCGTCGAGTTGCTCTGCGGCACTGCGCAATTCCGCATTGCCGTCGATGACCATCAGAGATGACGGCTTGACGTAGATCAGGCTGCTGCCAGCCTCGCCTTCGTCAACGAGCAGCATCTCGACCGGGGCGAACAGACCCGCGGTCACGTCGTGGCGCAACATCGTGATGGCGAGCAGCGGGTTACCCAGGACGACGCGCATCACCTCGCGGTCGATGCCCGCCTTGGTGATCCACGCGCCATGGTCCAGCAGGTCGAACAACATGAATCCGCTTGGCCCGACGTGGGTCGCAACCTTCTCCTGGTAGGACTGCCAGCTGTCGGTGGCCGTCGCGAAATCGTTGATCGGCACCGGCTTCTCGCCGATGTCGGCCAGCAAGGCGGCGAGCAATTCGTCGTAGCTCTTATCGCTGTGGTAGCGCACGCGCACCCCGTCGAACCGGATCTCGTGCGCAACTTCTGCGGGCGTGGTCATGGTGCCTCCTTAGTCCAGTCGCTCGATGATGGTGGCGTTGGCCATTCCGCCGCCCTCACACATGGTCTGCAAACCGTAGCGACCTCCGCGCTGCTCCAGCGCGTTGACCAGCGTGGTCATGATGCGGGCACCACTAGCACCCAATGGGTGGCCGATCGCGATGGCCCCACCGTTCACGTTGGTCTTGGCCAGATCCGCCTCGGTGTCTGCAGCCCACGCCAGCACGACGGGCGCGAACGCCTCGTTCACCTCGAACAGGTCGATGTCGGCCAGTGTCAGCCCGGCGCGACGCAACACCTTGGCGGTCGCCGGGATAACCCCGGTCAACATGTAGAGCGGGTCGGAGCCCACCACGGTGGTGGTGTGGATCCGGGCCAGCGGGCGCAGACCCAGCTTTTTGGCGACCTCGCTGCTGGTGATCAACACCGCGGCGCTGCCGTCGGAGAGCGGCGACGAGTTTCCCGCCGTAATCGACCAATTGATCTGTGGGAAGCGGGCTTTCATCGCCTCGCTGTAGAACGCAGGCTGTAGCGTCGCCAGGGTCTCGACCGTCGTGCCGGGCCGGATGATTTCGTCGGTGGCAAGCCCGGCGACCGGAATCAGCTCGTTGTCGAAGAGCCCGTCTTTGGTGGCGCGGGCGGCCTTGTCGTGGCTGCCGGCGGAGAACTCGTCGAGCTGGGTGCGCGAGAAACCCCACCGCGCGGCGATCAGTTCGGCGCTGATGCCCTGCGGCACCAGGCCGTCGGGGTAGCGCCGCGTCATGTCCGCGCCGAACGGGTTGCTGCCCGGCAGCACCGAGCTGCCCATCGGGACGCGGCCCATCGATTCGACGCCACCGGCGATGACGAGGTCGTAGGCGCCGGTGAGCACGCCCTGGGCGGCGAAGCTGATGGCCTGCTGGCTGCTGCCACACTGCCGGTCGATCGTGACACCGGGAACCGACTCCGGGAATCCGGCACCCAACAGCGCATTGCGCGCGATGTTGACCGCCTGGTCGCCGACCTGGGTGACGGCACCGGCGATGACATCGTCGATCTGGGCCGGATCCACGCCGGTGCGCGCCACCAGTTCGCGCAGGCTGTGTGCCAGCAGGTCGGCGGGCAGCACATCGTGCAGCGCGCCGCCGGCCTTGCCCTTGCCGACAGGGGTGCGAACGGCGCCGACGATGACGGCGTCGCGGCTTTGAACCATGGCTCCTCCTCGAGTCCTCGAAGCTAAGTATGACTCACTGTACCCAGGCAAACAACTAGGTACACTAAACGCAACCCAGATGGGAGGTGATGTGCATGACACTGCTGCAGGGGCCACTGGCCGACCGCGACGCCTGGTCGGCGGTCGGCGAGTGCGCGATCGAGAAGACCATGACGGTCGTTGGCACCAAGTCCGCGATGCTCATCATGCGCGAGGCGTACTACGGCACCACCCGGTTCGACGACTTCGCCCGCCGGGTGGGCATCACCAAGGCCGCCACCTCGGCGCGGCTGGCCGAATTGGTCGAGCTGGGGCTGCTGAGGCGCCAGCCCTACCGGGAGCCCGGGCAGCGCAGTCGCGATGAGTATGTGCTCACCGAGGCCGGCGTCGAGTTCATGCCAGTGGTGTGGGCGATGTTCGAGTGGGGCCGACGTCACCTGCCGGGACGCAACAGGCTCCGGCTGACGCATCTGGGCTGCGGCGCTGACGCGGAAGTCCAAATGCGGTGCACCGAAGGTCATCTGGTGCCGCCCGACGAACTCGGCATGCGGTTGGTCAGGTCTGATTGAGCGCTGTCAGCAGCCGCCGGGCCGCAGCGACGCGGCGAACGGCCGGTCCGGACAACCTGTCCAGCGCGCACTCGGGGTCCGCGGGCGGTCCCATGTGCCCGCAGCCGCGCGGGCAGTCCCGAATCGCCTCGGCCAGATCCGAAAAGGCCATCAGCACGTCATCGGGCTGGATGTGGGCCAACCCGAACGAGCGGATTCCCGGAGTGTCGACCACCCAGCCGGTGACCCCCAGCGGAAGCGCCACCGACTGCGTCGAGGTGTGCCGGCCCCGGCCGATGCCGGTCACCTCGCCGACCGCCCGATCAGCTTCAGGCACAAGGCGATTCACCAATGTCGACTTGCCGACCCCGGAATGCCCCAGCAGCACGGTGATCTTGCCGGCGAGCAAGTCCGCCACCGCCAGCAAAGGATCGTCCCGGCCCGCGGCGACCACCGTCAGGTCCAGGTCGACGAACTGCTCGGCGAACGGCTCTGGCGCGGCGAGGTCCGTCTTAGTCAGGCACAGAATCGGCGTCAGTCCGCCGGCGTAGGCGGCGATCAGCGCCCGGTCGACCAGACCGGTGCGCGGCGGCGGGTCGGCCATCGCCACCACGATCAGCAGTTGGTCGGCGTTGGCAACCACCACCCGTTCGGTGGGGTCGGTGTCATCGGCGGTGCGCCGCAACACCGTTCGCCGCGGCCCCCGGCGCACGATACGGGCCAGGGTGTCCGGCCGTCCGGACAGATCGCCGACCAGGTCGACATCGTCACCGACGACAATCGGGGTGCGGCCCAGCTCGCGGGCCCGCATGGCGGTGACCCGGCGATCGGGGCGGCCATCCGGCACACACCCCCAGCGGCCGCGATCGACGCTGACCACCATGGCGGCCTCGGCGTCGGCGTGCTCGGGGCGAGTCTTGGTCCGCGGTCGCGACCCCCGTCCGGAGCGGACCCTGACGTCGGACTCGTCGTAGTCGCCGGGCCTCAAACGCCGGGCTCCGGGTCCGCCAGCATGCGCGCCCACAGCTGCGGAAACTCCGGCAGCGTCTTGGTGGTGGCGCCGATGTCGTCCACCTGGACTCCGGCTACCCGCAGCCCGACGATCGCGCCGGCCATCGCCATCCGGTGGTCGGCATACGCACGCCAGATGCCGGGCCGCAGCGGCGTCGCGGTGATCACCAGACCGTCGGGCGTTTCGGTGCAGTTGCCGCCCAGGCGGTTGATCTCGGTGCTCAGCGCGGCAAGCCGGTCGGTCTCGTGGCCGCGCAAATGGGCGATGCCGCTCAGCCGTGACACCGATCCCGGGGTCGCCAGCGCCGCCAGCGCCGCCACCGACGGTGTCAGCTCACCGACGGCACGCAGGTCGACGTCGAAGCCGTCGTAGTCCGCTGACCCACGCACCTCCAGAAACGAATCAGTATGGGTGACAGCCGCATTCAGTTTGCCCAACACGGTGAGGATATGGTCCGCGGGTTGCACACTGTTCGCCGGCCAGCCGGTGATACGCACCGTTCCGCCGCTGGCCACGGCCGCTGCCAGGAACGGGACAGCATTCGTCAGATCGGGTTCCACATCCCAGTGCCGGGCCGCGACCGGACCGGCGCGCACCTGCCAGCGGTTGGGGACCGAGTCGTCGACGAAGACTCCGGCCTGCCGCAGCATTACCACCGTCATCGCGATGTGCGGCGCCGACGGCAGCGCCGAACCCGTGTGCTGCACGGTCAGGCCCCCGGTGAACGACGCCCCGCACAACAGCAGGCCCGACACGAACTGCGACGACGCCGACGCGTCGATCACCACGGTGCCGCCGGCGACCGATCCGCTGCCGTGGACCCGGAAAGGAAGACCGGTGCCGTCGATCCGGACCCCGAGCCCGCGCAGCGCATCCAGCAGTGGCGCGATGGGCCGGGCCCGGGCTTGCTCGTCGCCGTCGAACTCCACCACCGAATCGGCCAGCGCCGCCAGCGGCGGAACAAAACGCAAAACCGTACCGGCCAGACCGCAGTCCACTCGGGCGCCTGCGCCGGGGACGATGCGGCCGCTGACCGTCAGTTGCGACCCGGTCCCGTCGACACGCAACCCCAGGGTGCTCAGCGCTGCGATCATCAGGTCGGTATCCCGGCTGCGCAGTGCTCCGCTGATGGTCGACGTGCCCAGGCCCTGCGTGGCCGCCAGCCCCGCCAATACCAGCGCCCGGTTGGTCTGCGACTTCGAGCCCGGAACGGTCACCGTCGCGTGCACCGGTGCCGTCGCGCATGGGGCCGTCCACATACTCACCGGTCCATCATGGCGTGTCACCGCGTTCTGCCACCATGGGACGTATGTGTGGACGGTTTGCGGTCACGACCGATCCGGCCCTGCTGGCCGAGAAAATCAAGGCGATCGACGAGGCCACTACGGCCCGCGCTGGGTCAGAGTCGCAGGCGGCGGCCCCCAACTACAACGTGGCCCCCACATCAACTATCGCGACCGTGGTCAGTCGGCATTCCGAGCCTGACGACCAGCCGACGAGGCGGGTGCGGCTTATGCGCTGGGGTTTGATCCCGCCATGGGCCAAGGCCGGTCCAGACGGCGCGCCTGAGACTAAAGGCCCGCTGCTGATCAACGCGAGGGCCGACAAGGTGGCCACCTCGCCGGCTTTCCGCGGTTCGGCGAAGAGCAAGCGCTGCCTGGTGCCGATGGACGGCTGGTACGAATGGCGGGCCAATGCCGATGGCGGCTCCGCGGGCAAAAAACCCGCCAAGACGCCATTTTTCCTGCACCGTGAGGACGGCGAACCGCTGTTCATGGCGGGGCTGTGGTCGGTCTGGAAACCGGGCAAAGATTCGCACCCCCTGTTGAGCTGCACGATCATCACCACCGACGCGGTGGGGGAGCTGGCCGAGGTCCACGACCGGATGCCGTTGATCCTTCCCGAAGTCGACTGGGATGCCTGGCTGAATCCCGATGCGGGGCTGGATTCTGAGTTACTCGCCAACCCACCCGATGTGCGTGGCATCGAGCTTCGGGAGATCTCGACGTTGGTCAATAACGTCCGCAACAACGGGCCCGAACTGCTTGAGCCGGCTCAGCCCCAGCCCGAGCAGATCACGCTGCTATAGCGGCACGCGCGAGCTTGGTGGTCATGCCGTCGGGTCGTCGTCTTCGTCGACGAGGAGTTTTTCGGGGTGGTGGAATGCATTGACTCGTGGTTGGCCGCGGTCTAGATGGGGTGGTGGTATCCATTCGGTGTCACCGGTGGCGTTTTTGCGGGTGCTGCAGCCGCGGGGTTGCAGGATGCGGTGGTGGGGCCCGCAGGCCAGGGTCAGCTGGTTGACGTCGGTGGTGTGGCATTTGGCGTAGTCGGTGACGTGATGGACCTCACAGTAGTAGCCGGGTACGTCGCAGCCGGGCGCCGAACACCCACGATCCTTGGCGTACAACACAATTCGCTGGCCCGGTGAAGCGAGGCGCTTGGTGTGATACAGCGCCAGGGCTTTGCCTTTGTCGAAGATGGCCAGGTAGTGGCGGGCGTGGCGGGCCAGGCGGATCACGTCGCTCATGGGCAAGATGGTGCCCCCGGCGGTGAGTCCCTTGCCGGTGGCGGCTTCCAGCTCGGCCAGGGTGGTGGTGACGATGATCGAGGCCGGCAGCCCGTTGTGCTGGCCCAGTTTCCCGGAAGCCAGGAGTGCTCGCAGCGCCGCGAGCAGTGCGTCGTGGTTGCGTTGGCTTGCTGAGCGGGTGTCTTTATCGATGGCCTCTTGGGCGGGTGGGCCGTCCACGATCGGGGTGTCTTCGTTGGGGTTGCACATGCCGGGGGCGGCCAGTTTGGCCCACACAGCTTCCAGGGTGGCGCGCGCTTCGGGGGTCAGCCAGCCGCGCAGTTCCGACATGCCGTCGGATTGCTGGTTGCCCAGGGTGAGGCCGCGCCGGCGGGCCCGGTCTTCGTCGCTGTAAGTCCCGTCGGGGTTGAGACAATCGGCCAGGGTGTCGGCCAGTGCGGCCAGCTGTTCGGGACGGTATTGGGTGCCCTCCTTGGCTAACCGGGCTTCGACTTGCTCGCGGGTGGTGTGGTCGATCCAGCCGGGCAGCTGATGCCAGAAGCGGCGGATCACCGCCACCTGACCGGCCCCCAACTTGCCCTCCCGCTGCCTGGCCGCGGTGGCGGCTAGCGCCGGTGCTAAGGGCTCGCCAGTCAGCCCGTGGCGCGGTCCTAGGTCGGCGGCTTCTTTGATGCGCCGGGAGGCCTCGGCGCGGCTGATCAGTGTCCATTCGGCGATCGCGTGGGACAGTTTGCCGCCCAATTCTTCGGGGGTGGCTTGGCGGGCAACGGAATTGATCAGCGGATGTTCCAGGGCCGGTATCCGCCGGCGAACCCGCTCGCAGCGCTCCAACAGCGCCAACCGCTCTGGGGTGCTCAAGGCGTCGAAGTTCAGCGCGACCACAGTGTCGACCGCGGCGTCCAACGCATCAAAAGCCGCCGTCACCGCCTCCCGATCGACAACCCCACGAGAACTCACACCACCAAACTATCCGAGCCCACCGACAAAAACCGGCCATGGCGGAGCCCCAAAAATTACTGAAACCACAGTGACACAAGTGATTTAAGTCCTGCTGGCCGGTCCGGAATGAAGCCAAGGTAAGCCAGGCCACTTGTCCACGGAAGACAACAGCTGACACATCTTTGGTGCATCGCGACGGAGGCGGGGCGGGTGCCGCGGCTTAGCATGCGTATGTGACTGGCGCGTACACCTACACATTTGAAGACATCCAGAACCGCCCAGTGGCGGTGATCGGCGCGGGGACGCTGGGTCGCCGTATCGCCCTGATGTTTGCCACCCGCGGGGGAAGGGTGCGAATCTACGCTCGGCGTGCCGAGCAACTGGCGGCGGCGACCGAATATGTGTCGCAAACCCTTTCGCGGGTGTTGGCGCAACGAGGCTCCGGTCAAGCGGGCGTCGCCACAGCCGCCGGGTCACTCGAAGAGGCGTTGGACGGTGCCTGGCTCGCCGTTGAATCCGTCCCTGAGAAGCTCGACATCAAGATTCCGCTGTGGGGCCAGATCGACCAAGCGGCGCAGCCGGGCACCATCTTCGCGACTAACTCGTCGTCGTACCCGTCGCGTCTGATGGCCGAAAATGTGCAAGACAAAAGCCGTTTGTGCAACATGCACTTTTACATGCCACCGGAGGTCAACGCGGTTGACCTGATGTCCGACGGTGAAACTGACCGCGGCCTGCTCGACACCCTGCTGACCGTGCTGCCCGAATTCGGCGTTCATCCCTTCGAAGCGCGCAAGGAGTGCACCGGCTTCATCTTCAATCGCATCTGGGCAGCCATCAAGCGTGAGTCGCTGGCTGTGGTTGCCGACGGCGTGGCCCGTCCAGAGGATGTCGACGGGATGTTCAAGGTCAACTGGGGCGTGCCGGCCGGGCCGTTTCAGATGATGGACCTGGTTGGCCTCGACGTTGTGCTCGACATCGAGAACCACTACGCCCAAGAATTCCCGCACCTGCCGGAGAGCGTGCGGGACTTGCTACAGTCCTACGTCGACGCGGGCAAGCTCGGCATCAAAACCGGCGAGGGCTTCTACGCGTATCCCTCTGACTCGCCAGCGTAACGTCACTGCGAAAATCGGAGAAGTTTTTCGCAGTGGCGTTACGCTCGCCGATTCTTGATGCCGACAGTCAAGCTCGCCCAGCCAGGTAGGCGAGCGCGGCTTGGGCTGCGTTGGCACCGCACATGCCATGCGCGCCCGGTCCTGGTGGGGTGGCCGCCGAGCAGACCTGACTTTTATCACCGTGAAGGCTTTGGCGACTCTGTAGGGCTGTGACCTGCGAATTCATCTGACGGTTGGTGCGGATTTGTGCACTAGGCGACGGCCCGTAGGGTGCCTGCGTGGCGTATGTGCGCACGGTGAAGACCAGTTCTGGGGCCACCGCGGTGCAGATCGTGTGGTCGTCTCGGCGGGGGTCACGCTCGATCGAGCACCTTGGTTCGGCCCATGGCGAGGCCGGGTTGGCGGCGTTGAAGGCCGCCGCTGCGCAACGACTGGCTGCTGGCCAAGCCCAGCTGGATCTGGGGCTGGCCGCGCGCTCTGAGTCCGAGCCGTTGCCGATCACCTCCTCGAAAGCCGCCCAGTTGTGGGGTGCGCTGTGCCGCGCCTACGAGGTCCTTGGGTTCGACAAGGCCACTGGCGGGGACGAGGCGTTTCGCCAACTGGTGCTCGCACGGATCATCGAGCCGACTAGCAAAGCCGATTCTTTGCGGGTGATCGAGGAGACCGGCGTGGCACCAGTGTCCTATCCGACGCTGAACCGTCGGCTACCGGTGTTCGCCAAATCTAGTTTCCGGCAATGGCTGTCGTCAGCATGTGCCGGACATGCCGCGCTGGGCCCGGCGTCTCTGGTGCTCTACGACGTCACCACGTTGCACTTCGAAACCGATGCCGGTGATGGGTTTCGCGAGCCGGGTTTTTCGAAGGAACGCCGCCTGGACCCGCAGATCACCCTCGGGTTGTTGACCGATGCCACCGGATTCCCACTGACGGTGGCGGCGTTCGAGGGCAACAGGGCTGAGACGGCCACCATGCTGCCGGTGATTAACGCGTTCAAGACCGCGCATCGACTCACCGAGGTCACTGTGGTCGCTGATGCCGGCATGATCTCGGAGGCCAATCAGGTCGCCCTGCAGGCTGCGGGGTTGTCGTTCATTCTCGGCGCACGGATCCCGCACCTGCCGGATGTAGTGCGCGAATGGCGTGACAAGCATCCTGATGAGGCCATCCCCGACGGGTTGCTCTTGACCCAGCCGTGGCCGTCCACGTCAGCGGAGAAGGTCCGCGGCATCCCTGACCGGGTCATCCACTACCAGTACCGCCATGATCGTGCCCGAAAGACGTTGCGTGGCATCAACGAACAGGTCGCCAAAGCCCAACGCGCCGTCGACGGCCACACCCCGGTCAAACGCAACCGCTACATCCAACTGACCGGTGCCACTAAGAGCGTGAACCGGACACTGGAAGCCAAGACCCGGGCCTTGGCCGGGTGGAAGGGCTACACCACCAACCTGGTCGGCCAGCCCGCTAACTACGTGATCGACGCCTACCACCAGCTGTGGCGCATCGAGAAGGCCTTCCGAATGTCCAAGCACGACCTACAGGCCCGCCCGATCTACCATCGCACCCGCGACTCGATCGAGGCCCACCTGACGATCGTGCTCGCGGCCCTGGCCGTATCGCACTGGATCGAGCATCAAACCGGTTGGAGTATAAAGAAATTCATCCGCACTGCCCGCCGCTACCGCACCGTCACAATCCAAGCAGGCAGCCAGACCCTGACCGCAGCCGAACCCCCACCCAGCGACCTCGCCGAAGCCCTCGCCAAGATCCACGGCCACGGTGATGCGCACTAGTTTGATAAAAGTCAGGTCCTACGTCGACGCGGGCAAGCTCGGCATCAAAACCGGCGAGGGCTTCTACGCGTATCCCTCTGACTCGCCAGCGTAACGTCACTGCGAAAATCGGAGAAGTTTTTCGCAGTGGCGTTACGCTCGCCGATTCTTGATGCCGACAGTCAAGCTCGCCCAGCCAGGTAGGCGAGCGCGGCTTGGGCTGCGTTGGCACCGCACATGCCATGCGCGCCCGGTCCTGGTGGGGTGGCCGCCGAGCAGATGTACATGCCCGGGATGCCAATGGTAAAGGGCGACAGCGTGATTCGCGGCCCGAAGGTCAGCTGGCGAATATCCTTGGCGCCGGTCATGATGTCGCCGCCCGCATAGTTGGCGTTGTAAGCGGCCATCTGCGTCGTCGAGCGAACTGTCTGGCCGACGATGCGCTCGCGGAAACCGGGGGCGAACCGCTCGATCTGGTCGATGATCGCCTCGGTCGCGTCGCCGGCGTAGCCGTTGGGAACATGCGCGTAGCTCCACACCGGGTGGGTATTGCCCACCGAACGTTGCGGATCGGCCAGATACTGTTGACCGACGAGCACGAACGGCCGCTCGGGCATGCGCCCGGCGTGGATCTCCCGCTCGGTCGCGGCAAGTTCGGAGTAGGACCCGGCCAGGTGCAGCGTGCCGGCCCGACGGGCTTCCGGGTTTGTCCAGGGCACCCCGCCCTCGACGGCGAAGTCGACTTTGAACGCACCGCGACCGCGTCGGAACCTGTTGAAAGCGCGCGAAACTCGGGCCGGGAGACGATCGCCGAGAATTCCGGCGACCGCACTTGGCGCCAGATCGAACATTGTGACGTCCGCCGGCGGCAGCTGCGAAGCCGTCTGGACCCGGACACCCGTTTCGACCTTGCCGCCCAGGTTGCCCAGCAGCGCCACCATCGCATTGGTGATCGACTGCGATCCACCTTCGGCCACTGCCCAGCCGTGCCGGTGGCCGGCGGCGATGATGCCCATCCCGATAGCGGAGGTCATCGGGTAGTGCAGCGGCCGGAAAGCGTGGGCCGCAACGCCTCCGAATAGCGCGCGGCCCTCCTCGGTGCGGAACAGCCGGGCGAACGTGGACGCGGGAAGGACGGTGGGTGCCCCGAATCGGGCCAGCATCAGCGGATGGTGCGGGAACCGCAGCAGCGGCCGCATGATGTCGTCGCTGAGTGCGTCGAATCGGGCGGCCGGGTAACCGAACGCGAGCCGCCAGCGCGATCCGTCGCGACCGAGACCGGCCGCGGTCTGCTGCACCGAGCGGTACAGCACGCCGGCGCCGCCGCCGTCGAGGGGGTGGACACAATCGATCTCCGGCCAGCGCCACGATAGGCCATAGCGCTTCAGATCGAAGCCGCTGAAGAACTGCGAGCCGATAGCCATCGGATGGATCGCCGAGCAATGGTCGTGCAGCAGGCCGGGGATTATTGCCTCGCTGCTGCGGGCGCCCCCGCCCACTTCTTCGGCGGCCTCGAGCACGGTGACGTGTACGCCTTCCGCGGCCAGGCAGATGGCGGCGGCGAGCCCGTTGGGCCCGCCGCCCACCACCAGTGCGGTACTCATGCCAGCGCTCCATGACCGTGGTCCTGATCTTCGCGGGCGTCTTTGCGGGCGGCCGGCTTCGGGCCGCGCAGCGACCAGCTCACCTGAATCGGGATGGGGCCGTTGGGCAGCCAGGGCTGTTCGGCGACCGCGTCGGCCACCTTCCAGGTGCCGCGCTCGATGACCCCGAGGGTGGCGTCGATCAGCTTGTAATGCTGAACGCCGCTGCCAAATGCCTCCGACTCCACCCAGGCGATAACGCACTCGCCCGGCTCGAATGCGGCTTCGCGCTGCACGGCCCGGATCAGGTCTTCGTTGTGCAGGTGACCGTCGCCGAAGTTGAATCCGATCAGCGAGTTGCACACGAACTCACCCTCCCGCACGGTGCGGATGTCGACGTCGGGCAGGTGCGTCAACAGCAGCGAGAACAGGCCGCGGGCCTGGCTGTGCATGGTGCGCCACGCGATCGTCTTCTGCAGGGTGATCTCCGCCCACTCGGGCTCGTAGCCGGCCGCGATGAACTGGTCGATCTGGTTGGACGCCGTGCGCGTGACCCGGTCCAGCTTCTGTTCGGCACCGGGCGCGAAGGTCCACACTGCCGAGGCCCAGTTGCCCGCGTATTGCCGCATCGCGGGCAGGAAGGACACCTTGTCCGGCCGCAAATTGCCCAGGATCGGGTAGAACAGCAACCCCCCGGCGATGACGACAGCCAGCCAGGGCGGCGACATGTTCCATGGGGCATAGCCGTCGCGGTTCGGGAAGCCGAGGAAGAGGAAGACCGTGGTGTAGGCGAAGACGACGTTCCATTCCAGCGGCACCGCCAGCGGGAAGGTCGAGATGATGAACAGGTGGAACCCCACCATGAACAGCGCCGCGGCCAACGTCACCCACCTGTTGGTGGAGAAGAACAGGACCAGCGGGGCGGCAATCTCGACTGTGGTGCCGTTGACGTGTGCCATGAAGTCCGCCAGCCGCGACGGCCGCATGTCGCGCCCGAAGTCGCGATAGTGGGCCCGGCGCACCCATTTGAATGCGAGTGGTGTGTTGCTGACCATCGGCGGAATGACGTTGGAGAAGTGCTTACCGAACTTCGAAAAGCCGGCGCCGACCCAAACCACCACGATCAGAATCTTGAGCGCGATGATCATGTTGACGAACGGCAGCACGGCGAAGAAGAACATCGCCGGCAAGTACTGCTCGCCCCGAGCGCCCAGGAAGATGGTTTTGTCCCGCAGACCGATCAGCACCAGCAGCACGATCGGCGCGACGAGCAGGGCGGGGTTCACCAGCCCAGATATGTTGTGCGGTAACGCCGTTGAGAGCGAACCGCTGTGCACGCCTGGTGACAGCAGCGCGACGGCCAGGCTCGCCAGCAGCGCCAGGTATACCCCGATGTCGAACCAGGTGCGCCGGTCACCGTTGGTGAACGGCACCCACTTCCACGGGCGCAGCCGGATGGTTCCCGGTCGGGCCCAGAACAGGATGCCGCCGGTCATGGGCTTGACCTTGCCGGCCAGCGGCCCCCAGGAGCCGGCCACACCGATGGCCTCGAGCAGCACCGTCCACAGGACGACCTTCTGGTAGACGACCGGTTGGTTCCACCATTCGGTCACATGCCAAAAGGCGGGCAGCCCCGACGTCGCCGTCGCGACGGTGATGCCGCCGATCGCGAAGAACACCACCAGCTTCACGATGTAGATGGTGTGGATCATCTTCGGTGAGCCGAAGCCCTTTTCGCCCCAGTCGATGGCGAGGATCCGCATCCGCTCCATCAGTGGCTTCTGCAAGAATGTATCCGGGGCGACTGCGGCGAGATCCGGTTTTGTGAATCCCATTATCTTCGCTCCTTTTGACCTTTGTTTGCCAAGAGTGGCGACAACGATAGGAATCGCGCGTGGCGCGACACAGTCCCGGATCAACAAAACTGCGCGGCGGTCTTATCGCCAGACGACAACCGCGTCTAACGTCATTGAGGTGAAGAAACCGCACCTCGACACGGGCGTCGGGGTGAACAGTTACGTCGCCGAGGTCGCCGGCCGATTGCACGATCGGCTGGTCGATGTGTCGTCGGCCGTATTCGGTTCCCTGGAGGATCAGATCCCCGAGCTGCGCGGTGATGCAGCGCTCGTGGAGTTGCTCGGGACCAGTGTCGAGGGCAACGTGGGCACGCTCTTGCACGCGTTGCGCTACGACATCGCAGTCGAGCACGTCGAAGCTCCGACCGCAGCGCTGGAGTACGCCCGCCGATTGGCGCAGCACGGGGTGCCCGTCAACGCGCTGGTGCGCGCCTACCGGCTCGGTCAGCGCCGGATGAATGACCTGGTCTTCGCCGAATTGCGCACGATCGATGTCCCGGAACCGATGAGGGTGGAGGTGATCGAGGCGATCACCGCCACGATGTTCGGGTACATCGACTGGATGTCGCAGCAGGTCGTTGCAGTCTACGAAGACGAACGCGAACGATGGCTGGAGAACCGAAACAGCCTTCGCGCCCTACGGGTGCGCGAGGTCCTGGCCGCAAAAAAAACCATCGATGTCGATGCCGCGACCACGTCGATCCGTTATCCGCTGCGCTGGCACCACCTGGGGCTGATCATGTGGTACCCGGACCCAGGGGGCACCGAAGGCGACGACCTTGCCAGGCTGCAGCGGTTTCTTCGCGAACTGGGCGAAGCCGCCGGTGCTGGTGCCGGCCCGCTTTTCGTTGCCGCCGATCGAAGCTGCGGGTGGGGGTGGCTGCCGTATCGCGCCGTGGTGGCCGATGCCGCTGACGTCGTGGAGAAGGTCCGTCGGTTCGCGCTGACCCGGCCGGATTCGCCGAGCGTGGCAATTGGGACGATGGCGGGCGGCATCGAAGGCTTTCGCCGCTCACACCGGGAGGCGGCGGAGGCCCGCGGCGTCGCGATAGTCAGGGAGCGGCGCGGGCCGACGGTTATCGCCGCCACGGACCCGGGGTTGTCCGTGGTGGCGCGTCTGGGCGGCGATGTGGCCGGCACCCGCCAGTGGGTGGCCGCCGTGCTTGGAGACCTTGCCCGTGACAACGAGAACGACGGGCGGCTGCGTGAGACGTTGCGGGTGTATCTGGCTTGCGGCTCCAGCTACAAGATGGCCGCCGAGGAACTCAACATGCACTTCAACTCGGTGAAGTATCGCGTGGGCCGCGCCGTTGCCCGGCGCGGCCGCGAGATCGGCAGCGACCGGCTCGAAGTAGAACTCGCGCTGCTCGCGTGCCACTGGTATGGCCCCGCGGTTCTGCGGCCGAAATGAGCAGGCCCGCACCTGCTGGTGCGGGCCCGGTCGGGTGGTGCAGGGCACAGGTCACGCGGCGGCGGGAACGGCGAAACGCGGGGATGCCGTGCGCCGCGGGAAGTTGGCCGCAACGCGCTCCTGGGTGCTGGTCCGCGCCTGGCCGGTTAGGAGGTGCACAGCGGTGATGATCGCCGGCAGGAGCACGGGGGACAGGACTATCAGCATGATGAGGGCGGGCAGCAACATGGTTTCACCTAGGTTTCTCCGCGAAGCGGTACAGTCGGAATAGGTTGTGAGACTTGACAATTTGACTCCGACGATCGAATCATTGCGTTCGTCGCAAAACGTACCGACGCCACCGCAGTGCGGTCATGTCCTGAACCAACCAACTTGCGACGCGTTCTTGTCTGCCGGCGACAAATTGGTCGCGGAGGGGTTCCGTATACCGCGCGACCGCGCACCATACATCAGCAGTTTCAGCCGAACATTGTTCGCGATACCTATGCGCGATGCCGAATTGTGTCGCCGTGGACATTTTCTTTACGCCGGCGCTGACTAATGATATTGGGATGACAGTTAGCGACCAGCCCATTTTCGAGGGTCCACTGCATCAGCTTGCTCGTAACGCCTGGCAGCTGCTGCTCTTCATCGGCATCCTGGCTGTCACGCTCGGTGTCATCGTGCTGGCCTGGCCAGGCAAGACACTGGTGGTCGCAGGTGTTCTGTTCGGCATCTACTTGGTGGTATCCGGCATTGGATATGTGTTTGCCGCTTTTGGCACGCACGCTGGCGCGGCGATGAGGGTGCTGACGTTTATCGGCGGCATTGTGTCGCTGGTGCTGGGGTTCTTCTGCTTTCGCGACAAACTTGAGTCGATCATGCTATTGGCGTTATGGGTCGGCATCGGCTGGGTGTTCCGCGGGGTGACGCTGCTCGCCGCGGCGTTGTCCTTTGACCACATGCCCGCACGCGGCTGGCAGGCGTTCTCCGGTGTGATCATCGTTATCGGCGGCGGGGTGCTGATCATTTCTCCGCTCGATTCGATCGCGATCCTGGCCCTGGTCGCCGGCTGCTGGCTGATCGCTATCGGCATCATGGATGTCATCACGGCGTTCCAGGTTCGCAGCCGGGCGAAGGCGTGACAGGATCTCTCAGGGTTGCTTAGGGCAGTCGCCGCTCGACCTCGAAAGCCAGACAGAGTTCAGCGAGGTCGGTGGGCCGCGAGAGTGAGCGGCCGGTCAACTCCTCGATGCGGCGCAAACGGTGTCGCACGGTATTGGGGTGGCAAAAGATCTGCGCCGCAGTGTCGTTGGCAGAACCGCCCGCCTGCTGCCAAGCCTGAAAAGTATCGAGGAGAATTGTGCGTTCCTCGTCCGGCATTTCGTTCAGCCGGCGCAGCACCGACGATTTGATCTTCGCCATCACTTCAGGCGCGCTGACCGCCGCCACGGCAAGCGGCGTGTCGTCGAAGACAGTGACAAGCGACCCGGCCGACGGCTTCCCGACGACCGCCAACCGGGCGAATCGCAGCGCGTCGCTGGTTTCGGCCAGCTCGTGAAACGGGGGACTGATGCCGATTCTAGCGGTTGCGGCGGCGCGGAGTATCTCGACAAGGTTGCCGAGCGTCTGCGTGGAGGGGTTCCTCAGATGAACGATACCGATCTGTAAGTCGGGCAGTAGCCGCCATGCCGACCGGATGTCGCGGACTGACAGCTTGTTTTCGATTGTCGGCAATCCCAGCTTTCCGATCGCGCGCAGCTCTGCCGCCACGACGACATAGGGACCCAGGGTGGGTAGCCGCAGCAGATCTGCCGCCTCCCAAAGGCTTTGGTGGTCGGTGATCCTGTGCGACAGCAGTGCCTCCACCAACGCGGACCGCTCTTCCTCCTGCTCGAGGATCTGCGCTGTCAGTTGTTGGCGATAGGCGGCGTTCATCGCCTGGGTGAAGGTGTCCTGAGCGAGGAAGACCCGTGCGGTGGCAGCCAGGATTGAGTCGGTGGGTATTGCCGCGGCGCGCGCGGCGGCGAGGGTCTGCTCCCACATGAATCGGAATCCGATCCGGTAGGCAGTCATGACTGCAGGTAGCGGCACACCGGCGAGAGCGCGTGCCGTGCCGGTGTGCTCGGCAGGCGACACGTCGACGTCCGCGTCGCCGGCGAGCGAGTCGAAGATGAACGTCACGTTCGCCACGCAACTTTCGGCCACTTGATCTTTCGTGACGAAGGTGCCGTCGCGGTACGCGTCGATCTCCCGGCAGAGCAGATCCGCCATCGCTTTTCCCAGTTTCGGGGCATGGGCCAGCATGAGTTTGCCGAGCTCGACGATGTGCGGATCGGGGACGGCGCCACGCAGGTCGCCGACAGGGTGTGTTGTCGCGCTCATATCCCCAAACCATAGGCTCTGCTCACTGGCGGATGTGAGCGGTTAACCTAAGCGGCTCGCATTTAGCCACCGGTTACACAGACGGCAGCACGATTCCCGGCGATGGTGGTGGGAATGCCTTGGCTCGACCGTGATCGGTAGCCAAAGGGCGCTGCCCCCCGCTGCACCGTGTCACTCCCGACAACAACAATGTCGGCCATCTTCGTCTCGTGAGAACAACTGCCCGGGGCCGGTTGACACCTAATGTGCCCCCCATGAAAAGCGACATGATGCTGCAACAGGTCGCTGACGTCGCAGACGCGGTGTACCGGCGAACCGATGAAGTGTCGATCCTGCTCGCCCGTGCAATCACCGGCGAGGTGCGGCTCTATGGGGCGACCGCGGCGGTGCCGTTCGACGTGGTGGCTGTGGGCTGTGCCGCCAACGTGCGAGCGATCTTTGGGGCGATCGCCGCCGGTGGCGATTTCAACGTGACCGCGGCCACCCGGCTCGGGGTTGAGCGGGCGCGTGACGGGGTGCCGCTGTCGTCGGTGATGGAGGCTTATCGGGTCGGTTTCCGGCGGGTGTGGGAGGCCGTAGCCGCCGAGGCCGCGACCCGGCCCTACATGAATGGCGACGCGTTGCATACGCTGACCGCCAAATTACTGACCGCTCAAGACCTGTTCACCGGCGCAATGGCCGCCGGGTACCGAGAGGAGCAGACCCGCCGCGTCGTGCGCGACGAAACGCAGCGGTCGGAGCTCATCGACGCGCTCATGCATGGCCGGCTGTTCGAGCGGTGCAGCCTGTGGGAGGCCGCCGACTATCTTCGGCTGCCGAGCACCGGTCCGTTCGTGGTGATTGCTGCTGATGTCTCCCAATCCGAGGTGGACGCCCTGCCGGGTATCGAGGCGAAGCTCCGCAGCCTGGATGTGCCCTCCGCATGGCGGGGGCTGCCCGACGTGCAAGTCGGGATCGTGCACGTCAAGACCGACCGCCAGCTGGCTGCGGTGCTGGCGCTGGTGGCGCGGGTGGCCATCTGCCGGGTGGGTGTCAGCGCCCGCTTCGACGACCTGCGCGACACCGCGCGGGGGCTACGTCAGGCCCGGGTGACGCTGCGGGGCCGGGCAGACCCGGGCTCGCCGGTATCGGTGTTTGACGGCTCGATCCTGGCCACCGCCGCGGTCAGCGCGCCCGAAGTGATGGTCGAACTCGCAAGCCCCGTGATGGAGTGTTTCGCAGATCTTGCCGACGAAGAGCGGGAGATCCTGTTCGAGACGTTTCGGGTGTGGCTGGAGCACGACGGGCCGATGCGCACCGCTGGGGAGATGCTGTTCTGTCACCCCAACACCGTCCGCTACCGGATGCACCGCATCGAGCAGCGCACCGGCCGTTCCCTTACCCGGCCGCGTGATCTAGCCGAACTGTGTCTGGCCTTCGAAGTGCAACGGCGTCTGATGTAGCCGCAGTTGCAACTTGTTGATCCCGCCCGATCTGAATCTGCCTCGTAGGAGGATATTGAGGCAGGCTCGTCGTCGTCCGTTCTTACCCTGAGTCCGCCTGAAAGCCGCCAAATGTTTTCGCCGAGACATAATCGTCGCGCGGAGATTGGTCGCGACGACACTGGCAACGGGTGCATTTACGCGTATTGATTCCCGCGCGGTCCGCGCACCGCCGGTGTCGACTGAATTCTGTTGGGCCACAATGTCGGGGGCTTCATGCGGGGTGCTCAGAGAACTTCTTCGATCTCGGGCGGATAGACGGTGTGTCCGCCGCGGATCATACGTTCTTGCGGTCGGCGATGAAAAAGTGGCCGTCCTGGTCGACCAAGCCGATGTCGCGAGTCGAAAACCAGCCGTCGACAACGGCGTCCGCGGTGACCTCCGGCAAGTTCCAGTAGCCCTTCATCACGTTGTGGCCGCGGACTTGAATCTCGCCGGGTGTCCCTGCCGGCACCTCGGTGGCGTGTTCGTCAACCACCCGCATCTGCACGCCGTCGATGGGTGTGCCGATCGAACCGACCTTGCGTATCGCGCTGGGACGATTGGAGCACGCCACCCCGGACGTTTCTGGTAGTCCATAGCCCTCGAGGACCGTGCAGTCGAACTCGTCCTCGAACCGATGCAGCACCTCCGCCGGCATCGCGGCGCCCACGGAGATGCACAACCGTAACGAACCGAAGTCCAGGTCGTGGCCTGCTACGCCCCCGAGTATCGCTGCGTACATGGCGGGTAGACCCTCGAAGACTGTGACACGTTCGGCAGCAACCATTTCCAAGGCTCTGCCCGGGTCAAAACTGGGAAGCAGCGCCAGTGTCGCGCCGGACGAGATAGCTGCCCCCAGACCGTAAGTCATCCCGAACGCGTGAAATTGTGGCAGGCAACCCAGCACTACGTCGTCGGGCTCAATGTTGAGCAGGCTGCGTGCAATAACGGCTTGGCTGCTGGCCAGGTTGCTGTGGGTGAGTTGGGCCCCCTTGGGCACCCCCGTCGTGCGTGACGTGTGCAGGATGACCGCGTTGTCGTTACTCGCGCGGGTTACCGGCCAGGCGCGCCCGAGAAAGTCATCGGTCAGCTGCTCTAGCGTGTGCTTGCCGATACCGATCGGGGGAACACCGGCGGCCAGTGCCCCCGCGGTAGCCGCAGGCCAACATGACAGCGCGAAAACCAGCAGGCGCGCATCGGTGTTGGTCAAGACGAACGCGACTTCGCGGGCGCTTCGCAGCGGATCCATCGGCACCACAACGGCTCCTGCGTGCAGCACGCCGTAGAAAACCATCGCGAATTCGGGACGGTTCGTCAGCATCACCCCCACCCGGTCACCCGGGCGGAGACCTCGGTAAGCGAGGTAGGCGGCGAACCGTGCGGCGTTGTCGGCCAGCTCCGAAAACGTTGTGGTGGCTCCGTCACAGCGCAGCGCGGGGCCATCGGGGTACATGTCTGCCGACTCGACGAGATACAGGCTCGTATTGGTCATGAGAACATCCCAGGCGGACTGCCTCGCATGCTTTGACGATGGGGGCTGCCTTGGCCACCTGTCGATGGAAGCAGCGACAACGAGCGGCGTTAGGTGGTGTTGCATCCAACAACGCCTCATCCCGTGACCGGGTTGCCCCGGATTGCCATGGCACCCTCAGATCCAATTGGGCGGTCGCGCCCGGGAGTGTCGCTCATATCAGTTCCTCAAATTGTCAACCACGCTGCGGCAGCCTTGGCACCCGAGATTATTGCCCCGGTCGATGTGTGCCACGACAACGTCGTGACCACGCCGATGTGGCGGTGCACGGCGCGGTCTTGGCGGTGGCAGCCGTTGTGATCCGGAACTACCGACAGCGCTGACGATTGTCGCTCCGGACATTTACGGCCGTTGCGGTTTCCGCGATGCTGGTGACAGGCCGCAGATTTGAGGAGAAGCAACCATGCCGATCTATACCTGCACAATTAGAGAATCGGCGCTCGCCACCGCCACGAAGGCAGCGCTGGCTCGCGAAATAGCGCGCATCCATTCGTCGATCAATCACGTCCCCAGCACCTACGTCAACGTCGTGTTTCACGAGCTGCCCGCCGACGACGTCTACACGGATGGCGTTCCGGCGAGCCCGGTGCTTGTCAGCGGCTGGGCGCGCGAAGGCCACCCGGCAGCCGAAACCACCCGTCTTGCAACCGAGATCGCCGCTGCCGTCGCGCGGATCGCCGATATCGCGGACGAGCTCGTGCTTGTCGTCATCCAAACCACCCCGGCCCGGTTCGCCGTCGAGGGCGGTCGTGTCCTTCCGGAGCCTGGCCAAGAACAAGCCTGGATCGCTGGGGACAAACAGTGAAGCGCGATACATGCGGTTCGGCTTGAGCCGGCAGGAACGCTTCGTAAAAACTCGCACGGAGAGGAACACGATGTCCGGCAACTTTGGGGACTTTCAGCTGGGGGTATACGCCGATGCGGTCAAGGGCGTCAATTCACGCTACCCCTTTGACTTTCGGTCAATCGAGCGGAAGGCTGCCGAGGCCCTCCCGGACTGGGTGTATCGGTATGTGTCGGCGGCCGCCGGGGATGGACGAACCCAGCAGGCCAACATAGACGCATACTCGCGCTACGGGATCGTTCCCCGGATGATGGTCAGCCCGCCCCAGCGTGATCTGTCGATCGACCTGTTCGGCAAACATCTACAGTCGCCGATCTTCATGTGCCCGATCGGCTTGGTCGGCCTGTGCGCGCCGGATTTTCAGGGTGATGTGGCCGCCGCCCGGGCATCGGCCGCCACCGGCGTGCCGTTCGCGCTGTCCACGTTCTCGCAGGCTCCGATGGAGGACGTGATCAAGCAGGCCGGCGCCACCCCGAGCTTTTTCCAGCTGTATTTACCGGACGATCGGGAGCTGGCCGCCAGTTTCATCAATCGCGCCGAAGCCGCCGGCTATTCCGCGTTGGTGGTGACGGTTGACTCTTGGACGTTGGGCTTCCGGCCAGCTGATCTGGAGCGCGGAAACTTTCCGCAGTTCCGCGGTTTCTGCATGGAGAACTACTACTCCGACCAGAACTTCACCAAGCATCTGGCCAAGCCACCCCGCGAGGATCAGCCCGCCGCACTGGCCCATTACGCCAAGATCTTCGCCCACCCGCTGACCTGGGAGGATCTGCGCTGGATCCGGTCTCAGACCAGTCTTCCGATCGCGGTGAAGGGTGTTCAGCACGCCGACGATGCCCGGCTGGCGATCGACAACGGCGCCGACGTGCTCTACTGCACGAACCACGGCGGTCGCCAGGCCAATTCGGGAATCTCGACGCTGCAGCTGCTACCGGGCGTCGTCAAAGCCGCCGGTTCCGCTCCGGTGATGTTCGACTCCGGCGTGCGCGATGCGACAGACGCCGTCATCGCGTTAGCGCTGGGCGCCACGGCCGTCGGGATCGGCCGGCCCTACGCCTACGCCCTGTCCTACGGCGGCGCGGAAAGCTTGACGCACTACCTGAAGTCATTCCTGGCCGAATTCGATCTGACGTTGGCGATCTGTGGATTCAAGGACATCGCCACCCTCAAACAGGCCGGCTGCGAGGAAGCGCTGACTTTCCGTAGCTGACGACCAGCCCGGATCTCTAGAAGGGAACCTGATTGCCGTGAAGATCAAGGATGTCCAGCTGTCCATCCTTCGTACCGAACTCAGCGAGACGGTGATTCCTACGCACGGGGCGGTGGACAAGCTGCCCCAGCTAGTGCTCGTCTCGGTCTCGACACACGAAGGCGTTGACGGACATTACGTCAGCTATCTAATCCCGGCCACAGCAGCCGAGCACGCCGCCGAGGTTGCAAAGACGATCCTCGTCGGCAGGGACACCTACGATGTTGCGGCCTTAAGCCATGAGATGACCAACGCCCTGCCGCCCTATTCGAATCCGCCCGCCCTTGCCGGAGCCGACGCCTGCCTATGGGACATCAACGCCAAAGCGGCCGGCCTGCCGCTGTACAAATACCTTGGCGCCCACCGCCACTCGATTCGGGCCTACGCCAGCACCGTAGCCTACCCGACCATCGACGGCTACCTCGACGCGATCCGCGCCGCGGTAGCCGAGGGGTTCACAGCGGCGAAATTTCATCCCTTCCAGGATGCTAAACGAGACATCGAGCTGGCGCAGGCGATCAGACACGAATTCCCGGACATCGACTTGATGATCGACCCGGTGTGCGCCTACACGGTGCCCGAAGCCTTGGCCGTGGGCAGGGTTCTGGAGGACCTCAATTTCTATTGGTTTGAGAATCCGATCTCCGACTTCGACCTGAACGGGTTGTCGTTCCTGGCCAGCAATCTCAACGTGCCACTGTCGGTGGGAGAGCAGAACTTCGCCGGATTCTCAGCGATCCGCGACTACTTGGGAAGCGGCATCGGTTTCTATGTGCGCAGCCTCGCCGAATACGCCGGGGGCATTACCCAGATGATGAAGTCAGCGCATGCCTGCGAGGCCTTCGGACTCAACTATGAGATCCACAGCTATGGACCCACGCTCAATCCAGCCATGTACCTCAACGTGGCACTTGCCGTGGCCAACTGCGACTTTGCCGAGATCATGGTGCCCCAGAACCTATTGAGCATGGGCATGGCCGACCTGCCCACCATCGATGGGAAGGGCTTCATCGCTGCCCCGCAGAAACCCGGCCTCGGCTACGCAATCGACCTCGACGCAGTGGAAAACCTAACTCTGCAGCGGTTCTGACATGCTCAGCGTCACTCAACTGGGCGGGCAGCGATGACCCGGACAACGTGTACCTCTTGGCGCTGTGGTGGTGCGCAATGTGCCTGCCCGACCGATCCGGCTGTGAATCCTGCTCGGGCCCGGGAGAAACCTGTGAGCACTGTCGGACATTGTGGTCGGCCACAGCGACCGACGGGCATGGTTGTTGCGAAAAACATCGACAGCTTGACCAGCTTGGATGAGGCTGACAGCAGAGCGCAGTGGCGCGTGGCGAAGGCTAGACAAACACGAAAGGACCGGCAGGACGATGACTGACGCGAAAACTGTCCACGAGGTGACCTACGATCTGCTTCGTTCACTGGGGCTGACGACGGTATTCGGCAACCCGGGCTCCACCGAGCAGACGTTTTTGAAGAACTTTCCCGACGACTTCACCTATGTGCTGGGGTTGCAAGAGGCTTCGGTGATGGCGATGGCCGACGGGTTCGCGCAGTCCACCGGCAAGCCCGCACTGGTCAACATACACACAGCTGCGGGAACCGGAAACGCCATGGGCAGCCTGGTGGCGGCTTACAAGGGCAACACCCCGCTGATCGTCACGGCCGGTCAACAGACCCGCGAAATGGTGTTGTGCGAACCGTATCTGAGCAATCCGGACGAGACTGTGTTTCCGCAGCCGTGGGTGAAATGGGCCTATCAGCCCGCCCGCGCCGAGGACGTGCCCGCGGCGTTCATGCGCGCCTACACGGTAGCGCTGCAGCCACCGGCCGGCCCGGTGTTTTTGTCGATCCCGCTTGACGACTGGGAGAAACCTGCGCTGGGGCCGGCGGTGATCCGCACGGTCAGTCACCGGGTCAGCCCGGATGCCGAGCGGCTACGCGGATTCGCCGACCGGATCAACCACGCGCAGCGGCCTGCGCTGGTGTTCGGGCCCGAGGTCGATCGCAGCGGCGCCTGGGATGCCGGTGTGGCGTTCGCGGAAAAGGTCGGCGCAGCGGTGTATAGCAGCGCGTTGCCCGACCGGGCGTCGTTCCCCGAGGATCATCGACTCTTCCAGGGACAGCTGCCGATGACCGTCGACGGTGTCAGCAAGATGCTGCGAGGTTACGACCTGGTGGTGGTGATCGGGGCGCAGGTCTTCCGGTACTACCCGTACGTGGCGGGCGAGTATCTGCCCGAGGGCACCGAACTGCTGCAGATTACGGCCGATCCGCGACTGGCCGCCACGGCGCCGGTCGGTGACAGCGTGCTCGGGGACACGCTGCTCGTCCTAGAGCAGCTGGTGGACATCGTCGACGATCACAGCGACCGGCCGGTCCCGGCTAAGCAGGCGCCCACCGCAGCCGTTGACGTGACCGGGTCGGCACCGCTGTCGGCGGACGCGGTGTGGTCGACATTGAGCACGGTCAAGCCGGCCGATTCGCCGCTGGTGACCGAATCGACATCGACGCTGGCCCAACAAGTGCGATTCCTGCCCAGCACCCGACCGGCTTCGTTCTTCGCCACCCCCAGCGGTGGTATCGGCTGGGGGTTGCCCGCGGCGGTCGGCATCGCACTGGGCGACCGTGCCCGCGGGGTCAAGCGCACCGTGGTGGCCACCATCGGAGACGGGTCATTCCAATACTCGGTGCAGGCCATCTGGACCGCGGCCCACCACCGGCTACCGATCGTGTTTGTCGTAATGCGCAATGGCGAATACTCGATCCTGAAATCGTTCGCGGAACTGGAGAAAACACCGGGGGTGCCGGGACTGGACTTGCCGGAGCTGGACATCGCGTCCCTGGCCGTGGGTTTCGGGTGCCGCGCGGTCAACGTGGACACCACCGAAAAGCTTGCCCACGAATTCACCGCCGCGCTGGATGCCGACGGGCCGACTGTCATCGTGGTGCCTACCAAACCGCAAGCGGTGCACCTCGGATAGATGTCCTGGCCGAGGCAGCTTCCCTGCCGTTGTCGAGTCATAGCTACATCGAGGCAAGCCCGCACACGATGGCCTTGTGAGCCGGAAATGTCAGGCTACCAACAAAATCGGCCCACCCACGACAACGGCAAGTAGACGGTTGTTGCGGAAATGTCGAGGAGCTAAGGCGCATCCAGGCGGACTGCGACTGTGACCGTGCTGATGGTGACGTTCGCTATCGGCATCACGAGCCAGGCGCTGAGGATGCACGCGTGTCTGCGCTAACCGGGGTGTCCACTAGGCCGCCCTTTAGCGACCGGTCCGCGAGGAGCTGTTTGCCGTCACACCAAAGCAGCCAGGTTGTTGTGCTCACTGACATTGTTGTGCGAGGTCGCCGAGAGGACGATTGGAATCCTCTAGATGAGCCCAAAGCCGGGCACCTCAAGTAGATCCCCAGAGGCACACCATGACCGCCCTTAGCGCCAATCTCGTTGCGTCGAAAGATACCCACCCGGACCGCATTGCGCTGCGCTGCGACGATCTGCAGTTCACCTTCGCCGAGTTCGACGCCGCGGCCGCCCGGATGGCCACGCTGCTCGAGCAGGCCGGGGTCGAGCCGGGCGATCGGGTGGGCGTCATGCTGCCCAACACCCCCGCATTCGCCATCGTGTTCTACGGCATCATGTACCGCGGCGCCGTCGCGGTTCCGATGAACCCGCTGCTCAAATTCCGTGAGGTGTCCTACTACCTGTCCAACAGCGGCGCCAAGGCACTGTTCGCCGCGCCCGCTTTCGCCGACGAAGCCACCGCCGGCGCCGACGAGGTGGGCGCCCAGTGCTGGCTCGTCGATGACGCCGGACTGGCCGAGCTGACCGCCGACCTGCCCCGCCAGGACGCGCCGGTGGAACGCGGCCACGACGACGTCGCGGTCATCCTGCACACTTCCGGAACGACCGGCAAGCCCAAGGGCGCCATACTCACCCATGGCAATCTGGGCCGCAACGCCGAGGTCAGCGTCCGGACCCTCGTCGAGACGGGGCCCGACGACGTAGTGATGGGCTGTCTGCCGTTGTTCCACGTCTTCGGCCTGACCTGCGGGCTCAACGGGGCCGTCCTCGCGGGCGCGACCTTGACGCTCATCCCTCGCTTCGACCCGCGCAAGGCGCTTGAAGTGATCGAGCGCGACGCCGTCACGGTGTTCGAGGGGGTGCCGACGATGTATTCGGCGCTGCTCAGCGTGGCAGCAGATGCCGCCCCGGAGGCGACGCGGAGTCTGCGGACGTGTGTATCCGGTGGCGCGGCGCTGCCGGTGCAGGTTCTCACCGACTTCGAAAACACTTTTGGCTGCACCGTTCTCGAGGGCTACGGGCTTTCCGAGAGTTCTCCGGCGGCCGCGTTCAATCATCCGAACCGGCCCCGCAAGGCGGGCTCGATCGGCACCCCGATCGAGGGTGTCCAGATGCGGGTAGTCGACCTGGACGGAGTTGAGGTTCCGCAGGGGGAGACAGGCGAGATCCAGATCCGCGGCCACAACGTGATGAAGGGCTATTGGAACCTCCCCGACGCCACCAAGGACACGATCACGCCCGACGGCTGGCTGGCCACCGGCGACGTCGGACGCGTCGACGAAGACGGCTATTTCTACATCGTCGACCGGACCAAGGACCTGATCATCCGCGGTGGGTACAACGTCTACCCACGCGAGATCGAGGAGGTGCTCTACGAGCATCCGGCGGTAGCCGAAGCCGCCGTGATCGGTATCCCGCACGACTCCCTCGGCGAGGAAGTCGGTGCAGCAGTCGCTCTCAAGAAGGGGGATGCGATTACGGCCGACGAGCTGCGCGAATACGTCAAGGCCCGGGTGGCCGCCTACAAGTATCCGCGCCGGGTCTGGCTGGTGGACGCTCTGCCCAAGGGACCCACCGGCAAGCTCCTGAAGCGCGAAATCACCATCCCGACCAGTGAAAGCACGCGATAGCATGACAACTGCGCCGAATCCCACCACCAAAGCGGCTGACGAGTTGGCTGCACCGCTCGACCTGCTCCTTACCAGCGCTACCAAGCCATTCGCCAGCCGAATGATGCCGAACGCCACCTGGGCCCGCTTCGGTGCCAACCTTGCCCAGCATCCTGGTGCCGTGGCCAGCCTGGCCACCACCCTTACTCGTGAACTCGGTGCCATCGCGGTGGGCAAGTCTCACCGTGCCCCGGCGCGGGCCGACAAGCGCTTCAGTGACCCTGCCTGGCAGGAGAACCCGCTGCTGCACAGAATCATGCAGGGCTATCTCGCAGGCGCCGAGGCCGCCGAAAGGTTGCTCGCCGATGCTGCGCTGGATTGGCGCGACAGCGAGAAGATGCGGTTCGTCATGGACAACCTGGTGGAGGGTTTGGCGCCGACCAACAACCCGCTGATCAGTCCGCTTGGCTGGAAGGCGTTGATCGACACCGGCGGCCTGAGCGCGGTGCGAGGTGTGAGAGCCTTTGCCCGAGACATGCTTTTGAAGCCTCGGGTGCCGGCGATGGTCGAGCCCGACGCCTTCGCGGTGGGTGAGACGGTGGCCATCACCAAGGGGGCGGTGGTGCTGCAAACCTCGATGTTCGAACTGATCCAGTACGCACCGCAGACACCCAAGGTGCGCACCATTCCGTTGCTCATGGTGCCGCCGGTGATCAATAAGTACTACGTCATGGACATCGCGCCTGGGCGCAGCATGATCGAGTACTTCGTCCAGCAGGGTCAGCAGGTGTTCGCTATTTCGTGGCGGAATCCGCGAGCACGCCATCGGGATTGGGGTTTCGACGCCTACGGCGCGGCTCTCGTGGAAGCTATGGACGCGGTGCAGAAAATCGCCGGTGCCGACAGCGCCCACCTGCTGGCTACGTGCTCGGGCGGCATCATCGCGGCGATGACGGCGGCCCACCTCGCCGACATCGGCGAGGGCGATCGGATCGCCGGCCTCAACCTGGCGGTCACCGTGCTGGACGAGACCCGCGCCGGTTTCGCCGCCGCGGCAATGAGCGACCGCGCGGCGCAGGCGGCGATTCGAGTTTCGGCCAGGAAGGGCTTCCTCGACGGGCGTGACATGGCGGAGATGTTCGCCTGGCTGCGGCCCACCGACCTGGTGTGGCGCTACGTGGTGAACAATTACGTGCAGGGCCGCAAGCCGGCGCCGTTCGACGTGTTGTTCTGGAACGCCGACACCACCCGGATGGCCGCCGCCCTGCACCGCGACATGGTGCTGATGGGGCTGCGCAACGCGCTGGTCACGCCCGGCGCAATCAGCATGCTCGGCAGCCCGGTTGACCTGTCCAAGATCACCTCCGACGCGTACGTCATCGGCGGCGTGGCCGACCACATCTCCCCTTGGCAAGCCACGTATCGCAGCGCACGCTTGCTCGGCAGCAAGGACAACCGCTACGTGCTGTCCACCAGCGGTCACATCGCGGCGCTGGTCAACCCGCCCGGCAACCCGAAGGCGTCGTACCGGACCGGTCCGGTCGACGCGGAAGATCCCGAACAGTGGCTGGAGTCTGCGCAGAAGTTCGGTGACTCCTGGTGGCCGGATTACGTGAGCTGGCTGGCCGAGCGCAGCGGCCCAGAGGTCGACGCTCCGAAAGCTCTTGGCGGGGAGGATCTGCCGCCGCTCGGCCCAGCACCGGGCAGCTATGTGATGGAGAAGTGAGAGCCGTGCGCCGGCTGACATCGGTGAGCGCTATTGGCGAACACCGCTATATCACCGCCGGCGGTCAGCGGATCCGAGTGAATGTGCGGCACGGGACCGGCGTGCCGCTCGTGCTCTGTAATGGCATTGGGGCCAGCCTGGAAGTGCTCGATCCGCTGGTGGAGCAGTTGGATCCGGATTTCATGGTAGTCAGATTCGACATTCCCGGGACCGGAGGATCGCCCACATCCCTTGCTCCCTAC
This sequence comes from uncultured Actinomycetota bacterium, assembly GCA_963848535.1. GTDB lineage: Bacteria > Actinomycetota > Actinomycetes > Mycobacteriales > Mycobacteriaceae > Mycobacterium. Next base: position 351,911 of record CAWKEM010000013.1, read on the forward strand.
GGGTTCCCCTACCTCACCTGGGTGCTAGGCCGGGTGCTGTCCAAGCTGGGAATCAGCGTGGTGGATGTGCTCGGGCTGTCCTGGGGAGGCGCCCTTGCCCAGCAGTTCGCCTTCCAGAATCCGCGCCGGTGCCGGCGCCTGGTGCTGGTGGCGACTGGGACCGGCGCGCTTATGGTGCCCGCGCATCCGCGGGTGCTGGCGAAAATGCTAACCCCGCGCAGGTTCTCAGATCCCGATTACGCTGCCTCCATTGCCGGCGAGCTGTACGGCGGCACTGTCCGCGCTCACGGCGAGGACGTCGCGCGACTGTTCTTGCGGCAGTTGCATGCTGGATCGAAAATTGGCTACCTGCACCAGCTGCTCGCTGGTTCGGTCTGGACCAGCCTGTTCGCATTGCCCGCGGTGCGGCAGGAGACGTTGGTCGTGGCGGGCACCGACGATCCGATCATCCCGGTGATCAACGCGCGCATCATGAAAGCGTTGCTGCCTCATTCACGGCTGCATCTGCATTCCGGCGGACACATCGACCTCGTGCACAACGCGCCCGAACTCGCTCCCGTCATTGAGGAATTTCTGATTGAACCAGGGGAACGACCATGAGCCACAACGACATCGACACCTCGGATTTCTATTCGTATGAGCGTCTGCTCACCGACGAAGAGCGCCACCTGCTGCATGCGGTGCGCAAGTTCATGACGGCGGACGTGGCGCCCGTCCTGCTCGAGCACTGGTCGCGCGCCACCTTTCCGTTCGAGATCGTGGCGGGGATGCGTGAGCTGGGCATCGCGGGCCTTCCGTACCACGGCTATGGCTGTGCCGGAAGCCGTTTCCTGCTCGAAGGCATGGTCGCGATGGAGCTGGCCCGCATGGACTGCTCGATCGCCACTTTCAATGGGGTCCACGGCGGACTGGCGATGGGGTCGATCTATCTGTGCGGCTCCGATGAGCAACGCGAACGACTCCTGCCCGCCATGGCGCGCTACGACAAGATCGGCTCATTCGGGCTGACCGAACCAGAGGTGGGTTCCGGGGCCTCGGGTGGACTGCAGACGACAGCGCGGCGCGACGGGGACACCTGGATCCTCAACGGCCAAAAGAAATGGATCGGCAACTCGACCTTCGGGGACCTGACTGTCATTTGGGCCAAAGACGTCGCCGACGGACAGGCGAAAGGCTTTGTGGTGGAGAACTCCTCGCCGGGGTTCACCGTCGAGAAACAGATGCACAAGATCGCGCTACGAATAGTGCAGAACGGCCTCATCACACTGGACAACGTGCGCGTTGCGGAGTCCGATCGACTGCAGCGGGCCAACTCGTTCAAAGACACTGCGGAGGTGCTGCGCATGACCCGCGCCGGGGTGGCGTGGATGGCGGTCGGTTGTGCGATGGGGGCCTATGAGAACGCGCTCGCGTATGCGTGCAGCCGAGAGCAGTTCGGCCGGGCGATCGGCGGCTTCCAACTGGTCCAGGATCTGCTGGTTCGGATGCTCGGCAACGTCACATCCTCATACGGACTGTGCGTGCGGCTATCGCAACTGCAGGACGACGGGCACGCCGAGGACCGGCACTCCTCGCTGGCGAAGGCCTTCTGCACCGTGCGGATGCGCGAAACCGTGGGATGGGCCCGTGAACTATTGGGTGGCAACGGAATCCTGTTGGAGCACAACGTTGGCCGCTTCGTCGCCGATGCCGAGGCGATCTACTCCTACGAAGGCACGCGGGAGATGAACACGCTGATCGTCGGGCGTTCGTTGACCGGGCTTAGCGCGTTTGTATGAGGCTGCTCTAAGACCGGATGTCGGCGGTGATCGCGCCGGTCAAGCGGATCAGATCCTGCGGGGCCACTGCGACGTCCCATTGCCGTTTGCCGGCACTGCACAGCATTCGGTCCCAGCTCAACGCCGAGCTGTCCACCACGGCCCGTAGCCGCTTGCGCTGGCCAAACGGGGAAATACCGCCGACTACATAGCCGGTGGCCCGTTCGGCGGCAGTAGGCTCGGCCATGCCGGCTTTGGCCACACCCAACGCCGCGGCAGCTGCCTTCAGGCACAACCGCGACGGCACCGGGACGATCGCAACCGCCACTTCGGCGGGCAGTGCGATGATCAAGGTCTTGAACTCCTGTTCGGCCGCGATGTCGGGGGCTTCCCAGAGGTCGCTAATCACCTCCAAGTGCAAGACCTCGTAGGGCACCCCGGCTTTGACGAGTGCGGCAATGCCGCGTGTGGCGGCGCGGGCCACGCTACGGGCCGGTGTACCCCGGCGGGTTGACGCCGTCCACCCAGAAGTCGACGCCCAGTTCCCCGCCGGGCACACAGTCGTAGACCGACAAGTCGGTGACGCCGGATTCCACCAGCACGTCCTCACACAGCAGCGAGTTGCCGGTGTACTCCCGGGCCGGCTTGTTCAAAATGACGTAGGCCGCGTCGGAGTACACCTCGGGTTTGCGGGCCCGTCCCATCGCCTCGTCACCGCCGAGCAGGTTCTGCACCGCGGCGGTGGCCACCAGCGTGCGCGGCCACAGCGTGTTCGACGCGATGCCCTCGTCACGCATTTCTTCGGCGATCCCCAGTGCGCACAATGTCATGCCGAACTTGGCCATCATGTACGCAGTCGGTTTCAGCCACTTGCTCTCCAGCAGCACCGGCGGCGACAGCGTCAAGATGTGGGGGTTCGCCCGGCCCTTCATATGGGGGATACACGCCTGGGAGACCGCATAGGTGCCGCGCACCTGGATGCCGTTCATCAGGTCGAACCGCTTCATCGGCACCTCGGTGATGGACCCCAGGTTGATCGCCGACGCGTTGTTGACGCAGATGTCGATGCCGCCGAACTGCTCGACGGTCCTGGCCACGGCGGACTCGACCGAATCCGGGTCGCGGACGTCCCCGACGATCGGCAGTGCCTGTCCGCCGGCGTCCTCGAGCTCTTTGGCGGCGGTGTACACCGTGCCCGGCAGCTTCGGGTGCGGCTCGGCGGTCTTGGCGATCAGGGCGATGTTGGCACCGTCTTGTGCGGCCCGCTTGGCGATCGCCAGGCCGATACCGCGACTGGCGCCGGAGATGAACATGGTCTTGCCGTTCAGGGACATGGCGTCACCCTAACGCCACGCGCGGACCGGCCGGATCGAGGGATGGCGCGACAAATTCAGCGACCGGATCGTGCCCCGGAAATAGCACAGCGGTTATCGGGCGTTACTCGAATCGGTTTCTGATGCAGGTGCGGCGGCGGACCCGGGCAGACCCGGTCGGCTGCAGCCTTTAGATTGGGAGGAGCAGTCTGGTGTCAACGGCGACGAGCCTGTTGGGCGAGGAGCGATTGGCTTGCTTCCTTGCGAGTCCGGTAGCGCTCTCGGTGCTGTCCGGCGACACCGCAGCAGAAGGGACCGGGTTAATCGAAATGGCCGACTCTGAAGATGGCCTTGCCGGCGTGGCAAAGTCAGAGATTCCCGAGCCCGTACCGCCCGAGGAGACGGACGCGGAACTGACGGCGCGTTTCGAGCGCGACGCGATTCCCCTGCTGGACCAGCTGTACGGCGGTGCGCTGCGCATGACGCGAAATCCCGCCGACGCGGAAGACCTGCTGCAAGAGACGATGGTAAAGGCCTACGCGGGATTTCGTTCCTTCCGGGCGGGCACCAACCTCAAGGCGTGGCTGTACCGGATCCTGACCAACACCTATATCAACAGCTATCGCAAGAAGCAGCGCCAGCCGGCGGAGTATCCGACCGAGGAGATCACCGACTGGCAGTTGGCGTCCAACGCCGAGCATTCGTCCACCGGGCTGCGTTCCGCCGAGGTCGAAGCGCTGGAGGCACTGCCGGACACCGAGATCAAAGAAGCGCTGCAGGCGTTGCCGGAAGAGTTCCGGATGGCGGTCTACTACGCCGATGTCGAGGGTTTCCCTTACAAGGAGATCGCCGAGATCATGGATACGCCGATTGGGACGGTAATGTCGCGGCTGCACCGCGGCAGACGCCAGCTGCGTGGGCTCCTGGCCGACGTGGCCAAGGAGCGGGGCTTCAACCGCGGTGAGCAGGCGCACGAGGAGGTGTCGTCATGAGCGAGTTTTCCGGCCCGGCCGACCCGCGTGCCGACGACAGCGATTCCCACGGCGGCCTTGGCTGCGCGGAAGTGATCGCCGAGGTATGGACCCTGCTCGACGGTGAATGCACACCAGAGGCCCGCCAGAAGCTGCGCCAGCACCTCGAGGATTGCCCCGGATGCTTGAAGCACTACGGGCTCGAGGAGCGGATCAAGGTGTTGGTCGCCACCAAATGCAAAGGTGAGAAGGCCCCCGAGGGCCTACGAGAACGGCTCCGGTTGGAGATCCGGCGCACCACCATTATCCGCGGTAGCGACTAGCGGTCTCTGCTAAGAATTGGGCCGCTTGCCGTGGTTGGCTTTGCTGTGCTTGCGGTCGCGCTTCTTACGGCCACGTTTGGCCATGGTTCGAAAACCTCCGTCAGTTGCTCGTCATACCGGGCGCCTGGCGCCCGTTAGCCGTCGCACAGTCTCTCATGGAAAGTCTTCTGCGGCCCAACCGGCCGTGCGCCGCGATCCCGACCGGTCCTGTGGTTCGATATACATGAGCCTGATAGATGGTTGATGGACCAACAGCCAGCCTGCGCAGATGGCGAAACGAGTGGGGTGAAGATGGCCGAGGATGTGCGCGCCGAGATCGTGGCCAGCGTGCTCGAAGTCGTTGTCAACGAGGGTGACCAGATCGGCAAGGGTGACATCGTCGTGCTGCTGGAGTCGATGAAGATGGAGATCCCCGTCCTGGCTGAAGTCGACGGCACCATCAGCAAGGTGAGTGTGTCGGTCGGGGATGTCATTCAGGCAGGCGACCTCATCGCGGTGATCAGCTAGCCGTTGGATTCTTCATACCTACCGCCGGGGAACGACTCGGGAGTAATTGATGTCGACTCTCGGTGATTTGCTTGCCGAACACACCGTGCTGCCCGGGAACGCGGTGGACCATCTGCACGCGGTGGTCGGGGAGTGGCAACTGCTGGCCGACCTGTCGTTCGCCGATTACCTGATGTGGGTTGGTCGCGACGACGGCATGCTGGTGTGTGTGGCGCAGTGCCGGCCGAATACTGCGCCGACAGTCCTGCAGACCGATGCGGTGGGTACCGTTGTCGCCGGTGACCGGCTGCCACTCGTCGCCGAGACTTTCGACTCCGGCACTGCCAGGCGGGAAAGCGAAGGGAGCCAAGCGCATTCGTGGGAGCTGCCCGGTCCGCATGTCGAGGCCTCCCCGGTGCGGTATGGCGGTCGGGTGGTGGCGGTGCTCACCCGGCACCAAACCGCACGCGCGGCCGACCAGATGTTCGGCCATCTGGAGAACGCCTACCGTGAATGCGCCGGGAATCTTGTTCACATGCTGGCGGAGGGCACCTTTCCCGACGTGCAGGATGTGGCCATGTCGCGCTCCACGCCACGGGTAGGCGATGGCTTCATCCGCCTTGACGTCAACGGTGTCGTCGCCTACGCCAGCCCGAATGCGCTGTCGGCCTACCACCGGATGGGCCTGACCAGCGAGTTGGAGGGCCACCATCTCGTCGAAGTCACCCGGCCGCTGATCTCGGACCCGTTCGAGGCGCAGGAAGTGGCCGAGCACGTGCAGGACTTGGTGGCCGGCGGAAAGAGCATGCGGATGGAGGTCGACGCCGGGGGTGCCACGGTACTGCTACGGACGCTGCCGCTGGTGGTTCATGGCGCCAGCTCCGGTGCCGCGGTGCTGATCCGCGACGTCACGGAGGTGAAGCGCCGCGACCGGGCCCTGATATCCAAGGACGCCACGATCCGGGAGATCCACCACCGGGTGAAGAACAACCTGCAAACCGTGGCGGCCCTGCTGCGCCTGCAGGCCCGCCGGACGGTCAACGCCGAAGGGCGGGAGGCCCTGATCGAGTCGGTGCGTCGGGTGTCGTCGATCGCTTTGGTGCATGACGCGTTGTCGATGTCGGTGGACGAGCAGGTGAACCTGGACGAGGTCATCGACCGGATTCTGCCGATCATGAACGACGTGGCGTCGGTGGACAGGCCGATCCGGATCAACCGGGTCGGCGACCTCGGCGTGCTGGATTCCGACCGTGCGACGGCGCTGATCATGGTGATCACCGAACTGGTCCAGAACGCGATCGAGCATGCATTCGATCCGGCGGCCCAAGAAGGGTCTGTGACCATTCACGCCGAGCGCTCAGCGCGCTGGCTCGACGTCGTCGTGCACGACGACGGCCGCGGACTGCCCGAAGGATTCAGCCTGGAAAACTCCGACAGCCTGGGCCTGCAGATCGTGCGGACCTTGGTGTCGGCAGAACTGGACGGCACATTGGGCATGCGTCAGGCTCCCGCCCGCGGCACCGATGTGGTACTCCGGGTACCAATCGGTCGACGGGCCCGCCTGCTGCTGTAAAGCCGTACGCAACAGTGCGGCCCCGACGATTGTCGAGGCCGCACTGTAGGCAAACTGGGTCAGACTCCGCTGCGGGCCTTCGTCCGGGCGTTGCGACGCTTCAGTGCGCGCCGCTCGTCTTCGCTCATGCCGCCCCATACGCCCGAGTCCTGGCCGGTATTCAGGGCCCACGAGAGGCACTCTGTGGTCACCTGGCACCGATTGCAGACCAGTTTCGCGTCAGCGATCTGAGCGAGCGCCGGGCCGCTGTTCCCGACCGGGAAGAACAGCTCCGGGTCCTCGTCACGACAGACCGCCTTGTGGCGCCAATCCATACGTTGTTACTCCTCACTGAGTGCGCAGCAAGGCGCACGACCATTTTCTTCGGCTGTTAACGCGTGCACTAGAAAAGGGTCCGCACCCCTACATAAATTTCTGCATGCAACCTTTTGATCGTTTCACAGGCTCAACAGATGTCAATAGTGTGAGTTGGCTCGTGGGCTATCTCACTTTGACCATCCCTTAGCCAAGCCCTTACTCAGTTGTACTACACTAAGCCGCTACTCGTCCGGGAATTTTTTCCGGCCGGCTTGTTGACCCCTCGTTACTGCAGTTCAGGCAGGGTTTTCGGGGGAGGGGCAACCACCTCCAGTACATCCGGGACCGCCCTGAAGGTCATCGTCTCGCGCACCCCGAGGTAATCCCCGTCGAACTGACAGGCGACCGGAACTCCGGTCGAGGTGACTCGCAGGCAGGGCACGTTGTCCTCGTTGATCAGGTGCTTGAACTTGAACTTGGGCCGTTTCGCGAACATCTGCCGGACTATCCGCAGGGTCGGGATGGGCTTCATGCTGGTGGGGGCGAACACCCCCAGTCCCGACTCGAAGGTGCAGCCGGGATTGGTCCATACCGGCCGGTCGTTGGCAAAGGTCCACGGACTGGAGTTCGACACGAACACGAAACTCACGCCGGTGATCGGCTCCCGGCCGGGAAGCTCCAGCGTGAGCATCGGTTCGCGGCGCGTATAGCCCCACACGGCGGGCACCGCCGCACGAACATAGCGCCAGGCAGTGACCTTGTCGCCCTTGTCGCGTTCGGCCTCGACCGCCGCCACCACCTCGGCGTCGACGCCCATTCCGGTGTTGAACACGGCCCACCGCTCACCGCAGTCGATCAGTCCGATACGGCGCCACTTGTGGCGACGGCGGTAGTCGTCGAGCAGCTGGATGAGCTGGTTGGTGGCAGCGACCGGATCCCGGGAGATGCCCAGCGACCGCGCCAGCACGTTCGCCGACCCGCCGGGCACCACTGCGACCGCAGGCACAGGCCCTGGCGGAGTGGAACCGGGGCGGCCCAGCAAGCCGTTGACCACCCCGCTGACCGTGCCGTCGCCGCCGTGTACGACGACCAGGTCGACGCCGTCCGCAGCGGCCTTGTGTGCGAGTTCGGTGCCGTGACCACGGTGGTTGGTGTGCTCGACGGTGAGCTGCAGGCGGCTTTTGAGCGCGTGCGCCAGCAGATCGCGACCGGCCGGAGTGGTGGAGGTGGCGGTGGGGTTGACGATCAGCACGGCGCGCATGAGCCATGAGCCTAGGCCGTGCGACGATGCGGGCCGCTGAGCGGCGCGATGACTAAGCTGGCGCTGTGACGCTCCCGCACAAGCGAGTAGTACCCCGCCGGCCGCCGGCCGCCGTGCGCGGTGCGGGCGTCGTGGTCGCGCTGCAGGGGGTGGCCGCGCTGGTGGTGGCGGTCGTGCTGGTGGTGCGCGGGATCGCCGGGGCCGACCAGCGGGTGGTCAACGGCCTCGGCACGGCGGTCTGGTTCGTGCTGGTTGGCGGCGTGGTTCTCGCTGCCGGACGCGCGCTGATGGTCGGCAAGCACTGGGGCCGCGGGCTGGCCGTGGTCACCCAACTGCTGCTACTGCCCGTCGCGTGGTACCTCGCGGTGGGTTCGCATCGGCCGGCCGTTGGGATTCCCGCGGGCTTGGTGGCGCTGACCGCATTGACCTTGCTCTTCACTCCCGCGGCGGTTCGCTGGGCCGCCGGTGGCGATCAGCCTGGCCCGGCCAGTTCGATTAATCGGGGGCCGGACACCAGGTAGGTGGTGCACTCGCGCTGCGGTTGCCCTCGGCCGGCAATCCTGTCGTACAACGCGATGGCATCGGAGTTCCAGTTCAGCACCGACCATGTCAACCGTTTCCCGCCGTTGTCGAGGCATTCACGCGCCAGCGCCGACAACAGCGCACGGGCCAGGCCACGACGGCGAAACCCTGGCCGCACGAACAGTTGCTCCAGATAGATTCCCGCGCCGCCGAAAGCGGTGTACCTGAGAAACCACAGCGCCATTGCGGCGATCTCGCCGTCAACTTCGGCGACGTGACCATGAAAGGTTGGATGATCGCCGAAAAGCATTGCAGAAAGGTGTGTTTCGGTGACAGTGCATTGCTCGGGAGCGCGCTCGAATTCAGCCAGCTCGTGGATCATCGCCGTGATATCGGCGGCGTCTTCGCGCGCTGCGCGGCGAATGGCTTCGGTCAGGTCTCCACTCCCAGCGCGTTGAGTATCGTGGCGAATTTCGTTGTGGTTTCCGCAACTTCATCGTCGGGGTCGGATTCGGCGACGATGCCGCCGCCGGCGCGCGCGAGCGCGGTGCGACGGTCGGCCGACAGCTGCGCACAGCGGATGGACACCACCCAGTGGCCGTCGCCCCTGGCGTCGCACCAGCCGACGGCCCCCGCGTAGAAACCGCGGTCACCTTCCAGCTCGACGATGAGTTCGGTCGCGGCCTTGGTCGGCACCCCCCCAACTGCCGGTGTGGGGTGCAGCGCCAACGCCAGATCGATTGCGGTAGTTGACTCTTCGCGTAGCCGGCCACTGATCGGAGTGCACAAATGCCAGACTGCCGCGGTGCGGCTCAACTGGGGCTCGGGGGCGATCGTCAGGTCGTCGCACAGTGGCTCCAGGGCGGCCCGAATGGTCTCGATGACCAGCTGATGCTCGTGACGGTTCTTGGCTGAACCGGCCAGGTTGGCGCCGTTGGCGGCGTCGACTTCCGGGTCGGCGGCGCGGGGGGCCGAACCGGCGAACGGTCGGCACCCGACACGGTCGCCGGAGCGTGCGACCAGAAGTTCCGGGCTGGCGCCCACCAGCGCCACGCCCGCGTAGTCGTCGCCGGCGGCGGTCAGGTCGACGAGATAGCCGTATGCGGCCGGGTCGGCGGCGACGAGCCGGCGCAGGACGACACGCGCATCCAGTGGAGCATCGGCGACCAGCTGCAACGCGCGGGCCAGCACCACCTTGCGCAGCGAATTATCCGGTGCGGCAAGCCGATCCAGTGCCCGGCCGATCCAGGCGCGGTAGTCGGCCGGCGGCGGGACGGCGGCGGCGATGCGCACCGACGGCAGCGGTCCGGTCGGCCAGTCGGGCGGCCCATCGGCACGGTGCACGGCGTTCGGCGTCAGCAACGCGGCGGGTCTGTCCAGATCAAAAGGCAACGCGCCCAATACTATTGGCGCCGACTCCGAACGCAGCGCTTCTTGTGCCGCCTGCACGTCGCAATAGCGCCGCCGCACCCCGTCGGCAACCAGAGTCTGTGTCGGCCCGCACAGCGCAAACGGTGGTTCGCTGGACGTACTCACCCGGGCGCGATCTGCTGCGGGTGGCCGGTCAATCCGAGCGCAGCGAGCTGTCGCACGCCGTGCTCGAACCCGCACACGGCGATCGAGCCGGCGACCATCCAGAAGCGGCTGCCCTCGACGAGCGGCAGCTCGACCCAACGCGTGATCACCGCGCGGGAAAAGTGGCTGTGGCCCACGAACAACACGTCGCGGGAGGTCATGTGTTCTAACGCCAATGCAACGGCCCGATCAGCGCGGTCGCTGACTTGCGCCACACTCTCGCCGCCGGGGCATCCCTGTGTCCAGACCAGCCAGTCAGGAACCGATTCCCGGATCTGCGGGGTCGTCAGCCCCTCGTAGGAACCGTAATCCCATTCGGCGAGCAGGGAAGAGACCTCATCGACGGCGAGCCCGGCCAACTTCGCTGTGGTCAGGGCACGTTGACGCGGGCTGCTGATCACCACCGGGTCAGCGAGTTTCAGATCACGCAGAACCCGCCCGGCCTGCTCGGCCTGGACCCGGCCGTTATCGGTGAGGTCGATATCGGTATGACCCGTGTGCTGGCCGGACTTGGACCACGCGGTTTCGCCGTGGCGGAGAAGTACCAGCCGGTGATCGTGTAAGCCCATGCTGACCGATTCTGCCGTATGACATGCCGGGCCTGTCGGCCGAAGCGCGCGGCGCACGAACATGCCAGGATGGCACTGTGACCGCGCGACGATGCAGAGGGGAGAGCGCGATGAGGTGGGGGTCCCTCCCGCTTGCGGGGGAGAGCGGGCGCTTGTGAAAAAGACCCGGGTACTGGCGGTGGCCAACCAGAAGGGCGGCGTGGCCAAGACGACGACGGTCGCCTCGCTCGGTGCGGCGATGGCGGAACTGGGACAGCGAGTGCTGCTTGTCGACCTGGACCCGCAGGGTTGTCTGACCTTCTCGCTCGGTCACGACCCCGACAAACTACCGGTGTCGGTACACGAGGTGCTGCTGGGTGAGGTCGAGCCCAATGCCGTGCTGGTCACCACGGCGGAGGGAATGACGCTGCTGCCGGCCAACATCGACCTGGCCGGTGCTGAGGCGATGCTGCTGATGCGGGCCGGTCGCGAGTATGCGCTCAAACGCGCACTGGCCAAACTCTCCGACGAGTTCGACGTGGTGGTCATCGACTGCCCGCCGTCGCTGGGTGTGCTCACCCTCAACGGGCTGACGGCGGCCGACGAGGTCATCGTGCCGCTGCAGTGTGAAACACTCGCGCACCGCGGTGTCGGGCAGTTCCTGCGCACGGTCGCCGATGTCCAGCAGATCACCAACCCGGATCTGCGGCTGCTCGGCGCGTTGCCGACGCTGTACGACGCCCGTACCATCCACACCCGCGACGTGTTGCTCGACGTCGCCGACCGGTACAACTTGCCGGTACTCGCCCCGCCGATTCCGCGCACGGTGCGTTTCGCCGAGGCCAGCGCCTCCGGTTCGTCAGTGATGGCCGGGCGTAAGAACAAGGGCACGGCGGCCTACAGCGAGTTGGCGCGGGCGCTGCTCAAGCACTGGAAGACCGGCAAACCGCTGCCGACGTTCTCCGTCGACGTCTAGCTGCGGCGCCGGAAGCGGTCAGCCCAGCGCCACTACGGTGTCGCCCCGCTGCTCGAAAACCCGGGACCCCGAAACGACCGGGACCACGGCTAGTCCCGGTTTCAGGCTGCTCGGCGCCCGGTTCACCGGAATGTAGCGTTCGTTGGCGCCGCTGAGCGGGTCGTAGACGCCGATCGCGTTACTGACGGGCACCAGCAGCCGGCCCGCCATCATCGCACCCGGTCCCAGCGGCGCCGTCGTTTCTCCCGCGGCGATGGTGTAGCGAAGGGTCAGATTGCTCGCCTCAAAGACCATCAGGGAATCGCCGGTCCACCAGGTCACCAGGCTGCCCGCCTGGGACACCGCAGCCGAGCTCGTCGCCGGCTTGGGCAGCAGTGTGCTCGACACCGTGGTGCCGGTCTCGTCGATCACGTCGACTCTGGGCTGCGGCCCAGGCAGATACACCGCCGTGTTGTTCGCCCAGACGGTCAGCACGCGAGCACCCGAATCGGGCCCGACCCCGGGTTCGGCCACGACGTGTTGCTGGGGTTCGTCGTCTTCCTTGCCGGGGCGCAACAGCACAAGCCGCAGGTCGGCCTGATTCACGCAGCTCTCCAGCACCGACACCGCCGAGGAGCTGGCGGCCGCCGAGACCAGCTTGCATCCCGAGTGCAATCCCCGCGCCGACGGTTTCACCCGTGCGTCGGTCTCGCCGTAGGCCAGCATCCGGACCATGTCCGAGCGCCACAGTTCCAGCCGGGTATCACCGACCGACAACACCGTCGTGCCATCGGAGGAGAGGCGCACCTGCGGATCGGCGTAGCCGCTGCGGGCGGCCCCGCGCCGGCCCGTCGCCCCGTCGATGGTGCTCACCTGCCCGCATCCGCGGTCGTCCCGGAAGACCGCGACGGCGTAGTGATAGACCCAGGAGACCCCGCACAGCTGGCTATCGCGGGCGTAGCTCCAGCGGGTCTCACCGGTCGCGGGGTCGCGCCCGTCGACCTGGCGGCCGTCGCCGGTGGTGACCGTTCCTGCCACCAGCACGGGTGCGGTGGTGGCAGGGCTGGTGGCGGTCCACAGTTGCCGCAAGGTGGCCGGCACTTGCCGGGCCGGTGTCGGGTTGGGCGCCGGAACGGCAGCAGGCCGGCTGATGGTGGCCCGGGCGTCGCTGGTCCACCAGATCAGCGACGCGGTGGCGGCGACGACGACCGCGATCGCTGCGGCGGCCAGAATATCGCCCTTGGTCCGGCGTTCGGGTCTGACCATGCGTCAGCGCGGGGCTTTAGTTGGCGTGCGCGGTGGCTTCAGTGGGCTTGCGGCGACGACGGCGGCGCCGGCTGGCCCCGGGGGTGCCCGACGGCGAGCTGGACGCCGTCTCTGCGGCGGCTTCACCGTTGGCCGGGCCGACGGTCGTGCTGCCGGTGGGGTGCCCGGTGACGGGCTGACCACCACGCGTGCGCCGGCGCGGGGCGCCGGAGCGCGAACGCCCCGACTTCCCCGAGTCGTCCGACGTCCCCGAGCGCTCGGTGTCGCGGTGCTTGACCTGCGTCTTACGCGGGGCACCCACCGTGCTGGCTGCCCCGGCGGGAATGCCCAGCTCGTCGTACAGGTGCGGCGAACTGGAATAGGTTTCGGGCGGCTCGGGTGAGCCCAGGCCCAACGCGCCGTCGATCATCGTCCAGCGAGGCAGCTCGTCCCAGTCCACCAGGGTGACCGCGACCCCGGTGCGGCCGGCGCGGCCGGTGCGCCCGATGCGGTGCACGTACATCTTCTCGTCTTCGGGGCACTGGTAGTTGATGACATGCGTGACGTCGTCGATGTCGATGCCGCGGGCCGCCACGTCGGTAGCGACCAGCACGTCGATCTCACCGGCGCGAAACGCCTTGAGTGCCTTCTCGCGCGCCACCTGCCCGAGATCACCATGCACGGCGCCCACCTCGAAGCCGCGCTCGGCCAAGTCGTCGGACACCTTCTGCGCGGTGCGCTTGGTGCGGGTGAAGATCATCGTCGCGCCCCGGCCGCGGGCCTGCAGGATCCGGCTCACCAGTTCCACCTTGTCCAGGGCGTGGGCCCGGTAGACGAACTGCTCGGTGGTGTCGTGGACGGCCAGCGAATGCGGCGCCTCGGCCCGGATGTGAGTGGGCTGGTCCATGAACGTGCGGGCCAGCGTGATGATCGGGTCCGGCATGGTCGCCGAGAACAGCATCGATTGCCGGTCCGCGGGGATCTGGCGCAGGATGCGTTCAATGTCGGGCAAAAAGCCCAGGTCGAGCATTTCGTCGGCCTCGTCGAGCACCAGCACCGACAGCCCGCCGAGCTGCAGGTGGCCCTGCTGGCACAGGTCGAGCAGCCGGCCCGGAGTGCCAACCACCACGTCGGCGCCGGCCTGCAGCGCCTCGACCTGGGGCTCGTAGGCCCGGCCCCCATAGATGGAAACCACCGACACTCGGCGGCCTCCACTGCTGACGGTCAGGTATTTGGCCGCCGTCGCCAGGTCCTCGGTCACCTGCAGGCACAGCTCCCGGGTGGGAACCACGACCAGCGCCCGCGGCGCGCCGGTGAGCGGACGTAGGTCAGCGCCGACGGTGATGCGCTGCAGCAGCGGCACGCCGAACGCGAAGGTTTTGCCCATGCCGGTACGGGCCTGACCGATCAGATCGGTCCCGGCGAGCGCCAGGGGCAGAGTCAATTCTTGGATGGCAAAAGTGCGTTCGATGCCTTTTTCCGTTAGGGCGCGCACTATTTCGTCGCGAACACCAAGTTCGGCGAATGTTGGTTGGGGGATCAGTTCAGTTGTGCTTGTCAGTGTGGTCATACGTGGTGGGAGAGCCTTTCGGTGACGGTATCGGTCTGTCGGTTTTTTCTCTGTCGCGGTCCACGCGCGCACGAATTCCGACTCCGGATACGTCGCCGAGTCGCCGGCCCTCCACTCAGTCTGAGCGGAGCGGCCCAGGCGGGCCAGCTGTGCACGCACATTTCGCCGATAGCAGCATTCGTCTAAGTACAGCCACTATCTATATCCATGATAGCTGGTCGACAGCCGGCACCCATCTTCTGCTAAGTCCGCCGACTAGAGTGTTGCCATGACTTCGCCCCCCTCCGCCGATCAGGTGGACGACTCGCCTGCACCGCGGCTGTCGGGTGATCATCCGGGCGTCAACGAATTGTTCGCGGTGCTGGCTTACGGCGAGGTCGCCGCGTTTTACCGGCTCACCGACGAGGCCCGAATGGCGCCCGACCTTCGGGGACGGATCTCGATGGCAAGCATGGCCGCCGCCGAGATGGGGCACTACGAGCTGCTGCGCGACGCCCTGGATCGCCGTGGCGTCGACGTGGTGTCGGCCATGTCGAAGTACGTGTCGGCGCTGGAGAACTACCACCGGCTGACGATGCCGAGTACGTGGCTGGAAGCTCTGGTGAAAACCTATGTCGGTGACGCGCTGGCGTCCGACTTGTACCTCGAGATCGCCGATGGTCTGCCCGACGAGGTCGCCGACGTGGTGCGGGCGGCCCTGGCCGAGACCGGGCACTCCCAGTTCGTCATCGCCGAAGTGCGTGCCGCCGTGACCTCCAGCAGCAAACAGCGCAGCCGGTTGGCGCTCTGGTCGCGTCGTCTGTTCGGCGAAGCGATCACCCAGGCTCAGTACTTGCTGGCCGATCACGACGAGCTGGTCGATCTGGTGATGTCGGGCGCCGGCGGCCTGGGCCAGCTCAGTGCGTTCTTCGACCGTCTGCAGCAGACCCACGACCGGCGGATGCACGAACTCGGTCTGAGCTGACTCCGATGGTCCCGGTGCTACCCGCTCATCGGGTGCAGGTCGCCAGGTTTGCGTTGTTGGCCGATGCCGCCACCGTTTGACCGGCGGCGTCGATGATCGAGCAATTGAGCCGGCCGAAGAAGCTGGTCGCGACCACTGATTCGGTCTGGACGCCCGGATTCAGGACGATCATCTTCGACCACGGCAGCGACACGTTGAACTCGGTCTGGGGGTAGCCCCGCGCATCGGTGTAGACGATGCTCACCAGGTCCAGGAGCTGCTTCGTCCCGGTCACGCTGTAGACCACGGTGCGCGGATTCAGTGCGGCCGCCGGGGGTGGGCCCGTGGGGGGCGGCGCGGCGGTGGGCGTCCCCGTCGGCCCGCTGCCGGGCAGCACGCTGGGCGGGGGCACGGTGGTGAACGTCTCGGGCGGTAACTGGGACATGCTGGGCGGTGGGCTCGGCGACGCGCTGGGCGGGGCCTTGGACGGGGCGACCGCCTTCGACGTCGCGGGCGCGGAGGTGAGCGTGCGCGGAGCCGGCGCCCCGACCGTAGCCTTGGTCGAAGCGCTGTCGCCGCTGTTGATGACGACAGCGGTCGCAATGGCGCCGAGGGCTACTACGGCGCCGAGAATCGCCGTGAGCGGGCGCCAGCGGGACTCGCCCGCCCACGCTGACACCCCGTAGTCGTCATCGATGTCGGAGTCGGTTTCCTCGGTCTCGTAGCTTTCGTCGTCGGGGTAGTCCCGAACTTCGCCGTCGAGATGGGACAGTGTGGTACCCATGGTGCCGAAGTTATCTCTGTGAAAATACGAACCAGGCGTCGAACGGGCGTGTCGGCGAAGCTGGAAGCTAATCGTTATCTCGGCACCCGCTCCGTTTCGCTTACGGCGAACGGTGCGGGTTGGGGGCCATCTGGGTCAGAGCCCACCGGCCGCGTCCACTAGCCTGCTGCTGTGGAGTCTGCGACTTCAATGCCAACGGAAGGGGTGACCGTGGAGGTCAAGATCGGTATCACGGACAGTCCGCGCGAGCTTGTCTTCTCCAGTGCGCAGACACCGGCCGAAGTCGAGGAACTCGTCGGCGCCGCACTGAGCAAAGGCTCGGGGATGCTGAGCCTGAGCGACGACAAAGGCCGTCGCTTCCTGGTCGACAGCACCAAGATCGCCTACGTCGAGATCGGTGTCGCCGACGCGCGCCGGGTCGGCTTCGGAATCGGGGCGGAGGCTGCCAGGCTCGCCGCGAAGGTCGCTAAGAGCGAGTAAGTGGCACGTGTGACAGTCCGCCCCAGGCGAATTGAACGGTGCCCTCGACGGCGTCCGCCTTGGAAATCGGACGGTCGGAGTCCAGCCAGTACCTGGCGCAGTCGACACTGATACCGACCAGCCCCACCGCGATCATCCGGGCGCGGTGGGGGTCCAACCCGGAATCGGCGCTGATCAGTGCGAACACGGCATCGATGCACGATTCGGTGGCGACCCGCACCTGCGCGGCGACCTCGGGTTCGGTGACATAGTCGTTCTCGAAGATCAGCCGGTAACCCTGGCTGTCGTGCTCGATGAAGTCGAAAAACGCCTGCACCGCCGCGTGTAACCGCCGCCGGTTGTCGGTGGTGGTGCGCAATGCCTGCTGCACGCCCGAGACCAAGTTTTCGACATGCCGTGCAAGCACCGCCAGGTACAGCTCGAGCTTGCTCGAAAAGTGTTGATAGAGAACAGGTTTGCTAACCCCGGCTCGCTCGGCGATCTCATCCATGCCCGCCGCGTGGTAGCCGCGGTTGACAAAGACGTCGCTGGCAACGACAAGCAATTGGCCGCGACGCTCGTCCCGGGGCAACCGGTTGCCCCGCCGGTTCGGGGCCGCCACGCCGTCTGCCGGCCGACTGCGGTCGGCCGGTTTGACGACACGACGTGCCGCCGAGTTGGCGAGTTCGCTCATCGAGTCCTCATCTGATTTGTCGGCGACTGACCATCGGACGCCACCGGGGCCAGCCGCGCGCGGCTCGTTGCCACGACATTACTACCCGACACGTCCTCGCGACCCGCATCGCCGCCGTCGTCGCTGGCAGAAACGGTGTCGGGCGATGCGTTCAGGCGCGTTACGGCCGGCCCCGGCGCCAGCTGTGCAATCCTGGGGAAATGACGTCTGAGCGGCCCGTGCACAGCACCGGTCGGGTTCCCGTGCTGCATGACGAGCGCCGGGAACCACTTCGGGCGCTGCGCGACCCGATCACCCGGGACGCCGGACGGGCCCGGGCCCACCGTGACCGGCCGCGGCGGTGGCGCAAACAATCCTGGCTGGGACGGTTTGTCTCGACCTACGGCTGGCGCGCCTACGCGTTGCCTGTTCTGGTGGCGCTGACCTCAGTGGTCGTCTACCAGACGGTGACCGGCGCGGGTGCGCCGAAGCCGACGGCGAGCCAGCCCATGCAGGGTCCGCCCGCCATCGGCGCGGTGGGTACCGCGATCCTCGACGCGCCTCCGCGCGGGCTCGCCACCTTCGACGCCAATCTGCCGGCCGGGACGCTGCCCGACGGCGGGCCGTTCACCGAAGCGGGCGACAAGACCTGGCATGTGGTGCCGGGCACCACGCCGCAGGTCGGTCAGGGCACCGCCAAGGTGTTCAGGTACACCGTCGAGGTCGAGAACGGCATCGACCCGGCGATGTTCGGCGGCGACGACGCATTTGCCGAGATGGTGGAGCAGACGCTGGCCAATCCGAAGGGCTGGACGCACAACCCGCAATTCGCGTTCGTCCGGATCGACGACGGAAACCCCGACTTTCGGATATCGCTGGCCTCGCCGGTGACGGTGCGTGAGGGATGTGGCTACGAATTCCGGTTGGAGACGTCCTGCTACAACCCCGCGTATGGGCGGGACCGGCAGGCGCGGGTGTTCATCAACGAGGCGCGCTGGGTGCGCGGCGCCGTCCCCTTTGAAGGTGACGTCGGTTCCTACCGGCAATATGTGATCAACCACGAGGTCGGTCATGCCATCGGGTACGTGCGCCACGAGGCATGCGACAAGCAGGGCGGTCTGGCCCCGGTGATGATGCAGCAGACGTTTTCCACGTCGAATGACGATGCTTCCAAGTTCGACCCCGATTACGTCAAAGCCGACGGGAAGACCTGCCGTTTCAATCCCTGGCCGTATCCGATCGCCTAGCGGCCCCCGCGCAGCAGTACCGGTGGGCGGGTGTTGCTCTCGTTGCCGTCCGTCCGGACCACTGCTGTGGTGGTGGTGGACGACGCGTGGACAATGGGAAGCGCGAAGCTAACCGAGGAGATGTTGGGTGTCGACGTCGTTGCCACCACTGGTCCAGCCCGCACACCAGCTGAGTCGCGATGAGGTGGCCCGCTACAGTCGCCATCTGATCATTCCCGACCTGGGTGTAGACGGACAGAAGCGACTCAAGAACGCCCGCGTGCTGGTGATCGGCGCCGGCGGGCTCGGAGCACCGGCGTTGCTGTATCTGGCCGCAGCCGGCGTCGGCACCATCGGCATCGTCGATTTCGACGTCGTCGACGAGTCGAACTTGCAGCGTCAGATCATCCATGGCGTGGCCGACGTCGGACGGTCCAAGGCCCAGTCGGCGCGCGACTCGATCGCCGCGATCAACCCGCTGGTCCAGGTGCGCCTGCACGAGTTCAGGCTGGATGCCGGTAACGCCGTCGACCTGTTCGAGCAGTACGACTTGATCGTGGACGGCACCGACAACTTCGCCACCCGGTATCTGGTCAACGACGCCGCGGTGCTGGCCAAAAAGCCGTACGTGTGGGGGTCGATTCACCGATTCGAGGGCCAGGTCTCGGTGTTCTGGGAGGACGCTCCGGGCGGGCTGGGCCTGAACTACCGGGACCTGTATCCGGAGCCACCGCCGGCCGGCACGGTGCCGTCGTGCGCCGAAGGGGGCGTACTGGGCATCGTTTGCGCGTCCATCGCGTCGGTGATGGGAACCGAGGTGATCAAACTGATCACCGGGATCGGGGCACCGCTGCTAGGCCGGTTGATGATTTACGACGCGCTACAGATGACCTATCGCACCATCAGCATCCGCAAGGACCCGTCCACCCCGAAGATCACCGAACTGACCGACTATGAGCAGTTCTGCGGCGCGGTGTCCGACCAGGCCGCCCAGGCCCCCCTCGGTTCGGCCATCACCCCGCGGCAGTTGCGCCAGTTGCTGGACTCCGGCAAGAAGCTGGCTCTGATCGACGTCCGTGAGCCCGCGGAGTGGGACATCGTGCACATCGACGGTGCGCAGCTGATCCCGCAGTCGCTGATCAACTCGGGCGAGGCGCTGGCAAAGCTGCCGCGGGACCGCATGCCGGTGCTGTACTGCAAGACGGGTGTGCGCTCGGCCCAGGCGCTGGCCGTGCTGAAGGGGGCCGGATTCTCCGACGCGGTGCATTTGCAGGGCGGGATCGTGGCATGGGCCGAACAGATGCAGCCCGACATGGTGATGTACTGATCCGATACCCTCGAGGCGCTCGATTAGGCTACGCGTGTGAATGTCGAGCCGCCGCCGGAGCATGTGCTGACGGCGTTCGGTTTGACCGGTGTTACGCCCGTTGCCTTGGGTGCCGGCTGGGAAGGCGGCTGGCGATGCGGCGAAGTCGTCTTGTCGATGGTGGCCGACCACGCGCGCGCGGCGTGGTCGGCCCGGGTGCGCGAGACGCTGTTCGTCGACGGCGTTCGGCTGGCCCGGCCGGTTCGCTCGACCGACGGCCGATACGTGGTTTCCGGATGGCGGGCAGACACATTTGTCGCCGGCGTCCCGGAGCCCAGGCATGACGAAGTCGTCTCGGCGGCGGTGCGCCTGCACGAGGCGACCGGCAAACTGGAACGACCCCGGTTCCTGACCCAGGGGCCCACCGCGCCCTGGGGCGATGTCGACATTTTCATCGCCGCCGACCGCGCCGCGTGGGAGGAACGGCCGTTGGCCTCGGTGCCGCCGGGCGTGCGGACAGCCCCGCCGACCGCGGACGCCCAGCGATCCATCGAGCTGATCAACCAGCTCGCCAGCCTGCGCAAGCCGACGAAGAGCCCTAACCAGCTGGTGCACGGAGATCTCTACGGGACAGTGCTTTTCGTGGGTACCGCAGCGCCGGGGATCACCGACATCACGCCCTACTGGCGGCCCGCATCGTGGGCGGCAGGGGTGGTCGTCGTCGATGCCTTGTCCTGGGGCGAGGCCGACGACGGACTTATCGAACGCTGGAACGCGCTGCCGGAGTGGCCGCAGATGTTGTTGCGGGCGTTGATGTTTCGCTTGGCGGTCCATGCGCTGCACCCGCGGTCGACCGCCGAGGCGTTCCCGGGTCTGGCCCGCACGGCGGCCCTGGTCCGGCTGGTGCTTTAGCGCGAAGCGCCACCCGAAATCGACGCTACCGCGACGAAACGCCGGGCAAACAGTCCTCGGTAGCGTCGATTTCGATGAACAAGTGCTCGCGCGGTGCCCTAACTCCCGGGCGGGAACTCGTAACGGGCCTCGCTCAGCGCGACCTTGCCGTCGACGGCGAGCACCCCCTCGGCGCGCAGCAACTCCAGCTGCCGGGTCCTCAGATGTCGCGCCGGGCGCCCGGCCGCCGTGATCACGCGGTGCCATGGTAGGTCGCCGGAGTCGGTCCGCATGATCCAGCCCACGATGCGCGGGCTGGAAAGCCCTGCGGCGGCTGCGATGTCGCCGTAGGTGACGACCCTGCCGGATGGGATGGCCGCGACCAGCGAACGTACCCGCTCGACCTGCTCGTCGGTCACCGGAGCCACGGTCAGCGGGAATCTGAAAGCTGGCGGACCAGCGCGGCGACTTCGGAGGGCTGGGCGTAGGGCACCATGTGGCTGCAGTCGAAATCCAGCAGCTGGAAATCGGATCCCAACCGTTCGTGGAGTCCCGCGATGAGTTGGTCGCTGACATATGGCGGCGACGTCCGTTTTGCTCGCACCAGCGCCGTCGCCGTGCCGGCCGGCGGCAGCACGATGTCGCGGGCCAACTCACTCCAGTACGACATCATCGCCGGCAGGCTGACGCGCCAGCCGTACCGCCCGCCCGGCAATTCGACCAGGTGCTCGTCGATCTCGGCGTCGAGTAGCGCGGGGTCGACATCCGCCCAGGAGCCGGTCGCCTTTTCCATGCGCGCTTCCTCGGCGTCCGGATAGTCGGGGGAGGAAAGCATCGCGTCGGCGATGTCGCGCATCCACCTCCCGTCCAATCCGACCGCCGGGTCGAGCAGCAACAGCGCCGCTACCCGGTCCGGGCGAGCCGCGGCCAGATGCATCGCCAGCGCGCCGCCGAAGGAGTGGCCGACCACCAGCACCGGGTCGTCGGTCTCGTCGTCGAGTAGCGCGGCCAACGCCGAGACGTTGGCGTCAATGGTCCACGGCGCGGCCCACGATGACCTACCGTGGCCGATTAGATCGGGCGCGGCGATGGTGATCTCGGGCAGGTAGCCGCCCAGATGCTGCCAACGCTGCCCGTGGCCGGTCAGTCCGTGGAGCGCCAGCATCCGCACCGGACCGGACGGACCGTAGCGGTGCACATGAAGATCGGCGGTCACCCGTCGATGGTGCCAGTTACCGCCACGGGTGGTCCCGGGCGGGCGGTCGCCGGCTCAGTGATCGTCGTCCCAATCGTCGTCGGTGGGGACGACGAAAGCTTGCTCGATCACATCGGCTTCGTTGGCATCGCGATCCGCAGCGCTCAGATACTCGGTGTCCAGGCCGGCCTCGTCATCGAACTCGACGGATTGCTGTTGTTCCACGGCGTCGCCTTCCGGCACGTCACCGATGGGCAAGCTATGTTCGGCGTCCTTCACGATCCGAACCCTCCTTCAGCGTTCTTCGGGCTGCTCGCGGTCACTTCGACCGACTGGCCTTCGGGTTGGCGTTATCGGACTGCGACTTGTGTTGTCGGCCTCCAGCGTAGGAGCCGTACGTACTCACTTCGCCCGACTGCACCGCGGCGAAGCCTTCACGGGTGGCCGTCGCCGCCGCAGTGGTGGCGGCCCCAGGATAACCGCTCCCCGCGGCCCCGCTCCGTCCGGTCCTCGCCGGGCCGACTTGTCAGACCCTGGTGATTGCATACAGCCATGTCATACAGCTGGGACGCCGATGCGCGCGCTGTTCTGGCGCCGGGGGCGCGCGGGCTGGTGCATGTCCTCGGCGGGCCCGGCACCGGTAAGAGCAGCCTGCTGGTCGATGCCGCGGTCGCTCAGATCCAAGCCGGTGTTGAACCGGAATCGGTTCTGCTGCTTACCGGTTCCGGCCGGATCGGGATGCGGGAGCGCAGCGCCTTGACGACGGCCTTGCTCCGGTCGCGTTTCACCGGTGCCTGCCGGGCCGCCGTTCGCGAGCCGTTGGTGCGTACCGTGCACAGCTACGCGTACGCGGTGTTGCGCCGGGCCGCCGAGCGTGCCGGAGATGCGCCCCCGCGGCTGGTCACCAGCGCCGAACAGGACGCCATCATCCGGGAACTGCTGGCCGGTGACGTAGCAGACGGTCCGCGCGCAGCCACCGCGTGGCCGGCCCATCTGCGCCCCGCGCTGAGCACTGCCGGCTTCGCCTCCGAATTGCGAAACCTGCTGGCGCGCTGCTCCGAACGCGGTGTCGACCCGCAGGAGCTGGAGCGGCTGGGCCGTCGGTGCCGACGTCCGGAATGGACCGCCGCCGGTCAGTTCGCGCGCCAGTACGAGCAGGTGATGCTGCTGCGGGCGGCGGTCGGGACGGCGGCGCCGCAGGCGACGACGCCGGCGCTGGGAGCCGCCGAACTCGTGGGTGCCGCGTTGGAAGCTTTCGCGATCGATTCTGAATTGCTGGCGGCAGAACGCGGCCGGATCCGGGTCCTGTTGGTCGACGACGCCCAGCAGCTCGACCCGCAGGCCGCCAGCTTGGTCCGGGTGCTTGCGGCGGGCGCCGAACTGGCGTTGATCGCCGGGGACCCCAACCAGGCGGTGTTCGGCTTCCGGGGTGGCGAGTCCGCCGGGTTGTCCCCCGCAAGCGGGTGGTGCCCTCGGGACGGCGAAGCGCCGTCGGTGCTGTTGACGGTGTCGCATCGCTGTGCGCCCGCGGTGGCGCGGGCCGTCAGCGGCATCGCGCGCCGGCTGCCCGGCGGCAGCAGCGGCAAGCAGCTTGACGGCACCGGGGCCGAGGAGGGATCGGTCACCGTGCGCCTGGCGGCCTCGGCGCACGCCGAGGCCGCGATCATCGCCGACGCGCTGCGGCGTGCCCACCTGGTCGACGGCATGCCGTGGTCGCGGATGGCGGTGATCGTGCGGTCGGTGCCACGGGCCGGCGCACGGTTGCCGCGCGCTCTGGTCGCCGCCGGGGTTCCGGTGGCTGCTCCCACAGTGAGCGGGCCGTTGTCCGGGGAGCCGGCGGCGCACGCGTTGCTCACCGTGCTGGCGGCCACCGCTGACGGACTCGACGGTGAACGGGCGCTGGGATTGCTGACCGGCCCCATCGGTCGAGTGGATCCGGTCTCGCTTCGACAGCTGCGCCGCACGCTGCAGCGCGCCAACCCCGATCGTCCGGCGGGAGATTTCGCCGATCTGTTGGCCGCTGCGCTGTCCGGTGACGCGCCGTCGTCGGGGCCACAGTCTCGCTCGGTGCAGCGAGTGCGTGCGGTGCTGGACGCGGCCGCGCGCTGCCATCGTGCGGGCCTGGACCCGCGCTACACCCTTTGGGCCGCCTGGCACCGGACCGGTCTGCAGCGTCGCTGGCTGTCGGCCAGTGGGCGCGGCGGCCCCGCCGGTGTCCAGGCCACCCGGGACCTGCGGGCGGTGACCGCATTGTTCGACATCACCGGCGACTACGTGTCGCGCACGCCCGGTGCATCGTTGCGTGGAGTCGTCGAGCACATCGCGGCGCTGCAGCTGCCGGGTGTCAACCCCGAGCCGGTGTCGACGCCGGAGCAGGTCCGGGTGCTCAGCGCGCACGCCGCGCTGGGACATGAATGGGATCTGGTGATCATCGCCGGCTTGCAGGACGGGTTGTGGCCCAACACGGTTCCGCGCGGTGGGGTGCTGGGCACCCAGCGGCTGCTCGACGTGCTCGACGGTGTCGGCGAGGATGCCTCGGTGCGGGCGCCGCTGCTGGCCGACGAGCGCAGGCTATTGGTGGCGGCGATGGGCCGGGCCCGGCGCCGGTTGTTGGTGACGGCCGTAGACAGCGACACGGACGGGGCGGGCCAGGAGGCTGCGCTGCCGTCGGCGTTCTTTTACGAAATCGCGCAGTGGGTCGATGACGGCGGCGATCCCACTGCCTTGCAGCCGGTCTCAGCACCGCGGCTGTTGTCCGCGGCGGCGCTGGTGGGCCGGCTGCGCGGTGTCGTGTGTGCGCCCGAGGGCACCGTGGACGACAGCATTCGCCGTTGCGCGGCAACCCAATTGGCCCGGTTGGCCAAAGCCGGTGTGCCGGGCGCCGACCCGGCCGGCTGGCACGGCCTGATCCCGGTCAGCACCAGTGAACCGGTGCGGGGCGGCGGCGATGTCGTCACGTTGACGCCGTCGAGCCTGCAGACACTGAACGACTGCCCGCTGCGCTGGATGGTCGAACGGCACGGTGGAACCAACACGCGTGACCTGCGGTCGGCCATCGGCTCGGTGCTGCACGCGCTGATCGCCGAACCGGGCAGAAGCGAATCGGAACTGCTCACCGAGCTGGACCGGGCCTGGAAGCACCTGCCGTTCGATGCCGACTGGCATTCGGCCAATGAGCTGGCCCGGCACCGCGCCATGATCGAGGCGTTCGTCGAGTGGCGGGCCCGGACGCGGGGCGAACTGACCGAGGTGGGCACCGAGGTCGAGGTCGACGGAACCCTCGGGGCACCCGGTGATGGCGGCGGCGAAGTCCGGCTGCGCGGCCGGGTCGACCGGTTGGAGCGCGACGCAGCCGGCAGGCTGGTGATCGTCGACATCAAAACCGGCAGAACACCGGTCAGCAAGGACGATGCTCAGCAACACGCCCAGCTGGCGATGTACCAGCTTGCGGTGGCTGAAGGGCTGGTCGGCGCCGCCCCCGACAGCATGGAGCCCGGCGGCGCCCGGCTGGTCTACCTCGGCAGGACCGGCGCAGCGGGTGCCACCGAACGCGAGCAGGATCCACTGACAGCGGCCGCCCGGGATGAATGGCGCAACCTCGTCCGGCTGGCAGCTGAGGCGACGGCCGGGCCCCAGTTCATCGCGCGGCGCAACGACAGGTGCACGCACTGCCCGATACGGCCGTGCTGTCCGGCTCACGTTTCCCCCGACCGGACGGGACCGGTGTGAAGCCCGTGCCGCGCTACAGTCCCGCTGAATTAGCCTGCGCCCTGGGGCTTTTCCCGCCAACCCCCGAGCAGGCCGCCGTCATCTCCGCGCCGCCGGGACCGCTCGTGGTCATCGCGGGGGCCGGCGCCGGTAAAACCGAGACGATGGCCGCACGGGTGGTGTGGCTCATCGCCAACGGTTACGCCGAACCCGGCCAGGTGCTGGGATTGACGTTCACCCGCAAGGCTGCCGGCCAGCTGCTGCGCCGAGTCCGGTCCCGGCTGGCCCGGATGGCCGGGATCGGCGCCCCCGCAAGCGGGTGCTACCCCCAGGACTCCGGCGGCCCGGCCGCCCTCGAACCGGTGGGCGCCCCGGTGGTTAGCACCTACCACGCTTTCGCCGGCTCGCTGCTGCGTGAGCACGGGCTGCTGTTGCCCGTCGAGCCCGACACCCGTTTGCTCAGCGAGACCGAGCTGTGGCAGTTGGCGTTCGACGTGGTCAGCGGGTACCGCGGGGAGCTGCGTACCGACAGGACGCCGGCCGCGGTCACGTCGATGGTGCTGCGGCTGTGGGGTCAGCTGGCTGAACACCTGGTGGACACCGGCCAGCTCCGCGATACGCACGTAGAGCTGGAACGGCTCGTGCATGCCCTGCCGGCTGGTCCGTACCAGCGTGACCGCGGCCCCAGCCAGTGGCTGCTGCGGCTGCTGGCCACCCAGACCGAGCGCGCCGAGCTGGTACCGCTGCTCGAGGCGCTGTACGAGCGCATGCGCGCCGCCAAGGTGATGGACTTCGGTGTGCAGATGGCCTCCGCCGCACGGCTGGCGGCGGCCTTCCCGCAGGTCGGGCAGGACCTGCGCAACCGCTACCGGGTGGTGTTGCTCGACGAGTACCAGGACACCGGGCATGCCCAGCGGGTCGCACTGTCGGCCCTGTTCGGCGGTGGCATCGACGACGGGCTGGCGCTGACGGCCGTCGGCGACCCGATCCAGTCGATCTACGGCTGGCGCGGCGCCTCGGCGACCAACTTGCCGCGGTTCAGCACCGACTTCCCTCGATCCGACGGCACCCCCGCGCCGGTCCTCGAGTTGCGGACCAGCTGGCGTAACCCGCCGCGGGCCCTTCACGTGGCCAACGCCATATCGGCCGAGGCACGGCGACGATCGGTGGCGGTGCACGCACTGCGCCCCTGCCCGGACGCCGCGCCCGGCACCGTCCGGTGTGCACTGCTGCCCGACGTGCGGGCCGAACGCGACTGGATCGCCGACCAGCTGTACGGGCATTATCAGCGGGCCCGGGCTGAAGGCGTCAGCCCGCCGACCGCCGCGGTTTTGGTGCGGCGCAACGCCGATGCCGCACCCATCGCCGATGCCCTTCGTGCCCGGGGAATCCCGGTCGAGGTCGTCGGGCTGGCCGGCCTGCTGTCCATCCCCGAGGTCGCCGACGTGGTGGCCATGCTGCGGCTGGTCGCTGAGCCGACGGCGGGCGCGGCGGCGATGCGGGTGCTCACCGGTCGCCGCTGGCGCCTCGGGGGCCGCGATATCGCCGCGCTGTGGCAGCGCGCGCTGGCGCTGGGCGGGGGGCTGGGGACACAATCCGCTCGCGGGGGACGCCCAGGGGAGGCGCTCTCGCCCGAGTCGATAGCGATGGCGGC
The DNA here is from genome assembly GCA_963848535.1 of uncultured Actinomycetota bacterium. Lineage (GTDB taxonomy): Bacteria > Actinomycetota > Actinomycetes > Mycobacteriales > Mycobacteriaceae > Mycobacterium. The sequence goes on from CAWKEM010000013.1 coordinate 379,146, forward strand.
CGGTCCTGACGGGGACACCGCCTGTCTGGCCGACGCGATCTCCGACCCGGGCCCGGCCGGCTCGTATTCGGCTGAGGGATATCAACGCATCACCACGCTGGCGGTTGAACTCGGCGCCCTGCGCGGCCATCTTGGTCATTCCCTGCCCGACCTGGTCGCTGAGGTGCGCCGGGTGCTCGGCGTCGACTGCGAAGTCCGGGCCGCCGCCGGGGGCAATGCAGGCTGGACCGGCACCGAACACCTCGACGCGTTCGCCGACGTCGTCGCCGGCTATGCCGAACGAACCGCTGTCACCACCACCGCCACGGACGTGCCGGCTGCGGCGTCGGTAGCAGGCCTGCTGGCATTCCTGGATGTGGCCGAAGCGGTCGAGAACGGTTTGCCGCCCGCCCCGTTGGCGGTCGCGCGAGACCGGGTCCAAGTGCTCACGGTGCACTCCGCGAAGGGTTTGGAGTGGCAAGTGGTGGCGGTGGCGCACCTGTCGGGCGGAATCTTTCCGTCGACCGCATCGAGGAGCACCTGGCTCACCGACGCCGCCGAGTTGCCGCCACTATTGCGCGGCGACCGCGCCTCAGCGGGCGAACTGGGCATCCCAGTGCTCGACACTTCGGACGTCAGCAATCGAAAGCAGCTGTCGGACAAGATATCCGAGCATCGACAACAGCTCGATCAGCGACGTGTCGACGAGGAGCGCCGGTTGCTGTATGTGGCCATCACGCGGGCGGAGGACACCCTGCTGGTGTCCGGCCATCATTGGGGTTCCACCGGGATCAAGCCGCGCGGCCCGTCGGATTTCCTCTGCGAACTCAAGGGCATCATCGACCACTCCGCCGCGGCCGGCGATCCCTGCGGGGTAGTGGAACATTGGGCGCCGGCACCCGCCGACGGTGAACGAAACCCCTTGCGGGACGACATCGTCGAGGCAATATGGCCCGCGGACCCGTTGGCTGCGCGGCGCAGCGATGTCGAACGCGGGGCGGCGCTGGTGACTCAGGCGATGTCGGTCGACCCGGCCGACCCGGCCGACTTGACCGAGGCCGGCGCCGAAGGCTGGGCCGCCGACGTCGACGCGTTACTGGCTGAGCGTGCCCGGTTGGTGGACCCGCCGGCCCGAACCCTGCCCAGCCGGTTGTCGGTCAGCAGTCTGGTGGACCTGGCGCGCGACCCGGCCGGTGCGGCGCAGCGGTTGGTGTATCGGCTGCCCACCCGTCCAGACCCACATGCTTTGCTGGGCAACGCCTTTCATTCCTGGGTCCAGCAGTACTACGGCGCCGAGTGGCTCTTCGATCTCGGCGACTTGCCGGGGGCGGCGGACTCCGACGTCGGCGACACCCAGGAATTGGCCGCGCTGCAGGCGGCATTCGTCGAATCGCCGTGGGCTGCCCGCACTCCCGTCGCCGTCGAGGTGCCGTTCGAGATGCCGATCGGCGATACCGTGGTGCGTGGCCGCATTGACGCGGTGTTCGCCGACCCCGATGGCGGCGCCACGGTAGTGGACTGGAAGACCGGTGAGCCACCGCACGGGCCGGAGGCCATGCGGCAAGCCGCTGTCCAGCTCGCTGTCTACCGCTTGGCGTGGGCCGCTTTGGCCAAAGTCCCCGAATCATCGGTTCGCGCCGCCTTCCATTACGTGCGTGCCCGCGCCACCGTCGCCCCCGATGAACTGCCCGGTCCCGCTGAGCTGGCGGGGTTGCTGGCCGACTCTGCCGGCGGCCGCTGTGTCCAGATGTGACGTGCGCCGCCCGCGTACTGGGGAATCGGCGGTCGTGGTTACATTTGAGTCGTGCGTGTCTCGTGCGCTGGGCTTAAGCCGATGACGGACCGCCGTGCGCAGCGGTAGGTCAGCAAAACTGAGTGGTCTGGATGAAACGCTATCCGCCCAGCCCGGTCATCAACTGGTCGGCGTCGTGCGCATCCCGGAGGATCACGCCAGCCCCATCCGCGTCATCGCGCGCCGAGTGGCCATCGCGTTGGTGGTGTTGTTCGCCGCTGCCGTCATTGTGTACCTGGACCCCAATGGTTACCGCGACGTACGGGGCCAGCGGCTGACGTTCCTTGACTGCGTGTATTTCGCGGCGGTGTCGCTCTCGACGACCGGTTACGGCGACATCACCCCATACACGGAAACCGCGCGCCTGGTCCACACCCTGATCTTTACGCCGCTGCGGATCGCGTTCCTGGCGGTGTTGGTCGGCACGACGCTCGAGGTGCTCTCAGAGCGATCCCGGCAGGCGTGGAAGATTCAGCGTTGGAGGAGCAGAGTGCGCAACCACACCATCGTGATCGGCTACGGCACCAAGGGGAAAACAGCGGTCGCCGCCATACTCGGTGACGAGGCCGCTCGAGGCGAGGTCGTCGTGGTCGACACCGATCGGACCGCCCTCGAGCACGCCGCAACCGCCGGCCTGGTCACGGTGCACGGTGACGCCACCAAATCGGATGTGCTGCGGCTGGCCGGGGCCCAGCATGCGGCCTCGATCGTCGTTGCCGCCAGCCGCGACGACACCGCGGTGCTGGTTACGTTGACGGCGCGGGAGATCGCACCCAAGGCCAAAATCGTGGCGTCTATCCGGGAAGCCGAGAACCAGCACCTGTTGCAGCAATCGGGCGCGGACTCGGTGGTCGTCTCCTCGGAGACCGCCGGTCGACTGCTCGGTCTGGCCACCAGCACCCCCAGCGTGGTGGAGATGATTGAGGATCTGCTGACTCCGGACGTCGGGCTGGCTATCGCCGAACGCGAAGTGGAGCAGACCGAAATCGGCGGATCACCGCGCCATCTGCGCGACATCGTGCTCGGTGTGGTCCGCGACGGCCAGCTGCTGCGCATCGGGGCACCCGAGGTAGACGCCATCGAGGCCAGCGACCGGCTACTCTACATCCGAACCGCGGGTCACTAGTGGCGGTCGCAAGCGCGGCGGAGCCGGGCGTGGCGGGCCGCCACGAATTTGGCTTGGTGGCGGGGCGCCACCCGCGACACTCGGGGCGGGCCTAGCGTGGATTTCCGGCTGCGGGATGTTCCGTTACTGTCGCGCGTCGGCGCCGACCGGGCCGATCAGCTGCGCACCGATGTCGAGGCAGCTACCGCGGGATGGGCGGATGCGGCGCTGCTACGGGTGGATCCGCGCAATCAGGTTATGGTCGTCAACGGCCGGGTAGTGCTCGGCGCCGCGGCCGAGCTGGCCGACAAGCCGCCGCCGGAGGCGGTCTTCCTGGGCCGTATCCAGGGTGGTCGCCATGTCTGGGCTATCCGGGGTGCGCTCCAGGCGCCCGCGGATTCCGACCTGCAGGCGAAGGTGGTGAACCTCCGTGGTCTTGGCCCGAACCTGGACGACACCAGCAGCCAGCTGGTGTCGTCGGCCGTCGCGCTGCTGAATTGGCATGACAGTGCACGATTCAGCTCAGTGGACGGCTCACCGACCCGACCGGCCAGGGCGGGCTGGTCACGAGTCAACCCGGTTACCGGTTATGAGGAGTTCCCGCGTATCGACCCGGCGGTGATCTGTCTGGTCCACGACGGTGGCGACCGTGCGGTGCTGGCCCGCCAGGGGGTGTGGCCGGAGCGGATGTTCTCGCTGTTGGCCGGATTCGTCGAGGCCGGTGAATCTTTCGAAGTGTGCGTCGCTCGGGAGATCCGCGAGGAGATCGGCCTGACCGTCCGCGACGTGCGGTACCTGGGCAGTCAGCCATGGCCGTTCCCGCGCTCGCTCATGGTCGGCTTCCATGCGGTGGCAGACCCGGCGGAGGACTTCTCGTTCAACGACGGCGAGATCGCCGAGGCGGCGTGGTTCACCCGCGACGAGGTGCGCGCGGCGCTTGCGGCCGGCGATTGGTCCAGCTCGTCGGAATCGAAACTGCTGTTGCCCGCGTCGGTCTCGATCGCGCGGGTAATCATCGAATCTTGGGCAGCGGTCGACTGAGCAGCACCGCACCAAAGATTTGACGCGATACTCGGGTCGGCGCAGGCGCGGGTCGCTTGCCTTAGCCGCTGACTTCGGCCAGCTTTGCCTTGACCTCTGCTGCGCTGGGGTTGGTCAGCGTCGACCCGTCGGCAAACTTCACCGTCGGAACCGTCCTGTTGCCTTTGTTGACCGAGCTGACGAATTCCGCGGCCGCCGGATCATGCTCGATGTCGACCGCGTCGTAGGCGATTCCGTTGGACTTGAGCACCGTCATGAGCCGATGGCAGTAACCACACCATGACGTTGTGTAAACGGTGAGCGCAGCATTGGTCATAGCCCGTTAACGTAGCCGGGCGACGACGCATTCCGCGCGGCGGTATGAGGTGTGGGCACCACCCGCTTGCGGGGGAGAGTTAGGCAATTGAGGTGCAACCTGGGCACGGCGATCGGCGTGGCGATACGCCCGCTTTGTCGGCCACCGCTGCCAAGATGGACGCCATGCCGATGGTCGCTGACGCATTGACCGCCGAGCTGGACGATGAGCAGCGCGAAGCCGTCCTGGCTCCGCGCGGACCGGTCTGTGTGCTTGCGGGCGCCGGAACGGGCAAGACCCGTACCATCACTCGCCGGATCGCCCAGCTCGTCGCGAGCGGTCATGTCGCCGCCGGCCAGGTGCTCGCGGTCACGTTCACCCAGCGGGCGGCGGGGGAGATGCGCTCCAGGTTGCGGACGCTCGACGCCGCCGCGCACACCGGTTCGGGCGTCGCCGCTGTGCAGGCCCTGACGTTTCACGCGGCCGCGCACCGCCAGCTGCGGTATTTCTGGCCGCGGGTGATCGGCGACACCGGTTGGCAGCTGCTGGACAGCAAATTCGCCGTCGTAGCCCGAGCGGCCAGCCGCAGCAGGGTCAATGCCAGCACCGATGATGTGCGCGACCTGGCCGGCGAGATCGAATGGGCCAAAGCGTCGCTGATCGGCCCCGAGGAGTACCCGGCCGCCGTGGCCGCTGCCGGGCGGGACACACCTTTGGACGCCGCCCACATCGCAGCCGTCTACGCCGCATACGAGGCCCTCAAAGTCCGCGACGACGGAGTCGCGTTGCTCGATTTCGACGATCTGCTCCTGCACACCGCGGCCGCGATCGAAAACGATGTCGCCGTGGCCGAGGAGTTCCGGGACCGCTACCGCTGCTTTGTCGTCGACGAGTACCAGGACGTCACGCCGCTGCAGCAGCGGGTGCTGTCGGCGTGGCTGGGCGACCGAGACGATCTGACCGTCGTCGGCGATGCCAACCAGACCATTTACTCGTTCACCGGGGCCTCACCCCGCTTCCTGCTCGATTTCTCGCGGCGGTTCCCCGAGGCCACCGTGGTGCGCCTGGAGCGCGATTACCGGTCCACCCCGCAGGTGGTCTCACTGGCCAACCAGGTGATCGCCGCAGCCCGTGGCCGGGTCGCCGGTAGCAAGCTCCACCTGTCCGGCCAGCGCGAACCAGGTCCGGCCCCGTCGTTCCGGGAGCATCCCGATGAAACGGCCGAGGCGACCGCGGTCGCGGCGTCGATCGCCCGGCTGATCGAATCGGGCACCTCGCCATCCGAGATCGCCGTGCTCTACCGGGTCAATGCGCAGTCCGAGGTCTACGAGGCAGCTTTGACCGAGGCGGGCATCGCCTATCAGGTTCGCGGTGGCGAGGGGTTTTTCAACCGTCAGGAGATCAAGCAAGCGCTCTTGGCGCTCCAGCGTGCGGCCGAGCGCGGCGCCGAAGGCCCGTTGCCCGACGTCGTGCGTGCCGTCCTGGAACCGCTGGGGCTGACGGCCGAGCAGCCGGTCGGCACCCGCGCCCGCGAGCGTTGGGAAACCTTGACCGCACTGGCCGCATTGGTGGATGACGAAGTGGCACAACGTCCGCGGCTGGAATTTCCGGGGCTGCTGGCCGAACTTCGGCTGCGCGCCGACGCGCGGCACCCACCGGTGGTGCAGGGCGTCACCCTGGCTTCCCTGCACGCCGCCAAGGGACTCGAGTGGGATGCGGTGTTCCTGGTCGGGTTGGCCGACGGCACGCTGCCCATCTCGCACGCGTTGGCGCACGGCGCCGAGAGCGAAGCTGTCGAGGAAGAGCGTCGGCTGCTCTACGTCGGAATCACCAGGGCGAGAATACATTTGGCGCTGAGCTGGGCGCTGGCGCGGAGCGCGGGCGGACGGCAGAGCCGCAAGCCGTCGCGGTTCCTCAACGGTATCGCGCCGCAGACGCGTCCCGATCCGGCGCCAAGCAAATCCCGGCGCAACCGGGGCGCCACGACCCGCTGCCGGATTTGCAACCGGGACCTCACCACCGCGACAGCCGTCATGCTGCGGCGGTGTGAAACATGTGCCGCCGACATCGACGAGGAGTTGCTGGCCCGGCTCAAGGCCTGGCGGCTCGACATCGCCAAAGAACAGAAGGTGCCCGCATATGTCGTCTTCACCGACAACACGCTGATCGCGATCGCCGAGCAGCGGCCCGACGACGAAGAGGCGCTGATCGCGATCCCGGGTATCGGCGCACGCAAGCTGGAACAGTACGGGCCAGACGTGCTGCGGTTGGTGCACGGGCGCTGACGGTCAACACGCAGGTCAGAAAATCGGTTGTGGCCAGCGGTCCCGACCGTTTACCCTCGAAACCACGTTTTGCCGCAGGCTCCAGGCTGGCCGGCGGCAGGCACGACGAGAGGAGGGTGGCCACGATGACCGACAACGCGATCGGTGTAGGCGGGGCTGACGCGGCGCTGACCGCGGCAACCTTCCATGCCGCCCGCACAGCCGCGGCTGAGCACCATGTCGCCGCCGCGACTGACGCGTCCGTGGATCGGGCCATACGTAGCCCTACGTAACCAGCCCGCTCTCGCCCAGATGGCCACGGACCGAAGTCACAAGGATCCGTGGCCATACTTCTAGGGTCGACAGCCTCCCAACCTGGTCCGGATCACCGCCAAGGACAGTAACCAGACCAGGAAGCAGGTGGACACGATATGTCGGCACTGACGGTCTCCCGACTTGCGCCGCCCTGTCACGTCGGAGATCCCGACCTGTGGTTCGCCGAGACCCCGGCCGACCTCGAGCGCGCCAAGGCGCTGTGCGCGGGCTGCCCGGTCCGGCGACAATGCCTGGCGGCGGCACTGCAACGAGCCGAACCGTGGGGTGTGTGGGGCGGTGAGATTCTCGAGCGCGGCTCGATCGTGAGTTACAAGCGTCCGCGCGGACGTCCCCGCAAAGACGTCGTCGCCGCGTAGGTCACTTTCGCGGCGCTACACGACCGCGGTATCGGGCTCGGCGAAACCGGGGATCATTTCCTCCGACAGCGCCTTGATCGGCACATGCGCGTCCAGCTGGCACAGGATCGCGGCCACCGACGCGATGACACGCATCGGTATCGCGAGCTTGGGCGGCAGATCCATCTGCCGCGCCGTCTTGATCTGCGCTACCGACCGGTCTATCTGACCCACCGTCATTTTCTGCAACCACTTGCGGGTGTAGTGGAAGACGTCGACCTCGATGGGTTCGACGTACTGGCGCAGCATCTCGTCGATATCCCGCAGCGAGACTTGCTGGCCTTTCTGAATGAAGCCGATCTTTTCCATCGTCGGCAACAGCAGGTCATAGTTCTTGTCCCGGGCCAATCGAATCGTCATCCCGAGCTCGATCGGATAGCCGCCGGGCAGGGGTGCCACGGCGCCGAAGTCGATGACGCCCATCCGATCGTCGGGCAGCAGCATGAAATTTCCCGGGTGGGCGTCGCCGTGCAGCAGCCCCAACCGGCGTGGTGCGTCGAAGGTGAGTTCGAGCAGGCGAGTGCCGATCAGGTCGCGTTGCTCGGGGGTTCCGTGCCGAATGATTTCGGCCATCGGCACACCCTCGATCCACTCCTGCACCACCACCTTGGGCGCGCTGGCCACGACGTGCGGTATCGCGAAATGCGGGTGGTCCTGATACGCCTTGGCGAATGCGCGCTGGTTGTCGGCCTCCAGCCGGTAGTCGAGCTCCATCTCGGTGCGCTCGAAAAGTTCGTCGACCACGCCTTGGACGTCGGCGCCCGGAGCGAGCTGTTTGAACACGCTGACCATCCGCTGCATGGTCTTGAGGTCGGCGCGCAGCGCCTCGTCGGCACCCGGGTACTGGATCTTGACGGCCACGACGCGGCCATCCGACCACACCGCTTTGTGCACTTGGCCGATGCTGGCCGAGGCCACCGGGCTGTCGTCGAACGAACTGAACCGATCCCGCCACTTGGTGCCCAGCTGTGCGTCGAGCACCCTGTGCACCTTGTGGGCGGGCAGCGGCGGGGCGTCCTTCTGCAGCTTGGTCAACGCTTCGCGGTACGGCTCGCCGAACTCCTCGGGAATGGCGGCTTCCATCACCGACAGGGCCTGGCCCACCTTCATCGCCCCGCCCTTGAGCTCGCCCAGGACGGTGAACAACTGGTTGGCGGCTTTCTCCATCAGCTCGGCCTGGACTTCGTCTTTCGACTTGCCGGTCAGCCGTTTACCGAAGCCGAGCGCTGCCCGACCGGCAAAACCGACCGGGATGCTGGCCAGCTTCGCGTTGCGCGCAGCACGACCGCGTTTGATGTCCGCCACACGTCCATCATCCACGACAGTCAGCTCGTCGTGCTGTTGATCGCGCGACAACTGCTTCCGGGGCGGGCGGTGCCCATAGCTGGGCTGGTGAACGTCGGCCAAACAGCACAGCTCGCGTGCGCCTTCCCGTCGCCTCGTCGGCGATGGGGCCATAGGTTATCCCTTGCAGGTTGCAGTCCTGCGACTCACCGAAGCGCGCATCCGAAGGGTGGTACCGAGAAGCCATGTCAGCACAGCAATCGCAGCACGAGGCCGCAGACTCCCTGTTCAGGGCGATCATCGAAACCCTGGACAGGCACCGCAACGAGCGCACCCTGACCGAGGGCGTGCTGGAGGACCTGGCCACGGCGTATGCGGCGGTGGCGACGAGCGTGCCGGAGCCGGGAGCGCGGGGGTAGATCTTGCAGCGACGACGCGGTGTGCCCCAGTGATCTACTGGGGCTCAGCTGCGTCAGCATGAGCACAACGGATGTCTGGTCCACTGCCGGGCGACGATCGCGCCTGCGTTGAGATCGAACTCCAGGGTGGCGTTGAGCGTCTGGGGCGGTCCGGGATCGGGTACCGGCTTTTGCCCGCGCACGGCCGCGATCACCCGGTTCACCTGACTGAGCGCCAGCGCCGCGGTCGCGAGCAGGGTGGCCCGATCGGCCACTCCGACGGTTTCCCGCAGCTGCGCGGAGATGGCCGGCCACGCGGCGTCGCGGTCCCTGCGGTGCAGGTCTGCACAGCCCAGGCAGCTGGTCACGCCGGGGATGACCAGCGGACCCACCAGTCCGGTGCCGTCGCGCACCCGTACCGGAAGGTGCGGGACGCCCTGGCGGTGCAGATCGCGCACCATGCGCGGGTCGGCGACCAGGTAGTCCGACAACACCACCAGATCAACGGCGGCGGGCGAGACCGCCGCATGCGGTTGGCTGCTGTGCGCGATGCGGGCCCCCGAGCAGCGCAGCGCCTCCACGAGCAGCTCCGACAGCGGCCCGCGGCCGTGCACCCGGATCGATGCCGCCCGGCCGCGGGACTGTCCGCATTTGGTCGCCACACCTGCGCCCAGCAGTTGCGCGACCAAATTTTTCAGGCCGTCAGCGTCCTTGACGCCTCGCTCGACCGCCCGGCGCTGCAACTCGGAGAGCGGCGTCGGCGATCGCATGGACCGCAGCAGTGCGGCCAAGTCCGCCGCGGCCAGTCCGCACGGTGGACAGACCAGCACGGCGCGACGCGGATCCCAGCCGACCTGAACGGCACCATCGGGTCGCAGCAGCACCGGCATCGCCGGGTCCAGCACGTACAGAGCAGGCACTACCGGCGACACGAGGTGAAACTGTGCCACGCGGGGGGCGAACGCCCCGCTCAGTTATCCACAGCACCGCCCGAGCCGGGGTGCCCGGTAGTACCGGGGTCCTGCTCGAGTTTGGCGATCGCCTCGTCGATACCGCTGGTGTCCCCACCGATGACCCGATCGATGAAGCCGGCCGGCTCATCGAGATCGGCCGCGGCGGGCAGCAGATCCGGGTGTTGCCAGATGGCGTCGCGGGCGTCCATGCCGGCGGCCTGGGTCAGGCGCTCCCACAGCGTGGCGGCTTCCCGCATCTTGCGCGGCCGCAGCTCCAGGCCGACCAGTGTCGCGAAAGTCTGCTCGGCCGGGCCGCCGCCGGCGCGGCGCCGGCGCAGCGTCTCGCTGAGCGCGGCCGTGCCCGGAATCCGATCGCCGAGGGCGGCGGTTACCACCACCTGCACCCAACCCTCGATCAAAGCGAGCAGTGTCTCGAGTCGTTCCAGCGCCTGCGTCTGCGCCGGCGTCGCCTGGGGCTCAAATACTCCCTGGCCCAACAGGTTTTCTATGGCCGCCGGATCGGACAACGACGCCGGATTGAAGTCGCGCGCCAGCTCCTCGATTCCGCTCATGTCAATCTTCATGCCCATCGCGTAGGCCTCGACCGCACCCAGCAGTTGACTGGACAACCAGGGCACGTGGCTGAAAAGCCGGTGGTGCGCGGCCTCGCGGGCGGCCAGGAACGTCAGGATCTCGCTGCGTGGCAGCCCGAGTCCGGTGGCGAACGACTCGACGGCATCAGGCAGTACCGCGGCCACCCCCTTGGGCCCCAGCGGCAGACCGATATCCGTCGAGGTCAGCACCTCGCGCGACAGCCGGCCCAGTGCCTGTCCCAGCTGCGAACCGAACGCCATCCCGCCCATCTGCGACATCATCGCCAGAAGCGGGCCGGCCATGTTCTTGGCTTCCTCGGGCAGCGACGACGCCCACACTGTCGAAATCTGCTGGGCCATCGGATCGCACAGCCGCTTCCAGGTGTCCAAGGTGTTGTCGACCCAGTCCGTGGGACTCCAACCGACCGCCTTGGTCGTGCCCGCGGGCAGTGCCGTGGCCCCGTCCAGCCAGGTTTCGGCGAGGTGCACCGCATCGGCGATCGCTGCGTTCGTCGAGGCCGGGATCGGCGCCACAAAACCGATCGAGCTGGACGCGACCCGTCGCGCCAACTCGTAGTTGACCGGTCCCGAGGTCTTGCCCCCGGCCACGACGGTGCCCGCGCTGCTGAACATTTGACCCAATTGGGTGAAGATCTGCCCCAGATCGCCCATGCCGAAATCGCCGCTCATACCGAACGCGCCCAACGGGTCGGACGCGCCCGAGCCCGAATCGGGGTCTTTCTTCCCGTGCTTGTCGGGGTCGTCCCCGGAGGAGAAGCCGAAAGGCAGGTCAGCCATGACATCAACGGTACTCACCGCCGGAACGGAACGGGCGATCTCGGCCAAGCTCGTAGCTGAATGAGCGTGGCGACCTCCGTCTAATGTAAGCGGCGTGAACAGGCGGATTCTGACCTTGATGGTCGCGCTGGTGCCGATCGTGGTCTTCGGTGTGTTGCTCGCGGTGGCGACGGTGCCGTTTGTGTCGCTGGGCCCCGGCCCCGCCTTCGACACGCTCGGTGAAGTTGACGGCAAGCAGGTAGTCGCGATCGAGGGCACCCTGACCCACCCGACGACAGGCCACCTCGATATGACGACGGTGTCTCAGCGTGACGATCTGACCCTGGGCCAGGCGCTAATACTGTGGCTCGACGGGCAGGAACAGCTGGTGCCGCGCGACCTCGTCTACCCGCCGGGCAAGTCGCGCGAGGACGTCGACAAGGCCAACGACGCGGATTTCAAGCAGTCTGAGGACAGTGCCGCGTATGCCGCACTGGGATACCTGAAGTACCCGCCCGCGGTTACGGTCGCAACAGTCACCGATCCCGGTCCGTCGGCGGGCAAGCTGAAGTCCGGTGATGCGATCGACGCGGTCAACGGGACCCCGGTGGCCGATGTCGAGCAGTTCACCGGATTGCTGAAGAACACCAAACCGGGCCAGCTGGTGACGATCGATTTCCGCCGCAAGAACGAGCCGGCCGGCGTGGCGCAAATCACGCTGGGCACCAACAAAGACCGCGACTACGGCTTCATGGGCGTCGCGGTGCTGGATGCGCCCTGGGCGCCGTTCGTGGTGAACTTCAACCTCGCCAACGTGGGCGGGCCCTCGGCCGGACTGATGTTCAGCTTGGCGGTCGTTGACAAGCTGACCACTGGCGAGTTGGCCGGGTCGAAATTCATCGCGGGGACCGGCACCATTTCCGCCGACGGCAAGGTCGGCCAGATCGGCGGCATCACCCACAAGATGGTCGCTGCCCATGCGGCCGGTGCCACGGTGTTTCTGGTGCCTGCCAAGAACTGCTACGAGGCGAACTCGGACAATCCGTCCGGTATGCGCTTGGTGAAGGTGGAGACCCTCAGCCAAGCGGTAGATGCGTTGCACGCAATCAGCTCGGGGGGTCAGCCGCCGAGCTGCTAGCCCGCCGACAATGCGCATCGCGAAGCGGTCTGAGGTGCGTACAGTTGTGACCGTCTAGAGAAAATCTATGGCACCACAGCAACCGGCCGGGAACCGTCCAGCAGAAGGGCGCCAGTCAGCTCGACGCCGGCCAGATCGATCAGGGAGCGTAGCCAGTGGGGATGCGGCCCACCGCAAGGATGCCGAAGCTAACTCGACGTAGCCGGATTCTGATCCTGATCGCACTGGGTGTGATCGCTTTGCTGCTCGCAGGTCCGCGACTGATCGACGCGTACGTCGACTGGCTGTGGTTCGGCGAGCTCGGCTACCGCTCGGTGTTCACCACCGTGCTGGTTACCCGCATCGTGATCTTTCTGGTCGCCGGTCTGCTGGTGGGCGGCATCGTGTTCGCCGGGCTTGCGGTGGCCTACCGCACCCGTCCGGTATTCGTGCCGAGCAACGACAACGATCCGGTGGCGCGGTATCGCGCAGTTGTCGTTTCACGGTTGCGACTGATGGGCGTCGGGGTCCCGGTGGCGATCGGCCTGCTGTCCGGCATCGTCGCGCAGAGCTATTGGGTGCGGATACAACTGTTTATGCATGGCGGAGACTTTGGCATCAAGGATCCGCAGTTCGGCAAGGACCTCGGTTTCTACGCGTTCGAGTTGCCGTTCTACCGGCTGCTGCTCAGCTACATGTTCGTGGCCGTGTTCCTGGCCTTGTTGGCCAACCTGTTGGCGCACTACATCTTTGGCGGCGTGCGGCTGTCCGGCCGTACCGGCGCGCTGAGCCGCTCGGCGCGGATTCAGCTGGTCACCCTGGTCGGATTGTTGGTGCTACTCAAAGCCGTCGCCTATTGGCTGGACCGGTATGAGTTGCTGTCGCATACCCGCGGCGGTAAGCCGTTCACCGGTGCCGGGTACACCGATATCAACGCCGTGCTCCCGGCAAAGCTCATCCTGATGGCGATCGCGCTGATTTGCGCTGCCGCGGTGTTCTCCGCGGTCGTCCTCCGGGACTTGCGGATTCCGGCCATCAGCCTGGTTTTGTTGTTGCTGTCGTCGCTGATTGTGGGCGCCGGGTGGCCGTTGATCGTCGAGCAGATCAGCGTTAAACCCAATGCTGCGCAAAAGGAAAGCGAATACATCAGCCGCAGCATCGCTGCGACGCGGCAGGCGTACGGCCTGACGTCTGACGTGGTCACCTATCGCAACTACACCGGCGACGCACAGGCCGCCGCGCAGCAGGTCGCGGCCGACCGCGCCACCACGTCCAACATCCGGCTGCTCGACCCCACGATCGTCAGCCCGGCGTTCACCCAGTTCGAGCAGGGCAAGAACTTCTTCTATTTTCCCGACCAGCTATCCATTGACCGCTACCACGACCGCAACGGTGCCTTGCGCGACTATGTCGTCGCGGCCCGCGAACTCAACCCCGACCGGCTGATCGACAACCAACGGGACTGGATCAACCGGCACACCGTCTACACCCATGGCAACGGATTCATCGCCTCGCCGGCCAACACGGTGCGCGGAATTGCCAATGACCCCAATCAAAACGGTGGCTACCCGGAGTTTCTGGTCAACGTGGTCGGCGCCAACGGCAGTGTGGTATCCGACGGTCCCGCCCCGCTGGACCAGCCGCGCGTCTACTTCGGACCGGTCATCTCCAGCGCTTCCTCCGACTACGCAATCGTCGGACGCAACGGCGCAGACCGGGAATACGACTACGAGACCAGCAACGAAACCAAGAATTACACCTACACCGGGCTCGGGGGTGTCCCGGTCGGCGACTGGCTATCCCGCAGTGTGTTCGCCGCTAAGTTCGCTGAACGAAACTTCCTGTTCTCCAATGTGATCGGCTCCAACAGCAAAATCCTGTTCAACCGTGATCCTGCGCAGCGGGTGGAGGCGGTGGCGCCGTGGCTGACGACTGACAGCGCCGTGTACCCGGCGATCGTCAACAAGCGACTGGTGTGGATCATCGACGGCTACACCACATTGGACAACTACCCGTACTCCGAACTCACCTCCCTGGAATCGGCGACCGCCGACTCCACCGAGGTGGCGTTCAACAAGCTGGGCCCCAACAAGCAGGTCTCCTACATCCGAAATTCGGTGAAGGCCACCGTGGACGCCTATGACGGCACCGTCACGCTGTACCAGCAGGACGAACAGGATCCGGTGCTGAAAGCCTGGATGCAGGTCTTCCCCGGCACCGTCAAACCCAAGAGCGACATCACACCCGAGCTCGCCGAGCACCTGCGTTATCCCGAAGACCTGTTCAAGGTGCAGCGGATGCTGCTGGCCAAATACCACGTCAACGACCCCATAACGTTCTTCTCCACGTCCGATTTCTGGGATGTGCCGCTGGATCCGAATCCAACGGCCAGCAGCTATCAGCCGCCCTATTACATCGTCGCGACAAACATTGCGAAGAACGACAATTCGTCCTCATACCAGTTGACGAGCGCGATGAACAGGTTCAAGCGTGACTATCTGGCCGCCTACATCAGTGCCAGCTCCGACCCGGCGACGTACGGCAAGATCACCGTGCTGACCATCCCGGGTCAGGTCAACGGTCCCAAGCTGGCCAATAATGCGATCACCACCGACCCGGCGGTGTCCCAAGACCTTGGCGTGATCGGGCGCGACAATCAGAACCGCATCCGTTGGGGCAACTTGCTCACGCTGCCCGTGGCCCAGGGAGGGTTGCTCTACGTCGAACCCGTCTATGCCTCCCCGGGCGCCAGCGACGCCGCCTCGTCCTACCCGCGGTTGATCCGGGTGGCCATGATGTTCAACGACAAGATCGGATACGGCCCCACGGTGGGGGATGCTCTCACCGGGTTGTTCGGGCCGGGCGCGGGTGCGGCCGCGACGGGGATACAACCGACCGAGGCCGGTGCACCTCCGAACCCACCCGCGAGCCCACCGGCGCCTGCCGCGGCACCGGGAACGCCGCCGCCACCCGCGGCGGTGCCGCCCTCTCCCGACGGGTCGGTGACGTTGTCCCCGGCCAAAGCCGCCGCCCTGCAGGAGATCCAAACGGCGATCGGCGCGGTCCGCGACGCCCAGAAGAAGGGCGATTTCGCCGGGTACGGAGCAGCGTTGCAGCGGCTGGATGATGCGATCACCAAGTACAACAACGCCAAGTAGGCCGCATTGCGGTTGCCGCGCGAGCAGTTGCGTTGGGTTCGGCCACTCGGCCATCGCGTCGCTTCAGCCGCGGCGGGCAGAAGGCGACTGTGTCGCATTTTGTGGGAAAGGCGGCTCAATGGCCATGGCCGGATAGCCCTGCAGCCCGGCAGACTGGCTACAGCTCAACCAAGGAGATTTGATCATGGCCAGCCAGTCGATTAACACCATTGCCGGCATCGTCGTGCCAGACACCGCACTCGTACGCGAGGTCACCGACTTCATCCGCGACGCCGAAGACGACTTGCTGTTTCACCATTCCCGTCGGGTGTTCCTTTTCGGGGTGCTGCAGGGGCGCCGCCGCGGGGTGGAGCCAAACCTGGAGCTGCTCTACGCCGGGGCGATGTTCCACGACCTGGGCCTCACCGGGCGCTACCGCACCTCCGCGCTGCGCTTCGAGGTGGACAGCGCCAATGCAGCCCGAGAGTTCCTGCTGGATCGTGGCGTCGACAAAGCAGACGCCGACAAGGTGTGGCTCGGCATCGCCTTGCACACCACCCCCGCAATACCCGAGTTCCTCGAACCCGAAATCGCCTTGCTCACCGCTGGTGTGGAAACCGACGTGCTGGGCATCGGCCGCGACGACCTTTCCCCCGAAGCTCTTGCCGCAGTGACCGCTGCCCACCCTCGCCCGGACTTCAAGCAGCGCATCCTGGCGGCCTTCAACCACGGCATGAAGCACCGCCCGCACAGCACCTTTGGCACGGTCAATGCCGACGTCCTCCAGCACTTCGATCCGACGTTCGTCCGCGACGACTTCGTCGACATCATCCACGCCAGCACCTGGCCCGAATAGCGTTCCCCGCATCTGCGGCTCGACAGCATGGTCGACACCGCGCGTGCAGGCGGCGACACGATCGCGGAACGCCGAATTCGGCTAACTCGCGGCCAAATACGGGCTGACTTACGGGTCGCCGGACTGGATGGACGACATCGTGCAGCGATACGAATTGAACCCGCCGTCGCACTGACGCTGTTCGGGTCCCGCGGGCGCCGCTGAACCCGCGATTTGGTCGCCGCGACAGGTGTTCGGTAACCTGGGATTTACCCAACGCGGGGTGGAGCAGCTCGGTAGCTCGCTGGGCTCATAACCCAGAGGTCGCAGGTTCGAATCCTGTCCCCGCTACCAGCGGAAACGGCCCCCGGAGATTTCTCCGGGGGCCGTTTTCATGCTCTTTGGGAACACGTTTGGGAACATGAGCAAAGCTAACGGTCTGCGGGCACGTCCTTATCGGCAGCTTGCACCCACGCCCTGATCTAGGCCGATGCCCCCAAGCGTCTGGCCATGGCCCGCCAGCTTGAGCAGTATCGGCTCGCCGCCCCGGGTTTCGGAGTGGACTTCGAGCGACGGGTGCTGGACCTGCCGTATCAGGGTGGGCACACCGCGGTCCCGGTTCACATCCTGGACGCCGTCGGGCTGCCCGCGGATGCGGCGGTGCTGCTCGTCAGCGGCGGCGTGGACACCTGGAAGATGGATCTGCACCCCTTATTCGTGCAGTTGGCGCAGCATACCGGCACCCGAGTGGTGGCCTTCGACATCGCCGGGACCGGCGAGTCGTCGGTCCCGATGACCCCCGACGGGGGTGGGGAGATCGTGTGTGGCCTCATCGCCGAGGCGCGCGCCATGGGCAACGGCGTCGTGGCACATCTGGGGATCTCGATGGGCGCCTATTACTCGGCGCGCTCCGGTCTGGCCGGCGAGGTAGACGCGGCGATCAATCTGGGCGGCCCGGTTGAAGCCGCGTTCAACCGAACCCCCGAGTCGATGCAGTTCGGCATGGCCGGCATCGTCGGAAACGCCCTGGGTTTTGACCACCAACCGACCCCCGACGAGGTCTCCACTGAACTCGCCGGCTTCTCGCTGCGCCCGCTGCTGGACCGGGACACCAACGCGCCGATGCTGGTGATCAACGGAGCCGACGACGTCCACGTCCCACAGCAGGACACCCTGGTGTTCCAAGGACGTCGAGACACCGAGGTGCACCTGATCCCCGGCACCGGGCACTGCGCGGTGTCCAAATGGGGCGAAGTGATCCCGATGCTCGCCGAGTGGTTGCAGCGTAGGCTCTCGCCTATTGGGATTTCAGCATGACCTCGAAGCTTGAACTCGACCCCCGTCTCGATCCGCGGATCAAGAAATACTTCGCTGGCATGCCTCTGGGAGCAGAAAAGCCGAATGTTTCGAGCCGTGAAGAACTGCTCGCACAGGAAAACTCCCCGGCGGCCCTGGCCGCATTAGAGCGCCAAACGGCCCTGTTCGACTCGATGGACAGCGAGGAGATCGCCCCGTCAGCCGGCCTGAGCGTACGCACTGAGACCCTCACCTCCTCGCCCGATGGAAACACCATCAAGATCCGGTACATCCGGCCGGACAACGGCAAGACTTTGCCGTGCGTTTACTACATCCACGGCGGCCGCATGGAGATGAGTTCCTGCTATGAAGGCAACTACAAGACCTGGGGCCGTATGATCGCGGCCAAGGGCGTCGCGGTGGCTATGGTTGAATTCCGCAACTCGGTGCACCCCTCTTCTGTACCGGAAATCGCGCCATTTCCCGCCGGCTTGAACGATTGCATCTCGGGCCTCAAGTGGGTACACGCGAATGCTACCAATCTCAAGATTGATGCGAAGCGCATCATCGTCGCTGGAGAAAGTGGCGGCGGCAACCTGGTTCTCGCCATAGGCATGAAGCTGAAGCAGGATGGCGAACTCGGCCTGATCAAGGGCATCTACTCCTTGTGCCCCTACATCGCCGGTGAGTGGCCCCAGTCGCAGTACCCGTCTTCCGTCGAGAATGAGGGCATCGTGCTCAAGTTCGGGGACAACCGCGCCACCATGGCCTACGGCATCGAGGCCTTCAACGCCCGCAACCCTCTCGCATGGCCCAGCTTCGCCAAGCGAGAGGATGTCGAAGGCCTGCCGCCGACGGTCATCAGCGTCAACGAGTGCGATCCGTTGCGCGATGAGGGCATCGCCTTCTACCGTCTGCTGTTGGCAAGCGGCGTTTCAGCGCGTTGCCGCCAAATGATGGGCGCCTGCCACGCAGTCGAGATTTTGCCAGTCATCTGTCCCGATATCGGTCACTCTACCGCCAGCGACATCGCTAACTTTGCGGCCGACTTGGCGAAAGTAACATCATGACAGCAACTTCGGCCGGTCCCAGTGCACCGGCATCTACGATTGCATCTCCGTTGCCGATAGCTCCTCCGGAATCAGTCGGCTTCTCTCCTGAACGCCTGGACCGCCTCGACGACGCGATGCAGGTGGAGATCGATGCCGGCCATTACGCGGGGATCAGCGTGATGGTCGCCCGTCACGGAAAGCTCGTGAAGTTCCGTCGCTACGGCCATCAGGTGTTGGGAGCCAGAGAACCGCTGCGTGAAGACGCCATCTTCCGCATCGCTTCGATGACCAAACCGATCATCGCTGTCGCAATGCTGCTCCTCTATGAAGAAGGCAAGTGGCAGCTCGACGATCCCGTCACGAAGTTCATTCCCGAGTTCGCCGATTTGCAGGTGTTGCAGGATGGCAAGCTTGTGCCGCTCGATCGTCCGATGACCATGCGTCACCTGATGGCGTCCTCGGCGGGCTTCGCCTTCGGTCCAGCGGTGGGCAGCACCAACCCCAAGGTGGATGAGATGTACGCCGCGGCCGATCTTTGGAGCGGCACAAACGACGACATCATCCCCAAACTGGCCAAGCTCCCACTGGAAGCACAGCCCGGTACCCTGTTCCGCTACGGCCTTCAGCAGGAGGTTCAGGGCGCAATTCTCCGGCGGATATCCGGTGAAGGGCTCGATACGTTCCTCGAACGGCGCATCTTGGCGCCATTGGGTATGAAAGACACCGGTTTTGACGTAGCGCCGGAAAATCGCAACCGCATTCCGCCGCGCTACGCCCTGGACCAAAACGTTAAGCTCGTCCTCGCGCCGGACCAGTCGCCATTTCCAGCCGTGGCCGGGACTCCCGCAGGGGTGAAGCCGAAATTCCTGCTGTCGATCGCTGGGCTCTATTCAACGGCGCAGGACTACCTGCGTTTCGCGCAGATGCTGGCCAATCGCGGCACGCTCGATGGCGTCCGGATATTGTCGCCGTCCTCGGTCAAGCTGATGACGAGCAACCTGCTGCCGCAGGGTGTACCGATGCGTTTCAATCAGCCGTTTGCGGGTGTTGGCTATGGCATGAACGTTGGCATCGTGCTCGATCCGTCGCACGCCGATTTCAATGGCGGCGCGATCGGCGCAGGCACCTTCTACTGGGGTGGCGTGCATGGCACCTGGTTCTGGGTCGATCCCACAAACGACGTCGTCGTGGTCGGCATGATCCAGCAGCAAGACGGGGGAAATCCGCCTACCGGGCGACCCTACCCAGTGCCCGACGTGCGCGGCATATCGCGGTCGATCACCTACGGTGCGCTTGTCGATCCTGCGCTTTAGTACACGGCCCATTCTTCGCTGCACTGTCTCAAGCTCCCCAACAACGAAGAGTGAAGCCAGAGGTCCCGTGATCAGCCGGCTCAGCGGATTCCAGATCACTCGATTTGGGAACCAATTTGGGAACAAAACTCTGCGAAACCTCCCGAAATCGGTGCGGTACGGCGCGACCGGTGAGACGCTCGACCAAGTCTGACCTGCGCTTTTGAGACCAGGCGAACAGACGAAAACGCTTGAGGCCCAGCTCATAACCCAGAGGTCGCAGGTTCGAATCCTGTCCCCGCTACCAGGTGAAATGGCTCCCGGAGACTTCTCCGGGGGCCATTTTCATGCCCGATGGACACGTATTTGGACACATTAGCTAGGTTTACTAGTTAACTGGTAGGTGTCTTCGTCGGATGGATTCCACCATTTCCCCACGATGATCGGCGGTCCCCTGCTCCGCGGCGTTCGGTCATCGTTTGCCAAAACGCGATTTTACTCAGAAGCCCACTCCTAAACAGCTGAAAGCCGGTCGCCCAGCAGGATTGCGCTGCGCCCTGGTCCCGGACGCCGGACTACACACGCGAGTCACGCTGCCAAGGCAAGAGAGGGACGCGCATAGCGACCGATCTCAATGCCCGCTCAAGCGCCGCCCACCGCACCGCGGTCACCCAATCGCTGCAGGACGTTGCGCGGTTTTTGGTCAATCACCTGGGCGTGGCGCCTACCGCTCATATCGCCGGTATCGATTGGCCCACCGTCACCCGCTGGGCTGATGGCAGCCCGGCCCGCGCTGTGGCGAAAAGAAACTGCGGGCCGCGCTTAGGTATTCCAGCCTGATCCAGACCGTCGATGCGCCGCATAGCGTGCGCGCCTGGCTCATGGGCATGAACCGCAACTGGAGGATGTCTCTCGGGCCGAGGCGGTGGCCGAGGGCCACTACCGGGAAGTGATGGCCGCTGCCCGCGCGTTCGTCTCTGGAGCTTGATCGAGTAAACGCCTCGCACCGGCCCGGACCCATCCCGAACCCGGGACTGTCCACCGTTTGCCGGACAGTCCCGCGCGCCGTGACCAATTCATCGATGCCGCACACCGTTTGGTGCAGGCCAGGGGCTACGAACAGATGAGTCATCGACGACGTACTGCGCGACGTCGGCGCTTCGCGAGGGGCGTTTTATCACTACTTCGGTTCCAAGCAGTCGCTGCTGGAGGCGGTCTATGAGGCCGGAATGGCGATGGGCTGCAGCCCCAACAGCACGGTCATCGTCGAATTCGGCAAGGTCAAGGCGTCCAGCGACATACACGGCCGCCACGTGGTGCGATTGGACAACAACGTTGCGAGGTGCGGGGGTAAGGGTTTTCTTCCGCGTGAGCCAATCTCGTCTGAATCGGGGCCACTCGTTGCTAGACATCGCTGACGTTCTCACCGTGCGTCTGCCGCAGGACGCCGGTTTCTCGGATCACCTCCATCGACAGCGTCCGGTAGCCGTATTTCTCGAAAAGAACCGTGACGGTGTCGGCAGTGCCGCCGATAACGACTCCCAGTCCCCACTCGCGGTGCTCGACGGTGGTGTTGACGGGTATTGCCGGCCGTTGTTCATGGGCGGACGCTTCACCAATCTGGTTGTCGCGGCAGCGATCGCAGTTGCCGCACGGTTCGGGCAGCGTCTCCCCGAAATACGCGAGCAGAATCTGCCGACGGCATTCTCGCGTTTCGGCGTAACCCCGCAGCATTTCCACTCGCGTGCGATCGACACGTTCGCTCGTCTCGACGACTTCGACCGCACGGCCCACCGCGGTCGCCTCTGGCTCGCCGGAGGCGGCGAATCCCTTACGGCCCGACATGACGGCACCGGCCTGGTCGAGGAGGTTCACTGCGGTGGTGAGCCGGCGGCCCCGGACACCGAGTTCGGTCCGCAGGTCTATGAGCCGCTTGGGTCTGTCAGCCGACAGCGCCGAGTAGACCCGATGCAGCAGCTCTTCGTCGGGGTGATGCGCGGTGAAAAACCGCGCCAGCGATAAGTCTTCGGGTCGATAGAACAGCAGGGCCAGCGCTGCCTCCCCGTCGCGACCGGCGCGACCGACCTGCTGATAGTAGCTGTCCAGCGAGTCGGGAACCGAGGCGTGCACGACGGCCCGAATGTTGGGCTTGTCGATACCCATGCCGAAAGCCGATGTGGCGCTGATCATCTCGTACTCGTCGTCGCGAAACCTGCGATGAATCTCGTCGCGCTGCGCCGCCCTCATGCCGCCGTGGTACGCAGCGGCACTCCTGCCCCGCCGGGCTAGTGCGTCGGCATAGCTCTCGGCGTCTTTGCGGGTCGCGGTGTACACCAGGACCGGCCCCACCATCTCGGCGACCGTCGACACCACGGCGTCGCGCTTTTCGGCGTCTGACACGTGATGCTCGACCTCGAGGCGCAAGTTCGGCCGGTCGAACCCCCCGGCGATCACAACGAGATCGCGCAACCCGAGCCGCTCGATGATCTCGCGGCGCACCAGCGGAGACGCGGTCGCCGTCAACGCCGCCACGGGTGGGCGGCCGAGCCGGTCGAACGCGTCAGCGAGCCGCAGATAGTCCGGCCGGAAATCGTGCCCCCACGTCGACACACAGTGCGCTTCGTCCACCACGATCAGCGACACGTTCGATTCGGCAAGACGCGAGACGACGTCGTCCTTCGAAAGCTGTTCCGGGGAGAGAAAGATATACTCGGCTTCGTGGCGGCGCACGGCCTCCCAACTGCGTGACGTTAGTGCCTGGCGTTGGCGGGAGTTGATGGCGACGGCGGCGGGGCCGTGAGCAGCAACGATGTGATCGATCTGGTCGCGCTGCAGAGCTATCAACGGCGAGATCACGAGCGTTGCGCCGTCGATCAGGACCGCCGCCACCTGATAGATCGCGGATTTGCCGGCCCCCGTCGGCATCAGCGCGAGCACGTCGCGGCCCGCGACGAGCGCCTCCATCGCGTCGAGCTGCTCGGCGCGCAGCGCTTTCCAGCCGAAGACGCGGCGGGCCACATCCTCGAGTTCTGCGCGGCGGGTCACCCGATGCCCACTACCCGCACCGCCATCCGAGACGGCCACACACTCGTCGCCGGCGTCAACACCGACCCCAACAATCACCGCCACTAGTGGACCTCATTAAAGCCAGCCCTCCGTCGACAGACTTCCTAAGCCAAAGAATCCCAAAACAACACCCGATGAACGCCTGGTGAGCTTGACCCCGTTTGGTGGAGACAGGGTCGGGCGGCTTGTGCCGTCTGAGTGAGTCGGTCTTCGAAGTCGACCGGGCTCATTATAGCGATGGCCGAGTGGCGTCTTCGTCGGTTGTAGACTCGCTCGATCCAGTCGCCGACGGCGACCTTGGCGGCTGCCTTGGTCGGCCATAGGTATCGGTCGTAGAACTCGACTTTTAGTGTTGCCCAAAATGATTCCTGCTGGGCGTTGTCGATGGACGCCGGAGGACGAGCTATTCGGTTGGCGGCGCTCGGAAGCGGGACGGCTCTCGGCCAATGAGGAACGCCCGCTAAATGCGGCATCGGATGTGACGCCAGCACAGATTCCTGTCATCGGCTCTGCATATGGACGGGTTCGGGTTGTTGACGCCGTCAACACCTTTCGCGTATCCGCAGGTCGTTTCGCGTCGTTTCGCGTACTCAAATTCTGCGTTTCCGCAGGTCAAGACCATTTCTGCAGCGGGTTCGATTCCCGGCAGCTCCACCATTAGAGACCTAGGTCGGAGAAAGAATTCAGAGGCTATGACTTCAGGTCATCCACCTGCCGGCCCATACGCCGGTGGTGGTGTCTCGACTCAATTAGAGGGACGCCCCTCAGCCGGCGGCCCACTCCTTGGCGCGCTCGAGCTCATCGAGGCCGAACAGGGCGAGCTCGCCGGGGACCATCCATGCCAGTGCGTGCAGCGTATGGGCGACCCATTCCCTATCGGATACTACCGCGATTCGCTTGAAGGCCGAATGATGCTGGAAGAGAGCGCCGAAGCCCAGCTTGAGGTCCTCGACCAACCCGCCGGGCCCGAAGCCCTCGTAATCGGGGGCGATGACCTCCACGATCCTGATCTCTCCGGTTTTCAGCACGTCCTCCATGGCCGGCTTGAACTCACGCAGGTCGTCACTACGCAGCCGGCCCGAAACGCGGATGCCGGTCACCCCCTCCGGCATATCTGGCAGTAATTCAATCATCGAATATTTCCTCCCTCGCTCGGCGAAGCCGCGTCCCGATACGGCAGCGCGGGGTATCGGGTCGAAATCTTCCAGACCCATTGACCGGCCCCTTGAACTGGTCGACTGGGGATGATTACGGGCTCGAACTATGAAGCCCTTCCAAGGTGCCCCGTCACGGTTTGCGCTAAACGATGGCTGGCCTCAACAAACCATCGATGGTCCGCCCCGCCTCGCCATCAGCCGGCAGCTCGGTGCGCAAGGTTTGCGGCGTCGAGGATGAGCATGTTGTGGCTTTCCGACTGGATCCAGCCACGGTCGGCGAAAGTGCCGAGCGCCTGGTTCGTCGCCTCCCGTGACGCACCAACCAGCTGAGAGATCTCCTCTTGCGTCAGGTCGTGGACCACTCGCAACGCGTCGCCTTCACGGGTGCCGAATTGTTGTGCCAACAGCAGCAGTTGCTTGGCGACCCGTCCGGCGACATCGTTGCACATCTGATCAGTCAGTTTGTTGTTGGTGCGCCGCAGCCTGCGGGCCAGTACCCGGAGCAGCTGCTCGGCGACCTCGGGGCGATCGGCCATCCATCCGCGCAACATGTCGCGGTCCAAAGGCACCGCACGCACCTCGGTGGGGGTGGTTGCGCTGGCGGTGCGCGGGCCGTCGTCGAAGATCGAGAGCTCGCCAAACATCTCCGGCGGGCCCATGATCGCCAGTAGATGCTCGCGGCCGTCCGGTGAGCGGTGGCCGATCTTGACCTTCCCGGAAATGATGATGTACAGCCGGTCTGCGGCTTCTCCTTGAGCAACACGGTCCACCCGCGCGTGAAGTCGACGGGGTGCAGTTGTTCGGTTATCGCAGCCACGGCGCTGTCGAATCCCTGAAACAGTCCGGCCTTGGTAACGATCGCGTCCACACAGCCTCCTTATAGAGGTGTTCGGCAGTGTCAGGACGACAGTGCGCCGTTGCGGTAGTGGGGTCCTAATCACCTGGTATGTGCCGGTGAGGCTGGCCAGCCCGGCCCATATTAGGGCGTTCATCAGTGGTCAGCGCCGGCTCAGATGTGTGCGCTTGGTCGGGGGCCCCGCACCGTCTTCGGTGCAACCGTCCGGGAGACAACAACCACCATGATCGTCGTTGAAACCGATGTGCACAAGGCAAGGTCGAGGCCGACGTCTCATTTCTCTACGTTCGAGACGGTTCATTTGAACGCAACGACGGCGAGCTAGCCACGGAACTCGAGGATCTCAGCAAGTGGGCGGCGAGGCGTGGGTGGCAGAGCGCCGTCGAGCGGAGGCACGATTCCCACCCGGATCAATACCTGTGGCAGCCCGGGCGTTCGAATCACGTCGCGCACGATGTCGCGGCTGGC
Source organism: uncultured Actinomycetota bacterium (assembly GCA_963848535.1). GTDB lineage: Bacteria > Actinomycetota > Actinomycetes > Mycobacteriales > Mycobacteriaceae > Mycobacterium. The sequence continues at coordinate 404,634 of CAWKEM010000013.1, forward strand.
GCCCAGTTCGATCATGTGCGTCAGCGTGCAGGTCGCCAGGCCGGCGATCGTGCATTCGAGCAGCACCGCCGACAGCGCTTCACCGCAGCGCAGCACCTGCGCTGGGCTGTCGCGGTGAGTGGACAGCACGACAATCTTCGACTGGTCGGCGGTGATGTCCCCGCGGCGTTCAACGGTACCCGCGATCGGAAAGGTGCGGGCCACGTCGACTCTGCCGGCCTCCGATTCCGATGGCAGCGCACCTGGCGACATGCCGTGGTCAAACCCTGATCCCGCTACTGTCCACCACGCTAATTCGGCACGGTAGGACAAATCGTTAGCGCGCAGTGTCTCGGTCAACCGCGATGCTTGTGCCAATCGCGGACGAGCTTCCTCGGCCACCACATCAAGCATCGCGGCCTCAGCATCGAACGCGCGGCGCAGCACGAGTTCAAACGACTCCCAATCTTGGGGGGCGGCAAACGCACGCCGATCGGTTCGGCGCTGAAGGATCGCCTCGGCGTGTCGGTTATGGGCGTCGGTGACCAACGGCAGCGCCGTAAAGTCCAGCGACGCTAGGTGGTCACGGTCGCCAGGATTGGGCATCCGCTCTGTGTGGGTATCGAAGCCGGCGGCGGCCATCGCCACCCTCAAATGATCGAGCACTGCCCCGCAGCTTAGGATCACTTCCCGGCCCGAACTGTCGGTGGCCTGCCCGATGCGGTCCTGGTCGGCGAACAGGTGCAGAACCCCCGCCTCCGCGACCCAGGCCCACGGCTGGCTGTTGTGCAGCGATGGTGCGCGGCAGGCCATCTGCACCGCGTTTTTGATCACCTCAGAATCGATATGTGTCACTCCCAAATCTTCCTGCGGGCCGATGCGGATCACCATGCCCCACTTCGCCATCCCAGATCGGGATCATCAGCACCGCAAGCAAACAACAGGTTAACCGCCCACCACGACAACACTGACGCCGTCATCGATGGTGAGCGCCAACTGATTACCGTTGCCGCGTAACCCGCTAAGACCCGCCAGAGCCGCTGGCTTCTCGGTGGTGGGGAACGCCCACGCGGCCGGGACATACCTCTCCAGTATTACCACCCTATGCCAGCAGTGTGCGGCGATTTATGTCTTGCATGACTCAACTTGTGGCCTGTACAGCGATGTGTTTCTCCGCCGGCGCAGCCTCTTTGGGAAGGGCCACCGACACGGTCAGGATGCCCTTGTCATAGGTGGCTTTGATGTCATCTTCGTCAGCGCCGGCGGGCAACGAAACCGAGCGAACGAACGAGCCGTAGGAAAACTCCGAGCGGCCCTTGGTTTCCTTCTTCTCGCTGCGCTCGGCCTTGATCGTCAACCGGCCGTCGTGCACGGTGATATCGACGTCCTTGGCCGGGTCGATTCCGGGGATTTCCGCGCGGACTACGTAATGGCCGTCTTCCATCTCGTCTTCCAGCCGCATGAGACGGTTCTCGAGGGTCGGGCGCAAATCCGTCCACCCCGGAAAGCCGGTGAATAGCTCGGAGAATTCCGGCAGCAACGACCACTGTCGACGCCGCTCAGGAAGCTTAGCTTTGGTCATGGATACTCCTGTATTTGCTAGATCGTAATGAGATGTCCCCTTTGATCCGACCACCCCACAAAGCCTGGCAGTAGAGGCCGAAGTCCTCTGTCGGCGGGTCATTCATCACCCGCCGCGGCTGCCGCGCTCGGCGCGCAGTTGGGCGAGATTTGTGGCGTGGCCGCGGAGGCCACGCAATTTGGCCTTCGACCCTTTTCGCCGAGCTGTCGACACACATATCCTGCGTGGGCCGAACCCTGCATCCACCTCGGTCGAGTCACTTCACCTCGAGTGTCACCGGTCGGTCGAGACTAGGTCTTGCCAGTTGCGCGGCTGCGGAACGTCGCCGGTCACGCTCAACCCGTTCGCGGGGTTACCCGCAGACCCTGCGTTTTGATTCCATGAATCCGCTTATGAACGGTGCGGCTGCCGGTCTGCCCCTTAAGTCATCGTGTCCGAACGGGTGTGCCGAAGGGGATCCCGGCCTCCAGGGCAGTCCCGGGATCTTGCGCCATGTGGAGAACGAGAGGGACGACGTGGGCTCTGTCATCGGATCTCTCCTCCCTACGAAATCCGCGACCTCCTCCACACTGTTGCTCCTACTGATCTCCGGCCCGCGGGTATAGCGGGTTAGAGCCGAAAGTCCTGCTGCCAGAGGACAAGGTCATCGGTGTTCGGCCCCGTGGTCCCGCGAGCGCGCCACGATCACCGGCACATGGACGGCTTGAACGACAGCGTTGCTGACCGAACCCAAAAGCAGGCCAGCGAAACACCTCGCCAGTGACTGCCGAGGACGAGAAGTTGTGCAGATTCCGATGTTTCGACGAGTGTGCGTGCCGGTCAATCACAAACCAGGAGCTTTTGCACCGTCACGTCGGGATAGCGTTCTTGCCAGCCCGCCAGACGTTCGGCCAGAATCCGCTCCTTCTGTGCTTTCACCGCCGACCAGTCCAATCCCGAGAGTTCGAAAATCTCGACGTCACTACACGCGTGCACTGCTATCAAGCAAGTCGACGTGACGGCGCGACGCTTTGTCGAACGCGATTGGCCGGCTGCCCTTTGTGTTGTCTTCGGGATTTTCAGCGCATCACCGAGGACCCTACGTTTCCTGTTTCCTGCCATACCGCAAATCCGTCCGGCACGTGGTGATGTCGCGGGCTTTATTGCGCTGATTGTCTGCCCACGGCCGTGATTCGCGGAAGCGGCTCGGCGGTAAGTGTTCCAGGATCGGCGATGTCCCGATTACCGGACCGTCAGGCGGTGTTTGTCGGGGTCACGGCTTTACCCGCCGACTGGGCCGCCAAACAGCCCGACCGAAGCATGCCTCGTCGAGCCCCGCCCCCGAGCGGCAGCTCATTGGGTGCCTGGGCGTCCGGTGCCTGGTCGTCTCACGGGACTGTGCTTTGGCGGCGTCGGTGAACGTGTGCGTAAGCTCGGTTGGGGGTCTGGCGCGAAAGGGCGTGGATGACCACCGTTGATGGTCAGGGTCTGGTCTTTGCCGGGGTGGCACGGCAGGCGCAGTTGGTGTGCGATCGTCAGGTTTCGCCGCGAGAGCTGGTGGCGCACCACCTGGAGCGGATCGCCCAACTGGACCCGGTGTTGAACGCATTTCGCGTCGTGCTGGCCGAGCAGGCGATGGCAGAAGCAGCGCAGGTCGAACGGCGGCTCGCCGCCGGGGAGGTGCTGCCGCTGGCCGGCGTGCCGATTGCGGTCAAAGACGACACCGATGTCGCGGGTGTTTCGTCGATGTGCGGCACCGGGATCGATACGGGCCCGGTGAGCAGCGACAGCGCCGTGGTGCGGCGCCTTCGGGCGGCCGGGGCGGTGATCATCGGCAAGACGCATCTGCCCGAGTTCGGTGCCTACCCGGTGTGCGAGTCGCCGACTTGGGGTGTGACACGCAATCCGTGGGATCTGTACCGGACAACTGGAGGTTCCAGCGGTGGTTCGGCGGCTGCGGTGGCAGCCGGCATGGTGCCTGGGGCGCTGGGCACCGATGGGGGCGGGTCGATTCGCATCCCGGCCGCATGCTGCGGACTGGTGGGCCTGAAGGGTCAACGCGGGTCCATCAGCACCAGGCAATCACCCGAGCGGGCCTACCGGTTCCACGGGCTGCATCACATCGGAACGCTGGCCCGCAGCGTGGTCGATGCGGCGCTGCTGCACGACGCGATGACCGGCGCCGAGCCCAACGACGAGATCCCCTCACCGCCGCCGGCGCCGCTGTTGACCGACGCGGTGTCGCGCGCGCCTCGTCGTCTGCGGATCGCGATGTCGTTCAAGCCAGTGGTTCCCGTGCCGGTCAGCGAGGAGGTGCGCCGCCCAGTGTTGGAGACCGCCGAGTTGCTGCGCTCGCTCGGCCACGAGGTCGTTGAGCGTGATCCGCTCTATCCGCCGGCTGCGATCCTCTCAGTGCTCGCGCTGATGATGAATGGTCTCGCCCATGAAATCGAGCGGCTGCCCACACCTGAGTTGCTGGAGCGGCGGATTCAGGCCGAGGGGCGTACCGCCCGGCTGGTCCCCGACTGGCTGGCTCACCGCGCGCTGGTCGCCCGCGACCGGCTGAGTGAGCGCGGGTTACGGCCCATAGCCGATTGCGACGTGCTGATGACGCCGGTGCTGGCTAAGCCGCCGATCCGTGTCGGACACTTCGAGGGGCTGGGACCAACCCGCGCGATGGCGCGGATATTGGCGTTTATGCCGTTCACCCCGCCGCAGAACTTCACTGGGCAACCGGCCATGTCGGTTCCGGCCGAAGTTTCGGCCGATGGCCTGCCCGAAGCGGTCCATCTGGTCGGGCGACCCCACGATGCGTCCACACTCGTTTCCCTTGCGGCGCAACTGGAATCAGCGCGCCCGTGGGCCCACCACCGGCCACCGGCCGCGCCGTATCGCACACCAGCTTCGGGTTGACCCGTAATGGGTCATGCGGCGTCGACCATGGCGTACTTCCGGACTGTGCCACCGAACTGGGTCGACGGCTGGATGCGCCAGCCGACATCCACTACTGCAATGCTCTTTTGAACGGAAAACCCGATGGCACACGCCGTGGTAACCGGAGCAAGCGGGCTGCTGGGGGCCAACCTGGCCGCCGAACTGATCGCGCAGGGGCACACCGTGACCGCGACACGACGCCCGAGCACCGATACGAGTTCGCTGGCCGACCTCCCGGTCAGGTGGGTATGCGCTGACCTCGGCTCGGTAGCAGAACTCTGCAATGTGTTCGCCGGCGCCGACGTTGTCTTCCATTGCGCTGCATGCGTTTCGACCAAGCGAACGATCACACCGGCGATCTCGGCCGTCAATGTTGACGCGACGCGAGCTGTCGTCGAAGCCGCGATTGCCGTCAGTACGCCGCGGGTCGTCCATACCTCGACCGCGAACACGATCGGACCCACACCCGACGGCACACCCGCCGACGAGCAGACCCCATGGGCGTGGGACAGAGCCGGGCTGGCATCGGCCTACCCAGTCACCAAACGGCGTGGCGAGATCCTCGTGCAGCGGGCCTGCGACAAGTTGGATGCAGTCATCGTAAACCCCACCTATCTGGTAGGCCCGCGCGATGCCAGACCCAGTTCCGGCCGTCTCATCGTCGAGGTCGCCAACCGCAGAATTCCTTATTGGACACCGGGATACAACAACTTCGCGGATGTCTGCGAGGTGGCGCGTGGGATGATCGCCGCCTGGTTGCACGGGAAACGTGGCGAACGCTACATCCTGGGCGGCCAGGAGCTGACGTATCGCGACTACCTGGAGCTAGTGGCACGGGTGGTCGGGGTCGACCCGCCGCGTAGACGGCTGCCCTATCCAGTCGCATGGATCGCGGGTAAGGCCGGCGACCTGTTCGAGGTCGTCACCGGTCGGGAAACCACAGTGAACTCGATGTCTGTCGGATACGCGTTCACCGACCGCTACCGGTACCGGTGCGATAAGGCGGCGCGAGAACTGGGCTATGTAGTGGGACCTATCGAGCCTGCAATCCGCAATGCGGTCATATGGTTTCGCACTCGAGGCATGATCCCATCTGGGGAGATTCCATGATGCCACAGCAGAGCACGAGGTACTGATCATCGGTGCCGGCTTCGGCGTCCGGGTTCACGTATCCATTGCGGGCTCGATGTTCTGATTGAGGGCGAAGCGGTTGTCCGGGTCAAGACGAACCTTCAGCCTGGCGAGGCGTTGGTAGGTGACTTCACCAAGGCTGGCCCGGATGCGGGCCTGCCCTTCATCGCCGACGAAGTTGAGATACACGCTTGCCGGACCGAGGGGACGCAAAGTTTCGTACGCTTCATTTGTCCATGACTTGGATCGTTCGGTGTCGGCGGGGTCGGTCCACGTGGTGATCAGACGGACGATGTAGGGATGGTTGCGGGTCGAAAAGGCTGTCGCCTGCGGCGGAACACGGCTCGGAAAGCCCCCGAGCCGGATCAGGTGTAGATGTGTTTGCGGCGCGGGGTGAGTTCGCCCGAGCAGCGCGATGCGCCGGATGGCCTCGTTGGATAACTCCGTCAGGAAGATCGACTTCCAATAGTTCAACCGGCCGAACGGGGCCGTGTGGTCGAGGACCTGTTGCCAGGTGGGATACCCCATTTCGCGCTGCAGCGACATCACCGGTTCGGTAGTCACCCCGCGGACCTGCAGCAGCGCACCGATAGCGGCCTGACCGACCTCTTTGGATCCCGTCGAGCAGCCGAGGATCGTGACCAGGCGGCGTCCTGAACTCTCATCAGTTCCGAAGTCGACGACGGACACGAGGTGGTCGTCGGCGTTGTCCATCTGGGCGCGGAAGTGTTTGAGCACGGCCTCGGTTTCGGTGTCGTCGTAGGCTCGCACGCCCCCGATGACGTGATCGACCGGATACAGGTCGAGCACGAAGTGTGCGACCACCCCGAAGTTGCCGCCGCCACCGCGCAGTCCGCACAGGACCTCCGGGTTCTGCGACTCGCTGACGTACAGCACCTCCCCGCCGGGTAGCACCAGCTCCGCGGCGGTCAGGTTGTCGCAGGTCAACCCGTATGTCCGGGACAACCAGCCGACGCCGCCGCCGAGCGTGAACCCGCCCACGCCCGTCGATGACACCACCCCGCCGGGGCAGGCCAGACCGTGGCGGGCGGTGACCTGGTCGATGTCGCGCCAGGTCGCGCCGGGCTCGATGACCGCGATTCGGTGCTCGGGGTCAACAATTACGCCGCGCATGAGGGAGAGGTCGATGAGGATACCGCCATCGGTCGAGGAGTGTCCTGCGACGCTGTGCCCGCTGCAACGCACCGCGATCTCGGCTCCGGAGCCGACGGCGTAGCGGACGGCGGCGACAATGTCCGCGCGGGAGCGGCAGCGCAGCACAACGGCGGGCCGCTTGTCGATCAGGCCGTTGAAGACCTGCCGCGCTGAGTCGTAGTTGGCGCTGTCGGGATAGACCACGTCGCCGGTGAAGCCGGGAACCGCGTGGATCGTTCGTGCCATCGCTGTCTCCACGTCTCGGGGATCATGGGCCATTTCCGGGGTAACTGTTTTTCGAGGTACAAGTTGTAGGCGCTCTGGACGGCGGCGCGGAACGGCGTGCAGGGCACGAGGTTGGTCGCCGCAGCACACGGACTCTGATCCCTCGGTTGGTCAAGGCGGACCACCAGGTTCGACCCGACGAACCCGGTTCCTCCGGCGACGAACGCCAGCATCAGAGTCAGAAGCGATAGGTGGTGCAGCCGACTTGGACACCTGAGCCGACCGTCACGATCAGCGCGATGTCGCCCGGCCGCACCAGCCTGTGCCGCCGGGCGTGCTCCAGCCCATACGGCAGGGATGAAGTGAACGGGTCGGTGTCGACGGCGAGGTCGACGAATCGTGATCTCGGGATGCCGATCTGGGCGGCCAGTTCGTCAAGCGCTGCCGGGGACAGATGCGGCGGGAGCACGACCGCGATGTCGGAGGGGTCGAGTCCCTCCAGCGTCAAGAGTTCCTTGGCGGCGGAGGGGATACAGCTCAGGTAAAGGTCGGCGAGGTTGGGGTCGCGGTCGATCTGCAGCCGGCATCGCCCGTCCCGTTGCTGGGTGTAGGTGGCGAGCGCCCCGCTGTACTCCGGGTGGTGCTGGAAGATGAATCGGCCGAAGCCTTCCGTACCGTCGCTTCGGCTGACCAGTATGGCCGAGCCTGTCTGGCTGATGCCGTTCAACGGATGGCCGCTTTCGGGGGTGTTGTTTTCTATCTCCGAGGCCATGACCATCGCATGTTCGGCCTTTCCCGCCCCGATCATTCCGGCGGCGACGTGGCAGGCGTTGAGGAAGCCGACCGCGCCGTTGAGGACGTCGAAGGCGAGGGTCTTGGGCCCGTCCGGGGACTGCACGTCGCCGTTGATTCCGAGTTCGCCGGCGACGAGCGAGGCAACGGCCGGCTCGCTGAGGAAGTCGTCGCGGTAGACGCCGGCGTGGATGATCAGACCGACTGCTGCGCGATCAAGGCTGCTTTGGTCAAGGCACGCAGTCGCCGCTTGAACCGCGAACTGTATCGAGCTCGGAGAAGTCGATTGCCCAGCGGGAGCGATGCCTACGCTGTCGATGCGCACCCGGGGCGTCGCCGGCATATCTTTGCGGGCGCTGTCGGTTCGAATGCTGCGGCTGTGCTGGCCGCTGGTGCCTCGGCGCATCCGGTCGGGTAGGTCGTCGAAGGTGTACAGCGCCGCTCCGACGGTCTGTCCGGAGCCGGTGATGGAAAAGACCATGTTGTCTCCGGAGTGGATCCGGTTGCTGCGGATGTAGTCGCTCAGCGCGACGAAGTGTGTCGTGGTGGCGGTGTTCCCCCGCTCTTCCAGGTTGTAGATGGTGTTGCCCCGGTGGGCTGCGCCTGGTCCGAACATCCGGTTGATGGCGATGACTGCGTCGTTGAGCGACGCCTCCGATGTCTGGTGCATCACCAGGTGGTCACAGGTCTCCGGCCGCCATCCGTGCCGTTGCATGACCGCAGCGACGTAGGGCACCGCGTGCTTGACTGCGATTGCGGTCTGCATGACGGAGTCGGTGAGCATGATGGCGCCGCCGTGCGGGGCCTCGGTCGCCTTGGCGATGCACAGTTTGGCGTAGCGGCTGAGGGTGGTCATGTCGATGTCGTGGAAGCCGACCCGGTTGTTGGGCCCGCGCTCCACGATCACCGCCGCGCCGGCGTCACCGAGGGTCAGGCAGGCTAGCCGCGGGTCCATCGGCCCCTCGATTTCCCTTTGCGCGGTCTCGGTGAGGTGGCTGATGTATTCGCCGCTGACCACCATGGCGCTCCGAACCAGTCCGGTCTGCAGGAAAGCGTCCGCCACCGTGATGCCGGTGAACAGCCCGGCGCAGGCGTTGCTGATGTCGAAGGCCAGGGCGTTGACCAGGCCGCATTGGTCGCGCAGCCGCGAGGCGGTGCTGGGCTCGAAGGTGAACCTGTGCTCGGGTCCGTCGCAGCGGGAGATGTTGCAGGCGATGACCAGGTCGATCTCCTCGCGCCGATAGCTCGACCGGGATAGGCAGTCGTCCGCCGCCTTCCGGGCAAGGTCGATCGAGAACTCGTCCTCGCCGGCCACCCGTCGGTTCTTGATGCCGGTCAGGCGTTCCAGCGGTATGCGGATCTCGTTGGCGCACTCTGCCATGACCGTCTCGGTCGACACCGTCCGCGCCGGCAAGTACACGCCGATGCTTTCGATCACCGTGTTTCGCTTTTCCTCGGGTACGGCTTGCATCGGTTTCTCGGGGGCAGGGGCAGTGATGACCGCCTCGGCGGGGCTTTCGCGGTGATCCGTTCCTTCGCCGGCGATCGGACCGTACTCGGCGGCGAGCTCGGCGATCGTGCCGTAGACGAACATCGACTCCGGCCGCAGGGGCAGGCCGGCCGCGTTCGCCCGCGCTGCGACCTCCAGGCTCTGGGTCGAGGCGCCACCGAGGGCGAAGAAGTCGTCGTTGACGCCGACCCGTTCCAAACCCAGTACCGCGCACCAGATCTCGGCCAGAACCTGTTCGGTGTGCGTGCGCGGAGCGACGAATACCGGCTCCAGCGGCCCAGATGCGCTGTCGGCTGCCATCAAGGCCTTGCGGTCCACCTTTCCGCTCGACGTGAGCGGCAGCGCGTCCGTCACCTCGAAGACTGCGGGCACCATGGCGGCGGGAAGCAGCTCCAGCAGGAAGCGGCGCAACTCGGCTGTCGACGGCGCTGCGCGGCCGGCCGGCACGACATGGGCGACAAGGATGGTGTTTGCGCGGCTGTCGGTTCTGATCACCACCGCGTTCTCGGCCACCGCGGGGTGTTTCGCCAGCGCGGCCTCCACCTCGCCCGGCTCGATCCGGAAGCCGTGGATCTTGACCTGGAAGTCGATGCGTCCCAGATAGTCGATGTTGCCGTCGGGCAGATACCTGGTCAGGTCGCCGGTGCGGTAGAGCCGCTGGCCGGGGTGCGCGAGATCGCCGCCGAACGGATCGGCGACAAAGATGGCGGCCGTCAGATCCGGCCGGTTGAGGTAGCCGCGCCCGAGCCCCACACCGCCGATGAACAGCTCGCCGGGCACACCCACCGGCACCGGTTGCAGATGCGCGTCCAGAATGTAGGCGCGAATGTTGGCGATCGGTCGCCCGATCGGCACCAGCGTGCCGGATTCGCCGCGCCGGCAGTGGAATCCGGTGACGTCGATCGCGGCCTCGGTGGGCCCGTAGAGGTTGTAGAGCTCGGCGTCCAGCGTGGCCAGGCAGTGGTCGCGCAGGTCGTAGGGCAACGCCTCGCCGCTGCAGAACACTTGGCGCAAAGCGGTGCACGCGGCCACCCCGGGCTCGGCGAGGAAGCGGCGCAACATCGACGGCACGAAATGCAATGTGGTAATGCGCTGTTCGACGATGGTCCGAACCAGGTATGCGGCATCCTTGTGGCCCTCGGGTTTTGCGATGACCACCCGGGCGCCGATGATCAGGGGCCAGAAGAGCTCCCAGACCGATGGGTCGAAGCTCACCGGTGTCTTGTGCAGCACCCGGTCGTCGGCGGTCAGCCGGTAGGCGTCTTGCATCCACAGCAGCCGGTTACGGATCCCGGCGTGGGTGTTGAGTGTTCCCTTCGGCTTACCGGTGGAACCGGACGTGTGGATGACGTAGGCGAGGTTTGCCGATGACGTCTCGGAGATGGGGGCGGCGTCCTCGCCCGATGGTGCCGACGGCAGGTCCAGGCAGAGCCGGTGACCGGTGAAGCCGGGCGGCAGGTGCGCCAGATTGCTCTGGTGGGTGACGCAGACCGGTGCGTCCGGTACGTCGTCCAGCATCGCGGCCATGCGCTGCGCGGGCTGCGCCGAGTCGAGCGGCATGAAGGCGCCACCGGCCTTGAGGACGCCCAGCACCGCCACCACCAGGTCCTCGGAGCGGTCCAGCAGGACGGGCACGACGATCTCGGGCCCCACGCCGAGCTGCCGCAGCCGGTGTGCCAGGCCGTTGGCCCGGCGGTCGAGTTCCGCATAGGTCAACTCGCGGTCATCACACGTCACCGCGACGGCGTCCGGGACACGTGCGACTGCGGCCGCGACCATCTCGTGCAAACAAGCGGGGGCGTCATAGACGACCTCGGTTTGATTCCAGGCGCCCTGCTGACGGCGCTCCTCCTCGGTGAGCAGCGGCAGCTGCGAGACCCGCCGGCCGGGATCGGCGACGATACCGCCGAGGAGTGTGGCGAAGTGCCCGGCCAGCCGCTCAATCGTGCCGGCGTCGAAGAGGTCGGTGTTGTACTGCAGTACACCGGACAGCTTCCCGCCGCATTCGGCCATCTCCATCATCAGATCGAACGGTGCGCCGCCCTGCCCGACGTGGAGGGTTTCCAGCTGCAGCCCCCCGCTTTCCGAGCCGGGCCCGTCGGCGAAGCGGCGCGTCTGTTCCCAGGCGAACGAGACCTGGAACAGTGGCGTGCGGCCCGGGTCGCGCACCGGCCGAAGCCGTTCAACGAGCAGCGCGAAGGGATAGTCCTGGTGTACGAGGGCGCCCTGCACAGTGTCCTTGATGCGGCCGAGCACCGTCGTGAACGTCGGATCGTCGTGCAGGTCCGCGCGCAGGGCCACCGGATTGGTCAGATAGCCGACCAGACCCTCCAGCGCGACCCGGTCGCGGCACGCGAACGGTGAGCCGATGACCAGGTTGCCCTGGCCGCTGTAGCGGTGCAGCAACGTGGCGTAGGCCGCCAGCAGTGTCATGTAGGGCGTCGCACCCACCCTCCGGCCCAGGTCGATGATCCCGGCCGTCACCGTGTCGTCGACGGTGAACCGGTGCACGGTGCCCGGGTAGGTCTGGACAGCCGGTCGCAGTCGGTCGGTGGGCAATTGCAGGACCGGCAGCTCGCCGGACAACTCCTCACGCCAGTAGGCCCAGAGGTCCTCGCCTTCGGCACCCGCGAGCATCCGGGTCTGCTGCTCGGCGTAGTCGACGAAGCTTTCCGCGGGCGGCGGAGGCGGGGCCGCACCGTGTTCGGCGGCGTACAGCAGGCGCAGTTCGTCGAGAATGATGTCGATGGACCAGAAGTCGACGGCGATGTGATGCAAACCCAGGAGCAATACATGTTCCTCGGGTGTGCGCTCGAGCAGCGTCAGCCGCAGCACCGGTCCGGTGTACAGGTCGAAAGGACGATCGGTCTCCCGGCGGATCCACTCGTCGACCCCGGGCTCACCGGGGCCGAGGTGGTGCCGGGCGATGCGCACCGGCCATTGCGGATGAACGAGTTGGACCGGTTGCCCGTCGCGCTCGGCGTAGGTGGTCCGTAGCACCGGATGCCGGTCGACGAGTGCCTGGGCCGCGCGTTCCAGCGCCGGCACGTCGAGCTCGCCGCTGATCCGCCCGGCATACGTGATGGTGTAGGCGGCGCTGGCCGGTGCGAGTTCATGGATGAACCACATCGATCGCTGTCCGTACGACAGCGGATACACCGCGGCCGACTCCTCGGCTTCCTCCATGAGCAACTGGGACAGCAGCGCGCGTTTTTTCTCGGCCGAGAGACCGGAGATATCGATGGACTTATCCATCTTCGCGAATCTCGTTCACGGCAAGCTCTCCCTCGGCACCTCGGCCCATCAGCCCCTCGGCCCCTCGGTCGGCAAGGACCTTTTGGAGCAGGTCTTCGACGGCCTCATCGGAAAGCTCAGGCACCCGGGTTAGCAGGTCGATCCCGCGTGACGGCGCGCCGTCCGTTTGCTGCAGGTCCGTTTTCCCCTGGGCGGTCTGCGGCGGCGCCCCGTCGGGTTGCGTCGCGGATGTGCCGGCCGCTACCGCGGGCAGGTGGTCGCGAAGCCAGCCGGCGAGGCTAGCCACGCTGGGCCCTTGCAGCAGCCGTGTGACCGGCACGACGATGCCCAGGTCGCGTTCAACCTGCATACGCAGCTCCACTGCGATGAGCGAGTCGACGCCGAGGCTGTTGAGGGGCGCCCGGATGTCCAGGGTCGATGGGGTCAGACCGAGTTTGCCGGCGGCGAGCTCGCACAGGTACGACTCGAGCAGCCGTTGGCACTCTTCCGCTGTTGCGCCCTGCAGCGCGTCGCGGAGACCGCTTCCCGGCCCGGGCGCAGTCCCGCCTTGCGGCTTGTCGCCCGCGGGCACAACGCCAAGCTCCGCGAGCAGTGGCGGCTGCACGTCGGGCTGCCATCGCGCCCAGTCGATGTCGAGGACCACAGCTTGTGTAGCGGACCGCGCCAACAAAGACGACAGTGCCCGCAGGCATTCAGCCGCAGGCATGGCCTCGACGCCGTATTGGGCGAAGTAGCTTTGCAGCTCAGACCGGGTGAAGAAGCCGAGTTCAGCCCATGGCCCCCAGTTGACGCTCAACGCCGGCCGGCCTTCGGCACGTCGATACCACGCCAACGCATCCAGGAAAGCGTTTGCTGCCGCGTAGTTCGCCGCCCCGGGCGGGCCCAGCAAGGACGCGGCCGACGAAAACAGCACGAAGAGGTCCAGGTCCGCGTCTCTGGTCAGCGCGTGCAGGTTCCAGGCGCCCTGAACCTTGGGCGCCATGACCTTGCGGAGTTTCGCCTCGTCGAGGCATTGCAGGATGGCGTCGTCGGCGATCCCGGCCGCATGCACCACCCCACGTAGCGGCGGCATCGACTCGGCGATCGATTCGAGCATGGCCGCAACATCGTCGGCTTTGGCGACGTCACCCTGCGCGACGGTCACCTCGGTGCCCGCCGCTCGCAGGGCGTCCAGCGTCTTCTGGACCGATGCCGAGGCGCCGCCACGTCCCATCAGGACTAGGTGCCGGGCACCATGCTCGGCCATCCACCTGGCTACCACGAGTCCCAGCGCGCCGAGCCCACCGGTGATGAGATAGGTGGCGTCTCCCTTGAAGGACGCGGTCTCGGCGGGTTCCGGCCCGTCGTAGCGGGTCAGTCGCTCGACATAGCGGCGGCCGCCCCGGAGTGCCACGTCACCGTCGCGGTCATCCGCCCACACCTCCCGGAACAGGGCTTCGATTTCTGGGACCTCTTCCGGGCCGCCACCGGCAGACAGGTCGACACAGGTGCAGCGCAGTTCCGGGTGCTCGTGGTCGATGGTGCGGGCCATCCCCCACACCGGAGCCTCGGCGATCGACACGTGTTCGGTGTCAGTCTCCGTCATCTGTGCCCCGCGGGTCACCAGCCACAGCCGCGGCGGGGCCGGCCAACCGGCCCGCGCCAGCGCCTGCACGAGATGCAGCACGCTCACCGGGCCCAGAGTGGTGGCCGACTCCAGCGACTCGGGCGACGTGTCGGCCGGCGGTGCGGCCAGCAGGTCCCACAGATGCACCACTCCGCGGCACGGTGGCCGCTCGTCCCCGAACGCGTCTTCGAGCAGCCGCCGAAAGTGTTCAGGCTGCGCCGGGTCAAGACGATAACTGTCCGGTGTGAGGCGCTCGAAGTCCTGGTTGTCGAGGCTCGCCTCGACCAGCACACATGTTTGAGAATGCGATTCGAGGTGGTCTCGGAGGGTGTCCGCGGTGATCCCGCCGTCACTCAAGATGAGCCAGCTTCCGGCTTCGACCGGCCGGCTCGACCCGTCCCGCACCGGCGGGATGGATGCGGGCTGCCACCGCGGTTGGTACATCCGGTCGCGCAAACCCGCGGCCTCCGTCGTGCCGCCAGGGATCTGCTGTAGCAGCTCGGCGCCGGCGCCGTGCGGCGGCGCGCTAATCGTCCCGACGTCCAGCCAGGAATGGACACGCTGCCACGGGTAGGTCGGTGCGGCTACGCAGTGGCTGCCCGAGGGGTACAGGTGCTCCCAGGCGACTGGCTGACCAAGGGTGTAGAGGGCGCCGAGCGACGCCAGCGCGGTCGCCCGCCCCCCGTCGTCACGCCGCATGGATGGCAACGAGGTGCAGCTGCGCCCCATGTCCTGGGCATCCTCGCGGACAGCGGTCAATAGGACGGGGTGGGGGCTGAGCTCGACAACCGTGTCATGCCCACCGTCCAGCAGCCTTCGCAATGCGGCCGAGAAGTGCACCGGCGAGCGCAGGTTCTCCGCCCAATAGTCGGGATCGGACAAGCGGCCGGTCAACAGGTCGCCGGTCACCGTGGAGTAAATGGGTACCGCCGGTGCGGTCGGCCGCAGTCCGGCGAGGCCGGCGCGCAGAGCGGGAACCAACGCGTCCATCTGCGGGCTGTGGGCGGCCACATCGACGTCGACCCACCGGCAGAACCGGTCGCGCTGCTGCAACACCGCCATCAGCTCCGCCAAAACCGTTTGATCCCCGGACAGCACGGTCGATCGGTGGCTATTGCTGGCGGCGATCGCTACCTGGCGCTCCCGCCCGGCGATGAGCTCCTGCGCTTCGGCCGGGCTAAGCTCCGCCGTCATCATGGTTCCGCGGCCACGCACCGTCCGCAGCATCAGGGCTCTGGTGCAGATCACCCGTGCGGCGTCTTCCAGGCTCAGCGCCCCGGCGACGTGCGCCGCCGCAACTTCACCCATGCTGTGCCCCACCACCGCGGTGGGCTCAACCCCCCATGAGCGCCACAGTGCGGCCAGCGCCACCTGGATAGCGAAGATCGCGGGTTGAATCAGGCCGATGTCCGTGAGTTCCTCGTCCTTGGCCAGCGCCTCGAGCACCGAGCTTCCCAGATAGGGCTGGAGCGCGCGGTCGCACGCTGCCAAGGCTTCGCGGAACACCGGCTCCTCGGCCTGCAGTCGCCGCCCCATGCCGTGCCACTGCGAGCCTTGGCCGGGAAAGGCGAAGACCACGGCGGGTCGCTGGCCGGGACGGCACTGTCCGACGGAGATCCCGGGCCGCGACTGCCCCTGCCGGTAGGCGGCCAGGGACTCCGACATCGCTGCGGGGGAGTCTGCGACCACGGACAACCGATGCTCGAGATGGCCGCGACGGGCACCGGCCGTGTAGCACAGGTCGGCCAGCCCAACCTCGGATGCCAGAGCCGACTGGTACCGGTCGGCCAGTGCGGCCAGGGCCTCGGGGGAGTGCGCGGAAAGCGGCAGCAACTCGGCGCGATCTGGTGCCGTGCCGGGCTCGGCCGCGACCCGGACCTGCGGGGCTTCGGTAAGCACGGCGTGCGCATTGGTGCCCCCCATGCCGAACGAGCTGATGCCTGCGACCGCTCGCCCGCCATTTGCCGGCCACGGGGTGAGGGTTTGCGCCACCCGCACCGGCAGGTTGTCGAAGGGGATCTCGGGGTTGGGCTCGGTGAAGTTCAAACTTGGCGGGATCGCCCTGTGCCGCAAAGCCAACGCTACTTTGATGAGCCCGGCCACCCCGGCCGCCGCCTCCAGGTGGCCGATGTTGGTCTTGACCGAGCCGATCAGGCACGGGCTGCTTGGCGGACGGCCGTCCGCCAGGACGGTGCCCAGCGCGTTCGCTTCTATTGCGTCGCCGAGGAAGGTTCCGGTGCCGTGCGCTTCGACGTATTGGGCGGTGCCGGGCGAAAGACCGGCACGGCGGTACGCCGCGGCCAGCACGGCTTCCTGCGATTGCCGGCTGGGTGCGATCAGCCCGTTCGTCCGGCCGTCCTGGTTGATGGCGGTGCCGCGGATCACCGCATAGATCGGGTCCTTGTCGGCTAGTGCCCGACTGAGTGGTTTGAGGACGACGATCCCGGCGCCTTCACCCCGTACGTAGCCGTCCGCGCCGGCGTCGAAAGTCTTGGAATGGCCGTCCGGAGCCATCAGCCTGGCCTTGGTGAAGTTGATCATGAGCGCCGGCGACAGGATGACATTCACGCCTCCGGCCAGGGCCAGTGAGCACTCGCCGTCGCGCAGGCTGCGGCAAGCCAGGTGCACGGCGACCAACGACGACGAGCAGGCGGTGTCGATTGCCATGCTCGGTCCGTGGAAATCGTAGAAGTAAGAGAGCCGGTTGGCGGCGATGCTCAACGCGTTTCCAGTGCCCGTGTAGGCGTCGATAATTCGGAGGTCACCGGCCCGGAGATTTGCATAGTCGGTGGTGGAGATGCCGACGAATACGCCGGTGTCACTACCGGCAAGCCGCTCGGGCACCTGCCCGGCGTCTTCCAATGCCTCCCACGCCACCTCGAGGATCAGGCGCTGCTGGGGGTCCATTTGCGCCGATTCCCTCGGCGAGATGCCGAAGAACTGGAAGTCGAACTGGTCGATTCCGGGCACAAAACCGGCCCGTCGGGTGACCGAGGTGCCCGGCACGGACGGATCCGGGTCGTAGAAGGCATCGGCGTCCCAGCGGTCGGGCGGTATCTCGCTGATCGCCTCCACGCCGCCCGACAGCAGCCGCCAGAATGCCGCCGGCCCGTCGGCGCCCGGAAACCGGCAGCCGATGCCGATGATGGCGATCGGCTCGTCCGTGCGACGCGCGCCATCGCTGTCCCCGGCGGGTGCGGCGATGGAGATCGGCTCGTCCGCGGCGCGCGCGCCACTGCCGTCCTCGGCCGGTGCGGCGGTGCGGTCGGTGGCGGGGGCCTCCTCGGCCAGATGGCGGGAGAGCAGGTCGATCGTGGGGTATTCGTAGGGGAGTGTGGGCGAAAGTTCGCGTCCGAGCCAGGATTCCAATGCGGCGGTCAGCCGGATGGCACGGACGGAATCGAGGCCGTAGTAGGCGAACGGACGGGATGGGTCGATATCCGTTGCCGGGACGCCGAGTTCACCAGAGAGCTGGGAGACGAACCAGTCCGCGAGCTCCGCGGCACTTCGCCCGCCGTGTTCCGACGAAGCGGCCGCAGGATGGATGTCGAGCCGCGGTGCGCGCCATTCAACGACCGCCTCAAGCCGGCCGTCGAGGAACTGCTGCCGGCAGGCGGACCGCTGGATCTTGCCGCTGGACGTCGTCGGAATCCGCAACGGCTCCAACAGAATAACGGCGTCTACCTGAACCTCATGGTGCTCGGTGATCGCGGTCCGGATTGCGTCGACGATTTCGTTGAGTTCGGCCTCACCGAGCTGTTGGTGGCTCACCTCATGCACGACAACGAGCTGCTCGGTGGCGGCCGGTCCGGGAACGATTGAGAAGACCGCACCCCGGCCGCGCAGTAGTGCCGGGTGGCAGGCCTGCACGGTTAGCTCAATGTCCTCGGGGTAATGATTGCTGCCGCGGATGATGATCAGATCCTTGCGGCGTCCCGTGACGAACAACTCCCCGGACTGTAAGAACCCCAGGTCCCCGGTACGCAGGAACGGGCCGTCCCCGGTGCCCGCAAGATGCGCCGAGAATGCCGCTTCGGTCTGTTCGGGCTTTTGCCAGTAACCCTGCGCAACGCTCGGCCCGGCGATCCAGATCTCGCCGACCTCGTCAGCCCCGCACGGCCGCCGGGTCTCGGGGTCGACGATGACGACCTGCTGGCCACCTTGCGGCTGACCGCAACCGACCAACGTTGAAGCGCTCGGATTTTCCGGCGCGACCTCCGCGACCCGGCGTTCGCGCAGTGCGATGCGATCGATGTGCCGAACCAACGGTACCGGGGCGTCCGACCCCCCGGATACCAGCAGCGTCGCCTCCGCCAACCCATACACCGGATAAAACGCCTCCGGCCGAAAACCGGCCGGGGCGAACGCCTCGGCGAAACCTTGCAGGGTCGCGCTACGCACCGGCTCCGCACCGCACATGGCAATCGACCAGTTGGACAGATCGAGCGCCGCACGCTCTTCGGGGGTACTGAGTTCGACGCACAGGTCGTAGGAGAAGTTGGGTGCGGCGGTGATCAGGGCGTGATGCCGGGACATCGCTTCCAGCCACCGCATGGGGCGCTTGATGAACGCGCCCGGCGGCATGAGGGCGGAAGTACCCCCGACGTAGAGCGTCTCGAGGATACCGCCGATGAGACCCATGTCGTGGTAGGGCGGCAGCCAGAACACACCGTTGGCGTTCGTGTCGAATCCCGACTTCCACGTCCGCCGAATGGTTTCCAAATTGTGGGCCAGGTTACCGTGAGACAGCACAACGCCTTTCGGTGTGGCCGTGGAGCCCGAGGTGTACTGCACCATGGCGACTGCGCCGCCGTCGATGTCTGGTGGAACCCACGGCCGGTCGTCGCCCGCCGTGTCGGTGACGGCCCAGCGCAACGGACGCCCCCTGACCAGACCGTCCACCGTGGCCTTGATCCTCGCCTGGATCTCGGTGGTGGACAGAGCGAAGCCAGGTTGCGCGTCCGCGATGATCGCCTCGACGCGCGGGACCAGGTGATCGCGTACCGGCGGATGCATCGGTACGGCGACGGCTCCAGCGTAAAGACACCCGAACAAGCCGGCGACAAAGTCCAGGCCCGGCGGGCACAGGACCAGGACGCGCTCGCCCGCAGCGCCCAGTCGCTGGAGGGTCGACGCGATCTGCCGCGCGTGGGCATCCAGTTCCTGATAGCTCAGCCGGCTGACTTCTTTTTCCTCGCCATCGCGAGAGTAGGTGAACGCAAGTTTGTCCCGATAGCGTGCGGCTCGCTGCTGCAATTGCCCAACCAGCGTCGGCGCGGTAAGCGGCGGGTAATCCGCCATTTTCCAACCCGATTCGACGCGGCGTTCCGCGCGCTCGGCATCGCTTTTATCGGCGGCGCTCGTCTCGCTGCCCCTATCGGCCTTTGGTCGGTCACTTGTTTTACGGACTCGTGACATCAGCATTGCCCTGTTACGTGGGTGGTTGGTATCGGTATTTCCGTGCCCTAAGCCGCTTTTGGGGTTTTCGATGACGCCGCCCTCGGTGTTGGTCTCGAGCAGTCCGCGGAATGCCTCCACGGTGTAGCAGGTAACGATCGCGTCGGTGCGTGCACGCACCGTCGCCGAGCGGGCCATCCGGAACAACGGCTCGAGCTCACCGACGTACTCGCCGGCTGTGGCGACCTTGAGCAGCTCCTCGGCCCCGTCGGCCGCTTCGCGGACGACTTCCAGTTCGCCGTCGGCGACGACGTAGATCAAGTCCCCCACGCTGCCTTGCGCGAACAAGACGGAACCGCTTGCCAGACGCACGGTTTCGGGCTCGGAGTCGGTCGCGGTGACATCCGGCAGTAGCCTGACCACATGGTCGGCGAACGGCAGGATCCGCGTGTCGTGGGTGGCGACCACGACGATGCGCTCACCGCTGGCCAACTCTCGGAGCAACCGCAGGACCCCTTGCACCTGGACTTGGTCCAGGTGGGCCGTGGGTTCGTCGGCCAAGATCAGCGGTGGGTCCAGCGCGATCGCGCGGGCCACCGCAACCCGTTCCCGCTCACCGCCGCTGAGGTCGCCGGGCCGGTGTGTCATGCGGTCGTGCAGCCCGACGCGAGTCAGCAATTCCTCGGCGCGTTCGTGCGCCGCCCGCCGCGACCACCCGGCCGCCCACAGCGGCACCATCACGTTCTCCAGTGCGGTGAGGCTTGCCACCAGGTTGAATGATTGAAAGATGATGCCCACGGTGCTGCGCCGGTAAGTGGTCAGCCTGTGACGGTCCAGCGTCGTGACGTCGGTGTCGCCGACCTGGATGCGCCCGCCGGTCGGGCTGAGGATGCCGCCGATACACGACAGCAATGAACTCTTCCCGCACCCACTTGGGCCCAATACGATCACCAGGGATCCGGCCTTGACCTCCAGATCCAGGCCGTCGATGACGCGGAGCGCCTGCCCACCGTTGGAGTACTCGACGACGAGATCTTTGATGTGCAGATCACCCACGACTATGAACCCCCGAACGCCAGCGCCGGGTCGACCGCTACCGCGCGCCGCACGCCCGCCAAGCTCGCCAACAGACCGATCGCCACCGCGGTCGCCACCAACGACAGGAAGGTCGAGGTGGTCACCACCACGAGCATCGGAAACAACGGGCCGAGCACCACCGCCAGCAGCCCACCGAGGACCGCGGCGAGCAACGCGACGACCACTGCCTGTAGCGCGAGCCCGGTGAGCACCGAGTGAGTGGGCACACCGAGGGCTTTAAACACCGCGAAGTCGCGGGTGCGCTCGAGGGCAGAGAGATAGATCAGCGATCCCACGATCATCGCCGCCACTCCCCACAGCAGAATCGCCATGTAGAACATCGCCAGGCGAGCCCCGTGCAGCGGGCGGACCATGTCATCGATCGCAGCGCGGCGATCCACGGCGCGATAGCCGGCGGGTATTTGGGTGAGTGTGCCGCGCAAACCGATGGCGGAAACCACCGGCTGCGCGGAAAACATCAACCGCTGCGCCCCCGCAACGGTCAGAAACGCATTGGGTTGGCCTGCGAGCGTGGTCGACTTGTCGATCAGCCCCACGATCCGCAGCACGTCCGCACCCATCTCGACGTCGCTACCAATGGGTCGCCCCAGCGTGTTCGACATGGCGACCTCACCGGGATTCGACGGTGCCCGCCCCGCAGCGATCGGCGGCATCGCTTGCTCGGGCACACCGTAGACGTTCACGTTTTGCGGCGAGCGCCGATCCTGCAGGATCGTGTTGCCATAGACCACCGGGATCGCCGATTCGACGCCCGGGAGCCGGGCGACCGTCTGTAATTCCGCCTCCGGAAACCTCGATGAACCCATGAACGGACCTACTGCGCCCGACTGGATGAGGTAGGTGTCAATGCCGAGCGAGTCGACCACACGCTGCGCCTCGACACGAAAACCGTGCGTCAGCCCGGTCAATATGAGGGTCAGCGCGAATACCATTCCGGTGCCGATGGCCGCGATGATGAAGCGTCGCAGACGCCACTGCATGTCCCGCAACGCGGTGATCAGCATTGGCGCACACATCTGTTTTCGCAGGTCACCGATATACCTCACGACTCGACCTCCGATCTAACTTGGTAGTAAGAATCTGCCTGGCTCCATGGTGGGTCGCGTAGAGCCGAAGGGCCTTTATCGGACGCTACCTATGCACCGCTTTCGCAGGGCAGGCCGGGGCTCGACGTGGTTGAGCGGTTCGTGGATCTCCCCGGGATGCTCGTCCACACGTTTAGCGGCGTGCGCGATCAGGTCAGGGAATGCGTCGAAACACCTTGGCTGAGAACATCGCCCGGTGCGGATGGTCGAGTGCGCCTGTTTGGCATCAACGGTAGCGCCATATTCGGCTGGCAATTAGCCACGCGCCCAAAAACATTGGTCTTGACCCCGTTTGGCAGACTGAACCGCCCCGCGTTTGTTGCGCAGCTCATAACCCAGCGAGTTCACGGGTCGGTAGCCGCGTTGTCAGACTGCAAGTCCGAGGAATACCAGGAGCGCGCGGTCGAGCCGAATGAGGTCTCCGCCCGATAGGCGACCGACCTGGCGGGTCAGGCTGGTGCGGGGGACCGTTGTCACCTTGTCGACCATCAGTCGGCTGGTCTCCGCCAAGCCGGTGGTATCCGACGGATACACAGGAATTCGAAGCAGTGGCGCCTCGACGTCACTCGTGGTGAACGACACAACGGTGACGGAGGCCGTTGCGTCGAACCGGTCGTCTTGAATGACCACCACTGGGCGTGGCTTTCCGCTGTAAGCACCGCGCGCTGCGGCGGTATAGATGTCGCCTCGTCGCACGTTTAGGTGGCGTCGTCCCAGTCGGCCGAGATCGCGTCGATGAAGGCCTGGTCGTCGAGATCCTGTTCGCTGGCGGCGACAAGTGCCGATTGGCGGTGCGCTTCGCGAACGAACTCAGGGGCGTTCACATCGGGGACCCAGATTTGGATTGGCCGCATGCCTCGTTGCCGTAGCCGTTCACGGTGTTGTCGAACGCGATCCCGGGCAGATGACATAAGGCTATGTTACATGTAACGGGGTGTGGGGCGCCGGTGGGCGCAGACCGGTTGCATCAGCTGGCCGGAACGACAAGTCGACGGTTGAACACTTCTAAGCCGCACGACCGGCCTACAGCCTGGGGATCGGCCCGAACGTCAGCTCCGCGCTCTTTGGAATGCGCCGCGCAACTCGACTCGGCGGCGTCATTATGGGCTCATGAGTTACCGATTATTCGCCGCCAATGAATGGGAATCGATGGAAATCGCCGGGTTCCCGACGGAGCTCAGCGTCGGCGAATTCCGTTGTAGCACAAGAACAGACAGTCAATATCTGGTTAGGACACGAAGTGACTTTTGGTAATCCGTTGGTCGCGGGTTCGAGCCCCGCCCGCCCCACCATAAATTGACGGCTAGATTACCCGTATGCGCGTTGTTCGCCTGTTCGGTGTAGTCCTGACGATCCTCACAGCGGGGTTGTTGCTGGCAACCCCCGCCGGCGCGCAACCGCCGTCCAAGCTCACGGATCACATCACTGACAGCACCGGGGTGTTGACGGATTCCGGTCGGGCGGCGGTCAGCTCGGCAATCGACCGGCTTTATCGCGATCGGCACATTCAACTGTGGGTGGTCTACGTCGACAACTTCTCCAGGTTCAAACCCGACAACTGGGCCGACCGAACCCGCAGCGCCAGCGAGATGGGCGACCACGACGCGCTGCTGGCCGTGGCCACGAACACCAAGCTGTACGCGTTCACCGTGCCGCCGAAGGTGCAGGGGCTCACAGCAGCCGAGTTAAACAGTCTGCGGAGCAGACAAATTGAACCAGCGGTGGGCGCTAAAGACTGGAGCGGTGCTGCGGTCGCTGCGGCTGACGGGTTGGACAAATCGGCAAGCTCGTCAAAGCGGATCTGGCTGCTGATCGCGATCGGTGTCATCGTCGTCGTGGTCGTAGTCGTAGTGGTTCTCGTGCTCTATCGCGCGCGCCGCCGCCGGCGCGCCGCGCGGCGGGTCGACCCTAATGATGGGCAGGTGAACATTGAAGGGCGTGATCATTCGTTGCGGCAGGCGTTGTCCACCGCGGACGCCAGATTGCGCCAAATCTCCGACTACGTCGCCAGGCATCGCGAGAGCATCGGCGCGGAGGCCCAGACCCGGCTCGAAGAGGCGAAACGGCATTTGGCAGCGGCGCACGGCAAGGAAGCAAGAAACGACGCCGAAGCAGTTGCCTATGCCAACAGGGCATCGACGCTGGCCGCTCAGGCACAAACGCTGGCAAACGCCGACGTGCTGGCAGCGCACCGCACGCGACGAAGTGGAGGCACCGCATCTACGCGATGATCGGTGGGATCACCATCGGCGACCGCTGAGCGGCGGCCGGTTCTGACCCGCACGAGGGCCGCCAAAGGGAAAGGCCCACACACCGTTTGATGTGCGGGCCCCTTCGTCTCGGCAGACCGGCTTTACCCCAGCGTCACCCCGGCGACCGAGGGCGTTTTGTAGCCGTACCGAACCCCGACCGCGCCCGTATCGGAAACGGCAGATTTTACTGTCTAGCAGGCGGTATGGGGCGAATCAGCTGACCGTTTCTGCTGGTCACCGACGTGCTGAAAAGGGACTCATAATCCGTTGATCGCGGGTTCGAGCGCGTGTTCATGTCGAAGCTGCGGAACTACTGCACCCACTACTTAATACCTTTGCCCGAGTTGAGCACTACGTTCTCGTGGGAACGGGGCAGCCAAGGGGTAACCGTAAACACCTTGCAACTCGATAAGGACGCTCCTATAGATGTCAAGTGCTGAGTTTGGCGTAGTCGGCGCGCAGAGCGTGGAAGACTTCACGGGCCAGGTAGCGCTTTTGGCAGCGGATGATTTCGGGCATCGACAGGCCCTCGGTGGTTCGGCGGTCGGCGTAGGCCCGGCTGCGGGAGTCGTAGCGCAGCCGGACGACTGCGGCGATGTGCAATGCACTGTTGCCAGCCCGGTCACCGCCGCGGTGCAGTCGGTGCCGGTTGGTTTTGCCTGACGACGCTGGGATCGGGGCGACACCGCAGAGGTGAGCGAACGCGGCTTCGCTACGTAGCCGGTCTGGATTGTCACCAACGGTGATCAGCAGCGCGGAAACGGTGTCTGGGCCGAGTCCGAACACGGCACTGGTGGCAGGTGCGGCGGCTTGGGTGAGTTCATTGAGTTGCTTTCTCAGGGAGCGTGTTTCGGTGTCGAGGTGTTGAACTCGGAGGGCTATCGAGCGCAAAGCATGTTTGGCTGCGTGGACGGGCTCGGCGAGGTTGGTCAGGTCGGGCCGCAGACGTGCGCAGGCAGTGATCAGCTGCGCTGAGGACAGGGACCGCAGCTGGGTGCGTAACGGCTCGGGAGCGGTGATAACCATCGAGCGCAGGGTGTTAAGAGCGGCCGTGCGGGCCTTGACTGCTCCGTTGCGGGCGATGCGCAGCATCCGGATGGCCTCGATCGGACCGTCGGCCAGCTTCGGTGCGCCGCTTGCCTTGCCTGCCAGCACAGTTCGCGCTGCAGCTTCGGCGTCGATCGGGTCGCTCTTGCCGCGTTGGCGGCGGATACGTCGGTCAGGACGCGGCACTTCGAGCACGTCGATGCCTTGATCGTGCAGATAGCGAGCCAGCCCGGCCCCGTAGGCCCCGGTTCCTTCGACACCGACCTGAGCAAGTTTTCCCGTCCCGCGCATCCATATCAGCATTGATGCGTAACCGGCCGGCGTCGCCTGGAATTCGGCATCTGCGATGAGCCGGCCGTTGAGGTCGATGACCGCGGCGTGATGCGTTGCCGCGTGGGTATCGACGCCGCCGATGATGGATCGTTTGCTGCGCGCCATGGCAGGGCTGGTTCCTCTCCGTTGGCCGAGCGCCGTGCGGAGAGGGTGGACAGGCCAGTGATGGGCCGCGGGCGAGCACGCTCCTATCAGGTCACACCCTTCGCGCCGAAGCCCGAGTTCTCTCTGTGTGGTGGTCGCCGGTCCGAAGCTCGACAGGTCCTAAGAAAGGCACACGATCGGCCAGAAAATTTCGGGGTCACAACCTCAGGCCGGCGTCCAGAAACCATCATCACTGACAAATTTCTGCGGTGGGACGGTTGGGGCGGACAAGCCAAGGAATCCTTGAGCCGGCAGGCTCAGCTATTCGACCTTGCACCGATCGTTGCGCGATACGTCAATGCAGCCAACGAATTTGCTGCATGGTTTTGGGATGAAATCAATCGTCGCAGTGCAAGCCTGATAGACGAGATGATGAATAAGGCTATGGAGTTGAAGCTGTGGCACGACGAGAATGTTGGCCCCCTGAGTGGATTGAGCGCGGTGACCTAGAACCACCGCAGGGGTGGGACGGCAGACTTTGGAAGGCTGGGCTGCGCGAGGCGCGTTACAGGCACGGCACACGAGGGTGGCGGGTCTGGGAGGTCGATACCAACGGGGTAAGCGTGCTCGTCAAGGATGATGACTCGACGCCTCTGCAGCTGCGGTACTACTAGCGAGCCAAGGGGACTCGAACCCAAGCCTCTCGCTTCGCAATCGAGCGCTCTACCGCTGAGCTATGGCCCCGCCGCGCGACAAGGGGCCGCGCAGGACTCGCCAGACTCCTCGATCCCGCGCGGTGCCGCGGCCGCCACTTTGCAAGCTAACTTTTCCGTCCCGGCGTCGACTGCGGAGGTTGACGCATGGCGACGCCGGCGACGCATGTTGTGAACGAATTTGTGAATGAAACGCGGCGCAACAGCCTGGAACCTGCGGAACGCGCCGTGACGGCTTGGACGGCCGATTCATCGCGACCTGGAGGTTTGAGACGCGCGAAGCGTTGCGGGATGGTGACCGGCTTGGGCTCATAACCCAGAGGTCGCAGGTTCGAATCCTGTGCCCGCTACCAGCGGAAACGGCCCCCGGAGGAAACTCCGGGGCCGTTTTCATGCCCGATGGGAACACTTTTGGGAACATTAGGGTCGCGAGTGCTGCGAACGCCTCGCTGCTGACATGGGACGCGCCGCCGAGCGCGGCATGGACCGCACCTATGGACTCGAGCTGTAAAGCCCGGACGGCGCAGGTGCACTGCGCCGTCAGTCCCCGTCGCCGACCGAAGCGGTGTGATCGGGCATGCGTCGCGCAAGCCGCCGACGAAAAGGCCGTGCGGTCCTAAGTCATCGCGCCGAGCCGCTATGCGTTCATCACTGTGCTTACCAGCCAATCGACCTGACCAGAGTCTTACGTGGCAGCTGCCGTTCGCTGTCGTTCCCGGCCGCCGCCACGCGTGAATCGACACAGGCGCTGCTGACCAGATTGGATGGTGCCCGTGTGAGGATTCTCTTTACTGATATAAAGCAGGCGGCGGTGTTCGGTCCGGGGGTTGGTGGTTTGACCCCGCGATCGGCTTGGCCGTCGCCGCCGTCGCGGTTTGGCAGGGTATCCGGGCATGGCGCGGCCACGACTGCGGCTGCTGAGTGGCAGTTGTCGCGTGGCGACCCGCTGCGTCCGGCTTCGCCGCGCTGGCGATCGCCACTAGTCCAGGCGATATCGGATCAGCCGGGAGCTGTTGGCCACCACCGCCACCGACGACGCGTTGTGCAGGATCGCGGCCAGCACCGGAGACAACGCGCCGCCCGCGCCGATGAGCAGCCCGGCGGCGTTGACGGCGATGGACATGGCGTAGTTCTCCCGGATCACGTCGACCGCCCGGGCGCCCAGGTCCCGCACGTCGAGCAGACGATGCAGATCGTCATTGGCCAGCGCCACATCCGCGGTCTCCACGGCGACGTCGGTTCCGGCCAGACCCATGGCGATCCCGATATCGGCGGCCGCCAGTGCGGGAGCGTCGTTGACGCCGTCACCGACCATGCCGACGACAAAGCCGTCGTTCTGCAGCTCGCGCACCACCTCGAGCTTGTCCTCGGGCATCACCTCGGCGCGCCACTCGTCGATGCCCAGCTCCGTGGCGACCACCTGGGCGATCTCCGGGTGATCGCCGGTGAGCATCACGATCCGGCGAATCCCGTTGGCCCGCAACTGCGTCAATACCTGAGCCGCCTCGGGCCGCACTTCGTCGCGCAGGCTGATCAGCCCCACCAGCGTGCCGTCCACGGCGAGCAGCAACGGCGTCTCGGCCTGGCGGCGCAGCTTGGCCACCCAGTCCGAGGCCTTCTTCGGCACCTTCACCTTCTCGGCGCGCAGCAGCGACGGACTGCCCAGCAGCAGCGTCCGGCCGTCGGCCCAGGTCCGCATGCCCAACCCGACCAGCACCTCGCACTCCTCATGCGGCGGGATGGTGATATGGCGTTCCTCGGTCGAGCGGATCACCGCCTCGGCCAGTGGATGACGAGAGTGGATCTCCGAGCTGGCCGCATACGCCAGCACCTGCTCGGGCTCCCAATCCTTATGCAACGCAACAATATTGGTGACCACCGGACGCCCTACGGTCAACGTTCCGGTCTTGTCGAACACGATCGCGTCCACCCGGCCCGCCTGTTCGAGGTGGGATCCGCCCTTGATCAGGATGCCGCGGCGCGCACCGTTGCCGATCGCGGCGCTGATCGCAGTCGGGGTGGACAGCCCCACCGCGCAGGGGCAGGCGATCAACAGCATGGTCATGGCCCGGCGCACGTCGCCGGTGATCGCCAGGGTGGCGGCCGAGACGATGAACGAGGTGGGAACGAAACGGCGGGAGAAGTTCTCGCCGACCGTCTGGATGGGCGCCCGGTCGTGTTGCGCCTCTTCAACTCTGGTGATGATGCGCCCGATGGTGGTTTGGTTCCCGACGGCGTGGGCGCGCACCACCAGCCGTCCGCGCACCACGACCGACCCGGCGTGCACGCGCGCCCCGACCATGACGCTGACCGGCAGGTTCTCACCGGTGATCGCGGACTGGTTGACAATCGCCTCGCCGTCGACCACCTCGCCGTCCACCGGTATCGCGACGTGGTCGTGGACCACCACCTCGTCGCCGATCTGCACCGTGTCGATGGGCACCTGAATCTCGGTGCCCGCCTGCGGGCCGTCGGTCAGGCGGATCCATGCGGTGTCCTGGGTACCGCGCAGCAGCTCGGAGATGGCCCGCCGGGTCCGGCGCAGGGTCAGATCCTGCAGGTATTCACCGATGTTGAGCAGCCACAGCACGGTCAGCGCCACCACGTTCTCGCGCAACACCAGGCTCGCCACGGTCGCGGCCGAGACCAGCGCATCGGTCCCGGCCTTCCCGGAGCGCAACGACCGCAGCGCGCCGCGCAGGAACGGATAGCCGGTGAAGACGGTGACGCCGGTGGCCAGCAGCCGGCCGTTCGGGCCGAGCAGCGGCGGTCGGGCGAACACGTAGCGGCGCAAGCCGAGCAAGGTCAGTGCGGCGCCGCCGAGGACCATGCGCAGCACATCGGCGTTGCGGATCTCCGACGAATGCGGCTCGCGCGCGGGAATCAGCCCGGCGGCGACGTGCGCGGCCGCGCTGATCGCCGCCAGTACCGAGGAGCGGTCAGCGCGCCGGGGCGAATACCAGACGACGACGGATCCGGTGCGCGGGTAAGCGTGCACGGCGCGCACCCCGTCTTGCTGGGCGACCGACTCTTCGACCGCCACGGCACGCCGGGTGTTGCCGCGTACCCACGTGACGGAAACCCGCATCCGCCCGGCCGCATCCGAAACGATCACCAGCGCGGGGTCTTCGGTAGCGTCCACGTTGCAGAGCGCGGCCGTGTCCACGGACATGTCCGCCCGATCAGTGCTCGTGCTGGTGGGCGTCGGTGACCGACGGCGTGGGGGCTTCTTCGCCGACCCTTTCGCGGGCTTCGGCCATGATGTCGGCCAGCTTGAGCCGCGCCGACTCCGCGGCCTCCTCGGCCTTGCGGGTACCGCGCAACCCGAGCTCAGCTGCCCACACCGCCGTCGCATGCAGCGGCGCCTTGGCCGCGGCCCTGCGCAGCAGGCCGTAAGCCGTCACCCCGACCAGGCCGGTGACTACCGTCGTTGTCGCTTTTGCGAATAGCCCGTACGCCGCCATTCCCTGAACCTTCCTGTTGTCGCAGCGCCAGCTAATACTTGCACCAAGGCGCATGGCGGCGCCGTCGATGACTGCATCGGCTGTGGCGATCGTTGACCGTCGCGTTGTTAATGACAATCATTTTCAGTAGGCTACTTGGCAATCGGGGGACTCTCCAATTGAGGGGTATCTACAAATGATGCTGCGGGTCGTCCCTGAGGTCTGGCCGCTGCCGCGGCGAATGTTGAACGCTCTGTTGCGGGTGACGCAACATCGTCGATTGCCTGCCACACCGGTCAGGCCGAAAGGCGTTGCGTACCTTTCTATCCCGTGAGCCAACAGCTGGTATGCGGGGGCGGAAGTGTGCCGCATCCGTATAAGCCGCTCCGCTGGGCGAGTACCCGCACCAACCAAGACGCGAACTTTTGGAGAGATCCTCGGCGACTCTACCCGCAGGGTTCCGGTGCGGAGCCGGCGCGCTGACATACTGGGACGGTGGCGACGTTGAGGTCTGGGCGCAGGCTGCGCGTTGGATCCATGGAAGTGCTGGTGGGCATTCTGTTGGCCTGTGCTTTATCTACGACGATGCTGCGGAATGCGGTCTTCGGTAGTGCGGGGTTGTCGACGGCGGGCACGGTGTTCTGTGGGGTGTTCGTGCAGGCCCTTCCCTTCCTTGCGCTCGGGGTGGTGGTCAGCGGATTGATTGCGGTGTTCGTGTCGCCGGAGCGGCTGGCGCGCTGGCTACCGCGTCGTCCCGCGGTGGCCGTGCTGGCCGCCGGTGTGGGCGGGGCGGCGTTGCCGGGCTGTGAATGCGGGTCGGTGCCGGTGGCGCGGCGATTGTTTGGCGAAGGAGGAGCGACGGGCGCTGCGGCTTTGACGTTCATGCTGGCCGCGCCGGCGATCAACCCGGTAGTCCTGGTGGCCACCGCGGTGGCGTTTCCCGGTGCGCCCAGGATGGTTCTTGCCCGGCTGGGGGCGTCGCTGCTGACCGCGGTGATCATGGGCTGGGGATGGTCACGGTGGGGCCGTTCGGAGTGGATCACCCGTCGGCTGCCCGCTTCGGGTGCCGAGACCGGATCACGTTGGGTGGTGTTCGCCGAGGCGGCCCGCCACGACTTTCTTCAGGCGGCATCTTATTTGGTGTTGGGTGCCGCGGCGGCGGCGGCGCTGCATGTGGTGGTGCCGCGGTGGGTGTTCGAGCACTTGGCGGCGCACCTGATCCTCGGGGTGGTGGTGATGGCCGCCCTGGCGGTGGTGTTGGCCTTGTGTTCGGAGGCCGACGCGTTCGTGGCGGCCAGCATGACGATGGTGCCGCTGCTGCCGCGGCTGGTGTTTCTGGTCGTGGGCCCGGCCGTCGACGTGAAACTGTTCGCGATGCAGGCGGGGATGTTCGGCCGGGCTTTCGCGGCGCGCTTCGCCCCCAGCACGTTGCTGGTTGCGACGGCGAGCGCGTGTGCGGTCGGGCTGTTCGTCCTCGGTGGTGGATAAGTGAGCCGCGAAACCGAGAACACCGTTTTGCTTTTGGTGGGCATCAGCATCGTCATGATCACGGTGTCGGGTGCGTTCACCCGCTACGTCAAGCCGGGACTGCTGCCGTGGCTGGCCGCCTCAGCGGTGCTGCTGATCGCGTTGGCATTGGTGGCGATCGTCGGCGATGTCCGCCGAGGCGGACCCCGGACCAGTGCTCACGGCGAGGCGCACTCCCACAGAACTGGCATCGTCTGGTTGCTCGTTGTCCCTATCCTGGTGCTGATTTTCGTGACACCACCGGCACTGCGGCCCTCAGCCGCTGCCCCGTCTGTGACCTCGGTGTCCAATGATGTTCTGAATCGGGCGTTTCCGCCGCTACCGCTGGGCAACGCCCCTGAGGTGTCGCTGCCGGAGGTACTGATGCGCGAGGCCCAGGACACCACCGGCTCGTTGACGAATCGGTCGATCACAGTGACCGGCTTTGTCCTCAACGAGGCGCAGGGCGTGGACCTTGGCCGCATCGTCATCATCTGCTGCGCCGCCGACGCCCAGCTGGCCCGTATTCACCTGCGTGGCCCGGCCGCCGGCCGCGCCGCCGGGCTACCGGACAACACATGGCTTCGGGTCGAGGGCCAAGTCACACCCGCGCCGCGGCAACCGAATTCAGCGGCGATTCCGGCGCTGCAGGCCACCGCGGTCACTCGCATCGACGCCCCGGCCAACCCCTATGCCTACCCCCGTTGATGCGTCGACTTCAGGTAGCCCGTCGACACCCCCGACCGGCAACCGGTCGACGGTGTTCTCGCTATCTCAATTGCTCCGATTTCGCCGTTGAAACCGCTGAACCACATGACATTTTGGGGTGCCAAAAGTCCGGGAGTGCCGACGTCTGACACAGCTCACCGCTGCACAGGCCAGTGACCCCGCGGCGCTATAGGTGAACGCGGTCAATTACCGCGATGTGCGAGAAACCCAGCAGTGCGTTCCAGTGCGCTACCGCCTTGTCGGCCGTCGGTTCGACGTCGCCACTGACGACGTTGAGCAAAGCGCGGGATACCCCGCCGAGGCCGACTCCGCTGGCCCGCGTGGCACCCACGAGCGCCTCCAATGCGTCCTGTGCCGAACAGCGTCGGATACCCATGAGGACGCCGATCGCCAGATCGATTTCACGTCGGGACCGGTGCTCGGCGGGCCGGTAGCTGTGCGTGTGGGCCGTCATCGCCCCTAGCCTCCATCCATTGTTGGGTAGCTATTCTCAGCTATTCGGTGGACGTGAACGACGTCCCACGGCGGCAGCGGATCGTTGTACGCGACCCACCGATGAGGGCCTTCGGCCAGTTCGATGTCGGTCAGCAACGCCGACTCCATGAGGTCCAGTACCCGGTTGCGGTCAAGCTTGATCCCGATGAACACGATTTCCTGCCCGGGAGGGAAGTCGGCGGTGGACCAGTACTGCGCTGGCTCGATCATCAAGTTGGGTCCGGCTTGGGACCAAATCGCTGCGAGGTCGGGTCGGCTGGCGATCCAGCAGAACCCCTTGCTCCGCAACAAGCCTTGCAGCTGCTCCAGCACTGCATGCAGACGCTGTGGGTGCAGGGGGCGCTGGGCGCGAAACGTCACACTGCAGATGCCGTATTCCTCGGTCTCGGGCGCGTGCCCGTCAGTGATCTCCTGCTCCCAGCCCGGTGACTGCGCGGCGAGATCAGGATCGAACATGCCGGTGTCCAGTACCTCTGACAGCTCCACCCGGCTGTGGTCGGTGTACACGATGTTGGCCGAGGGATTCAGGCGCCGCAGTACCGCGGCCACCCTCGCGCAGGCTTTATCGCTGATCAGATCGGTCTTGTTGAGCAGAATGACGTCGGCGAATTCCACCTGGTCAACCAGCAGATCGGCGATGGTGCGGATGTCGCCGTCGCTTGCGGCCAGGTCGCGGGCTGCTAGCGCCTCGCCGCGCGCAAGCTCGCTCAGAAACGTCGAAGCGTCGACCACCGTCACCATGGTGTCGAGCCGAGCGACGCTACTGAGGCTGAATCCGTTGTCGAATTCCCAGCTGAAGCTCGCGGCGACCGGCATGGGTTCGGAGATTCCCGTCGACTCGATCAGGAGGTGATCGAAACGGCCCGCAGACGCCAGGCGAGCCACCGACTCGATGAGATCCTCGCGCAAAGTGCAGCAAATGCAGCCGTTGGTCAGCTCGACCAGCTTCTCTTCGGTGCGGTCCAGATAGCCCGCCCCGGCGACCAGGGCGGCGTCGATGTTCACCTCACTCATATCGTTGACGATCACCGCGACCCGTCGGCCCTCCCGGTTGGCCAGAACATGGTTGAGCAGGGTCGTTTTCCCTGCTCCGAGGAACCCCGACAGCACGGTGACGGGAAGCAGATCAGAGCGCTGTGACGACATCGCGTTAATGATAATCATTGTTCATTAAGCTTTGGCAAAGGACCGCGCTGACTCGTCAGAAGCTTCCTCGTAATGGTTTTCTGGTGTACCCGCCTGCAAGGCATCCCGGCACGCGTGAACGGGAATTACAACCTCGTCATCAACTACGCGGACAAGCCGGGCGTGCTGCGCAAGATCGGCACCGTGCTGCGCGCCGTTGACGTCAACATCCACGCCCCGCAGCTCAGTGCGGACGCCGAAGGTGCGGATGCGACGGCGATGCTCAGGATGGACCGGAGGTTCCCGCCGATGCGCTGGCCGCCATCGGCGCGGCCGTCGACGCTGCGACGCCGAAACTGGTGGAGCTGTCATGAAGCTCGCCGTCATCTCCGACGACGACATCGGCCCCGAAGCGGTCGCGTTGGCGGTCAAGGTACTCGACGCGGTGCTGGTCGAGAAGATCAGCTACTACCTGGGCGCACGGCCATTCCAGGTCACCGGTCTTCTTCTCCTCGGCCGGCGGCTCGGGCGTGACGGTTGGTGACTGTGTGTTGAAGTCGAGTTGGGCTACCGGAGCCAGCGGTGGGCCGACACGTGGCCTCTGGCGGTGAAAGTCTTAAATGACAATCATTGTCGACAAGGCTCACCGGAGACGGTAACGTCACGACTATCTTACTGAAAATCGTTTTAATAGAGAGAGGGCAATGCGTACTCCGGTGGTCCTTGTGGCCGGTCAGGGCGACAGCGACCGCGTGGCATGCACGTTGATGTGCCCCCACCGGTGATTGCGGCCAACCGTGCCCAGCTTGATGGCGTTGATTGCCACCAACATCCTGGGTCAGAACACCCCGGCGATCGCGGCCACCGAGGCACAGTACGCCGAGATGTGGGCCCACGACGCGGCCGCGATGTACGGCTATGCCGGCCTCCTCGGCAGCGGCCACTCAATTGAGCCAGTTCACCGAGTCGCAGCAGACCACCAGCCCCAGCGGGCTGACCCCCAGTCCGCCGCAGTGGCCCAAGCTGGCGCCACCCCGGCCGGGACCCAGCAAGCGACGCTGTCCTATCTGCATGAGCTTGCACCGAGACAACTCAGACATACCTGCTTAATCGCCGACGTGTGGTGCCGTTGCCCGCGCCTTAGCGCGACCACAGCGCCTGGGCTGGTTCTATTTCACCTATTTCTGTGAGGAGAAGTCCGATGATGTTTGTTACTGCACACCCGGAAATGCTGGCCGCGGCCGCCAGCCGCTTGCAGGTGATTGGTTCGACGCTGGCGGCTCAGCATGCGGCCACCGCTGCCCCGATGAGCGGGGTGGTGCCTGCTGCTGCCGATGAGGTGTCGCTTGTGACGGCGGCGCAGTTCGCCGGGCACGCCCAGACGTTTCAGACGGTGAGCGCTCAAGCCGCCGCGATGCATGAGATGTTTGTGGCTACCTTACAGACCAGTGCCGGATCGTATGCGGCCACCGAGGCGGCCAACGCGGCCGCGGCCCGCTGAGCGCCCAGGGGGACCAGTGATCGGTTTCGCGGCGTTACCGCCGGAAATTAACTCGGCCCGAATGTATTCCGGCCCCGGATCGGCGCCGATGCTGGCCGCCGCCGCTGCCTGGAACACGATGGCCGCTGAAATGCGTTCCGCGGCGGCCTCTTACGGTTCGGTGGTCTCGGAGCTGACCAGCCAGAGCTGGCTGGGTCCGTCATCGACGTCGATGTCGGCCGCCGCCGCACCCTATCTGGCGTGGCTGAGCAGCACCGCGACCCAGGCCGAGCAGGCCGGCACCCAAGCCAACGCGGCCGCGACCGCCTATGAGTCCGCGTTTGCCATGACGGTGCCCCCACCGGTCATCGCGGCCAACCGCGCTCAGCTGGCGGCGCTGGTGGCGACCAACGTTTTCGGGCAAAACACCCCGGCGATCGCGGCCACCGAGGCCCAATACGTCGAAATGTGGGCGCAAGATGCCGCCGCGATGAACGGCTATGCCAGCGCCTCGAGCGCAACGACACAATTGACGCCGTTGACCACTCCGCAGTCGCCCACCAACGCCGACGGGGTGGCCGGCCAAGCCAACACGGTTGCCCAGGCGGCCGAAACACCGACGGGGACTGTGCAGTCGACGTTGTCGTCGGCAGCATCTGGCGTTGCTGGTTCCGACCCTCCCTCATCGATAATCTCTGACTTGGCGAGCTTTTTCAATGGGTCGTCCAACTCGGCCTGGGGAACCTTCTTGAATGGCAGTTTCGGCAGCACCATGGTCGTCAACGGAGCCATTGCTGGTGGGCCGTTTAACCCGCAATTCATCCTGGCGACCGTAGCGGGTTTTAGCTATCTGTACGGCCCCGCCGCCAATGCGGCGACGGGCGCCGACGTGTTAACGGGTCTGGGGGGCATGTCGGGTCTGGGATCCGGCGCGCTGGGGTCAACGGCACTCACCGGCCTAGGCGCTGCCGGGTCGGCTGGGATGGGTCATGCGAGCCTGGTAGGGGCGTTGTCGGTGCCCCCGAGCTGGGCTTCGGCAGCGTCGATCAGCCCTGCTGAAACGGCGTTGCCGGCCAGTGGCCTTAGTGACATCGGGGCATCCCCGGCAGCAGGCGGGCCGGGAGGCTTTGCGGCGCCGATGGGGGGTACGGGTGGGCGGCTACGGCGCGCCATCCCGAAATATGGGTTTCGCCCCGTGGTGATGCCACGCCCGCCCGCCGCCGGATAACAG
Source organism: uncultured Actinomycetota bacterium (assembly GCA_963848535.1). GTDB lineage: Bacteria > Actinomycetota > Actinomycetes > Mycobacteriales > Mycobacteriaceae > Mycobacterium. Next base: position 440,800 of record CAWKEM010000013.1, read on the forward strand.
AATTTGAGGAGAAGGTGCCATGCTGGATTTCGCCGCCTTACCGCCGGAAATCAACTCGGCCAGAATGTATTCGGGCCCCGGGTCGGCGTCGATGCTGGCCGCCGCCGCGGCCTGGAACATGATGGCCGCTGAAATGCGTTCCGCGGCAGCCAGTTATGGCTCGGTGGTCTCGGGGCTGACCAGCGAGAGCTGGCTGGGTCCGTCGTCGATGTTGATGTCGGCCGCGACCGCACCCTATCTGGCGTGGCTGAGCAGCACCGCCACCCAGGCCGAGCAGGCTGGCGCCCAGGCCAACGCGGCCGCAGCCGCTTTCGAGTCTGCGTTTGCGATGACGGTGCCCCCGCCGGTGATTGCGGTCAACCGCGCTCAGCTGGCGGCGCTGGTGGCGACCAACGTTTTCGGGCAGAACACCGCGGCGATCGCGGCCATCGAGGCCCAATACGCGGGAATGTGGGCGCAAGATGCCGCCGCGATGAATGGCTATGCCAGCGCTTCGAGCGCAGCGACACAATTGACGCCGTTGACCGCGCCGCAGTCGCCCACCAACGCCGACGGGGTGGCCGGCCAAGCCGCCGCGGTTGCCCAAGCCACCAACACCTCGACCACCTCGGCCACCACCGATCCGTCGACGGGGCTGCTCGCTTGGCTAGGACTCGCGCCCAATACCAATACATCCACCACCGGGCTCGCCGGGGTGCTCAACTTTCTGGATGGTCAGAACGGGTCGCTTCTGGGAAGCTTCCTCAACAACGGCTCGGTCTCCAACTTGTCCAACGGATTTACCACCAGTGGGCTAATGAACCCGACGTCATTCATCGATGCGGTGACGCAATACAACTTCCTATACAGCGGGGCAGGCGGTGCGGCGGCGGGTGCGTCGGATCTGGCCGCCGGCCTGGGTCCGGCGGGGACGCTGGGGGCGGCGGGCCTGCCGGGCTTGGCCGCGTCGGCCGGGATGGGGCAGGCGAGCCTGGTCGGAGCCTTATCGGTGCCGCCAGGCTGGGGCGCGACCGGGGCGACGATCAGCCCAGTTGTGGCAACCAGCCGTCTCGGGGCAGGGGCCTACCACGGCGTGCTGGGCACTACCCCGATGGTGATGGAGGACGCTGGGTCGGTAGGCATGCCCGGGATGCCACTAGGAGGGATGGCAGGTGCACATGAGGACGAGTTCGCTGCCCCGATATACGGGTTCCGCCCCCGCGTGATAGCGCGCCCGCCAGCCGCCGGTTAGCAAGGGGCAACTCTGCGACAATGAGACTTCCACCGGTGCTGACAAGCGTCGCTGCCATAATCGGCATGGCCGGACTGGCACACGCCGACTCCGACGACGACGATGGAGCCTTCCGCACTCACAACAGCGGGCATTACCTGGTCTTGAATACCCCTCAGAATTCCGGGGCCAGTCAGGGCCGGTGGTCATCAAGGTCAACAACCGTTGCTAGGCCCCGTTTCCTACGCGCTCGGTCCTCGCGGTTGCGCTTGGTCTGCGCCATGAGATGGCAACTGGCGCTGAGGCCGCGGGGTGATCCCGGGCCGTGGGGTGTGAACCGCGCTGTCGCGTGCTACAGTCCCGCAAAATAATGACAATCGTTGTCAATAACGGTCCGTGGAGAGGTCTGATGAAAGGTCAACCTGGTCGGCGCAGGGCGGCGATATGGGCAGCGGTGGGCACGGCCGCGGTACTGCTGGGCGCGGTTGCGTGTAGCAGCAACAACACACCGCAATCCGGACCCAGCAGTACGGGGGCCGGCCCCAAACTCGCGGTTGTCGCGACGATCAACGCGTGGGGCAGCATCGCCGCACAGCTCGGCGGTGACCGGGTGCAGGAGACCAGCATCATCACCAACCCCGACACCGACCCGCACAGCTATGAGCCATCGGCCGCGGATGCCCGCGCGGTTGCCGACGCGAAGATCGTGGTCGAAAACGGCATCGGGTATGACGCCTGGGCCGACAAAATGGCTGCGTCCAACCCGAATCCGCAGCGCACAGCGGTCAATGTCGGCGATACCGTCGGGGTTGCCGAGGGCGGCAACCCGCACCAGTGGTATTCGCCCGACTCGGTCACCAAGGTGGCCAACGCGATCTCCGCCGCCTACAAGAAGGCGGACCCGAATGACTCGGGATATTTCGATCAGCAGAACCAGCAGTTCCTCAACCAGGGCCTGTCCAACTACCACAGCTTGATCGCCAGTATCAAAGCCAAGTACGCCGGGACGCCAGTGGGTGCCAGTGAATCGATCTTCTCCCCGCTCTCGGATGCGTTGGGGCTGAACCTGATCACGCCGCCGGAATTCCTCAAGGCGATCAGTGAGGGCACCGATCCGTCGCCGGCGGACAAGGCGACCATCGACCAGCAGATCGCCACGAAGGCGATCAAGGTGTACGTGTTTAACAGCCAAAACAGCAACCCAGATGTGCAGGCCCAGGTCGACGCGGCCAAGAAACAGGGCATTCCAGTCACTACCGTGACCGAGACACTGTCGCCGGCGAACGCGTCGTTTCAAGATTGGCAATCCACCCAGTTGTCTGGCCTGGCCGACGCTCTGCACACCGCGACAGGAAAGTAGGTGACCAGCACGGTCCCCGGCCACGCCAGCCAGCAGGCCGCCCCAGCGCCGGTTGCCGACGGGGTCGCGGTCCGGATGCGCGGCGCCTCGGCCGTGGTGGGCGGAATGACCGTGTGGTCGGATGTGTCCCTCGACGTTGCCGCCGGGGAGTTCGTCGCGGTGCTCGGACCTAACGGCTGCGGAAAGTCGACCCTGCTCAAGGTGCTGCTCGGGCTGACACCGTCGCACGGCACGGTTGAGGTGCTGGGCGCGCGCCCCGGCCGGCGCAACAACCGGATCGGGTATCTGCCGCAACGGCGCGCGTTCGACGCCAGCGTGCGCATCCGCGGGATCGACGTGGTGGCCCTGGGATTGGACGGCGCCCGCTGGGGAACACCCGTACCGTGGCTGACCCGGCTGCTGGCCCCGCGACGGTTCGCGGAACGGCGACGCCGGCTCGAGCACGTGATCGAGGTGGTCGGCGCCGCCGACTATGCCCGGCGCCCGATCGGCCGCTGCTCCGGTGGTGAACAGCAGCGGCTGCTGATCGCGCAGGCCCTGATTCGCCGGCCGGAACTGCTGTTGCTCGACGAGGCGCTCGAGAGCCTTGACGTACCCAGCCAGGCCGGGATCAGCGCCCTAGTGCGCGACATCTGCCGCCGGGAACGCGTCGCGGTAGTCATGGCGGCCCACGACGTGAACCCGATCCTGCCCTACCTGGATCGCGTCATTTACATCGCCCGCGGGTCGGCCGTGATCGGAACGCCCGAGGAGGTGATCACCGCCGATCAGCTCAGCGCGCTCTACGGCATCCCGATCGAAGTGCTTCATGACCGGGCCGGGCGCCTGTTCGTCGTCGGGCAACCCGATGTTCCCGCCAGGCACGTCGACGGAGCGCGTGGATGAATCCGCAGCTGACCTGGAATCTGATCACCGATGTGCAGCAGATGTGGGCCTACCCGTTTATGGTCACCGCGCTGCGCGCCGGCACCGTCGTCGCCGTTCTCGCCGGTGTTGTCGGCTGGGTGATGGTGCTGCGCAAGGAAAGCTTCGCCGGGCACACTCTGGCCGTCGTCGGCTTCCCCGGCGCCGCCGCGGCGGCCTGGCTCGGCGTGGCCACCGGTTACGGCTACTTCGCGGCCTGCATCGGCGCCGCGGCGGCGATCGCGCTGCTGCCGGCGCCGAGCCAGGCGGGCGGGCTGGGCGGCTTCAGTGAGGAGTCCGCCGGGATCGGCACGATTCAAGCCCTCGCACTGGCGACCGGTTTGTTGTTCGTCAGCCTGTATCACGGATTCCTGTCCGGGTTGACCAGCCTGCTGTTCGGCACCATCGCCGGGGTCAGCTCCCAGCAGCTTCACGTGCTGCTCATCGCCGCACTGGTGTGCCTGATTGTGCTGGCCGCGATCGGGCGGCCACTGCTGTGGGCCTCGATCGATCCCGATGCCGCCGCCGTCAACGGCGTCCCGATCCGACTCGTCGCCGGGCTGTTCCTGGTGGTGCTCGGCGCCGCCGCGGCCGGTGCCAGCCAGATCACCGGCAGCCTCTTGGTGTTCGCGCTGCTGGTGGCCCCGCCCGCGGCCGCCTTCCACTTCACCGCCCGTCCCGCGATGGGCATTGCGATCTCGGTCCTCATCGCGGTCGCCGTGACGTGGGTGGGTATCGGCTGCGCGTTCTATTCGCCGTATCCGATCGGGTTCTGGGTGAGCAGTTTGGCGTTCGGCATCTATCTGCTGGCCGCCGGCTACCGAGCGAGCGTCGAGCGGACCCTCCGGCGGATCGGCCGACGGCACCCCCCGGCTCGCCCCGCGGTGGCGGCATGACGATCGACGGGCGCGCCAGCGCTGCGGGGCCGCTGACCGGTTTCGCGAACATGCTGGGCCACCCCTTCATCACCCACGCGCTGGTGGCCGGGACCGCGGTGGCGGTGGTGTGCGGTCTGGTCGGCTACTTCCTCGTGTTGCGCGGCCAGGTGTTCGCCGGCGATGCACAAGGACACATCGCCTATACCGGCGCCATGGCGGCGCTGGTGGCCGGGCTGGATCCCCGCGTCGGGTTGTTCGCCGCCACCATCATGGCCGGAGTCGCGCTAGGTGTGATCAGCCGCCGCGGCGCCGACGACGTCGCGATCGGCTCGTTTTTCTCCTGGATACTCGGGTTGGGCGCGCTGTTTTTGACCTACTACACCACCCACGGCAGCGGCAACAACGGCACAGCCAACGTCAATGTCTTGTTCGGCAGCATCTTCGGGATCAACGACCAGGCGAGGACCCTGGCGGTCACGGTCGCCGTCAGTGTGGGCGTCGTGCTGATCGCGATCGCCCGACCGCTGCTGTTCGCCACCATCGATCCGGCCGTCGCCCAGGCCGCCGGCGTGCCGACCCGGCTGCTGGGTACGCTTTTCCTAGTCATCGTCGGGATCACCGTCGCCGAGGCCACCCAGATCATCGGCGCGCTTGTCGTGCTCGGCCTGCTCGCCGCGCCGGCCGCCGCCGCCGCGCGTCTGACGACCCGGCCCTGGCAAGGGTTCTGGTTGTCCGCGGTGTTGGCCACGGCCGCGATCTGGATTGGCGTCACCATCGCCTACGCCGTTCAGGCGGCGCCGGCCACCTTCACCATTATGAGCACCGCCGCCACGATCTACTTGATCGCCGCCATGATAAGCGCGCGTGGCCGCCAGCCACGGCTTGCATTGGCGGCGCCATAACGCAGGAAAGCCTAGGAGCGCAACAATGCCCGCGCCGCAGGTGCTACGCCGGACCCGAATGACCGCCCGGCAACGAGCGGTGCTCGACCTGCTGCATCGCAGCGACCGCTTCCGTAGCGCCCAACAACTCCATCTCGATCTCCGTCAACGCCACGGCGTCCGGATCGGGCTGGTGACCGTGTACCGGATCCTGCACGCGTTCGCCGACATGGAAATCACGGAAACCCAGCGCGCCGAAGACGGTGAGACGCTTTACCGGCTGCGCACCACACTCGAGCACCGCCACTACCTGCTATGCCGACGGTGTGGGCGCGCGATCGGCTTCACCGCCGGCGAAATTGAATACTTCACAAGCCAACTCGCCGAGCAATACCGCTACACCGACGTCGCCCACCAGATCGACTTCTACGGAACCTGCCCAGGGTGCACCGAAATCTGAACGCGGCCGACCGGTGCCTCTTTCGGCGGCTACCGAACTTGGACCCGAAAAAATTTCGAGCGTAGTTCAAGGTTCATCGGTACGTCGAATCGACCTGAGATACTTAGATGAAGTCCGGGTCGCAAATCCCCCGATGGTCTCGGTCACCCACAGCTGGTTCGGGGCGTTCGCGGTGAACTTGCGTTTGACCAGATCGGGATGGCGGCCCGCGGTGGGATCGGGTTTGGTGGTGCGGACCCGTTTGCCGCGGCGCACCCCTTCGATGCCGGCGGCGCGCATGTGTCGGGCAACCTGATCACGGCCCACGTCGTGGCCGGCCCGACGGGCGGCTTTCCATAGCTTGCGGGCACCATAGACGCGATAGTTGTCCTCCCACAGCTGGCGCAGCGCCGGGCCGATCACGGCGTCACGACACGCCCGCGCCGACGGCACGCGGGTTTGGGCGTCGTAGTAAGTGCTCAGGGCCACCGACACCCCTGCGCTGCGCAGGACGGTGCAGATGGGCTCGACCCCGAACTCGTTGCGGTTGGCGTCGATGAAGGCGACTACTTCTTGTGTTGGCGGTCGAGCTCCGCCCGAAGAAACTGGCTGCTCGTTTCAGAATCTCGTTGGCACGCTTGAGTTCTCGGTTCTCCTGCTCAAGATCCTTGATCCGCGCCGACTCCGCGGTGGATACCCCGGGTGCATACCCATCGTCGATGTCGGCCTGGCGCACCCAGAAACGCACCGACTCCACGCCGTAGCCCAGCTGGCGGGCCACCCGCTGCACCGTCTCATGATCGGTGCCCAGCTCGGCGCGCAGCGCGCGCACCATCTGCACGGCAGCGGCCTTTTCCTCCGGGCTGTACCTACGACTGGTCGGCTTCCCCGGCCCTGTTCCTTCGGCATGACTCCATCGTTTCCAAGGTCAGGAACCTCCGGGATTTCCAGTGCGATTCAGACGGGTATCGCTGCCGTGGCCCGGAACGATGTACTCGCTGACGAGGCGGCTGCGCACATTTGACCTCGAGTCATATGAGCCAATCAGCCGCACGGTGACAACGCACCTCGGTGCGCGCTGAGGCGACGAGCAGCTGCGCCCGCGCGCTGCGCGAACAGGCGACGGCCATATTCGCTCAGACGACTCAGCGCGCCGGCCACCCGCAGTCGGTCTCGTCGAACCCGGCCACCCGCGCCTCGTCGATACGCCGCGTGACCGCGCCGGGCAAACCGTCGCGAGCACCGCGCCAGGTCCGGTCCCCGCTAACAGCGCAAACGGCCCCCGGCGGTCTCTCCCGGGGGCCATTTTCAAGCCGCTCGGGAACACAGTGCCGGACGATCCATCGACTTCGACTTCGCACAATGCAAAATGACTGGGTGCGTGGTCGGGAAGTCACCCTTCACGCGGTTGGACGCCTAGTGGGCTCGCCGCCGCGCCAGGGCCGTTGACGTGCAGAGTTTTGGCTTCCCTACCCTGGCGCTGCTGACCGCGGTAGGTGCCGCCGGTCCGTTGTTGGCCTCGGTGCCGCGCTTGCAGGTACCCGTCGTCGTCGGTGAGCTGATAGCGGGCCTCATCATCGGCAAGGCCGGTTTCGGCATCGTCGACGCCGCCAACCCCACGTTTCAGCTGCTCGCAGACATCGGCTTCGCATTGGTCATGTTTGTCGTGGGCACCCATGTCCCGATCCGGGGCAGCGAAATCCGCTCGGCGTTACCGCTGGCACTCGCACGGGCGGCGCTGTGCGGCGCCGTCGCGGTGGCTTTCGCTGTCGCGCTGGCGTCGGCATTCGGCACCGGCCATGTGGCGCTCTACGCGGTGCTGATGGCCTCGTCGTCGGCGGCGCTGGCATTGCCGGTGATGGATTCGCTGCGGTTGCGGGGACCGCGTGTGCTTTCCGTGACTGCGCAGATCGCTATTGCCGATGCTTCGTCTATTGTGTTGCTGCCGTTGGTGATCGACATACAGCGGGCGCCGACGGCGGCATTGGGTGCGCTGGCGGTGGCCGGCTGCGCGGTGGTGTTTTTTGTGCTGCTGCGCGCGGTCGACCGCTGGGGCTGGCGTAAGCGCTGGCACGGCTACTCCGAGAAGCACCGGTTCGCGCTGGAGTTGCGGACCAACCTGATCGTGTTGTTCGCGCTGGCGGCGCTGGCCGTCAGTACCCACGTGTCGATCATGCTGGCGGGCTTCGCGGTGGGTCTGGTGGTTTCGGTGATCGGCGAACCGCGCCGGCTGGCACGTCAGCTGTTCGGGATCACCGAGGGGTTCTTCAGCCCGCTGTTCTTCGTCTGGCTGGGCGCTTCGCTGCAGGTACGTGAGCTGGGTTCGCACCCGAAACTCATCCTGCTGGGAGTCGGGCTGGGGCTGGGCGGTGTGCTGGCGCATTGCGCGGGCAGGCTGCTCGGCCAGCCCCTGACATTTGCGGTGCTCTCGGCCGCCCAGCTCGGCGTGCCGGTGGCGGCGGCCACCATCGGCACCCAGGAACACCTCCTCGCGCCGGGCGAAGCGTCGGCGCTGTTGTTCGGCGCCTTGCTGACGATCGCGGCCGCATCGCTCGCGGGCGATGTGGAGGCGCGCGACCAGATCGCGCCGCCGGCCGACAACCCCGCCGAACCCGACAACCCCGCCGAACCCGACAACCCCGCCGAACCCGACAACCCCGCCGAACCCGACAACCCCGCCGAACCCGACAACCCCGCCGAACCCGACAAGCCCGGCGAACCCGACAACCCCGCCGAACCCGACAAGCCCAAGGTCTAGTTCAAGCTTCCGCATGCCCTTCGCGTGTTTCTTGCCGACGGCCGCGGCGGCCTGGGGTCATTGGGCCTCGCGACCCAAGTGACCAAGGGCCTTCCGCGCCGGGACTTCGGGATGCTGCGACGAACGACCGAAGCACTGCCATCCGATTCCGTTCGGCCCTGGGGGCCGGGCCGGCCGAGTGGTCGGATGAACGCTTAAGGCTGATCGAGGAGGCTGTGATGAGGTTGGCAGCGTACGCGACGCGGATGGATCGGTTGGCCCTGGCATTCGGGTGGACCACGGCCGCCGGCCACGACAGTGCACCGGCCGGATCGCCTGCGGAGCCACTGGGCCCGCAGGCCGTGGGTTCCTTCCGAAAAGTGGCCAACCAGTTGACGTTGCGACGGCAACACCGGCGAGCCCTGACAACGACGACGATGTACCGCGTCAGCGATCGTCTGCACAGCGAGCGCACGGTTCGGGTGCCTGCCCATCAGATCGCGCCCATCGTGTCGGCCTGGCTGGCGGAGCTGGGCGCCCACAGCCCACTGGTTGACGATCTGGCGCGCGCGGCGTGCGTCGGCGACTGGGCGGCAGCTTGTGCCGTCGGCGACCAGTTGTCCGTCGACGTGACCATCGCAGCCGCGGCTTAACCGAGCGGCGCAGATGATGTCCGGCTCACGTCGGTATTGGCACAAAGTCCTCTGCGATAGAGCCGTCATGCCCTCGTGTGGCCGATGTCAATGGGCGATCGTAGATGCCAAGACGCTTTACCGAAGGGAACAACAGTCATGAACGCGCGGTTTCCGGATGCCGGCACAGTGCGGACGGCCCTTACTTTGGCATCGCGAGCACCCTCGGTGCATAACACGCAACCGTGGCGGTGGCAGGTCAATGCGAAGAGCCTGCATCTCTACTCGGACGCGAGCCGACAACTGCCCAACACCGACCCGGATGGCCGGGACTTGATCTTGAGTTGCGGTGCCGCGCTGCATCACTGCACTGTTGCTTTCGCGGCGGTCGGGTGGCGATCCAAGCTGACCCGGCTGCCGAATCCGGACGACCCCAGCCACCTCGCCGCGATCGAGCTTTCGCCGTACGCCGCCGATTCCGTCGATATTGCGCTTGCCGCGGCAATACCCCGGCGGCGGACTGATCGGCGCTACTACAGTTCCTGGCCGGTACCCGTGGGTGATATCGCGCTCATGGCTGCGCGGGCGGCTCGAAACGGCGTGACGCTGTGCCAGGTGGAAGACATCGACAACTTGCATGCGATTGTCGCTCAATCCGTTCAGGATCACTTGAACAAAGACTATCTTGCGGAACTCACGACTTGGAGTGGGCGCTACGCCTCGGTGGCGGGCGTTCCTGCCCGCAACACGCCGGTACCGGATCCGGACGCGAAGATACCGAGCCGGTTCTTTGCCGGTCCGGCGCTGCCCGAGCCGCCGGACTCGTCATCGGCCGACGACAATGCCGTCGTGCTTGCGCTCGGCACCCGGAACGACGACCGGGTGGCGCAGCTACGCGCCGGTGAAGCCACCAGCGCCGTGCTTCTCACCGCGACATCGTTGGGATTGGCCAGCTGCCCGGTCACCGAACCACTGGAGACGCCCGAAACCCGTGAGGTGGTCCGCTCCGACATCTTCGGCGCCAGCGACTACCCGCAGATGCTGTTGCGGGTGGGCTGGGCGCCGATCAACGCCGACCCGTTGCCGGCGACACCGCGACGCGAGCTCTCCGAATTCGTCGAGTGGATGACCGATCGCGAGCATGATATTGCAGGGTAGGCGCGCGGGATCGACGATTGCCTCAACCGGCGAATGCACCGAAAACGTTGAGCCTCAAGGGAGTTGTGATGGAGACGTTCACGTTGGAGCCACGCTGCTGGCGAATTGCTCGCCTTTTCGGCCGCAATCCGTTGCTTCGGCGCACAGACCGCCTGGAAGCCTTGGTCATGTTGGTCGCGCTCGTCACGTCGCTGGTCGCGATACCCATCGCCGGGGTGGTCGGTGTCGCGGCCTACGGCGCGCGTGATCGCGTGTACACACAAGAGGCGCAGGAGCGACACCGTGTCATGGCAACGGTCACCGATGCCGAGCACGAGGACTTGGGTACGACGGTCGCGCAGGCGAAGTGGCCGCTGGCGGCCGGCCTGCGCACCGGCACGCTGGTACTCGCCGACCCGGTCAAGGCGGGCGAGAAGATCGAAATCTGGGTAGACAAGGACGGCACCCCCACAATTCCGCCAACCCCGGCTTGGCTCGCCGCCGCCGAAGCGGTTGGTATGGCGGGAGTGACATTGCTTGCCGTGGCCGTCGGGATGGCAACGCTGGTAGCCGCCATTCGGCTACGGCTTGACCGGACACGCGACGCCGCGTGGGAGCGGGAGATCCGCTACCTCGTGGACGACGGTGGCCGGAAGAATCGGCAATGAGCGCCTCAACCCGTCTGCAATGAAGCGGAACCGGATTCCGAGTCCTGAACCCCTATACAGCACAGGCGAATGGCGGATGATGTGTCGGTGAGCGGATACGGCGAAGATTCCGAAGTCGCGTTGTTCGATACGGCCGGGCTGCACCGACTCGTCGAGGTGCTGATCGAGCGCGGCTATCGCGTCGTCGGTCCGACGTTACGAGACAACGCGATCGTGCTCGACGAACTCGAGTCGGCCGCCGACCTGCCACGGGGGTGGGGCGTTGAGGTGGCTCCTGGACATTATCGGCTGCGCCGGCGCGACGACGATGCGGCGTTCGGGCACTCGTCGGGACCGCAGTCGTGGAAACAGTTTCTGCACCCACCACGGCGCCGGTTGTGGTCTGGTAACCGTGACGGCACCGTGGAGCCCGACGAGCAGGTCCCGCGGTACGCGTTCCTCGGCGTGCGGGGGTGTGACTTGGCGGCGATCGCCACCCTCGACCGGGTGCTCGGCCGCGGTCAGATTCCGGACAACTCGTTTGTCAGCCGGCATCGAGCGATCTTTGTCGTCGCGGTGAACTGTACCGAGCCGGGCGGACTGTGCTTCTGCGCCTCGATGGGCACCGGCCCCGCCGCCGGGCCAGGCTACGACCTTTCCCTCACCGAGCGCTGCGACGGTGATGCCGTGACCTACCTCGTCGACGTCGGCACTCAAGAGGGCGCTGACGTGCTCGCGGCTGTACCGCACCGGGCGGCCGGCGGCGCGGAGATCAGCTCCTCGCGTGCCGACGTCCAGGCGGCATCGCACCGGATGGGGCGCCAGATGCCGGACACTGACCTACGGGATCTGCTGGTGAGGTCACGCGAATCCCCGCAGTGGGAGGAGGTGGCCGGCCGCTGCCTGACCTGCGGCAACTGCACGATGGTATGCCCGACCTGCTACTGCACCAGCACCGAGGACGTCAGCGATCTGACCGGTCAACACGCCGAACGCTGGCAGCAGTGGGCGTCTTGCTATGAGTTCGATTTCACCTACATCCACGGCGGCAGCGTGCGCCAGTCCGGCGCATCGCGGTACCGGCATTGGTTGACCCACAAGCTGGGCACCTGGCACGACCAGTTCGACATGTCGGGCTGTGTCGGCTGCGGGCGGTGCATCGCCTGGTGCCCCACCGGCATCGACATCACCGAAGAAATGAACAAGATGGCCCGCGATGACTGACGGGGGGAACGGCATCGCACCGTCGGTGATGGCGCCGAATCCGTACCGGGTACGCACCCGCGTCGTGGAAAGCTCCGACTCGGCGACGTTGTGCCTGGAGCCGCTCGGCGAAGCGCTGCGGACGCCGCAGCCCGGAGAGTTCATGATGCTCTACGCATTCGGAGTGGGCGAGGTGGCGATTTCGATCAGCGGCGACCCCACGGTCACGGACGGCTCGATCACCCACACGGTCCGCGCGGTCGGGGCGGTGAGTCGGGCACTGCACGACGCCGCGCCGGGCACCATCATCGGCGTGCGGGGCCCGTTCGGCACCACCTGGGGGCTGGCGGAAGCGGCCGGGCGGGATCTGGTCATGGTCGCCGGCGGCGTGGGGTTGTGCCCGCTGCGCCCGGCGGTGTTGGGTGCGCTGGCGGGGCGGTCCCGGTACGGCAAGGTGACCTTGATCGTGGGTGCCCGCTCGCGGGCGGACTTCTTGTTCGCCGCCGAACTCGAAAAGTGGGCCGGCGATCCCGGCATCGAACTGCATGTCACCGTCGACGTTCCGGTCCAGGGCTGGCGCGGCGAAGTGGGGCTGGTGACCGAGCCGCTGCGCCGGCTGGCGGTGGACCCGGACCGCACCACCGCGTTCCTGTGCGGCCCGGAGCCGATGCTGCGGTTCGGCGCCGACGCCCTGGTCGCCAAAGGCCTGGCCGCCCAAGACATCCGGGTGTCGCTGGAGCGCAACATGCAGTGCGGGATCGGACTGTGCGGCCACTGCCAATTGGGTCCGTTGCTGGTCTGCCGCGACGGGCCCGTCGTCGGCTACGACGTCGCCGGACCCCTACTGCGAGTCAAGGAGCTGTAGATGAGCCCCAGTCTGGCCGTGTGGAAGTTCGCGTCCTGCGACGGTTGCCAGCTGACCCTGCTCGACTGCGAGGACGAGCTGCTCACCCTCGCCGACCAGGTCGAGATCGCAACCTTCGCCGAGGCTTCCAGCTCGATGGTCGGCGGTCCCTACGATGTGTCGCTGGTCGAGGGCTCCATCACCACCCGTCGCGACGAGCAACGCATCCGCGAAATCCGGGAGCAGTCCACGGTGCTGGTCACCATCGGTGCTTGCGCGACGGCCGGGGGAGTGCAGGCATTGCGCAACTTCGCCGACGTCAACGAGTTCGTCTCCGTCGTCTACGCCAGGCCCGAGTACATCGACACGCTGGCGACCTCCACACCGGCAGCCGCGCACGTCAAAGTCGACTACCAGCTGCCGGGCTGCCCGATCGACCGCGGCCAGCTGCTCGATACGCTGGCGGCCCTGCTGATCGGACGCCGGCCCCGGCTGCCGGCCAAGACGGTGTGCACGGAGTGCAAACAGCGCGGAGTGACGTGCGTCGTGGTCGCCGACGGCATTCCGTGCCTCGGCCCGGTCACCCACGCCGGCTGCGGAGCGTTGTGCCCGAGTCATCGCCGGGGCTGCTACGGCTGTTTCGGCCCGTCCGCGGCGCCGCAAACCGCGACGCTGATCCCGGTGCTGCGCCGCGACGGGATGTCCGACGGCGACATCGACCGGGTGTTCTCGACGTTCAACGTCGCCGCGTTCGCCGCTGAACGAGGCAAGGAACGGAAGACGCAATGAATCCGGCGACCCGCACCCTGAGCGTCGGCACGCTGACCCGCGTCGAAGGGGAAGGAGCACTGCACGTCACCCTCAAAGACGGTGTGCTGGAAAGCGTTGAGCTCAACATCTACGAGCCGCCACGGTTTTTCGAGGCGTTCCTGCGCGGACGTGCCCACACCGAGCCGCCGGACCTGACAGCGCGGATCTGCGGGATCTGCCCGGTCGCCTATCAGCTCAGCGCCTGCAACGCGATAGAACACGCCTGCGGCGTCGAGGTCGACCCCGAGCTCGTCGCGCTGCGTCGGCTGCTGTACTGCGGCGAGTGGATCCACAGCCACGTGTTGCACGTCTACCTGCTGCATGCTCCGGACTTCCTCGGCTATCCCGACGTGATCGCCCTGGCCCGAGCCGAGCGGGAAACCGTCGAGCGGGGACTGAGACTGAAGAAGGCGGGCAATCAGCTGATGGAGCTCATCGGCGGGCGGTCGATACATCCGATCAATGTGCGCCTGGGCGGGTTCTACTCGGTACCCAGCCGGTCTCAGTTGGCGCCGCTGGCCGAGCAGTTGCGCCGTGCGCTGGACGAAGCGCTGGCGACGGTCGAGTGGGTGTCCGGGTTCGATTTCCCCGACCTCGAACTTGACCACGAAATGCTGGCGCTGAGCCAGACCGGTCAGTATCCGATCGAGAACGGTGTCATCGCACGTAGCGCCGGGCAGTCGTTTTCGCTGGCCGACTTCACCGAGCACGTGCGCGAGTCGCAGGTGCCGCATTCCACCGCCCTGCATGCGACCCTCGACGGCGGCCGGTACCTGACCGGGCCGTTGGCGCGCTATTGCCTGAACTCGTCGGCGCTGTCACCGATCGCCGCCCAGGCGGCCGCCGCGGCTGGGCTTTCGGCCGAATGCCGAAACCCCTTCCGCAGCATCATCGTTCGTGCCGTCGAGGTGGTCTACGCGGTGGAAGAGGCGCTGCGGATCATCGACGGCTACCAGCGTCCCGCGCGGCCCTTTGTCGACGTTCCGGCCGCTGCGGGCATCGGACACGGCGTCAGCGAGGCACCCCGCGGCCTGTTGTATCACCGATACCGGATCGACGACGGCGGGCTGGTGTCGGCGGCGACGATCATCCCGCCGACCTCCCAGAACCAGGCCGCCATCGAAGCCGACCTGGCCCGCCTGGTCTCTGCCAACCTTGCGCTCGATGACGCCGCGCTGACCACCCTGTGCGAACAGCTGATTCGCAGCTACGATCCGTGCATTTCGTGTTCGACGCACTTCTTGACGCTGACGGTGCAGCGGGGATGACCGGTGGATGACCAAGAAATCGTCGTCGTGGGTCTCGGCAACAGCCACCGGACCGACGACGGTGTAGGGGTCGCCGCCGCCGCGGCGCTCGATGAGCTGGCGTTGCCGAATGTTCGTGTCGTAACCGGCATTGCGGAACCTCTGGGTCTGCTGGAGGCCTGGTCAGGTGCCGGGCTCGCCATGGTGATCGATGCTGCGGTCGCGACTCCGTCGGTGCCGGGCCGCGTTCGTCGCTGCACCCTTGATGACCTGGTGGCCGCAGGTGAGGGGTTGAGTTGCCACAGTGTGGATCTCGGCCGCACCTATGCGCTGGGTCAGGCACTTGGACGAGTACCCGACGCGCTGGTGGTGTTCACCGTCGAAGTGGCCGACACCGGTCATGGCATCGGTTTGACTCCGCTGGTCGCACCCGCGGTGTCGGAGGTGGTTCGGATGGCGGTGGCCGAAATCGGCGGCAGCACACGGCCGGCGAGGCGATCACGGTGAGCCCGATTCATCCGGTCAACGATCACGCGGCATTCGTCGAAGCAATCCCACCGTCCGCCGGACTTTGCCGGTGCCCTTTGCGCCCGCCATTCATGGTCGGAGGACAGAGGTCAGCACATCAGGCGGTATGTCGATTGTTGTGATGGGATAACGCCCGGAATCGTCCCGCCCGTCGCGTGCCAGCCCCATGGGCGGATAGTTCACCACGTATGAGGCGCGCGGCTTGTGCTGTTGCCAGGACACCGATGTCCGCAGCGTGTAGCGCCCCGGCGCCGAGCCCGTCAGGTCGACGTGAACCGACTCGGTGGATGACACCGGGACCGCCTCCTCGCTTGGTTGGCTGGAGTCGTCGTGGACCAGCGTTTTGAGGTTGACCGTTGCCGGCAGGGTCTTGACCACGGCTCCGGAGAAATCCACCAGCTCGTAGTCAGGTGTCCAATTTTCGGTGGCTGCCGCGGAGCCGTAGTTGGTCCAGACGACGGCTATGGTCGCCACCTTGCCCTGTATCGATTGCGATCCCGGCCCAGCCTTTACCGAGTACTGATAGCCGGCGGACGCGTTGGCTTGCGCCCAAAGCGCATACAGATTGGGGTCCATCGCCGAGGTCGAATCCCGGTCCGGGAAATTGAAGCTCGACGTCATCGAGACGTGGTATCTGATCACGTCGTACAGGCCCTTTTCGTAGTAGGACTGCGGGTCGGTTCCGTTGGGTAACTGACACCATTCGGTGATCACCAGCGCTGAGGCCAGCCGCTGTTTGATCGCGTCGACGACCGCATCGTTGGTCTGTACGTATTCAGAGTCGTTGGACTCGGCCCATGCCGGCAACGGCGAGTAGACACCGAGGCAATCCGAGCGGATGCCCACCGGCGCGGACAGTTTTCTCGTGATGTCGTCGTCGAGCAACTCGCGCACGATCTCCGGGTTCAGCGGGGTTACCACCAATTGTGTACGGGGGAAGGCGTTTACGTTGGCCGCGACGAGCCGCCGAATGGACGCGATGGTGATGCTCTGATCGCGGAATTGGCTGTAATACCCGAGGGTCGCGACGCTGTCGTCTGGCGCCGGACCCGGCGCGCCCAGCGCGTCACGCAGATACGCGATGTGGTTCTCGCTGAAGTCCCCGTAGCCGGAGAACTCGAACACGCTGAGCCGCTCGTCACCGTCGTAGCGGCGGCCGAGCGCGGCGAGCAGCCGGGCGAAAACGTCCAGGTAATTGGGGTCGTTCCAGTTCGGTACCACCTGTATCAGCCCGGGTGAGCGGCCGGACGGCGGCCCGAGACAACTAGTGGTAGCGCCGGGAACGGCGCGCACCCAGTCCGGAACCGCGATATTCGTATTGTTCGGATTGGACGCGTTGCAACAGGAGTTGTAGGCATGAACCCGGATGGTCAGCCGCATGTTTTGGCAGGCCAGTTTCGCCAGCGCGTCATCGATCACGCTGAAGTCGAACTTTGCGATCGTCAGGAGCATCGGGTGGCAACGTGCGCGGGTCGGTGGGCTGTAACAGCCGCCAGGAGACACGCAAACTCGCGTCATACGGCGCGGGCCATGCCGGATACCGCCTCTCTGCCGGATTGCATTGTGGGAATAGCGGTTGCAAGAGATCTTCGTACTGGCCGCGCAGCGGATTGGGTATAACTCGAAATTCGGGTGGTAGGACCGGACCCGCCATCGCGAACCACGGCCGGCCGGCCGTCACCCACGGCCGCGCGTGGTTGACCTCGGCGTCCGGACGCAATGTTCGCCTATCCGATCCGCGCGCCACCGTCGTAGCGGCGACGATGACAAAGAACACGCCGAGCACGCATGCAAACATGCGCTTCCGGAGCTGCGGTAGCTGTAGAGTTCGCATTTGTCACGCCGCCTCCATTGGTGCTTGCTTGCGTGCGTGGCATCCGTGACGTCGATTGTCGTATTTGCGACGCTGACAGCTGAGCACTTGACTGAGGCCCGGTGGGGTGGGAGGGCCGAAAGTCCCCCACCTTGGGGACATTGGTCGTGAATCCTGCGACGCCAGAGCTCGCTCTTCCCACCGGTGCGGGATGGCGCCCAGTGAAACCATCCGTAGGCGGCAAACAGCCAGAGCCAGAGAACCGCGCGGGGTCCTAGGGCCGTAACCCGAGGACGAACGGCTCTCGCGGGTGCCTGGCAGTGCTGATTAGTCTCAAGGTCATGGCGTGTAGCCGCCTTGAAGTGTGCCCGGAGAAAAGGGTTGACCGTGTCTGACCAGCCCGTAGCCGACCTTCGGCTACCGGCCGCGATGCCAACCCCGATGAGTCAGGTCAGAACACACCAAAGTCACACGAACCGTGTTGACAATCAAGAAGGTTCGGCTGCGGCTCTCGATCCGGAGGAGGCCGCCGACCGGTTGCTGCGCGATCTACGGAGCACCCCCAGTGGATTATCGACGCGTGAGGCACAGCGGCGCTTGCTGCAGTACGGGCCGAATACCCTGCGGCGCCGAAGTACGCGTCGCTGGCCCGGCGAGTTGGCGCGCCAGCTCACCCATCCGCTGGCGCTGTTGCTGTGGCTGGCGGCAGGGTTGTTGCTGATCGTCGGTTCGAATGTGGTCGCCGCCGCGGTGGTGTTGATCATCGGCCTGAACGCGGCGTTCTCGTTCGCGCAAGAGCTGCAAGCCGAGCAGGCGGTGGAGGAACTGGCCAAGTATCTGCCGCAGCGCGCCCGGGTGGAACGCGACGGCGCGGTCGCCGAAGTCGATGCGACGCAGTTGGTGCCCGGTGACATCGTGTTGATCCAGGAAGGTGATCGCATCGCGGCTGACGTCCGCCTGCTGTCCGGCGCGATCGAAGTCGACATGTCGGCGCTGACCGGGGAATCGGTGCCGGTGCTGCGGTCGGCGGCCATGGCGGCTGCGAATCTGCCGCTGTTGTCCGCGTACCGGCTGGTGTTCAGTGGGACCAGCTGCACCGGTGGTGAAGCGCGCGGTGTGGCGTTCGCGACCGGAATGGCTACCGAGATCGGCCGCATCGCCGCGTTGTCCCAGCGGGTCAAAACCGATCCCAGTCCGCTGGAACTGCAGGTCCGCCGGGTGGCGTGGTTGATCGCTGCGGTCTCGGTGATGCTGGCGCTGTCGTTCATTCCGGTGGCCACGCTGGTCGCGCACCTGACCCTGATCAACTCGCTGGTGTTTGCGGCCGGCCTGCTGGCCGGGATGGTGCCAGAGGGCTTGTTGCCGGTGATCACGCTGGCGCTGGCGGTCGCGGTGCGCCACTTGGCCGGCCGCGGCGCACTCGTCAAGCGGCTCTCCGCGGTGGAGACGTTGGGCTGCACCGACGTGATCTGCACCGACAAAACCGGCACGTTGACCGAAAATCGGATGATCCCGGTCGCCGCATGGGTGCCCACACAACGTATTGACCTCGAGGACAGCGGCTTTGCCGGCTCAAGCGCCGCCGCGCTGCCCTCGGTTCGGGAACTGGGCCGCATCGCGGCCGGTTGTAACAACGCGCTGTTCAACGATGGGGGAGAGCCGACCGGCGACCCGACCGAGATCGCGATCCTGCTAGCCGCGCGCACTTTCGGCGCAGACATTGACCACAATCAGCGAGAAGCCCAGCGCCGCTGGCGGTTTCATTTCGACCCGGAACTCAAGTTGATGTCGACGATCGATCAGCTGCCCGGTGCGTCGGTCGCCGTCCACACCAAGGGCGCACCCGAAGCGGTGTTGCCGCTGTGCAGCCGTATCCTCGATGCCGACGGCCGTCCGGTCGCGCTCGATGATGCGGGGCGGCACCGGGTCGAGGCGGCCGTCAATGAGTTCGCCGCCGAAGGGCTACGAGTGCTTGCCTTCGCGCGCCGCGACCTGGCCGCCCGCGAACCGGTACCGCACCGGCGCAGCGATGCAGAACGCGATCTGTGTCTCACCGGCTTGATCGCGATGCTCGATCCGCCGCGCGCCGACGTCGCCGACGCCGTCGCGCAATGCCACACGGCAGGGATACGGATCATCGTGATCACCGGCGATCATCCGCTTACGGCCGCGGCCATCGCCCAGCGGGTCGGCATTACCGGGGAGCACCCCACCGTGGTGACCGGTGCGGAGTTCGACCAACTCACCGAGCAACAGCTGGCTGCGCTGATCCAGCAAAATCCGGAGGTGATCTTCGCCCGAGCCTCCCCGGAGGCCAAACTGCACATCGCCGCGGCGCTGCGCGACGAAGGGCATGTCGTCGCGATGACCGGCGACGGCGTCAACGACGCTCCGGCACTGCGCTATGCGGACATCGGTGTGGCGATGGGCAAGTCTGGCACCGACGTCGCCCGCGAAGCCGCAACGATGGTGCTCACCGACGACAACTTCAGCACTATTGTCACCGCAGTACACGCTGGCCGACGTATCTACGACAACGTCCGCAAGTTCATCATCTACATCTTCGCCCACGCCACACCGGAAACGGTGCCGTTCTTGGTGTTTGCCCTCAGCGGTGGTCTGGTACCGCTGCCGCTCACTATTTTGCAGCTGTTGGCTTTCGACGTGGGCAGCGAGACGCTGCCGGCGCTGTCGCTGAGCCGTGAACCGGCCGAACCGGGCATCATGGCCCGGCCGCCGCGCCCGCGCAACGAGGGCGTGATCCGCGGGCCGATGCTGGTCCGGGCGTGGCTGTTTCTCGGCGCGATCGTCGCTGCACTGCAAATGGCCGGGTTCTTCTACGTGTTGCTCCACGCCGGCTGGCATCCGGGCATGCCCGTCAATGCCGGTGCCCCACTGCATCACGCCTATCAGCAGGCGACCACCATGACGTTTTTGGGCATGATCGCGGGCCAGATCGGCACCGTCTTCGCCGTACGCACCCAGCGGGCATCTTTGCGGTCGGTGGGCGTCTTCAGCAACCGCTACCTGTTGGCCGGCATCGCTGCCGAAATTCTGCTTGCCGCCGTATTCGTCTACGCCCCACCCATGCAAGCCGTGCTGGGTACCGCGCCGTTGCCCGCCTCGTATCTACTTCTGCTGCCGGCGTATCCCGTGATTGTCTTGGGCGCTGACGAATTCACGAAGTATCTACGACGCCGTTCGTCTCGGCCGCCGGCGACCCAGGAAGCGGGCGGGGTATGAAGGGCAGCCGCGCCAACGGTGGCGCCGCTACGGCGCGCGGCCGCGAACGGGTCTTGGTCAGGGCCGATGTCCCGGCGATCCGCGTCGTCAGCGTGCTGATGCTGCTGTGCATCCTGGCCTGGTTGACGGTGCTGGTCATGTGGCAACACTTCGGCTACGGCCAGGTTGCCCCCGGCCGGTTCGGGTGGTCGGTGGCGTTGCTGGCCGCAGCGGCCCTGATTGCCCGCGGCATTTTCCTCGGCCGGCCGGTGACCACTGGGCATGCGATGGTCGCGGCTGCTGCGGTGGGCGCCGGGCTGTTTGCGCATTTTTTGTCATTCGCAGGTCCCGGCAACATCCTGGTCGCCGGCAGTGGGCTCGCGCTTATGTGGCCTACCGCAGCCCAACCACAACCGGAGCTGCTAGATCAGGTGTGGTCGCTGGTCGACGCCACACGCGGGGATCCGCTGGCGCCCTTTGCTATGCATTCGAGCAAGAGCTATCACTTCAACACCGACAAGACTGCGGCGATCGCTTACCGCACCCGGCTTGGGTTCGCCGTGGTCAGCGGCGATCCTATCGGGGACAGTGCTCAATTCGAAGGATTGGCAACGGATTTCGTCCGTATGTGCCGTAGTCGGGGCTGGCGGATCATCGTCTTGGCCAGCGGCGAGCGGCACCTGAAGCTGTGGCGCAGCGAGACGGTCGGTCAGCCGATGCTGGTGGTGCCGATCGGTCGCGACGTCGTGGTCGATCTTCGCCGTTTCACTCTGCGGGGGCGCCGGTATCGCAATTTGCGCCAAGCAGTGCAGCGCACCCACAACTGCGGGGTCACCACCGAGATCGTCGACGAACAGGAACTCAGTGGCGAGCTGACCGCCGAGTTGACCGAGGTGCTGTATGCCGCGCACCGCGCCGCGCGCACCGAACGCGGGTTTTGCATGAATCTGGACGGGGCACTGCAAGGGCGCTTGCCCGGCATCAAGCTGGCCATCGCACGTGACCGGCACGGTCGAGTGACGGCGTTTCACCGCTACGCCACCGCTGGCGAAGGGTCAGAAGTCAGCCTCGACATGCCATTCCGCCGCCCAGACGCCCCCAACGGCGTTGACGAGCGGCTCAGCGTCGACATGATCGCCGAAGCGAAAAACCATCAGGCGCTGCGGCTTTCTCTGGCATTCGCAGCGTTTCCGGAGATCTTCGACGCCACCCACCCGCGCCTGCCGCAGCGGGTCGCGTATCGGCTCATCCATCTGCTGGATCCGCTGATCCGGCTGGAATCCTTGTACCGTTACCTCCGCAAGTACCACTCGCTGGCCGAGCGCCGTTACGTGCTGCTGTCCGCCCACCACATCCCGCCTGCGCTGATGGTGTTGTTGTCGCTGGAGTTCATGCCGCGCCCGCGCCATCTGAACCGGACTCAGCCCGGCGCGACCTAACCTGTCTCCGGCGGCGTGCCGAACCTGAACCGGCGGCCCGTGACCGTCTCGGGAATGATCCGCACATAGTGCGTCTTCTCAGACGTCGTCCACGGCAATACCTGGGCGCGCTCGGCTTCCTCGATCTGCTCATAGCTGCGAAGCGAGCGTGCGGTGCCCTTGACGATCACGCTCCACCCCTCGGCGACGTTATGGTCATCGACCTCGAACAGCACGCGGCTGTTTATCGCGGTGCTGACCAACTTGGTACCCTCCGCGGTGCGAAACAGCACGGTGCGGCGCTGGACGACGTAGTTGACAGGGAAGATCTCGGGCTGACCGTCAACGCTGGTGACCAGCCGCCCCAGTGTCACACCTGCCAGAAGATCCCAGCATTCGTGCGCCGGCAGGACGGTGACCCCATCATCGAGTTCTGACATTCGCCATCCCCTCAGTTGACACGCGACCCCAGTGGGGTGTCCGGTCATTGATTAAACCGTGGCCACCCCTGAGCGGCTATGGGCGGCCGGTGGCGGTACCGGCGGCGTCGCGTTGCGTTAATCGGGTGGTCGCCGTCCATTGGTCGCCGTCGATCATGTCGCGCCAGTCCACCGGGAGGGCATCCAGGGCGTCTTCGACGCACTCCCATATCGCCTCAAGGTGAGACGCACCCGGAGCGGCAGCGGCAATCCGGCTCTCCACCGCGTAGTTCGGCTCGTGCGGCGCGTCACTGAACGGGGCGAGTGCGTTGATGGCGTCCATGACGTGGCGTCGACGGGTGGCGTAGGGCCACGCGTTCAGCTCTTCAGGCATGATCGGCCGACCGAAGATATAGTCTTGGGCGGTTTGGCGATAAGGCACCTCGAGCTTTTCATCCACCGGATCCTCAGGTAACCCTCCCGCGAAGTACACCGGCACGATCGGCATCGGTACCTCAATCGCCAAGTCCAGCAGCGTGGAGGTGAGCCTTTCGACGCGCTGGCCGGATCGGACGTATCGAGTTCCGTCGGCGTGCACCATGGTCGACAATCCGTGGGTGGCGATGTCGCTCTTGATTTCTTCGACCAGGCTCAAGAACTCCTGCGGTTGGCGCTGATCGAAGTACCGGATTTTGCGCTCTGTGCTCGCCATGTTGGAGTCCAGATACCGGACAAGATCACCGATCCAACGGTTTTCATGTTTGGCATGGGCGATCGGCACAGCCCTTGTGTCGGTCAGCCACGACGCGACGATCGTGCCCAACGGCGACTCGATCTGCACCTGGTGGTTGCCCAGCAGCAAAACGGGACGCCCACGAATTGCCGTCATCGCGGCCGGGTCCGTGACGATGACGTGTCTGACATAGCGCGACAGCAAGGCCCAGAGCAGAAGATCGCCGAACCCGCCCTGCTGCGTTCCCAACCTGTGGGTCCACCAGCTGCGTATCGGTTGCCAGTCTGTCTGCAACGACGCGGTCGCACGGCACCCGCCCTGCGGTGTTTGCTCGACCTCGACAGAGATTCGCTCCAGCGGCAGCGCCGGACAGCTCACCTGCCCGTCGACAATCTGAACTTGCGATGGGTGGATGGCGTCGTGGGCGGCATCGGCGACAGCTTCTTTGGTCGCGATGTCGGCAATCAGCGCCGCTCCTTGGCTCCTGGTGCCGTACACTGCCTGCAAAGTGCCTTTGAACCAGTCCAGCGTTGCCGCGCGGGTGGGATCGAGTGTGACGACCCCGTGGTCCAGCCGATCGCTCAGCGACATTCCGGGCACCGCCCGCCGCTCGGCCAGGAACGCGCGTCGCTTGATGCCGGTGACCTGCGCGAGAGGCCCCTTGGGTAGCAGGATTACGACGAGGCGGATGTACGCCCAGGGCTTGCCCGCGACGCTGAGCCAGAGGTCAACGACCAGCATGCGGCCCTCGGCGTCGTCAAAGCCGACGAATCGGGCTTCCACGTCCACCGTCCCCTCGACGGGGGCGTCGCTGTAGAACCGGGCCCAAACCAGGCGACGTGGAAATGCGACAGTCGGGTCCGTGGCGTCCGCATAAGACTCGACATCTGAACCGTCCGTGGTCCATACACTCATCGCAGCGTGTGGAACGATGTGCAGCGCCCCGTCGAGGAGTCCGGGCTGTACCTGGCCGACGGGAACCTTGCACCGCTCCACTGCAAGCGTGCCGGATGAGCCGTTGCTGCCTATCCGGGCGCCGTCCATGAGGGTTGCGAACGCGGGCCCGTGGAACACCGCGCTGGTTTCATACGGTGTGGCGAAGGGCACCGTCTCGTGCAGGGGGGCCGGAGTTGTCGGTGCACCTGCGTGGCGCTCCGCGGTGACGATTGTGGCGTGTGCGTGAGTCTCCCAGCGCGACAACACCGGTTTCGGTGCGTCTCGCCACACCTCCAAACGGGCCTTGAAGCTTCCCGGCTCAACTGGCTCGACTACCACTCGCAGCTGCTTCGGCGAATCGACGATGATCCAACGAACTACCTGCAGGTCGGTGATTTCGACCACTTTGGCGACGCCGCCCGAGGCCCGGCCGGCCGCCTGCACAAATAGGTCCAGCACCGACATCATCGGCAGTGATGGGATGACATACGTCGGGCAGTGATCGGCGATCCACGTGTCCGTGGCGGGATCGATGGTTGTCTCCATCGTGATAGCCGGCGCCTCAGAGGACGTGGCGGACGAGCCGGTGTCCACCGGAGATTGGCTCTCCGGCGCTTCGCGGGTGATGCGCATGCCGAGGTTGCTCGCGCTGTAAATCCGTTTCCCGTCAACCCACAGGGAGGCATCGGCTACGGCCAGGATGCCGTCGTCACCGCGCGCGATGCGGGTGATTTCCACCAGCGACGTGATCTGCTTATTCGTGGGCACAATCTGACCGCGATACCGCCACGTGATCGCTTCGTGGAGTGCCACCGGCTCGAACCGCGCTACAGGTCCCGCTTCTTTGCCCAGCCCGAGATCGAGCATCGCAAACTGCAGGAGTTGCAGCAACATCTCAATGCCCAGCGATCCAGGCTGCACCGGGTCTTGGCAGAAGTGGGCCTTGAAGTACCACTCTGCGGGATCGACGTCTTTCACGGCGCGCCACCGACCCAGACCGGCGCCGCCGCCGGTGGGCCAACGGCCTGTCACTCGGTCGATCATCAACAGCATCGGGTCGGCGAGCCGCGCTCCCGGGCCGAAAAACTCCTCCGGACGGGCGCGCAGCTCGACGACCGGCGCGTCGGATGGGAGCTCCAGCAACGAACGCTGCTCGTCGGTGACCGGGAGCCCCACCTGCTGCTGCAACGCTTCGCGGCGAAAGTACCCGAACACCGTGTCGAAGGTGTAGACGAGTCCGTCATCGGCGTGGATCTCGCCGTTGAAGCTCACAATGATGGTGCCAGCCGCCCGGGCGATACTTTTCAGCGAGACCTTGGTCCGCAACGTCCCGGTCGAGGGTGTGATCTCCCGGTGCTGTATCCCGGTTCCGTCGAGGTTGCGGAAGTAGAGGTCGACATCGTGGTCCAGTGGGCAGCCGATGTAGCTGGCCAGCCAGCCGCAGGGCTGTAGGGCGACCTCCATGAGGACCGCGTTGGGCATCGTCAATGTCCCGTTCGCGGTGAAATACCAAGCGTCGCTGGGGACGTCGTACTCCACGACAACTTCCGCACCGGACTTCATCACGCCGATCTC
The DNA here is from genome assembly GCA_963848535.1 of uncultured Actinomycetota bacterium. Classification (GTDB taxonomy): domain Bacteria; phylum Actinomycetota; class Actinomycetes; order Mycobacteriales; family Mycobacteriaceae; genus Mycobacterium. The sequence goes on from CAWKEM010000013.1 coordinate 466,372, forward strand.
ACCGACCAGGTCGGTGACCCGGGACATGAAGTGGTAAGGCTGACCTGGCAGTCTCGCCACCTTCCGGTGGGAGTCGAACTTCTGATAGAGAGGGCCAAACGCCATGGAAGGTTTGGCGATAGCGCTGGAAAGCATCGCTTTGTAGTCGAACTTGAAGCCTTCCACTTCGGCGACCGGCTTAGGTTCGACATATCCTTCCAGCTCTTTGGCGCCCAGATCCATCGGCCAACCGGGTGAGAGTTTCAGCCCCATCCGGCGGCAGTGGAAAGCCGGCAATCCATCGACGGTGCAGAGCAGGTCGGCGAAGAGTGTGGGCTCGGGTCCGGCAAGGACTTCCCGCACGAACAGCTCGTAGACCAGCTCGCGTGATTGTGGCGTGACCTGCCCACGGCAGCGCAATTTGTAGGTCTCGAACGGCACGGGTTCGAAGCGCCACCCGTCGCACTCCAAGGTCATGCCGAGGGCGGTCATGTAGATCGCCATGGTTTGCATCGTCGCCTCGAACATGAGCGTGCCGGGCATGCACGGGTCGTTCTTGAAATGACCGGCGAAGAACCAGGTATCGGGAGTGACGTGCGCAACGGCGCGCAGATAGCCTCGGCCCCACGGGCCGCCGGAGAAGTCCAGCTGGGTTACCTCGTCGACGAACAGCATGTCGCCGCCTGAGATGCACGGCGTGCGGGTGTGGCTGGCCGCGCGCTCGAAGCCGGGGCCGAACGTGTGCCAGATCTGGCCTGACGCCAACGCTTCCAGATCGGCGCGGCTGAACGAAGTGCGCGACGTTTGCGCCGGTACTGGTTCCATCGGGCCGCTGACGGTCTCCTCCTCGGGGCGCCAGAGGATCCCGCCTGAGGCCGCCAACTCCTCGTCGGAGAAGAACCCGGCCTGGCCGTTACGCATTGACATCCGCTCGACACCGTCGATCGTGCAGTCGTAGTGAAAGAAGAACATGCGGATGTCGCCTTGGCGGGCGTGGCCATCCACGTGGATATCAAACCTTAGGGTGTCGCCGATCTCAGGTAAGCCACCCAGGTAGGTCACTTCGCAGCCCAGCAGGCGATACACCCGATCGCCTTTGTTGGCGAAGTCGGCACCCATCCAGGAGATGAGCATGAGATCGGCCTGCCCGGCTTCGATCATGATTCCGGCCGGCATCCGACCCTGATGGAGCCACCATGCGTCGGCGGTGACATCGGTTTCGGTCCACAGGGTGCCTTTGCCGGTCTTGGCCGGCTCCGCGTCAATGCCCAGCAGGCGATCCGCCAGCAGCAGCGGAGGTTCCGGCATCCGTATCTGTCGGCGGTAGTTGTCTTGCACCGTGAACGCCGGACCGTAGATGTCGGAAATCTTGCCTGAGGCGTGCACGCGCAGGCCGTCCTTGTCTAGCGTGAGGCCTGTCGGCGTGCGCTTGACTGTCGGCTTCGGTACCTCTTTGTCGACAGGCCGGGACGGCTGGATCGCCCTGCAGGCGCCGTTGTCAGTTCCGTTCTGGTCCAATGCATTGGAGGCAGTCGTCGTAGCCGGCAGTTGGTGACCCGGCAGTGTGCCGGCAGCGTCATCAAGCTGAAAATCGGGGAACGCAACGGCGCCGGATTGGACCCGGGATTGCCGTGTGGAATCACTACTGGCAGAGCCGTTGTGGACGCTTCCCTGAACGGTATTATCGCCGGCCGTTGGAGAGTCGAAGTCATAAGCAATCGACAGCGGTTCCGGCGGCGTCTGCGTCACCAGGGCTGCGCCCAGCGGCACACGCGCCAATGCCTCCTGCGCTTTGGGCAGAGCCGGCGGAACCGGGAGGTATGTTGCCATTAGCTGCTCCGGTTTATTTGGTGGTCAGGAGTCCTTCGGTGTTCGTCGGGACTGGTGTCGGTAGTGGATTGTCGCTATCGGTTGCCCGGCGGAAACCATACCCAGTTCGGCGGCGGACGCCGGTTGCTCCTCCTGGTGTGACACTGAGCTATGCGCGCCTACAACATGAGTCGGTAGCCGAACATCGGGCAGGTGACCCGGGAAATGCAGCCGTGTGGACTTCCCCGTTTGGGGTCGGGCGGCTGGGCGGAACTGGCCGCCGAGCGCATCGGCGTCGTAAGGTTTGGGTGCTGGCGGCACCAGCACGATTTGTTGCTCCTGGCCGGCTAGCGCGTTGAGCGCGATGACGACTGCCCGCTTTTCAGATGTCCACGGCGTGCCGTCGGGCCATACACCAAGAAGGCCGTAGAGCACGCCGGCGGCAACGTAAAGCAGTCCCGATGCGGCGTGGGCGTGGCCGAGTAGCGGCGAGAGGTTCAACGCGCCGGGCGCAGTGCCTAAGTGAAGGCACTCACCATGTGGTTCCTGATCTGCGGGCAGGGTGGCAAGAACCGTATCGCCGTCACGACGTGCGTCATCGGCGCGTTTGAGTACCAACACGACGGCGGCGTCGCCAGGTATCTGCTCTTCTGATCCGAGCAATACGCGTGCCGCCGCTTCGTGTACCTGTTCGCAGCTGAGATCCACCGCACCGACAACCGCCGCGTCGACTTCGCCGCGCCGTAATGCACGTGCGGCCATCTCCAGAGCCGTGGTGCCGGAGAGTTGTTCTCTGGATACTGTGAAACTCGGGCCCCGCAGGTCGAATTGTCTGTTCAAACGGTTGGCGACGATGTTCGGCATGGCGCCAACCACACCAGCGGCGGTCCACCCTTGCACGACGCCATCGCGCGCTGCCGCCAGCTGGTCGGGGTCGTCGATCTCGTCGGCCAATCGCCAGCGCACTCCGAGTCGTGTCACCTCAGCGTCACAACCCATCCCAACGACGACGCTCGTCGTGTCCGGTGGCAGACCTTTGATCAGCTCATCGATGTTGAGGGCCGCACCGAGAAGGGCCAGTTGCTGAGGCAGCGTCTGTTTGAGATCGACCGGGGGAAAGCGTGTTTGCGTGACGTCGAGCCAGACTTCGGTCATCCGCGCTCTGCGGGTGCCGCTGCCGTCGCAGCTGGGAATTGGTTGGCATATCTTCAGATGATCTGCGACCGAGGCGGTTTCGTCATCGCCGACGAGCAGGCTGATTCCCACGATCGCGATGTCATCATCGGGTTGGGCGCTGGTGACCGGAAAGTTCGGCCGGCTGTGGTGCTTGTCGGCAGGCTCGACCCATTCTTCGAGTAGCAAGTGGGCGTTATTGCCGCCGAACCCGAAGTTGTTGATCGCGGCGCGGCGCGGCCCGCTGCATACCCAGGGTTCGGCCTCGGTGAGTAGACGGAATGGGGAGTCGGCTATGAACGGCAGCGGATCGTCGACGTGCAATGTCGGGGGACGTACGCCCGCGCGCATCGCCGCGAGCACCTTGATGGCTCCCGCGGCACCGGATGCCGTGATGGAGTGTCCCAGATTGGATTTCAGTGATCCGATGGGTATGTTCACCATGCCGTGGAAGATGCGTGCCATGCTCATCAGCTCGGTCAGGTCGCCGCGCGAGGTTCCCGTGGCATGGCACTCTATGAGTGAGATATCTTGCGGCTCAAGCTCGGCCATTTCGTAAGCGAGCCGCATCGCGCGCTCTTGCCCCTCTTGCGATGGTACGAGCAGGCCGTGTCCTCGGCCGTCATTGCTGAGCCCGACCGCCCGGATGACGCCCAGGATGGTGTTGTTATCGGCGACCGCGTCGTCCAGCCTCCTGAGAACCAGAAAAGCCGCGCCTTCGGCAGGTACCAATCCGTCCGCGCCACTGTGGAAGGGTCGCGACTTTCCGGTACGACTCAATGCCTGTAGCGCACTGAAGCCAACGTGTAGGAGCAAGTCGCTGGCGCCGTTGACGCCTCCCGCCACCATCACGTCCGCGGTACGGTCGTGGAGTCGATCGCAAGCCAACTTGATTGCATACAAGGAGGAGGCGCATGCGGCGTCGAGGGCTGTGGCACCTGCGGTCAAACCCAGTGCGTTAGACATGACATGGGCCGGTAGCCCGGACATGAAGCGGTTGCGCCAATCGATCCCGTGCTCGCTACCACGCCAAACGTTTTCAGCCAGGTCGGTCATCGATTTCGTCGGGTAGCTCAAGTTGCCGAGCACGACCCCGGCTGAGCCCGGGACCTCGCCGGGGCGCCAGCCGGCGCTTTCGAGAGCTTGCCGGGCCGCCTCGACGGCCCATAGGTACAGCGGATCGAGACCGTGGAGTTCATCAGCGTCGAGCAGGAAACGGCGCGGGTCGAAAATCTCGTCAAAGCCGCGCACGTATCCGCCGCGATCCGACCAGGTGTGGTCGAAGAAGGGCGCGTTCTTCTCGTCTCGCACGATCTGTGCCGCCGAGACTCCCCAATAATCCGGCGGCGGCGAGCCGAGGACATCACGGCCCTCGTGTGCGGTCTTCCACAACTCGTCGGGACTCAGGCCGCCGGGAAGGACGCAGCCCTGGCCGACTATCGCAATAGGCTCAAACTTCACGACGATTCCCCGGCATCGTTGGACCAGCTGCCGTAGGGGTACAACTCGAGTCGTTTGAGGCTGGCGACCACGAGATTTTCTGCGTCGACGAGGTCGAGGTCGCAGACCGCTCGGTTGTTCTTGGCGTCACCATTGGAGAGCACGCACCGCAGTCCGTCGCCCAGCGCACCGGCTCGGTAACGTACCACCTCGCCCACCCTCAATGGCAGCACCTTGCGGCCGAGCTGTTCAAAGCTCCATACCAATGCCACTTGGAGACAGCCGTCGAGTGCTGCTGGATCCGTAGCCCAGCCTTCGCCCCGCCAGCCTGCTGCCGTCACACCGTACAAGGATGCCGTAGCGCTCGTATCCCCGCAGTCCACGCTGTCGAGGACCTGGAATGCGGGGCCGTGGAAGAGCGCGCCGCTGTGGTAGCAGGTGTCGCGGTTCAGCTGACGACCGCTGGGTCGTGCCGTCGAGACGGTCGGTACAACGGTTGAGCCCGAACCCATTTCGACTGTCGCGGAGTAATAGGCAGCTGATCCCGAACTATCGGATAACGTGCACGTCAGCCGATCCGGCTGATCTTCCACCGGCGCGCAGCGCACCAGCATCGGGTCACCATGTTGTTCGAAGTCATGCAACGTCACGCCTCGAAGCACCTTGAGGTCGAAGAGACGATCCACGCGTTGTCCGGGCCGGCATGCTTCGGCCATTCGCACAAACCACTCCAGGGCTTGCACAACTGGTAGTACCACGTTGTCCTGGATGCGGTGATCGAGCAGGTAAGGCTGCCGTGTCACATGGGCCACTACGCGCGCGACGCGGCCTTCGGCGGGCATCGGATGGGTTGGCAGGCCTGCCAATACGCCGCCTCCGAGGTTCACCTCGGGGCTTTCGGTATCATCGTCCAGCACCTCTGAGACGAATGCCCGTGCGCCGTCTGCAAGCGGGATCAGTGAGATGCCCCGGGACTCGAACATCGCCTTGAGGCCGGGCGTAACCATGCCGGAGTCCCATGGTCCCCAGCCCAGCGCCCGAACAAGACAGCCCGGCCCGCGGCGGGTCTGTTCCGCCAACGCCACCTTGTTGAGTATCTCGTTGGCCATGGCGTAGTCGCTTTGGCCGACGTTGCCGCTGCGCGCGGCCACCGATGAAAACAGGCAGACAAGCTTCAGCGCATCGGTGGCCGTCGCGTCCAGCAGCGCACAAAGACCGCCGACTTTCGTCTCGAAGACACGATCAAATCCATCCAGAGTCTTCTTATGCAAAGGGGCATCGGCCAATACGCCGGCGCCGTGGACCAACCCCGTGATGGGCCCCAATTCGGCCCGCGCGCTGTCGAGCAGAGCGCCGAGTTGGGACGGGTCGCGCACGTCGGCCGCGGCATAGCGGACCCGGGAGCCGGCGGCGGTCAGGGCGGCAAGGGTCGTACGCACCTCGCGATCAGCCACGATGCGCTGCACCTGTTGTTCCAACTGTCTGGGCGTGGGCTTAAGCCCTTGTTCCGCAGCACTAGTGAGCAGCGCCCGCTTGAGTTCGGCATCGGTTGTCAGCCCGCGCGCCGCAGGTGGTTCATCGTCGAGTTCCGTACGTCCGATCAGGACGAAGCTGGCCTGTGTCTCCTTTGCCAGGGCGATCACTGACGCGGCGGTCACGCCACGGCCTCCGCCCGACACGACGATCACGTCACGATGATCGATGCGACGCGTGCGCGTGGTCACCGGCCTCGCGTCTGCGACGATCGTCACCCGACCGTGCGTGCTGCCCAGACCGACTTCCAGTTCCGCCCCGCCGGCCAATATCTCCTGAGCGAGGTGTTCGGCGACGGTAATCGGGGACTGCTGTCCAACCGCGATATCGATTGTTTTGACCTGCGCTTTCGGCCACTCTTGTGCGGCCGTCTTGGCGAGGGCGGCGATGCCGCCGGCCCAGGCGCGCGGGCCGGGCTCGGTCAGCAGGCCGAAGGTGCCGCCAGTGTTCTGAACGGTAATGAAGACACCGCCGTGTTCCTGGAACCTCGCCGCGACGCGTTGCGCGTCTGCAAAGATCGCCCGGTTGACAGCCAGCGTGTCGTCACGGGTAGCTGTGCGCCGCAGACCGCCGAGGTGGATTACCGCTTCGGCATCGGCGCTGGGCTCGGTCACAGTCGTGGCGCTAATGCCGTGTGTGCGCAGGATTGCGGCCAGGGCGTCGGCCGTGGCGTCCTGGGTTGCGACAATCTCCACGTTGGCGGCGCTGTACAGGCCTGGCATTCCCATCCCGCTAGCCGGAGCAGCAACCGCGCGCACCGCGTAGCGGGCGATCGTTGCTCCGGCCAACTCAAAAGGGACGCGGTCACCTACCGGCATGGCGTTGGGGGTGGTGAGGTTGTGGAGGTAGTCGATGATTTCGGCGAGGGTGGCCAGGGTGGCCATGGTGGAGGTTTCCACCTCGGGCAGGGTCGGGATCCGTTCTTGGACCGCGGAGAGGATTTCGACGCGTTTGATCGAGTCGATGCCCAGGTCGGCTTCTAGTGCCATGGATAGGTCGAGCATTTCCACGGGGTAGCCGGTTTTGTCGGCGACGACGTCGAGCATCTGGGTGACCAGCTCGGTGCTGGCCACCGAGACCGCCACCGCCGCCGGTGCCGGCGCGGCCACGGGTGCGGGTGCGGCCACCGGGGCCGGGGCCACCACGGGTGCGGCCACCACGGGTGCCGGGGTGCCGTTGTGGCTGGCCGGGGTGCCGTTGTGGGTGGTTGGGGTGGTCAGGCTGTGCAGGTAGTCGATGATTTCGGCGAGGGTGGCCAGGGTGGCCATGGTGGAGGTTTCCACCTCGGGCAGGGTCGGGATCCGTTCTTGGACCGCGGAGAGGATTTCGACGCGTTTGATCGAGTCGATGCCCAGGTCGGCTTCTAGTGCCATGGATAGGTCGAGCATTTCCACGGGGTAGCCGGTTTTGTCGGCGACGACGTCGAGCATCTGGGTGACCAGCTCGGTGCTGGCCACCGAGACCGCCACCGCCGCCGGTGCCGGCGCGGCCACGGGTGCGGGTGCGGCCACCGGGGCCGGGGCCACCACGGGTGCGGCCACCACGGGTGCCGGGGTGCCGTTGTGGCTGGCCGGGGTGCCGTTGTGGGTGGTTGGGGTGGTCAGGCTGTGCAGGTAGTCGATGATTTCGGCGAGGGTGGCCAGGGTGGCCATGGTGGAGGTTTCCACCTCGGGCAGGGTCGGGATCCGTTCTTGGACCGCGGAGAGGATTTCGACGCGTTTGATCGAGTCGATGCCCAGGTCGGCTTCTAGTGCCATGGATAGGTCGAGCATTTCCACGGGGTAGCCGGTTTTGTCGGCGACGACGTCGAGCATCTGGGTGACCAGCTCGGTGCTGGCCACCGAGACCGCCACCGCCGCCGGTGCCGGCGCGGCCACGGGTGCGGGTGCGGCCACCGGGGCCGGGGCCACCACGGGTGCGGCCACCACGGGTGCCGGGGTGCCGTTGTGGCTGGCCGGGGTGCCGTTGTGGGGGTTGGGGTGGTCAGGCTGTGCAGGTAGTCGATGATTTCGGCGAGGGTGGCCAGGGTGGCCATGGTGGAGGTTTCCACCTCGGGCAGGGTCGGGATCCGTTCTTGGACCGCGGAGAGGATTTCGACGCGTTTGATCGAGTCGATGCCCAGGTCGGCTTCTAGTGCCATGGATAGGTCGAGCATTTCCACGGGGTAGCCGGTTTTGTCGGCGACGACGTCGAGCATCTGGGTGACCAGCTCGGTGCTGGCCACCGAGACCGCCACCGCCGCCGGTGCCGGCGCGGCCACGGGTGCGGGTGCGGCCACCGGGGCCGGGGCCACCGCCGGTGCGGCCAGGGGCGCGACCACCACGGGTGCGGCCACCACGGGTGCCGGGGTGCCGTTGTGGCTGGCCGGGGTGCCGTTGTGGGTGGTCAGGCTGTGCAGGTAGTCGATGATTTCGGCGAGGGTGGCCAGGGTGGCCATGGTGGAGGTTTCCACCTCGGGCAGGGTCGGGATCCGTTCTTGGACCGCGGAGAGGATTTCGACGCGTTTGATCGAGTCGATGCCCAGGTCGGCTTCTAGTGCCATGGATAGGTCGAGCATTTCCACGGGGTAGCCGGTTTTGTCGGCGACGACGTCGAGCATCTGGGTGACCAGCTCGGTGCTGGCCACCGAGACCGCCACCGCCACCGGTGCCGCCGCGGCCACGGGTGCGGGTGCGGCCACCGGGGCCGGGGCCACCGCCGGTGCGGCCAGGGGCGCGACCACCACGGGTGCGGCCACCACGGGTGCCGGGGTGCCGTTGTGGCTGGCCGGGGTGCCGTTGTGGGTGGGGTGGTCAGGCTGTGCAGGTAGTCGATGATTTCGGCGAGGGTGGCCAGGGTGGCCATGGTGGAGGTTTCCACCTCGGGCAGGGTCGGGATCCGTTCTTGGACCGCGGAGAGGATTTCGACGCGTTTGATCGAGTCGATGCCCAGGTCGGCTTCTAGTGCCATGGATAGGTCGAGCATTTCCACGGGGTAGCCGGTTTTGTCGGCGACGACGTCGAGCATCTGGGTGACCAGCTCGGTGCTGGCCACCGAGACCGCCACCGCCGCCGGTGCCGGCGCGGCCACGGGTGCGGGTGCGGCCACCGGGGCCGGGGCCGGGGCCACCACGGGTGCGGCCACCACGGGTGCCGGGGTGCCGTTGTGGCTGGCCGGGGTGCCGTTGTGGGTGGTTGGGGTGGTCAGGCTGTGCAGGTAGTCGATGATTTCGGCGAGGGTGGCCAGGGTGGCCATGGTGGAGGTTTCCACCTCGGGCAGGGTCGGGATCCGTTCTTGGACCGCGGAGAGGATTTCGACGCGTTTGATCGAGTCGATGCCCAGGTCGGCTTCTAGTGCCATGGATAGGTCGAGCATTTCCACGGGGTAGCCGGTTTTGTCGGCGACGACGTCGAGCATCTGGGTGACCAGCTCGGTGCTGGCCACCGAGACCGCCACCGCCACCGGTGCCGCCGCGGCCACGGGTGCGGGTGCGGCCACCGGGGCCGGGGCCACCGCCGGTGCGGCCAGGGGCGCGACCACCACGGGTGCGGCCACCACGGGTGCCGGGGTGCCGTTGTGGCTGGCCGGGGTGCCGTTGTGGGTGGTCAGGCTGTGCAGGTAGTCGATGATTTCGGCGAGGGTGGCCAGGGTGGCCATGGTGGAGGTTTCCACCTCGGGCAGGGTCGGAATCCGTTCTTGGACTGCAGAGAGGATTTCGACGCGTTTGATCGAGTCGATGCCCAGGTCGGCTTCCAGTGCCATGGATAGGTCGAGCATCTCGACGGGGTAGCCGGTTTTGTCGGCGACGACGTCGAGCATCTGTGCAACCAGGTCCGCGTCGGCAACCGATACCGCCGCGGGTGCGGCCGCGGGTGCGCTGACCGCGGCCGGCGCCACCGCCGTGACCACTGCCGGTGCCGGTGTGCCGTTGGGGACGGCCGGAGCCACCGGCGGTGCCGGCATTGCCGGCCTGCCGTTGGGGATGACCGAGGGCGCGGCAGGCGGTGCAGCTACAGCGGCCCGCGACACGAGACCTTCTAACAGCTCTTGCAAGTGGTCGACGGTTTCCCGCAACGTTCCTACCGCTGTGGCCATCTCCGCTATCACTTCGGTACCTATGTCAGGTACGGCCGAGGACGGCGCGACAGGCGGAGGAGCCGCCATCGTTACAGGGGCGGGTGGAGAAGGAATGACCGCCGTGGCAGACGCGCCGGCATGAGCACCATCGCCATTGAGCGCAGCCGGCGTAACTCGCGCGGGTGTCACCGGCGGGACAGTCGGAGCCAACGGAACCGGCGCCAAAGGCTTGACAGACGGTGCCGTCGCATTCACGTGGGCTACGGGTGTGATTGATTCTGATGGCGCCAATTTGGGCTCCGATTCGGGGATGTGTCCGTTCTGGTGACTGCGGTCAGTAGATGTCTCGACATCGGTTGGCCGTTGCACGGGCTCGTCGCTTATTTGCGGCTTTCCATAATTGGATCCGTTGATCTTCAAGCTCAGCTTCGGCTGCGTACGCGCACGCGGATCATCACCGACGCGGTAGTCGGCCCACAGGGCCTCGAAATTCATCGGGACGCCGGCAGCTACGAGTTGGGCTAAACCAATCCACAGCGACTTAATGCCATTTCGGCCCTTGGCGTCCAGGGACACCGCTGTGTGTTCCGCGCCGGCGAGACACTTGCCGACGAGATTTGTCAGCACGCTGCCGGGGCCGACTTCGACGAATGTGCGTGCACCGGCGTGCCACATTGCTTGAACCTGTTCGACGAACCGCACGGGCTGAGCGATCTGGTTGGCAAGCGTGGCCCGGCAGGTTTGCCCGTCGCCGGTGTAAGGCTGCGCTGTCGCGTTGGCGTAGACGGGAACCTGTGGCGAGTTAAACGGGACAGCTGACAGGAACGCGGCGAATGGAACCGCTGCCGGGCTGACGATCTCGGAATGAAAGGCAGTAGCGACATCAAGCCGTCGCGCGTTCACGCCTGCCGCGCTAAATCGCTGTGCCGCATCGTTTATGGCTGCGGTGTCGCCGGACAGCACAACCTGGTTGGGGGCATTGTGGTTGGCGATGACCACCGAAAGGCCCCACTCGTCGATGAGCTTGCGGACCTCCTCCACAGGTGCCGTCACCGCGCACATTGCTCCGTCGCTGTTGGTCGCCGCTTCGGCCATCAGCGCACCGCGCTCGCGTGCAATGCGAAGGGCAACGTCTTCGCTGAAAACACCGGCGGCACATAGCGCGGTGACTTCGCCGAAGCTGTGCCCACCGACGGCAACGGGCGCGATGCCGAGCGCGCGCACTATGGAAAGCAGACTCAAGCTGTGCGCGCCAATGCCCGGTTGCGCCCACTCGGTCTTCGTCAACTCGGCTGCCTGCAGCGCACGTTCCTCATCGGTGAACGCCGTCTTTGGCCAGACAACCTGGTGCAGGTCACGATCGGCGTTCAAATGGTCAGCACGGGCAACTTCCCATGGCGACAAAGCGGGTTCATAGAGCTGCGGGATGTCTGCGCCCATGCCGACGTACTGGCTGCCCTGTCCGGGAAACAACAGTGCGACTGGCCCAGGCTGTTGTGCTGAATAGAAGTAACCCTTTGGCGAGCTGAACGATACTGCGCCATTGGAAGTCTGGAGCTTCGCTGCGAGTTCATCGAGCTTTGTGCGCAAGTCCGAAATGCTGTCCGCGACGACAGCCAGACGATGTGGCTGGGTGGCGTCGTACCCGGACTGCGTGCTGCGTGCGATATAGGCGAGCATGTCGGGACTGTCGACCAGTGATGCCGAGAGCCGGGCGGCTTGATCGGATAGAGCTGCCGCGGACGGCGCACCAAGCGCTACCAGCTCGGAATCCCAGGAGCGGTAACGCAATGCACGCTTGCCGGCGCCCGTGTACTCCTCGACCGCGATGTGAAAGTTGGTGCCACCGAAGCCGAACGAGCTGACAGCCGCACGTCGTGGAATGCCTTTGTCGGACAACCAAGGCTTTTGCTGTGTCGAGAGATAGAACGGCGAATTCTCTATCTCTAGCTTGGGGTTGGGTTGATCGACTTTGATGGTCGGCGGCAAGGTTTTGTGGTGAAGCGCCATCACAGTCTTGAACAGGCCGGCTGCCCCCGCCGCGCCCTTGGTGTGCCCGATCTGAGACTTGACTGAGCCCAGTGCACACCACTGCCGGTCTTCCCGCCCTGATTCCGCGAAGACCTCTCGCAGTGCCGAGAACTCGGCAACATCACCGGCTTTGGTGCCGGTGCCGTGTGCTTCGACGAGCCCAACCGTTTCTGGACCGTAACCGGCAGCGGCATAGGCGCGACGAAGGGCTTTGGCCTGACCGGCCGGACTTGGTGCATAGATGCTCTTGGCCCGGCCATCCGAGGACGTACCAATTCCTCGGATCACTGCGTAGATCCGGTCGCCATCGCGCTCGGCGTCATCGAGACGCTTGAGCGCGAACATGGCCAGCCCTTCACCCAGCATGGTGCCGTCCGATTGGCTGGAAAAGGGACGGCAGTCGCCAGTGGGCGACAGCGCGGTGACCGTGGTGAAGCACATGAACATCGAGACGTCGTTGCAGGCGTCGACTCCGCCGGTGATCACCATGTCTGCCTCGCCGAGATACAGCTCATGGAGTCCAACCTCAAGAGCAGCTAGGGAGCTTGCGCACGCCGCGTCGATGACACAGTTCGTACCCCCGAGATCGAAGCGGTTGGCGATTCGCCCGGCGATGACGTTGCCGAGAAGGCCGGGGAAGGTGTTCTCCTGCCACGGTGTGTAGTTAGCCATTGCGCGCTCACTAAGTTCCGCGATCTCACGTTCGGAGTGACCGGCAGCGCGGAGCGTCCGCTCCCAGACCGGCCGCTGCAGGCGGCCGCTCATATAGGCGAGTAATTCCGTAGCGCCGGCTGCGCCGAGTACCACGCTGACGCGCTCACGATCAATGTGAGAGAAATCACCTCCTGCGAAGTCCTCCAAAACTTGCTGCGCAACCCTCAGCGCAAGCAGTTGAGCGGTATCAGTCGCGGGCAGGACGTTCGGTGGAATTCCGAAATCCATTGGCGAGAAGTCGACATCGGGCAAGAACCCGCCCCGGCTGACGTAGACCTTGTCCGGCGTGCGCGGAGTGGGGTCGTAGTAGTCGTCAACGCGCCAATGCGACGGGGGAACCTCGGAGAACAGGTCGACACCCTCGACGATGTTGCGCCAGAAACGTTCGGCTTCGGGAGACCCTGGAAGCAGAGCGCTTACGCCGACAACGGCAACAGGAGGATGTTTGGATACCATGGTTCTCCTTAGTGCATTGCTTCCCCGAATGACCAGCCGAGACAGGTCGAGCGCTCGCCGGGACCATATCAGAGCGGCGGCTTCCGCACTGACGAATTGTCAATACCGATGGACTCGTGAGCTACCGGCGACCACCGGTCCGGCGGTCTCATGGTTGGCCGTCGAAGGCTCCGCAGTGATGCCGGTGGGCGTTCCAGCAGTTTCCCTTTACAGAGTGCCGTGAAGGCGGGGAGAAGCGCGACCCCCTGTGGTGCGTTAATTGCTCGTCGAGGGGGGCTCGTGCGGCGTCTATGAAGGTGTAGGGCAAGGCAATTTCCGGTCGTGCGTGACCCTGGGCGCCCAACCGCCACGGGACCAGCCGCAACCACCACCTTCCGCGCGGTCCGCGATCCATTGCGCGGTGCGTCGGCGTCGAGCCGGTCGTCGAACCGCTCGAAATGGGCGGCGATATCGCGGTGTTTTCACGATCGGCGGAATTGGCGTGGGGGCCATTGTTGATTATGTTTCCAATGAAATTCTGAGAAGATTAGCATGGTAATTAAAAATTGCCCTGGAAAAGTGCATAGACCCTCAAAGTCCCGCATGGCATGAGGCGCTATATATAATGAGCGCGGAATGCAACTTGCCGTGGCTCAGATTGGTGGTCACTGCGGCGGGCATCGGCATCGCATGTGATGGGCCGGCGAATCGCGGCAGTGTACCTGCGCCATCTCAGCTCGCGTCGACGTTGTTGCGGGCAACGACGCATCCTGTTTACTGCGAGTGCCGACGGCCATGACGGCATAGGGGAGTCGAGCACTCGAATCCGCCCAAGGCGCTTTGCGCAGTTCGTCGTGCCCCAATTCCGGCACTATTCGGTGCAAAGCCGCAGGTCGGGCATGCGCGATTAATTTAACGTCGGTGACGTGAGCCGTGCGGGAGGACCGTCAGACCGCGGTTATACAACCATTTCAGGGCCGGCCGCATCGTCCTATAAGGACAACGGGCGCGGAATGTAACTGAACGCGGCTGCCGGGACCGGTACCCCGCAGACGCGAGCCTGCTGGGCCCGGCTGATCTGCGCGGCGCCCTCGAGCAAATTAAGTGCCACCTGGTCGACGTTGCGGTGCTCGCACGGCTCCAGATAACTGCCCGCCACCCAGCTGTTGAAGGCTCCCATGGACGGGCCGCACCAGATCTGGTAGTCCAGGACACGCTTGGATTCGCCGTCAATCGCCCACCGGCTTGATTTGCCGAGGTACCAGCGGAACACCAGCGCCATCTGATACTTGGGGTCCCGGCTTGCGAGTTCGAGCACCGCCGGTTCGCGCTGTTGCCAGTATTGCTGTGTTTCGGCCCAGACCTCGTCGACAGTCATGCCAAGGATCTTTTCGAGCTCCGCGCCGTGTTCGGCTACGACGGCGGCCAGGTTCGGGCGGCCGGCGTACCACTCGTAGAGCTTTCTCGCGCGTGGGCCGAACATCGAGCCACGTTTGAGTACCTGCAGGTTCACGCCCATCTCGAACATGTCGGAAGCTGGGGCCATCATCACGTCCGCCACCCCGGCTTTCGCCAGCATTGCGCGCGCCTGTGGAGAAAGCCCTGACTCGACACACGCCTGGTTGACCGAGCCGGTCAACACATACGCAGCCCCCATCGCGAACGCGCCGGCAACGGACTGCGGCGTACCGAGACCGCCGCCGGCGCCCACGCGCACCCGGTAGCCCAGGCCGTGCTGCTGCGCCAGCTTGTCGCGCAGCAGCACGATTTCTGAGAAGAGCGCCGACAGTGGGCGGTTGTCGGTGTGTCCGCCGCTGTCCGCCTCGACAGTGATGTCCTCTGCCACCGGCACATATCGGGCAAGCTCGGCTTCTCGCGCAGTGAGCTTGCCGGATGCTTCGAGCGCCGCCACCAGCGCCGCCGGCGCAGGCCCCATGAACAGGCGAGCGACCTCGGGACGCGAGACCTTCGCCATCACGTGGTTCTTGCGGATGATGGCGCCAGACGGATCCGTCGACAGACCCGACAGGGCGTAATGAACGACCGCGGGCGTGAGTTTCATGAACGCCGATGCCTCGACAACGGAGACGCCCCGCGCGATGAACAGCTCGGCGACGCGGGCTTCCAGCGAAACTTCGTTGGGGGAGTGGATCAGATTTGCGCCCCAGGCCAGTCCGGGTTTGCCCGAGAGCCTCGCCTGGATGTCGGCCAGGCCGCGTTCCACGTCGGCGTAGGAGAGTCCTCCTGCGCCGAAGAAGCCCAGCATGCCGGTCTCCGCCATCGCCACCACCAGCGCTGGTGTGGCAATGCCATTTGCCATGGCCCCGGTGACATAGGGAAACCGGGTTCCGCGGGCCTCGCAGAACTCACGGTCGCCCAACCATTCCGGGTACATCGGGGGCAGTGTCCCCACCAGGGATATGTCGGATGCGCCGGCGGCTGCCAGCTCACCCCCCATGGCGAGGCCCAGCTGCCCGGTAGCCTCCTCGCGCACCACGTGGAGCGGGTGGCGCACGTATTGAAGGACGTGAGCGATGTCTTGTGGCGCGAACGCGGCCGGTGCGGTACTCGGGCGCCACCCACCCAAAACCGGGCTCACACCTGACTCGGTGCGTGGCTCTAATGCGGCGGTAAGTTGCTCATTCACTGCCGATTCCCCTCGCTCATCAGTATTGACGTGTATCACCTGGGTGGCCGAATGCCTTGACCGAAGAAATCCTGGATGAGTTTCTCAACAGCCACCGCCGTTCGGGTACCGAGCTTACGGTCTCGTAGGCTGTCAATTCGGGGTATTGCGGAGAATGTTGCTGGTGATCGCGCGGACGCGGACGGTGGATACCGGAGTTGCGGCCTGACCGCCGTCGTTGTGCGATCCTGCACGACGGCGTCGTGGGACTGGGCGTTTGCGAAAGACCGTCGCCGTTCGGTTGTCGAGTCGTGGTCTGTGAGGTTGGTGTGACGAAAGTGTGTTACCCGTGTCGATCGCGCGGGCGGTGCAACAAGGCCGCCTAGCGGATCTGCAACACGTCGTCTAGCGGACGCCGCGGGGTTGCCGCCGGCAGCTGTTCCATCGGCGGCGCGATCCCGGCGCGGATCAACACCTGCGGCTCGCCATGCCCGCCGATGAGCCCGCGCACGACGTCACGGCTCTCGTCCAGTTCGATCAGATGGGTCAGCGTACAGGTCGCCATGCCGGCCACCGTGCATTCGAGCAACACCATCGACAACACTTCGCCACATCGCAACACGTCGGTCCTGGTGTCCTCCGCGGTAGACAGCACAAGGATTTTCGACCAGTCCGCCTTGACCTCACCACGCCGATCCTCGTGGCCCCTGATCGGAAAGCTGCGTCCTACGTCCACCCGCCAGTCTTCCCTATCGGACGCCAGCGCGCTCGGCGGCATGCCCTCGGTCAACACGAACGACGAAGTCCACCACTCGAGTTCGGCGTGGTAAAAGGTGTCGTAGCGGCGGAGTGCTTCAGTGAGCTGTGAGGCCTCTACCAGCAGTGGCCGCAGCTCGTCGGAGAGGACATCGAGAGTCACCAGGCTCTCGTCGATCGTGCTACGCAGGACGGGTTCGAACAGGTCCCAATATGTGGGGCGTCCCAACGGAAGTCGATCGGTTCGGCGTTGCAGAATCGCCTCGACACGGCGGTGCTGGGCGTCGGTGACGTGGTCTAGTGGACTGAATTCGACCAAGGCCAAATGGTCGGGATCATTCGGGTCGGGGAGCCGTTCGATTTTCGGGTCCCAGCCTGCCGCCGTCATGGCGACGCAAAGGTGGTTCAGGACAGCACCACAGCTGAGGATCATTTCTCGGCCGGAATAGTCCGTGGCGGGCAGCGTCCGGTGACGATCCATGAACAGGTGCAGAACCCCGTCTTCGGCCACCCATCGCCAGGGCTGGCTGTTGTGCACCGATGGAGCCCGGCAAGCCAGTAGCACCGCATTCTTGAGCACCTCGGTGTCCAGCGTCGTGTGCATGACGTCAAATCCCTTCGCTTTCCGCGAAAGTGCAGCTACGGACCGCGCTTCTCGGGGGATGCGTCGCCAGTTGCACTTTCGCGGCTCATTTGGATCCGTTCTTGTCGACGTAGCGCACCACATCGGCCAGGGTCCGCAGCGACGCGTAGTCGGCTTCCGGGATATCGACATGCAGCCTTTTGTGGATACCGCGCAGAAAATTCAGCCAGTCCATGGAATCGAGATCGACTTGATCTCGCAGCAGGACGTCATCGCTGATTTCCTCGGGTTCGATTTCCGGGGCAATGGTGGTCAGCACGGACAGGACCGCACTACGCGTGTCTGCTTCAGTCATGGCACCTCACTTCTCCAGGAGGTCGGGCTGCTGCAGCAGCTCGTTGATTGCGGTCAGGAACAACGCGCCCCGATGACCGTCGCTTGCCCGATGGTCGGCGGCCAGCGTGGCTTGCACGGTGGTGACGACCCGAATCCCGCCATCAATGACGCAGACCCGCTGGGCCGGCTGACCAAAACCGACGAGGGCCACCTGCGGTGGGTAGATGACGCCGAAGACCGTGTCGACGCCTTTGTCGCCCAGGTTGGTGACCGTGATGGTCGGGTCCGACATTTCCGAGCTCCGCAGCGAGAAGGAACGCGCCCGCGCCACGAGGTCGACGAGGTCGCTCATCAAGTCGTCCAGCTTCTTGTCTGCAACGTCGTGAATCGCCGGCGCGACAAGGCCGCCACCGCGCAGCGATATTCCGACTCCGACATGAACCCCGGTCGCCGGCTCAAAGCCGTCGTCTCGCCAGAATCCGTTGAACTCCCCGAACCGCTGCGCAGCGATAGCGACGGCCTTCAATAGCAAAACAGCCGGCAGGACCCGTTCGTCGATGGATCGCTGCGCATTTCGCAGCGTCAGCCAGGTCAGCGCGTTTTCCAGGACGATTTCGTCGGCGAGGTAGTAATGCGGGATCTCCCGCTTGGACCGGCTCATCGCGGCCGCGATCGACTTCCGCATCAGGGCAGCACGGTCGGCCCCCGAAGGCTTGGCTGCCGGCTTGGCGATCGGCTTGGTGGCCGGTTTCGCGGCGGCGGCGTGCTCGACGTCGCTTATGGTGACAGCGCCCTGCGGGCCGGTGCCATTCACCGCGTCGATATCGACGCCCAGATGTTGGGCCAGGCGGCGCGCGGCCGGAGATACCCAGCGACGCCGTCCCGGGGCGGCCGGTGGTCTGATCGCCGCCGACGGTGCCCTCGACGGTGTCGCCGCCGGCTGTGTCGCGGCGGTCGTGGACGGCTCGGGCCGCTTGCGGGGCCGCTTCTCCGCGCGCTCACCCGGTTCCAGCAGCGTGGCCAATGGTGTTCCCACCTGGACGGTTTCGCCGACCGGGACGAGCAGCTCGCTGACCGTGCCCTCCTGCCAGCATTCGACTTCGACCGCCGCTTTGGTGGTCTCGACGATCGCCACGATTTGGCCGCGGGTCACCTTGTCGCCCGGTTTGATCCGCCATTCGTCGAGCGTGCCTTCGTCCATATCGGAGCCCAACGCCGGCATTTTGAACTCGATCATGTTTGGTCACCGAACAGGTTCTGCACGGCGGTGACGATCTTGGCGGCTTGGGGCAGCGCCGCCTGTTCCAGGTGCTTTGCATAGGGCATGGGAACTTCGGCGCTGCATACCCGAGCAACTGGGGCGTCGAGGTCGTAGAAGGCCCCCTCCATCACGCGCGCCATGACTTCTGCGGCAAGACTGCCGGTTCGCCAAGCCTCGTCGACCACGACGGCACGATGTGTCTTGCGGACTGATTCGAGGATGGTGTCGTCGTCAAGCGGACGCAAGACTCGCAAATCGATTACCTCGCAGTCGATTCCGGCCAGAGACAACTCGTTGGCGGCGTCGAGCGCTTTCGGAAGAGAGCCACCGTAAGCAATCACGGTGACGTCAGTGCCGCTGCGACGGATCGCTGCCCGCGAGATATCTGTCGGGCTCAGAGCGTCGACATCGGCTGAGGTGTTGTAGAGCTGAACGTGCTCGAAGATCACCACCGGATCCGGGTCGGCCAAGGCCGGCCCAAGCATGCCGTACGCGTCCTCGACGGTCGCCGGAGCTACTACCTTGATGCCCGGGATGTGGGCATACCAGGGCTCCAGGCTGTGCGAGTGCTGCGCGGCGAGCTGGCGTCCGGCCCCGGTCGCCATCCTGACAACGAGCGGAACCGAGAACTGCCCGCCCGACATATGACGAAGGGCCGCAGCGGTATTGACGATCTGATCGAGCGCCAACAGGCTGAAGTTCACCGTCATCACTTCGACGATCGGGCGTAACCCGCCCAGCGCCGCGCCGATTCCGATACCGACGAAACCCAATTCCGACAATGGGGTGTCACGTACCCGGTCGGGCCCGAATTCGTCCAGCAGGCCCTTGGACGCGGCGTAGGTTCCTCCATAGCGTCCGACATCTTCGCCCATCAGCACCACTCGCGGGTCGTCGTGTAAGGCGTCGCGAAGTGCGTCGTGAACAGCGGTTCGGTAGCTGGTTTTCATCGCACCAGCCCCGGAGTCAGCACGTCGCGCTCGAGATCGGCCACGTCCTCCCATGTTCCCGCCTCAGCGAACGCCACCGCAGCCTCGATCTCGGCGATGGCCGATTCTTCGATCTCAGCCACGTCGGCCTTGGTCAGCGTGCCGTCGTGTAGACACTGTTCGGTAAATGACCGGATCGGGTCGCGCTCGCGCCACCGTTCCACCTCGTCCTTGTCCCGATACAGTTCCGGGTCGAACATCGAATGCGCCCGGAACCGATAGGTACGGAACTCGATGAAAAAGGGTCCGCCGGTGTCGCGGACATGATCGACACCCTGCTGTGCGGCGGTGTGGCACGCCTCGACATCCATCCCGTCGACAGCCAGCGTCGGGACGCGGTAAGACGCCGCCTTGACGGTGAGGTCGGTCTGCGACTGCGCGCGCTCCAAGGCGGTGCCCATCGCGTAAAGGTTGTTCTCGCAACAGAAGAGCACCGGCAAGTTCCACAGCGCGGCCATGTTCAACGACTCGTGGAACGCGCCCTCGGCCACCGCGCCGTCACCGAAGTAGCAGGCGGTCACCCGCTTCTGCTGCAGCATGGCGTCAGCGAGTGCGACGCCCACCGCGAGTGGCAGGCCACCGGCCACGATCGCATTTCCACCGTAGAAGCGCTTGGAGGCATCGAACAAGTGCATCGACCCGCCGCGGCCACGTGAGCAGCCCTCCTGCTTGCCGAACATCTCGGCCATGATCGAGGTCATCGGGATGCCGCGCAACAGCGCGTGTGCATGCTCGCGGTAGGTCGCGACCACCGCGTCATCGTCGGCCAATGCGCGCAGTGACCCGGCGGCCACCGCTTCTTCCCCGACGTAGAGATGCAGGAATCCCCGAATCTTGGCTGCGCTGTAGAGTTCCGCGCATTTCTCTTCCATACGGCGGACGCGAACCATGTCCGACAAGAGTTCATGCGCCAGCTTCGTATCGGTCATGACGGAACTCCCTGGGTGTGGTGGGCAGGATGTTGCTCGATGGTGGAGGTATCACCTTCGGGCAGCCCGAGTTCACGAGCCTTCAGCAGCCGGCGCATGATCTTGCCGCTGCTGGTGTGCGGCAACGAATCGACGAACTCGATCTCTTTGGGCGCCACGGTGGCCCCCAGCCGCTTGCGCGCGTGGCCCAGCAATTCCAGTCGCAGGTCTTCGTCGGCGATTACACCATCTTTAAGGGTGACAAAGGCTTTGACCATTTCACCGACTGTTGGATCGGGCTTGCCGATGACGGCCGCTTCGGCTACCGCCGGATGATCGGTCAGCGCGCTTTCCACTTCGAACGGACCGATCAGATGCCCCGCGGACTTGATGACGTCGTCTTTGCGTCCGACGAACCAAAAGTAGCCGTCGGCATCCTTCTTGGCGAGATCTCCGGTCAGATAGAGCCCGTCGGCAAAGGAGTTTCGGTATCGCTCCTCGGCGTTCAGATAGCCGCGGAACATCGAGGGCCAGCCCGGCTTGAGCGCAAGCTCACCCTCGACGTCGGGTTGGTCGATGACCTCGGTGGAGCCGTCGTCGTTGCGGCGCACTATGTATGCGTCCACGCCGGGCAACGGGCGGCCCATCGAGCCGGGCTTGATGTCGAATGCGGGCGTGTTGGCGATCATGATGCCGCCCGTCTCGGTCTGCCACCAGTTGTCGTGAATCGGCAGGCCCAGCACTCGTTTTCCCCACCAGACCGCTTCGGGGTTGAGCGGCTCACCCACACTCGCGATGAAACGAAGCCGCGGAAACCGATACTGCGCCGGCAGTTCTGGGCCCGCCTTGATCAGCATCCGGATTGCGGTCGGTGCCGTGTACCACACCGAAACCGCCTGGTCCTGCAAGATCCGGTACCACCGCTCGGCGTCGAAATCCGCCTCGTCGACGATGGAGGTCACCCCGTGCAGCAGCGGACTGATGATGCCGTAGGACGTTCCGGTCACCCAGCCGGGATCTGCCGTGCACCAATAGATGTCGTCGGGATGAAGGTCAAGCGCATACAAGCCGGTGACGTAGTGCATCGCGACGGCGCCGTGCACGTGGATGGCACCCTTCGGGGTACCGGTGGTGCCGCTGGTGAAGTGCAGCAACGCCGGGTCGTCGGCGGTGGTGGGCTCGATCGGCGCGTCCTCGCCGGCTGCGTCCAGCCAGTGCCGAAAGTTAAGCGTTCCGGGGGGTGGGTCGCCGGCTTTGTCGTCGTCGACGATGAAGATGTGCCGCACCGACGGCAGTCGATCACGGATTTTGGCGATCTTGCGCTGATAAATCGCCCTGGTGGTCACCAGAACATCGGCTTGCCCAATGTTGACCCTGGTGGCGATCGGCTCAGGCCCGAAGGCCGAAAACAGTGGGGAAACGACGCTGCCGTTGCGCAGCGCGCCCAGCATCGCGATATACAGCTCAGGGGTGCGGCCCATGATCGTGAACACGCGGTCGCCTTTGCTGACGCCCAGCGAACGCAGCGCGCTACAGAATCGTTTGGCCAGCCGGCCGAGCTCGGCGTAACTGAGATCTCGCGTGGTGAGCGCACCGTCCCAGCCGCTGTCGGCGACAAACCGCAGCGCTGTGCGCGTCGCGGCCGGGCCCGCTACCTGCCGGTCGACGGCGGCGTAGGCGATGTTGCACCGGCCGGGCCCCATGCCTTCGCACAACGCCGGCACATCGGACCAGTGGAATTGCGCACGCGCGTGCTCGTAGTCCGTGAGGTTGGGCGGAACGCGAAAGTCGTGAGGTGTTTTGCGAATGACATCCATTAGGGGTCCTAAAAGTTTCGCCGAGCGGTGGCGCCAAGGGCCTGCGCTGCCATGACTGTCCCTTCTCTTCTCGCTGGGTCGTCTTCATCGTTTGCCCGGCACTACATGCCGCAATAGAGACAAAAGTCATCAGTGGGGCAGGCTTACGCCTCGAGCCAACGCACCTCTGGCGTGGGCTGCGATGACCCAACTCTGGGGACCAAGGACTCTGGCGTGTGGTGTCGCCATGCCTGAGGGTCGAAGGCAACAGGAAGCAGGTGAAAGTAATGCCGCAGACAATGGTCGACACCGAGGTGATCAAGAAGGCGGTGGAGTTGGCGTGCCGCGCTCCCTCGTTGCACAACAGCCAGCCCTGGCGATGGGTTGCCGGCCTCGCTAACGTCGACCTGTTCGCTGACCCACACCGGATAGTGACCTCGACCGACAACTCCGGTCGCGAGGCGATCATCAGCTGTGGGGCAGTGCTCGATCACTTCCGGGTCGCGATGGCCGCCGTGGGCTGGGAAACCGACGTCGACCAGTTTCCCAATCCCAACAATCACGACCACCTGGCCACGATCGACTTCGCTTCGGCCGATTACGTCGCCGAGGCCCGGCGCGACCGGGCCGCGGCGATACTGCGGCGCCGCACCGATCGGCGCCCGTTCCGTGCACCGAAGGACTGGGCGTCATTCGAGCCGGTGCTGCGCAGCGCCTTCGATCCCAACTTGGCCACCCTGGACGTGTTGGCCGAGGACGCGCGACCCCGGCTGGTGGAAGCGTCGCGCCTCACTGAAGCCTTGCGCCGTTACGACGACCTTTACCACCATGAATTGCGTTGGTGGACAGCGCCGTCCCGAGACTCCGAAGGGATACCGGAAACCGCGCTGGCGAACGAAGCGGAGCAGCGCGAAGTTGACCTCAACCGCCGGTTTCCTGCCGATAGGCATTCCCAGAAGAGTTCTGCGGGCATCCACGACCAAGCGGAGATCCTGGTGTTGTCCACATCTGGGGACACCCGCGAGGACGCCCTCAACTGCGGACAGGTTCTTTCCGCCGTCCTGCTGGAGTGCACCGTGGCCGGACTGGCAACGTGCACCGTGACGCACGTGACGGAGCTGCAAGCCAGTCGTGACGTTATTCGCGAACTCCTGCCCGGTGCCGCGGCGGCGGTGCCCCAGGTTTTGATCCGGGTCGGCACCGCACCTGCGGGCAAGGGGACTCCGGAGCCGACGCCGCGGCGACCGCTGCGTGATGTCTTGGAGCTTCGCCGCTGAAGCGTGTCGCCGACGTTCACGGGTTTGATCGAAAGGAGTTGGTGATGAAGGCCGAGGTCGGGGACTGGCTCGTCATCAAGAGCAGCACGATCGGGCATCGGGACCTGCGCGGGCTCATCAGCGCAGTGCATACACCGGATGGTGAGCCGCCGTACCGGGTTCGGTGGCTTGCCACCGGTGAGGAGACGACCGTGTTTCCGGGCCCCGACGCGCTCGTCGTCACGGCCGCCGAGCAGAAAGCCGCCGACGAGCGGGCCCGGTCGCGTTTTGGGGCGGTGCAAGCCGCCATACGTGATCACGCGCGAGGCAATTAGGCGATGAGGCCACCCATGCACCGGAGAGGAAACGAAATGGCTTCCACCGTCAGCGGTTCACTGTCATTGACCGACTCCGATGTCGACGAGCTTGCGTCGCAATTCCTGCACTCAGCCTTTGCCGATGACACCTATGCCGATTGGCGCCTGGATCAACGCCTCGACGGCTTTCTCCGGCACCGGGGACTGGTCCGCCTTGTCGACGACGGCGACGCATACGACCTCATTCTCAACCGTGTCATGGCCTACATCGGCGCACTCCGCCGAGGCAACTGAATAAACCGAGTATGCCCGACTGACGATTACCGAGCCGACGAACGACCCGCGAGCCCGGGACTTCAGTCCCTATCGCCGATTACCACGGACTGGTCGGATGGACTTGGTCGCTAGTCAATCCGCAGAGATCTAGGAGGATTTCATGGCCAGTCTCCCCGTTCAGCGCCGGCCGAGGTCGCTTTTTCCGGAGTTTTCCGAGCTGTTCGCTGGCTTCCCTGCCTTGACCGGACTCCGTCCCGTTTTCGATGCTCGCGTGCTGCGGCTCGAGGACGAGATCAAGGATGGCCGCTACGTGGTGCGCGCGGAAATCCCGGGTGTCGACCCTGCAACGGACCTCGACATCACGGTGCGCGACGGGCAACTGAGCATCAAGGCCGAGCGCAGCGAGAAAAAGGAATTCGACGGGCGGTCGGAATTTGCATACGGCTCGTTCGTCCGGACCGTGTCGCTGCCGGCGGGCGCTGACGAGGACCACATCGACGCCACCTACGACAAAGGCATTCTCACCGTCTCGATGGCGGTCTCCGAGTCGAAGCCGGCCGAGCGGCACGTTCAGGTGCAGTGCAGTCCGTCAACGGACAGTAACCGTGGTGCGCAATGACCAGAGCAGCTGATGCCACCCGGCACTCGCCGCGGCGGGTGTTCCGCGACCGCAGTGAGGCCGGTAGGGTGCTGGCAAACCTCCTCGGTGCCTACCGCGACAGACACGACGTGATCGTTCTGGGCCTGGCCAGGGGCGGAATACCCGTGGCATGGGAGGTGGCAGCCGCGCTGCACGTCCCGTTGGATGCCTTCATCGTGCGCAAACTCGGCGCCCCGGGACATGAAGAGTTTGCGGTTGGTGCGTTGGCCAGCGGGGGCCGCGTCGTGGTCAACGACGATGTGGTGCGGGGTTTGCGTATCACGCCGCAAGAACTGCGCGGCATCGCCGAGCGGGAAGGTCGGGAGCTGGTCCGGCGCGAGGCCGCCTACCGCGACGGACGTCCCCCCGTCGATGTGACCGGCAAGACGGTCATTCTTGTCGATGACGGTGTGGCCACCGGCGCGAGCATGTTCGCGGCGGTGCAGGCGTTACGCGAAGCCGAGCCGGCGCACATCGTGATCGCGGTGCCGGCGGCCCCGGAATCGACCTGCCGGGAACTCGCCGGACTCGTCGACGACGTCGTGTGCGCGACCATGCCCACCCCCTTCCTCGCAGTCGGCGAGTCGTTCTGGGATTTCCGCCAGGTCACCGATCAAGAGGTTCGTCAGCTGCTCACCACCTCGACCGCCGAAGCCGCGACGTCGAAGCCTGCGGCGCGGACACCGGCCGAGGTGATCAGCCACGTGGCTATCGATGCACCAGACGGTGTTCCACCGCGCGAGACGCTGGAGCAGCTGATCGGTGACGCGCGGATCGTGCTGATCGGCGAGAGCTCGCACGGTACGCACGAGTTCTATGAGGCTCGGGCCGCCATCACGAAATGGCTGATCGAGGAGAAGGGTTTCTGTGCCGTCGCCGCGGAGGCGGACTGGCCCGACGCCTACCGGGTGAACCGCTACGTTCGCGGCATCGGCGACGACAACAGCGCCGACGAGGCGTTGAGCGGATTCGAACGCTTTCCGGCCTGGATGTGGCGCAACACCGTCGTTCGTGACTTCGTCGACTGGCTACGCACGCGCAACCGACTGCACGAGTCGAACGGTCAGCGACAAGCTGGCTTCTACGGCCTGGACCTTTACAGCCTGCATCGGTCGATGCACGAAGTGATCACCTACCTCGACAAAGTCGACCCGAAGGCGGCCGCACGGGCGCGGGAACGTTACGCGTGCTTCGACCACACGTCGGCCGACGATGGTCAGGCGTACGGCTTTTCGGCAGCGTTCGGTGCCGGTCCATCCTGTGAAGACGAAGCGATCGAGCAGCTGGTTGACATTCAGCGCAACGCATTGGCCTACGCGCACAGGGACGGACTGCTCGCCGAGGACGAACTGTTCTACGCCCATCAAAATGCCCAAACGGTGCGCGACGCGGAGGTGTACTACCGGGCGATGTTCAGCGGACGCGTCACCTCGTGGAACTTGCGTGACAAGCACATGGCGCAGACTCTTGAGGCGTTGCTGAACCATCTGGACCGCCACCACGATGTGCCATCTGCCCGAATAGTGGTGTGGGCGCACAACTCTCACGTCGGGGACGCGCGGGCGACCGAAGTGTCTGCGGACGGACAACTCACCCTCGGTCAACTCGTCCGTCAGCGGTATGGCGGCCAGGCACGTCTCATCGGGTTCAGCACGTACGCGGGTACGGTCACCGCTGCCAGCGAGTGGGGTGGCATTGCCGAACGAAAGGCGGTTCGCCCGGCGCTCAATGGGAGCATAGAAGAACTCCTGCACGAGACCGGCAAGAACACGTTCCTGGTGTCGGCGCTCCTCAGCGCGCAAGCCGCCGAACCGCTCAGCGCCGTTCGATTGGGGCGCGCCATCGGCGTGATCTACCGGCCCGAAACCGAACGGCAAAGCCACTACTTCCACGTCCGGCCGGCCGACCAGTTCGACGCGATGATCCACATAGACAGGACCCGGGCGCTTGAACCTCTCGAGGTCACCAGTCTGTGGATCGCCGGCGAAACGCCGGAGACGTACCCGAGCGGGTTATAACCTTCCGGAGTCGACGAGAAATATGGAGACGCCCGTGGAGTCGGGGCACCGCCGAGCGCAGATTGCGACGTTGACCATGAATCCGGCACTCGACATCACGACACGCGTCGACGTGGTACGGCCGACCGACAAATTGCGCTGTGAGAGAGCACGTTACGACCCTGGCGGCGGCGGCATCAACGTTGCCCGGATCGCGCACGTACTCGGTGCGTCGGTCTCAGCGGTGTTTCCCGCCGGCGGGCCGACCGGTGATGTTGTCATGTCGCTCCTCAAGGATGCGGGAGTGCCGTTTCGGCACGTTGCGATCGCTGCGCCGACGCGAGAGAGCTTCACCGTCAACGAGAGCAGCAGCGGCCAGCAGTACCGATTCGTCCTTCCCGGACCGCAGCTGACTTTCGCCGAACAGGAGGGATGCCTGGACGAACTGCGGATGGCAGCCGAGTCAGCCGAATACGTGGTGGCAAGTGGCAGCCTGCCGCCGGGCGTACCCGCTGACTTTTACCAGCAGGTCGCCGACATGTGCCGGCAACTGGGCGCCCGGCTGATTCTGGACACCTCCGGCGGCGGCTTGCGGCATGTCGCCTCCGGGGTGTTTCTGCTTAAGGCAAGCGTGCGGGAACTGCGCGAATGCGTCGGGCGACCCTTGACGACTGAAGCCGACCAATTGGCCGCCGCACGTGAACTCGTTGACGCCGGTCGCGCACAGGTGGTGTTGGTGTCGTTGGGATCTCACGGTGCGCTGCTGGTGACACAGCAGGCAAGCCGGCGCTTTTCGGCGGTTCCGATGCCCGGCGGCAGCGGCGTGGGAGCGGGCGATGCGATGGTGGCAGCAATCGCGGTCGGGCTCAGTCGCGGATGGCCGCTGGTCAAGTCCGTCGGTCTGGGAATCGCGGCGGGTGCAGCGATGCTGATGACGCCCGGCACGGCCGCCTGCGAGCGCGCGGATGTGGAGAAGTTGTTCGAGCTGGTCACCGAACCCTCGGAAATCGCCGCCTCGCTGGTTGGGGACGAACGCCATGCCACGTGAGGCCTAACGGCCCCTCCGTAACGTGCGACGGCGCAATAGCCTGACATTGAGCGAATAGAACCAGTCAGGAGCCGACATGAACGAGCTGGACGCCAAGTCGGTGGTGGTGGGCGTCAACGGCTCTGCAGCCGCGGTCAACGCCGCCAAGTGGGCGGTCGACGAGGCGTTGGCCCGCCAGCTGCCTCTTCGCCTCGTCTACGTCATCACGCGCCGAGAGGCGCAAAGCGGGTTCACGTCGCCCGCCGAGTGGGAGATCGAACGCGGCGAAATGGCGCTGTCCCAGGCGGAGAGCGCGGTGCAGGGCGAGGGCAAGCCGGTCGAGATCGAAACGGCGATCCTCTCCGGAGATCCCGCGCAGGTGCTTGTCGACAAGTCACAGGGTGCGGCGGCCATGGTTTGCGTCGGCACCGCCAGGCGGGGCTGGGCGTCTGACGGGCTGTTGGGCCCGACCGCTGCCGGGTTGGTGGCGCACGCGCACTGTCCGGTGGCGATCATTCGCACCAATCCCGACGGATCGCCGACGGAGCTGGGGGTCATCGCCGTGGTGCTCACTGATGAGCCGGACAACGACGAGGTCGTGCACCAAGCTATGGAGGAAGGACGGCGCCGCCACGCTACCGTGCGGCAGATCGATCGGCGACTGCACAGCTGGGTCCGGCGTTATCCAGACGTTCACGTCCAGACCGTTGCCGCAGGGACCGGGGCGAAGCCCGACGAGAGGCACCGTAGCGCCATCGAGCTGGCCGTGGTGGGCAGTGCCGACGCCGACGAGATGGCCGGGCTGGTTACCCCGAACTGCCATCCGATCGTCGGCTACCCCGACTGCTCGGTGCTTGTGGTCCGCCATTGACGCTGCGGGTCGAATGACAGAGTCAGCTACACCCAAGTCGATCGTCGTCGGTATCGACGGTTCAAAGGCGGCGATACGCGCAGCGCTCTGGGCGGTCGACGAGGCGGCGAGTCGTGAGGTCCCGCTCCGTCTCCTGTACGCGATTGAGCAGGGCGAGACCCCAGAAACCGGGCTCGATGACACGGCGCGCAAGCTCGCTACCGCAGAAATGGCGGTTCGTCAGGCACTCACGGCCACCGAAGCCGCGGGCAAACCGGTGACAGTTGAGACCGATGTCATCCACGGACCGGCAGTCGCGTCGTTGATTCGCGCGTCGGCATCGGCGGTCATGGTCTGCGTGGGGGCGGTCGGATTGCGCCACTTTCGACTTGGGCGGGTGGGTTCCACCGCTGCGGCTCTGGCCGTATCGGCAAGGTGTCCGGTGGCGATTGTCCGAGGCCGCGATGACCACCTGCGCCGGTCCGCGGATGGGATCGTCGTCGACGTAGACGGGTCTCCCGACAATGGTGTACTGCTGGGCGCTGCCATCGAGGAGGCCCTGCTGCGCAACGCTGCCGTCCAGGCGGTCATCTGCCGGCGAACCGTGCCGGGTGACAAGAGGGCGGCCGATACCGAAGGCGATCGCCGGGCACTTGCCGGCCTGGATCGTCGGCTGGCAAGTTGGAAGCGACGCTATCCGCAGCTGCGGGTGGAGTCGGTGGCGGTACACGGCAGCCTGCTGGAGTACTTGGCTGACAGCCGCCGGTCGACGGGCTTGGTGATTGTCGGCGCCTACAACCGTGAGCAGGTGGCGGAACTCGTCGGACCAATCGGCAGTGCCGTACTGCAGGACGCCGACTGCTCGCTGCTGATCGTCAATCGGCAACATTTGTGAGACCGGGCCATTATGAGGTTATGGGATATTGAGTCGGTCGTCTTATGACTCACGCCTCGTACGACCAGCAGGAAGGGCTCGTAATGGTTAAGGTTTTCCTGGTCGATGACCATGAAGTCGTTCGGCGTGGTCTTGCCGATCTCCTCGCTTCGGATCCTGAGCTGGAAATCGTCGGCGAGGCCGGCTCCGTCTCCGAGGCGAAAGCGCGGATACCGGCGTTGCAGCCCGACGTCGCCGTGCTTGACGTGCGGCTTCCCGATGGGAACGGAATCGAGTTGTGCCGCGACTTGGTGTCCGATCATCCAGACCTTCGATGCCTGATGTTGACGTCGTTCACCTCCGATGAGGCGATGCTCGAGGCGATTCTGGCCGGTGCCAGCGGCTACGTCGTCAAGGACATCAAGGGTATGGAGCTGGCCCACGCGATCAAAGAGGTGGGCGCCGGTAAATCCCTGCTGGATAACCGGGCGGCTGCTGCGCTGATGGCAAAGCTTCGTGGTGCAGCGGAGCGCGAAGATCCACTGTCCGGATTGACTGAACAGGAGCGAACGCTGCTGGGGCTGCTCAGTGAAGGTTTGACCAACAGGCAGATCGCCGCCCGGATGTTTCTCGCCGAGAAGACGGTGAAGAATTACGTGTCGCGGTTGCTGGCCAAACTCGGCATGGAGCGCCGGACCCAGGCAGCGGTGTTCGCCTCGAAATTGGATCAGCGATCCGGCCATCCGACCACACCGTCAGAAACGCCGCCGGACTAGCCGGCAGCGCCGGCGTCGCGGCCGACCCACACTGTTCATCGACCGACCTCGCCGGCGGCCACCAAGGAGGCAATATCCACACCGATTGTGGCCTCCGGAGCCGGTTTGCTGGTCAGCGCCGCCTGGACCGACAGGAGCAATTCACCCCGGTTGGGTGCTTGACAAAATAGGACTAAGCTACCCGAAGGCTCTTTTGCGTTGCTCGCTTCGTACATGTTGCCTTGCCCAACACGAAGCTGCCAGGGGCTTGAGTGCTGGAGGTATGTGGTCGGGTGGCCATCGACGAACGCGGTTCCGCTTTTGCCGGACTGGGCCAGCGTGGGCTCGTAAGCAGGATGCATGCGCAACTCGACGAGTTGCTGGCGGCGCGCGATCAGATGGAGCACTTGCTGCGCGTCTTTGTCGAGATCGGTACCGGCCTCGACCTGGACGCCACACTGCACCGGATCATCGTCGCGGCCAGAGAATTGACCTCCGCCCCGTACGGCGCGCTGGCCGTACGTGATCCCGAAGGCAACTTGCTCTCTTTTGTCCACGAGGGAATGGATGCCGACACGGTTCAGCGCATCGGACACCTGCCGGTCGGCAAGGGCGTTCTGAGCCTGTCGCTGCTGGATACGCCGGTCCTGCGGATGGATGATCTGACCGCGCACCCGGCTGCCGTCGGATTTCCCGAGCACCACCCTCCCATGCGGGCCTTTCTTGCGGTGCCGATCACCATCCGGGAGACCGTGTTCGGCAATCTCTATCTGACCCACGTCGATCCGGCGCGAGTGTTCTCCGAGTCCGACGAGGTTGCCGCCCGCGCGCTGGCGTCCGCGGCTGCGGTCGCCATCGACAATGCGCAACTGTTCGAGCGCGAGCGGACCTCGGTGAAGTGGATGGAGGCCAGCCGCGAGATCACCACCGCGCTGCAGTCATCCAGCGCCGAGCCGCACCAGCGCCCGCTGCAGATGATCGCCGAAAGTGCCCGCATCCTGACTGATGCGGAACAGGCGATCGTGCTCGTTCCGGCCGACGCCGACCTGCCCGATGACGAAGTCGACACGCTGGTGGTCGCTGCCGCGGTGGGAGTTCATGCCGCTGAGGTGATGGGCCAACGAGTCCCGGTGGACGGTTCCACCAGTGGCGCGGTCTTCCGCTCCGGCGAACCGGCGATCACCGAGACGTTGAAATACCCGATTCAGGCGTTTACCGATGTCGGTCAGCGCCCGGCGATCCTGATGCCGCTGCGTGCCCACGACGAAGTCGTCGGGGTGATTGCCATCGCCCGAGGTACCGACCAGCCCCCATTCGACGACAGCTACCTCGACCTGGTGAGCGATTTCGCCACGCACGCTGCGATCGCACTCGTGCTGGCGTCGGCCCGTGAGGACGCGCGCCAGCTGACCATCCTGGCCGAGCGCGAGCGCATCGCCCATGACCTGCACGACCACGTCATCCAGCGGCTGTTCGCCGCCGGCATGGATCTGCAGGGGACGCTGGCCAGGGCGCGTTCGCCGGAGGTTGTCGACCGGCTCAACCGCACGCTCGATGATCTGCAAACCATCATCGAGGAGATCCGTACCACGATTTTCCAGCTGAAATCCCCGTTGGGAAAGAATGGCGACTTTCGGCGTCAGATCCAGCGAGTGGTCGCCGACCTGACCGGAAACCGCGACATTGTGACCACAGTGCGCATGCACGGACCGATGACAGCCGTTGGCGGCGAACTTGCCGACCATGCCGAAGCGGTCACCGCGGAAGCCATCAGCAACGCCCTTCGCCACTCCGGCGCATCGCGGCTGACCGTCGAGATCCGTGTCGCCGACATGTTCATCCTCGGCATCATCGACAACGGGCGTGGCATACCCGCCGATAATTCGCGCCACAGCGGCCTGGCCAATATGAAGTACCGCGCCGAACAACTCGGCGGCAGCTGCGAAATCACCACTCCACCGGAGGGCGGAACCCGGGTCCACTGGACTGCTCCGCTGACGGATCACTAACCGTGGAGGCCGCCGTGGCCTGTATCGACTCAGGACCAATGGCGCACCCGTGAGGCCAAACGACCCCTGCCGGACCGCACCGACCCGGAATAACGTGAGGGGCCATGAGCGATCACGCGGTGGAATCAGCGGCTACCGCTCGACTACTTGACGGGCGCCTGGTGTTGTTGCGTCGCCTGAGCGTCGACGACGGCAAGGCGGTTTTGTCGCTCCATCAACACCTCGGTGACCATGATCGATACTTTCGCTTCTTCACGCTGCGGCCGGTCGCGCTGCACGAACTCGCCGGCGAGCTGACCGAGCCTGCACACGACCGGTACGCTCTGGGCGCCTTCGACGCCGACCGGCTCATCGGTGTGGCGCACTATGCGGTCGCCGGCGACCCGAGAGTCGCCGAAGTCGCCATCGTGGTCACCCACGAAGATCATTCGCTGGGCGTGGGAACGGCTTTGCTCAAACATCTGGCCCCGATCGCTCGAGCTCATGGAATCGAACGCTTTGTAGCCGACGTCCTGGGCGAGAATCATCTCATGCTCACGGTCTTCTTCGATCTTGGCTGGCCGTGCGAGCCAACCGATTACGGATCGATTCGGCACCTGGAGATCGAGCTGCCCAAATCCGATCGGGCGCCAAAATCAGTGGTTGAGGTTTCCTAGCGAGGAGTGCGAAATGACGCAGAGCGCAAGCAAGTACGGCGTCCTGGTGTGCGTCGACGGGTCGGCGGCATCTGACGCGGCCGTATCCTGGGGGGCGCGTGAGGCGATCATGCGTAAGTTGCCCATCACGCTGATGCACGCGGTCCCGCCCGTGGTTGTCGGCTGGCCGGTAGGTCAACTCTATGCGGACATGCCCGAGTGGCAGCAAGACGATTCACAGCACGTCATCGATCAGGCGCGCAAGACGCTGACCACCAGCCTGGGTGACCGCGAGCCGCCCGAGATACGCACCGAGGCCGTGTATTCCAGCGTTGCGCCGACGCTGATCGACGCCTCCAAGGATGCTTGGATGGTCGTGGCCGGCAGCCAGGGGCTGGGTGCGGTGGGCCGCCTGCTGCTGGGCTCGGTCACTACGGGACTCGTGCACTATGCCCACTGTCCGGTCGCGGTCATTCATTCCGATGAAGGCACGGCCCCCGATCCCAGCGCACCCGTGCTGCTGGGTATCGACGGATCGCCCGCGTCGGAAGCGGCGACCGCCCTGGCCTTCGATGAAGCGTCGCGTCGAGGTGTTGAGCTGGTGGCGCTGCACGTGTGGAGCGACGTGGGAGTGTTCCCGGTCCTCGGGATGGACTGGCATGACCGCGAGCGCGAAGCGCAGGAGATTCTCGCCGAACGCCTCGCCGGCTGGCAAGAACAGTATCCGGACGTGCACATCGAGCGGAAGTTGCACTGCGACAAGCCATCCCGGTGGCTGCTCGAAGAGGCGCAGCATGCCCAGCTGGTCGTGGTCGGTAGCCGCGGCCGCGGGGGGTTTCCCGGGATGCTGCTCGGCTCGGTCAGCTCTGCGGTGGCGCAATCGGCAAGGGTTCCGGTGATCGTCGTCCGTCACGGCTAGGGACTGCCACTTTCCGACCGAAGAACCCACATTTATTGCGCGCCAGGGCCTAAATCACTGGCGTACTACGAGTACCGAGCATCCGGTATAGCCGGGCGGGTGCGCAGTGATCGGACCGATCATCCGGGCGACCTTGCCGGCATCCTCGCTACCCACTACTGCAAGCTGAACGGATTCCTGGGTGCGGGTGAGGAATTCGGCGGCGCCGCGCCTCGCGGCGGCCGGCAGAACATGCACCTCGCGATACTGGGCCACCCAGGGGCCAAGCCGACGATCCAGCTGGCGGTAGGGGATTTCACCGAAACCCCGTCGCCACACTCCCATGGCCAAGATCGGTGCCTCACGTAGTCGCGCTTCCCGGAAGCCGTGTTCGAGTACCGCGTCGTTGCCAGGTGTGTCGTCGACGACGACAGCGATCCATCCGGTGTCGGACTCCGCGCGGTCGTGGCCGCTGCGAATCACCGCCACTGGGCAATGTGCCTTGTGGGCCACGGCATCGGCTGTCGAGCCGAGGACCTTGCGGGCGACTCGCCCGATCCCCACCGAACCCAGGCAGATCATCGCCGCGAGTCGCGATGCGTCGATCAAGGTGCTCTCCGGTGATCCGTGCACGATGTCGCATTCCACCTTGACCGGCTCGTCCATGGCCTGAAGCGCCGCATGAGCGGCGCGCAGTGACGTCTGGGCGTATTCGATATCCAGTCTTTCATCGGCTGCGGCCGCGTCCGGATGCGGTTCGGGGACAGCGTGGATCAGCCGGAGCGGGATGTTACGGCCGACGGCTTCGGGGACCGCCCATTTGGCCGCGTTGATCGCGGCGTCCGAGCCGTCGATACCTACCACGATCCGCTCCGATGACTGCGGATGGTTCATCGCATCCTCCCGATCTGACGACTGGGCTACCGGGGCGCCCCGGGCCCGCCATCCGAGACATTATTAGGCGTCAACGGCATTTCAGGAGGGCCGTTCGACCCCGGTCTCGGGGCAATGGTCACCTGCCGGCGGTTTTCACGCGAACTCGATGGTGTGCCCCGGCAGCAGTTGATGCACGCGGTTACGGCATTCCACCGTGATCGGTCCGGCGTTTCGGGCCTCAGAGGTCAGTGCGCCAGCCCGTCCGCTGATCCGTAGGTGAAGGCGTTGATCGCGGTACACCAGAGGAAACTCGATCGGGCCGAGCGCTTCCGGCCACTGCGGGCTGAGTATCAGTCGGTCGTCACGTGTTTCCAGTCCGGTGAAACACCGTTGCAGCAGGTCGACGCTGCCGGCCATCGCGGCCAGGTGTATTCCTTCCGATGTCGTGCCGCCCTGGATGTCGGCGATATCGGAACCCAGCACTTGAACGAAGTACTTCATGGCTTTGTGCCTGTTGGCCCGGGCAAGAACCCACGAATGAACGATCGCGCTGAGCGTCGATCCATCCGAGGTGCGCGAGAGGTAGTAGTCGACGGTCTTCGGGATCTGCTCGGACGCGAAGCGGTAGCCGAGCCGGCCGAACAAGCCCAGCAACTCTTCCGACGACAGCAGGTAGAACAGCATCAGCGCATCGGCTTGCTTGGACGCCTTGTAGTTGTTCACGCTGTCGTTTTCGGCTTCCAAGATGCGATCGAGTCGCTGAATGTTCCCGTACCGCTGCCGATACTGTTCCCAATCCAGCTCGGCCAGTTCCGAATAGCCCTCGAACTGACTGATGACACCGTCGTGGAACGGGATGAACATACGCCGTGTCACGTGATCCCACCCGTCGAGCTCGTGGGCGCTCAGATCGACTTTCCCGACAAGATCGAGCCGGTCCCGCAGCGGCAGCAGGTTCAGCGCGTCCATGGCCCGCAAGATCACCCAGGCCGCCATCACATTGGTATACGCGTTGTTGTCTATCCCGTCGTATTCCTTGCCCGGATAACCGGAATGGAACTCGTCCGGGCCGATGACGCCCCGGATCGTGTAGCGGCCGCGGCTGTCGTCGAATTTGGCCAGGCCTGCCCAGAAACGGGCGATCTCGACCAGCATCTCGGCTCCGTAGTCGACAAGCCACTGACGGTCGCCAGTCACCTGGTAGTACTGCCACGCGTTGTAGGCAATGGCCAGACCGACGTGATGTGCGCGCGCACTGGCATCCGGGTTCCATCGGCCGGACTGCGGATTGAGGTGCAGTTGCTGGCTGACCTCGCGCCCGTCGCTGCCCGATTGCCAGGGATACATCGCGCCGAGATAGCCCGCCCCGCGCGCGGCGCGGCGGGCCTCGGGAAGCCTCCGATACCGATATAGCAGCAGCGACCGGGCCACGTTCGGCATACGCACGTTCAGCACCGGGGAGACGAACAGCGAGTCCCAGAAGACATGGCCGCGGTAGGCCTCGCCGTGCAACCCCCGTGCCGGGACTCCGGCGTCGAGTTCAGCGGTGTGCGGCGAAATGGTCTGCAGTAAGTGCACCAAATGTAGCCGGAGGACCCGCAATGCCAGCGTGTTGGCAGCAAGGCCGACGTTGCACTGCTCCCACAGCCGGGCCCACGACCGGGCGTGCTGATGGTGGAGATCGGCATATCGACCGGCGGCGTCGAGATATTGCTGCGCGGCGCTTGCCGGTTCGGATATGGCGGTGTCTCGGCCGGTGAAGATGGTCGCGACTTTCTCACACGTGACCGACTGTCCCGCGGACAGCGCAACCTGGATATCGTGACCGCCACGGTTGCCTTCCCGCACGACCGCGTACTGTGCATCAGCCCGGACATCGTTGTGCCACACCGTGCTGCGTGCGGCCACTGCGATCGCGATACGTGACTGCGACGTCTGGGTTCGCAGTATCACCGAGTCAGGCGCTATTTCGTCTATCACCAATGCGGTGAGGTGAGTGCTCGACAATGAGCGATAGCGCTCGACCATGGTGTTTTGCACGGTTCCGTCCAGTAGAGATCTGAACTCGACTGTGCCCGACCAATTCTCGGCGCCGATGGTGGTCTGCATGGCAAGCACGTGGGGCTGGTGCATGGACGCGAACCGTTGCTGGGTGAGCGTGGTGATCTGGCCCGCGCTGTCCCGGAACCGCAGGCTGCGCGTGAACGTCGCACGCCGCAGGTCGAATGTCTGCCGATAGAAAAGCAACTCGGCGTCGTCAACGTGAAACCACGGCCCGCCGTTGATCCGGAACGTCAGCGACAGCCAGTTGGGCAGGTTGACGAGGCTTTCATTCTCGATTGTCCGGCCTGCGATCCGATCGGCCAGTGTGTTGTACACACCGGTGGCGTAGGTGCCCGGGTAATGCACCTCGGATGCCGCAGCTTCCGGCACGCAACCCCGGGTAGCGACGTAGCCGTTGCCGACGGTGCACAGCGCTTCGCGTAGCCGCTCATACTTCGGGTCATAGCCCTCGTAAACAAGCTCCCAGGCATCGCCGGGCCTCGCTGCTGCGTTTTCCAGGTCTTTGGCCAGCCGTCGAACGAATTCACATACCGCGGCGGGATTTTCGAGACTGAACAGCGCTGCGGACGGACGATCACCGTCCTCCTGGTGCCGCACCACGATTCCTATGCCGTCGAATTGCACGGCGTCAAAGGCATCTTCGTCGGTGATGTCGTCGCCGATGTAGATCGGCAACACCGCAGCAGAGTCGGCGACGCTGTCATTCCCCTCGATGTGTTCGAGGAGCCAATCGAGCGTCGTGCCCTTGTCCCAGTCTGTGTCCGGGCGAAGTTCGACGACTTTGCGACCGGCGGTGATCCGCAGGCCCTCGGAGCGCCCGAGTTTGTGGACCGTCGCAATCACTCGGTCGACATCTCCGGGATCGGCATTGCGGTAGTGAATAGCGACTGCAAAGCGTTTGTGCTCCAACACTATTCCCGAGACATCACTCAACGTCTCTGCCAATTGCGCGGCCGCATGCGCCAGAGTACCGATGGCGCCGGCGGCGGCGGTGTTCTCGTGGTGGGTGCCGTCCGGTGCGACCAGTTCAAAGCCGTGACTGCCTGCGTACCAAACTCCGTCGACTTTGACCCGTTCGCGAATATCCACCAGATCACGCCCGCTGATCACCGCTACTGGGCACTGTGCGGCCAGCGCGCGCAACGCGTCGGCGGCACCGTCGACCAGTGTTGCCGACTCCGGGTGCGTGACGATGTCGGACAGCGTGCCGTCAAAGTCGAGGAACACCGCCGGTCGTCGGTTTACCACCAGTTCTTTCAGCTGACTGTAGACATGGACGGCGTCGGCGATG
The DNA here is from genome assembly GCA_963848535.1 of uncultured Actinomycetota bacterium. Taxonomy (GTDB): domain Bacteria; phylum Actinomycetota; class Actinomycetes; order Mycobacteriales; family Mycobacteriaceae; genus Mycobacterium. The sequence continues at coordinate 504,562 of CAWKEM010000013.1, forward strand.
CTCGACGTGGTGGTGCCACCGCTTTGCACCGAGATCTCGGCGAGGTCGGCGACTACGGTGTCGGCTCCGCAGGACAGCAGTTCGTCGGCGTGTCCGTTGCGCTGGAGACCAATGACGAGGCTGAAGCCGCCGTCTCTGCCGGCTCTTACACCGGCTTGGTTGCGCTCGATAACAACGCAGCGAACGGGGTGGGCTCCCAATCGGCTCGCCGTTTCGGCCAGGATTGCCGGATGAAGCTTTCCGGCGGTCTCGACCTCGTCGAAAAAAATGCTGACGAGTTCACCAATTCCCGCGGCACGCAGAACCTGCGCGCAGTGCCGCGAGGTTGAGTAGATGGCTGTTGCGACGCCGACCTCTCGCAGCCGCCGCAGCAACGGGACGGTCGAATCGAGGGTCTCAACGGTATCCGGCGCAGTCTCGCTGACCACGCAGTCGAGGTCGAGGATCACCGCATCGTGGTAGCGCCTGTCGATGGTGGCGGGCCATTCGGTCACCTTTGTGACGATGCCACAGGGCGGGCCCCGATCAACCCCCAACCGGCGCAGGGAGGTCTCATGTCCATGTGGTTGGTGACTAAAGCCTCATGTTCAACGACTGCTCGGCCAATAGCGTTTTCGATGACGGAGGGAGAACGCAATGGCTGCACCCGTGAACCGCCATGGCATCGTCGTCGGAGTAGACGGATCGGCGGCGTCCAACGCCGCTGTCTGCTGGGCAGCACGGGACGCGGCGATGCGCCATGTTCCGCTGACCGTGGTCCACCTGGTGAACGCCGCCGTGCCGATGTACCCGGCCATCCCGTTGTCGACGGGAGTTGCGGTATGGCAGGAGGAGCAAGGCCGGCAGGTTCTCGAGCATGCTGTCAAGATCGCCGAAGACGCGGTGAAAAAAGACCGCGAGATCGTCATCAAGAGCGAGCTGCGGTGTGCGCCCCCGGTGCCGACGCTGGTCGATATGTCCGACGAGGCGGAGCTGCTGGTGGTGGGCAACAACGGGCGCGCGGCGCTGGCGAGGCTGCTGCTGGGTTCGGTGAGTGCGAGCCTCGTGCGAAGCGCGCACTGCCCGGTAGCGGTCATCCGCGACGAAGACCCGATGATGCCGCACCCACAGCAGGCTCCGGTGCTCCTGGGCATCGACGGGTCGCCTGCCTCAGAGCTCGCGACGGCGATTGCGTTCGACGAAGCCTCGCGGCGTGGCGTCGAGCTGACGGCCTTGCACGCGTGGAGCGACGTAGACGTTTTCGAACTGCCCGGGACGGACTGGTCGGCAGTGCAGTCCGATGCGGAGCGCAGTCTGGCCGAACGCCTGGCCGGCTGGCAAGAACGCTACCCCGATGTCACGGTGCACCGACTCGTCGTTTGTGACCGCCCGGCTCGGCAGCTGATCGAAAAGTCGGAATCCGCCCAACTCGTCGTCGTGGGCAGTCACGGCCGAGGCGGGTTGAGCGGCATGCTGCTGGGTTCGGTCAGCAACGCCGTCGTTCACTCGGTCCGGATGCCCGTGATCGTGGCGCGCCCGTCCGAGGCCGCCGACGCGTAATGTCCACATCGACAGCCGCTCAGTCAGCGAGGACGACTGCAGTGCCCTATGTCGATGTGCATGAAACTCACACGGGTGTGGTCGTGCTGGCCGGTGACCGCGCCTTCAAGGCGAAAAAGCCGGTATTGACCGACTTTCTCGACTTCCGCAGGCCCGAGCAGCGCGAACACGCGTGCCTGCGGGAAGTCGAGTTGAACAGCCGCCTGTCGCCCGACAGCTATCTTGGGGTCGCGCACCTCAGCGACCCCACCGGCGGGCCGGCCGAGCCGGTTGTCGTCATGCGGCGCTACCGCGACGACGACCGGTTGGCGTCCATGGTGACCCGCGGCCCCGAGGAATCCACAGAATCGGTTCACGGCGCACTGGACACCATCGCCGCCGTGTTGGCCTCGTTTCACGAGCACGCCGAACGGAGTCGGGTGATCGATGCCCAGGGCGAGGTCGGCGCCATCGAGCAACGCTGGCGGGAGAACCTGTCGGAACTCGACCGGTACGCGGGCACATCGATTGCGGGCGTCTCCGCCGAGTCGGTATCGCGGATCCGGCATCTGGTCGCCGAATTCCTCTCGGGCCGCGCGTCCCTGTTCGCGCGCCGCATCGAAGAAGGATTCATCGTCGACGGCCACGGCGATCTGCTCGCCGACGACATCTTCTGGGTGGACGGCAAACCGGCGCTGCTCGACTGCCTGGAGTTCGACGACGAACTTCGCTACGTCGACTGCGTCGATGACGCCGCCTTCCTCGCGATGGATCTGGAGTTTCTGGGGCGCAAAGACCTTGGCGATTACTTCCTGGAACGCTACGCCCGACACTCGGCGGATGCGGCGCCGCCGGCGTTGCGGGACTTCTACATCGCCTATCGCGCTGTGGTGCGGGCCAAGGTCGACTGCGTTCGACTGTCGCAGGGCAAACCGGAGTCGGCCCAGGACGCCGCCCGCCACCTTGCCATCGCGACCCGGCACCTCGCCGACGGTGCCGTTCGTCTGGCCCTGGTCGGTGGAAATCCAGGAACCGGCAAGTCCACCCTTGCTCACGCGCTTGCTGAAAAAGTTGGGGCGCGGGTGATCTCGACCGACGACGTGCGCCGGGAGCTGCGGGACTCGGGCGCCATCACCGGAGACTCCGGTGTTCTCGATGCCGGACTCTACCGCCCGGACAACGTCACGACGGTCTACGAGGTCGTCCTGCGCCGGGCACGACTGTTGTTGGAAGGTGGGCAGCCGGTGATCCTCGACGGCACCTGGCGGGATCCGGAAGTTCGCGCGCAGGCGTACCGGCTCGCTGCGGAAACGCATTCGGCGATGGTGGAACTCGTGTGCTCGGCGACCGTCGACACAGCGGCCGGCCGAATCAGGACGAGGCGGTCCGGTAGCTCGGAGGTGACTCCCGAGATCGCCGCGGCGTTGGCTGCCCAGCACACCGGCTGGGACGCCGCGCACCCCGTCGACACCTCGCGGAACCTCGCGGACCTGGTGTCCGAGGCCCACGATGTCTGGTGTCGAGCGGTCTAGAAGTCAGTCGGCGTGAAAGCGGTTTGGATGGAGTCGAATGCCCTGGGTGCCGAAGGACTAACGGCTCTGTCGGCGCGTGACGCCGGATCCTTAACGTTGACGTCACAGACTCGATGGGGTGGTTGACATGGCAGTGCAGGCGCCGGATTCCCAAGTCATCCGGGACGCAGTGGCATTGGCATGTCATGCGCCTTCGCTGCACAACAGCCAGCCCTGGCGGTGGGTTGCGGAAGGCTCGACGCTGCACCTGTGGGCCGACCCTTTTCGGTCGGTCTACGCGACAGATCACGCCGGCCGGGAACTGACCTTGAGCTGCGGTGCCGTTCTTGACCACCTCAGGGTCGCCATGGCCGCCGCCGGCTGGGACAGCACCACCGAGCGCCTTCCCGATCCCGCCGAGCCGGATCATCTTGCCGCACTTGTGTTCCGGCCGCTGCCGGCTGTCACCGAGGTGCATCAGCAGCTGGCGGCCGCGATCCTTCGCCGTCACACCGACCGGTTACCCTATGCTGCACCGGTCGCCTGGCCCGGCTTGGAGTCGGCGTTGCGCCGCGCGGTCGTTCCCTACGAGGTGATGCTGGATGTCATCACCGACGAAGCGCGCCCAATGTTGGCCGAGGCGTCTCGCCTCACCGAAACGCTGCGCCGGTACGACACCTCCTATCAGGACGAGTTGCGCTGGTGGACATCACCGTTCGCATCCGAGGAAGGCGTGCCGCAAAGCGAGTTGGTGTCCAGCTCGGAAGCGGCTCGCGTCGATGTGGCGCGCGCGTTTCCACCGGCGGGTGGCGGCGGACGCCATGCCGCCATCGACCACGACCACTCCAAGATCCTGGTGCTGTCCACTCACCATGACGACGCCCGGCTGGACGTGTTGCGCTGCGGTGAGGCATTGTCGGCGGTGTTGCTCGAGTGCGCCGTGGCGGGCATGGCCACCTGCACGTTGACCCATATGACCGAGCTCGAGTCCAGCCGCGACATCATCAGGCAGGTGACCGGAGACTCCGGTCAGCCGCAACTACTGATCCGCGTCGGCAAATCACCGGCGATGGATCCACACATCGGGGGGACAGCCCGGCGCCCCGTGACCGAAGTCCTTGAGATTCGTTGGTGACCAGCGGCCACCGGAAGGAGGTTCTACCGATGACTCGGCATTGGCTGGTGATGGAGACCGCCGGAGACGGGGCCGCGGCCCCGTTCGTCGCGCGATTGGCAGGCGCCGGCCGTCATCTCCCCGAAACTCGGCTGACGACAGACGAATTGATGGCGACCACCCGCCACCGCACCCACATCGATCTGGAACGGTTGACCGGGATCCACGAGCGCCGCGTCTCGGTGGGCGACGAGGATTCGTACACACTCGCCGCTTCCGCGGCACGCAACGCACTTGCCGCCGCGCAACAGGACCCGGCGTCACTCGACGTGGTTATCAGCTGCAGCATCACGAAATTCCGCGGCGGTCTCACCCAATGGCTCGAGCCGACGATGAGCAGCGCCGTGGCCCGCGGAATCGGGGCGCACAAAGCGATGACCTTCGACGTGTCCAACGCCTGTGCCGGGATGCTGACCGGTGTCACGATTTTGAACAACTGGATCCGGCAGGGCATCGTCGAGCGCGGCCTGGTCGTCAGCGGTGAGTACATCTCGCAGCTCAGCCACAACGCGGCCCGCCACATCCGCAACATCATGAGCAAAGAACTCGCCTCGTTGACCCTGGGTGATGCGGGCGCCGCCCTGCTGCTGGAGCGGGCGCCGGCCGGCTCTGCGGGGATCGCCGTTGCCGGATTCACCACGGTCGCCGACTACAGCCGGCTGTGCCTGGCCTATCCACAGGGCCACGATCCGGGCGCGCGGATGTTCACCAACTCCCGCGCCATCCAGCGGGCCGCGATCGCAGACACCCCGCTACTGCTGCAGGAAGTACTCGAGACTGTCGGTATTTCGATTCACGACATCGACCACGTGATCACTCACCAGACCTCCGCCCGCGCCATTCGCAAAGGGATGGCCCGAATGTCGGAGTCGTTCGGCGACATGCCCCGCCACGATGCGGTGATCACCGTCGACCGGTACGGAAACACGGCATCGACGACCCACACGGTGGCCCTCGTCGAGGAACTCGAGGCCGGGCACATCGCGCCCGGAGAACGGATCGCGCTGCTTGCGCTGGCCTCGGGGCTGGAGATCGGTGTGGTCTTACTGACCCTGGATGAGGATTTGGTGAGCCGCTATGGGCACAGTGATTGATCGAGTCGACATCGCTGCGCCGCGGTGGCGTGATAGGCACAGCGCTTTGCACCTGGCCGTCACCGCGGCCAAAACCTGTTTGCAGCGGGCCGGATGCGATCCGGGCGAGTTGGATCTGGTGGTCAATGCCGGGATCTATCGCGATCGCAATATGGGGGAGCCGGCACTGGCGGCGTTGATCCAGGACGACATCGGGGCCAATCCCGAGGATCCGCACCCCGACGCTCACGGCACCTTCTCCTTCGACATCGCCAACGGCGCCTGCGGCGTGCTGACCGGGCTGCAGATCGTCGACGGATTCCTGCGGACACACAGCGTCCACCGCGCTCTTGTCGTGGCCAGTGACGCCGATCCGGGTCATGGGATGAGCCGGCACTTTCCGTTTTCGGCCGCCGGAGCGGCCTTGTTGTGCGGCTGGTCCGATGACGACTACGGCCTGGGCCAGGTGTCCTGGGTGAATGCCAACGGCGACGATTCCGGGGCGTTCACCGCGACAGTGGGATTCAACGACGCGCGCAATATCCTCCGGTTGACCGAGTCGGCCGACATGGATGACCGATTCGCCGCCGCCGCCGCAGAGGCGGCGCGGGCATGCCTGGACGCCCATTCGGTGCCGCTTTCCGACATCGACATGATTGTCGCCGCTCCTGCGCGGCCCGGATTTCGAACCGCGCTGAGTGGCCGGCTCGCGGTGCCGGAGGAGCTGATCAGGGTCGCTGACGATCAGCGCATGCATACTGCGGCACTGGCCGCGGCGTTCGGGCAGCAGGCTGAGCGACTTCCGGCGGGCGCGCACATTCTGTTCGTCGCCGCCGGTGCCGGCGTCACCGCCGGTGCCGCCCTCTACCTTCAGCCTGCGCGCATCACAAACACATCCAGCCACCTTTAACAGAGCAGGAAGTATGGTTTATCATCCGAGTGCCGATAGGGTTCGCAGGGATATCTGGATATCGAATTCCTTTCTAGGACATGTACTTCGGCGCTTCTTCAAGAGAGGTCGGCGGAATCAATGGTGACGATCGTGCGCTTCCCGGCAGTTCACTGCGTCAGGGACCCAACCCCGCTGTTCGGAACTGAACACGGGATATCGGCCCCCGAACCGGACCTCGGGTATGCGTGCTTGCCCCGCCGAGGGTTTCCGTCGTGATGTCCCGCATTAAACGGGTCGCTCTGAGCACGGGTGGCGGTGACGCACCGGGACTCAACGCGGTCATCCACGCGGCCACCCTGGCGGCGCGAAACCGCAACTGGGATGTCCTTGGGATCCGCGACGGCTTCAACGGGTTGCTGTCCCCGGACGACTATCCCGATGGTGGGCTGATCGAGCTGACTCGCGACAGGGTCCGCGGCATCATCCACAAGGGTGGCACGATTCTCGGCACCACCAATCGGGGCAACCCGACCGCCTATCCTGTGCAACAGCCCGACGGCACCTGGATGGAGGTGGACCGGACCCATGAGCTGCTCGGCCGCCTCGAGGAGTACGGGATCGATGCGTTGATCCTGGTCGGCGGCGACGGTTCGATGTCGATAGGCAGCCATCTGCACGAGGCCGGGCTGCGCCTGATCGGGGTACCCAAGACGGTCGACAACGACCTGGACAAGACGACCTCGACGTTCGGCTTCGACACCGCTGTCGACTTCGCCTCGCAGTGCATCGACCGGCTGTTCACCACCGCTACGTCGCATGGCCGGATCATCGTGGTGGAGGTGATGGGCCGGTACGCCGGATGGATCGCCCTGAACGCCGGCATGGCGTCGGGGGTGCACGCGATCCTCATCCCGGAGATCCCGTTCAGTCTCGAACCGGTGGCCGCGTTGATCACCAACCGCGAGCGGTACGGCGCCAAGTTCTCTATCGTCTGCGTCGCCGAGGGCGCCCGGCCGGTCGGCGGAGAAGTATCGATCGTGGGTAAGTCGCCGGGGCAGGCCGAACGCCTCGGTGGCATCGGCGCCAAAGTGGCCGCCGAACTCGAACAGATGACCGGACGGGAAGCCCGCACGGTCGTGCTCGGCCACTTGCTGCGGGGCGGCTCGCCCACCTCGTTCGACCGGTTGCTCGGCCTGCGCTTCGGCGCGGCGGCCGTGCGGGCCCTCGACGAAGGACAGAACGGCGTGATGGTGGCTCTGAACCCCCCGACGGTGGACTACGTGCCGCTCGCCGAGGCCACCCGCCGGCAGAAGACGATCCCGCTCGACTGCGACTCGATACTGACCGCCCGCGATATGGGGATCAACTTCGGGGACGAAATGCCAAGCCACAGCACGATCGGGCCCTGACCGCGACGTGGCGGTGAAGGTAGCGACGAGCTGCCGACACCGTCGTGATGACAGCGATGCCGAACGAATCGCAGTATGTGCGATTCTTCCGGGAGCCCGGCATCGAGGACATTCCCCTCGTCGGCGGGAAGAACGCCTCGCCTGGGTAGGCGTACCGCAAGCTCTCGGTTGTCTGGAGGTGCCCATGCAACAACGCTCGACCGATCCGGGCGGGCATCGGTGGCTCTCGCTTGGCGAGGAGGCACTACCCCCGCACGAACAGTGGCTGGCGCCGGGCGAGGCGGCCACTCTGGCCGGGTTGCGGTATACCAAGCGGCGCAACGAATTCCTGCTGCGGCGGCTTGTCGCCAAGCACGCCGTCGCTCTGGTCACCGGCCGGCCCACTGATCCGGCGACGATCGCGGGTATCGAGGTCCGCAATGCGCCCAGCGGCGCCCCCTATGTGTGCGTCGACGGCGTTCCGATCGAGCTGGGCGTGTCGATCAGCGACCGTGCCGGGTGGGCGGTTTGTGTGACGTCTTGTGCGACGGGGCCGATGGGGCGGCTGGCTGTCGGCTGCGACTTGGAGCTGGTGGAGCCGCGTTCGCCGGGCTTCGTGTGCGACTTCCTCACCACGACCGAGCAACGTCTGGTCGGTTCGTGCGTGGCCGGTGACGAGCGCGACGCGGTCGTAAATCTGATCTGGTCGGCGAAAGAGAGTGCGCTGAAGGTGTTAGGCACGGGGCTGCGTCGCGACACCTACACGCTCGAGGTCATCCCGGCCGCGCCGCGCGGTGACGGCTGGGGTGCCTTGACGGTGCGAACCGTCGAAGGCACCGTGTTCCCCGGTTGGTGGCGGCGCGAAGGCAAGTTCCTGCTCACCATCGCGACGCGAGCGGCCGCTTCGCCGCCTGCCGCCCTCGGCCACCCTGGGGTACTGGCACGGGCGATACCCCGGCACTCCTGGCTTGACCGGCCGCTATACCTGTGACATTCCCCGCTCGAGGGCGTCGACGATATAGGGGCGCAACGCCTCGGCGCTGATAATGCGGTCCACCGAGCCCACCGCACGCGCCCGCTGCACCGTGTGGATCTGATCGAACTCGTCGGCGACCTCGCTGAGTTTCGCCGACCGGACTGCTGCCGTGATTTCGGCGAGTCGAGCCCGCGCCGCGCCCGCCTCAGATCCCGTCGCCTCGCGCACCTGCTGGGCCGCCTCCCGAACCTGCGGATCCTGGGCGGTCCGGGCGTCGACCTCGCGGGCGAAAACGGTGGCAGCCGCGGGCGCACCACCGATCACCGAGGCGAACGAGCCCTCGAGGGCGGCGATCTCCAGCCGCTCGTTGAGCTTCTTGGAGAACACCACGAAAGCGCCGCCGTGGTAGCGGGAGACCACCACGAACACGATCGGGCCCCGGAAATTGGTTACCGCACGGCCGATCTCAGCACCATACTCGAGTTGCCAGCGGCGCATGGACTCCGGAGAGCCGTCGAACCCGGACAGGTTCGCCAGGACGACAACCGGACGGTTGTCGCTGGCGGCGTTGATGGCGCGTGCCAGCTTGCGCGACGACTGGGGAAACAGCGTGCCCGAGGACCATGAGGTGGGGCCGCCGGCGGGCACGAATCCGCGCCGTGGAACCGTGTGCGACTCGATTCCCAGCAAACATACCGGGATGCCGCCGATGTGCGCGTCCCACACGATCGCGGTTTCGGCGCCGCGCCATTGGCCCCAGCGCTCCAGCGGCGCGGAATCTGTGTCGGCAACGGCCCGCATCACCGAGCGCATGTCGAACGGCTTCTTGCGCTCGGCGTTGTGGGTCGCCGAGAAGATCTCCCCGATGGTTGCCATGTCGCTGCCGGACGCCGCGATGTGGGGCGCGGAGCGAACGTCGCGGTCCACCGGATCGGTCGTCGCCCGGCGACGTGGCCATCTCTCGCCGGGCACCACGTAGGTGTGCTCGTAGTGGCGCAGCAGGATGTCGCATGCGTCGGCGAGTGTGGGTGCCCAGTATTGGCCCTGTCCGTTGGGCCCCATGATCCGGTCGAAGCCGCCGATACCGAAGTTGTCCTCCGCCGACACGCCACCGGAGTAGTCGAGCGCCTGCTTTCCGGTCAGCACCATCGCGCTGGCCGGGGTCATCACCAGGATGCCGCGGGTATGCATCAGCATGGTCGCCTCGGCGTTCCAGTATGGCTGGGCGCCCACGTTCACGCCGGCGACGACGATGTTGACCTCGCCGCCGCGCTGGGTGAATTCGATCAGGCGGCGCAGCACCGCACCGATCCAGTCCATGTTCTCGGTGCCGCTGTCCATCGCGATCTTGGCCCCGGACGACAGCGTGAACCATTCGACCGGCACACCCATCCGTTCGGCCAGTTCCAGCGCCGCGATGATCCGCCGGCACTCCGGTTCGGCGAGGTTGCCCAGCCCGCGGGTCGGGTCGCCGAGGAGCGCGACTCGAGTCATGCCTTCGGGCACTTTTTCCGTGTCGTTGCGCAGCACGCCGACCACGATGTTGGCGGTGTTCCTTGCGTATGGTCGCGACACAGGTGTGAGGTTCCCGTGGTCGTCGAGATCGTGCTCGACGAACTGACCGGTCGGGAACCGCGCCACCGTTTCGGCCGGCGGGGTGAGCATCCGCACGATCTCGTACGGATACGGCGCACCGATGCGGTTGGCGCGCAACAACTTCTGCCGGTACGGCGTCAACGACCGGACCGGCTCCTGCCCGAGTGGGCGTTCCCGTACGGTCACACCCTGGCCCAGGCCCTCCACATCCAGGACGCGGTCGCGGCCGTCCGGAAATCGGACCCGCAGCACCAGTTTCTCCAGCCCGGCACCCATTGCCAGGGGCGCCGACGAGCGGGCCAGTGTCGTCCAGGCATCGCGCGGCACATTCCACGGTGGCCGGACGTAGAGGACTATCCGGTTGGCTGCCGGCCGTTCTCGCGTGTCGAACGTGGCCAGCGCTTCCCACATCGCCGACAGGGCGAGCGAGCCCATCAGCTCGAGCCGGGGGTATCGCACCGTCCCGTCGGCGGCCGGGACCGGGGTCAGGTCGCGTACTTCGGCGAGCGCGAAAAGCCGGTGATCTGCCGGGTTGTCGTGGGCCACCCCATGGAACACGTACACGTCCTCAGCGGAACGCAGGCGGTGCAACGTGAAGTTCCCCAGGCGCCACAGGTCGAGCCGCTTGGCGAGCATCGGGTGCAGGTTGCGGTAGAGGGGATCTTCGACGAACTGGCCATCCCGCTGGCGGTAGGTCACGTGATGGGTGCGGAAACGCTCCGGGGTGGTGGCTCCGTCGACGGTCGTCACCGTCAGGTCCAGCCGGTGCAGCAGCCGGCCGAAATCGCAATCGGACAACAGCTTTTCGGCCTCGAGGATGATGGCTGCGTCGTCGAAGACCTCGCCGTGCCGCCACAGCGCCAGATCCACCACCACGTTGCGCGCGGTGTCCGTCGTGGCCAGGTGCCCGGCAATCGCCCTGGACAGCTCCGGCAACTCCTGCAGCCGGGCGTATGCGGTGACGATGTGGATGGGCCGGCCCTCGTGGTCATAGTCGGCGGTACCCAGCAGCCTCCCGTCGCGCTCGCCGATCGTTGGACCGCGTAATTCTCGGATCCGGTAGAACCGGCGGGTGTAGACCTCCAGCAGCGCCCGCTGCAGCCCCGGGTCATCGGTGCCGCGCCACCTACGCAGCAGTTCGGCTCGCAGCGGCTGCGCGCAGGCGACGAGCCGGTCGATCCGCTCGGCCCGATCGCCGCCGTCGGGATGGTCACGCAGCGCATCGAGATCGCGCTCCGCCCTGGCGTATTCGTCGGCCACCGTGACCGCCAGCAGCGGCTCGTCGAAGTAGTGGAACCGCACGTCGCGGGCCAACTCCGCGACCACCCGCTGACGGCCCTGGATAGCGGCCAGGCGATCGAGCCGGGCCCGCATCCCCTCGTCGACCACCTGCGCCAGCTCGGCGTGGTGGCGCAGCCGGCGCTCGAGGATGGCCGTCACCGCCGGTACCAGGTCGGCGACCCGGCGAAACGAGCGGAACATCCAAACGACGGCTTCCTCGAGTTCGGGGGTGCGGGCCAGCCCGTGCACCCCGTAGCGCAGCAGCGCCTGCTCCAACCGCTGCGCAAAGGAGTCGGGAAGGCCTGCCCGATCCGGGTCCAGCCACTGCAGATAGGACAGCAGATACTCCTGGGTGCTACCGGTCAGCATCGCCTCCTCGGGATCGGCCTCGCTGCGCGGCCGATAGAGCGAGCCGACGTCCGCGAACAGATCCAGCAGCTCATCCTCGCAGCGCAACAGGTCGGTGTCGGCCGGCACGGTGATCTCAGCGAGCCGGCGCTGCCGGCTCAGCATCGCCCCCACCGAGCCGGGGTCCAGGTCATAACCGAGCAGGTAGCCGCGCAGTGCCTCGTACACCGGCTCGCAGGCCGGGGTATCGCGCTGCTCGGGGGCAGCGAGCCCGGCGAAGTCGACAGCACCCGCGGCCGAGCCTTGATCACCGTGGGACGTGGCGATCCGGACTACCGGGGCGCCCGCCTCGACCTGTACGTTCGCTGCGGTTTCCACCGAAGCGATGGTGCCGGCGAACGGCGCGGTGATGGTGGTCTCCATCTTCATGCTTTCGACCACCGCCAGCGGGTCGCCCTCAGCGACCTGGTCACCTGGTTCGACGAGGACCGAGAGCACGAACGCCGGTCCGCCGCAGCGCACCACGCCGCCATCGTCGCGGGACACGGTATGGGCCGCGCCGTCGACGTCGACTCGCAGAGTGGCTCCTTCCACGACCGTGACCACGCGGTGCATCCGGCCGCCAACGATTACCCGCCGCCGGTAGGCGTCGCGCTGGGCGACCACGATGTCGGCGATGCCGGCGCCGGAGGTGACGCGGTACGTCTGGCCGCCGGTGCGGTATACGTCCAGGTCGTACTGCTGCCCCCGGTAGCGCAGCCGGCACCGGTGACCGACCCCCGCGGTCGATTCCGCACCGCCGCGCGCCGCGCGAGCGTGGAACGCCGCCCGTTCGGCGGCCTCGTCGAGGTCGTACGACTCCACGGCGGCTACCAGCAGCGCGACGGGATCGGGGTCGGGCAGGTGCCCCGCCTCGCCGGTTAGCCGGTCCAGCCAGTGGTTGTCGAAATGGCCATCGTTGACCTCCGGTCGGTCGAGCAACGTCAGCAGAAAGCAGCGGTTGGTGGTTCCGCCTTCGACCACCACCGTGGTCTCGCGCAGGGCCCGCCGCAGTCGGGCCAGGGCCTCAGTGCGGTCGGCTCCCCAGGCCACGATTTTGGCGATCATCGAGTCGAAGTCGGGCGGGATCCGGTCGCCTTCGCGTACACCCGCGTCGACGCGGATGCCGGCGCCGGCCGGTAGCCGCAGCCGGGCCAGCCGACCGGGCGCGGCCGCGAACCCGTTCTCGGGATCCTCGGCACACAGCCGCGCCTCGATCGCGTGCCCGGACACGGGCGGTGGCGTGCCGGTGAGCCGCCCGCCGCGTGCCACGTGGAGCTGCATCTTGACCAGGTCCAGGCCCGTCGTCGCTTCGGTGATGGGGTGCTCGACCTGCAGCCGGGTGTTGACCTCCATGAACTGGAAGCTGCCGGTTTCGGGGTCGACCAGGAATTCCACCGTGCCGGCGCTGCGGTAACCCGCGGCGGCGGCCAGCCGTACGGCCGCGTCGCGGATCGCCTGCTCCTTGGCGCTGTCGAGCACCGTCGAGGCCGACTCCTCGAGCACCTTCTGGTGCCGGCGCTGCAGGGTGCAGTCCCGGATGCCGACCGCCCACACGGCGCCGTGTCCGTCCGCGATCACCTGCACCTCGACGTGGCGGGCAGCCGGGACGAGCTGCTCGAGGAAGACCGTGGGGTCGCCGAACGCCAGCTGTGCCTCGGCACGCGCCGAGGGCAGCGCCGCGGCGAGTTCGGCTTCGTCGGCTACCATCCGGATCCCCCGGCCACCACCGCCGGCGGACGCCTTGACCACCAATGGATACCCGAGTCGTTCGGCGACCTTGGTGGCCTCGGCAACGTCGTTGACCGGTCCGCCGCTCCAGGGCACCACCGGAACATTGGCCTGCTCGGCGACCCGTTTGGCCGCGACCTTGTCGCCCAGCAGCCGGATCGTGGCGCTGTCCGGGCCGACGAACACGATTCCGGCGTCCTCGCAGGCCTGCGCGAACGACGCGTGCTCGGCCACAAATCCCCAGCCGACCCAGACCGCGTCGGCTTCGGCGCGGCGCAAGGCCGCCACAACCGCCGCCTCGTCCAGGTAACGCGACCGGCGTGTGCCGTCGGCCGGGTCGACGTATGTCGCCGAGCCCAGCGGCACAGCTTCGTCGGCCTCGCGCACAAACCACGCGTCGGCGTCGGGGTCGGTGTACAGGGCGATCGTCCGGATGGGCGGTTGTGCCCCGGCCTGGTTGAGTTCCGCGACGGCGGTCAATGCCCGCACGGCGGGTTCACCGCGGTTGACTATCGCGAGCCGCCGAATTTGGGTGTTCATCCGCTGCTCCTCCTCACCCGCGCATGACCGAACGCATCGGGGCGATCACGTCGTCGGGCGGCGGGTCGGGCAATGGCACTGTGCGGTACCCGTCGAGTCGCAGCACGACCGTGCCGTCGTCATCGCGCACGGCGCAGCTGAAGCCGCCGTGTCCATCGCGGAGCGTGGTGGCGACCAACCCGGCCCGCTCCTGCGGCGATCCGTTCAACCGCACCGCGTCGACGTGCAGTGGCAGAGCCAGGTAGCCGTCGGTGCCGGCCTCGAACAGCCCGACCGTCTGGAAGCACAACTCGACCAGCCGTGGTGCGATCAGCACCGGCTCGTCCACCTGCGGCGGCAGGTCGGCGGCGAACCGGGAGGCCGCGCCCTCGGCCTGCTTCCACGCCGAACCGACTACCTGATAGGCCGGGCCGTGGAAGTACAGCCGGTACACCTGTTCCGGAGTCAGCGCCGACTTGGTGTCGCCGGAGGTGTCGCCGGTAATGGGCTCGCCGCCGCCAAGAGTGGGCAGGTCGGCCGATAACCGAACCGATCCGGTGAAGTGCACAGTGCATTGCGGTTGGTCGGAGCCGGGCAGCACCCGCTCGGCCGACAGTCGGCACTCGGCGAGTAGGTCATCGCCGTCGGGGTGGAGCAGCGCGCTGATCGTCACCTCTCGTGGCTCGTCGCGGTAGAACTTCAGCGGCGCCCGGAAGTCCACGTTCTCCACGGCGGCCACGTGGAGCTCGGGAGCGAGCAGCCGGGCCACCTCGGCGAACGCCTCTATGCCCATCACGCCGGGGAGCACTGGCTTGCCGTCGATACGGTGGTGATCCAGGAACGGTCGGGCGGTCGGGTCCAGGGTGGTGCGCACCACCAATCCATCGTGGACGCCGGCGCGGACGACCTCTCCAACCATGGGCCCATCCGCGGCTACGGAAGCCGTATCAACCCCGCCGGTGTCGTGGAACTCGGCGGCCATCGCGCCGAGCGCGCCCGCGACGACGACCTCGCCATCGGGCATGCCAATGGTCAGCTCCCGCCGGATCCACGCCACGCCCGCCTCCGCCGGGAGCATGTCGACTCCGGCCGCGGCCATGATTTTCGGGATCGAACCTCGGGTCGCCATGCCGATGGTGTCCCACGCGGTCCAGTCGACGGCCAGCGTGCGCACGCTCGGGCGGCTGCGGCGCAGGCTGCTCAACACCTTGCACTGCAAGTCGTTGCCCGCGCTGTAGTCGGTCTGCCCGACATTGCCGAAGCGACCGGCCACCGAGCTGAATGCCACTATGGCGCCCAACGGTATTGCGCCAACGGCGCGGAGCACGTTGAACAACCCGTCACCCTTGACCCCGAGCACCAGATCGAATTCGCCGGGTTCCTTGTCAGGGAGTGTATGGCTGACCTCGATCCCGGCGGCGTGCATGAAGATGCTCGATACGCCCGCTGGTATCGCGCACCTGGGCGATGACCTTCTCCACCGCGGCGGCGTCGGTCAGGTCGACGCTGTGGTAGTGGGCGGTACCGCCCGCCTCCTCGATCGGCCCGCATGGCGGCCAATGCGGCGTTGCAGACGCTCGAGGCGCGCCAGCTCCCGCTCGAATCAGGACCGGTTTCGGGCGCTCGCCCCGCGCCCGCAGCCGGTCGGCGATCTCGCCCATCAAACCGTCGCGATCACTGGCGTAGCGGACCAGATCGGGGTCGGCCGGATCGGGTGCGGGCGTGAGGTCGAGGAGGTGGAATGTGCCACCGAACGCAGCGGCCAGGTCCGCGGTGATCGCCGATACGATGCTGCCGGCGGCGCCGGTGACGAGGAAAACAGGGTCCTCCCCGACGATGTCGTCGACGACCTCGGCGGCTTCGTCGGCCTCCGGGAACGGGCGGTCCGCCAGGCCGACGCCCCAGCGTCGACCCTCGGCATGGCCGACTTCGACGCAGCCGGGATCGCGCAGCGTTTCGTCGATCAGCACATCGGCCAGTGCCGACGTTTTACGGCTGACCGGGAAGGCCGGGAAGTCAACGGCCTTGACGAGGGCGTCGGGACGCTCGCGCCGGTAGGCCTTGGCAAACCCGGTGACCGCGCCGCCCAACGGGCAGGTGGCCCCCGCCTCGTCGTAGCCGTGGTAACCGCCGAGGCGGGTGGCGACCACCAGGAACGGGCTCTGTTCCCACAGCCGTCGCATGGCGAGGTAAAGGTCGCGGACCCGGTGGCGCAGCGCCTTCTGCCAGCCGGTCAGGTCCATGTCCTGCAGGCTGCCCTCGTCGTCGAGTGCCGCGAGCCAGTACACGCCGTCAATCGAGGCGTTCGCGAGGACGGTGTCGATATCGTCGGCCGGGTTCAGCAGCAGCACCTCGACGCCCAGGCGAGTGAGCCGACTGACCAGCGCGTGCGCGACCCCGCCGTGGTCGGGCATCACCGCCACCCGCGTGCCGGCGCCGCAACTCCACTCCGGTCGGTACGCACGCCTCGAGGTCCGGTCGCAGCGTTGGCACCGGCACCCGCCGCGGGATCCGGTCGGTGGCGGCGATGTCCCCCTTGACCGTCGGTGGCGCAGCCGCGCCGCCGAGGTCGGCCGCCGCGGCGTCAGTCGGCGCTTTTTTTGGGCCTGCCTGGGTGTCGGTCTTGTCGCGGATCCAGCCGACGACGTGGGTGAGGGTGGGGAAGTCGTGCAGTTTGAGGGTGTCGTCGCGGGCGACGCCGTAGTGGCTGCGGATGGCGGCGAAGATTTCGGCTTGTTTGACGGTGTCGACGCCGAGGTCGGCTTCCAGGTCGAGGTCGGCGTCGAGCAGGTCGGGTGGGTAGCCGGTGAGTTCGGAGACGATGCCGACCACGGTGTTGGTCAGTTCGTCGCCGCCGGCTGTTGCCGTCGGGGCTGGCGCGGGGGCCACGGGTTCGGGTGTGGATGGGGGCGGGGTGCGGGGGTGCCGGTTTTGTCGCGGATCCAGCCGACGACGTGGGTGAGGGTGGGGAAGTCGCGCAGTTTGAGGGTGTCGTCGCGGGCGACGCCGTAGTGCTGGCGGATGGCGGCGAAGATTTCGGCTTGTTTGACGGTGTCGACGCCGAGGTCGGCTTCCAGGTCGAGGTCGGCGTCGAGCAGGTCGGGTGGGTAGCCGGTGAGTTCGGAGACGATGCCGACCACGGTGTTGGTCAGTTCGTCGCCGCCGGCTGTTGCCGTCGGGGCTGGCGCGGGGGCCACGGGTTCGGGTGTGGATGGGGGTGCGGGGGTGCCGGTTTTGTCGCGGATCCAGCCGACGACGTGGGTGAGGGTGGGGAAGTCGCGCAGTTTGAGGGTGTCGTCGCGGGCGACGCCGTAGTGCTGGCGGATGGCGGCGAAGATTTCGGCTTGTTTGACGGTGTCGACGCCGAGGTCGGCTTCCAGGTCGAGGTCGGCGTCGAGCAGGTCGGGTGGGTAGCCGGTGAGTTCGGAGACGATGCCGACCACGGTGTCGGTCAGTTCGTCGCCGCCGGCTGTTGCCGTCGGGGCTGGTGCGGGGGCTACAGGTTCGGGTGGGGCGGCGGGCGGCGCGGGCGCCCGCGACACCGTTTCAGTCACCAAGGGGGCGGGCTGCACCGTGGGCGTATACACCGGGGCAGACGACGGCGCGGCCTTCGCCTGCGGGCCGGTGTCAACGACCCGGAGCCTGTGCTGGACCACTTCCAGTGCAACATCGGCGCTGCCGGCCGCTGCTGCCAGCCAGCGGCGCCAGGCAGCTCGGTCGACGATCCGGTATTCGTACCCCAGTTCATCCGGTAGCCGGTGGCGGCCGTCGGGGACCGGGGTCCAGCGCAGCAGTGTCATCGCGATCTGCGAGCCAAAGCCGGCGCCGAGCCTCAACGCGTACTGCACGGGATAGCTTCCGCCTGTCGACAAGTTCAGCTGGCCAAGCTCGGGATCTGGCTCCTTGTAGTTGGGCACCGGCGGGACGAGGCCGGTCTCCAGCGACTTGATGGCGACAACGTCTTCCACGCCGGCTCCCATCGCATGTCCGGTGAAGCCCTTGGTGTTGGTGATCACGACGGCGTCGGCGTCCGGCCCGAATACCTTGCGCAGCGCGTGGATTTCGGCGGCCGCGCTGCCGCCGCGGGCCGGTGTGTATGTCTCGTGAGACACGAACGTTGTGTTCGGCGCGATGGCGTGTCGGTCCACGCCGCGAGCCTCGGCCTGCACGAGCAGCTTCTCCATGACCGCGCCGATGTGTTCGACGTCGAGCCGGGTGCCGTGGAAGGCGCTGTTGGCGGTGACCGTACTGAGGACTTCGCAGATCGGTTGCAGCCCGCGTTCTGCTGCGGACGCTGCGGACTCCACCACGAAGGCCGCCGCCCCCATACCCAGGATCATGCCGTGCCGACGCTGGTCGAATGGCGTGGCGGCGTCTTCGACGATGTCGTCTGTGGCGGCGGCGCCGGAGGCGAGGAATCCGGACGCCAGCCACGGCAGCAGCCCGTCGGAGCTGGCGTCGTCGGCCGACACCACGATCACCCTGCGGCAGCGGCCGGTGCGGATCCAGTCCTCGGCCACGGACACGGCCTGCGTGGTGCTCGCACAAGCGGCGTTGACCTGCGTGTTGGGGCCGCGAGCACCAATAATCTCGGCGAACTGCGAGTGGCCCATCGACAGACACCGGAAGATGAACCGGCGGTCGAACACATAGGGGTCGGTTTCGATGGCGTGGCGCAGTTCGTGGATGCGCCGGTCGATCTCCGCGTCGGCCGACTCATTATCAGTCATCCGGGCCCGTACTGCTTCCAGCGCGGCCAACTGTTCGCGGTTGCTTCGATCGATGTAGTAGCGCTCGAGGTCCTGGGCGAAGTTGTCGAGACCCGGGAACGCGGAGGCGAAGATGACGCCGGTGTCGTCGCGCATCGACTCCGGCAGCCCCCATCGATCCGGCAACTGGGTGCCCAGCGTCGTGGTTTTGTAATGCATGACCAGCGGGATCCCGGCGTCGCGCAGTGCATCGAACCCCGCTCCGATGGCAAGCCGGGTCGTCGAGTCCAGCGCGGCGTCGCGGGCGGCATCGACGCCGAACTCGCTGACCACATCGAGCGGCGCGCTGCGCCCCGCCAGCTTGACGACCTGGGCCTCGTTGTCAATCGTCTCGAACGTGGGATCGCCCGTCGCGCGCTTGACAAGGCGGGTGATGTGCCGGTCGACCATCTTGCGGCGCAGGCGGTGCGGGATCGTGTCGATGAATTGCTGGCCATCGAGGATGCGCGCGATGTTCTCGTCGTCGAAGACTCGCTCGACTCCGGGCAGGCCGAGCGCCGCGCCGGTAATCACCACCGATTCGGTGGCCATCGGCCGTGCGGCCGCGATCGGCCCGGCGTGGGTGCCTCGTTCCACGACGTCGACGACTAGACGCCCCAGCTCGGCGTACTGTTCGTCGGTCATCTGAGCGGTCATGGGAGTCCTCTCGACGGGGGCAACGGCCGGGGCGGGGAGGCCGGCCGCGCCGTCAGGCGCGGCATACCCCAGCCCGGCGGCATAGAGCCCGCACAGCGCCTGGTTGAAGGAGGCAACGTCGCCGGTCTTCGGGTGGTTGGTGAACAACGCCAGCACGTCGTCGCCCAAGACGTCCTCCACGAAGCCGTGCAGCGCCTTTTTGGGACCGACCTCGACGAAGACTCGCGCGCCCGCGGCGTACAGTGTGCGCAGCCCGTCGATGAACTGGACAGGGGACGCCACCTGGCGGCCGAGCAAATCCAGCATCGTGTCGACGTCGGTGTTGGCGGGATAGAACTCACCGGTCACGTTCGCCACGGTCGGCAGGTTCGGCGGCCGCACATCGAGCCGGCGCAGGACGGCCTTCAGCGGTTCGCTCACCGGTGCCACGATCGCGGTATGGAACGCGTGGCTGACAGGGATGCGCGAGGCGTTGATCCCGGCGGCCTGGAATGCCTCGACCGCTCGATCCACGGCGTCGGTGGCACCGCCGATGACACCCTGGCTGGTGCTGTTGACGTTCGCGATGACGACATAGCCGTCGGTTTCGGCGACGATTTGCTCGATCTTCGCGAGCGGGGCGAACACGGCGGCCATCGCTCCGTTGTCATCGACCGAAAGGTTCGCCATCTCGCGACCCCGGGCGCTGACCGCTTCCAGCGCGGCCTCGAACGAGAGCGCGCCCGCGGCCACCAGCGCGCCGTATTCGCCGAGGCTGTGGCCCATGACCATGTCCGGGCGCAAGCCATATGCGGCGAGCACCCGCGTCAGAGCGAGATCGGTGGTCAGCACCGCCGGCTGGGTGATCTCGGTCTGCATGAGCTGCCGCTCGAGCCGCTGGAAGGTGGACTGCTCGACGGTGTCGGCGAAGATGTATTCGGTCAACGGCTTCCCGAGCAGTGGTTCCATCACCCGGTCGGCCTCGTCGAACGTCGCGGCCGCGATCGGCTCGCGCTGGCGCAGTTCAGCCAGCATGTTCACGTACTGCGAGCCCTGGCCGGTGTAGAGGAACGCGACCTTGCCGGGTGCGCCGCGGCCGACGAACACTCCTTGGGCGCGCAGAATCCGCCACATTGCCTGATTGCCTGCCGGGTTGTCACCGCGTAGCGCCTGGACCGCCTTGGCCGCTTTGGCGGCCAGTTCCGCGGCATCGGCGTAGTCGATCGCGACCCGCACCGGCGCGCCAGCCAGCGTGGTGTCCGGTGCAACCGGCCCGGGTACGCGGCCAGCCGACGCTTCGGCGGCCAACCGCTCCAGCTGCGCGGCCACGTCGGCATCGTCTGCGCCCCCCACCACTGCCGCCCCCCGCAGCGGCGCCTTGCGGGCGGCCGCTGCCGCAGTCGTGGCGGCACTCACCGCCGGGGATCGGTGCTCGATCGTCGCGCCGGGGAATGATCGGCTTGCGTCGGCCGGGCGGTGCCGACCGGGCACGTATTCCTCGACGACGGCGTGGAAGTTCGTGCCGCCGAACCCGAAGGCGCTCACCCCGGCGCACCGCGCGCCGCTATCGGACGCCGGCCACTCACGAAGCTCGGTATTCACCCGGAATGGGATGTCGTCCCAGTCGACGTTCTCGTTGGGGTGTTCAAAGTGCAGGCTGGGCGCCAGCGCCTTCTCGTGCAAGCTCAACACGGTCTTGAGCAGTCCGGCGGCCCCAGCGGCGCCCTTGAGATGGCCGATGTTCGACTTGACCGAACCCAGCGCGATCGACCCGCTCGCCGCACCGGCCTTGCCGAACACGTCGGTCAGACTGGCCAGCTCGGTGGCATCGCCGACCCGCGTCGACGTGCCGTGCGCCTCGATGTAGGTGGCCTGCGCGGGGTCGACACCGGCGACGTGCCACGCGCGCTCCACCGCCAGTCGCTGCCCGACCGGATTGGGCGCCGTGATGCCCTTGCCGCGACCGTCGCTGGAACCGGCGATGCCGAGCAGCACCGCATAGATCCGGTCACCGTCGCGTTCGGCGTCCGACAACCGCTTGAGGACGAACAGGGCGGCGCCCTCGCCCATCACGAAGCCGTCCGCGCCGGCGTCGAACGGGCGGGTGCCGGTTGCCGACAGCGCGCCGATCTTGCAGAACTTGACGTATCCGGCAGCGTCCATGTTGCGGTCGACACCGCCCGAGATCACGGCATCGAAGTCGCCGGCCTGCAACCCGCGCACGGCGGCCGACATGGCGGCCAGCGCGGAGGCGCACGCCGCATCGGTGGTGAAGTTGGGACCGCGGAAGTTGAACAGGTTCGCCACCCGCCCGGCGATCACGTTCGCGAGTTCGCCGGGCATGGTGTCCTCGGTGATCTCCTCTATCCCGGCGACAAACGAGGCGTGGGTCTCGGCGAGCAGGGCGTCGCGCACCTCTGTCGGCAGCGCGGCGAACGACGGGGCGGCGCTCAGTTCGCGTGCGAACGCGGGAAACTGGATCCGCAGGTTGCTGCGGTGCTGCTTGTCGCCGCCGATCGCGTTGCCGATGATGACGGCGACTCGCTCCGGGTCTACTGTCCAGTCCGGCCAGCCGGCGTCGAGCAGCGCCGAACGGGTGCCCGCGACCGCCCACTTTTGCCCGCTGTCCATCTGCGCGCTGACCGCCGGCGGGATCGGCAACTTCCATGCCAGCGGTTCCCACGCAAAGTCGCGGACCCATCCGCCGATACGCGAGTACGTCTTGTCCGGAGCATGTGGGTCGGGGTCGTAGTAGAGCTCGGGGTCCCACCGCTCGGGCGGCACGTCGCTGATGCTGTATCGGCCGCCTTGATGTTGGCCCAGAAGGTGGCGGCGTCGGGTGCGTCGGGCATGATCACGCTGACGCCGACCACCGCGATCGGCTCCTGGCATCGTGGATCGTCATGATAATCCGGTCTCCCGTCGGTACAGTGCATCCGCCACCCGGTCCATGTCAGCGAGCAGGCCGGCCTGTGCCGCCCGCACCCGCTCGAGTGGGAGAGTGGCGGCCAGATCTGCGCCGGTGCCTGCGCCGGCCACCCACCGCAAGCCCTCCTCGGCGACCTTCAGCGCCGCCTCCCGCGCGAAGACCCGGCTGATCGCGGCGAGTGCGGCCGGCGTCAAAGCGGGCGTCGGACTTCTCCGGCAACACGCCGGCGGCGGCCGCCGCGGGCGCGGCGGGCCAGTGCGCCCGCGCACTCGGCGTAGGCGATCAGTTCGCCCAGCCGCAGCAGAACGTGCTGGCTGCGGGTCAGCCGACCCGACCCGGCACGCCTCCAGCACCGCCGCGAGGGATTCCAGTGCTAGCGCTGCCGTGGGCCCTCCGCATTCGTCAGGTACATCCGCGAGTGTGCGCGCCATGTCGCGGTAGTAGGCGCCGGATGTCTTGAGGTGCTGCTGCCACCGGTCGCGGGCGATCGTCATCTCCAGGATCTCCGAGGTCCCCTCGTAGATCATCGTGATCCGGACATCGCGCTTGATCTTTTCCACCATATAGTCACGGGTGTAGCCGTACCCGCCGTGCGCTTGGATCGCCGCCTCGGCCGCCGCGTTGCCAGCCTCGGTCGCCAAGTACTTCCCGATCGCCCCCTCGGTGTTGAGCGCGCCACCCGCGCCCTGGCCGGCGTCGATGCGTGTCGCGGTCTCCTCCACGAACGCGCGCGCGGCTTCCAGTCGCACGGCGTGCGGCACGATCAGCTTGTGCGTGAAGCCCTGCTTGTTCGCGAGCGGCGCGCCTCCCTGCACCCGGTTGACGGAGTAGGCGATCGCGCGGTCCAGCGCACTCCAACCACCGCCAAGGCCGAACGCGGCGACCATCACCCGGGTGTAGCCGAAGACCTGCTGGGCCTGGGTGAGGCCATGGCCCTCCTCGCGGCCCACCAGATTCTCCGCCGGCACCACCACGTCATCGAGAAACAGCGCGGCCGTATTCGACAGCCGGATACCGTGTTTGTCTTCCGGTGGCGCCGCCGAGAAGCCTGCGGTGCCCTTCTCCACGATGAACCAGGACGGGCCGCCGGGGGCCAGTGCCAGAATCGAGTAGACGTCGGCGATCGAGCCGTTGCTGATCCACTGCTTACGCCCGGTGATCCGGTAGGCGGTCACCTGCCCATCGGTCTCGACCGGGGTGGCCGTCGTCTTCATGGCGCCCAAGTCGCTACCCGCCTCGGGCTCAGTCGCGCCGTAGGCGAACAGGATGCCCTGCTCGGCGATGCGCCCCAGCCACTCCTTGCGCTGCTCGGAGGTCGCGCCGATCAGGATCGGGTCGGTACCGAGAAACGTGGCGAACACCGATGTCGCGACCCCGATATCGATGCGCGCAAGGCGTTCACAAACTCGATACGAGTCGAACGCCCCGCCACCCAGCCCCCCGTACTCCTCGGGGATGAACACCAGGTGCACGCCGAGGTCCTCACCGCACATCGCACGGATGGTTTCCTCCGGACAGATGTCCTCATGGTCGAGTTCGAGCAGGCGCTGGTCCGGGAGGGCCGCGGCGACGAACTCGTCCAATGAGTCCAACATCATGTCGAGGGTGTCCCGGTCCAGGCCGACGGTCGCAGTCATGGCTCTCTTCCTTTTCGTCCGTATAGCAACGGTCAGCCGACGAATTCGACAGTGCTGCCGGGAGTCAGCCGCTTGACCTGACCATGGCATTCCACGTCGATTCCGCCGGCACCCCGCGGATCCACGCTGATGATTACGCCCCTGCCGCTGACCCGCAGGTGCAGGTGCAGACCGCGGTAGTGGATCGGCACGGCCAACTCGCCGAGTGTTTCCGGCCAGTGCGGGGAGAGGATGATGCGGTCGGCGCGGGTTTCCAGTCCGGTAAAGCAACGCTGCATGAGGTCGACGCTGCCGGCCATCGCCGCGAGGTGAACGCCTTCCGACGTGGTGCCGCCCTGGATATCGGCAACGTCGGAGATCAGAGCCTGTTGGAAGAACTCCATTGCGCGCTCGCGGTTGGCCCTGGCCAGCACCCAGCTGTGCACCAGGCCCGAAAGCGTCGAGCCGTGCGAAGTCCGCGCCAGGTAGTAGTCCACCATTTTCGGGATCTGCTCGGATGTGAACCGATAGCCGAGCCGGTTCAGCAGTTCACGCAACTCGGTCGACGACATCAGATAGAGCAGCATCAGCGCATCGGCCTGCTTGGAGGCCTTGTAGCGGTTGACGTCGTCGTCCTCGGCTTCCAGGATGCGATCCAGGCGCTGGATGTTCCCGTACTTGTTGCGGTAGTGGTCCCAATCCAGTTCCGCTAAGTCACCGTATCCTTCGAACTGGCTGATCACGCCATCGTGGAAGGGGACGAACATCCGTCGGCTCACCTCGTTCCAGCGTGCCAGTTCGTCGTCGTGCAGTCGCAGATTCTCCCGGAGATCGAGCCGGTTCGGCAGCGGCAGCAGTTCCAACGCGTCGAATGCCCGCATGATCACCCACACCGCCATCACATTGGTGTAGGCGTTGTTGTCGATGCCGTCATAGGGCGCGTCGGGGTAGCCGGAGTGGAATTCATCGGGCCCGATAACGCCGCGGATGCTGTAGCGGTCGCGCTCCTGGTCGTAGGTGGCCCTGCTGACCCAGAAGCGGGCGATCTCGGCCAGTATCTCCGCGCCATAGTCGATCAGGTAGGCGAGATCCCCGGTGGTCTGATAAAACTTCCATGCGCTATAGGCGACGGCGATGCCGATGTGGTGCGCACGAGCGCTCGAGTCGGGGTTCCATCGGCCGCTGCGGGGATTGAGGTGCAGGCGTTGGCTTTCCTCGCGCCCGTCGCTGCCGGACTGCCACGGGAACATGGCACCGGAATAGCCAGCCTCCCGGGCGGCGTGGCAGGCTTCGGGCAGCCGCCGGTAGCGGTAGAGCAGCAGGGACCGGGTGATCATCGGCAGTCGCAGGTTGAGTACCGGGAAGATGAACAACTCGTCCCAGAAGATGTGCCCGCGGTAGGCCTCACCGTGCAAGCCGCGTGCCGGCACCCCGACATCGAGGTCGGCGCAGTTGGGTGAAACCGTCTGCAGCAGATGCAGCAGATGCAATCGCAGGATACGCAATTCGTCTGTGAATTCATAGAATTCGATCGACGAGCGCTCCCACAGATGGCTCCAGGTGACCAGGTGCCGCTCCAACACCTCGCTGAACCGGCCGAGTCGGGCCAGCCCACGTTGGGCCTCGTCGGCAGGCTCCGACGTCGCGACATCGCGGCCGGTGAAGAGGGTCACCATCTTCTCCACCGTCAACGTCTCGCCCATCGACAACTCGACGTCGATGTCGTGACCGATTTCTCCGTCTTGGTCGACAAGCCGGTAGGTGGCAGACGCTCCCGGGCTCGCTTCGCTCCCTTTCGCCGGGATCCGGGTCTCGCCGCGCCACAGCGTAGTTCGCGCCGCCAGAGCAATGGGGATTCGCGATTGGGTCGTCTGAACTGTCAAAAGCACTGAATCGTCAGCGATTTCTCGCTTCTCCAGCAGCTCCAGATGCTTGTCGGCCAACTCCCGGTACCGCTCGACCAGCGAGTTTCGCACGTTGCCGTCTAACGTGGAACGGACCTCGATCCTGCCCGACCAATCCTCGGCGAGGATCATGGTGCTCAGCGCGGCGACATGGGGGGTATGCATGGCGACGAATCGTTGTTGTGTGACCGAACTCGTCCGGCCGGCGCTGTCACAGAAGCGCACTTCCCTGGTCAGCACCGCCCCGCGAAGATCGAGAGTCTGCCGATAAGAGAGCACGGTGACGTCATCGATGTCGAACCAGTCGCCGCCGTCGATCCGGAAGGTGAGGTGAAGCCAGTTGGGCAGATTCACCAGGCTCTCGTTGTCGATCGTGACCCCCGACACGTCATCGACCAGACGGTTGTACACCCCAGCGGCATAGGTGCCCGGATAGTGCACCTGCCCCGCCTTCGATTCCGGTGCGGCGCCTCTGGTGGCAAAGTAGCCGTTTCCCACGGTGCACAACGCCTCCCGCAGCTTCTCGCTGGCGGGGTCGTACCCCTCGAAGGTGAAATTCCAAGCTTCGGTAGCGATCCCGTGCTTGTAGGCCAGCCACCGCGAACCTAGCTCGAGCACCTCCCGCACCTCATCGGGGCCGTCCAGAACGAAGCGGGCGGCCGTCCTGCGGTCGCCGTCGTCGTCGTGCCGCACGGCGATCCCGACCCCGCCGAGTTGAACCGCCTCGAACGCATCCTCGTCGGTGAGGTCGCCGCCGATATAGATCGGGACCCGGGATTTCGATTCGTCGATGTGGGACCGGATCCATGCCAGTCTGGTTCCCTCGTCCCAGTCGACGTCCGGCCGCAACTCGACCAGCATGCGCCCATGCATGAGCCGTAGGTTGTTTCGCTTTCCGAGCCGGCGCGTTGTCGCGACGATCTCGCCGATGTGCTCCGATGCCACCTCACGGTAGTGCACCGCGACGGCGAAGCGCGTGTGCACCACTCGCACTCCCGGAATCTGCTCCAGGGTGTCGCGCAATTCGTCCGCTGCGCCCGCCAGAACGGGTACCGCGGCCACTCCCGCCTCGTGCTCGCGGTGGCTGCCGTCCGGCCCGACGAGCTCAAACCCGTGGCTACCCGCATACCAGATCCCCGGTATGCCCACCCGGCCGCGGATATCGGCAAGATCGCGGCCGCTGATTACCACGACGGGAGACTCACCGCCCAGGCGTCCCAGCGCCTGGGCCGCTTCGTCGACCAGCGGGACTGCGCCGGGATCGGAAACGATCTGGGGTAGCGCTACATCGTAGTTGAGAAACAACACCGACTCTCGGGCGATGGCAATGCCGGCCAGCTGGCCATATGATTCCAGCGCATTGGGGATTTCCGAGATTCGCTTATCACCTGTGCGCACAGCGATATCGGCGAGGTCGGCGACCACGACGTCGGCGCCGCGCTGGAATAGTCTGTCGGTGCATCCGGTTCTGTCGACACCGATGACGAAGGCGAATCCGCCGTCGCGACCCACGGAGAGCCCTGCTTCGGTGTCCCCGACGATGACCGTGCGTTGGGGATTCACCCCGAGTCTGCGGGCGGCGTCCAGAACGTGCGCGGCCTCTAGACGGACAACTAGGAGTGGGTTCCCGGCGATCCTGAGCCCTTCGGCCGCAGTCTCGTCGATGTAGACATCGAGCAGGCTGTCAACCCCAGCAACCTCCGACACTTGTGGGCAGGCGGGGCTCGATGAGTGGGCCGCCGTGGCGACATCGATGCCCCGCAACTTTCGCGCCAGGGCGACCATGGCCCCGAAAAGCGGCACCTCCCGGTCCAACAGATCCGCGTATAGCTGCTGGTGGCGATTGGCCAGCCCGCATATCGTGTCTTCGCCGGTGTCCGAGGGTACGCCGTGGGGTAGCGAGATCCCCTGCGACGCCAGGAAGTCGGCGACCGCGTCAGGGCGCGGCTTACCGTCGACCAGCTGCCGATAGTCGTCGTCGGTGAAGGCAGAGTGATCCTCGTCTTCGTGCGCAGGCCGCCGCACCAGATAGTCGTTGAACAGCGTCGCCCACGCCGCACGTTGAACGGAGGCGGCGCCGCTGAGCACACCGTAGAGGTCGAAGATCACCGCGTCGTGGTATCGCGGGTCGATGACAACCGGTGGACTCACGTCATAGCTCCTTCTGCGCGTCGATGCGCTGCGCCGCACTGGAATACATCGCGTTCATTGCACCGGCACGACCTGCTGCTCCAGCTGGAGGATCTGACGCGTGGTCTTCACCACTACATCGGGGTTCAGGCTTATCGAGTCGATACCGAGGCGGACCAAGAACTCGGCCATATCCGGGTAATCCGAAGGCGCTTGTCCACACAGCCCAGAGTGGATCCCGTTGCGGCGGCAGCCTTCCACGGCCAGGCGAATCATTTCTTTGACGCCCTCGTCGCGTTCGTCGTAGTCGAACGCGACGATCTCACTGTCGCGGTCCACGCCGAGGGTGAGCTGCGTCAGGTCGTTGGAGCCGATGGAGAAGCCGTCGAAGCGTTTGGCGAACTCATCGATGAGGAGCACGTTGTTCGGAATCTCGCACATCGCGTACACCTCAAGCCCGTTTTCGCCGCGCTGCAGACCGAGGTCGGCCATCGTCTTCAACACCAGGTCCGCCTCGGCCACTCTGCGCACGAACGGGAGCATGAGCACGACGTTGGTCAGGCCCGTCTCCTCGCGTACGCGTTTCATCGCGCGGCACTCCAGCGCGAAGCCCTCGGCGTAGGCGGGATGCGCGTAGCGCGAGGCGCCGCGGAAGCCGAGCATCGGGTTGCTCTCGGCTGGCTCGAAGCCGCTCCCGCCGATCAGGCTCGCGTATTCGTTCGTCTTGAAGTCTGACATTCGCACCACCACCGGCTTGGGCCAGAAGGCGGCCGCGATGGTGCCGATTCCCTCAGAGAGCCGCTGCACGAAGAAGGCGCCCCCGTCGGAGTAGCCGTAGGTGAGCCGATCGATCGTCCGGCGAGCCTCCGGGTCGTCGACCTTCTCCGGGTGCAGCAGGGCCAGCGGGTGCACCTTGATGTACTCGCTGACGATGAATTCCATCCGGGCCAGTCCCACCCCGTCGTTCGGCAGGAACGACGTCTTGAAGGCCAGATCGGGATTGCCGAGGTTGACCATGATCTGGGTGCGCGGCCGCGCCAGGTCGGCCACTTCGGTGCGATCCACGTGGAAGCCCATCTCGCCGCGGTACACGCGCCCCGTGTCACCCTCAACGCACGACACCGTGACGGCGGCCCCGTCCGGCACGCTGGTGGTCGCATCGCCCGCGCCGACCACCGCGGGAATGCCGAGTTCGCGGGCGATGATCGCCGCGTGGCAGGTGCGGCCGCCGCGGTTGGTGACGATGGCGGCAGCGATCTTCATGATGGGCTCCCAGTCCGGCGTGGTGATGTCGGCGACCAGTACATCGCCGGGCCGGAAGTCCGACAGGCGCCCGAGGTTGTCCAGCCGTTTCGCCACACCCGAGGCGATCTTCTCGCCGACCGACCGGCCCTCGGCGAGGACCTCGCCTTTGCCCTCGAGCACGTAGGTCTCCACCGTCGTCAGGCTGCGCTGGGAGGCCGCCGTCTCGGGGCGCGCCTGCACGATGTAAAGCTGCCCGTCGATACCGTCTTTGGCCCATTCGATGTCCATCGGCCGTCCGTAGTGCCACTCGATGGTGCACGCGTAGCCGGCCAGCTCGAGAACGTCCGCATCGGTGAGGCAGAAGCGGGCACGGTCGGCCTTCGGCGTGGGGATGTTGCGGGTCGTGTGCTTCGTCTCACCCTCGACGAAGACCATCTTCACCGCTTTGTCCCCGATCAGGCGGCGCAGCACGGCGCGGTGACCGGCCAGGTAAGTCGGTTTGTGGACGTAGAACTCGTCGGGATCGACGGCGCCCTGCACCACGTTCTCGCCGAGTCCGTAGGCGCCCGTGATGAACACGACGTCGTTGAAGCCGGATTCTGTGTCGAGGGTGAACATCACCCCCGACGAGGCAAGGTCGGAGCGCACCATCTTCATCACGCCGATCGACAGCAAAACCTTGAAATGATCGAAGCCCTGGTCGATGCGATAGTGGATGGCCCGGTCGGTGAACAGGCTGGCGAAACAACGACGGCATGCGTCGAGGAGACTCTCGGGACCCTTGATGTTGAGGAAGGTTTCCTGCTGGCCGGCGAAGCTGGCCGTCGGCAGGTCCTCGGCGGTCGCCGAGCTTCGCACCGCCAGACTCACGTCCTCGCCGTACTCGTCCTGCAGCATGCGGTAGGCATCCACGATCTCGACGGCCAGGTCGTCGGGAAGCCCGGCGCCGTAGACGATCTCACGGGCGCGTTTGCCCTTGCGCGCCAAGGCGGTGACGTCGGCCGGGTCGAGATTGTCGAGCTCGGCGTGCAGCGGGCCCCAAGCGTCGGCCTTGTCTAACATGTGGCGATAGGCCTCGGCAGTGATGGCGAACCCGTGCGGGATGCGGACGCCCTGCTCGGAGAGCTTCTGGAACATCTCGCCGAGCGAGGCGTTCTTGCCGCCGACGAGCGACACGTCGTCGATGCCGAACTCTTCGAAGAACCGAATGTAGTTGAACCTGCTCATAACCTGATCCTCCTTGTATGTTCCGTCAGTAGGTGCCATAGTCGCCGCTGTTGGCTTCGCGGACCGCCCAGACGTAATCCGCCCGCTCTTGTGCCGCCCAGCCGTCGGCGTCGGGTGCCGCCAGTAGCCCGCGCACCTCATCGAGGGTCTGAAAACCCTTGCGATTCATCCAGTCACACAATCCTTGCACAAGTTCACCCGCGTACTCGGGGCCGTGGCGCAGCAACGCCGACGCGGACTGCACCACATCTGCCCCCGCGAGCAGATACTTGGCCACGTCGGCAGCGTGCTCGACCCCGGTGCTGGCGGCGAGCGAGGCGCGCACCCGCCCGCGCAGCAACGCGATCCAGGTCATCGGCAATCGGGTCTCCGGCGGCGTTGACAGCGTGACAGCGCGCACGGTGGTGAGAGTTTCCGGGTCGATGTCGGGCTGCAGGAACCGGTTGAACAGCACCAGCCCGTCCGCACCCGCGGCGTCGAGCCGGTGCGCCATGTCGGCGGTCGCGCTAAAGTATGGGCTGAGTTTGACGGCCACCGGAACCGTTGCGGCGCTTTTCACCTCGGCCAGCACGTCGAGATGGCGCTGCTCTACCCCGGCGCCGTCGACGCCGGTGTCGCCGGGAAGGTAGTAGACGTTCACCTCGACCGCCGCCGCGCCGGCGTCCTGGATACGGCGGGCGTAGCGCGCCCAGCTGCCGGGCGTGGATGCGTTGAGGCTGCCGATGACGGGGATGTCGACCGCGGCCGCCGCGCGTTCGACAAGACGCAGGTACCGATGACCGCTGCGGCCTTCATCGACGGTGGGCGGGAAGTAGGTGAGCGACTCGGCGAAGCTGTCGTTGCCCTGGGCGGCCATCCGCTCGTTGTACTCGGCTTCGCGGCGCAGTTGTTCCTCGAACAGCGAGTGGATCACCACGGCGCCGACGCCGGCGTCGGCGAGCCGGCACACGCCGTCGACCGTGCGGCTGAGCGGGGACGCCGAGGCCAGCAGCGGGTTGCGCAGGCTCAGTCCAAGGTATCGGGTGGACAGGTCCATCAGCGCTCCCTCCGTGCGTCGGACGGAAAGTGTTGCGGAGCGCGAGAAGCCATGTTTTCGTAGACTTTCCAGCGCTGGTCGATCGACTCCTGCGCCAGCGCGAGAAGCCGTTCGGCCTCGTCCGGATCAGAGTTGGTCAGGCTCCGGTAGCGCAGCTCGCGGTAGCGATAGTCGGCAAGCGGGAGGCGGGGGCGGTGGGAATCCAGCAGGAACGGCGGCGTGCCGGTGGCGCGCAGCACCGGGTCGTATCGAATCAACGGCCAGTGTCCGCTGGCCACCGCACGGTATTGCTGGTCGAGGCCATAGCGCATCTCGAAGCCATGTGCGATGCAGTGGCTGTAGGCGATCACGAGCGACGGCCCGTCGTAGGCTTCGGCCTCGCGGAAGGCCAGCAGCGTCTGTTGCGGATCGGCGCCCATGGCGACTTGCGCGACGTAGACGTTGCCATACGAAATGGCCTGTAGCGCCAGGTCTTTTCGCGGCACCGTCTTGCCCCCGGCGGCGAACTTGGCCACCGCACCCAGCGGTGTGCTCTTTGACATCTGCCCGCCGGTGTTGGAATACACCTCGGTGTCGAGCACCAACACGTTGACGTTGTGTCCACTGGCGAGCACGTGGTCGAGTCCACCGGCACCGATGTCGTAGGCCCAGCCGTCGCCGCCGACGATCCACACGCTGCGGCGAATCAGGTGATCGATGACGCTGCGCAACTCGTCGGCAACGGCCGGCGGAAGCCTGTCGAGCCGGCCGGCCAGTTCGGCCACCCTCTGGCGCTGGGCGTGCAGCTCTGATTCGCGCTGTTGTGGGGCGGTCAGGACGGCGTCGACGAGGTCGGCGCCCAGGACGTCGCGCAGTTCGGTCAGCCGCGCACGGACTTGGCCGAGGTGAGCGTCAGCGGCAAGCCGAAGGCCGAGGCCGAACTCCGCGTTGTCTTCGAACAGCGAATTGGACCAGGCGGGGCCGCGCCCTTCGGCGTTGGTCGTCCAGGGTGTGGTTGGCAAGTTGCCACCGTAGATCGACGAGCAGCCGGTGGCATTGGCGATCATCAACCGGTCGCCGAACAGCTGCGACAGCAGTTTCAGGTAGGGGGTTTCCCCGCAACCCGCGCAGGCGCCGGGGAATTCGAACAATGGCTGCAGGAACTGCGCACCGCGCACGGTCCCGAAGTCCACCATCGATCGGTTTGCCACCGGCAGCGTTTCGAAGAACGCGATGTTCTCCCGTCCGGCGGCGACGAGCGGTTCCCGCGGCGCCAGGTTGATCGCCTTGGTGACCGGCGTGCCGGGGACGACTGCCGGGCAGGTTTCCACGCACAAATTGCATCCGGTGCAGTCCTCGGCATATACCTGCAGTGTGTAGCGGGTATTGGGAAGGCCGACTGCGTCGAGAGGTGCCGAGGGGAACGTTGCCGGCGCATCACGGAGTCGCTCCTGCTGGTAGAACGTGGTGCGAATCACGCTGTGCGGGCAGACAAATGCGCAGTTGCCGCACTGGATGCAGGTGTCGGGATCCCATACCGCGACGAGGTCGGAGATGTTGCGTTTTTCGTAGGCCGCGGTACCGCTGGGATAGCTGCCGTCCACCGGCAGGGCGCTGACCGGCAGCGCATCCCCGCGGCCGGCGATCATCTCCGCGGTCACGGTCCGCACGAAATCCGGTGCGTCGGCGGGAAGCAGGGGCTCGGGCTGGTAGCTGGAGCTGATCCGGTCGGGGACGTCGACTCGGTGCAGTCGGTGCAGGGCGCGATCGACAGCGTCGACTTCGCGGGCTACCACGTCAGCGCCCTGTCCGGCATAGGT
Organism: uncultured Actinomycetota bacterium; assembly: GCA_963848535.1. Classification (GTDB taxonomy): domain Bacteria; phylum Actinomycetota; class Actinomycetes; order Mycobacteriales; family Mycobacteriaceae; genus Mycobacterium. The sequence continues at coordinate 537,878 of CAWKEM010000013.1, forward strand.
CTTGGCGACGCTGTCTTTGACCCGGGCGATCGCCGTGTCGACGGGCAGCACACCGGCGATCGCGAAAAAGCAGGTCTGCAGCACGATGTTGATCCGCCCGGCCAGCCCGACCTCGCGGGCGATGGTGCCGGCGTCAACGACATACAGCCGGATGTGCTTGTCGATGATCTGCTGTTGCACCGTGCGGGGCAGGGTGTCCCACACCCGGTCGGGCGGATGCGAGGTGTTGAGCAACAGCGCGGCGCCCTGCGCGGCGCGGCCCAGGACGTCGACCTTGCGCAGGAAACGCTCGTGGTGGCAGCCGACGAACTCGGCGCTCTGCACCAGGTAGGGCGCGCGAATCGGCTCGGGGCCGAACCGCAGATGCGAAACCGTCTGCGAGCCGGACTTCTTGGAGTCATAGACGAAGTAGCCCTGCGCGTACACGTTCTCCTCGGCGCCGAGGATCTTGATGGTGTTCTTGTTGGCGCCGACCGTCCCATCCGAGCCCATGCCGAAGAACACCGCGCGCACCGTGTCGGCGGACTCGATGTCGAACCCCGCGTCGTAGCTGATGCTGGTGCCGCTGACATCGTCGTCGATGCCGACGGTGAAGCGAGCTCGGGGCCGGTCGGTGGCCAGCTCAGCGAACACACCGGCGACCATGGCCGGAGTGAATTCTTTGGAGGACAGCCCATAACGCCCGCCGCACACCGTGGGCAGCTGCGACCGTTCGCCGTTGTGGTACGCCTCGGCCAGCGCGGCAATGACGTCGAGATACAGTGGCTCGCCGAGCGACCCGGGCTCTTTGGTCCGGTCCAGCACGCCGATTGCGCGGACGGTTGGGGGCAGCGCGGCCAGTAGCGCCTGCACCGGAAATGGCCGATACAGCCGCATCTGCACGACGCCGACCCGCTCGCCACGCGCGGTAAGGGCGGCCACGGTTTCGGCCGCAGTCTGTCCGCCGGATCCCATGAGCACCACGACGCGGTCGGCCTGGGGATGTCCCGTGTAGTCGACGATGTGGATCGGGCGTCCGGTGCGCCGGCCGAGCTCGTTCATCAGTTCCTCGACCATCCCGGGCACCCGCGCGTAGAACGGGTTGACGGTCTCGCGGGCCTGGAAGTAGGTGTCGGGATTCTGCGCGGTGCCGCGGATGAACGGCCGATCCGGCGACAGTGCACGGTCGCGGTGGGCCAGAATCAACTCATCGGGAACCAGGGCCCGCAAGTCGTCGTCGGTGAGCAACTCGATGGTGCTGAGCTCGTGAGAGGTGCGAAAGCCGTCGAAGAAATGCACAAACGGCACCCGGGTGCGCAGCGTGGCCGCCTGGGCGATCAGGGCCAAGTCGTGGGCCTCCTGCACCGAGGCCGACGACAGCAGCGCAAAGCCGGTCTGGCGTACCGCCATCACATCCTGGTGGTCGCCGAATATCGAAAGACCTTGCGCAGCAAGTGATCGCGCCGCGACATGGATCACCGCCGCAGTCAACTCACCGGCGATCTTGTACATGTTCGGGATCATCAACAGCAGGCCCTGTGACGAGGTGAACGTCGTCGCCAACGCGCCGCCCTGCAAGGCGCCGTGCAGCGCGCCTGCCGCCCCGCCCTCGCTTTGCATCTCCACCACTGTCGGCACGGTGCCCCACACGTTGGGCCGATGCCGGCTCGACCAGTCATCGGCCAGCTCGGCCATCGGCGAAGACGGGGTGATCGGGTAGATGCAGCACAGTTCGTTGAGCCGGTACGCCACGGATGCCGCCGCCTCGTTGCCGTCCACCGTGATTCGCGTCATCGCGGCTCCGGCGTCATCTCGATGGCGTGCACCGGGCACTGCTCGTAGCAGGTAGCACAACCGGTGCACTGGTCGTAGTTGAAGCGGTAGCGGTGACCGGGTCCGAGCTTGATCACCGCGTCCTCCGGGCAGGCGCCCAGACAGCCGTCGCACTCGAAGCAGTTACCGCACGACAGGCACCGGCCGGCCTCGAATGTCGCGGCCGCCGCTGACAAGCCGCCGACGACCTCGTCGAATCCGGTGACGCGTTGTTCGGGAGCAAGTTCGGGCTCGGCCAGCCGATACGCGGCACCGAAGTACCACAGGTGCAGCTGGTCGAATTCGGCGACCGGATGCTTCGGCGGGCGCTCCGCGGAGCCGCCACGCAGCCACGCGTCGATATGGTGGGCCGCCTTTTTGCCGTGTCCGACGCCGACGGTCACGGTGCGTTCGCAGGGCACCATGTCACCGCCGGCGAACACACCGGGACAGCCGGTCATCAGCGATGAGGACACCCGCACCGAACCGTCGCCGTCGAACTCCACGCCGGGCAGGCTGCGCATGAACGCCGACTCGGTCTCTTGTCCCAACGCCATGATCACGGTGTCGGCGGCGAGCGTCTCGAATTGTCCGGTCGGCAAAGGGCGTCCGGATTCGTCGAGTCGCATCAGCTCCACCTGCAGCTCCGGGCCGTCAAACGCGGTGATCGTGCGCAACCAGTTGATCCGGACACCCTCGCGTTCGGCCTCGTCGACCTCGTGTTCGTGCGCGGGCATCTGGGCTGCCGTGCGGCGGTAGATGATGATGGTGTCCTCAGCACCCAGACGGCGCGCGACACGGGCTGCGTCCACCGCGGTGTCGCCACCCCCGTAGACGGCGACGCGGCGGCCGAGGTTTGGCCGTTCGCCGGAGGCGACGTCGTGCAGGAACGACACCGCGTCCAGCAGCGACCCGGCGTCGGCGGAGGGGATGTCGACCCGTTTGGCGAGATGGGCACCCACGGCCACGAACACCGCGTCGAACTTACCGGCGTCACGTTCAGCGGCGAGGTCGTCGACCCGATGCCCGCATGTCAACTTCACGCCGAGCGCGGCGACCCGCTCGATCTCGGCGTCGAGCACGTCGCGGGGCAGCCGGTAGTTCGGGATGCCGTAGCGCATCATTCCGCCCGGCTCCGCGCCGGCGTCGCGCACCTCCACGTGATGGCCCAGCCGGGTCAGGTGATAGGCGGCTGACAGTCCGCTGGGGCCGGCGCCGACCACGAGCACGCGCTTGCCCGTCGGCGCCGGTGCGGGCTCGAACCGCCACGCTTGGTCGCGGGCGGTGTCACCGAGGAACCGCTCCACTGCATGAATCGACACCGCGGCATCGAGATCTGCTCTGTTGCAGACGGATTCGCACGGATGGTAGCAGACCCGGCCGTGGATTGCGGCGAACGGATTGTCGGCGACGAGCTGGCGCCAAGCCTGCTCGTGGCGCCCGGAGCGGGCATGGGCAACCCAGGCCTGGATGTTCTCCCCGGCGGGGCACCCGGCGTTGCACGGCGGCATCAGGTCGACGTAGACCGGGCGGCGATCGCGGACCGGGCCCGCGCGTGCCCGGCCGTGCAGCAGGTCGGGCAGAGCCGTCACGTCGCCGCGGGTTGGAGCCGCGGATGTGTCGGCATCACCGCGCGACCGCTTGGCCGTCATAGTGCTCACGATATGACCGGTTCTGCGGCCCTACAGCTTTCGTTTGGCCTCGGAATATGGGACTTCTGACCCTGACTGCGGGGCTTTCCGACGTGAACAGTGGCGGGATGGAGCAATTGAGCCCGCTGGACGCGGGCTTTCTTGAGCTCGAAGACTCCGACCCGCATGTGAGCCTGGCGGTGGGTGGGGTGTCGATCGTGGAGGGCCCGGTTCCCGGTTACGACGAGTTCGTCTCCGCATTCGCAGAACGGTTGCCCACCATCCCGCGCTGCAGGCAGGTCCTGCGAACCCATCCGCTCGATCTCCGGCCACCCGAATGGGTGGATGACCCGCACTTCGACATCTCGCGTCACCTGCACCGCGTCGCACTGCCGCACCCCGGTGGCGATGCCGAACTGTTCGAGACGATCGCGACGTTGATGGAGCGCCGCCTGGACCGCGAGCGCCCGTTATGGGACTGCTGGATCATCGAGGGGCTCAGCGACAACCGGTGGGCGGTGCTGACCAAAGTGCACCACTGCATTGCCGACGGCATCGCCACGACGCAGATACTGGCCAAGTTCAGCGACGACGGCGGTGGCGACACCTTCGCCGCGGATATTCGCGGCGCCAAGCAGGCGGCTCGGCATGGGTGGGCGCTGCCCAAGGTAAGCCTGAACCCGTTGAGCTGGATGAGCGGAATCGGGCGAAGCGCCTTGGCTGCGGCGAGCGCGGCCGAACACACGGCCCTGGGTGCGGCCGAGCTGACGGCCAGTCTGCTCAGTCGCCCCGCGGAATCGTCGCTGAACGGACCGGTCACGACCATGCGACGTTACGGCGCGGCCCGGGTCCGGTTGGCCGACATGCAGATGGTCGCCCGGGCATTCGACGTGACGCTGAACGACGTGGCGCTGGCGGCGATTACCAACGGCTATCGCCGGGTCTTGCTGAATCGGGGAGAACATCCCGGCCGCACCTCGCTGCGCACGCTGGTGCCCGTATCGGTGCGCCCGGCGAACCATTTCAATGTCACCGACAACCAGGTCTCGGCGATGCTGCCGTTACTGCCGGTCGACGAGGCGGATCCGGTGCAGCAGCTGGAGTTGGTGCACGATCGGCTCATCCGGGCCAAAGCCAGCGGCCAAACCGAAGGTGGCAGCGCGGTGGTTCTGGCGGCCAAAAGCGTCCCATTCGCGTTGTCCGCGTGGGCGATTCGCTTGTTGGCACGGTTGCCCCAACGGGCTGTGGTCGCCTTGGCGACCAACGTTCCCGGTCCACGAGGCCGGCAGCGGCTGATGGGGCGTCGGGTGCTGGAGATGCTGCCGATCCCGCCCATCGCACTTCGGTTGCGCACCGGCATCGCGATGGTGAGCTACGCCGACACTTTCGTCTTCGGCATCACCGCCGACTACGACACCGCACCCGACATCGAGGCGCTCGCCGCGGGAATCGAGACCGGGGTGGCGCAGTTGGTCGCGGCCGGCCGCGCCCGGCGACGCAGGCAAGCACCGGCCCGATCCGAGGCCGCTGGGGCGTGACTGCGGCGCCTCAATCGTCGGAACGACGGACGCGCTGATGCGCGGTCAGCAGCAGGTGGTCGAACTGCGTCCGGGAGTTGAGGGCCGCGCCCGCGCTGCGAAAGTCTTCGGCGATCTGTTCGGCAAGCGTTCGCAGCTTGATGTTTGCTTCCTGGGACAGCCATTTGAGCAAGCTGAACGCGGCGCTGTCGCTGATGCCGTAGATCAGCATCAGCATGCCCTTGGTTTGCTCGATGTTGGCGCGGTTTTCGCTGATCGCGGCCAGCTTCGCGGTAACGATGTCTTCGTGCGCCTGCTCGGTCGGCGGGGAGACGTCGATGTAAAACCCGTGCGTTCCGACGACGTCGCCGTGGTCGTCGAAGAGCCGGTCACCGACGACAACGACATGGCGTACCTGGCCGCCGGCGTCGACGATCCGATGGCGGGTGCTGAACGCCCGGCGGGTGTTGAGAATCTGATCGATGCTGGCGGCGACCTGCCCGCGGTCGTCGGGATGCTTATGTGAGAGCACCAACTCGGTGGTGGGTATGACGGTGCCGGGGGGATACTCGTGCATCCGCTGTACCTGTTCGGACCACTCCCAGCGCTGGTCGGTGAAGTAGAACCGGAACCAGCCCGCTGGTTGCGGAGCGCCGCCGGCCACGGCTCGTTCGACGTTGGCCGTTTGGCCGTCGAGATTCCAATTCATGTTGCACCTTGTCCTGCCGGGCTCACCGGGCTACCGCTTTCACCCGGGGCCTCGATGCCGGCGGTGGGCGGCGACCGCGACGCCGGCGCGACCCGTGACATGAGCTCAGTCGCGGTGCGGTCGCCGCCCAGCCGGCCGGTTGATCAGGCGTTGATGACTTCGTGCCGTGCGGCGTTGTCGTCGATGGCCTGGTGTCCGGTGCCGCGGTCGACGGCAATCTTGCGCGGCTTGGCCTTCTCGGCCACCGGGATGTGCAGACACAAGACGCCCTCGTGGTAGGAAGCCTCGATCTTGTCGGTGTCGAGGTTTTCGCCGAGCACGAGTTGGCGGCTGAACACGCCCCGCGGCCGCTCGGTGGCCAGCATGTCGCGGTTGGGGTCGACGGCCGGCCGCTCGGCGCGCACGGTCACCACGTTGCGCTCGATATCGATGTCCAGTGAATTGGCGTCGATGCCCGGCAGGTCGAACTCGACGACGAATTTTTCGCCCTCGCGCCAGGCGTCCATCGGCATTACTGCCGGCCGGGCGGCCGTACCCAGTACTTGGTTGGCGAAGCGGTCCAGCTCACGGAACGGGTCGGTACGCATCAGCATGGCGGTCACCTCTCACTCCAATCTATTGCGGTGTGTCAGCTATTTTCTATGTCTAATGGCATATATTGCATATAGCACCATCGCAATAATGATGCAAGTCTGATAGACAGATTTTCTGAGAGAGTGAGTTAAGGAGATGCGCGATGACCGAGCAGCGCGGCGACCAGAGTGCTCCGGCGCCCGATCATGGCGTCTACGGAATCTCTGTGGCCGCCGAACTTTCCGGCGTCGCAGTGCAGTCGCTCCGCCTGTACGAACGTTACGGACTGCTCACGCCGGCCCGGAGTGAGGGCGGAACTCGACGCTACAGTGCCGACGACCTGGCCCGGCTGAGACGCATCAGCGAACTGGTTGACGCCGGGATCAACCTGGCCGGCATCGCCCGCATCCTCGACCTCGAAGACGACAACGCCACACTATCGGCGGCCAACACCGACCTGCGGTCCACCAACCAGACTCTGCGGAAAGCCGTCAAAACGGCGAAGCCCGCGCGGGAGGCCGCCGGCGGCGGTGATGACGACACAAGCTGACGTGAAAAGTGTTGCTGCTGAACGGATCACGCCCACCGAGCGGATCGAAATTGCCATCGCGCGCCACTCACGCGCTGCCGCTGGACCAGGCTCCGCACGGTTGTGAGATCTTTCAAAAAAGCAAGACGGAGCCGTGAAGGTCATGCTCCGGCCGCGACATCTCCGACGCCCGCCGGGCGCTGGAAAATTGATGCCGCACAGGGAATTTCGCACGTCCTGCCATAGGGTAGCCAACTACGAGGTGACCCGCTGGCGCGCCCCGGAGGCGGTCCGGTTTGATCACCGGGTCGGTCGGGTATCAAATGGGCCATGACAACCGCACAAGCTCCTGCTGCCACGCCCACTGGCGAAGTGTGGCCGGGCAGAGCCTATCCCCTGGGCGCGACCTATGACGGCGCCGGTACCAACTTCGCGGTGTTCAGCGAGGTCGCCGAGCGCGTGGAATTGTGCCTGTTCGATGCAGACGGCAATGAGAGCCGTGTTCCGCTGCCCGAGGTCGACGGCTTCGTCTGGCACGCCTACATACCGGCCATCGAACCCGGCCAGCGCTACGGCTACCGCGTGCACGGCCCGTACGATCCCCAGGCGGGGCTGCGGTGCAATCCGAACAAGCTGCTGTTGGACACCTATTCGAAGGCCATCGACGGCACCTTCGAGTGGAACCAGTCGCTGTTCGGGTACAACTTCGGTGACCCCGACAGCCGCAACGACGACGACTCGGCGGCCAGCATGCCCAAATCGGTGGTGATCAGCCCGTTCTTCGATTGGGGCAACGACCGTCCACCGGACCACCAGTACGTCGACACCGTCGTCTACGAGGCGCACGTCAAGGGCCTGACCCAGACCCATCCGGACATCCCCGAACAGCTGCGCGGCACTTACGGCGCCGTGGCGCACCCGGTGATCATCGAGCACCTCAAGAGCATCGGCGTCACCGCGATCGAGCTGATGCCGGTGCACCACTTCGCCAACGACTCCACCTTGATCGACAAGGGGCTCTCGAATTACTGGGGCTACAACACGATCTCGTTCTTCGCGCCCGACCCGAAATACTCCAGCGCCGCTTCGCCAGGGGGGCAGGTGCAGGAGTTCAAGGCGATGGTGCGCGCCCTGCACGAGGCCGGCATCGAGGTCATCCTCGATGTGGTCTACAACCACACGGCGGAGGGCAACCACATGGGCCCGACCCTGTCGATGCGCGGTATCGACAACGCCGCGTACTACCGGCTCGTCGATGATGACAAGCGCTACTACATGGACTACACCGGTACGGGAAACAGCCTCAACGTCGGGCATCCGCACGCGCTGCAGCTGATCATGGACTCGCTGCGCTATTGGGTGACCGAGATGCACGTCGACGGCTTCCGGTTCGACCTGGCCGCGTCGCTGGCCCGCGAGTTCTACGACGTGGACCGGCTGGCGACGTTTTTTGAACTCGTGCAACAGGATCCAACGGTCAGTCAGGTCAAGCTCATCGCCGAGCCGTGGGACGTCGGGCCGGGCGGCTACCAGGTGGGCAATTTCCCGCCGCAGTGGACCGAGTGGAACGGGAAGTACCGCGACACCGTCCGGGACTTCTGGCGCGGTGAGCCCGCCACCCTCGACGAGTTCGCCTACCGGCTGTCCGGATCGGCCGATCTGTACGAGAACACCGCGCGCCGGCCGGTGGCGTCGATCAACTTCGTCACCGCTCACGATGGTTTCACGCTGCGTGACCTGGTGTCCTACAACGAGAAGCACAACGAGGCCAACGGCGAGGACAACAACGACGGCGAGAGTCACAACCGGTCGTGGAACTGCGGCGCCGAGGGGCCGACCGATGACGCCGGTATCAACGAGCTGCGTGCCCGCCAGCAGCGCAACTTCCTCGCCACGTTGCTGCTGTCGCAAGGTGTGCCGATGATCTGTCACGGCGATGAGCTCGGTCGCACGCAGAGTGGCAACAACAACGGCTACTGCCAGGACAACGAGCTCACCTGGATCGATTGGGTCCACGCCGATGCCGGTCTGCTGGAGTTCACCTGCGCGGTGTCGGCTCTGCGCGGGAACCATCCGGTGTTCCGCAGGCGCCGGTTCTTTTCCGGCAAGCCGGTGGGCCGCCGTGGTCAGGACGGCTTGCCGGACATCTCCTGGTTCACTCCCGACGGCGCCGAGATGACCGATGAGGACTGGGGAGCGAGTTTCGCGAAATCCGTCGCGGTGTTCCTCAATGGCCACGGCATTCCCGACCGCGATGCACGAGGTCAGCGGGTGCTCGACGACTCGTTCCTGTTGTGCTTCAACGCCCACCACGAGCCGATCGAATTCACCTTTCCCCCAAAAGAATTCGGTACCTCCTGGCGCACCGTCCTGCACACCGCGCCCGAAGGGGCGACATCCGCAGACGAACTGCCCGCGGCGGCCAAGCTGACGGTGGACGCTTACACCGCCGTGGTGCTGCAAGCCACACCCCGAGCCGGATGATCGTCGGGCAACGGCAGCCTGGTTGAGTAAACCTCGCTTTCGGCGAGCGGCCTCCAGAGATTTCTCCGGGGCAGTTTTCATCAGGCGCGGCCACACCTTCACCGTGCACACCCCATAACGCGTCCCCGCCGGGACCACGCATGCCGTCCTTGGCCAGAACATCACCTAGGCCAGGCTCTACGTCCCCGCGACTCTCGGGTGGGAGAATTTCCCTTACTGGTATCCCGAGCGGCGGCGACTCGGTCTGCGACGGCACCGAGGAGAGCATCTGTAGCGACGTCCGTTTCTGCAACTCGATGGGACTGCTCCTGCTGATCTGGCGACATCGCTTACCTTGTTCGCGCAGAATATCGATGCGCCGAACTGGTCGGCGTCGCTACGGGCCGATGCAGTCGGGTGCCGCGCGGGAAGGTAAGGAAACAGCCGATGGACAGGCCTGGCCCTGACGCGCGTCTAGAAGCGGCGGTGACCTGGTGTGGGCGGGCCGGCCGCGATGGTCGTCTTTGTCGTCGCTGCGTTAACTTGGGTGGGCTGGACGACTGGTATCGAGCAGTTGACGCGGATCTATCCGACCTGGCCCGTGATGACGCCGTGGACTGCTTTGTGGCTGGCTGCGCTGGGGGCGGCGATCCTGGCGCAATCGGGGCATCCATCGCGCGGACGCGTGTGGGCCGGGCGTGGCCTGGCTGCCGTGGTGGCTGCCCTTGCCGTCATGGTCCTCGCGGAGTATGCGACGGTTGGGTCGTTCGGCCTGGACCAGGTGTGGTTCGGGGAAGCGGTGCGCATGCGGCAATCGACCTGGCCAGGGCGTCCGAGCCCGCAGACGGCGTCGTCGGTCTTGCTCCTGGCCGCCGCCGCTGCGCTGATACGAGTGGATCGTTGGACCCGCGTGGTCTGGCCCCTATGCATGACGGGTGCCGGGGCCATCCCGTTTGTCACGGTCGGGGCCCGCTTGTTCAACGCTTTGGCGCTGGTGGAAGTCACGCCGTCAACCGGCCAGGCCTTCTCGACGGCCTCGGCTCTGCTGCTGCTCGTCGCCGCGACGTCGCTGGCACGCCCTGACCGGTTTCCGCTCGCCTGGCTGCTCGCCCGACCCGACTGGCGGTCACTGCTTCGGCTGGCCGGCATCCTCGCCGGCTTTCCGATCGTCGTGGCGCTGTCGAGGCCGGCCTTCCTGGCACTCGGCCTGGGCGAGCACGCCGAGTGGACCTTCTCGATACTGTTGGGCACCGTAATCGTCGGGGCGGTCACGTTCTACTTCAGCCAGCGCCAGCAGAAACTGCTGATCGAGAAGGAGCTGGTCAGCAAGGAACGCGCTGACGCCGAAACGCGTTATCGCATCCTCGCCGACAACGCTGTAGACATTATTGTTCACTTCCGCGGCATCGAAGTTGTGTGGGTCTCGCCGTCCGTGGAGGCCGCGTTGGGAGGGCCACTTCAGCGGTGGACCGGCTCAGACTTCGGCCGGCGCATCCACCCCGACGACCACGGCACACTCGCAACGGCGCTGCAGAGGATCGCCGGCGGCGAATCAGTCCTGCAACGGTTTCGGGTCCGCTCCATCGACGGCGACTACCACTGGGTCGATGGCCACGGAAAGCCCTACGTCGATGCTGAGGGCAACACCGACGGGCTGATCGCGGCGCTGCGCCTCGTCGACGATCAGGTCGAGGCAGAGCAGCGACTCGAACGGTTGGCCCGGTTCGACACCCTTACGGGGTTGGCGAACCGGGCCGAGGCCATTGGCCGACTCGAGTCCGCGGTGGAGGAGCCGCGAACTCTCGGAACGTACGTCGGCGTCCTGTTCTGCGACGTCGACCACTTCAAGGACATCAACGACACGTGGGGACACGGCATCGGCGACGCCGTGCTCAAAACCCTGGCGGCCCGAATCGGCGAATCCGTCCGTATAGCGGACACGGTTGGCCGGACGGGAGGTGACGAGATACTCGTCCTGCTGCCCGGCGTACACGGCATCGACGAGGCCGCCCAGATCGCCGAGAAGATTCGCTGTCGTGCCGCCGAACCCATCCACGTGTCCGGGAACACGATCCGCGCGACCCTGAGCATCGGCGCCACCATCGCCCTTCCCGGCGAGCCCGTTGCCTCGGTCACGTCCCGGGCCGACACGGCGATGTACCAGGCCAAGTTGGGCGGCAGGAACACCGTCGTCCGGATCTAAGCGAACGACCGCGACCTAGTCGTCGGTAATCCGCCGTTTCCATGGGAGTGATTCTGGTCGGCTCGCTGGTGTGGATGCTTGCGATTCTCCTCGACAAGAATCGGGTTTTCCCAGTGCCCGGGCAGCGGCCCATGTATGGCTAGACGACCCCGTCGATGGATCGCTGAGCGCCAGTGCGGTGGTCACGTTGAGCGTGATCGTGATTGCACTTATCAAGGTGCGCATCATCTTTCGAGAGTCCATGGTGGTGCGGCAAACTACGGCCTTGCTGTGTCGCTTGACGGACTCCTGGTTCCTACTTATTGCGGCTGCCCTGCTGGGCAGCTACTGCATCGGCACGGCGATCCGGTAGGTTTCTCGCCGACAGCGTCTGCGTGTTGCGTTCGACCGGAGAGGGCGGATATGTCAAGGACAGTGGTGGTTGGCGCCTCCAGTGGGCTGGGGCGCTGTATTGGTGTCGGTCTTGCGCAGCGCGGCGATCAGGTCGCGCTGCTGGCCCGGCGTCGTGGGCGCATCGAGGCCGCGGCGGCAGAAGCCGGGCCGGGCACGATCGCCATCGAGTGTGACGTCACCGACGAGGCATCGTGCCGATCGGCGATCAACGATGCCGCCGACGCACTTGGCGGCATCGACAACCTCGTCTACACCCCGGCCGTCGGGCCGCTGGTCCGCATGGTCGATACCGATGCCGAAACCTGGCGGCGCATCTTCGACACCAATGTCATCGGCGCGGCGCTGGTCACCGCCGCGGCGGTGCCGCACCTGACGGCCTCCGCGGGCAAAGCCGTCTACCTCTCATCCGACGCGGGAACGTTCGGGCCGCCCTGGCCGGGTCTGGGCGCGTACGGCGTCAGCAAGGCGGCGCTGGAGAGACTCGTGGAAGCCTGGCGGGCCGAACACCCCGATATCGGCTTCACCTGCCTCATCGTCGGCGAGTGCGCAGGCGGCGAGGGTGACGGACAAACGGGAATGAACGTCGGCTGGGATATGGACCTCGCGATGAAGGCCGTCCCGCTGTGGGCATCCCGCGGCTGCATGCCCGGCAAGTTGATGCCGGTCGAGGATCTCATCGCGGTGGTGCACACCATCCTGCGTACGGATTCGGCGACGTCGATGCCGCTTGTGGTCGCCCGGGGCGCACCGGCCAGCCCAGCAGTGTTTGCGGAGTCCGCTCAGTCGTAACGGCGGGTAACGCCGGCCAGATCAGCGCCGGCCGAACCTCTCGAGGACCTTGTCGGTAAGGAAGCGCGCGTTCGAGGTCGGGCGGAAGGCGCGTGCCGCCTCGGTAAGCGCGTTGCGGGAATCCGGGCGCAGCTCGATGTCGGCGGCGGCGACGTTGAACTCGAGCTGCTCGACGCTGGACGCGCCCGGAATGGCGACGACGCCCGGCAGGCTGATCAGCCAGGCCAGCGCGACCTGAGCCGGCTTGGCGTCGACCTCGGCCGCGACATCACGCAACGTCTGCAACAGGGGCTCGATGCGGCGCAGGTTCTCGGTGCCGAACAGCGGGTTGAGCGCGCGGACGCCGCCGGGACGGTTGTCCAGGCCGTACTTGCCGCCCAGCAGCCCCTGCGCCAGCGGGCTATAGGCGATCACGATGCGGTTCTCGCGCTCGGCGAACGGGACCAGGTCCTCCAGCGCGGCGGCGTGGGCCAGCGAAAAATGCACCTGGTTGCTGATCACCGGCCGGCCGAGCGCGGCATCGGCCTGCTGCCATCGCGCGAGCGAGTAGTTCGAGACGCCGGCCGCGCCGATTTTTCCGCTGTCGAGCAGGTCGCGCATTCCCGGCATGATCACCGAGTCCGGGACCACCGGGTTGGGCTGGTGGATCTGGTAAAGCGGGATGCGGTCCAGCCCCAGCCGCCGGGCACTGGCGGCCTCGCGCTGCTTGATCACGGCGGGGAAGGGAGCGATCGGGAAAACCTTGCTGGCCACCGCAACCTCGGTGCGCTCGTCGCCGAGTGCCTCGCCGAGGATTCGCTCGCTTTTGCCGAATCCGTAGATCTCGGCGGTATCGAACAGCGTCACCCCCATGGCGCGGGCGCGCTGCACGATGTCTCGCGCAGCACCGGAGGCGTAACCCTCTCCGTAACCCCACTCGCGTGACCCGAACTGCCAGGTGCCCAGGCCGACGCGGCTGACCTGTCCGACTCCATCGACGTCGAGATACTTCATATGTTCACCCTACTGAGGTGGCAGCTCACCCTTAGCCGGGGATCTTGCCGAGTACGTATTTGGCGATGCTTACCGCGGATACCCGGGGGCGGTCACTGTCCGTCGTGCCGCTGTAGGACAGGTACAAGTCGACGACGACGTTGGCTTTGGCCGCGATCGCCCGGACGCAGCGCACCCGCAGTCCTTTGGGCGTCAGGTCCAGCGTGGTGATGCCGTCGCCGGCATCGGCGGGGACGCTCACGGAGAACGGGATCGATTCCGCACCGGGAATCGTCACCGTTACGGTGGAGCCGCCGCATTGGCGCCATCCGGATTGCAGCTTCGCCAGTTGTGATTGGGCTGCGGGCGGATCACGAAATGCCGCGACCGCCTGGATGATTTGGATCGACTTGAAGAGGCTGCGGGTGTCGGAGAATTCTGCCGCGTGGTATCCGAAAACGGCGTCGACGGTGTAGGCGTCCGGGGTCCCGGGGGCGATGCTTCCCCAGCATTCCGGGCGGTCAATGGTGCCTTCTCGGTCGGACCGGGCCGGATGGTCCCAGGTTTGGCCGGCCTCGAGGTTCTGGTCGTCGGTGATGCTTTTGAGGTCACCAAGGCTGGGCAACAGCGTGGCGACAGCGGCCGGCGCGACCGTGGGCGGCGGCGCTGTGGTCGTGGTGGTGGCAGGCGCCGCGGTCCGGCTGGACGTGGAGGCAGCCAGGGTGGCCCACCCGACCAGTGCCACGACCGCGAGAGTGATGAAGCCATAGGACAGCGCCAGGCCCGCCAGCGCGCGGTCCCGGCCAAGCTCGCCGGTGCGGCGGATCTGCGCCAGCCCGAGGTGGCCCAGAATCGCGCCCGCGGGGGCGAACACGAACGCGAAGACCAGCGACAGCGTCGCCAATGTGTTCACCGGCGGGCGGTAGGGCAGTGCGGGCGGAGGCGGGACGACCGGCGGGGGAGCGGGTGGGATGCGGCCAAGCGGGTCGTAACTGAACGGGTTCTGCCAATAAGGATCCTGAGGGTTGGTCACGCCAGTGCCTCCTTAGCCTGGGACCCTGCCCGAAATGTAGCTGACGACGGCCCAAGTGGGCAGCGGGATTCGCGGCAGCGGACAGGACTTGTGCACGTCGGGGGGTGGTCTCAGAGGCGCGGCTTGGCGATGCTGACCACATAGGGCGCCTCGGCCAAGGTCAGATACACCCGGTGCGGCCCGACGGCCATACCCGAGAGTTGCGCCCACTGGATTGCTCCAGGCAGCCCCGCCCGGTAGTCGATGACGCGGATTACCGGAATTTTCTGCTGCGGAAAGCCGGTGAAGCTCGCCGTCTCGAGCACCACCACCTGGTGGTCGGTGGCGGCGTAGATCCTGGTGTCGTCGGTACCAAGATCGCGGATCGGCGACGGCAGTCGGGCACTCGCGAGCACCTGCAATCCGTCTCCGCCGCGGCGCGAGTCCACGGCATAGAGCACGTGTCGTCATGGCCGGCCACGTAGCTGCGGGTCGCCGCGGTGCCGTCACCCGCCGAGACCGCAACGTCCATGCTCAGCGAGCCGCGTTCCTTCGGGGGTGATGAGGTGCCCTGGTAGTTGCGGATCCCCGATGACCCTAGAGGTGGTAGTCGATCTCGCGGCCGCGGTTCGCGCCGTCGATGCTGCCTGCCGGATCACCGGTGACCCCGGCGGTCGGTAGCTTGCGAAAACCGTACTGATCCACCGGCGTCACCGACATGCCGTCCGACGACAGCGCGAGCAGCACGCGCAATCCCGCGTCTTGCGACAGGTACGCCGGCACCCGTCCGGCATCGAAATCATCGACCTGGCGCAGACTTTCCAGGTCGACCACGACGCGGTCGTCTTTTGGCGGATCTGCAGATTGCGCCCGACCGCCATGCGCGCCGACACCCGCGTCGTGGCGTCTTCGGGGCGGTCGCCGGCGGTGACCTCGGCCAGCCGGTGATCGTCGGTCAGCGCGACGAGGGCGTGCATACGATACGACCACACCGGTTGGTGCAGCACCGCGCCGACCGACCAGACCATGACCTCGGGCGTGCTCTCCAACGACGCTCCCGGCGCCGCACAGCCGCCCGCCGCCACCACGATCGCGCCGACCATCCCCAACTTGCCGCAGCGGCTCCGTCCAATGGCCCATTCCGGCGGCCACGATCACTCACCCCTCTCGCCGTTTGTTTCGGGGAAGTACCCCCCACCCGTGCACCACCACACCTGCGGACTTCGCGGCCGTGCGCACCGTTTGGTGGCCGGGTTGGTCGGGTAGCCCGCTAGACAGCGCGCAACAGCCCGCGCGCTGAACCAGAAGCAGATGGGGAGGACACCATGGCTCAGAGCGCCATCAAGTCGCCCACCGATGTGGTCGACTTTCTGGTCAGTCAGCACGAACAGATCGAGTCTTTGTTCGCCGAAACACTGTCGGCGTCCGGAAAAGCACGCGAGAAGGCGTTCGTCGAACTTCGGCGACTGCTTGCCGTCCACGAAACGGCCGAAGAGGAAATCGTCCACCCCCGAGCCAAACGGAAGCTCTCTGACGGTGCCGCGGTGGTCGAGAAGCGCTTGCAGGAAGAGCACGAGGCCAAGACCGTGCTGCAGAAGCTGGAGAAGCTCGATGTCGACAGCGAGGAGTTCACCAGCCAGTTGATGGAACTCCGTGATGCGGTTCTCGACCACGCCGAGCACGAGGAGCGGGACGAGTTCACCAAGCTGGGTGAGGAACTGAGCAGCCATGAGCTCGAAACGATGGGCCGCGCCGCCAAGCTTGCCGAAGCGATCGCGCCCACCCGGCCGCATGCCGGCATCGAATCCCAGGTGGCAAATCTCGTCGCAGGCCCGTTCGCGGCGATGCTCGACCGAGCCCGCGACGCCATCATCGGCAAGGGCTGAGCATCCGGGACCGCTGGTAGGGGTATGCCCAGGGCGTGACGTCCCTGGGCTACTCCGCCGGCCGGCGCCACGCGACCCGGGACTCTGGGGCCTGGATCCGCTGAGTCCGGCCGTTCACCGACGCGGGTAACCTTCTGGGCCGGGGCTTGCACGGGAGTTGGCCTGCTGGGAACCATGATGACCGCAACGAAGACAGCCGGTGCCGCCCGCTACTTACCCGAGGATCGCGCCCTCGATGCACTGAAAGCCGCGGCTGAGCGTTGCCGGGGTTGTCCGCTCTTTCAGGACGCCACCCAGACGGTCTTCGGTCACGGACGGCCCGGGGCTCGGCTCATGCTGGTGGGTGAGCAGCCGGGGGACCAGGAGGATCGCGTGGGCGAGCCTTTTGTCGGTCCCGCCGGGCGACTGCTTGCCCGGGCTCTCGACGATGCCGGCATCGATCCGGCATTGACGTACCAGACCAATGCCGTGAAGCATTTCAAGTTCACGCGCAAGGGTGGCAAACGACGGATACACCAGAAACCCAGCCGTACCGAGGTCGTCGCATGCCGGCCCTGGCTTATCGCCGAAATCGAGGCGGTGCGGCCGCGGGTCATCGTGTGCCTCGGCGCGACCGCCGCGCAATCGCTGATGGGAGCGGCTTTTCGAGTATCCGCTCAGCGCGGTCAGGTCATGCGGCTTCCCGCAGCGGTTGATGTGCGGCTGACACCTGAGCCGATTGTGGTGGCGACAGTGCACCCGTCGGCGGTGCTGCGCGACCGCAGCGAGCGACATGACGAGGCCTACCGGCTATTCGTCGACGACCTGCGCAGCGCAGGTTCGGGTTTCGGCTCTCCGGAAATCTGAGTCGATGGTTCTTGCGCCACCCAACAGCGCCTTGGCCGCCTGGGTGCGGCAACTGAAGCCGTCGGCCAGCACCAGCGCATCGGAATCGGCGCGGCGCAGCGCCGCGGATCTCACACGGCCCCAAATGCGGTTGTTCTCCGAGCTCTCCCCCCAGCTGCCCAACGACGCCATTCTCACGGCCGATTGTCCCGGGTTGCTCGTGGCCGGCGGCCATCCAGGTCGCCCCGGGAGTGCCGGAAATCGCCGCCACGAATCGGTGCTCCACAGATCCCATGGCCTCTGCCGCCACCGCGGTGAGGTTCGCCCGATCCGACCGCGGCTGCTCAAAGTCGACTTCCTGCAAGGCCAGCACATCCGGATCGAGGCGGCGAACGCAGTCACGCAGCCGCTGAGGATCCACGCCGTCGCCGACGGTGCGGCCGTGCAGAATGTTAAAAGTGGCTATGCGCATACGTTTTCGGGAGAACGTATCGAGAAGCTGCTGGCGCGTAGCGCGACGTGGGTGACCGGTGAGAGCGCCGCTGACGTTGACGCGCTGACCCGGCTGCGTCGCAGTCGGGCATGCGTGTCCGCCCTGACCAGCGGAGTCGATGTCGACCGGTTCACTCCGGTCGGTCCGGCGCTGGCCCGTACCGGCCTGCATCGCGTTCTTTGCCTGGCGCCGAATCCGCTGTGGTCCAATGGCTTTGACATTGCGATCATTGTGTTGCCCAGAGTCCCGGACACGGAGTTGGTTCTCGCGGAAACCGACGCCGGTAACCGCACTCACGACGAGGCGCGGGCCCGGCTACGACATCTCGCCACCGGGTTGGGGGTGGCCGACCGTGTCCGCTTTGCGGGCACGGTCGCCGATGCTGAACTGCCGATGCTGATGCGATCTGCCGACGTAGTCGCGTGCACACCCCGACAGCCACCGCGTGCCACGACAGTCTTACCGGCCATGTCCAGTGGCGTGGTAGTGGTCGCGCTGTCCGTCGGTGTCCTGAATGACGCCGTGGTGGACAATGTCACCGGGCTCGTGCTTTCACCGGAAAGCCCCGCCGGATTGACCGCTGCCTTGAGAAGCCTTCTGGTTCAGAGCTTTCAGTGTGAGAGTATGAGTGCGGCGGGCCGCGCCCGCGCACTGTCACGTTTTGCCTGGGACCGGATTGCGCTCGACGCGCTGAACGTCTATCGACAGCTCGGAGCGCAACGTTGGGTGCTACCGGATCTGCAGTCGACTGGGGGCCCGGTGGTGCAATCATGATGGCGTGCAACCTGTTCCGCGCGGTCCGGCGATGACAACCATCGTCAGGGGCAACGACACCGCAGCACCCTTCGTGGCCGTCGGTGCAGTCGGCCGCCTAACCAACGCGATACACGACGGTTTCTGCCCCGCCCGTGCCTGCCTCGGCGGTGATACAGGGCACGGCGTTGCGGCTTCGCTCACACCCGCCGGTTCGCGGTGCTGTACCGACAAACCTACGGCCAGAGCCCACATGAAACACTGCTACAAATGACCCCGCGATCATAATCGGGCTTACCTTACCCCGACGAAACACCGCTGAAATGCCGAGCCATCCGGAAGCCGCCAATTCCACGGTATTTGTGACCCGAAACAGCCTGATCGGGTTGCTATTTCACCTGCAACCAGCGGCTTGAGCGGCGTGGTCGGTATGCCGGCCGTGGCGATTGGCGGTATGCTGCTATCAGGTTGAGTCCACAGCTGCCGGTATTAACGGGCGCCGCTAGGACACCGTCGTCGCTCGCCCTCTTCCCGCCACTCTTGAAGGGCGTAAATCACATGACCATCTCAGCTGACACACGCACGCCTTACCTGCCCGGGCAACCGCGCAATCGCTATCAAATCGATTGTGCCGGAGCATTACTGCATGTTCATGCACGCAGCTTAGCCACCGTCGTGCGCGTCGACGGCGACATTGACGCGTCCAACGCCGACCTGGTAATCCAGGCGATGCGCCGCTTTCTTCGGCTGAAGGCCCCGTTGATCCTTGATCTCAGTCACCTGGACTTCCTGGGCAGCGCGGGTCTTCGGGCGCTGCTGACCCTGGGCGACGAACATCAGCAAGCCCAGGTGCCCTGCAGCGTGGTCAGTGGTGAAGCGCTGCGTCGGCTCACGCAGGTCATCCCCGACCACGGCCTACCCCTCGTCGCTTCAGTCCCTGAAGCCCTTCAGCGCATCGAAGAGGTCATCCGGGTTCGCCGTCGATTCGTATCGGGCCTGGCCCGACAGCAAGAGCCACAGTCCTGCCGGGGCTAGCACGGAGCTCGGCCGGGCGAGCCGGCGAAAGCGTGCTGTGCCGGCCGGCCGTAGTGGGCAGCTTGGCGTCTAGCATGGGCGTGGACGACGCCGTTACCGCCCGGGAGATGTAATGGTCGAGATTCACGTCGAGCGAACTATCGCTGCACCGGTGGACCAGGTTTTCGACTGGCTGGCCGACCCGGCCAACCTGGCCACCGCGCCGTTGGCCCTGTGGGCCCGCTACGCGAAGGACTCGCCGGGTGCCGGCGCGGGTGCCGTGCGTGAGGTGATCGGGGTTGGCACGTGGTTCCGCGAGGAGATCACGGCCTACGATCGGCCGCGCGGCTACTCCTACCTCATCGTCCGATCGTTCCCGCCGTTCGACCACGAGGGCGGCACATTGACCTTCACCGCATCGGGCGACGGTACGCACGTCGACTGGCTGACCCACTACACCCATCCGGCGCGGGCCGGAGGCAAGCTGATGGAGGCGGTCAGCTATCGCCTGCTCCGATCGAGCTTCTCCGCGATCCTTGCTGCTTGTGCGCAGGAACTGCGGAGCTAGCAGCTAATCCTGCTGCAGCACAACAGAAAACGCCGGGCCGTCAACCACTCAGTCGGTGCATTAGTTGACCGGCGGCGTATCGGCCACTGAGCACGGCGCCGGTCACCGTGGCCGGATTGTTCACCCCGATCGCCTCGCCGGCCAGGTAAAGGCGGTCACTGATCGGTTCCTGCAGCCGACGCCGATCGTCGAGCCCGGAGCCGGGTGCGTGGAACGAGTATGCGCCGAGCGCATACGGGTCGACGGTCCAGTTCGACGTCCGGACCTCAACCGGCGAGATGTCGTTGCCGAAAAGCCGGCGAACGACGGGCAGCGCCCTGGTCGTCAGATTCTCCGGCGCGGACGACTCCACCCACCGGCCGCGTTCACCGGCGTTGAAAGCCAGCACAATCGGCCCCGCGGCGCTCGGCAAGGTGAACCATTGCGACCACAAGCCCCCGCCGGGGCCGA
Source organism: uncultured Actinomycetota bacterium (assembly GCA_963848535.1). Taxonomy (GTDB): domain Bacteria; phylum Actinomycetota; class Actinomycetes; order Mycobacteriales; family Mycobacteriaceae; genus Mycobacterium. Next base: position 558,449 of record CAWKEM010000013.1, read on the forward strand.
TGTATTGATAAAAAGCGTTCTCTTCCTTCCAGGCGCGCCGGTTGAAGCGGAAGAAGCTCTTGGACAGCACCCCGAAGCCCAGGGCATTTACCGCGTGCGTGTGTCCGTCGGGAAGAGGCGGATCGAACCTGATCGCGCCGGATTTCAGCACGCCGAGGGGAACGGTGACGATCGCGGCGGGCCCCTCGAAAGACCGGTTTTTGGCCCGTACAATGACGGAGTTCTCGCGTCGCACGATCGCCGTTACCGGCGTATTCAGCACGATCCGAAGCCCATTGGCAAGAAGCCCTGGCAAGGCGTCGTAGCCGTTGGTGACAACGGCCTGCTCGCCGTCGGCGTAGTCACCGTTGTCAAAGGTCTTGGCGGACAGCTGGTCTGCGTCGCCGGCGTATTCGTCCTCGATCTCGGTTGTCAGGTAGAAGGCCAGCTGGGCGCGGTCGGAACCGCGAAGGTCTGCGCTGGCGGCCGCGGCCTCGACGGCGGCGCCGAGACTCCCGCCGTCGACGTGATCACGAGCCCGCTCGACGAACCTGCGCCAGGCGCTTCGGTCGTAGTCCAGCGGCTGCAGTTGAGGATCAACCGCGAGCTTGGCCCACCCATAATAGTCGGTCGCGGCCAGCTGGGCTTGTGCCCGCCGGGCCAGCTCCATCAGCGGGTTGTCCGTCGTACCGTGGATCCACGAGGCGCCCATCTCAAGCGGTACGCCCCAGTCACGGTTGGTGTGCACCCGGCCGCCGATACGATCACGCGCTTCGATCACGCGCACCGGCCATCCCGCGTCAGCAAGGCTGCGTGCCGCGGACAGGCCCGCCATTCCGGCGCCGACGATGAGGACCGACTTGGTGTCCGGAGGCGGTGGATGATCCGACCCGCAGGCGCTCGCCAGCCCGCCACCGACGATGCTCGTCGTTGCCGCGAAGACCGCCCGACGGGACATCGGGGACACGGGTGTTAGCGTCTCACATCCCAACCGGCGTGTGTCGGGCCGATTCGCCCAGTCGGAACTGAACTTCAGGCTAAAATCTCGACATCCTTAGCTGCGGCAACGGCGCCGCGTTCGAGGGGGGAAGCCGCAGTGAGTGCTCGACGATCGACTTGCACAGTTGACCGGTCGGCTGACGTTTTGCCGCCAAGCCGATCCCTGACCGTCCGGGCGGCCGACGGCACCCCGCTGCATACGGAGGTATTCGGCCCACCCGACGGCTACCCGATTGTCCTGACGCACGGCATCACCTGCGCGATCCGGGCATGGGCCTATCAGATCGCCGACCTGGCCCACGACTACCGGGTGATAGCCTTCGACCATCGCGGCCATGGGCGAAGCGGTGTTCCCCGACGTCAGGGTTACAGCCTCAAAAATCTTGCAGCCGACCTGGATTCGGTGCTCGAGGCGACGTTGGCGCCGCACGAGCGCGCCGTGCTGGCCGGGCACTCGATGGGAGGCATTACCATCGCCGCTTGGTCGGCGCGGTACCGCCACAAGGTCAACCGGCGCGCTGACGCCGTCGCGCTGATCAACACCACCACCGGGGACTTGTTGCGCCAGGTGCGACTGCTCTCGGTACCACGTGAATTGTCACCGGCTCGAGTGATGGCCGCGCGCGGCCTGATCAATGCGTTCGGCGGGATTCCGATTCCGGGCGCCGCACGGATCCCGAGCCGCTATCTGGTCGCGATGCTGGCGGTGGGAACGGACGCCGACCCGAGCGTCGCAAAACTCGTACACCATTTGTTCGCACAGACATCGCCCTCAGGGCGCGGTGGTTGCGTGAGGATGCTCGTCGATGCACTGGGGTCCGGTCATCTCGACCTGGACGGTTTGACGGTGCCGACCCTGGTGATCGGCAGCGAACGCGACCGGCTGACGCCTATCGGCCAGTCCCGCAGGATCGCCCGCACCGCGCCCAACGTGGTCGGCCTGGTCGAGCTGCCCGGCGGCCACTGCTCGATGCTGGAACAACCGCGTGAGGTAACCCGCCAGCTGCGGGTACTCGCCGAATCGGTGACCCATGACCTGCGGACCCGCCGAATCAGCTCATAGCAAGGCGGTGATCTCGGCGGCTGCCCGCTGGCCGGACCTGACGGCGCCATCGAGGAACCCGGTCCATTCGTCTGCGGTCTCGGTGCCGGCCCAGTGAATCGGCCCGACCGGCTCGCGCAACCACCGCCCAAATCGTGTCCACGACCCCGGCGGTACCGCCGCGGTCGGACCGCCCGGCGCGAATTCCTCTGCACCCCAGCAATGATCGACATAGTCAAGGGGTTTGAGCGCGTCGTCGCCGAAAAGCGACGCGAAGCAGCACAACGTGTCACGGCGACGCTGATCAGTGGGCAGCGAGTCGAACGCGCGCGCGTCGACGAAGCCCATCAAAATGCCTGGCCCATCGGCGTGCGGGCTGACGTCGAAGGTGATGAACACCGGGCCTTTGTCCGACAGCGCCTGGCCGGAGAACCCGTCGTTGCGCCAGAACGGCGTGGAATAGGCCGCATAGGCCTTGCTGAGCCGGCCTTGCGGCCAATGCCTGGCAAGTTCGTCATACTCGGCGGGCAGCCGGGGAGCGAACTCGATCGACGCGCGATGGGCGGGCGGGATCGCGACGATGACGAACCCGGCCTCGGCCTGGCCCGCGTCGGTGGTGACCGTTACGCCGGCGCCATGCCGGTCGATGCGACGGACCGGCGCGTTGAGCACCACACGTGAGCCCAGTTCGGCGGCCGCCGCCTCGGCGATCTGTTGGGTGCCGCCCGGGAAACGGTCCTGTTGGGCACCGTTTTCGACATCGAGCAGCCGGTCCAGACCGCCGGCCGCGTGTGCATAGCGGGCGGCGTGCAGCATCGACACGTCGTCGGGTTCGCATCCCCAAGTCACCCGGGCCATGATGGCCAGCAGGTCGCGGGAGGAGGCCGTGGCGTGTACCGACCGCAACCACCCGCCGAGCGACAGGCCATCGAGCTGGCCCGCGCGGCGCGCATCCCAGGGTGCCGCCAGCGGGATGCTGCGCGCGATTCGTTCGAATTGCCAACGCAACCGCCCGATGTCGAGCAGTCCGGTCAGCGAAAGCATGGGGATGGTGCCACGGTAGGAACGCGTCCAGCCACGCCAATGGATCACGTTCTTGCCGTCGTGATGCGTTGGAGTGGTCGAGACGTCGAGTTCGGCCGCCAGCGCTAAAACGGCGTTCTGGGTCGGGCCGACGAAAGTGCCGCCCAGGTCGGCGGGCAGCCCGGCGACGCTGCCGGTAAACGAGCGCCCGCCCACCCGGTTACGGCCTTCGAAGACCACCACGCCAAGACCCTGCCGCGCCAGTTCGCGCGCCGCGGCCAGCCCAGCGAAGCCGGCGCCGACCACGACGACGTCGACGATCCGCGGCGGGTCTGTCACGTCCTCCAGTCAACCGCACTTCGGCGGTTTCTCAGCGGAAAAGTGCGCTAAGGCGCCACCGTCAACCAGTCGGCGAACCCCGACGGGTCGTGGCGGCCGAGTGCGCCATGCTCGTAGAGACCCCAGCCCTCCACCGGATCACCGTCGCCGTCGCGGCAAAGTGCGCGGCCCACATGGTCGATCACGCCGAACCCGGACCGCGCGACGATCGCCGGGTCGGTCATGTCGTAGGTCAGCCGTTCGACGAACTTCTCGCCCTTCCACATGCCGTGCAGCCAGTCCGAATCGCCGCCGTAGCCGCCGCCGACGTGAATAGGGACCGGCAGCTTGGACTCCACGTCGAAGTGAACCGGGGTGCCGTCGGGAGCAGTCGCGTCGATCGTCGCCCCGGTGGGGATGCGGGTGCCGGAACGGTAGTGAATTTTGACCCGGGGCCAGCCCAGCTGCTCGACCCGGCCGTCGCGCCACACCCGGGTGCAGTCGTTGAGCGAGCGGAAACCGTTGGGTTCCTCCTGGATGATCAGCACAATGGCGAAGTCGTCGAACGCCATCGGTACGTAGAGCCACCACATGCCTTCGAATGGTGGGTCGGCGGGCCTGCCCGCTGGTTCGGGCTCTCCGATCGGCCGGATGCCCCAGGACCGGTCGCGGCTGCCGAGCCAGGTCGCGGGGTCGACGGCGATCTCCTCGCCGTCTACGGCGATGCGGCCGCTCCAGCTGCCGAGCTGGGCGAAGCGCTGCGCGTTCAGCGTCACGCGGTTGCCGGCCCGCAGGATGTGCGGCTGTTCCTGAACGACGTCGAACAAGCCCTCCCAGGTGAGATCGGCTGCGATGCCTTCGGTTTCGTCGAGGATCAGCCGTAGTTTGCGCAGCGGCTCGCTGACCTCGATCCGGTAACCGTTGACGTTCTGGTTGAGCCGGTCGGAGTCGATGGCGTCGGACAGGTGCACCGCGGTCTGCGTGTCCCCGCGCCTGATGAGCACGAACGCGTCCTTTACGCCCAGGTTGGGGTAGTAGCCGATGCCGCTGATCACAAAGATGTTTCCGGTGCGGTCATGGGCGTTGAAGTAGGAGCGATCGTAGAAGTTGCGGTCCGAGGAGCCCGGCCACGCGATCGGCTGGGGAATCTGATGTACCGGGAACTCGTCGATCGGCCCGAGCATTACTGATCCTCTCCGATGAGATGTTTCATCAATCCGGCGTGGTAGAAAAGCGATTCGACATCTTCGGGTTTCTCGATTTCACCGAAGTGCACCCGCCGCGCACCGGTGCGCATGAACACACAGGCCCACATCACACCCGAGTAGACGTAGAACCAGTGCAGGTCGCCGATCTCGATGCCGGTGAGCCGCTGATAGGTGGCGCGGACGTCGTCTTCCCGCATCACCTCTGGCAAGCCGGGCAGCGTTGCCAGACCCGCGAGCTCTTGAAAGACCATGTGCGCGAATATCATCCATGCGACGTCAAGCTCACGTGGCCCCAACGTCACCATCTCCCAGTCCAGCACCGCCACCGGCGCAAACTCGTTGTACAACACGTTGCCGACCCGGGCGTCACCCCAGAGCAGCACCGGCTCGCCGGCGTCCGCCGCGGCGGGCCAGTGCGACTGCAGCCAATCGAAAGTCCGCTCTAGCAGCGGTGATCGGCCGATGTCGGGCACCGCGAAGTCATACCACGACTTCACCCAGTTGAAGTGCCGGCGCAGGGCGGTGCCCTCGGCGCTCCCGGATAGAAAGCCGAATGTCTTCTCCGCGTCAGGGATTGAGTGCAGCTTGGCCAGCACGCCGACGGTGGCGTCTTGCAATTCGCGTTGCTGCTCGGCGGGCGCGTCAGCGAACCAGTTGTTGCCGAAGGTGTATGGCATGACGTCGGGCGGCACGACGCCGTCGACGTAGTCCATCAGGAAGAACGGTGTGCCCAGGACGTCGCCGGTGGACTCGAGCCAGCGCACCCGCGGGACGGGGACGTCGGTGAGTTCGCCGACTTTTCGTATCACGTCGAATTGATGGTCGAGCCGGTAGGTGGGGAACACCTGCACGTCCTCGGCGGTGGGCGCCACCCGGGCGACCAGCTTCTCCTGCATCGGCCGCCCGTCCTGCTGCCAGCGGGCGGTCAAGATGATGGTTTCCGACGACATACCCGTCGCATCCACGCCGCTTTCCACGGTCACCGCGGGTGTCGCCCCGTCGGGCAGCACGGTCGACAGCCAGCGTGACATCACCGCCGGCAGGGTGCTGACGTCGCGGCTCGAGCGCTGTAGGCGGTCGATCTCGCCGATTGCCGGTTCGGTGGCCACGGGGTGCCTCCATTCTTTGAGACTTCTTCGAGGCAATTACGATACGGTAGGTAGCGTTATGAAAGCAGACCCGTCCGCCCTTGACAAGGCCCCCGGCGCCGGCCGCCCGCGGGATCCGCGTATCGACTCGGCCATCCTGTCGGCCACCGCGGAACTGCTTGTGCAGATCGGCTATCCGAACCTCAGCCTGGCGGCAGTCGCCGAGCGCGCCGGCACCACGAAATCAGCGCTATACCGCCGGTGGTCCAGCAAGGCCGAGCTGGTGCACGAGGCGGCGTTCCCGACAACGCCCACCGCGCTGGAGGCCCCGGCGGGCGATATCGCCGCCGATATCCGGATGATGATCGAGGCCACCCGCGATGTGTTCACCACCCCGGTGGTGCGCGCGGCGTTGCCCGGTCTGGTGGCCGACATGACGGCCGATCCCGCTCTCAACGCCCGGGTGATGTCGCGCTTCGCTGACCTGTTTGACGCAGTGCGGGTGCGGTTGTGCGAGGCCGTTGACCGCGGTGAAGCGCATCCCGATGTGGACCCGGGGCGATTGATCGAGTTGATTGGGGGAGCGACGATGTTGCGGATGCTGCTGCGCCCGGACGAAACGCTGGATGACGCGTGGGTGGAGCAGACCACCGCCATCGTCGTGCACGGAGTGACCCGATGACGCAGCGACTGGTGGGCCGGGCCGCGATCGTCACCGGCGGGAGCCGGGGCCTGGGCCGGGCGATCGCGCTGGCGCTCGCGGCAGAGGGTGCGGCGGTGGCTGTGGCCGGGCGCACCGAACAGGTGTGGGACGACCGGTTGCCCGGAACGATTGGTGAGACGGTCGCCGACATCGAGGCGGCGGGCGGACGCGCTGTGGCGATCCGCGCCGATCTGACGGACCGCGACGATATCGCCCGGTTGGTGGGTGCGGCGCGGGAGGCGCTGGGCCCCATCACGCTGCTGGTCAACAACGCGGCCTTCACCGCGCCCGGCCGACCGCCCGTACCCGGCGCGGAACCGCGCGCCAAGCCCGCCAAGGCGGCGCCTGCCGGCGGCAAACCCGGCTGGCCGCCGTTCCTTGGTACGCCGCTGACCGCATATCGCCGGCATTTCGACATCGCCGTCTTCGCCGCCTACGAGCTGATGCAGCTGGTGTGCCCCGACATGATCGAGGCGGGTGCCGGCTCGATCGTCAACATCACCTCGGTTGCGTCGCGGATACCCGGCGACGGACCATACCCCGACCGCAGCGGCGGAGTCCTGCCCGGTTACGGCGGATCCAAGGCGGCGCTCGAGCATCTGACCCAGTGTGCGGCGTTCGATCTCGCGGACCACAACATCGCGGTGAACGCGCTGTCGCCGTCAAAACCGATCCTTACCCCGGGGCTGGCTTACTATGCCCGCGAATTCGTCGACACCGCCGCGGCGGACGAATTCGCGCAAGCGGCAGTGGAGTTGGCGCTGGTCGATCCGAGCAAGGTCACCGGCCGCACGATTGGGCATCTCGAGGTGCTCGACGGCAGCTTTCGGCCCTTTGCGGGCAGCTAGGCCGCTCAAGCGTTCATCCCCGGCGAAAGCGCCTGCCGTTCTTACCATTTGAGCCGCCGTATCGATACCGGCAAGCTGCTCACCGTCACCCACGGTGGTTCTGTCCGGGCGGGTCGAGGTCGCCCCGGAGAAGCTCCTCGGGGTGATGGGCGTGGTTGATTTCAGGTGGGCCGGTGCCGTCGGTCTAGCTCAGCCGTCCGCTGTCGGTGACTGCGGTGCGCCATTCCCCACGGCTGGCCCGGCCGTGGTCGCAACCGCACGCGAAAAACAGCTTGTCGGCATCGGTCCGGCCGCCGTCGGCCCAGTCCGGTGCATGGTGGACCTCGCAGCGATAGCCTGGTTCAAGGCAATTGGGGCGGGTGCATCCGCGGTCGCGGGGACGTATGCCGGTGTACTGTGGGGGGCCGGACGAATCACCGCTGCGTGATCGAGGGACGTGCTCGGCACACCCATTGTCAACCGTTCATCTCGTCCTTCAGCGGAATGGCGTCGCTCTCATCGTCACCACTCGCTAAGAGATACGTCGGCTTCCTATAGAACGTTAAGCGAAGACCCTTGCGATACTTGGCAACACGGTCGACTATCTGAAGATAGTTGAAGAGTACCGGCGCAATCCCAGATAGGTTGTCCGACTTGTTAAGGTGGCCGCGCTGATACGCGGCATATATCAGCTCGAATTCGTCCAATCCTCCGTGTTCCTCGATTAGAGCGATCAGGTGGATGAGGTCAGAGGCGAGATATGTTGATAGGTCGAGGAGTTCGCGGTTCAATTGCCGTGCGCGAGTGGAGTAAGAGTAGATGGCGTCCATCACGGTAGCGCTGAGCGGATTGACGTTCGCTAGCAGGAATAAATCGGCAGGCGTCTGTGGTGTGATCTTTGCACACACCTCCTTGACGTTCGCCAGCGTACATTCACGGTCTGCGTCGAAACCTGCTGCCTTATTGAGCGTTTGCATGAGGCCAGTTGCCTGGGCAACCACACGTGCGAGAGGTCCGATGTGGCGATAGATGTTCCGGCGATCGCGTCGGAGCGGGAGCCTGACGTTAAGCAGATAGAACATGAACGCTCCGGTATAGGCGATGGCGATGTCATAACACAGCACGCCTAGGCGTGCGCCTCCGCGAAAAGCCTCAGAAACATTGGCCAGGACTACATGCTGAAGCACCGCGTATACCAATGCGATTGCCAGCAATGCCCAAAGCGACCTGTTGAGCCAGCGTTCAAAGCGGCTCAGATACTTCGCCTGATTCCAGCCTTGATACCAGCCAGACAGTCTCTCTGTCACCTTCATACCGGCTATCATGCCCGCCTGTGCGCTGATTGGAGCAGCAGCGAATTGTTTACGGGAACAAATCGACAGCCCTATCCGCGTCGGATCGGGTCTGATCTCCGCAGGTCAAGAACCGGTTTTGGAGTAGGGTGCACAAACCTGACATGAATTGGCATGTAACACGGTCCGCTGGTGTCCGTGCTACTTGCGTTACGCGCTCCGGTGATGATGCCGATGACGACCGGCAAGACGAACGTACGCCCAGTTGATGGCCCAGCCGTGACCGATCGCGATAAGCACTAGGCCGAGGATGAAAACGATATAACCCAGAAGTGGACGGTCCTCGCCTAGGCGCTTCCCCCACACCGAGCCAACAGCGCCAGCCAGACCTATCACGAGCCAGCAAAAGGGGTGTCTGAGGAAGCTCAACGAGCTGGTGTCGTCTGCCATTTCTGTTGCCGCTCCGCTCACATTGCCGCATCCTTGGGAACTGCTGGCCGTAACAATACTTCTCACTCAAAGGGTTGTAGGAGGCTATGCCCGCCCGCTAACCGACAGCGGTTATTCCAGTTTGGATGACGAGCATCATTTGCAACTCAGCCAGTCTGCCACGCGGTGGGTCGACGATGTTCAGTCTAGAGTGCACAACCAAAACATTCATTGGCGTGGCAGATGAGTCTCTGGTCGGCAGTGGCGATCCGTTTTTGGCGGCCCAGATACAGCGGCCGGCCGGTGTGGTCTTCGAACACCGCCAGGTAATGGATTGCCTTGGCCGCCATGCCGATCAGATCCGGCATCGGCAGCCCGGGAACCGCCGCCGGTTCTCGCGGGCGCGGGCATCGGGACCGACGGGTCGACGACGGCATGTGCGTCCTGGTCGAGTTCGGCCAATGTGGTGCTGGCGATCACCGTGACGGAATGGCCGCGGTGCATGCCGAGGTCCCCGGACGCGATGGCGGCTTCGAGGCCGAGTTTGAGTGCGTCGTGGCAGCGCTGGGCCGGTGTGCGCTCATCGCGCCCTTCGGCCTCGGCACCGTCGGGTTGGTGGCGGCCGGGCCGCACGGCAGCTTCAATGGCTTCGAAGTAAGCGCGGGCCCCGGGGTCAAGCAGTCCGTACAGCCGGGACATACCGTCAGGTCCCTGTGGCCCCAGGTGTAGTCCGCGCCGGCGGGCCCGATCGTCGTCGTTGAATAGTCCGTCGGGATTGAGGTAGTCGGCAATGCGCTGACCCACCTTGGTGACGACGCAGGCGTCGAGTTTGGCCGCATGCCGTACCAGCGTGCGCTCGGCCGCTGCGACATCTGAGGGTGAGACGCAGGCGGGCAGCACATCCACGGCTCCGCATACCGCCCGGATATGGTCCTCGCCGACCGCGCCCGCCGTCACCGCAGCCGCCAACGCCGGCAGCTCCGGCTGCACCGGGGGGGCGGTCAGTGAACGCCGCGGCCGGATCCGGGTCGCGAGTTTGAAGCGGCGCACCAGCTCTCTGGGTGTGACGCGCGCAGCCGCACCCACAGCATCTGTCGCACCGCTGGTATGCACTCGCTGCCGTCGGGTGGGTCGGCGATCTCGGCGAAGAACCGATACATCAGCCCGCGGTTGGTGCGGTCTTGCGTCTCCAGCCGCTCGGCGACGTCAACGCGGAAATTGTTGCCAACCACATCCGATGAGGTCTCACGCAGCACGTCATGGGCGGCATCGATCGCGTCGAGAGCAGCGCCAATCCGTTCTCGTGCCTGCTCGGCGCTCATCGTGACACCCACACCCGAACTGTATCGAACGTGTGTGCGAATGACGGTTGCGCGCGAGCACCCTCAGACTGGGCTGTGGATCAAGCGCCCACTATGGATAAGCGTCGGCCAAGCCGCGAGCTTCGGCCGCGCCGCTGGTGCCGCTCCTGGCGGGATGGCTGCCTGACGTGCCAGTATGAAACGCGTCAGTGCCGCAACGGCGGCAGGCGCCGGTCGAGTGGTGTGCCAATGCCAGGTATAGACAAGCCGACGGGGCGTGTTCTTGCCCTGGTCGTGTTGTTGATTGTTGTCGCCGCTGCCCTGCGCGGATACCTACCGGCTCCGGGCCGGGCGCTGCGCGGCGAACCGGGCAGCAGCCGGGCAGCTGTGATGATCGTGGTAGCGGCTCTCGGTGCGACGCTTGCGGTGCTCGCGGTCGCAGTCATCGCGCGGTTGCGGGATCCACGTGTGGCGACCCGGAACGCCGGAGACCTGTCCGAAATGCTCGGCACCGGCAACGGCCGACCGGGCTGGCGCGTGGTGTTCATCGGGCTCGGGGTGATGGTGGCCTGGCTGCTGATTGTGATGCTGCTGGACCGATTACTGGCGGGCCACGGTTTCGTTCCCTCAGGGCCCGCCCCGGATACGAGTGCGCCGCCGTCGGGGCGCGGCACCGCCCCGTCGCCGCACTGGCAACCTCAGCACAACGACACCGCGGACATGCTCGGAATCCTGCTGGCCGGCACCATCCTGCTGCTGCTGGTCGTCGCGGGGACGGTCGTCATATTGCGGCGGCGATGGCCTGCGGTGACATCGGCCACCATCACCGACGTTGACGCCGCAGTCCCGGCACCGGCAACGCGTTCGGAATCACTGGTGCGGGCCGCCGAACGCGGACTGGCCGAGATGACAGACCTCAGCCGCGAACCGCGGGAGGCGATCATTGCCTGCTACGCCGCGATGGAACGCGAGCTCGCGAACGTCCCCGGCGCCGTCCCCCAGGACTTCGACACCCCGACCGAGGTGTTGGCCCGCGCCGTCGACCACCGTGCGCTGCACGCCGACAACGCTGTGCAGTTGGTGAACCTGTTCGCCGAGGCGCGGTTCAGCCCACACGTGATGAACGAGGGCCACCGCGACGTCGCGGTTACTGTTCTTCGGCTTGTCCTCGACGAGCTGAGCTCGAGGAGTGCTTTATGAAAAGGCTTATAGCTCTGGGTGTTTACCTCATTGTCGGGATCGAAGTGTTGGCGCTGGCGCTGCATGATCGCCGGTTCGTGTTGGCGGTCTCAGGTGCCGCGCTGGCCCTGGTGCTGCTCAACATCCGTCGCGTCGTGGGACGCGGAAACCAGCCCCCGGCCGAGCTGGACCCCGACGATCTGGGGGATTCGTTGCGGCGCTGGCTTTCCAATACGGAGGCTACGATACGGCGGTCGGACTCAACCAGGGTGGACTGGGACCGGCATCTGCGTCCGATGCTCGCGCGCCGGTACGAAATCGCAACCGGCCAAAGGCAGTCCAAAGATCCCGCGGCATTTCAGCAAACCGGCCGAATGCTCTTCGGCGCCGAACTGTGGGAATGGGTTAATCCAAACAACGTCATCCGTAGCGGTGACCGTCAGCCGGGTCCCGGCCGTGCGGCGCTGGAAGAGATTCTGTGGAAGTTGGAGCAGGTATGACGCTGCCGGCCGCTATGCCAGCTGGTAAGACCACCGCACGCTGCGAGGCGGTGCTCGACGAAATAGAGCGAGCAGTGGTGGGCAAACGCTCGGCACTCAACCTCATCCTCACAGCGGTTCTCGCGCGCGGCCACGTACTCATCGAAGATCTGCCCGGCCTCGGCAAGACGCTGATCGCGAGATCGTTCGCCGCTGCGCTCGGACTTCAGTTCACCCGAGTGCAGTTCACCCCCGACCTGCTGCCGGCGGACCTGCTCGGCTCGACGATCTACGACATGCAGTCGGGCCGCTTCGCGTTCCGCGCCGGGCCCATCTTCACCAACCTGTTGCTTGCCGACGAGATCAACCGCACTCCGCCGAAAACGCAGGCGGCCCTGCTGGAGGCGATGGCCGAAGGGCAGGTGAGTATCGATGGCGAAACCCATAAACTGCCAAAGCCTTTCATCGTTCTTGCGACTGACAACCCCATCGAATACGAGGGCACTTATCCGTTACCCGAGGCGCAGCTCGATCGGTTCGCGATCCGGCTGGAACTGCGCTACCTCTCCGAACGTGACGAGACCTCGATGCTGCGCCGCCGCCTCGAACGCGGCTCGGCCGAGCCGACCGTCAATCAAGTCGTGGATGCGCACGACCTGCTGGCGATGCGCGAATCGGTCGAACAAGTGACCGTACACGAGGACGTTCTGCACTACGTGGTGTCGCTGGCCGCCGCTACGCGACACCATCCGCAGGTAGCGGTGGGCGCCAGCCCGCGCGCCGAACTCGACCTGGTTCAACTGGCCCGTGCCCGTGCGCTGTTGCTCGGCCGCGATTATGTGATCCCCGAAGATGTCAAGGCGCTGGCCATTGCGGCGGTCGCGCACCGGATCACCTTGCGGCCGGAGATGTGGGTGCGAAAGATTCAGGGCGCCGACGTCGTCGCGGAACTACTACGGCGGTTACCGGTTCCCCGGACACCTGGGTCACCCGGCGGGACCGAATGAGTTCGGCGTGATGGAAGGCCGTGAAGTCGAATTTCGCTGGCGCGCATCGCCACTGACGCTGGCAATCGCGACCTGCGCAGGAGTTGTGCTGGCCGCCGCTGTGATCGGCGCCCAGTGGCAGCTGATTGCGTTTGCCGCCCCATTCCTCGGTGTGCTGTGCTCGATCAGCTGGCAGCGCCCGGTGCCGACGATCCGCGTGCACGGCGAGCCCGATTCGCAGCGATGCTTCGAGGGCGAGCAGGTGCGGCTGAGGGTATGGGCAACCGAAGAAGGCGGGGCCGCCGGGTCCTCGGTAGTCGAGGTCACGGTCGAGAACGTCGAGGGTATGCAGGTCGAAGTCCGCGATTCGGATTCCCGGCAAGCGAAAGCGGTTGCCGCAACGGCACAACGCTGGGGCCGATATTCCATCCGGGCCAGGGTCGACGTGGTCGCGCGCGGCGGGTTGCTGACGGGAACGGCCACCGTCGGCGCAGCAGATGTCATCGTGTTTCCGCTGACGCCGCCGCAGTCCACGCCAATCCCGCAAACCGAGTTGCTCGACCGCTTGGGTGCCCACCTGACCCGGCATGTCGGCCCGGGTGTCGAATATGCCGACATCCGCCCCTACGTTCCCGGCGACCAGTTGCGGGCGGTGAACTGGCCGGTGAGCGCGCGGCGCGGCCAGTTACACGTGACACAGCGATTGACCGCTCGCGCCGCCGACGTGGTGGTGCTGATCGACGCGTATCGGCAGCCGGCGGGTCCGGCGACCGCCGCCACCGAACGAGTGGTACGCGGTGCGGCGCAAGTGGTGCAGACTGCGTTGCGGCACGGTGATCGCGCCGGGATGGTGGCCCTGGGCGGCAACCGCCCGCGGTGGTTTGGTGCTGACATCGGACAGCGCCAGTTCTATCGGCTGCTCGACACCGTGCTCGGTGCCGGCGACCGATTCGAAAAGACGACCGGCACTTTGGCACCCCGTGCGGGCGTTCCCGCGGGGGCGATCGTCATCGCGTTCTCCACGCTGCTGGATACCGAATTCGCGCTGGCGTTGATCGATCTGCGCAAGCGCGGCCATGTCGTGGTCGCCGTCGACATTCTCGATGGCTCGCCGTTCGAAGACCAGCGGGACCACCTGGTGGATCGCATGTGGATGCTGCAGCGCTCTGCCATGTATCGCGACATGGCCACCGTCGGTGTCGACATCGTGTCGTGGCGGGCAGATAGCAGCCTGGAGCAGTCGATGAGTCTGCTGCCAGATCGCCGTCGGCGGGTGCGGGGACGGCTGCGGGGATGACAGCATGGGCGCGTCTGGGTGGACCGGCATTGTCGACGGGGTTCGGCCTGCTGATGGTGGGGTTGGCCGCTGTTGGTTCGCGCGGACTGGCTGTTGCCGCATGGGCGGCAGTTCTGGCTGCGGTGGTTGTGGGGACGGCATTTCGCCCGGGCGCAACGGTCGCCGTGTTGGCGTCGGCTTTCACGATGATCCTGTCCAGTCCGCCGGTTGCGCTCGTCGCACTGTCGGGACTGTGCGCCGCGGCCTACCTGGTGTGCCGCCATGCCGAAGGCACGCCCGTCGGCGTCGTTCTGGGCAGCTGGCCGACAGCTGTTGCCGCCGTGGGCTTTACGTTCGCCGGGTTGGTTGCGACGTCATTTCCGCTGCAGTTGCCATGGTTGCCGTTGGCCGCGCCGCTGGGGGTGCTGGCGATTTACGTGCTGGCTACCCGCCCGTTTTGGGGCTGACCACGACTATCTCAGTGCAGCAGCTGGGCTGCGTGGTCGGCCAGGTCGAGCAGCGGCTGCGGGAAGATGCCCACGACCACCGTGACTGCCGCACACACCGCAATCGCGGCCTTGCTCAAAATGCCCGGCGTCACCACCTGTGCGGTGTCGTCGGTTGCTTCGGTGAAGAACATCGACACGATCACCCGCACGTAGAAGTAGGCCGCGATTCCGCTGGCGACCACACCGATGATCACCAATGGCACGGCGCCGCCCTGGGCGGCGGCCTTGAACACGGCCAGCTTGCTGACGAAACCACTCGTGAGTGGAATACCGGCGAAGGCCAACAGAAACATCGCGAACATCGCACCGGCGATAGGTGAGCGCCGCCCTAGGCCGGCCCAGTGCGACAGGGTGGCGTCCTCGACGCCGCCGGCGTTGCGGATCAGGCCGACGATGGCGAACGCACCGACGGTGCTGAAGCTGTACGCGACCAGATAGAACAACGTCGCGGAAAGGCCAGCCGGGTTGTCGGCGATGACGCCGGTGAGGATGAATCCGACGTGCGCGACCGACGAGTAGGCCAGCATCCGCTTGACGTCGGTCTGGTTGATGGCGGTGATGGTGCCCACCGCCATGGTCAGGATCGAAATCGCCCACAGCACCGGACGCCACTCGTGGTGCAGCGGGGGCAGCGCGACGTAGACCACTCGAATCAGCGCGCCGAAGGCCGCGACCTTGGTGGCCGCCGCCATGAACCCGGTGATCGGGGTGGGTGCGCCCTGGTAGACGTCGGGGATCCAGGAGTGGAAGGGAACCGCGCCCACTTTGAACAGCAGGCCGACCGACAGCAGCGCGACACCGACCAGCGCCATCGAGGTATCGCCTTGGACTGCCAGCGAATCCCGGATTCCGGGCAGCAGGAGCGTGCCGGTCGCGCCGTACAGCAGCGCCACGCCGTAAAGGAAGAACGCCGACGAGAACGCACCCAGCAGGAAGTACTTCATTGCCGCTTCCTGTGACAGCAGACGGCGATGACGGGCCAGGCCGCACATCAGGTACAGGGGCAGCGACAGAACTTCCAGCGCGACGAACATCGTCAACAGGTCGTTGGACGCGGGGAACACCATCATGCCGCCGACGGACAGCATCGCCAGCGGGAAGAGCTCCGTCTGGGCGGCTCCGGCCCGCTCCGCCTCGCGCTCGGCGTCGCTGCCGGGAACCGCGGACGCCTGCGGGGTAAAGGAATCCAAACCGGCTGCGCTTATCGGGGCCCCGGCCCCCACCGCCACCTTGCTCTCCGCCTTGGTTTGCGTCCGCTCGGCCATGAAGATGACCGCCAGCACCGCGACCAGCAGCACGGTGCCTTGCAGATACAGCGTCGGCCGGTCAATAGCCATCGCGCCCAGCACCGCTGAGCGGCCGGAGGCCGGCACCGAGCGGCTCACCGCGACGACCGCAACGAACGCTGCGACCAAACCGCCGAGGGCGAGCGCCACCTGGGCGCCGTAGCGAATCCGCCTGGGCAGGAACGCTTCGGCCAGCACGCCGGCCACCGCGACGCCGAACACGATGAGCATCGGGCAGAGCAGGAAGTACTCGATGCTGGGGGTGGGCAGGATCATCATTTCGGTCCTTCAGCTGTCCGGGGTACGCCGGGACCCGTCGGCACGCTCGGCGCGGGATCATGCTGGCCGATGGTGGTCATGGTGTTCTCGACCGCGGGATTGATCAGGTCGAGCACCGGCTTGGGGTAGACCCCCAGACCGATCAGCAGCGCAATCAACGGTGCGACGACGATCAATTCGCGCGGCTTCAGGTCACCGATGCGTTCGTTTCCACTGGCCACCGGCCCGGTCATCACGCGCTGGTAGAGCCACAACATGTAGACGGCCGACAGGACCAGCGCGGTAACGCCGAATGCGGCCGCCAGCCAGTACCGGTTGAAAGTTCCCAACAGGACCAGGAATTCGCTGACGAATGGCGCCAGACCGGGTAGCGACAGGGTGGCCATGGCCGAGACCAGGAAGGTGCCCGCCAGGATGGGCGCCACCTTCTGCACGCCGCCGTAGTCGGCGATCGCCCGGCTGCCGTGCCGGGATATCAAGAAGCCCGCGATCAGGAACACCGCCGCGGTGGACAGGCCGTGGTTGAGCATGTACAGCGTCGACCCGCTCTGCCCCTGGCTGGTCATCGCGAAGATGCCCAAGATGATGAACCCGAAGTGCGAGATCGAGGTGTAGGCGATCAGCCGCATGATGTCGGTCTGGCCGATGGCCACGATCGCGCCGTAGATGACCCCGATGACGGACAACACGATGATCAGCGGACGGAAATACGTTGAGGCGTCCGGGAACAGCTGCAGGCAGTAGCGCAGCATGCCGAAGGTTCCGATTTTGTCCATCACCGCCATCATCAGCACCGCGGCCGCCGGGGGGGCCTCGACCGCGGCGTCGGGCAACCAGCGGTGGAATGGCCACAGCGGGGCTTTGATCGCGAACGCGAACATGAATCCCAGGAACAGCGCCTTGAACACCGCGGGGTCCGTGCCATAGCGGCCGGAGGCGACGCCGGCCACGATGTCACGGAAGTCGAAAGTGCCCGAACCGTGCTGCGCGGTCACCACATACAGCCCGATCACCGCGGCCAGCATGATCAGCCCGCCGAACAGGTTGTACAACAAGAACTTCACCGCGGCGCGTGACCTACCGGGACCCTGACCGAAGCCGCCGATGAGGAAGTACATCGGGATGAGCATGGCCTCGAAGAACACGTAGAACAGCAACACGTCCAAGGCCATCACCGAGATCAGCACCATCGACTCGATGGCCAGCGTCAAGGCGACGTAGGCGTGCACGCCGCGTGCGCGCTCACCGCCGTCGTTCCAGCCGGCCACCTGCAGCAGCGGAATCAGCACCGCAGTCAGCAGCACCAGCACCACCGCGATGCCGTCGACGCCAAGCGAATAGCCGGCGCCGAACGCGGGTATCCACGGATGGCTTTCGACGAATTGGTAAGGGGCTGTGCCAGTTTGTGAGCCTGTCTCGAAGCCGGCCGTGACGATACCCGCTACCCCCAGCGTCAGCAGGCCGAAGACCAGGCCGGTCCACTTGGCGAGCTGTCGCAGGCCGGGGGGCATCAGGATGATCAGCACGGACCCGACGAGCGGCACCAGCCACAGCACGCTCAACCACGGCACGCCGTTTTGCAAAGCCCCGCTCACCACAGCTTCACCGCCAAGATCAGCGCGACCACCAGCACCGCCCCGCCCAGCATCGACAAGGCGTAGTTACGGGCGAAGCCGGTTTGCAGTCGTCGCAGGCGATTCGACGTCAGGCTGATCAGCGCCGCCAGCGCATTGACCGAGCCGTCCACACCAGCGTCGTCGACTTCGACCAGCGCTTGAGTCAGTTGCGCGCCAGGGCGCATGAAAACCTCCTCGTTGAAGGCATCGCCGTAGAGGTCGTTGCGTGCGGCCGTGGTCAGCGGCGAGACCGCGAACGGCGCCACCCGGGGGATGGGTGCGGTGGCGTACATCCGGTAGGCCACCGCGATACCGATGGCGACGACACCCAGCGCCAGGGCGGTGTTCACCCAGACCGGGTAGGCATGGGTGACTTCTTCGTGAGTTCCGACGACAGGCTCGAGCCAGTGCTGCAGCGTGCCGCCCGCCGCCAGCAGACCACCGGAGAACACCGAGCCGAAGGCGAGCAGGATCATCGGCCAGGTCATCAGGGCCGGTGCCTCGTGCGGATGGGCGCCGGGCGTCCAGCGGCGCTTGCCGAAGAAGGTCATCAGCATCACCCGCGTCATGTAGAACGCGGTGACGCCCGCACCCAGCAGCGCGGCACCGCCGAGCACGTAACCCCGAACGCCGCCGGAGCCCAGCGCCGCCTCAATGATGGCGTCCTTGGAGAAGTAGCCCGCGAACGGCGGCACACCGATGATCGCCAGGTAGGCCAGGCCGAACGTGGCGAAGGTGACGGGCAGCGCGGCGCGCAGGCCACCGTAACGGCGCATGTCCTGTTCTTCGTGCATCGCATGGATCACCGCGCCGGAGCCGAGGAACAACCCTGCCTTGAAGAAACCGTGGGTCAGCAGATGCATGATCGCGAACGCGTAGCCGGCCGGGCCCAGGCCGGCGGCCAGCACCATGTACCCGATCTGGCTCATCGTCGATGCTGCCAGCGCACGTTTGATGTCATCCTTGGCGCAGCCGATGAACGCCCCGAGCAGCAACGTGACGGCACCCACGATGACCACGGCCAATTGCGCGTCGGGCGCCAGGTTGTAGAGCGGGTTGGACCGCACGATCAGATACACGCCGGCGGTCACCATGGTGGCGGCGTGGATCAGCGCGGACACCGGGGTGGGGCCCTCCATCGCGTCACCCAACCAAGCCTGCAGCGGGACTTGCGCGGACTTGGCACAGGCGCCCAGCAGCAACAGCAGGCCCATCGCCGTCAACGCACCGCGGCCGGCGGCCGGTGCACCGGCGAACACGCCGGCGTAGGACAGCGTGCCGAAGGTGCTGAACATGACGAACATTCCCACGGCAAGCCCGGCGTCGCCGACGCGGTTCATCACGAACGCCTTCTTGGCCGCGGTGGCTGCCGACGGCTTGTGGTACCAGAATCCGATCAGCAGGTAGGACGCCAGGCCGACGCCCTCCCAGCCGACGTAGAGCACCAGGTAGTTGTCGGCGACCACCAGCAGCAGCATCGAGGCCAGAAACAGGTTGAGATAGCCGAAGAACCGGCGACGGTCCGGATCCTCGGCCATGTAGGCGACCGAGTAGATGTGGATCAGCGACCCGACGCCGCTGATCAGCAACACGAAGCACATGGACAACTGGTCGATCTGCAGCCCGATGTCGACCTGGAGTTGGCCGACCGGGATCCAGGTGAACAACTTCTGGTGGATGGCGCGGTCGTCCCCGGCTCGGCCGAGCATGTCGGCGAGCAGCGTCGCACCCACCCCGAACGCCGCCAGGGCCGCGGCGCAGCCCAGCCAATGTCCCCACGGGTCGGTGCGTCGCCCGCCGAACAGCAGTATTGCGGCGCCCGCCAGCGGCAGTGCGACGAGCAGCCAGGTGTAGTGAGTCATCGTGGCGTTTCAGCCTTTGAGTAGATTCGCGTCGTCGACCGACGCCGATTTACGGGCACGGAAAATCGTCATGATGATCGCCAGGCCGATGACGACCTCGCAGGCGGCCACCACCATCGTGAAGAACGCGATCATCTGACCGTCCAGGTGGCCGTGCATCCGCGCGAAGGTGACAAACGCCAGGTTGACGGCGTTGAGCATCAGCTCGACGCACATGAACATGACGATGGCATTGCGGCGCAACAGCACACCCGAAGCACCGATGGTGAACAGCAGTGCCGAAAGGTACAGGTAATTGGCCGGATTCATGACGCGCCGCCCTTGACCGTTTCGGGGGAGGGAATCTCTGTGCCGTCGCCGCGGCGGCTGCGCAGTATCCGTGACACCGACAACTCCGAGTACGAGCCGTCCGGCAGCAGCGCGGCCACGTCGACCGCGTTATGGCGTGCGTAGACACCAGGATTGGGCAGCGGGGTGGGGTGCCCGCCGGGCCGGAACCGCTCTTCGGCGAGCTCCCGCTGCGTCTTGCGGCGCTGGAACCGTTCCCGGTGCGCCAGCACCATCGCCCCCACGGCCGCGGTGATCAGCAGCGCGCTGGTCAGCTCGAACGCCCACAGGTACCGGGAGAAGATGAGCGCCGCCAACCCCTCCACGTTGCCGTTGGCGTTGGCGGCGGTGAGTCCGGCGAAACCTCCGTTGGCCGCGTTGCCGAGGGAGGCGATCAGCAGAATGCCGAAGCCGACACCGGCCACCACTGCGGCGACGCGCTGTCCACGCAGCGTCTCCTTCAGGGATTCCGCGGAGTCCACGCCGATCAGCATCAGCACGAACAAGAACAGCATCATCACCGCGCCGGTGTAGACCACGATCTGGACGACACCGAGAAACAGCGCGTCCTGGACCATGTAGAACACCGCAAGGATGATCATCGTCATCGCCAGGAACATCGCCGAGTACACCGCGTTGACTGCCAGCACCACCCCGAGCGCGCCGATCAGCGCCAGCGTGCCCAGCACCCAGAACGTCACCGCTTCACCCGTGGAGGTCCGGGCGATGGCGTCTGAGGCCAAGTCGCCGGCAAGCGCCCTGATCACCGGGCGTCTCCGGCGTTCTGCGGCTCGCGCAAGCCATCTGCGGTCACGTTGCCCCGGTAGTAGTCCTTGTCGGTGGCGCCCGGTGCCCTGGGATGCGGGGGTGCCGCCATCTCGGGAAGCAGCGGGGCCAGCAGCCGGTCCTTTTCGTAGATCAGGTCGGCGCGATTGTCGTCGGCCATCTCATAGTTGTTGGTCATCGTCAGCGCCCGGGTCGGGCACGCCTCGATGCACAGACCGCAGCCGATGCAACGCAGATAGTTGATCTGGTACACCCGGCCGTAGCGTTCGCCCGGCGAAAACCTTTGTTCTTCGGTGTTGTCCGCGCCCTCGACGTAGATCGCGTCGGCCGGGCAGGCCCACGCGCAGAGTTCGCAGCCGATGCATTTCTCCAGGCCGTCCGGGTACCGGTTGAGTTGATGACGCCCGTGGTAGCGCGGGGCGACCGGACCTGGCTCCTCCGGATACTCCTCGGTGACGTTCTTTTTGAACATCGACCCGAGCGTCACGCCGAATCCGGCGACGGCGTCTAAGAATTTAGCCACGTGCTTTCTCCTTGCTCGCAGCCGCCAGCGCCTTGGTCGGCAGCGGGGGTGTCGGGAATGCCGGCACCGGGCTTTCCGGCCCGGCGCCTTTGCCGCGCTGCCGGGCGAGCTGGCGTTCCATCGCGCGAATGCCGGGTGTGCTGAACGGCTTTCGCAGCAGGAACACCAGCACTACGGCCACGACGAGGCTGCTGACCACCAGGAGTGGGGTCCAGTGCTGGTAACCCTGGTTGCGCAGCGTGCGGATCACCGCCGCGATCAATACCCACACCAGCGAGGCCGGGATCAACAATTTCCAGCCCAGCGCCATGAACTGGTCGTAGCGCAGCCGGGGCAGGCTGGCGCGCAGCCAAAAGTAGATGAAGAGGAAGGTCCACATCTTCGCGGTGAACCAGAGCACCGGCCACCACCCGGTGTTGGCGCCCGCCCACATGTTCAGCGGCCACGGCGCATGCCAGCCCCCGAAGAACAGGGTCGTGGCAAGTGAGGAAACCGTCATCATGTTGACGTATTCGGCCAGCATGAACATCGCGAACTTCAGCGACGAGTACTCGGTGTGGAATCCGGCGACCAGCTCACCTTCGGCCTCGGGCAAATCGAATGGCGCCCGGTTGGTTTCACCGACCATCGAGATGAGGTAGATCATGAACGACGGCAGCAACAAGAACACGTACCAGACCCGGTCTTGTGCGTTCACGATTTGCGAGGTCGACATGGAGCCGGCGTAGAGGAAGACCGCCGCGAAGGACAGGCCCATTGCGACCTCGTAGGAGATGACCTGGGCGGTGGAGCGCACCCCACCCAGCAGCGGGTAGGTGGATCCGGACGCCCACCCGCCGAGCACGATGCCGTACACCCCGATCGCCGACAGCCCCAGGATGAACAGCACCGCCACCGGCAGGTCGGTCAGCTGCAAGGGTGTGCGGTGGCCGAACACCGACACTTCAGGGCCGAACGGGATGAACGCGAAGGCGGTGAACGCGGGAATCACCGAAATGACCGGCGCCGCAAAGTACACGAACCGATCGACACCTCCGGGAGTGATGCTTTCCTTGAGCGCCAGCTTGATTCCGTCGGCCAGACTCTGCAGGGTGCCCCACGGCCCCGCCCGGTTGGGGCCGGGCCGCAGCTGCATCCAGCCCAGTATCTTGCGCTCGGCCAGGATCGCGACCAGCACGTTCAGCATGAGGAACACGAAGACGGCCAGCGCCTTGCCCAGTACCAGCCACCAGGTGTCTTGTCCGAAGGTGGTCATCAGCTCACTCCGATTCGCACGATGCTGCCCAGGGTTACGCCGAGTTGCTTGTGTACCGCCGAACCGGGCGAATTCAGCGGAAGCCACACCACCCGATCGGGCATGTCGGTGATGGTCAGCGGCAGGGTGATCGATCCGCCCGCGGTGCTGACAGTGACCGCGTCGCCGTCGGCGGCACCGATTTCGGCTGCCGTGTCGGCCGACAGCCGCAGCACCGGCTTGCGCGCGGTTCCGGCCAGATGCGGTTCACCGTCTTGCAGACGGCCGTTGTCCAGCAGCATCCTCCAGCCGGTCAACACAGCCTCGCCCGCGCCGGGTTGGGGCGGCTCGGGGGTCGCGATGTCGGGTCCCGGGGCGCGTCTACCGTCCCAGGCGCCCAGCGCGGCGAGTTCCTCCCGGGCCGCTTCGGCGCTGGACACACCCAGATAGACACCCATTTCGTCGGCCAGCGCGTCGAGAACCTGGTGGTCGGATTGGCCGGCTTGCTGGGTGCTGCCGTGCAGTGCGGGTTCGAATCGGCGATAGCGGCCCTCCCAGTTGACGAAGGCGCCGGATTTCTGCGTCGTCGGCGCGACCGGGAACACCACGTCGGCGCGTTCGGTGACGGCGCTGTGCTGCAGCTCCAAGCTGACCACGAAGCCCGCGGCGTCCAGCGCGGCCAGCACCGCGTCGGGATCGGCGAAGTCGTCGGGTTCGATGCCGCCGACCAGCAATGCGCCCAGCGTCCCGTCGGCGGCGGCCGCCAAGATGCCCTCGGCGTCACGCCCACTGCCCGAGGGCAATTCGGAGACGTGCCAGGCCGCCGCCACCTGCGCGCGGGCGGTGTCGTCGTTCAGCGGGCGGCCACCGGGCAGCAGCGCGGGCAGCGCGCCGGCCTCCAGCGCGCCACGCTCGCCGGCTCGGCGCGGCACCCAGGCCAGGCGGGCGCCGGTGGCGTCGGCGAGCCGGGCCGCGGCGGACAGTCCGCCGGGCACCGTGGCCAGGCGTTCCCCGACCATGATGACCGCGCCAGGGGTGGAGAGCAGGTCACCGACTTCGCCGGTGGCCAGCCCGTCCAGTGCCGCCGGCTCGGCGCCGGGAACGGTTTTGAGCAGCCGGCCGGACATCTTCTCCAGGGCGCGGGTGGCGAACGGCGCGATCGCACACACCGGTAGTGCGTGTTTGCGCGCAGCCTTGCGCAACCGCAGGAACACGATGGGTGACTCGTCTTCCGGCTCGAACCCGACCAGCACCACCACCGGCGCCGATTCCAGGTCGGAATAGCTGACAGTGACCGGCCGGCCGGCGATGCGGGCTGCCAGGAAGTTGGCCTCCTCAGCCGAGTGCGGGCGGGCGCGGAAGTCGATATCGTTGGTGTCCAACGTGATTCGCGCGAACTTGGTGTAAGCGTAGGCGTCCTCCAAGGTCGCGCGGCCGCCGACCAGCACGCCGGTGCGACCGCGGGCCGCCTCGAGTCCACGCACCGTCGTCGCTATCGCGTGCGACCACGACGCGGGCACCAGCGAGCCGTTCGCGTCCCGGATCAGGGGAGAGGTGATCAGGCCCGGTTGGGTCGCGTAGGTGAACGCCCACCGGCCCTTGTCGCAGTTCCACTCCTCGTTGACTTCCGGGTCGTCGCCGGCCAGCCGGCGCAGCACCTTGCCCCGGCGGTGGTCGGTGCGCTGGGCGCACCCCGAGGCGCAGTGCTCGCACACGCTCGGGCTGGAAACCAGGTCGAACGGGCGGGCCCGGAAACGGTAGGCGGTTCCGGTCAGCGCGCCCACCGGGCAGATCTGCACCGCGTTGCCCGAGAAGTAGGAGTCGAACGGCTCGTTGGCGTAGATGCCGACCTGCTGCAGGGCGCCCCGCTCTTGCATGTCGATGAACGGGTCTCCGGCGATCTGGTTGGAGAACCGCGTGCAGCGCGCACACAGGATGCAGCGCTCGCGATCCAGCAGCACCTGCGCGGAGATGTTGATCGGCTTGGCGAAGGTGCGCTTGACGTCGGTGAAGCGGGAATCGGCGCGGCCGTTGGACATTGCCTGGTTCTGCAGCGGGCATTCGCCGCCCTTGTCGCACATCGGGCAGTCCAGCGGATGGTTGATCAGCAGCAGCTCCATCACACCGTGCTGGGCTTTGTCGGCGGCTGCCGAGGTGAGCTGGGTGTGCACCACCATGTCGTCGGTGGCGACGGTGGTGCACGACGCCATCGGTTTGCGTTGTCCTTCGACCTCAACCAGGCACTGCCGGCAGGCGCCGACCGGCTCCAGCAGCGGGTGGTCGCAGAACCTCGGGATCTCGATGCCCATCAACTCGGCCGCACGAATCACCAGAGTTCCCTTGGGAACACTGATTTCAACGCCGTCGATGGTCAATGTCACCATCTCCGGCTGGGCCACCCGGTTTTCGGTGTCGGCCGCCTGGGTCACGCGTCCCCTCCGTTCGGCATCAGCATGGAGTCTTGGGGGTCGAACGGGCATCCGCCTCCCTCGACGTGGGCGACGTACTCGTCGCGGAAGAGCGAGATCGACGACATCACCGGGCTGGCGGCGCCATCGCCCAACGCGCAGAACGACTTTCCCAAGATGGTGTCGGAGATGTCCAACAGTTTGTCGATGTCCTCATGGGTGCCCTTGCCGGTTTCCAGCCGCTCGTAGATCTGGTCCAGCCAGAAGGTGCCCTCTCGGCAAGGCGTGCACTTCCCGCATGATTCGTGCTTGTAGAACTCGGTCCAGCGCCGCACCGCACGCACCACGCAGGTGGTCTCGTCGAAGATCTCCAACGCCTTGGTGCCCAGCATCGATCCGACCCCGCCCACACCCTCGTAGTCCAGCGGCACGTCGAGGTGCTCGTCGGTCAGCAGTGGGGTGGACGAGCCGCCGGGTGTCCAGAACTTCAGCCGGTGCCCGGCCCGCACCCCGCCGGCGTAGTCGAGCAACTCACGCAACGTGATACCCAGCGGCGCCTCGTACTGGCCCGGGCGCGTCACGTGGCCGGACAGCGAATACAGGGTGAAGCCCGGCGATTTCTCGCTGCCCATGGACCGGAACCACTCAACACCGTTGAGAATGATCGACGGCACGCTGGCGATCGTCTCGACGTTGTTGATCACCGTGGGGCACCCGTACAGCCCGGCTACCGCGGGGAAGGGCGGCCGCAGCCGCGGCTGGCCGCGCCGGCCTTCCAGTGAATCGAGCAGCGCGGTCTCCTCGCCGCAGATGTAGGCGCCGGCGCCGGCGTGTACCACAAGCTCCAGGTCGAAGCCCGAGCCGTTGATGTCGCGGCCCAGGTAGCCGGCGGCATAAGCCTCGGCCACCGCGTTCTGCAGACGGCGCAACACCGGTAGTACTTCTCCGCGCACGTAGATGAACGCATGGCTGGCCCGGATCGCGTACGCGGCGATGATGACGCCTTCGATGAGCACATGCGGTGTCGCCAGCATCAGCGGAATGTCTTTGCACGTACCGGGTTCGGATTCGTCGGCATTGACCACCAGGTAGTGCGGTTTGGCGGCCGCCCCGCTGTCGCCTTGTGGGATGAACGACCACTTGGTCCCGGTCCCGAAGCCGGCGCCGCCGCGCCCGCGCAGCCCGGAGTCCTTGACGGTGGCGATCACCGCGTCGGGCTCCATCGCCAGGGCTTTCTGCATCGCCTGATAGCCGTCGTGGCGGCGGTAGGTCGCCAAAGTCCACGATTCGGGATCGTCCCAGTAGCGGCTGATCACCGGAGTCAGCGGCGTTGCCTGGGCGCTGGAAGAAGTGGTCATCACTGTCCTTCCGGCCCGGTCTCAACAGCAGCCGGCGCTTGCATGCCCAGTTCCCGGGCCACCTTCAGACCGGCCAATGTCGCCGCGCCGGCGCCACCCTGTCCCTGGTCGGGGCGCTGGTCGGGCAAGCCGGCCAGGATGCGCGACGTCTCGCGGAAGGCGCACAACGGGGCGCCGCGGGTGGGCGCCGCGGGCTTGCCGGAGCGCAGGGAGTCGACGAGTTCGCGCGCCGACTCCGGGGTCTGGTTGTCGAAGAACTCCCAGTTGACCATCACCACCGGCGCGAAATCGCACGCGGCGTTGCATTCGATGTGCTGCAGGGTGATCGTGCCGTCGGGGGTGGTCTCGTCGTTGCGGACGCCCAGATGGTTGACCAGCGTCTCGAATATGGCGTCGCCACCCATCACGGCGCACAGCGTATTGGTGCAGACTCCGACCAGGTACTCGCCGGTGGGCTCGCGACGGTACATCGTGTAGAAGCTCGCCACCGCCGACACCTCGGCCCCGGTCAGTCCCAGCTGCTCGGCGCAGAACTCCAACCCCGCCGGTGTCAGATAGGAGTCCTCGGACTGCACCAGGTGCAGCAACGGCAACAGCGCCGAGCGCTTGTCGGGGTAGCGGCCGATGATCTCCTTGGCGTCGACCTCCAGCCGTGCCAGCACCTCCGGTGAATACGACAGGCGACCACCGTCTTGGTTCAAGGCTGAGCCGAACTGGTTGGGCTCTTCGGGCGGCGGTCCGAGCCGGAGGAACACCGGCTGGCCCTGCGGGCCGGTCACCGGTCCACCCCGCCCATGACCGGGTCGATGCTGGCGACGGCGGTGATCAGATCGGCGACCATCCCGCCCTCGCACATCGCAGCCACCGCCTGCAGGTTGGTGAACGACGGGTCCCGGTAGTGCACCCGGTAGGGGCGGGTACCGCCGTCACTGACCATGTGCACCCCCAGTTCACCCCGGGGTGATTCCACCGCGGTGTACACCTGGCCGGCCGGCACCCTGATGCCCTCGGTGACCAGCTTGAAGTGGTGGATCAGCGCCTCCATCGAGCCGCCCATGATCTTGGCGATGTGCTCCGGTGAGTTGCCCATCCCGTCGGGACCCACCTTCAAGTCGGCGGGCCAGGCGATCTTGCGGTCCTCGACCATGGTCGGGCCCGGCCGCAACTTGTCCAGACACTGCTCCACGATCTTGACTGACTCCCACATCTCGTTGACGCGAATGATGTAGCGCCCGTAGGCATCACAAGTGTCAGCGGTGATCACGTCGAATTCGTAGTTCTCGTATCCGCAGTAGGGTTCGCTCTTGCGCAGGTCGTGGGGCAAGCCGGTGGAACGCAGTATCGGGCCGGTGATGCCCAGCGCCATGCAGCCGGTCAGGTCCAGGTAGCCGACGTCGCAGGTGCGGGCTTTCCAGATGGCGTTTTCGTTGAGCAGAGCGCCCATTTCGCGCAGCACCTGGCGCAGCGGCTTGAGGGCCTCGGCGATCTCGGTTTCCGCGTTGGGCGGGAGGTCCTGCGCCACGCCGCCGGGCCGGATGTAGGCACTGTTCATCCGCAACCCGGAGATCTTCTCGAACAGGGTCAGGACGATCTCGCGTCCCCGGAAGCCGACGAACATCGGGGTCATGGCGCCCAGTTCCATGCCGCCGGTCGCCAGGGCGACCAGATGCGACGAGATGCGGTTGAGCTCCATCATCATCACCCGGATGACGTTGACCCGCTCCGGGATCTGGTCGGTGATGCCGAGCAGCTTCTCCACACCCAGGCAGTAGGCGGTTTCGTTGAAAAACGGTGACAGGTAATCCATCCGGGTCACGAAGGTGACGCCTTGAGTCCAGTAGCGGTATTCGAGGTTCTTCTCGATCCCGGTGTGCAGGTAGCCGATTCCGCAGCGCACCTCGGTGACCGTTTCGCCCTCGATCTCCAGGATCAGCCGCAACACCCCGTGGGTGGACGGGTGCTGGGGGCCCATGTTGACGACGATGCGTTCACCCGGGTCCGCCCTGCGGGCGGCTTCGACGATCTGGTCCCAGTCCTGGCCACCGGCGACCAAGACCGTCTCGACGGCCCCACCATCGTGCGTCGAGTCAGTGATTGTGCTCATCAGTTGTAGGCTCTCCGCTCGTTGGGCGGGGGTATCTGCGCTCCCTTGTATTCGACTGGGATGCCGCCGAGGGGATAGTCCTTGCGTTGCGGATGTCCATGCCAGTCGTCAGGCATCTCGATCCGGGTCAGCGACGGGTGTCCGTCGAAGATGATGCCGAAGAAGTCGTAGGTCTCGCGTTCATGCCAGTCGGTGGTCGGATAGATGCCGAACAACGAAGGGATGTGCGGATCATCGTCGGGCGCAGACACTTCCAACCGGATACGGCGATTGTGGGTGATTGACTGCAGCGGGTAGACGGCGTGCAGTTCGCGGCCGGTCTCGTGCGGGTAGTGCACCCCGCTGACGCCCAGGCACATCTCGAAGCGCAGTTCTGATTCGTCGCGAAGGCACTGCGCGACCTGCGGCAGCTTGTCACGGCGCACGTGCAGGGTCAGTTCGTCGCAGAACACCACGACACTTTCGATCGCGTCTTCGAATCCGGCGCCGCTGTTCGTCAGTGCCTCGCCCAGCCGGTCGACCACATCGTCGAAGTAGCCGCCGTAGGGCCGGGGAGTGCTGCCCGGAAGCACGACTTCCCGCACCAGCCGTCCGTACCCGGAGGTGTCACCGGAGCCGGCGGCCCCGAACATGCCGCGGCGCACGTCGATCACTTCTCCGGGAGGTGCCCCCTCGCCGGCCGGGCTTGTCACGTCCTGCGGGTCTTGGTCGGGTGAGCTCATCGCAACAGTCCACGCATCTCGATCGTGGGCCGGGCCGCCAGAGCCGCCTGCTCGGCCTCGGCGATGGCTTCTTCCCGGTTGACGCCCAGCGGCATCTCCTGAATCTTCTCGTGCAGCTTGAGGATTGCGTGCAGCAGCATCTCCGGGCGCGGCGGGCAGCCGGGCAGGTAGATATCCACCGGGACCACGTGGTCCACGCCTTGCACGATCGCGTAGTTGTTGAACATCCCGCCGGACGATGCGCACACGCCCATGGCCAGCACCCACTTCGGCTCGCCCATCTGGTCGTAGATCTGGCGGAGCACCGGCGCCATCTTCTGGCTGACGCGCCCGGCCACGATCATCAGATCGGCCTGCCGGGGCGTCGCCGAGAACCGCTCCATGCCGAACCGTGCGATATCGAATCTTGGCCCGGCGGTTGCCATCATCTCGATGGCGCAGCAGGCCAGCCCGAACGTCGCCGGCCAGAGCGAGTTCTTGCGGACGTAGCCCGCCACCTTCTCGACCGTTGACAGCAAGATCCCACCGGGCAGCTGTTCCTCAAGCCCCACGTCTTACCTCAATCCCACGTCAGGCCGCCGCGGCGCCACACGTACGCGTAGGCCACGAAAACCGTGAGCATGAACACCACCATCTCGACCAACGCGAACGTCCCGAGCGCGTCGTAGCTGACCGCCCACGGATACAAGAACACGATTTCGATGTCGAAGACGATAAATAACATTGCGGTCAGGTAATACTTCACCGGAAACCGCTGGCTGCTCGCCGCGAGCGGGCCGCTGACCGGAGTTTCGGTGGGCTCGATCCCGCACTCGTAGGCCGCCTGCTTCGAGCGGTTGTAACGCGAGGGCCCGACGAGGCTCGCGATCACCACCGATCCGACGCCAAAGGCCGCGGCTATCGCTCCTAGTACCAGGATGGGTATGTAGACGTTCAACTCGCTCCATGATCCGTCGTACGGGCCGCCGGTGCGGGCGGCCGGGCGGTGACCGGGCTGCTGTGATGGACCGGGTCTGTGTGCCGTCACAGTGACCTTCAACATAGCGTCGTGACGGCCGACACGTTTGCCCGGGGTGGTGGTATTTGCTTGGTTTTGGTGTCGCCGCAACCCGGCGCGTCGTTTCGGTTTGCCGATGCCGATGGCGCCACGGCATAGCAGCGCAGCTAGCAGGCCTGACTTACACCCGTCGGCAGAGCCCCTCGCCGGGTCAGGCGCAGGTGAAGGCGGCGATCGCTGCCGATACCCGGCGCGCGGCGCGGGCTAGCGAGTGGGTGTGCGGAGCAGCCCGAGCACCTCGCGGCCCAGCACGATGGGGTCGAGGGGATGCGGCACCGCGGCTTCGGCGCGCGACCAATTGGCGAGCCAGGCGTCGTCGGGGCGGCCGGTGAGTACCACGATGGGTGGGCACGTGGCAAGTTCGTCTTTGAGCTGTTTGGCGATCCCCATGCCGCCGGTCGGCGTGGCTTCCCCGTCCAGAATGGCCAGGTCTATACCGCCCTCGTCCATCTGCCGTATCACCATCGGACCGGTCGCCACCTCGACGTAGGTCAACTCGGGCAGGTCCGGGTGCAGATGCTTGCCCAACGCCCGTATCACTTGTTCGCGGGTTTCGGCGTTATCGCTGTAGACCAGGATCCGCAGGGCGGTGGTGGACTCGGGCACGGTGCAGATGGTACTGGTTTCGCACCGGCCTCAGCGGGCCGACCGGACAAAGACGGTGTCCGCTGTTGCCGTCGCCGTCGCGCCCATCATGCCGAGCCTGTTCCAGCCCAGGTCGAAGTGCGAGCGATCGACCTTGGCCGCACCGGAGATGCGGACCGAGCCGTCATCAAGTTCGGTGATGGTGACCGGCAGCGGTAGTGGCGCGGTGATGCCCTTGATGGTGAAGTCGGCCCGCAGGTCGGCGGCCTTGCCTTGCGTCGGATGCACCCCGGTGACGACGACGCTGATTTCGCCGAAGCGTTCGACGTCGAAGAAGTCGGCCGAGCGCAGGTGCTTGTCGCGACGGCTGATGCCGGTGTTCAACGAGGCGGCCCGGATGTCGAGCCGGCCGAAAACCGCTCCCTTGCCGGTCAGTTGACCGTCGCCGCTGAAGTCGGTGAAGCGGCCTTTGACGTTCAGCAGGCCCCACATGTTCTTGATCTTGAAGGTGATGGCCGAGCGATCCGGAACGAGGTTCCACCCGCCGGTCATGTCGGGATCGCTCAGCAGTGCTTCCAGAGTCGTCATCGTCACTCCCGTCTGTTTGCCCAGGCTAGTCGATCAACGGCGCGATCTCGGCGGGGTCGAAGTACTCGTCGATCCGGTCGATCAAGCCGTGTGCGCCCACCCTGATCACGATGCACACCCGCATCGAGATCGATTGGCCGGCATGGCCGGTGGCGTGCAGGATGTGCTGCTGGACGAAGCCACTGAAAGATCCGTAACATCCGTAACATCCGTCGGATCCACCGTCGAAGAGCCGGCGGTCGAGAATCTCGTAGTGACGCTCAGTGGTCGCACCGATGAACCAGTCGATAACCCGCAGCGCGCGGGCCTTGTCGTCGTCGCGGCGGGCACCGACGCGCCAGACGGCGATGTCATCGCTCCACAAGCGATCGACCGCCGCGACATCGCTCTGCTGGATCGCGGTGAACAGGCGGTCGGCCACGTCGACAATGGTCTGCGCACTACTGGCGGGCATCGCGGGGGCTCCTATTCGCGGTGGTATCCGGGGTGGGCAACGGCCAACCGGCGTCCTACCAGTGCGTGCAAGCAGGCGGTGACCTCGTCGGCGCGACCGTCCATCTCACCCGCCCGGATTGCGGCGGCGAGCTCTTCCTCGTCGGCGAAACCCAAGTCGGCCAGCGCCGCACGGCTTTCTGCTTCACTTTGGTCGAGCAGTTCGCGCTCGACGATCCGTAGTGCGTTGGCGGCCACCCTGGCGTGGAAGTTGACCTGTCCGCTGGTCGCTGCCCGGACATCGGTTTCCAAGAACTCGGCCACCGCGGCCACGAGTTCGGCTGCGATCGGCCGGCCGTAAGCGCCGATCACGGCCGGACCTCCTCGAGCAGGTCCAGCAGGTCCCACTCGGTCTCGCAGACGCGGCGGCCGATCGCCGCCAACTCCACGGAGCGGAATTGACCGCTCAAATGCCGCTCCGCCTGATAGCGGCAGATGACTCCCCAGCGCAGTGTGGCCAGCACCAGCCACCAGTGGAACGTCACTCGATCGACGGTAGTCGCGCTGGCCTGCTCATAGGCCCGCAGGAAGTTCTCGGTGCTGCCCAGCCCGCCGGCTCCCAGGCTGGCCGCAGCGCCGAACCGCCAGGCCCGGATGCAGAACCAGGCCAGGTCTTCGTATGCCTCGCCGGCGTGCACCAGCTCCCAGTCGAGCACGGCGGCAAGCTCGGATCCGTCGACGATGAGGTTTCCCATCCGGTAGTCACCGTGCACCAGGACCGCCGCCGACGGCTGCGGGCGGTGAATTGCCAGCCAGCGAAAGGCCCACTCGAAGGTGGCGGTGGTATCACCCATGGCATCGAGCCGCTCGCGCCACTGCACCAGTGGATCCGCACGGCTCAGGTCCGGAATGTGTGCGTCGGCCCGGTGGATGGCGGCCAGCGCCTGCGCGCACTGCCGCAGCAGGCTCGCGCGGGCCGGTTGCCCACCGGCAGCGTCGAG
Source organism: uncultured Actinomycetota bacterium (assembly GCA_963848535.1). Lineage (GTDB taxonomy): Bacteria > Actinomycetota > Actinomycetes > Mycobacteriales > Mycobacteriaceae > Mycobacterium. The sequence goes on from CAWKEM010000013.1 coordinate 591,255, forward strand.
CTGCCGCTGGATGCGCCGGACGATGGTCTCGCCCTTGATTTCATCGCAGATCAGAAAAGGGTTGCCCAGAGCGGCAGGCGAATCGTCAGCCACCAGAATGTGGGGGACCGGTGCTCCGGCAGCGGCGGCAGCGGCCTGGACGCGGGCCTCGAGTTCCATGCCGGCATGCACGTCGTCGGGTGGCCCGATGCGCAAGATCAGCGATCGGCGTTGTTCGCCGGTGACGGCGTCGAATGCCCATGTGGTGCGGCTGGCGCCACCGGTCAATGCGCGCAGGTTGTCGATCCGCACGGCTGCCGGGCCTGCGCCGAGTAGCGGCGCCAGCACCTCGGGCAGCCTGGCGGCCAGCTCTTGATCGGCCGTCACTGCTTGCCGAACTTGAACAGCCGCTGCGCCACCCGGCGAATCTGGATCTCCTCGGCGCCTTCGGTGATCCGGTAGCGGCGGTGGTGTCGGTAGATGTGCTCGAACGGCTCGTGACGGCTGTAACCGACGCCGCCGAAGACCTGCATGGCCCGGTCGGCGGCGTCGCAGACCAGCCGGTTGGCCCGGTAATTCGCCATCGACACCTTGTCCGAGACCTCCATATGGTGGTCGCGGTCCAGATGCCAGGCCGCGTACTGCACCAGCAGCCGTACCATCTGGGCTTCGGTCTGCAGTTCGGCCAGCGGCCATTGCACGGCCTGGTTGACCGACAGCGGCTTGCCGAACACCACTCGCTGGCCGGCGTACTCGGCGGCCCGGTCAATGCAGTATTGCGCGGCGCCCAGGCTGCTGGCAGCCTGCCGAATCCGGTTCTCGTGCAGGAACGTCTGCGCGACCTCCAGGCCTTGGTCCACCTCGCCGAGTACCGCGCCGGCGGGCACCCGCACCTCGGTCAACTGGACTTCGGCGTGGTCGGTGGGCATGTTGAACGACCACCAGTAGTACGGGATGGTGAAGCCGGGCGCATCGGTCGGGACCAGAAACGCGGTGATGCCCCGGGCTTGCCCCGGCTCACCGGAGGTGCGGGCGAAGATCAGGTCATGGGTCGCGCGGTGCACGCCGGTGTTGAACCGCTTGGAGCCGTTGATCACCCAGTCGTCCCCGTCGGGTTCGGCGCGCGTCTCCAGCCAGGTTGCGTCCGATCCGTGCAGTGGTTCGGTCAGGCCGAACGCCATGGAGCGTTCCCCGGTGATCAGCGCCTCCGACCACACCCGTCGCTGCGCCTCGGTGCCGAAACGCTCCATCATGATCACCTGCGGGAAGTTCCCGACGATCGACGACTCGTTCTGCAAGTCGTTGTGCAGACCAAGGCCTTTGTGCGCCAAGTGCTCCCGGATAACGGCCATGTCGACATTGGTACCGTCACGGCCGCCGAGTGATGCCGGTAATCCGTAGCGCAGCCAGCCCGCTTTATCGGCTCGTCGGCGCATCTCGGCGAGCAGATCCTCCCACTCGCGGGACGGGATGCCGTCGTTGTCCCAATCGGTGCGGGCATGCTCGCGACGCTTGTCGAAATACTGGATGTGTTCGCGTTCCAGTGGCTTGATCTCGGCCTCGATGAACTCATCCATCTCGGCGAGCAGGCCCGGAAGATGTTCTGGCAGAGTGAAATCCACTTCTGATCTCCTTAGGTGCCGTACAGGGTTTTCTTCCAGACCGTCGACAACGTTGCGATGGCATCCTCGTCGCTGATGTCTACGCCCAGGCCCGCGGGGCCTCCGGCGGCCGCAGAAGCAGTAGCGCCGACGAAGACGGTGGTGAAGTTCTCGAACAGCAACGCGATGGCCGCCGCGGTGTGTTGGGGGTTGAGCTCGGTTCCGTAACCCTGCTCCTGGGCGCGGCGCACCGAGGCCGCCACGATGTCCATGCCGAAACGCCGGAATTCGTTCTGAACGGCCGCGAAGCGTTGCTGGGTGGCGGCCAGCTGGGCCATCGCGATCATGATGCCGATGTTCTGCTTGAAGATGTTCCAGTAGCCGGTGACCACCGAGGTGAAGAACGCGTCGTCATCGGGGGAGTCCGGCAGGCGCAGGCTCAACCCGGACGGCGTCACCACATCGTGCAGAAACGACTCCGCCAGGTCGGCCAGCAGGTCTTCTTTGTCGGCGAAGTACCGGTAGAACACCGCCGGCGATTTGCCCGCGGCCGATGTGATTTCTGCCAGTGTGGTGCCGTGAAAACCTCTTTCGGCGAACAGTTTTCGGGCAGCCTGCTCGATGGCCTGCCTGGTCTGGCGGCCCTTGGCGGTCAGGACTGTCGCCGGCATCAGTTCCGGATCCGGTCGCCGGCGCGCAACAGAGCGCTCGGCAGATCATGGCCGACAACAGATTTCGCGACGCCCGCCGCAGTGATGGCGGCCTGCAGATCGACGTCGACGTCGATATCGCTGTCGCGCAGCAGGTACACCAGATCTTCGGTGGCGATGTTGCCGGTGGCGCCCGGTGCGAACGGGCAGCCGCCCAGCCCGCCGACCGAGGCGTCCAGCCGGGTCACCCCGGAGCGGACCGCGGCGTAGGCACTGGCCAGCCCGGCGCCGCGGGTGTTGTGGAAATGCCCGCCCAGCGACATGTCGCCGATCACCGGACGTAGTTGCGCGACCAGCGAAGCCACCCGTCGCGGCGTGGCGGTCCCGATGGTGTCGGCGATGCAGAACCGGTCGACGCCGCGATCGCGGGCGGCCGCGGCGATGTCGAGTACCCGCTGCGGCGGGGTGGGCCCCTCGAACGGGCAATCCCACGCGGTGGCGACGATGACCTCGACGGTGGCGTCGCTGTCATGCGCGATGGCGACGATCTCGTCGATCTGCCCGGTGGCTTCCGCGCTGCTGCGCCCGACGTTGGCCCGGCTGAACGCGTCGCCGGCCGCCACCACGTACTCGATCGAGCGCAGTCCCGCGGTGACGGCCCGCTTGGCGCCGTTAGGACTGGCTACCAGAGCGGAGAACTCGATGTCGGGGTAGTCGTGCAGGTGGGCGGCGAGTTCGGCGGCGTCGGCCATCGATGGCACCTTCGACGGGGAGACGAACGCGGTGACCTCCACCTCGCGTACCCCGGTGGCGGCCACCGCGGCCAGCAGTTCCAGCTTGGCCGACAACGGGATCGGCTTCTCGATCTGCAGTCCGTCGCGCAGCGCCACCTCGCGGATGTCCACCCTGGAAAACGATTCCACGTTCACAGCACCTCCTCGGCACGCAACTCCGCGAGCTCCTCGGCGGTCTTGCCGAGCAGCCCGACGTAGACGTCGTCGTTGTGTTGGCCCGAACGCGCCGGCCCGGCGTTGCGGACCCGACCCGGTGACTCCGACAGCGCCGGCACGATCCCCGGGCCCAGAACGTCCCGCTCGAGCCGCTCGTCGTAGTGCTCGACCAGCATGCCGCGGGCGCGTAGCTGCGGGTCGTTGACCACCTCCGCGACCGTGTTGATCGGACCGGCGATCACACCTGCGGCGCTCAGCGTTTCGATGATCTCGCCGGGCCGGCGCTCGGCGGCCCACACGCCGATGATCTGATCGAGCTCGTCTTGGTTGCGGCCGCGCGCGACGTGTGTGGCGAACCGGTCGTCGGTGGCCAGTTCCGGGCGGCCCATCGCCTTGCACAGCCGGGCGAACACGGTGTCCTGGTTCGCGGCGATCACCACATAGGAGCCGTCGGCGCTGCGGTAGATGTTGGACGGCGCGATGCCGTCGAGCCTGGTGCCCGAAGGTCCGCGCACCACGCCGCCGACGTCGTAATCGGGAATCGTGGATTCCTGTACCGCCAAACAGGATTCGGTCAGCGCGACGTCGACCACCTGTCCGAGCCCGGTGACGCTTCGGCGGTACAGCGCGGCCAAAGCGCCCTGAGCGCCGAACATGCCGGCCAGGCTGTCACCGAGCGAGAGCGCAAGCCGGGGCGGTGGCCCGCCGGGGAAGCCGTTGAGATGGCGCAGCCCACTGACCGCCTCGGCCACCGAGGCGTAGCCGGCTTTATGGGCGTCGGGTCCGGTCTGCCCATAACCGGACACCCGGACCAGGATGATGCCCGGGTTGCGTTCGCGCAGGACGTCGTAGCCCAGGTCCCATTTCTCCAGGGTGCCCGGACGGAAGTTCTCCACCACGATGTCGGACTTCTCGACGAGCTCGCAGAACAGGTCGCGGCCGGGCGGGCGGCGCAGGTCGAGGGTGATGGACCTTTTGTTGCGCGCGTGCACCGTCCAGAAGACGTGGTGCCCGTTGAGTTCGGCTTGGCCCCAGGTCCGCAACGGGTCCGGGGCGCCCGGTGGTTCCACCTTGATCACGTCGGCGCCCATGTCGCCGAGCAGCCGTCCGGCGAATGGTCCGGCGATCAGGGTGCCGAGCTCGAGCACCCGGATGCCGTCCAGCGGTCCGGTGGCGGGTGTCATCAGGAACTCGCGAAGTCGTGGCGGACCAGCCAGTCGGTGACGATGTCGACGGCGTGGCGCAGCTTGTCGCGTTGATTGGGGCCCGCGTAATAGTGTGTAGCGCCAGGGATTTCGTGCATCTCCTTATCCGGATGCCCGATCGCTTCGAAGAGCCGCCGGGTGTGGCTGGGCGTGCAGGCGTCGTCGGCCAGGTTGCCGATCACCAGCGCGGGGACCGCGATGTCGCGGCCGCAGGCCACCCCATCGCCGCGGGCGTCGTCGTAACTCCATTGCGAGAGCCAGCTGCGCAGTGTGCAGAAGCGGGCCAATCCGACCGGGCTCATGTTCACCACTCGAGGATCACCCAGGTAACACGTTCCCGGGGTGCGTTCGTTGGGATCGACGGCCGGGTCCAGCCAGCGCGGGTCGGCCATGGTGCCGTGCACGACGAAGCAGAACTCGTCGTCTTGGCGGCCAGATGATTTCAGTTCGGCGAGCTTGTCTTTGACCCACGCGGTGATGCGGCGGTTGCGGTCGATCTGAGCCTGCCGGTACCGGGCCAGGAACTCCTCGGTGTACGGCGGCTGGTTGGGGTTGTCGGGGTGGTACAGATCCAGCTCGGGATCGCGCTTGGTGGGGTCGGATTCGTCCAGGATCGACGCATCCAGCCATTCGGTCAGCGTGCCGTGCCGGCTGACGTGCGCGGCCAGCAGCATGATGCCGTCGGCGGGGATCAGGTCCAGTGCGGTCAGGTCAGGGCCGTCACCGGACGGGCTCGATGTGATGGTCGGGCGCTGGGCCTGCTGCTGGTAGAACACCGACAGCGAGCCGCCGCCACTCCACCCGGCCAGCACCACCTTGGCGTAGCCCAGTCGCTTTGTGGCGTCCTTGATGCACTCGCCGAGATCCTCGACCACCTTCTCCATCAGCAGCGCCGAATCCGTGCCGCGGAACCTGCTGTTGCAGTAGATGACATGATGGCCGGCCCGGGCCAGCGCGTTGATCATCGGCAGGTACGCGCCGCCGCCGATCGGGTGCATGAACACCAGCACGGTGTCCGACGGCTTGTCTTTCGGCTTGAGTAGGTAACTTTCCAGCACGGTGATCTCGGCCAGGCCGCCGTAGACATCCCGGACGCCGGAATTGTTCTGGAAAGCAACGAGATAGGGGATTCGGTCGTATTCGTGGCGGGCTGTCATGGTCAGTGCTGCCCCAAGTCGTGCGCCAGCACCTCGGCCGACGGGGTCAGCCGCCGGCGGGTGTCGACGGCGATCACCTGCCAGTCGACCCGGGAGTAGTCGTCGAACTTGCGGCGTGCCCGTTCGCGCGCCTTTTCCGGTGCGCCGTGGTGAACCCCCTGCGGCGCATGCGAGATCAGACCCGGCGGCATCGGGATGCCGTAGAGCGAGCCGCCGTGGAAGAAGGCGATCTCGTCCAAGTCGACATTGCGGTGATACCAGGGCGTGCGTTCGGTGCCGGGGACGGTTTCGGCGGGCCGGGGCAGGAAGTTCATCACGTAGACACCGGTGGCCTGCATGAACAGATGCACCGTCGGCGGCAGGTGGACACTGTCGGAGAGGATCACGTTGTAGTCGGCGATGTTGTAGGTGAACGCGAAGTTGTCACCGCGCCAGCCTTCGACGTCGAGCGGATGGTGTTGATAGAAAAGCGTTGTCGGGCCGCCTTCGTGGATCAGCCGGACCTCGTACTCGCCGTGGCCGGCCGGTCTTGGGTCGGAGTCGATCGGCGTCGGCTCGGGGATGGTGACCTGCGACGGGTCGAAGGGGAAGTGGCGGCCCAGCGCGCCGGGCGGCGGGACACGAAGTTCATCGGTGGTCTCCACCATCAACAACGTTGTCTCGCTGTCCGGCACCTGGCGCCAGGTGCACGCCTTCGGGATGTAGAGCCAGTCGCCCTCCCGGTAGCGCAGCGGCCCGAATTCGGTTTCGGCCAGACCGGTGCCCTGGTGAACGAAGCACAGCAGGTCCCCGTCGACGTGACGGACGTAGAACGGCATCGGCTCGTGACGACGGCTCAGCAGAATTCGGCAGTCGTCGTTGCTGAACATCAGCAGGGGCCCGCCGTTGGCGTCGGTCGTGTCGCCGGGTTTGAGCTCGCCCGACAGCACGTCGATGGGCCGCAGCGGGCCGACAGCCCGGTAGGCGGTCGGGTCGTGGCGGCGGTAGAGGTTAGCGGTCCTGCCGCTGAAGCCGCCCCGCCCCAGCTCGTCGTCCTTGAGCCCGTCGAGATCGGCATGCAGGCGTCGTGGTGTCCTGCCTTTTCGCAAGTGGACGAACGATTCCATGGGTGACTCCCGGGGGCGGAGAACTACTCAGTGCCAGTCTGACCGGTGAAAAACTGAAAGTGACATTACTTTTCCTTTTGCCGCCACACAAGAGCCAGGGCCGGCCAAGCCCGTCTAATCGCGGACGCGCAGGACGACTTTGCCTTTGGCGGTGCGGTTCTCCAGGGATGCGACCGCGGCGGCAGCTTCGTCCAGCGGGTAGACGACCGGCTCCGGGGGAGGAAGCTGACCAGAGCTGAGCAGCCGTTCGACGCCGGCCCACTGCTCGGCCAGCGCGCCGGGATGCGTCGCCGTCCATGCGCCCCAGCCGACACCGACCACGTCAATGTTGCCCAGTAGCAGCCGGTTTACCTTCACCGTGGGAATCTCACCGCCGGTGAAGCCGACGACCAGCAGCCGTCCGCCGGGAGCAAGCGAGCGCAGGGAATCGGTGAACCGGTCGCCGCCGACCGGGTCGACGACGATGTCGACGCCGCGGCCGCTGGTCAATTCCTTCACCGCGTCCTTGAACCCGTCGGTCAGTACCACGTCGGTGGCGCCGGCCGCACTGGCGATCTCGGCTTTCTCGTCGGTGCTGACCACCGCGATGGTGCGCGACGCCCCCAGCACCGGCGCCAGCCGCAGCGCCGACGTCCCGATGCCTCCGGCTGCTCCGTGCACCAGCACCGTCTCGCCCTGCTGCAGCCGGCCACGGACGGTGAGCGCGAAGTACACCGTGAGGTCGTTGAACAGCAGGCCGGCACCGGCCTCGAAGCTCACCGTGTCGGGCAGCTTGAACACCCGGTCCGGTGACAGCACCGCGACCTCGGCCATGCCGCCGGTGAGCATGCTCAGGCCCACCACCCGGTCGCCGGAACGTACGTGAACGTTGTCCGGTGCCGATCGAACCACCCCGGCGATCTCCGCCCCGAGCACGAACGGCGGCTCCGGCCGGTACTGGTAGAGGCCGCGGGTCAATAGCGCATCCGGGAACGCCACGCCGGCTGCGTGCACGTCCACGACCACACCGTCACCCACGGGTTCGTCGACCTCGGCCACCTCGATCGCGTCTGGACCATCGAGCCGAGTCACCCGTGCCGCGCGCATGCCACCTCCCGTCGTGAGCGCCACCCGAATGGCGCGGCAACAGCCTACTGCCGGCTCAGAACCCGCCGGCGATCCGCACCACTGCCCGGCCGGAGAAGGCGCCGGCGCGCACCTGATCAAGCACACCGACGACGTCTTTGACATCGACGTCGCTGGTGACCGCGGCCAGCTGACGGGGCCGCAACGAATCGCCCAGCAGCGCCCACAACTTCCGGCGCCGATCGATCGGCAACTGAACCGAGTCGATCCCCAGCAGCGCGATGCCGCGCGGGATGAACGGCATCACCGGGTGTGCAGGGCCGCACCACCGGTCAGCCCGCTGGCGGCCACCGCTCCGCCGTCGTCGACCGTGCTGAGCACGTCGGCCAGCGTCGCCCGCCCACACAGTCCACCGCCGCCGCCCAGCGCGCCGTCGGTAGCGGCCGCGGTTTGGCGTCGGGATCGGCCGGCAGCCGACCGACAACCTCTACGGCGCCAAGCTTTTTCAGCAGCCCGGCGGCTTTTTCCTTGCCGGTCGAGGCCACCACCCGAAAGCCGGCGACGGCCAACAGATCCACGCTGATGCAGCCGACACCCCCGGAGGCGCCGGTGACGACGACCGGTCCGGCGCCGGGTTCGATACCCCAGTTGACCAGCGCTTGCACGCTCATCGCGGCGGTGAAGCCGGCGGTTCCGATGGCGGCGCCCTCGTGCGGGCTCAACGCGCCGAGCGGCACCACCTGGTCAGCCGGCGGCCGTGCGTATTCGGCGTAGCCGCCGTGATGCCCGGTGCCGATCTGGTACCCGTGGGCCAGCACCTGGTCGCCGACGGCGAAGTCGGGTGATTGCGACTCGACGACCTCGCCGGACAGGTCGATGCCCGGCACCACCGGATAGGTGCGCACCACGCCGCCGCCCAGTGTCAATGCCAGCGCGTCCTTGAAGTTGACGCTGGAATACAGCACCCGGATTGTCACCTCACCGGGTGGTAGGTCTGAGCGGCTCAGTGTCTCGACCCGACGTGGTTATCCGGTCACCATCGTGGCGGTGCGACAAGCGCTCGAAATGGCTCCATTCCACGACGCTAACCTCACGGTATGGATTCCTTTCCACTTGGTCGCTTTTCGGTTGGCCGCATCGGCTTCGGCGCCATCCAGCTTCCCGGACCCGGTGTCTTCGGGTCGCCGCGTGACCGCGGCGAGGCGCTGGCGGTGCTGCGGCGCGCGGTCGAGCTTGGCGTCAACCACATCGACACCGCGCAGTTCTACGGCCCGAATGTCTCCAACGAGCTTATCCGCGAGGCCCTTTACCCCTACCCGGAGAACCTGGCGTTGGTCAGCAAGGTCGGTGCCCGCCGCGACGATGCCGGCGGCTGGCTGCCCGTCGTCGACCCCGCCGACTTCCGCTCGGATATCGAGGCGAACCTGCGAACGCTCGGCGTCGACCAGCTGGCGGTGGTGAATTTGAGGCTCGTCGACAGCAGCTGCCCGGACGAACGCTTCGACGAACTGCTTTCGGTCATGATCGCTGCCCGTGACGAGGGATTGATCGGCGGAATCGGGCTGAGCAACGTCAATCGTGAGCATCTTCTGCACGCCTTGGAGTGCACCGAGATCGCCTGTGTGCAAAACGCGTTCAGTCTTGTCAACCGGTCCTCTGCGGCGGTGCTGCGGGAATGTACGACGCGCGGCATCGCGTTCGTCCCGTTCTACACCATGAGATCGCCGTTTGCGCCGCCGGATCAGGTGCTCGGACACGAAGTGGTGCGCCAGGCCGCGGCGCGGCTCGGCCATACTCCGGCGCAGGTCGTATTGGCATGGACGCTCAGCGTGGCGCCCAACGTGCTGCTGATCCCGGGCACCTCGTCGGTGGGGCACCTGGAGGAGAACCTGGACGTCGCCTCCATCGAGCTGGACGAGGACACCCGCGACCAGCTGACCGCAGTTGCTACTTGAGCTCGGACGATGAGAGGCCCAGCAGGCGGCGCGCGACCACCAGCTGCTGGATCTGCTGGGTGCCCTCGAAGATGTCCATGATCTTCGAGTCGCGCGCCCACTTCTCCAACAGCGTCTGCTCGGAATAGCCTGTGGTGCCGGCCAGTTCGACAGCTTTCAGGGTGATGTCGCTGCCGACGCGGCCGGCTTTGGCCTTGGCCATGGAGGCTTCTTTGGAGTTCGGGATCTTGTTGTCAGCCTGCCACGCCGCGCGCAGGGTCAGCAGGTAGCTGGCCTCGAAGTCGGCCTCCATCCGCAGGAATTCGGCTGCGGCGGCACTTTGCACGTATGACGGTCTGTCGTAGGAGATCTCCACCCCGGCGTCGGTGAGGATCGTGCGCAGTTCTTCCAACGCGGCCCGGGCAATGCCGACGGCCATGGCGGCCACCACCGGCCGGGTATTGTCGAAGGTCTCCATCACCCCGGCAAACCCCTTGCCCGATTCGATTTCGGGGTTGCCGAGCAGGTTGTCCTTCGGTATCCGCACATTGTCGAACCGGATGACGGCGGTGTCCGAGCCCTTGATTCCGAGCTTGTTCTCCAGCCGCTCGACGGTGACACCGGGATGCTCACGCGGCACAATGAACGACTTGATCGCCGGCCGGCCCTGCGACTTGTCCAGCGTCGCCCACACCACGATGCGAGTGGCGCGCGAACCCGCGGTGACGAAGATCTTTTCGCCGTTGATCACGTACTCGTCGCCGTCCAGCGTGGCGGTGGTGGACACCGCCGCCGAGTCGGAACCGAACCCCGGCTCGGTGATGGCCATCGCCGCCCACACCCTGCCCAAACGGGTCAGCTGCTCGTCGGTGGCTACACCGGAGATCGCCGCGTTGCCCAGGCCTTGATAGGGCATCGACAACATCATCGCCGCGTCGCCCCAACTGGCCTCCAGAGCCTGCAGCACCGCTGCCATGTTGGCGCCGTTGCGATTTTCGTCCTTGCCTTCACTGTCACGGAACGCTTCGGCTCCGATGAGTCCCAGCGCGTTGGATTCGGTGGCGCCTTCGAACACGTTGGCCAATGTGTCCAGCTCGACCGGGTACGCGTGTTCTTTGAGGTCGTATTTGCGGGCGATCGGCCGCATCATCTCCGCGGCGCCCTGATGTGCCTTGTCGATCACCGCCTGCAGCTTGCGGGGTAGCTCCAAATTTATTGCCATGATTGAACTTTCAGCTCGCTTTAGATAACGACAACGCCCTCGGCGACACCGATGGCCCGCAGGTCGCGGTACCAACGCTCGACCGGGTGTTCTTTCGTGTAGCCGTGGCCGCCGAGCAGCTGCACGCCGTCCAGCCCGATCTGCATGCCCTTGCCGGCGCCAAGCCGCTTGGCCAGTGCCGCTTCGCGGATGAAGCTGAGGCCCTGTTCGGCACGGGCGGCGCCGCGCCAGGTGATCAGCCGCAGCCCGTCCAATTCGATGGCGATGTCGGCGCACATGAAGGCCACGGCTTGCCGATGGGCGATCGGCTCGCCGAAGGCCTCGCGCTCCTTCACGTACGGGACGACGTAGTCGAGCACCGCATGGGAGGTGCCGACCGCCAACGCCGCCCACCCCAGCCGGGACAGCGCAATCACCTCCGAGTAGTCCTGCGAATACTGATCCTCGGAAGCCTCGTCCTCGCCCAGCCGGGCACTCAGCGGCACCGACACCTCAGAAAGCTCGACCTGGCCCAGGGCTGCCGCGCGAATCCCCATGCTCGGGTCTGCCTTGACGGTAAGGCCTTTGGCCGACGACTCGACGATGAACAATGCCGGTTTGCCGTTCAGCTGCGCGCCGACGATGAACAGCTCGGCATCGGCCGCCGCCGGGACCAGCGACTTGACCCCATCCAGGCGGTATCCGCTCGGTGTGCGCACCGCGGTGGTTTTCAGCCGGGTGGGGTCGAACAGCGGCTGGGGTTCGGCGATGGCGACACAGGCCTGGGGGACGTTGTCGCCGGCGAACTCGTGCAGGTAGGTGGCCTGCTGATCGGCGCTGCCCCAGTGGGTCAGTGCGGACGCCACGCCCCCCGGGGCCAGAATCGGCAGTGCCAGACCCATATCGCCATAGGCCAGCGCCTCGGCGACCAGCACGTTGGTCACGCTGGAGCGGTGCGCGGCGATGCCGTCGAAGTCCTCGGGGATGTTGATCGCCGTGATGCCCAACTCGGCCACCTTGGCGATCAAATCCGGCGGGTACGTCGCCGCCTCGTCGGCGTCGTGAGCCGCGGGCCGCAGCACTTCTGCGGCGAATTCATCGAGGGTCTCGATGATCATCTTCTGCTCGTCGTCGGGCGTCAGGTCGAAGTAGTCCTTGCCGCTGGACTTGAGCCGGGTCGGTCCGCTGCGCAGATTCTGGATCCGCTTGAACTGCCGGGAAGTGGCGCCGGCAGTGGAAAAGATCGTCTTCGTGCCGTAGCGCAGGCTCCGGTTGAGCGGATCGCGCAGATGGTATTTGTCCAGGAACTCCTGGCCCACGATCGGGGTGAGCAAGGCCAGGGCGATGTCGATCCCGGTCCGTTTGTGCGGTTGCAGCCCGACACCGGTCTTGCGGTCGCGCCGCCTCGGGCGGGAGCGGGAGGGTTTCGAAATCTGTTGTGAACCGGAAACGGTGTCGGTCATTCGGCAGCCTCGGTCGTTGGGGCGATGCGGATAAGCCTATCTTACTCCGGAGTAAGATAGGTACCGCCGCTGTGTTAACTAATTCACACCGTGGTGGCATCCAGGCTGCTGAGCACCCGTTCTTGCAGCAGGCCGTTCGTCGCCACGGCGCTGCCTCGGTGTGGTCCCGCCGTGCCGTCCAGGCCCGTCAGGCTTCCCCCGGCTTCGCGCACCAGGATGTCGAGCGCCGCCAGATCCCACACCGACACCTCCGGTTCGGCGGCGATATCAACGGCCCCTTCGGCAACTAGGCAATAAGAGAGAAAGTCGCCGAAGGCGCGCACCCGCCACACCGCATCGGTCAGCTCGATGAAGCGTTCCCGCAAACCACGCTGCGCCCATCCGGACAAGCTGGAGAACGAGAGGCTGGCCGAACTCAACTCAGCCACCGAGGAAACGGACAGCCGGCGCGGGGGTGCGCTGTCGACCGCGACGAACGCGCCCCGGCCGCGCGCCGCCCACCACCGACGCTGCAGCGCGGGAGCGCTCACGACACCGACCGACGGGACACCGTCTTCGAGCAACGCGATCAAACTGGCCCATACCGGCACCCCGCGCACGAAGTTCTTGGTGCCATCGATCGGGTCGATGACCCACTGCCGCGCGGTGAAAGTGGTGGTTCCGCCGAATTCCTCACCGACGATGCTGTCGTCCGCCCGTTCGTGCGCGAGTACCTCCCGCAGGTCGGCCTCGACCGCGCGATCGGCGTCGGTGACCGGCGTCAGATCCGGTTTGGTGTCGATGCGCAGGTCGAGCGCGCCGAACCGGGCGGAAGTCAGCGCGTCGGCGCGGTCGGCCAGCGCCAGCGCCAGCGTCAGATCGTCCCGACTCATGTCAGCAGTCCTACCATGGCTCTAACATGGCCGGGTGTGGGAATTCGGTGTGCTGCTGGTGCTGGTGGCGGTCTTGGGGGTGCTCCTTGCCCAGCGGTTCGTCCCCCGCGGCCCCCGCGGTCAGCTGCTGAGCGGCACGCTGCTGGTGACCGGGGTCAGCCCGCGGCCGGACGCCACCGGCGAGCAATACGTCACCATCGCCGGTGTTATCAACGGACCCACCGTCAGTGAGCACGCCGTGTATCAGCGCATGGCAGTCAACGTCGACCAATGGCCGACCATGGGGCAACTTTTTCCGGTGGTGTATTCGCCGAAGAATCCGGACAACTGGAGATTCGCACCACCGCAGCCGCCCGCGGGCTAGCGGCCCGTCATCCGGCCGCGGGCGGACGTGCCATCACCGTGATCCGGACACCGTACCGGGGGACGACGCCCGCGGCTCGCGAGGCTGTCCCCGCTGGTATCCCGGGTAGGCCTGACATACCGGACCCGGATCCGGGCCGGCTCGCCGGTCCCGGGAGGGTGGGTAAGCCGCTGCCCGGTTGGGCAAAACGCCCAAATTCATTCGGCCCCAATGACCCTGTAAGCGAACGCCTGTATGAAGGCAGTGGTGCCAGGGATACTGAGCGCTTCAGACTAATGGGTGGTCGAGTACCCGTCATTGGCGGCACTACACGCCGGGAGAGCCGACTCGGCAGAACTCGGCAACCATCGCGGGCGCAAACAGTTAAGTTTTGTCGGTTGATAGGGACTAATGGCACCCGTTTGTAGACCCAACGCCCCTGGGTGTGGGCGGGTTCCCGGCAATAACGTGATGGGTTACGAACCGATGATCTGACCCCTCCGGCCGGCGAAGGAAACCCGCAATGCTTGATGCTCCGACGGTCGTCGTCGGTGTCGACGGATCCCAAGCAGCCACCCATGCGGCCGGCTGGGCTGTCGACGAGGCGGTCAGCCGAGACATTCCGCTGCGACTGGTATACGTGATCGAGCAGTCGGATTCTTCCGCGTCCCGGGTTCAAGACGCCCGGCTGGCCGCTGCCCGTTCGGCGTTGTACGACGTCCGTCGGGCCGTCGAGGTGACTGGGAAACCGGTGAAGGTCGAAACCGAGATCCTCAGGGGGGAGCCACTCACCAAGTTGATAGAAGAGTCCAGGACGGCGGCGATGATCGGTGTCGGGTCTATCGGGCTCAAACATGCCCACCGTGGTGTCGGCTCAGTGTCCGCCGCCTTAGCGGTGTCGGCGCTGTGCCCGGTGGCGGTGATCGGGCGGCCGGTCGGCCAGTCGGCGACCTCCCGGATCCAACGCGTCGTTGTGGAAGCCGACAGCGGTGCGGTGCTGCGTTGCGCATTCGAGGAGGCGCGGCTGCGGCAAGCACCACTGCGGGCAATCTCGGTATCCGCCGCGGCAGGGCCGGACGACGCTGACGGGAAACGTTTGGCGCAAGCGCAACTGAGCCGGCGGATCGCCCGGTGGACGCGCCTGTACCCCGACGTGCAGGTCGAGTCCGTGGTTGTGCGTGGGAGTGTCGACCGCTATCTGGCCACCAACCACGAGCCGGATGAATTGTTCGTCACCGACGCGCATGCCTGTTACGACTTGTGCGGCGCACACAGTGCGGGACGCTCCGTTCTTGCCGTGCGCTCCAGGAACTTGTAAGGACTCGTCGGTTGAGCGGCTTGTTTGATCGCGGAGGTTCGGCGCTCAGGGTCTTCTTGGTCGACGATCACCAGATGGTGCGCCGGGGCCTTATCGACTTGCTTGGTGCGGACCCCGAACTCGACGTCGTCGGTGAGGCGGGATCGGTGGCCGAAGCGATGGCGAAGATCCCGCCGGCGAGCCCTGATGTCGCGGTGCTCGACGATCGGTTACCCGATGGCAACGGCATCGAACTCTGCCGTGACCTGTTGTCGCGCGTGCCTGAGCTGCGCTGCCTGATCATGGCGTCGTCCACCTCCGACGACGCGATGCTGGATGCAATCCTGGCCGGCGCCAGCGGATACGTCGTCAAAGACATCAAAGGCATGCCATTGGTGCGTGCCATCAAAGACGTCGGCGCCGGGCGGTCGCTACTCGACAATCGGGCCGCGGCCGCACTGATGGCGAGACTGCGGCGGGGCACTGGGGAGGGTGACGGGTTCGTCGGCCTCACCGACCGTGAGCGGACGCTATTGGGCTTGCTCAGCGAGGGCCTTCCCAACAAGCAAATCGCCGCTCG
Organism: uncultured Actinomycetota bacterium; assembly: GCA_963848535.1. Taxonomy (GTDB): domain Bacteria; phylum Actinomycetota; class Actinomycetes; order Mycobacteriales; family Mycobacteriaceae; genus Mycobacterium. Next base: position 606,658 of record CAWKEM010000013.1, read on the forward strand.
GATGTTTCTAGCCGAAGAAGCCGTGCAGCAATGCGTTTCGCGCTTGCTGACCAAGTTGGGCGTGACGAGCCCGACCCAACCCAGTTCGTCCACAACGCAATTGAAGCGCCTGATCGCTCGATAATGGATGACACGGATCGGCTGACTGCGGGGGGTGCGATAGGGGACGCGGGCGATATCGCGATCCGCCCACTGCGCCACACGCTGTCTCAACTACGTCTGCGCGAGCTGTTGGCCGAGGTGCAGGACCGTGTCGAGCTCATCGTTGAGGGCCGCGATCGCCTCGATGGGCTGGTGGAGGCCATGCTGGTGGTCACCTCCGGGCTGGAACTCGACGCCACCCTGCGCTCGATCGTGCATTCGGCGACCAACCTCGTCGACGCCCGTTACGGCGCCCTGGAAGTGCACAACCGGGACCGCCGTGTGTTGCGATTCGTCCACGAGGGCATCGACGACGAAACCGTGCGGCGCATCGGGCACGTGCCTGAAGGTAAGGGTGTCGTTGGTCTGTTGATCCATGATCCCAAACCGCTACGCCTGGAAGATATTTCGGAGCATCCGGCTTCAATTGGCTTTCCGCCGCACCACCCGCCGATGCGGACTTTCCTCGGGGTGCCGATTCGTGTCCGTGATCAAGCGTTCGGCACTCTTTACCTGGCTGACAAGACGAATGGACAGCCGTTCGGCGACGACGACGAGGTGTTGGTTCAGGCGCTGGCCGCCGCCGCAGGAATTGCCATCGCGAACGCCCGGCTCTACGAGCAGGCCAAGGCGCGCCAGGCGTGGATAGAGGCCACCCGCGACATCGCGACCGCATTGTTGTCCGGCGCTGAACCTGCCACGGTGTTCCGGCTTGTCGCCGAGGATGCGCTCGAGCTGACCGGGGCCGACGCCGCCCTGGTGGCAATTCCCGTCGACGAGAACATGCCGGCAGCCGACGCGGCTGAGCTGCTGGTGATCGAAACCGTCGGCAGCGCCGTGGCTTCCGCCGCCGGGCGAACCATTCCAGTGGCGGGCACATCACTCGGGGCGGCGTTCGCCACGGGCACTCCGCAACGGGTCGATCGGCTCGATTTGGACCCCGATTTAAACGGTGTGCAGGCGGGACCCGCGCTGCTACTGCCGTTACGGGCCACCGGGACGGTCGCCGGTGTCGTTGTCGTGCTGTACGACGGCGGTGCGGGCTCATTCACCGACGAACAGCTCGAGATGATGGCCGCGTTCGCAGACCAGGCAGCGCTGGCCTGGCAGCTGGCCACTTCGCAGCGTCGGATGCGAGAACTCGACGTGGTCACCGAGCGGGACCGTATTGCGCGTGATCTGCACGACCAGGTGATACAGCGGCTTTTTGCGGTCGGTCTGGCGTTGCAGGGCACCGTGTCGCGAGCCCGTGGTGTGGAGGTGCGCCGGCGACTCGCCGAAGCCGTGGACGACCTGCGTGGCGTCATGCAGGAAATCCAGGCGACCATCTTCGATCTGCATGCAGCGCCGCAGGGAAACTCTGGGCTGCGGCAACGGATCGACGAGGCGATCGCGCAACACTCGGGTGCGCGGTTGCGCACCAGCGTTCAATTCGTCGGCCCGGTGTCGGTGGTCGACGGCCCGCTGGCCGATCATGCCGAGGCGGTGGTGCGCGAAGCGCTGAGCAACGTCGTCCGGCACGCGGAGGCGAACGTGGTAACGGTGCGGGTCACCGTCGACGACAATTTGTGCATCGAGGTGAGCGACAACGGCTGCGGGATGCCCGGCGAGTTCACCGGCGGCGGTTTGACGGACCTGCAGCGGCGGGCAGCTCAGGCCGGGGGCGAGTTTACCGTCGAAAGCACGCCCGCGGCCGGCGGAACGTTCCTGCGCTGGTCAGCGCCGTTGCTCTGATGACCTGCGCGGTCCGGGGTTCCTGATCAGCCGTGGCTGATGCGCAGCAGCTCGGCCAGGCTCGGCAGCTTGACGCGGGGACGCCCGTGCGGTTCGCCGGCCGCTCGCTCGTGGCGATCGATGACCTCCCAGTGCGCGGAGGTGACCAGCTTCGGCTGGCGTGAGGTCAGCCATTCGGCCAGCTTGTCGGCATGGTCTTCGGGGAAATCGGCCAGCCCGCCCGCTTTGGCGCGGGCCAGATCGGCCATCAGGGTAGTGACGGTGTCCAGGGAGTCCTTCTTATTGGTGCCGATCACACCGGTCGGTCCGCGCTTGATCCACCCGACGACGTATTCGTTGCGGGTGCCCTCCACCCGGCCGCCGGTGTTGGGGATCGTCGCGGTTTTGTCGTCGAACGGCAGCCCCGAGAGCGGCACACCGCGGTAGCCGACCGACCGCACGATCAACTGAACTGGCAGCTCTTCACGCTCGCCGGTGTCCTTGGCGACCACGCGCCCGCTGGAATCGGTGACCAATTCGTTGCGGCCCAGCACGATCCGCTCCACTTTGCCGTCGCCGGTGATCTCGATCGGGGAGGTCATGAAGCGCAACACGATCCGACGGTGGCCGGGACGGGGCGCGCGGCTCGCGTAGTCGCGCAGAATCTTGATGTTCTGCTTGGTCGTCTTGCCCACCGCGGCGGCGTCCTCGTCGGTGATGCCCTCGAGCTGAGCGGGATCGACGATCACGTCGACTCCTTGCAGCTCGCCCAGCTCACGCAGCTCCAGCGTGGTGAACGCGGTCTGCAGGGGCCCGCGCCGGCCGATGATCACCACCTCCTCGACCCCGCGGGAACGCAGCGACTCCAGTGCGTGGTCGGCGATGTCGGTGATTCCCAGCGCCTCCGGATCGGTGACCAGAATGCGCGCGACGTCGAGCGCGACGTTGCCGTTGCCAACGATGACGGCACGCCCGGCCGGCAAGGTGGTTGCCAACTGCGCGAAGTTCGGATGCGCGTTGTACCAGCCCACGAAGTCGACGGCGGAGATACTGTCCGGCAGGTCCTCGCCGGGAATGTTCAGCGGGTTGTCGGACTGTGCGCCGACGGCGTAGATAACGGCGTCATAGCGCTCGGCAAGTTCGCCGGGCAGGACGTGTCCGCCGACCTCCACGTTGCCGAAGAAGCGGAAGCGGGGATCTTGGGCGGTCTGCTCGAATTGCTTGCTGATCGACTTGATCTTCGGGTGGTCGGGCGCCACGCCGGAGCGCACCAGACCCCACGGTGTCGGCAGCATCTCCAGCACGTCGACGGCCACGTCGATGTCCTCGGACGCGTCGGCCGCCGCCAGCAACGATGCCGCGGCGAAGAAACCCGACGGCCCGGAGCCGACGATGGCGACGTGGTATGGGCGCATGCTCGAACCTTCTGTTTGTGCCCGGTTGCGCGGGGGCTGTCGCGCGCAGCGTGGGCGTGCACGATTGTGACTTGATGCTAACCCTGCGCGGCCGGTGGTGACCTGAGCGCTCCCCGCGGGCAAGAGCGCCGGTAACCTGGTCGGTTGTGGAACCAGACCGTCAAGCCGACATCGCCGCCCTCGACTCCACCCTGACCACGGTGGAGCGGGTGCTCGATGTGGACGGTCTGCGCAGCCGCATCGAGAAGCTCGAGCATGAGGCGTCCGATCCCAAATTGTGGGATGACCAGGCCCGCGCGCAGCGCGTAACGAGTGAGTTATCCCACGCTCAGGGGGAGCTGCGCCGGATCCGGGACTTACGGCTGCGCCTGGACGATCTGCCGGTGCTCTACGAGCTTGCGGCAGAGGAAGGCGAGGGTGCCGCCAGCGGCATTGAAGCGCTCGCCGAGGCGGACGCCGAGCTCAAGGCGCTGCGTGCCGACATCGAAGCCACCGAGGTGCGCACCCTGCTCTCGGGAGAGTACGACGAACGCGAGGCGCTGGTCACCATCCGTTCCGGTGCCGGCGGGGTGGACGCCGCGGACTGGGCCGAGATGCTGATGCGGATGTATATCCGATGGGCCGAACAACATAAGTATCCCGTCGAGGTGTTCGACATCTCCTATGCCGAAGAGGCCGGCATCAAGAGTGCGACCTTCGCCGTGCATGCCCCGTTTGCCTATGGCACGCTGTCCGTCGAACAAGGCACCCATCGGCTGGTGCGGATCAGCCCGTTTGACAACCAGAGCCGGCGTCAGACGTCGTTCGCCGAAGTCGAGGTGCTTCCGGTGGTCGCGACCACCGATCACATCGAGATACCGGAAGGCGATGTGCGCGTTGATGTTTACCGCTCCAGCGGTCCCGGCGGCCAATCGGTGAACACCACCGACTCCGCCGTCCGTTTAACCCACATCCCGACGGGTATCGTCGTGACTTGCCAGAACGAAAAATCGCAGTTGCAGAACAAAGTATCGGCAATGCGAGTGCTCCAGGCAAAGCTGTTGGAGCGCAAGCGTTTAGAAGAACGCGCTGAACTGGACGCGCTGAAAGGCGAGGGCGGCAGCTCCTGGGGCAACCAGATGCGCTCGTACGTACTGCACCCGTATCAGATGGTCAAGGATCTGCGCACCGAGTACGAGGTCGGCAATCCGGCGGCCGTTCTGGACGGAGACATCGACGGGTTCCTGGAGGCGGGGATCCGCTGGCGCAACAGAAAAGATGACGGCTAACAAGATTCTCGTCGCCACGACAACGTCGCAGCGCTGGCACGACTTTTGGCGCGGCGAACTCGGTCAATGGATCATCACCCGCGGCCTGCGGATCGTGATGGTGCTGATCGCGGCGGTGCTGGCGGCCCGCTTTGTCACCTGGGTGGCGCGCCAGGTGACCCGGCAGCTGGACGAGGGTTTCGCCGAAAGTGATGCGCTGGTGCGATCGGAGGCGACCAAGCACCGCCAGGCCGTGGCATCGGTGATCCAGTGGGTGGCGATCGTCATCATCGCTATCTGGGTGATCGTGGAGATCGGCGACATTCTGCGGCTTTCGGTGGGTGGGCTGATCGCACCGGCCACCGTGGTGGGTGCGGCGCTGGGTTTCGGTGCTCAGCAGCTGGTGAGGGATCTGCTCTCCGGGTTCTTCATCATCGCTGAGAAACAGTACGGCTTCGGGGATCTGGTTAAGCTCACCATTTCGGGGTCGTCGACCGATGCCTCCGGCACCGTCGAGAACGTGACCTTGCGGGTGACCAAGTTGCGTTCTTCCAACGGCGAAGTGTTCACCGTCCCCAACGGCCAGATCGTCAAATCGATCAACCAGTCCAAGGACTGGGCGCGCGCGGTGGTCGACATCCCCGTGTCGACCCACGCCGACCTGAATCGGGTCAACGAGGTCTTGCACCAGGAGTGTGAGCACGCCCGCGACAACGCGGCGCTGGGGGACTTGCTGCTGGATGCGCCCACCGTGATGGGAGTGGAGAGGATCGAAGTCGACACCGTTACGCTGCGGCTGGTGGCCCGCACGCTGCCAGGCAAGCAGTTCGAGGCGGGCCGGCAATTGCGGGTGCTGGTTATTCGGGCGCTCGCCCGCGCCGGCATCGTGACCGCGGCAGACGCGACGGTGGGCCTTGTCGAAGATCCCGCCGTTCCAGCCGCCAAGGCCGCCGAGGAGCAGACCCGCGACGAAGTCCAGGGTGCGGTGCAGCAGCGGTGAAGTTCACCCTGAGCATCCTCGAGAAGCGCAGCGACGGCACGCAGCGACGCTGGAGCCACTTGTTGGGTGGCCGGGTCCGCACGTCGACCGTCGTGCTGATCGTCGCGTTTTTGGCGGCGTGGTGGGTCTACGACACCTACCGCCCGGAACCGGCTCCCAAGCCGGCGCCCCCGCAGGTGGTGCCGCCGGGCTTCGTGCCCGACCCGAACTACACCTGGGTGCCGCGCAGCCGGGTGCAGCAGCCGCCGGCCACCGTCACGTTCACGCCGACTACGACGACGACCGTGCCGCCGCCCACCGCGCCGCCGCCTGTGACGACGACCACCACTGCGCCCCCGCTGTTCGTCCCGCCGCAGCTGCCATGCCTGCTGCCGCCGCCCTTCTGCCCGCCCAGCGCGAGCCCGACGACATCACCGCCCCAGCTACCACAGCCGGGGCCCGGTCCGGCGCCGACTCCGCCGCCACCCGCCAGTTGACAATCGCCTGCCTGCGAAATCGACCGCTACACTGGCGTGCCGTGATGATCACCCTGGACAATGTCAGCAAGAAGTACAAAGCGTCGGCACGTCCGGCGCTGGACGACGTCAACGTCAAAATCGACAAGGGTGAGTTCGTCTTCCTGATCGGCCCGTCGGGTTCGGGCAAGTCGACCTTCATGCGGCTGCTGTTGGGTGCGGAAACGCCGACAACCGGTGACATCCGGGTCTCGAAGTTCCACGTCAACAAACTGCCCGGTCGCCATGTACCACGGCTGCGCCAGGTGATCGGCTGCGTGTTCCAGGACTTTCGGCTGCTGCAGCAAAAGACGGTGTACGAAAACGTCGCGTTCGCGCTGGAAGTCATCGGCAAACGGACCGACGCGATCAACCGGGTGGTGCCCGAGGTGCTCGAGACCGTCGGCCTGTCCGGCAAAGCCAACCGGCTGCCACACGAGCTGTCCGGTGGCGAGCAGCAGCGGGTCGCGATCGCGCGCGCGTTCGTCAACCGGCCGCTGGTACTGCTGGCAGACGAGCCCACCGGCAACCTCGACCCAGACACCAGTAAGGACATCATGGATCTGTTGGAGCGGATCAACCGCACTGGGACGACGGTGCTGATGGCCACGCACGACCACCACATCGTCGACTCGATGCGACAGCGGGTCGTCGAGCTGTCGTTGGGCAGGCTGGTTCGCGACGAACAGCGTGGCATCTACGGGATGGATCGCTAGGTGCGCTTCGGCTTCCTGCTCAACGAGGTCCTGACCGGGCTCCGTCGCAACATCACCATGACGGCCGCGATGATCCTGACGACCGCGATCTCCATCGGCCTGTTCGGCGGCGGTCTGCTGGTTGTTCGGCTGGCCGACAACTCCCGCGCCATCTACCTCGACCGCGTCGAGACGCAGGTGTTTTTCACCGAAGACGTCTCCGCCAACGACCCGTCCTGCAGCGCCAACCCGTGTAAGGCGCTGCGGGAAAGGATCGAACGGCGCGAAGACGTCAAGTCGGTGCGGTTCCTCAACCGTCAGGACGCCTACGAGGACGCGATTCGGAAGTTCCCGCAGTACAAGGACGTCGCCGGAAAGGATTCCTTCCCCGCGTCGTTCATCGTCAAGCTGAATAACCCCGAGCAGCACAAGGACTTTGACTCTGCGATGCAGGGTCAGCCCGGGGTGCTTTCCGTACTCAACCAAAAGGATCTGATCGATCGGCTGTTCGCGGTCCTGAACGGGTTGAGCAATGTCGCATTCGCCGTCGCGCTGGTGCAGGCCGTCGGGGCGATCCTGTTGATTGCCAATATGGTCCAAGTCGCGGCCTATACACGACGCGAGGAAATCGGGATCATGCGGCTGGTCGGGGCCAGCCGCTGGTATACCCAGCTGCCCTTCCTGGTAGAGGCAATGTTGGCTGCGACTCTCGGTGTGGCCATCGCGATCGCCGGCCTGATCTTGGTGCGGGCGTTGTTCCTGGAGAACGCGCTGAACCAGTTCTACCAAGCCAACCTGATCGCCCGGATCGACTATGCCGACATTCTTTACATCGCCCCATGGCTTTTCCTGCTCGGCGTGTCGATGGCCGGGCTGACGGCCTACGGGACACTGCGCCTGTACATCCGGCGGTAGCTGTGCCCAAAGATTCCGGCCGGGCCAAAGCGGGGGGCGCCAAGGGTGGCAGCAAACAGATTGTGTCCTCCAATCGTAAAGCGCGGCATGACTATTCGATCATCGAGTTGTTCGAGGCCGGAGTGGCTTTACAGGGCACCGAGGTGAAAAGCCTGCGCGAGGGGCACGCGTCCTTGACGGATGCGTTCGCAACCGTCGACGACGGCGAAGTGTGGCTGCACAACATGCACATTCCGGAGTATCAGCATGGTAGCTGGACCAACCATGATCCCCGCCGTAAGCGAAAACTGTTGTTGCACCGGCGCCAGATCGACACCCTGATCGGAAAAATCCGCGATGGTAACCTCGCCTTGGTGCCGTTGTCCGTGTACTTCTCCGGGGGGAGAGTCAAAGTGGAGCTTGCATTGGCGCGCGGTAAGCGCGCGTACGACAAACGCCAGGACATGGCCCGGCGCGACGCCCAGCGCGAAGTGGTCCGTGAGCTGGGTCGCCGAGCCAAGGGCATGAACTGATCGGGGCCGCTTACGCCGAGTTGTCAGCCGTTACCTACGGCGTCAGCGATTTCGTGGGCGGTGTAGCCGCTCGCCGCGTCGCCGCGCTGCGCCTGATGCTGGTGGCATACCCGATCGAGACCGTGGTGCTGGGTGCGCTCGCCATCTGCGTCGGCGGGCCGATCCATACCGGTGCGGTTTTCTGGGGTGGTCTGTACGGCATCGGCATGGCGTTCGGTATGTGGGCGTTTTTCGCGGCGCTGGGTTCGGGGCCGATCTCGGTGGTTTCACCATTGGCGGCCGTGCTCAACGCCGCGGTGCCGGTGGCGGTCGGTGTGACCCCTGGGGGAGCGGCCCGGCCCAGCGGCCTTGGTGGGCGTCGTACTGGCCCTGTTTGCGGTCATGCTTGTCAGCCGCGAGGCCCCGGTGGAGGGCGCCACGCCGTACCGGTTCACTCCGAAGGTGGCCTGGCTCACGATTGTGGCCGGGTCGGCGATGGGGCTGAATTTGGTGTTCCTTCATCAGGCGCCACACGTCTGCAAACTCTGGCCCCTGGTGTTTGCCCGGGTGTCGGCCACCGCGGTGGTGTTGGTTCTGGCTGCAATGAGCCGTAACCTGCGTCTGCCGCGCGGGAGGCCGATGCGGTTGGCTCTGGCCGTAGCCCTGCTGGACACCTTCGCCAACGTCACCATGCTGGCGGCGCTGCACACGTGGCTACTCTCGTTGGCCAGCATCTTGATCTCGCTGTATCCGGCGGCAACGGTCGTGCTGGCGATGGTGGTGCTGCGCGAGCGGGTGACTCGTTGGCAGGGTGTCGGCATGGTGATGGCCATGGGTTCGGTAGCGATGATCGCCGCCAGCTAAGGCGGGTCAGCCTCTTCATTGGAAAGTGAGCGGCCTACTATCCGACCATGACCGACCGCCCCGTCACCAAACTCGACAAGTCTGAGGTGCTCGCCGGCCTCTTCGCCGCGTGGGGCTCCATTGACGCGCTGCTGGACGGGCTGTCGGAGACGCAGTGGCAGGCTGCGAGTCCGCTGCCCGGTTGGGACGTCAAGGCTTTGGTAGCGCATATGGTCGGTACCGAGTCATTCCTGTCCGGCATCGCCGCACCACCGCCCGATTTAGACGTCTCGGCACTCGACCATGTGCGCAATGACATCGGAGCGATGAACGAGTGCTGGGTGCGCCACCTCAGCGGTGAACCGGGCGCCGGCGTGCTTGAGCGGTTCCGCGCGATCACCGATAGTCGCCGTAAGGCGCTGACGAGTATGTCCGACGAGGAGTGGAACGCGGTGACGCCGACGCCGGCGGGGCCGGAGAGTTACGGGCGGTTCATGCGGATCCGGGTGTTCGACTGCTGGATGCACGAGCAAGACATCCGCCAGGCGTTGCAGCGGCCGTCATCCGACGACGAGCTGTACGGGCCCGCGTCGGAACTTGCCCTCGACGAGATCGCGGCCACGATGGGGTACGTCGTGGGCAAGCTGGCCAAAGCGCCAGACGGCTCACGCGTCCTGCTCGAGCTGACCGGCCCGCTGGCCCGCAGCATCCGCGTCAGCGTCGACGGTCGGGCCGGGGTGGTCGAGGACTTCGGCGACCAAGAACCGACGGCGACGATCCGGCTCGACGCACTGCAGTTCACCAGGCTCGCCGGCGGGCGCCCCATGAGCGCTGCCCGCGCCCAGGACATCGAACTCGGCGGCGACAAGGACGTCGCCACCCGGATCGTCGAGCATCTGAACTTTGTCATCTGACGCCGCCCGGCCCTGGTGTCGGGAAGAAAATTCCGCTGCCGCTGGTTGATAGCGGCGTAGCATTGATTGTCCTGCCGAAAATCGGCGGGGATGAGCGAAGAATACATAGACAAGGGGCTGAACGGTTTCGACTTCGCGCATCGAATCAAGGGAAGCGTGCCGGTGCAGGCAAGAGACCACCGTAAGCGTCGTTGCAACCATATAAGCGCCGATTCACATCAGCGCGACTACGCTCTCGCTGCCTAAGCGACAGCTAGTCCGTCAGACCGGGAAAGCCCTCGACCCGGACCCTGGCGTCAGCTAGAGGGATCCACCGATGAGTCCGGTCGCGGGACTCATCGGGACACTCACAGCGACTGGGATCGTCATCCTGGCTGGTTCGCGTGACCAGGAGATCCGAGTAGAGGCATAGCGAACTGCGCACGGAGAAGCCTTGAGGGAATGCCGTAGGACCCGGGTTCGATTCCCGGCAGCTCCACAGAGAACAGCAGTTCAGAGGGTATAAATCCAGACCAGAATCCTTTTTCACCACATTTTTCACCACAATCGGGTGCTAAAGTGCCGCCATGGCCTCGATTCGCAGCACTCGCCGCAAGGACGGCAGCACCGCTCACCGGGTATTTTTCCGGCACCTCGGCAAACAGACGTGTTACACATTTGACAGCCTGCCGCTGGCCGAGACGTTCAAGACCGCCGTCGACCAACTCGGCTCCGAGCGGGCCATCGCGATTCACCGTGTTGAGCGCGAGCCGCGTGGTGGATCGGCCCGAGGTGTCACTGTCGCCGCCTGGATCGGTGAACACATCAATGCCCTCTCTGGTGTCGAGAAGAAAACAATTGCGGAGTATCACCGGTACCTGACCCGTGACATAGAGCCGGTCCTGGGCTGCATCCCACTGACAGAACTGAGTCGCACCGACCTCAGTAGGTGGGTCAACAAGATGCAGGCCGACGGCGCTAGCGGCAAGACCATCGGAAACAAATTTGGCTTCGTCAGTGGCTGCCTGAACGCCGCCGTACGAGACGGTCACATCCCCGCCAACCCCGCTGCCGGCATCCGGCTGCCGCGCACCGTTCGGCGAGAAATGTGCTTCCTCACCCGGCCCGAGTACGAGCTGCTGAAGTCGACCTTCACCGAGCGCTGGCACCCGTTGCTCGACCTGCTGGTCACGTCGGGCTGCCGGTTTTCGGAAGCCACCGCGTTGACGCCAGCCGACATCGATCGCGGCAGCAACACGATCCGGATCGCCCGAGCATGGAAGCGCGTACCGGGCGGGGACGGCGACCGGTACGAACTCGGGCCGCCCAAGACCGCGCGATCGATCCGGTCGGTCAGCATCCCGGAATCGGTGCTCGACAACCTAGACCTCGGCCATGAGTGGGTGTTCACCAACTCGCAGGGTGGACCCATCCGGCTGTATAGCTGGCGGTCCAACGTGTGGGTGCCGAGTGTGGCCAAGGCCAAGACCCTCAAGGACCCCGACACCAACAAACCGATCCTCACCAAGCCGGTGCGTATTCACGATTTACGACACACCTGCGCCAGCTGGCTACTCGGTAAAGGTGTTCCGCTGATCACCGTCTCGGGGCACCTAGGACATGAAGACACATCAGTGACAGCCAAAGTCTATGGGCACTTGGACCGCAGTGCCGGGCAGGCTGCCGCGGCCGCGATGGCCGCGGTACTGGCTTGACATCCTCCCCCCATCGGAACCGGCGGCGAAACCGGCCAACACCTACGGGCCTTCCCGACGGTACCGTTCGGGCCATGTCATCGAGCGACCCCACACCACAGCGACGCGTCATGCCGGCGCACCTGGCACGTGTTCGTCTGCTACCCCGCTTTCTCGTCGCTGGTGACCGCAGCGCTGCCGTGGTTGGGGCTGGGGCTATCTGGCAAATCAGCACACTGGCCACCTTGGATGACGAGCTCTTTCTATTGGCTGGTGATCCCGTGCGCTCTGGCCGGCCGTTTGGGTGTGGGTGCTTCTACGCGCCCGGCCTTTCCGGGCAGCATCCCCTGCGGTCGTCGCGGTGATGGTGCTCGCGCAAGTCATCTTCGTTGAGGGCTTCTTCGCGACGCTGTACTACGTGCTGTCGGCGCAGTCTCCGCAGGCGTTCGATTGTCCGCTCACACGAATCGACGCGACGTATTTCACCGTCAGCACAGCCACGACCACCGGCATGGGCGATAGGGCATTGAGTCAGTCAAGACGAGCGCTCCCGCCGCGAAGGTCGTAGACCTGACCGAACGGGAGCCCGCGCACAACTAGCGCGTATTACCATTCATCGTCGCGCGCCACGAATACACCGCGCGTGCGCAAGTAGCAGTGTGCCACTAGTTCAATCCCAACTTGTTGAATCTGGCCAGGAGGGCGTGGTCTGCAGTCCAGTATCGCGCACCATGTTTGACCTGCGAAGACGTCATTTCTGGGCAAGTTTTCAAGACGTTTCCGAGACTTTCGTCCACGTCCAAGACGTCTGCGGCGGAAGGTCTTTACAGATCGGTCGGCCCGTGGCGAATTACAAGTCACTTGTAATTCGCCAAAGCGGCCCCCTGACCAGGTCGTCCCCGCTACCGTCTATTAGCGATTGCGCTTGAACGCAAAACTTTCCGGCGAGAGACAGGCCCTGGGCTTCGGCTCGGGGCCTGTCTCACCTCTCGTCCGCGTCGACACCCGCCGCCCCAGCGGGTGGAAACATGTTGGATATCCAACATGTTTTCGCCACGTCGGCTGCCAGGATGCCGCCCCTCACCAACCTACTCGCTCGGGAACGTCACCACTCGGCGCGGTCGCGGTGTGATCGGACGGGGGCCACCACGATTGCGCTCGGGACGCACAGTGCGATCACCAAACGTACGATCTGTTAACCAATCGGCGTCGATATCACGCCAATGGGTGCAACAGATCGCTCCGCCCGGCGGCAGGCCCATGTTGGAGATATCCGAAATTGCGTTGCTGACCTGGCGCGTAGCCCTCACAGCCCTTCTAGTTGACCTTGTTTAGGTCCCCTAGTTCCTCACAGCATCCTTGGGACGGCACAGGCCCTTATTACCTTGGGGGCCTTCCTAGACGGCTCGCCGGCCGCTAGTTCCAATCCAGTTCTGACACTGGCCATCTGCCAGAGCTTTTCCCGGATCGCAATTTTCGGATATCTCCTATCGTCGCGGTGACGTCCGGCCGCAGCGATCACGGCTTGGGGCGAGTACAAACGGATGATGCAGCTTTAGGCAATCATACATACTTTTTGGATGACATCAACTACATAACAAACTTGTAGTATCCGCCTAATCGGTGCGTGGTATACGTGGGAACACGGACCGTCTAGGCTCGGATCCCGCCGAGCAGTTTCTACTGCACCAGCGCCGAACCCTTCCGCACCTGCGCCACTCCGACGCTCAGCGACTTTGCCACCCGCCCCGTCATCGCCAGGTTCATGGCTTAGGCGGGCGTTTTCCCGGTCCAGCGACGAGGCTTGTCCAACTGGTCTTGTCGTCGGTGCCAGGTAACGTCGACCTGGGTACCGGCATCCATGGCGTCCAGTCCCTGGAAACTCATCGAGCTGTGGCCGTCAATCCGCGGCGCGGTCCTCGCGTATCGCACACCCTCGCCCGTTATCCCCACGTAGAACTTTGGGGTGGCGCTGTCATTCCATAGTTCGTAAGTGGATCCGGATCGGTGTTCGATGCGCCACGGCGTCCGCTCGATGGCCCTGGCCAACTGGGCAGCGATCCGCTTCTTTTCTTTGTGCGCACGACCGGCTCGCTCGGCGGCGGCCGTCGACCGCGACACCGCAACGGCGGTAGCCTCAGCGTTTTTCAGCTCATGAAAGATGACCGCGCTCGGATTGCTAGCCAGCCACGACGCCGATGACCACACCTGCTCGCGCATGAACGTCCGGAAATTGTTGGCGGCATCGTCTGTGTCGAAGAAGAGATTTTCCACGATGTAGTGCGGATCGTCCTCGGATTGAAAAACCTGTACCGCGGTGACGCCAGCCTGCTCCCGTGCGGGCGCGCGGCTGGCGAAGTCCTGCAGCCACGTGTCGAGGTCGGCGATCCGGTGTTCGATGCGCAAGACGCACATTGGCAAAGTGTGGCACACGTGGAACGGCCGCGGTGCTTTGCCAAGAGCTGCCGTGAACGCGGCCGGGCCGGTGTGATCGGTTGGGCCGTTCTCCGGGGGAAACGCCCGGCGGGCCGGGCGCTCGCTGCAAGCGGAACACTAACGGGGAAGTAGACGAATCACCCGCCTGCCGACACGGCAGAAGATCATCGCCTCATCCCGACTCATGTAGTTACGCGTAACTGCGAGTCATCGTCACAGTGCTGCGAGCCCGTCCATCTCGTCGGCGGCGTCGATCAACGCCTGGCCGAGCCGGCGCGCACCGTCAGCAGCCAGCACCGCCTCATTCAGGCAGCAGTGCACGTCGGGATCTTCCCGAAAGTCGTTGGCCAAGACGCGCACCCCCCGCTTGATGCTGCCGTCGGTGAACTGGGTGCCCTCGATCAGCAGGGCCACAGTGAAGCCGCCGACATTCTCAACATCCCGCTCGGTGCCGTCGAATTCGATCACGATCGATCCATCACGCACCGCGGCATTCGAAGCCCGCGCATCAACAGGACGCTGAACAGCATTAGCCATGGCCAGAACCGGTGATCTACTCAACCGCGGGGATCGCGACCACGAGCGAGGCGTTTTAGGGCCAAGCTGATAGCTTGCTGCGTCATCCTGACCTGCGGATGCTTTGAGATTTTGGTTTGCGACCAGCCAGCCCGATGCAGCCGTACGATCAGCTCCTCGCGTTGGACGGGCGTCAGGCCGGTCTGTTCGTAGCGCTGCTCGCGGTCGATGTGCTGTCCGCGGTTGCCGCGATCTGAGTCGAACACCTTCATGACCACCATGATCCACACCTCACGCCGCTAACCACAACTCAACTCACCGGGGCGGCTCTTGGTGGCCGCTGATCAGGTGCTTTCCGCACCTCCAATCATGCTGTGCGAGAAGCCATCTCACTGGCATCCAATCATGCTGTGCGAGCTTAGCAATTGCGCTCAAGCGCAAACAACCCGAAAGGCGTCCTGGCCAGCGGCGGGGCCGGGGGCCTCGGGTAAGAAAATCTGGAACCACAAGTCCGTCGCCGGAAATCCGGTTCCAGGAGTGCGGGGCGAAAGCAGCTAAGACTTTGATGGTTTTGACCTGCGGTTATACCACATCTAGCAAACAGCGCAGGTAGGGCCATGCTCCCTTGCCGGGTAGGGCATGGCGCGCGGGTTGCCAAGGGAGAACAGGTTTCGGCTCAGACACGCGAAGTCTTGCAACGTGTTTCATCTTGAAACAAGATCTCAGCGCTCCGGCGGGTCGGCCCCAAGTCGGAGCCTATTGCAGAGGCTTTCGGTTGGCGCGTTTGGCTGCGGCGACCGCGCGCGCTCTGATCCACGTGGACAGACTCATCCCATCCGCTGCGGCGGCGTCTTCGACCAGCTCGCGCTCGCTGTCGGTGAAGCGCACGGGTACGGGTGCGCTGCGTCGTTTCTCGGGGTCTATCGGTGGGCGTCCGGTCCTTGTCACCACGCCATCTTAGCCGACTACCAAAAATTGTAGACAGGCGCACTTTAACGATTACCAAAAATGTGGACACAGCGCACTTTATCGACTACAATAAATGCTATGAACACCACAGCAGCAATCGGAAATTTTCACCCTATCGAACGCCCTGACCTCTACTTACGCAATAACGCCAGCTTCTACAGCGTGACACCCGTCAAGGGTGCCCGTGTTGACGGCACCGTGAGCGTCGGCGTGACCTCGCACGAGGTCGACGTGGCAGGCGCGCGGCATTGGGAACCCAAACGGACCGTGCCGGCGATGTGGATCGACTACACACCCATGCACGCGGACGACATGGGCCAGCGCGATTTGATCACGGTCAACGGCAGGACCTACGGCGAAGGCTTCGGGGCATCGGTCAGCGGACGGGTCGAATTCATGCCCGCCGATAGCTACAGCCACCTCGGCACGTGCTACCCGTCCGCGACTGTCGACGGAGTCAAGTATTACTTGCGCGCCACGGTCAACCAGTTTGATCACGTCACCGACAAGGCGCGCGACGTGCTGAACGCGGTCGCGGCGGCAATCGCAGCCGAGTTCGTCACTGATGAGCGCTGGCATGACTTCCAGGTCGCGCAAGCGGAATACCGCGTTGACCGCGCGACAGAAGAACGCGACAAAGCACAGACGGCGCTAGACGCTGCCGTGGTTGAACTGAAAACCCTAAGCGCCTGACCACAACTAGACCGGGCATCAATCGGTGTCCGGTCAGTGGTGTCGGTCAGACACTTACACACACAAGATTGGAGACACCCATGGGTAACACCATGAAAGCTGCGGACCTGCACCGGGTTATCACAGAAGCGAAGAATTTCGCCGGCCGGGATAACACGCTGCCGATGCTGCAAAACGTGCGCATTGAAGCCACCGAAACGCAGCTGGTCACGGTCGCTACCGACCGCTTCTTGCTCGGCGTGTCACGCGCGGATTATTATGCGGGCGAAGCGTTCACGGTCAGCATTGAAGGTCAGCAAGTAGATGCGCTGCTGAGAATGGCCAAGACGGCTAGCCGCGATGCGCAGTGGCGCGAAGTCGGTATCGAACGCCGCGACGATGACAACGTGGAATTCCGCTTCAATTCCGGCGAAGCGATCACCGTGACACCTTCGGTGCATGAGTTTCCGAAATACCGGCAACTCATCCCCACCACAACGGAGTTAGAAACCGAAACTCTGCACGAATCGCCAGTTATCGGTTTCAATGCCGCCAACCTGGCGCGCTTCGCCAAGATCGACGGCGCCCACGCTATGCGCGTCTACACACGCGGCGACAAGCCGACCGTCGTGCTGATCGGCGATGACTTCGTTGGCCTCATCATGCCCGTACGCATCCCAGAGGACCGCCGCACATACCAGCGACCCGCATGGATAACCGCCTGATCGCGACTAGACACAGCATCGCAGTGCTGTGTCCGTGGCGTCGATCAGACACCGACCACCTATCGAGAATCGGAGCTAAGACAATGGCTTACAACAGGAACCGAAACTATCGGCGGACCAGTTCCGCTGGCAGTCGGTGGATGAACCTGCGCTACGCGGGCAACTGTAAAGTCTGCGGGACCAGCATCCCCAAGGGCGATACTGCCTATTGGGACGCGTCCGCGCGTACCGTCACCTGTTACGCGTGGGAGTGCTGCGAGGCGGACGGTTTGACTACGGTCAAGCCGGCGACCGGACTGTGGGATAAGGATGGGCTGAAAGTCCGCGCTGAGAGGCTCGTCGGTGACCCGGCACCTGTTCCGCCGCGCGTCAACACGATTCGCTTCAATAGCGGTGCCGTGATCTACCAGAACGCGCGCGGACGCTGCGAGGATGCGCCGTGCTGTGGATGCTGCTCATGAACGAAATCATCTACCGCGACAGCATTATCGGCGGTGGCCGCGTCATCACCGTTTACCTCAACGGCATTCAGATTGCCGGCGCGGTCGAACATTCCCGTTCGCGGCTCTCGACGACGCACGAACTGGAAACGTTCTGGCATGTCACCAGCCACCGCGCCGTTCCCGGCGCGGACGACCTCGAAAACCGGCGACCGTTGGAGGCACGCGACGAGGCTACCGCCCGCGATTGGCTGGCGCTGCTCGTCGGGCTAGCCGCCGACACATCGATGGTTGAATCACGCCGAAACGATCGCTCGTCTCGAAGCTGCACTCGGGCACCCACGTCTCCACGGTTCATACCTGGGCGTGTTGTTCTGCGACACGGATCAGTTCAAGGCCATCAACGACACCTGGGGACACACCGTTGGTGACGTTGTGCTCTCCACCGTGGCAGGGCGCATCCGCGACTGTGTACGCGATGGCGACACCGTGGGCCGGGTGGGAGGTGACGAGATGCTGGTTCTGTTACCCGGCGTCCACAGTATCGATGAGGTGGTCCTTATCGCCGAGAAGATCTGCTGTCGTGCCGCCGAACCAATCCACCACCTCGGACAGACGATCTACACAACATTGAGTATCGGCGCGACCCTGGCCGCTCGTGGTGAATCGGTATCTGCGGTAACTACCCGCGCCGATGCGGCGATGTACAAGGCGAAACGAGCTGGGCGCGACACCGTCACCTCGATCTGATCGCATGCAGCCCCCGTGTCAGGGTGTTGAGCGTCAAGTCCAGTTATGACTTGGCGCTCGCTGCCGACAGCATCCGGCGCAGCTGTCTCGTTTGTAGACATTTGGGGCTGATCAGGGAAACCGAAATTCTGACCGGCGTGCTCGAAGCAACAGTGCGTGACCCTTCAAGGTCGGGTCCCGGCGCCAGGCTTGTCTACGAGCTTACATACCCAAGAACCCGTCGGCGTCGGCAGGCGACCCGACCCCCATTTTCACGCCTGCGAGGCGTCACCGACAGGGGATTGGGGGCTTGTCTCTTACTGGATCTCCGCTGTGGTGTTGCCTCCGGTTGCTTAATGGAGGGCCAGGGGCACCGTGGACGCCTGGCTGGCGCCGTCGGGGTGAGCCGCGATTACGGTGGGCGGAACGCCGCGTCAATTGCCCGCGAATTTTTTGGCAATTGCGGATTCCCCGAGCGGACCAGACGGGGCTATGGTAATACGTCCCATAATTCCAGACCGATCGAGGGATGAGATTCCGATGCGAAAAGTTGTCAGGACATTTGCCGCGGCGGCATTCACGATAGGCGCGCTGGCGACGGCTGCCATTGCGCCCACTGCGCAAGCGGCTCAAACTCCAAATGACACAAGCGGTTCCACGCCGGCGCCGACGCCGAGCGTCCAGCTGCTCGCCTGCAACGGCACCACCGGCCCGGAGGGCTGCGGCCCGGGGTGGTACTGGCGCAACGGCAACCAGGGATGGCACTGCTACCCCTGCGGTACGTAAACGGGTAGTGCTGCGGCCCACCACTTTGGCGCCCGCGTTGGAGGAGGGGGGCTTTCGCGACCAACCGCACCGGGGGCGCTGAGCCGCACCGGCACATCGGGTACCAGTACGCGCGCGAACGGCTTCGTGATCAGGACCGCTGCCCCACACTGGTCACCAGTGGAGTTCGTATCTGAAGAATCAATGGGCATTTCCAGCCCAGCGAAGACGGCGTCGGCCACCCGCACCCTTGTTCTCGTTTGTAAGAGAAACGAGACACCCCTCGGAGGACTACTTCCCCAACCCCGTAATCCCAGGTCGTGGCGTCTCGTTTCTTGTCTCACACCGCGTGTCTCGAATCCTCACTGTCGTTGGGCAATGAGACGGTGGACGACATGACGGCGATCCTCGGTTACGCACGGGTCAGCTCCACCGGCCAGGACCTCGACGCGCAGCTGGCCGCGCTCACCGGCGTCGGCGTCGACGCAGAACGAGTCTTTACCGACAAGCTCTCCGGCTCGGCGAAAACTGCCCGTCCGGGACTGGCGGCGATGCTCGACTACGCCCGTGCCGGCGACACTATTGTCGTCACCGCCATCGATCGGCTCGGTCGCTCGGTCGCTGAAGTCACTCGCACCATTGCCGATCTCGGTGAGCGCGGAATCCTGTTGCGCGCCTTGCGTGAAGGAATCGACACAGCCACACCCACCGGGCGGGCCGTGGCAGCCATCATGGCCACCCTCGCCGAACTCGAGCTCGAGCTCGGCCGAGAACGACGTGCCGCAGGTCGGGAATCCCGACGAACCCGTCAGCTGCCGGCCACCAAACCGACCAAGCTCACCGCCGAACGACAAGACCAGCTCAGCCCGCTCGCCGCCAGCGGCGAACCCGTACGTGAGCTCGCCGCAGCCTTCGGAATCGGGCGAGCGGCGGCCTCCCAGAGATTCGGGGCATTAAGAGGCGGCAGGGTAGGTCGAAAGGCCCTATTGCACCTTTGATCGCGTGGGGAATGTAAAGGACCACGGGCACACGCTGAGCGAACGGATACGCCGCCGCGTAGCGGAAGAAGGAGGCGGCAGGCCATGACCGCTATAGATGACGATCACCGAGGACCGTCGATCAGTTCTGAAGACGTCAAAGCCAGCGAAGCTGACAAGCATGTTGAAAGCCGTGACAAACCCGAATCGAGACGCAAGACGCCATGGCTTCTTTTGGGCACCGCCCTCGTCGCCGGACTGTTGGCGTTCATGGTAGGCATCGGCGTCACGGCGGCATTCATCACATCACATCAAGTGCGCAGCTTGATCGGGGCCACCGCACGGGCTCCGTTCGCGCACGCCGACAGCACGATGGATCCCCACATCCCCAACCCGCTGATCGGCTGGTGCCCCGGCGGCGGCTCTGGAGGCATATCCGGTTACGGATTCTGCGACGGTGTCCGCTACCCGGACGGCAGCTACTGGCACGTCGTTCGTGGCAATGTCCCGTTCGCCGGCCCGCAGATGCGTATGGACTGCGTGATTGACAACGGCAGCCCCGTCCCGCCGCTCGCTCCGCCCGGAGGCTGCGGGGGCGCCGTCCATTGAACGCGACGTTCTTCCTCGCCGACGCCCGCGAGGAGGTCCGTGCCATACTGTCGCGTTCGACGCCGATGGCCGCGCCTGGATTTGAGCGCGGCTCCATTGTTCGATGTTTCACGTTCTCGGCAAGACTCCTGCAAAATGCGGGAATCTCCCTTGCGTGCATCGCTAATAAGGAGGACGACCGAGGAAACCACGCGCGCGCCCACCGGTCGGTCCTTCTACAGCGGCTTCGGCCCATCGGCCAGGAGTCACCCGAGCGGCAGAAAGTCATCGACGACTACAGACAGCGGTTCGACTACCTCGCCGGCGTTCCGAATGCTATCCCCGAGGGTCTCTGATGGCGTTACCGAAGGTGCATTGGATCACCGGTTTCGCCGGAGTCGCACTCGTTGTTATCGGTGTGTGGCTGCTCGCAGGCTGGGGCGGTGTCGAAACCACCCGGGCCGTCAGCGACTTTGGGTGTGTGGCTTTCGGGTTGTTCGCGGTCACGTGTGCTGGGGTGGCGGCGTGGTCCGGTCGTGGCCGTGACCGGGGTGCGTGGATCTGCCTGATGATCGGGTTGGCTGGGTGGTTCGTCGGTGACGCGATCTGGGGGCATTACGAGCAATGGGGTCGGGTGAACGGCCCGTTTCCGTCCGTGGCGGACGGGGCGTATCTGGTGTTCCCGGTCGGCGCTTGCCTGGCGTTGGTGTTGTTTCCGATCGGGTATGCGGGTCAGTCTCAAACACGTCTGGTGCTGGACGGGCTGATCGTGGCCGGATCGCTGTTCCTTGTGTCTTGGGTAAGCGTGCTGCGCGCCGTGTTCACCGCGCACAGCGTCAGCCATTTCGCGCTGGGCCTAGCGTTGGCCTATCCCGTGTCGGATCTGGTGCTGATCACGGTCGCGGTGCTGGTGCTGGCCCGCACGCATACCGGGCAGCGTGCGACGATGACGTTGCTGACGGCAGGGATCGCGTTGATAGCGCTCTCGGATAGCGCCTTTGTCTACTTGATCGCGCACAACGACTATGTGAGCGGCAGCGCCATCGATCTGGGGTGGCTGGCGGGTTTGCTGCTGCTGGGCGTGGCCGCGCTGGTCAGAGTCCCGACCCTGGAGACCGACTTGGGGGCGGCACGGGTGCCGCCGCGGGTCGCGTTGTGGTTGCCGTATGTGCCGCTGCTGTTGGCCAGCGTGGTCGGCACGGTTTACCTGCTGCCGAGGCCGGGATCAGCCCCGGTGCTCGGAGTGGCGCTACTACTGGTGAGCGCGGTGTTAGTTCGGCAATTTCTCGTGGTCGGCGAGAACCGGCGGCTGCTGGTCATGGTGGCGGACCAGGCGTTGCATGACCCGTTGACCGGCCTGGCAAACCGTACTTTGTTTCACGACCGACTCACGCACGCCCTGCAGTCGCGGAACCGCGATCCCAGGGCGCTGGCGGTCTTGTTGTTAGACCTGGACGACTTCAAACTCGTCAACGACAGCCTCGGTCATCAGGTCGGGGACGCGCTGTTGATCGGGGTCGCAGAACGGATCCTCGGGTGTCTGCGGACCAGCGACACGGTCGCCCGCCTCGGCGGCGACGAGTTCGTGATCCTGATCGAGGGCGGAGCCGATTCCCCGTCTGTGGTCGCCAACCGGGTGATCGACATCTTCGACGAACCGTTCACCATCGACGGCCAGGAGCTGTTGATACGGCCCAGCGTCGGACTCGCCATTGCGGCAGCCGAGGATCCCGGCGTCTCCGCGGACGGATTACTCAAACAGGCCGACGTGGCGATGTATTCGGCGAAACGCGCCGCCGCGGGCGGCGTCCACACCTTCACCCCGGACATGCAACTGATCAATATCAAAGAGCCGGATCTGCCGCGGGAGCAGAACGGCACGGCGGGTTAGCACCGAGACGGCATCGGCGGCGAACTGATCGACAAGCCCGATACAACACAACCCGCGATGCACGGCGTGCGGCTCCACGACTGCCGGCATACG
>CAWKEM010000014.1:0-306844 GCA_963848535.1 uncultured Actinomycetota bacterium
AGTGGCACAGTGCGCTGCTTGTGCGCCTTGGGGGGTGCCGATGAATATCTGCGAGCCCGACTGGACGGCGTTCTCTGCGGTGGTGGCCTGGCGGCGCAGCATCGCGAACATCAACTCGACGATCTCGGGACGGTTCTGGCTCACGATCGCTGCGCGAGCACCCGCGCCCTCCTGCTGCCGGATCGACGTGGCCAGACGCAACGCCCGGTCATGCAACTCACCCCACGTGCACACGCGGCGATCTCGGTGATACACCGCGCCGGGATCGGGGAACCGGCTCGCGGCCTGATCGAGCGTCGCAAACAGGTTCACCGCGCGATCCACTGCGATGTCAACGCGAACTCCGACAGATACTTCGTGGAACTCCAGCCGCCGTCGACAACGATGGTCTGCCCGTTGATGAAACTTCCGCCCGGCGAGCACAAGAACGCAACGGTGCTGGCAATGTCATCGATACTGCCCAACCGCTGATGCGGCGTCATCTCGACGTTGATCTTGCGGAATCGCTCGTCGTCCAAGCGCTTCTCGACCATCGGTGTCAGCGTCACACCGGGCGCGACGGCGTTGCAGCGGATACCCGATGCCCCATATTGACAGGCAATATGAGTGGTCAGCGCGGTCAGCCCGCCTTTGGCCGCGGAGTAGGCGCCGCCCCGCAGCCCGCCGATGACGGCGAAAGTCGACGTGACGTTGATGATCGCCGACCCGGGCCCCATATGGGGCAGCACGTCGCGTGCCAGCCTAAACGGTGCCCGCAGCATCAAACCCAGGAAGTAGTCCAGTGTTTCGTCGTCGGTCTCGTGCAGCGGCTTGGGACTGCCGACCCCGGCGTTGTTGATCAAGAAGTCGATGTGATCCCACCGGTCGACCGCGAGGTCCACGATGCGTCGCGGCGCGTCGTCGTGGGTCAGATCGACGGCGATTGTCGCGACCCGCGCCGGATCGCCGATAGACTTCTCCAGCTCGGCCAGCCGGTCCTCGTCGCGGCCCGTGCCGACGATCGCCATGCCCATCTCGGCGAGTTTCGTTGCGCATCCCAAACCGATGCCGCTGCTTGCGCCCGTGACAATTGCGACCTGCATCTTACCCATCCACCTTTGTCAGCGCCGCTCGAATCTCATGCTTCAGAATCTTCCCTGCGTCGTTCTTCGGCAGGGCATCCCAGATGACCACCTGCTCTGGCGCCTTGAATTTCGCGACACCCTTCCTCTCCAGCAGCGCAAGCAGGCTCGCGACGTTCGGTCTCGAGGCACCCGCGGGCACGATCACAGCGCAAGCCCGCTCTCCGGTGCGCTCGTCGGGCAGCCCGACGACCGCGATTTCGGCGATGCCGGGGTGGTCGGAGAGCAGGTCCTCGACTTCCTTGGCCGAGATGTTCTCGCCGTTGCGAATGATGACATCCTTGGCCCGGCCGGTCACGACGAGGTATTGGTCATGGACCCAGCGTCCGAGATCTCCGGTGCGGAAAAACCCTGCGGCATCAAAGGATCCGACCTCGTCCTCGGGATGCAGGTAACCCAGCAGCATCTGCGGGCCGCGCACACAGATCTCACCGTCCCCGGCCGGCGCGGCTTCGTGTGCGACGAGTTTGACTTCGGCGATGCCAGGCCGTCCGTCCGTGTCTGCGGCGCAGTCGGTTTCGTCTCGCCGGGGTGCACCGATGGTCGTGACGGGCACTTCCGTGCAGCCATACACGCGGGTGACTACCGCCTGGTCGAAATACTCGGCAGCGCGGCGGATCAGCGACGGCGACACGGAGGCGCCGCCGCAGACAAACACCTTCAAGTCGGGCAGCCGGGTGCCGGCGCTCTGCGCAGCGGACAACAGCTGCTGCAGAAACGGTGTCGCCCCGGCCATGTGGGTGCACCGCTCACCCTTCATCAGCGCCACAGCCACCGACGGATCCCACCGGTCCATGAGCACCGCGGTCGTGCCCAGCAGCAGCGGGCATTCGAACGCATAGATCGAGCCGCCGATGTGGGCGATCGGCGAGGGGACCAGGAACGTGTCGCCCGGATCGACGTTCCAGTTGTCGCGGATCTGACAGATCAGCGCATGTATCGAATTATGGCTGTGCAGAATCCCTTTGGGCCGCCCCGTGGTGCCGGATGTGTAGAGGACCATCCGCACGGCATCGGGATCCAGCGGCGGCAGCATCGCGGTATCCCGTCGCTGCCCCAACAGCGCCGGGTACGGCGTGTGTGAACCGGCTTCGCCGCGCAGCACCACCACGTCGGGGGCCGGGTTCATCGCGGCCGTCACGACGTCGAGCATCGCTAGGTAGTCATGGCCCCCAAGGCGGCTTGGCACGAAGATCATCGCGGTTTCAACGTCTTCGAGGATGAAGCGCAGCTCATGGTCGCGCAGCGACGGCAGGATCGGGTTCACCACCATCCCGGCCAGCGTCGCAGCCAGATAGATGACAGCGGCCTCGTGCCAGTTCGGCAGCATGAACGACACCACGCTGCCGGTCGGCATGCGTGCCAGCAGGGCGGTCGCCAGCCCGGTGGCCTGGTTGTACAGCGTGGCGCAGTCCAGCCGAGTGTCGGCGTCCACCAACACCGTTCGCCGCGGCGAGATCTCTGCGGCCGAGCGCAGTGAATCGGCCAGTGTGGTGTGCACCCACAGCCCGCGCCGGTATGCCTCCGCCGCACGGGCCGTGTCTTGGCGGGCGCGGGCAATCATCTCAACCGGCCTGACCATTCACGCGGCGCATGGTCATCGCGTACCGAAAGCTCGACGACAGATGGGTGTTGATGGTCACTTGGGCGATCTCGCCGTCAGAGGTCTTGTAGGTGCGCTGCATCTCCAGCGCCGCCGTCCCTGCCTCAACTCCGAGCCCGTCGGCCAGCTCAGGCGAGAGCAGTACCGCGGCGATCTCTTGGTGCAACTCGGCGATGGTCACGCCGAACAGGTCCTCGATCAACGGAAAAATTGGGCCGATGTGGCGTTGCAGCAGCCTGCCGACCGCGGCGAAAGCGCGGCTTATGTAGTACTCCGTTCGGCACAGCGGCGCCGACGCGCCGTCGGCTTGCCGGTAACCGCGCACCGACAGCCACTGCGTGCCGGCCTGTAGTCCGGTCCGAGCGGCGAGCTCGTCGTCGATCGTCACCATCGCGTTGGACTCGATGGTCAGCTGCGCTCCGGCCGCGAAAGCGAGCAGGTCGTCGATCGACATCACGTCCTGGGCATAGGAACTGGACGCCGGCCGGGGGACCACGCGGGTGCCCGCTCGCGGCCGCGAATCGACGAGGTTGTCCTCGCGCAGCCGGCGGAGTGCTTCGCGGACGGTGTAACGGCTGACCGCGAACCGCTCGCACAGTTGGTGTTCGGTCGGCAGCTGTGAGCCCACCGGATAAACCCCGTCGACGATCTCTTTGCGCAGCGTGCGCGCGATCTGCAGGTAGCGGTGCTCGCTGGAGATGCCTTGGGGCATCAGCGGCCGTCCGGTGGCGGGCGTAGTGCCAGTATGCTGCCGTCGCCGTCGGCCGAGATGTAGAGCGTCCCGTCGGCCGTGGCCGCGATGCCGGCGAACGGGCCCTGCGGCCCGGAAAACGGGGGCATACCTTTCAGCGGCTTGGGCACCACACCCGGTGGCGGGCCGACCGGTAACCCGGACGCGATGGTGTGCTGAACGTGGCTGTTCAGGTCGAGCGCGATCACCGCCCGGGCGCCCGCGTCGACAACGTAGAGCACACCGTTGCGCACTAGGATGCCTTGCGGGCGCTGCAGATCGGCGACGACGGTGTCGATTTTCGATCCGTTCACCTTGACCACCCGTCCGGCACCGGACTCTGCCACCAGGCACGCCCCGTCTGCGTCGATCGCGACGCCGACCGGCTCATGCAGCCCGGCCGCCAGCACCTCGATGCCGCCAGACCGCAACGACAGCACCCGTCCGGTGCCCAATTCGGCAAAGACCACACCAGTGGGGCTGACCGCGACACCGTAGAGCTGGTCGAAACCGTCGGCCAGCACCTCGCTTTCGCTCGCCGCCGGCCGGTAGCGGGCGACCTGGCCACCTGAGGTCGTCACGACGAACTCGCCGGGTCGGCTCGGCGCAATTCCGCGCAGGAATCCGGGATAGCCGGGGCTGAACAACATCCCCACGGTCTGCAACGACCGGTCGGGTCGGGCGACATAGAAATACGTGCCGTCGGCGATGTAGAGCCGCCCGTCGTGGCCCACGGCCAGATCCAGCGGCCAGTTAAGCCCGCCGGGCAACACCGTTCGCGTTTGGCCGCCCGGCGATATCTCGGTGATCTCGCCGGTGAAGTTCGACACGAGCACCCGGTCGCCGACGAAGGTGCAGTTGTCCAGCCCCGGGGTCAGCTGGGCCAGCAGCCGCTGTTGGCCGCTGCGAGGATCGATGCGCAGCACCTGCCCGCTGGCAACCTGGGTCGAAACGATGTTGCCCTGCGTGTCGAACTTGACCGAATCGGGCACACCGAGATCGCCCGCGACACACTGTGGCTCGCCGCCGTCGGGATCGATGCGCCAGATCTCGTTGGCGCCCATCACCGGGAAATACAGCAGGCCGTCGGGGCCGACCTCCATCGCATTCGGCGACGGCACGTTCTCCAGCAGCACCCGCGGCGGCCCGCCGCCCAGGTCGAGTTCCAGCAGGCGCCCTGCCTCACGGCATTCACCGACGAACAACCGGCCCCGATGAAAGGTGATGCCGTTGGCTGACGGAACGTCGTCGCGCAGCACCCGGGTTCGGCCGGCGGTGTCAAGCATGCTGACCCGGCCGTCCATGACCTCGGTCGCGTAGAGGTTGCCGCTCGCGTCGAACGCGACGTCGTCGGGCGCCACGATGTCCCCACCCTTGGGGCTCACGGCTCCCAACTTCCCGGTTCGGAGATCCAGCGCGCTGATCTGACTGCCGGTCACCTGCGCGATGTAAACGCGACCATCCGGGCCGGTGCGCACCCCGTTGGCGCCGAACAGCCGACTGGGAGCGGTGATCCGCTCGAGTCGCCAGTACTCCGCGACTTCGACCGGGTGGGGCCCGGAACTCGAGGAAGCATACCGCGATGGCTGCGCTGAGATGGCCATGGTTTCGCGGAGATCCTTCCGTCGGCCGGTTTGGGCTGGACGTTATCAATTCCTGCTAGTCCAGACAATAGCTGCCACAGCACCGTCTTTGCCCTTGACAGCGAAGTCCACCGATGGGAATAGTATTCTCCAAAGAACAGAACGCAGTATGTTGTCCGGACAAATCTAGTAGCACATCCCGTTGCGGGCGTTAGGCGGTGTCCGCAGCAGGGGAAAGCAGGTCATGGAGGATCTCCTCAGGCTCGACGGTCGCGTCGTGGTGGTTTCCGGTGCCGGCGGCGGTGGCATCGGCACGGCCGTGACGGCGATGACCGCTCGGGCGGGGGCCACGGTGATCGCGGTGAGCCGGTCGAAGGAAAACCTCGACGAGCACGTCGTTCCGCTGGCACAACAGGGTTTGGCGGTCGTGCCCGTCGCGGCCGACGCGTCGACCGACGAGGGCATCGCTGCGGTGATCAACCACGCGCGGCGCGCCGACGGCATCCTCTACGGGCTCGTCAATGTCGCCGGCGGCGCTGCGCCGTCGACGTGGATGCCGTCGACCAGGGTGACGCGCAGCGACTGGCGCGAGATCTTCACCGACAACCTGGAGACAGCGTTTTTCATGAGCCGGGCCGTGGCGGGCGAACTCGTCGCGCAGCAGCGGCCGGGGTCGATCGTGTCGATCTCGTCGATCAGCGGCATGAACACCGCGCCGTTTCACATCGCCTACGGGACCGCCAAGGCCGCGGTCACGGCGATGACCCGCACGATGGCGCTCGAGCTGGCGCTGAACGGAATACGGGTGAATGCCGTGGCGCCGGGCGTCACCGAGACCGCGGCCTCGCGCACCTACGTCGACGAGGACCCGGACCGGGATCGGCAGGCGATCGCGATGGGCCGGCGCGGGCGGCCCGAGGAACAGGCCGGCGCGATCCTGTTCCTGCTCTCGGAGTTGTCGAGCTATGTCACCGGCCAGACGCTGCTGGTCGACGGCGGGCTCAACCTCAAGTGGAGCCATCTCGGCGCCGACAACACCTCGTTGTTTCTCAAGGACGAATCCTTCCGCGCGGCCATTAGGAGGATGTGATGACCGACCTAGCCAAAGATGTCAATCCCGCAGCAGCCGACGAACTGTCGAAACCGATGATGATCGGCGTCGAGGCGTATATCGGCGAGGGCTATGCCCGCGCTGAGCGGGACAAGCTGTGGCAAAAAGTCTGGCAGCAGGTCGGCCGCGTCGAAGAGCTGCCCGAGGTGGGCAGTTACCTGACCTACGACATCCTCGACGACTCGATCATCGTGGTGCGCACCGGCCAGAATGAATCGGACGGATTTCGGGCCCACCACAACGTGTGCATGCACCGCGGCCGGCGGCTGATCGACACACCCGAGGGTGCGAAGAACGCGGGTGGCCGCACCCTTAAGTCGTTTGTCTGCGGCTTCCATGGCTGGGCGTACGGCCTGGATGGGGCGTGCATTCACATCCGCGAACAACAGGACTGGCAGGAAGCGCTGACCCCTGACAACACCCACCTTCGGCCGGTCAAAGTCGACACCTGGGGCGGCTGGTTGTGGATCAACATGGACCCCGACTGCGAGCCGCTAGCCGATTATCTGTTCCCCGCCTCGAAGATTCTCGACCCATTCGGCCTGGAAAACATGCGCTACAAGTGGCGCAAGTGGCTGTACTTCGATTGCAACTGGAAAGTCGCGCTGGAGGCCTTCAACGAGACCTACCACGTGTTCACCACCCATCCGGAATTCAACAAGTTCGGCGAATTCAAGGGGTGGGCCAAGGCGCACGGCAGGCACAGCAACATCGGCTATGACGCTCCAGAAGATCTCGAGGCGACCAAGTCCAAGATTCGCCTCGGCACGGGCGCCGATCCGCGTATATCAACCGCGGAGATGCAGGTGTACACGATGGAGGAGACCAACGCCACCACCACCCAGACGCTGGTGAACGCCGCCAAGCGGCTGGTCGACGAGTTACCCGAGGGCACACCGCCCGACAAGGTTCTCGAGCACTGGCTGGCGTCAGCGCGACGCGACGACGAAGCCCGCGGCGTGATCTGGCCGACGATTCCCAACGACATCCTCGGGCAGGCCGGCACCGCCTGGCAGATCTTTCCGAACTTCCAGATCGGGCAGGGGCTCACCAGCGCGCTGTGCTACAGCGCGCGACCGGACCCCAGCTACAACCCCGACAAGTGCATCTTCGAGGCGTCGGTTCTCGAACTGTTCCCGAAGGGCGAGGAGCCGCAAACGGAGTGGGATCACACACCACCCGGTGACCCCAGGTGGCGGTCGGTTTTGCCCCAGGATTTCTCCAACATGGCCGCCGTGCAGCAGGGCATGAAATCCCTTGGCTTCCCTGGCACCAAGCCCAACCCGTACCGCGAACGCAGCACCGTCAACCTGCACTACCAATTATCGAAGTACATGGGTACCGGTGCGCCCCAAGAACTTTCAGACGAGGAGCGCCCACCGGCATGACGATGTACGAAAACGACTGCCCACCGACGCAGACACCCGACGACATCGACATTCCCGCACTGCGCGAGAAATACCGGTATGAGCGCGAGAAGCGGCTGCGCAAGGAAGGTTCCAAGCAGTACATCGAACTCCAGGATGATTTCGCCGGCTACTACGAAGTCGATCCCTATACGCCGGTGACGCCTCGTGAGCCGATCGTCGAGGACATCGACGTCGCGGTCCTCGGTGGCGGCTTCGCGGGTCTGCTGTCGGGGGCCTACTTGAAGAAGGCAGGCGTCGATGACATGCGGATCATCGAGCTCGGCGGTGACTTTGGCGGCGTCTGGTACTGGAACCGCTATCCCGGGATTCAATGCGACAACGAATCCTATTGCTACATACCGATGCTCGAAGAGCTCGACTTCATACCGTCGAAGAAGTTCGCCGACGGTCCCGAGATCTACGAGCATTGCCGGCGCATCGGAAAGTATTTCGGCCTCTATGATTCGGCGATCTTCTCCACTCAGGTGCGCAGCCTGCGCTGGGACGAGCAGATGAAGCGCTGGAGGATCAGCACCAACCGCGACGACGATATTCGCGCCCGCTTCGTCGTGATGGGGTCGGGCCCGTTCCACCGGCCGAAATTGCCCGGCATCCCCGGCATCAAGGACTTCAAGGGGCACAGCTTCCATTCGTCGCGCTGGGACTACGCCTACACCGGCGGCGACAGCACCGGGGGACTGGACAAGCTGGCCGACAAGCGCGTGGCGGTGGTCGGTACCGGTGCCACCGCGGTCCAGATCGTGCCGTTCCTCGCCCGCTACGCCAAACACCTGTACGTGTTCCAGCGCACCCCGTCCACCGTTGACGCGCGTCACAACGTGCCGACCGATCCGGAGTGGGTCAAGTCGCTGCAGCCGGGCTGGCAGAAGGAGCGCCAGCGCAACTTCCATGCCTGGACATTCGAGGGCATGGCATTGGGTCAGCCGGATCTGGTGTGCGACTTCTGGACCGAGCTCGGACGCAACACTGCGGCGCGGGTGCTCGCCCTGGACGATCCCGCGTCGCTGACCCCGGAGCAGTTCATGGCGATCCGGGAAGAGGAAGACTACAAGGTCATGGAGCGGCTGCGGCGGCGCGTCGATGCCATCGTCGAAGACAAGGCGACGGCTGAGGCGCTCAAGCCCTACTACCGGTTCCTGTGCAAGCGGCCCTGCTCCAACGACGATTATCTGGAGACCTTCAACCGGCCCAACGTCACGCTGGTCGATGTGTCGTCGAGCAAGGGCGTCGAGCGGGCGACCGAGAAGGGGCTCGTCGCAAACGGCGTCGAATACGAGGTTGACTGCATCATCTACGCCAGCGGCTTCGAGATCACCACCGACATCAGCCGCCGCTACTCGATCGAGACGATTGAAGGCCGCAATGGGTTGTCGCTGTTCGACTACTGGCGCGACGGCTACCAGACGCTGCACGGCATGACCAGCCGCGATTTCCCGAACCAGTTCTACACCGGCTTCACTCAGGTCGGCATCTCTGCGAACATCGCCTCCAACTACGAGCTGCAGGGCGAGCACATCGCCTACATCGTCGCTGAAGCGCTGGCGCGCGGTGCGGCCACCGTCGAGCCCAGTCAGGAAGCTCAGGACGAGTGGTGCAAGACGATCCGAGAAACCGCGGTCGACAGCTCGGAGTTCGACGCCCAATGCACGCCCGGCTACTACAACAACGAAGGTGGTGGCGGAGGAGAAGGAATCCGGTCGCATCTGGGCGAGCCGTACGGGCCCGGCTTCTACGCATTCGCTGACCTACTGCGCGGTTGGCGCGAGAAGGGTGACCTGGAAGGTCTGGTCCTCGGCACATGACGGTCACGACATTGGCAACCCGCGATCTCACGCCGCGCATCGCCACCGAGATCCGCGCCGATAAGGAATCCCTGCTCAGCGGTGTCCATGCCGGCACCATCAGAGAGTTGCTAGAACGACGAGGCGTGTTGGTCTTTCCGCAGATCGACTTCACCGACGACGAACAAGTCACGTTCACCGAGACACTGGGCACGCTGGCGACCGAACGGCGCGGAGAGCAGGTCTACAACGTCACGCTGGATACCACCGTCAACAAACAGGCCGACTACCTGAAGGGATCGTTGTACTGGCACATCGACGGGACGATGAACGAGGTGCCGATCTTCGCGTCGTCGCTGTCCAGCAAGGTGCTTCCCCGCAACGGCGGCGGAGACACCGAGTTCTGCAACACCTACGCGGCCTACGAGGATCTGTCCGACGAGGACAAGCAGCAGCTCGAGTCGCTGCAGGTGACGCATTCGGCGTGGAACACGCTGCTGTACTACGACCCCGAACCCGACATCGCGACGCTGCGGGAGATGATGGCCATCGGAGAGCGGAAGCTGCCGTTGGTGTGGACGCACCGGTCTGGCCGCAAGTCGCTCATCCTGGGCTGCACCGCCAGTCACATCATCGACATGGACCTCAAGGCGAGCACCGAAATGCTCGTGCGGCTACGTGATTGGGCGACTCGCCCGGAATTCGTGTATCGCCACAAGTGGTCTGTCGGCGACCTGGTGATGTGGGACAACACCGGCACGATGCATCGCGCACGACCCTACGATCCCGACTCCGGGCGGATGCTGACGCGGACAAAACTCGCCGGTGAGGAACCGTTCGCTTGAGCGAAATCCCCGTGCCGCAGCTGAGATTCGATGACCGCGTCGCCGTGGTGACCGGCGCCGGTCGCGGGTTGGGCCGCGCGTACGCGCAGCTACTTGCCTCGCGCGGAGCGAAGGTCGTCGTCAACGACGCCGGCGGCAGCCTCACCGGCGAGGGTGTGGACGCCGGTCCGGCCGAGTATGTCGTGAACGAGATCACCGCGGCGGGCGGAGAAGCAATCGCGTCTACCGCATCGGTCGCGAGCCGAGAAGGCGGCGAGGCGATCATCCAGAGCGCGATGGAGCACTACGGCCGCATCGACATCGTGATCCACAACGCCGGCAATGTCCGTCCCGGCTCTCTGAAGGAGTTGAGCTACGAGGACTTCGACGCCGTGCTGGACGTCCATCTGCGTGGCGCGTTTAACGTTGTGCGGCCTGCGTTTCCACTCATGTGCAAGGCGGGTTACGGACGCATCGTGCTGACGTCGTCGATCGGCGGCCTATACGGAAACCAGGGTGTGGCCAATTACGCGGCCGCGAAGGCCGGCGTGATCGGGTTGTCGAACGTCGCGGCGCTCGAAGGGGCCGAAGAAGGCGTGACGTGCAACGTGATCGTTCCGGCCGCGGTGACAAGAATGGCCGCCGGCATCGATGTCTCGGCCTACCCGCCGATGGGCCCGGAGCTCGTTGCGCCCGTGGTGGGCTGGCTCGCCCACGAATCCTGTTCGGTGAGCGGGGAAGTGTTCATCGCGCTGGCGGGTCGGGTGGCGCGGGCGGTTATCGCCGAAAGCCCGGGTGTGTACCGGCCATCGTGGACGGTCGAAGATGTTGGCGAGCACCTGGAGGCGATTCGATACGTAGAGGGACCGCTGGTCTTTCCGGTCATGCCCGACGGCCATGGCCAACACATTCGCTACAGCTTCGAACTGGCGCAACGCTTAAGCGATCACGGAGCGCTCCATGGCTAGCGCGACAAGGACAGGTCCGCTGGCCGGTGTGCGGGTAATCGACCTCACCGCAATGGTGATGGGACCGTATTGCACGCAGATCATGGCCGATATGGGTGCCGACGTGATCAAAGTCGAACCGCCAGAAGGCGATAACACCCGCTACATCTCGGTCGGTCCGGTACCGGGCATGAGCGGCGTGTTCGTCAACGTCAACCGGGGCAAGCGCAGCATCGTGCTGGACCTGCGAACCGACGCCGGAACGACTGCACTGCGCGCGCTTGTCGAGACCGCGGACGTGTTCATCCACTCGATGCGCGCCAAGGCGATCGCCAAGCTCGGCTTCGGCTACGACGACGTCGCCGCGATCAACCCGGCGATCGTCTACACCAATTGCTACGGGTATGGCCGCCGCGGACCCGAACGCGACCGGCCCGCCTACGACGACACGATCCAGGCTGAATGCGGCCTTACGGCGGTACAACAGCAACTGACCGGCGAGGCCGACTACGTCGGAACCATCATGGCCGACAAGGTCACCGGGCTGACGGCGCTGTATGCGACGACCATGGCGTTGTTTCACCGCGCGCGCACCGGGGAGGGGCAAGAAGTCGAGGTCGCCATGTTCGAAACCATGGCCTCGTTCATGCTCGTCGAACACGCCAACGGCGCCCTGTTCGACCCGCCCCTGGGGCCGGCGGTGTATCCACGCACCGTAGCGCCCAACCGGCGTCCGTACCGCACCAGCGACGGCTACGTCGCCGCGTTGATCTATAACGACAAGCACTGGAACGCGTTCATCAACGCCGTGCGGCCGCCGTGGGCCGGCGAGCCGTATGCCACGCTGGAACAGCGCGCACGCCAGATCGACACCGTCTACGGGCTGGTGGCCGAGACGATGAAAGAGCGCTCGACCCAGGAGTGGCTGGCGCTGTTCCGTGAACTCGAGATACCGGCCGCGCCATTGAACACGCCCGGCGCGTTGTTCGACGACCCGCATCTCAACGCCGTCGGCATGTTCGAGACCGTGGACACCCCGCACGGACCGGTGCGCTTCCCGGGCGTACCCACCTGGTTCTCCCGGACGCCGGGCCGCGTCGCGGGACCCGCCCCAGAACTCGGCGCCGACACCGCGGAGATCCTCGACGAGCTGGGGCTGGCGGTCGACGTGAAACCCGCTCTGGGTGCGGGATAGGGCGGCACATGGATTTCGAAATGGGTCCGGGAGCTGCGGGGCTGCGCACCGAGTTGCGCGAACTCGTGAAAGTCGCTGAATCGTTCGTTGTTCGGCCGCCGTCGGGCCGCCGAGAAGGACCCGCTCAAAGGTATCTATCGCTAAGGAGTTTTTGATCATGGCTGTGCCCGTTTACAAGCGCATTCTCGACCTGTTCGAGGCCGAGGGTGTCAATACGTTGTTCGGTATCCCGGACCCGAATTTCGTGCACATGTTCGTTGAGGCGGAATCGCGTGGCTGGGCGGTGGTCTCGCCGCATCACGAAGAAAGTGCGGGTTTCATGGCCGAGGCTGTCTCGCGGATGACGGGCAAGCCGGGCTTGTGCATCGGCACCCTGGGTCCGGGCGTCGCCAACATTGCCGGGGCGATGATGTGCGCCAAGGTGGAGAACTCGCCGGTCATCTTCCTCGGCGGTCAGCGGGCGCGCATCACCGAGCGGCGGGTCCGGCGTGGGCGCATCCAGTTCGTCCGTCAGGAAGGGCTTTTCACGCCGGCGGTGAAGTACAGCGCGTCGATCGAATATGCCGACCAGACCGACGAAATCGTCCGGGAGGCGATTCGGCGCGCGATGTCGACGACGCCCGGCCCTGCCTACATCGAGTATCCGTCCCATGTGATTCTGGAAGAGCTGGATGTCGCAGATCCGTTGCCGCCCAGCGCGTATCGACTTGTCAGTCATGGGGCCGGCGCACGGGAGATCACCGCGGCGGCCAAGCTGATACGCGAGGCCAAGAGCCCGATCCTGCTGGTCGGCCACGGTGTGCACACGTCACGCACCGGATCGGCGGTCAGGGAACTGGCCGAGCTGATGGCCTGCCCGGTGATCCAGACATCCGGCGGTACGTCGTTCATCCCCGGGCTTGCGGATCGTACTTTTCCCTACGGCTTTTCGTCCGCGGCGGTCGAGGCCGTGGTCACGTCGGACGTGTGCGTCGCGCTCGGCACCGAGCTCGGTGAGCCGGTTCATTACGGCAAAACCAGGCACTGGGCGCAGAACGACGCCACCCGCAAGTGGATCTACGTCGAGCAGGACCCGACGGCGATCGGCGTGAACCGGCCGGTCGATGTGGCGCTGGTGGGAGACCTGCGCGGCGTGGTGCCCCAGTTGGTGGACGAGCTGAAGGACAGCCCGCGATCGCCGTCGGCCGATCTTGCACGCTGGATCAAACAGGATGCCGACCAGCTCGCCGAATTGGCCGAGACCGCGCCCAGCGGCCGGAGCCCGATCCACCCCGCGCGCTTTGTGGTCGAGGCGACCAAAGCCTTTCCGGCTGAAGGCATCATGGTCCGCGACGGCGGCGCGACGGTCATCTTTCAGTGGACCTATTCGCAGGCCAAGCCACACGACGTCATCTGGAACCAGAACTTCGGCCACCTCGGCACGGGGTTGCCCTATGCCGTCGGTGCTTCGGTCGCCGACGGCGGCAAGCGGCCGGTCATGCTGCTGACCAGCGACTCCTCGTTCATGTTCCACATCGCCGAGCTGGAGACCGCCGCACGTCAGAAGCTGCCGTTGGTGTGCGTCGTGGGCGTCGACCACCAATGGGGTCTCGAAGTCGGCGTCTACAAGCGCACGTTCACCCAGCCGTCACCGCAGCCCGGTGTGCACTGGAGCAAGGACGTGCGCTTCGACAAGATCGCCGAGGGCTTCGGCTGCCACGGCGAATACGTCGAAAAAGAAGAGGAGATCGGTCCGGCGATCAAGCGCGCTTATGCCAGCGGTCGCACCGCCGTCGTGCACGTCTGCATCGACCCGAAGGCCAACTCCGAGGAGATGCCGAACTACGGCGAATTCCGCACCTGGTACGCCGAAGGCACCCAGTAAGAAAAGGATGATGTCATGCGCGAATACCTGAAGTTCTACATCGACGGCCAATGGGTCGACCCGCTGCGGCCCAACACTTTCGACGTCGACAACCCGGCGACCGAGCAGGTTTGCGGGAGGATCTCACTCGGCTCGGCCGCCGACGTCGACGTGGCAGTCAAGGCCGCCCGACGCGCTTTCGCCAGCTGGTCGCAAAGCAGCCGCGAACAGCGCCTGGACCTGCTGCAGGCGATCCTTGCCGAATACCAGAAGCGGGCGGGCGATCTCGCCGACGCGGTCACCGAGGAAATGGGCGCGCCGCCCTCGCTGGCCGCGGGCCCGCAGGTTCAGCTCGGACTCGGGCACCTGGTAACGGCGATCGACGCGCTGAAGAACTTCCCATTCGAGGAACAACACGGCGCAACGCTGATCGTCAAGGAGCCGATCGGCGTCTGCGGGCTGATCACGCCGTGGAACTGGCCGCTCAACCAGATCGCGGTCAAGGTGTACCCGGCGTTGGCGACGGGCTGCACCATGATCCTGAAACCGTCTGAGATTGCGCCGTATTCGGCCTACATCTTCACCGAGATTCTGGATGCCGCGGGCGTGCCGGCCGGCGTGTACAACCTGATCAACGGCGACGGCCCGGGCGTCGGCATGGCCCTGGCGAGCCATCCCGACATCGACATGGTGTCGTTCACCGGATCCACGCGCGCCGGCGTCGCCGTGGCCACGAATGCCGCTCCGACGGTGAAGCGGGTGACTCAGGAGCTCGGCGGCAAGAGCCCCAACATCGTCCTCGACGATGCGGGCTTTGCGGATGGCGTCCGCGCCGGCGTGGTCAACATGATGCCGAATTCCGGGCAAAGTTGTAACGCGCCGTCGCGCATGCTGGTTCCGAACTCGCGTATGGCCGAGGCCATCACCATCGCGCGTGCGGCCGCCGAGCAGGTGAAGGTGGGCAGCCCCGACGATGCGAGGGCGATCGGGCCGGTGGCGTCGAAGGCGCAGTTCGACAAGGTCCAGCGTCTGATCCAGAAGGGCATCGACGAGGGCGCGACCGTCGTCGCCGGCGGCCCGGGTCGGCCGGCAGGGCTGGACACGGGTTACTACGTCAAGCCGACCGTCTTCGCGAACGTCACCAATGACATGACAATCGCACGCGAGGAGATTTTCGGGCCGGTGCTGTGCATCCTCGGCTATGACGACCTCGATCAGGCCGTCGAAATCGCCAACGACACCGATTACGGCCTGGCCGGCTATGTCTCGGGGGCCGACCTGGACAAGGCGCGTGAGGTGGCCCGCAAGATCCGCGCCGGCTGGGTGACGATCAATCATGCTTTCGACATGAACGCGCCGTTCGGCGGCTACAAGCACAGCGGCAATGGTCGAGAGTGGAGCGAGTTCGGGTTCCACGAGTATTTGGAGGTCAAGAGCACCTTGGGCTACGCGCCGGACATGGCCGCGCACTAGCTTTAGTCGATTGAGAAGGGATTAAGACAGAAGATGTTTTCAGCAGTTCTGATCGATAAAGGCGAGGCCGGACAGACGGTTGGGGTCACCGACCTGGACGAGGCACAGCTGCCCGATGGCCCAGATGACAATGTCAGCGTCGACGTCGAGTACTCCACGCTGAATTACAAGGACGGCCTGGCCATTACGGGCAAATCGCCCGTCGTGCGGAAATTTCCGATGGTTCCGGGTATCGATCTCGCCGGCGTGGTGACCGAGAGCAGCCACACCGACTGGAGCAAGGGCGACCGCGTGGTGCTCAACGGTTGGGGCGTCGGCGAAACGCATTGGGGCGGTCTGGCTCAGCGCGCACGACTCAACGGTGACTGGCTGGTGCCGCTGCCTTCCGCTTTCACCAGCCGCCAGGCGATGGCGATCGGCACCGCGGGCTACACGGCCAGCCTCTGCGTGGACGCCCTGCTGCAGCACGGGGTGTCTCCCGATCAGGGCGAGATCCTGGTGACCGGCGCGACCGGCGGGGTCGGGAGCGTCGCGATCGCGTTGTTGAGCGCGGCCGGGTTCAAAGTGGCCGCCGCGACCGGGAAGCCGTCGGAACAGCAGTACCTACAGCAACTCGGCGCCGTGACGGTGTTGGACCGCGCTGAGTTGAGCGAGGCCGGTAAGCCGTTGCAGAAGGAGCGTTGGGCGGGCGTCGTCGACACCGTCGGCAGCCATACGCTGGTGAACGCCTGCGCGCAGACGCGGTATGGCGGTGCAGTTGCCGCGTGCGGGCTGGCGCAGGGCATGGATTTTCCGGCGACGGTTGCGCCGTTTATCCTGCGCGGCGTTTCCCTGCTTGGCATCGACAGCGTGATGGCGCCCAAGAAGCGGCGCATAACCGCCTGGGAGCGGCTATCGCGCGACCTGGATGCCGGCGCGCTGGATTCGATCGCTCACGAGATCGGGCTGGGCGAGGCGATCGCCTCGGCGGGGCAACTCATGGATGGCCGGGTGCGCGGCCGCCTCGTTGTCGACGTGAATCGCTGACGGGAGCCGCTAATGACCAGCAAGACGACTAAATCACCGAGCGCCCAGCTGGATTTGTCCGACGTCGATCACCGGGTGGGCAAGCCGGTGGGCGGCGGGCAGTTGTGGGATCCATGTAGTTCATCCGACATCCGGCGCTGGGTGATGGCGATGGATTACCCCAATCCGCTGCACTGGGATGAGCAGTTCGCTCGTGACTCGAAGTTCGGCGGCATTGTCGCACCGCAGTCCATCGCGGTGGCCCTTGACTTCGGGCACGGCGCGGCGCCCGCGTGCGTGGGCCATATTCCGAACAGTCACTTGATCTTCGGTGGCGAGGAATGGTGGTTTTACGGCGCTCCGGTACGGCCCGGGGACAAGCTGTTCCAGGAGCGTCGATTCCACGACTACAAGGTGACCGAGACGAAATTCGCCGGCCCGACCATGTTCTCGCGCGGTGACACCATCCACACCAACCAGCACGGCACCCTGGTGGCACGGGAACGTTCCACTGCGATCCGCTATCTCTACGACGAAGCGACAAAGCGCGGGATGTTTGAAAATCAGCTCGGCGACATCAAACGCTGGACACAAACCGAGCTCGAGGAAGTCGACAGGCTACGGCGCGAGTGGCTTGAGTCCAACCGTTTTGGTGTCTCGCCTCGCTTTGCCGAGGTGAAGATCGGCGACATGCTGCCTCGTCGCGTGATCGGCCCGCACAGCATCGCCAGCTTCACCACCGAATACCGGGCATTTCTGTTCAATATCTGGGGCACCTTCCACTGGGTCGCGCCGCCCGCTATCGAGGATCCGTGGGTCTTTCAGGATCCAGGCTGGGGCAAAGACTTCGCCTTCGACGAAGAAGACGCGAAGATCGATCCACGCAAGCGCGACGGGCTTTATGTCGGCCCTTCGCGCGGGCATATCGACGCCGACCGGGCCAGCCAAGTCGGCATGGCGCGCGCCTATGGCTACGGCGCAACGATGGGCGCCTGGTGCACCGACTATCTCGCGTACTGGGCCGGGCACGAGGGCATGGTGCGCCATTCCAAGGCCGACTTTCGTACCCCCGCCTTCGAGGGCGATGTGACCTATTTCGATGGCGAGGTCATCGACAAGCAGGCGGAGTCGACCTGGGGTGTGCCTCTCGTGCAGGCAAAGCTGCGGCTGACCAACCAGAACGGAGACATGCTGGTGACCTGCACGGCCGAGGTGGAACTGCCGTTGTAGCCATGGTCGACGACACGGGATCGCAAGCTGCACAAGGTTTTTCCGCAGGCCTTTCGATAGTATCCGGGCCGCCGCTTTCGGATGAGCCTGGGCTGGGGGCGTTCACGCTGCCGGGCTTCCTGCGCGAAGTGACGCAGACCTACGGCGAGCGCGAGGCGGTGGTGTGGCGCACCACCGACGGCGTCACGCGTTGGACGTATGCGCAGCTGTGGGAAGGCGCGATCGAGGTGGCGCGTGCGTTGCGCGGGTGTGGCTTGGGCAAGGACGCCCGCGTCGGCGTTTTGATGACGAACCGGCCGGAATGGCTTGCCGCGGTGTTCGGTACATCTCTGGCGGGCGGGCTGGCCGTCACCCTCAGCACGTTTTCCACGCCGTCCGAGTTGGACTATCTGATCCGGGCCTCCGCCGTTTCGGTGCTGTTGTTCGAGCGCAGGGTGCTGACGAAGGACTTCGCCGCCATTCTGGCTGGACTGGAACCGGCGATTGGCACGGCTCGGCCGGGCGCGCTGGAATCGGCGAAGTATCCGTTTTTGCGCCGGCTCGCACTGGTGGGCGAGCCCGCCCCGGGCATCGAAGCGTGGGATGAGTTTCTGGCTTACGGCCGCGAGGAGCCCCGCGAGCTGGTCGAGGCGACCGCTGCAGCTGTCCTTCCGAGCGATGCCGCCGTGCTGTTTTTCTCGTCTGGCTCCACGAGCAAGCCGAAAGGCATCCTTAGCGCGCATCGCGGGGTGTGCATCCAGCTGTGGCGCTTCCGGCGCATGTACGGATTCAGCCCACACGACCATGTTCGAGGCTGGACCGCCAACGGCTTTTTCTGGTCCGGCAACTTCGCGATGGTGCTCGGGTCAACGCTGGCCAGCGGCGGGGCCCTGGTCCTGCAATCAACGTTCGACGCCGCCGAGGCGCTCGAGCTCATGCAGGCCGAGCGGGTGAACTTTCCGTTCGCCTGGCCCCACCAGTGGGCCCAGTTGGAAAGCGCACCCAACTGGGGCCGGGTGGACTTGAGCAGCGTGAGGTTCGTGGATTTCAAGACCCCGATCGCCCACCATCCCACGGTTTCGACCAAGTGGTTTGAGCCGGGCCATGCCTACGGCAACACCGAAACATTCACGATTACCACGGGTTACCCGGCCAACACTCCGCCCGAAATCCATGCGGACAGCTCGGGGGAGGTGCTGCCCGGTGCGACGCTTAAGATCACGGATCCGCTTACCGGCAGCATTGTTCCGCGCGGCGAGGCGGGCGAGATCCGGGTTAAGGGGCCCACGCTCATGCTCGGCTACATCGGTACCCCACTTGACGAGACGCTCGACTCCGGGGGCTTCTTCCCCACCGGCGACGGCGGCTATCTCGATGACGCCGGCCGGCTGTACTGGCAAGGCAGGCTCACCGACATCATCAAGACCGGCGGCGCCAATGTCTCGCCACGCGAGGTTGATGAGGCCCTTATCGAACATTCCGGCGTCAAGGTGGCGCAGACGGTCGGCGTTCCACACCAAACTCTCGGCGAGGTCGTTGTGTCCTGCGTCGTGCCGCACAATGACGTGACTCTCGATGCCGGGCAGGTTCTGGCATTCCTGCGGGAACGATTGGCGAGTTATAAGGTGCCGCGCCATGTGCTGTTCTTCCGTGAGGACGAAGTGGCGCTGACGGGCAATGCCAAGATCAAGGCCGGCGAGCTTCGGGAACTGGCCGCCAAGCGGCTAGTCGGTAAGTGAGCGAGGCAAGAGGCAGCGACGACTGGACGGGCACGCTGCTGTACTACGACCCGAACCGACATCGCAACGTTGCGGCAGATGATGGCGATCGGGGAGCGGGAGTACGCCAGTTTCCGACGGTCCCCACGACTTCTTCTCCGGCTCCGGGTCGTCGTACGTGATCGGCAAGGCCGTCGTCACCGAGGAGGGAGACTGGGACTTCTGAAGCGGCTGGTGAACGGCATATGAATTGTCGGGATCTGGCGACGCCACAGTGGCGCGGGTGAGGCCACTGCCCTGAGACTGTTGGGGTGACGAAAACCGCCTCCTCGCACACTCATCATCGCCATCACTTTTGCCGTTCGGTAGTGCGCTGGCTGCAGGTCGGCTATCCCGACGGAGTCCCCGGGCCGGACCGGGTGCCCTTGCTGGCTCTGCTGCGCAGCACACCGCTGACCGAAGATCAGATCCGGGAGGTGGTGCGCAACATCACCGCGGAGGAGGGATCCCCGGCAACCGTTGACCACGATATCGACCGCGACGAGATCGCCGACTTCATCTCCGACATGACCCACTACGACGCCGGGCCGGAGAACGTCCAACGGGTGGCCAGCACGCTGGCCGCTGCCGGATGGCCGCTGGCCGCCATCGACGTCAGCGAGGTCGTCCCCGGCGACGATGACGCAGAAGCTGCCGAACAGATGGCGGCACGATCTTCCGAGGACGACGAAGCCTCAGAGGTCGCCTCATAGCTTGGAGATGTCGATGACGAAGCGGTAGCGCACGTCGCTGGCCAGCACGCGCTCATAGGCTTCGTTGATGTAATCCGGTTCGATGAGTTCGATTTCGGGTGCCACGCCGTGTTCGGCGCAGAAATTCAGCATCTCCTGGGTTTCGGCGATTCCGCCGATCAGCGACCCGGACAGGCTGCGCCGCCAGCCGGCCAGCGGGAAGGCCGGCACCGACATCGGGTGCTCGGGGATGCCGAGTTCAACCATCGTGCCGTCGACGTCGAGCAGTTTCAGGTAGTCGCCCAGATCCAGGTTGGCCGAGACGGTGTTGACGATCAGGTCAAAGCCGCTGCGGAGCGTCTTGAAGGTTGCCGGATCGCTGGTGGCGTAGTAATGGCTGGCACCCAGACGCAGACCGTCCTCCATCTTCTTCAGTGACTGAGACAGCACCGTGATGTCGCCTCCCATTGCCGCACCCAGCTTGACGCCCATGTGCCCGAGTCCGCCCAGGCCGATGACCGCAACCCGCTTGCCGGGCCCCGCATTCCAGTGCCGCAGCGGCGAGTACAACGTGATGCCCGCGCACAGCAGCGGTGCCGCGGCGTCCAGCGGCAGCGCGTCGGGGATGCGCAGCGCATAGTTCTCGTCCACCACGATCGCGCTGCTGTAGCCGCCATAGGTGGGCTGGCCGTCGCGGCCGACGCCGCCGTAGGTGCCAATCGAGCCGCCGCCCTTGCAGTACTGCTCGAGCCCGGCCCGGCAGCTGCTGCATTCGCGGCACGAGTCGACGAAGCACCCCACCCCGACGCGGTCGCCGACCTGGTGCTTGGTGACTTCGGAACCCACCGCGCTCACCACACCGGCGATCTCGTGGCCGGGTACCACCGGGTAATCCGGCTGGCCCCACTCGGCTCTGACGGTGTGGATGTCGGAGTGGCAGATTCCGGTAAACTTGATCTCGATGGCCACGTCGTGTGGGCCGGGGTCGCGCCGGGCAATGGTGGTCCGGGTCAGCGGTTCGGTCGCCGATGTGGCGGCGTACGCGGAAACAGTGCTCATTGATATCCCTCTTCTTGATATCCCTCTTCGGTATTCGTGCGTCCCAGAAAAGTTTAGCTAAGGTAACGTTCTCAAGCCATGCGGCAGCGCCACGTTTGCCAGCTTAGGACGCCCCGGTCGGCCGCGCGTGCGCCGGAGCGGCGAACTAGGCCGTGTCTGATAAATGGGCTAGCCAGATGGTGATGGCTCTGAGGACGGCTCCGCCGCGGTAGACGATGGCGAGTTTGTCATAGCGGGTAGCCAGCCCGCGCCACTGTTTGACCGTGTTGAAGCTGCGTTCGATAACGTTGCGGCCCTTGTAGTCTTCGGCGTCGAATCGTGGTGGACGACCACCACGTGAACCGCGCCGCTGGCGGTGTGCGATCTGATCTAACGGTTCGGGAATGACCGCGGTGATGCCGCGGCGGCGCAGTTGGGCCCGGATGGCACGGCTGGAGTACGCCTTGTCGCCGCGCACCCGGTCAGGCCGTGTGCGTGCCCGCCCGCCGCCCAGCCGGGACACGCGGAAGTGGGCCAGCAAATGCTCGAAGACCGGCGCGTCATTGGCCTGGCCCGCCGAAACCACCACCACCAAGGGGCGTCCCGCGCCGTCGACGAGGTGGTGGATCTTGCTGGTCAACCCACCGCGGGAACGGCCAACACCGTGGTCAGGCGGCTCGATGCACAGATTCTTGTAATTCGACCCAGCCCCCTGTGTGGCGAGTGATGTTCGTGGCGTGCTGATGAGCACGAGCGATGGTGGAATCCACCGCCACCGCCCAGTCGATGATCCCCGCCTGCTGCGCAGCCGACAGCAACCGCGCCAACACCGCGTCCCAGAGGCCCTCAGCACTCATCCGGCGATGCCAGGTCCAGATCGTCTGCCACGGCCCGAACACCTCGGGCACATCCCGCCAAGCAATCCCGCACCGATACCGGTAGATGATCCCCTCGACTACCTGACGGGCATCCCGAAACGGCCTGCCCCGCTTACCCGTCCGCGCCGGCAACAGATCCTCGATCAACGCCCACTGGGCATCAGACAACAACTCAAACCGCGACATGCCCCCAAGCCTCAGGCACAACACCCGAAACTTTTGTCAGACACGCCCTAGTTGATCGGGGCGTTGACCCAGCGCAGGTCTTCGACGATGCCGCGGGCCGCGACCAGGCCCTCGCCGGTCTGCCATATCTCGTCGTTGACGACGAAGACCCGGTTGTCGTGATACGCGGACAGCTTGCGCCAGGGGCCGCTGTCGAAGACGGTGGCGGCGCGCTCCGCAGCGGCCG
The DNA here is from genome assembly GCA_963848535.1 of uncultured Actinomycetota bacterium. Lineage (GTDB taxonomy): Bacteria > Actinomycetota > Actinomycetes > Mycobacteriales > Mycobacteriaceae > Mycobacterium. The sequence continues at coordinate 22,633 of CAWKEM010000014.1, forward strand.
CCGACGCGCACGACACATAGATGATGTCGGCGTCGGCCACCGAGAGATCCGGGAGATCCGGCGACTCGGCAAGGTCGGCGTCGGTGGCGCCGATCTCGATATATGCCTTGTCGGTGAACCGCTGTGCCGCCGGCCGGTCCACCCCGACCGCGGTGAGCACGCTGGCCGGGAAGTTGTTGGCCCCGTACACCCGGATGGTGTTGGTGGTCAACTGCACAATCGACGCCTGGTAGTGAGCTGCGTCGTGTTTGGCGCCGACCTCGCCGGCCCATTGCGAGAAGCCGTTGACCAGGGCGTCCGCGGCAGCGCTGCGCGCGGTGGCGGCGCCGACGCCACGCAGGTTGTCTTCCCAGGCCGCGCCGGGTGCCGCCGTGAACACGGTCGGGGCGATCGCGGCAAGCCGCGGATACGACTTCGGCGTCAAGCCTTGCGATCCCAGGATCAGATCGGGGTGAGCCGCCGCGATGGCGCCCAGGTCAGGGTTGCTGCGGGTACCGACACCGGGCAGGGCGTGCACCGCGCTGCCCAAATAGGAGGGCTGACTCGAGGACTTGTCCGGCACTGCGGCGGCGACCACCCGCGATTGCAGGCCGAGCGCACACAGCGCGTCGAGCTGGTCCCCGGCGAGCACCACGATGCGCTGCGGCTCCGCGGGCACCTGCACCACGTCCGGATTGACTCCCGCCACGTTATGGGCCGGTCGGGTCGGCGGCCCCGGATCGGCTGCGGCGGCGTCGCGCGCGCACGACTCGTCTGACCGGCGGTCGTTTCCCAGCACCCCGGCCCCCGCGATTTGCGTGGTGGGGGTGACCAGCGATCGGGTCGGCGCCCCGCTGCCGGGCTTTCCGGACCCGCAGCCGCTGCCGGCCACGACCACCGCGGCCACCAGCGAGGCGGCGACCACGGACAGCCGTGTGGGTCGGATCACGCCGGATAGCACGATCCGACGCTAACACCCGGCCAGCTCGCCACCGGCTCGCCGAAACGACACGCCGCACCGCACAGGCATTTACGACGGTTCGTAGGACCAGCCCTGCCGTCGAGCTGAGGGGCGGCTAAGATTCCTGTCAAAGACCTAGTCCGGGACGGATGTTTGGAGGAGCTGTTGACAGCCGAAGCGCCCCCGTTGGGAGAACTCGAGGCCTTTCGTCCGTACCCCGCCCGGACCGGCCCCAAGGGCAACCTCGTCTACAAACTGATCACCACCACCGATCACAAGCTGATCGGCATCATGTACGTGGTCACCTGCTTCATCTTCTTCTTCATCGGCGGCCTGATCGCCCTGTTGATGCGTACCGAGCTGGCCGCGCCGGGACTGCAGTTCTTGTCGAATGAGCAGTTCAACCAGCTGTTCACCATGCACGGCACGATCATGCTGCTGTTCTATGCCACCCCGGTCGTGTTCGGCTTCGCCAACCTGGTGCTGCCGCTGCAGATCGGCGCGCCCGACGTGGCGTTCCCGCGGCTGAACGCGTTTTCGTTCTGGCTGTTCTTGTTCGGTGCCACGATTGCAATGGCCGGCTTCATCACGCCGGGCGGGGCCGCGGAGTTCGGCTGGACGGCTTACACGCCGCTATCCGACGCCGTCCACTCACCCGGTGTCGGCGGCGACCTGTGGATCATGGGCCTCGCCGTCGCCGGTCTGGGCACCATCCTGGGTGCGGTCAACATGATCACCACCGTGGTGTGCATGCGCGCGCCCGGGATGACGATGTTCCGGATGCCGATCTTCACCTGGAACATCCTGGTGACCTCGCTCCTGATCCTGATCGCCTTCCCGATCCTGACCGCGGCGTTGTTCGGGCTGGCCGCCGACCGGCATCTGGGGGCCCATGTCTACGACCCGGCCAACGGCGGCGTCCTGCTGTGGCAGCACCTGTTCTGGTTCTTCGGCCACCCCGAGGTCTACATCATCGCGCTGCCGTTCTTCGGGATCGTCACCGAGATCTTCCCGGTGTTCGCCCGCAAACCGGTCTTCGGCTACACCACGCTGGTCTATGCGACGCTGTCCATCGCCGCATTGTCGGTCGCGGTGTGGGCGCACCACATGTTCGCCACCGGAGCCGTTCTGCTGCCGTTCTTTTCGTTCATGACGTATCTGATCGCGGTGCCGACCGGTATCAAGTTCTTCAACTGGATCGGCACGATGTGGAAGGGTCAGTTGACCTTTGAGACGCCGATGCTGTTCTCAATCGGCTTCTTGGTGACCTTCCTGCTGGGCGGTCTGACCGGTGTGTTGCTGGCCAGCCCGCCGCTGGACTTCCACGTCACCGACACCTACTTCGTCGTCGCGCACTTCCACTACGTGTTGTTCGGAACGATCGTGTTCGCCACGTTCGCGGGGGTCTACTTCTGGTTCCCGAAGATGACCGGCCGGCTGCTCGACGAGCGGCTGGGCAAACTGCACTTCTGGTTGACCTTCATCGGCTTTCACACCACGTTCCTGGTGCAGCACTGGCTGGGCGACATGGGCATGCCGCGCCGCTACGCCGACTACCTGCCCACCGACGGCTTCCAGCCCCTGAATGTGGTCTCGACGATCGGCGCCTTCATCCTGGGTGCGTCGATGTTCCCGTTCGTCTGGAACGTCTTCAAGAGCTGGCGCTACGGCGAGGTCGTGACCGTCGACGACCCGTGGGGCTACGGCAATTCGCTGGAGTGGGCGACCAGCTGCCCGCCGCCGCGGCACAACTTCACCGAGCTGCCCCGGATCCGTTCCGAGCGCCCCGCATTCGAGTTGCACTACCCGCACATGGTGGAGCGGCTTCGTGCCGAGGCGCACGTGGGCCGAGCTCACGGCCCCGCCAGCGGCGACGTCACCCGAGCCGATGACGTCAGCGTTCGCACCTAATGGGGGGTAACGGCCCCAGTCGGGGGTGAGCCGCGGGTGAACACACCAGCCAGGGTGTCGGTGCTGATTACCGTCACCGGCGTCGACCAACCGGGTGTGACGTCAGCCCTCTTCGGAGTGCTGTCGCGGCACGGAGTAGAGCTGCTCAATGTCGAACAGGTGGTGATCCGGCGTCGGCTGACGCTGGGTGTGCTGGTGTCCTGCCCGCCGGAAGTCGCCGACAGTGCCGCCTTGCGTGACGACGTCGAATCCGCCATCCGCGGCGTCGGGCTCGACGTCAGCATCGACCGCAGCGACGACGTGCCGATCATCCGGGAACCGTCGACCCACACCATTTACGTGCTGGGCCGGCCGATTACCGCCAGGGCGTTCGGCGCGGTGGCCCGCGAGGTGGCCGCGCTGGGCGTCAACATCGACCTCATCCGCGGCGTGTCCGACTATCCGGTGACCGGTCTGGAGTTGCGGGTGTCGGTGCCGCCGGGAGCCGACGGCCCGCTGCGGACCGCCCTGAACCTGGTGTCCTGCGACGAACTTGTCGACGTGGCGGTCGAGGATTACAGCCTGGAACGGCGGGCCAAACGGCTGATCGTGTTCGACGTCGACTCGACGCTGGTCCAAGGCGAGGTCATCGAGATGCTGGCAGCTCGGGCGGGCGCGGAAGGAACGGTCGCCGCGATCACCGAGGCCGCGATGCGCGGTGAGCTGGATTTCGCGCAGTCGCTGCAGCAGCGGGTGGCGACTTTGGCGGGCCTGCCCGCCACGGTGATCGACGAGGTCGCCGACCAGCTGGAACTGATGCCCGGCGCCCGGACGACGCTGCGCACGCTGCGGCGGCTCGGTTTTCACTGCGGCGTGGTCTCCGGAGGGTTCCGGCGGATCATCGAACCGTTGGCAGAGGAGCTGATGCTGGACTTCGTCGCCGCCAACGAGCTCGAGATCGTCGACGGCACGCTCACCGGCCGCGTCGTCGGCCCGATCATCGACCGACCCGGCAAGGCCAAGGCGCTGCGCGACTTCGCGGAGCAGGCCGGGGTGCCCATGGCGCAGACCGTGGCCGTCGGCGATGGCGCCAACGACATCGACATGCTGGCCGCGGCCGGGCTGGGCGTGGCGTTCAACGCCAAGCCGGCGTTGCGTGAGGTCGCCGACGCCTCGTTGAGCCACCCGTATCTGGACACCGTGCTGTTTCTCCTGGGTGTGACACGCGGCGAGATCGAGGCGGCCGACGCGGTCGACGGTGAAGTGCGCCGCGTGGAAATACCTTCCGACTAGCGTGGCCGCGCAGGCCCTGGCGAGCACTCCCGCCGAAAGACCCGGCAGCGGTCACCCTATCGCAGTACGGCACGATGATCGGGTGCCTGGAGACGGCCTCGAAACTGGCCCCGAAACCGGTGACGCCGCGGCCGACCCCGACCTGCTGATCGACTTCAGGGGTGTGTCGCTGCGCCGCGATGGGCGTGTCCTGGTCGGCCCACTGGATTGGGCGGTCGAACTCGACGAACGTTGGGTGATCGTCGGCCCCAACGGAGCCGGCAAGACATCGCTGCTGCGTATCGCCGCGGCGGCCGAGCACCCGTCGTCGGGCGTCGCCTTCGTGCTGGGGGAGCGGCTGGGCCGGGTCGACGTTTCGGAGCTGCGGTCCCGGGTCGGGCTGAGCTCCTCGGCTCTGGCGCAGCGGGTGCCCGGCGACGAACTGGTGCGCGACCTGGTTGTCTCGGCCGGCTACGCGGTGCTGGGCCGATGGCGGGAGCGCTACGACGACGTCGACTACCGCCGGGCGATCGACATGCTGGAGAGCCTGGGCGCCGAGCACCTCGCGGACCGTACCTACGGGACGCTGTCGGAAGGTGAGCGCAAGCGGGTGCTGATCGCGCGCGCGTTGATGACCGATCCGGAACTGCTGCTGCTCGACGAACCCGCGGCCGGCCTGGACCTGGGCGGCCGCGAGGAGTTGGTGGCCCGGCTGACCGACCTGGCCGCCGACCCCGACGCGCCCGCGCTGGTGCTGGTCACCCACCATGTCGAGGAGATTCCGCCCGGCTTCAGCCACTGCATGCTGCTGTCGGAGGGCCGGGTGGTGGCCGCGGGGTTGCTGCCCGACGTGCTGACCGCCGAGAACCTGTCCACCGCATTCGGCCAGTCGATCGCCCTGGAGACTGTCGACGGACGTTACTTCGCGCGACGCGTACGCACCCGAGCAGCCCACCGGAGGCACCTATGACGTCACCGAGCGAGGCCCCGCTCGTCCCCAGGCCGGCGGCGACCGTGATGCTGGTCCGCGATACCCCGGATAGTCCGGACGGCATCGCCGTGTTCTTGATGCGCCGGCACGCCAAGATGCAGTTCGCCGCCGGGGTGATGGTGTTTCCCGGCGGCGGCGTCGACGACCGCGACCGCAACGCCGACATCGCCTGGACCGGCCCGCCGCCGCAGTGGTGGGCGCAGCGGTTCGGCATCGAAGCCGACCTGGCCGAGGCGCTGGTCTGCGCGGCGGCCCGGGAGACCTTCGAGGAGTCGGGGGTGCTGTTCGCCGGGCCGGCCGGCGACCCGGACGGCATCGTCGGCGACGCTTCGGTGTACCGCGATGCCCGCCGCGCGCTGGCCGACGGCACGCTGTCGTTCGCGGACTTTTTGCGCCGGGAGAACCTGGTGCTGCGATCGGACCTGCTCCGGCCGTGGGCCAACTGGGTCACCCCGGAGGCCGAGCGCACCCGCCGCTACGACACCTATTTCTTTGTGGGAGCCCTGCCGAAGGGGCAGCGTGCCGACGGCGAGAACACCGAATCCGACCGCGCCGGCTGGACGACGCCGCAGGCTGCCCTCGACGACTTCGCGGCCGGACGTAGCTTCCTGTTGCCGCCGACGTGGACGCAGCTGGACTCGCTGGCCGGCCGCACCGTCGCCGACGTGCTGGCGGTCGAACGCCAGATCGTCAGGGTGCAGCCGCACCTGGAGATCCAGGACGACAACTGGGTGTTCGAGTTCTTCGACTCCGACCGCTACCACCAGGCGCGCAAATCGGGCGGCATGGGGTGGCCGCTTTGAGCGAGTTCGTCAGCGTCGTGGTCAGCGACGGCTCGCAGGATCCCGGCCTGGCCATGTTGCTTCTGTCGCGACCGCCGACCAACGCGATGACCCGGCAGGTCTACCGCGAGATCGTCGGCGCGGCCGCCGAGCTGGGGCGCCGCGACGACGTCGCCGCGGTGATCCTGTTCGGCGGTCACGAGATCTTCTCGGCCGGCGACGACATGCCCGAGCTGCGCACGCTGACGGCTCCGGAAGCCGAGGTCGCGGCCCGGGTGCGGCGGGAAGCCGTCGATGCCGTGGCGGAGATCCCCAAACCGACCGTGGCCGCGATCACCGGATACGCACTGGGTGCCGGCCTCACCCTCGCCCTGGCCGCCGACTGGCGGGTCAGTGGCGACAACGTGAAGTTCGGCGCCACCGAGATCCTGGCCGGCCTGATCCCCGGTGGCGGCGGGATGGCCCGGCTGACCCGCGCGGCCGGGGCCAGCAGGGCCAAGGACCTGGTGTTCAGCGGGCGTTTCTTCGACGCCGAGGAGGCGCTGGCGCTGGGCCTGATCGACGAAATGGTGGCCCCGGACGACGTGTACGACGCCGCCGCGGGGTGGGCACGCCGCTTTCTCGACGGACCTCCACAAGCGCTGGCCGCCGCCAAAGCCGGCATCAACGACGTCTTCGCGCTGGAACGTCCCGAGTGGCTCGCCGCCGAACGACACCGTTATGTCGACGTGTTCGCCGCTGGTCACAGCGGTGGCGACACCGCGGATCCCAACGGCGGTTAGGCTGCCCTACATGACGACGAGTTCGACCGACGCCGCTCCCAACCCGCGTGCCACCGTCGAGCAGGTGGAAGCCGCCCGGCATGACAGCAAGCTGGCCCAGGTGCTCTACCACGACTGGGAAGCCGAGAACTACGACGAGAAGTGGTCGATCTCCTACGACCAGCGCTGCGTCGACTACGCCCGGGGCCGGTTCGACGCCATCGTGCCCGAGGCGGTCATCCGGGAGCTGCCCTACGACCGTGCCCTCGAATTGGGTTGCGGCACAGGGTTTTTCCTGCTCAACCTGATCCAGGCCGGGGTCGCACGGCGCGGGTCGGTCACCGACCTGTCGCCCGGCATGGTCAAGGTCGCCACCCGCAACGGGCAGTCGCTGGGCCTGGACATCGACGGCCGGGTGGCCGATGCCGAGGGCATCCCCTATGACGACGACACCTTCGACCTGGTGGTCGGGCATGCGGTGCTGCATCACATCCCCGACGTCGAGCTCTCGCTGCGAGAGGTGATCCGGGTACTGAAGCCGGGCGGCCGGTTCGTGTTCGCCGGCGAGCCGACCACCGTCGGCAACGGCTATGCCCGCGCGCTGGCGGACCTGACGTGGAACACCACCATCCGGGTGGTGAAGCTGCCCGGACTGGGCGGCTGGCGCCGTCCCCAGGCCGAGATCGACGAGAACTCGCGGGCAGCGGCTCTGGAGTGGATTGTCGACCTGCACACCTTCGACCCGAACGACCTGGAGCGGATGGCCGCCAACGCGGGCGCCGTGCAGGTCGAGACCGCCAGCGAAGAGTTCACCGCCGCGATGTTCGGCTGGCCGGTGCGCACCTTCGAGTCGACGGTGCCACCCGGGCGGCTCGGCTGGGGCTGGGCGAAGTTCGCGTTCGGCGGTTGGAAGGCGCTGAGCTGGGTGGACGCCAACATCTGGCGGCATGTGGCGCCGAAGGGCTGGTTCTACAACGTGATGGTCACCGGGGTCAAACCCTCCTGAGCGTAGGGCTGCGCTTCAGCACGGACGACGTCAGTTACCTGCGGTCCGAATCGGGGGCTGCGGCGCTGGCAGTCGTCACTGAGCTCGAGCTGACGGACACCACCCGCATTGCCGATATCGCCACTGCGCGGGCCCGGTTCGGTGACCGGGCGGCGGTGCTGGTGGAGACGGTGCTGCTGCGCCGGCGCGCCGCCGACAAGCTCGGCGGGCTCGGTGACGTATCGAGCTGGCTGTTCACCGACGAGGCGCTGCAGCAAGCCACCGCGGCGCCGGTGGCTGTGCACCGGGCCCGGCGGCTGGCCAAGGGGCCAGGTGGCCCAGACGTCTTAGTGCACGATGCGACCTGTTCGATCGGCACCGAATTGGCCGCGCTGCACGGCTCGGGTATCCGAGCCGTGGGCAGCGATATCGACCCGGTGCGGCTGGCGATGGCGCGGCACAACCTGGGGGCGGCGGCCCACCTCTGCCGAGCCGACGCACTGCATCCGGTGACCCGCGACGCGGTGGTCGTCGTCGACCCGGCGCGCCGTCTTGACGGGCGCCGGCGCTTCGGTATCGACGGCTACCAGCCCGGCCTGCGCCAGCTGATCGACACCTACCGTGGCCGAGCCTTCGCCGTAAAGTGCGCCCCCGGAATAGATTTCGATCACGTAAGACGCCTCGGGTTCGACGGCGAGATCGAGGTGACGTCATATCGCGGTTCGGTGCGGGAAGCATGTCTGTGGTCAGCCGGGTTGGCGCAGCCGGGTGTCCGCCGGCGGGCGAGCATCCTCGAGGCCGGCGAAGAGATCACCGACACCGAGCCGGACGACTGCCCGGTGCGGCCGGCCGGACGATGGATCGTCGACCCCGACGGCGCCGTGGTCCGCGCCGGGCTGGTGCGCCACTACGGCGCGCGGCACGGGCTGTGGCAACTCGACCCCGATATCGCCTACCTGTCCGGGGATCGGCTGCCCGGCGGGATCCGGGGCTTCGAGGTGCTAGAGCAGTTAGTGTTCGATGAGCGGCGGCTCCGGCAGGCATTGTCGGCGCTGGATTGCGGGGCGCTGGAGATCTTGGTCCGCGGTGTGCAGGTTGACCCCGACGCGCTGCGGCTGCGGCTGCGGCTGCGTGGCGGCCGGCCCCTGTCGGCGGTCATCACCCGCATCGGCTCCGGGCCGGCCGGTCAGGCGCGGGTGTTCGTTTGCCGTCCCTCGCGATAGCGCCAGGTAGGCTGGCTGCGGTCACTCTTCGGAGCGCCCAGCCTTTTTAGTCTGCGAGGACGATTCGACGATGCGTCACCTGATGGCGGCCGCGGTGCTGGCAACCGCGGTCCTGCTGGGCTCGCCGGCGGCCGCCGCGCCACCGTCGTGCGCCGGCCTGGGCGGCACGATCGAGGCCGGCCAGCTGTGTCATGTGCAAGCCACCGGCCCCACCTACACGCTCAACATGACGTTCCCGGTCGATTATCCCGACCAGCAGGCGCTGACCGACTACATCACCAAGAACCGCGACGGTTTCCTCAACGTCGCACAGAGTTCCGGGGGGCGTGATCAGCCCTACCAGATGGAAGCCACCACCGAGCAGCACACCTCCGGCCAGCCGCCGCACAACACCCGCAGCGTGGTGCTCAAGTTCTTCCAGGACCTCGGCGGATCGCATCCGTCCACCTGGTACAAAGCGTTCAACTACAACCTCGGGAAATCCCAGCCCATCACCTTCGACAACCTGTTTGCGCCCGGCACCACGGCGCTGGACAGCATCTTCCCGATTGTCCAGCGCGACCTGGAACGTCAAAACGCTCTGGGTGCGGCGATCTTGCCCTCGACCGGGCTTGATCCCTCGCACTACCAGAACTTTGCCCTCACCGACGACCAGCTGATTTTCTACTTCGCGCCGGGTGAGATGCTGCCGGCGTTCGCCGGCGCGGCGCAAGCCCAGGTACCCCGCAACGCCATCCCGCCGCTGGCTCTCTAGCGCCTGAACCGGGCCGGCCAGCCACTCCATCACCGCAGCGCCGATCCCCAGCGCAACCTTCGCCGCACAACCGATGATCGGGACGAAAAAGGCCACTCGGCACCGCGCGAGCAGACATCCGGCGACTACGAAGTCGGCAATCAAGCTGGCCCCGGCCGCAGCCGGTGACCGCACCGATGCCGGTGATCGTGTCGCCGATCGCCCCCGAATGGGCATCCCTGTATTCATTAACGTCCAATGATCACCATGCGTCACATCCGAACCGTTGGTCACGCAACCGCATGCCCGAATTATTTTTATCAAGATATTGTGGTCCGACCTTTGCTGTACTGGCCTCGACACCAACCGGAGGATCTCGTTTGGACGCCGGGAACGATCGCTCCAGCGACGGCGGGGTCGAAGGCGGCGTGGCGGATCCGGCCTCCCCTTGTCGGCAGATACAGGCAGAGATTGTCGAGCAGCGGTACCGGCGGCTGGTGGACTACAGCCCCAACGCCATCTGCGTCCACGACGGCGGCCGCGTCGTCTACATCAACCCCGCCGGGGTCCGCTGGATCGGCGCACAGTGCAGCGCTCAGCTGCTGGGACACGTGATCACCGAATTCGTCCATCCGGACTCGGTTCCCGCCATGCTGGCGCGAATCGCTTCCCTGCGGCACGAGGGGGAGGCATCTCCACCCTCGGAGGTGGTGATGCTGCGCTTTGATGGCACCACCCTCGACGTCGAGGCAGTGTCGGTGCGGACGGTATGGCAGGGCAGACCCGCCTATCAGGTGACCTTCCGCGATCTGTCTGCCCGGAAGGCCGCCGAGGCGGCGCTGCGCTGTCAGGCGGCGCTGGCCACCCAGGTCAGCGACGCGATCATCGCCACCACGTTCACCGGGATCGTCACCAATTGGAACCCGGCCGCCGAAGCCATCTACCGCCGACCCGCCGCACGAGCGCTCGCACTCCCGGCCAGCGAGGCGGTCGGCGCGCCGCTGGACCCGGCCGCGATCATCGCCCACGGCGGAATCGTTCACAGCACCCACCACGCCGCGGACGGAGCGGCGCTGGCCGTGCGGGTCTCCGCCACCGCAACGGACAACGGCTATCTCCTGGTCTGCGCCGACCAGACCGCCCTCCGGCAGGCCGAACAATACTTCCAAACCGTGGTGACCACACTCGACTACGGGGTCGCGCTCATCGGCAGCGACGGCCGTATCGAATCCTCGAACCCGGCGGCCGACCGAATATTTGGCACGGCGCCCGAGGCTCTCAAAAACCGGACAGCCAACAGAGCCCTCGACTTTCCCATCTACGACACCAACCGCCACCTCATCGGTACAGACCGGCATCCGCTCACCCGGATCCGGCAAACCGGAACCCCAATCAGTGATTACGTGTTCGGTGTCGATCGCTCCGACGGACAACGGGTATGGCTGTGTGCAAGTTATCGCCTGCTCAACCCAGACGATCCGCAGCATTCATCGGTGGTCATCTCACTCACCGACATCACCGCACAACGCACCGCCAGCCAACGGCTCGCCTACGAGGCCACACACGACTCGCTGACCGGGCTGCCCAACCGCGCCCACGTTGTCACCCGGGTTACCGAAGCGCTCGAATCCGGCGGCCACTGCGTCTTGGCGGCGGTCCTGTTCATCGATCTGGACAATCTCAAGACCGTCAACGATTTGCTCGGCCACGACGCCGGCGACGAGGTGCTACGGAGCGCGGCGCAACGTCTCCGCCGCGCCGTCCGATCCGACGACGTGGTCGCCCGGCTTGGCGGCGACGAATTCATCGCCCTGCTCATCGGCGAGATCTCCCGCCCCGACCTCGACGCATTCGCCGAGAGACTCCACGCGACCCTGTCGGAACCGGTCGTCATCGAGGGCGTGACACTTTGCATCGGGGCCAGCGTCGGAATCGTTGTGATCGAAAACAACGACCCGCGCGGCGCCGTGGAGATCCTGCGCGACGCCGACATCGCGATGTACGCGGCCAAAACCACAGGCCGGGGCAAAAGCCACTACTTCACCGAGCAGCTGCGACACCGAAGGCGACGACACCCCATCAAATAACGGGACTCACTCACCGGCGCTCCGGCGGCGTGGCCTGCTCACTTCTGAAGCGCGGGGACGGGTCAATTCCGAGAGTTTTCTACGCCAGGGTGGTCCTGAAACAACCCGTCACTGCAGAACCTAGATCGGGCTGACACTCTCACGGAAGATCATGGCGTGCCAAACGTCCCTCACAGCCCGCGTTGCTAATAGACTCTGCTAAACCCGCAACTCAGACCCCAGAACAGCCGAATGATCGCGATCGCAATGGCAGATAAGGGTTGACGCCGACGGGCCCTGGGCGGTCACACTGGGCGGGCGCTGACGGCTAGTTATGGCTAGCAAAGTCGCGGCGATGTCCGCCGCCTGGCTGCCTTGGCCGCGACGACTGTACGCGGCCACCGCATCCGCCATCGCAGGGTCGTCGATCGGCACGAAGCGATTATGAGCCTCGGATGAGGCCGGGCTTAGGCTGGTCGGAAGCCGTAGACCTGACCGTCGCTGGTGGCGGCCACCACTCGGCGGTCGTTGCCGACCGAGACCCCGAGGGGGTATCCGGTGGCCGCCGGGAGCGGATAGCTGCCCAGCGGGTGGCCGTTGCCCGGGTCGAAGACCAGGACCGACAAACCGGGCGCGCCGTCAGTAGGCCGGCCGCCGGCAACCGTGTACCCGATGCCGGTGCCAGCCAGGCTCGACGACGACAGCGGGACCACGTCATCGCGGCGCCAGACCTGATCGGCGTGATTACCGGCGTCCTTGAACGCCGCCAGCCGGGTGGCGGGGCCGCCGCCCGACACGATCAACCCCTGCGGGGTGACCGCGGGCGGCGTCTGGGCCAGGAATCCCAGCGGAACCGACCACTTCACCGTCCCGTCGGCGGCGTGCAGCGCCCATAGCCGTTGGTCGCGGCCATTGACGTAAACGGTCGACCCGTCGGCGGACAACACCGGGCTGGCGATGACACCGGCGCTCACCGCGTCGCCAGTCCACTCCCGGGTCAGCAGCGGGGTCTGGCCCGGGTGATACTTCAGCCCGACCAGCCCCGCGGCCGCGGCGCCGGGCTGCCAGACACCCAGCACCACCGTCCCGCTGGCCGCCGAGAAGGCGGGAGCTGCCGCAACCGGGCAGCCCGGCCGGGCCGGCGCGCAATCGGCCAACCCCCGCGTCGCATCAGCGGGATCGATGCCCTCCACCAGATCCAGCGGGCTGCCGACCACCATGCCGCGATGGGCGTCGAAAACCAGCACCTGTCCCAGGTGCGTGGCGATCAGCAGCTGGCCATTCCCCAGAAACCTCGGGGTGGTGGGCATCCCGATCACCGGGCGCCGCCAACGCGTCCACTGTGTCACCGGAAAAGACAGCAATGCCCCCGGCTGGCCGACGTAGAGATTGTCGAAGCCGTCGAACAGGGCGCCGGCGAAGCCACCGCCCTGAAACAGCCGGACACACCAGCGCTGCCGGCCGTTGTCGTCGTTCTCCCACTCCATCAGCGAACATCCGTCGGGGGTCTGCGCGTTCAGGGCGAGATAACCGCGGGCGCTCAGCGCCGGACCGGCCGCCAAGCTCCCCTTGACCGACCGCGTCCACTGCAACGACAGCTTGGCGGCGCCGCCGGTGCTGGTGTAGCCGCTGTTGGCGGCGTCGCCGTATTGTGCGGGCCAGCCCTGCGCGGCCGACGCCTCAACCCAGGAGTCGGTGTTGCCGCAACCGCCGAGCCCGACCGCGAGCGCAACCGCGAGAACCGCAGACGACCAACGCCGAAGCCCATGCAGGAGATGTCGGACAAGCACCTCGGGTATCAAATCCTTCCGCAACGCGGGCCGCTGCGGGGCGGGCCCGGGCCGTTCGGTATGAGCATGTGATCGAGTACAGGTGAGGGTAACCCGCGGCGGCTCAGCTAGGCTTTCCGGCCATGACGAGCATGTGGGGCGCCCCGCTCCATCGCCGCTGGCGTGGGTCACGGCTGCGGGATCCACGCCAGGCCAAGTTCCTCACGCTGGCCTCGCTGAAGTGGGTGCTGGCCAACCGCGCGTATACCCCGTGGTACCTGGTGCGCTACTGGCGGCTGCTGAAGTTCAAGCTGGCCAACCCCCACATCATCACTCGCGGCATGGTGTTTCTGGGCAAGGATGTGGAGATCCACGCGACACCCGAGTTGTCGCAGCTGGAGATCGGCCGCTGGGTGCACATCGGGGACAAAAACACCATCCGCGCACACGAAGGCTCGCTGCGGTTCGGCGACAAAGTGGTGCTGGGCCGCGACAACGTCATCAACTGCTATCTCGACATCGAGCTCGGCGATTCGGCGCTGATGGCCGACTGGTGCTACGTCTGCGATTTCGATCACCGCATGGACGACATCAACGTCCCGATCAAGGATCAGGGCATCATCAAGTCCCCGGTCCGGATCGGGCCGGACACCTGGGTTGCGACCAAGGTGACGGTGCTGCGCGGTACGTCCATCGGACGGGGCTGCGTGCTCGGGTCGCACGCGGTCGTGCGCGGGGTAATCCCGGACTACTCGATCGCGGTCGGCGCACCGGCCAAGGTGGTCAAGAACCGGCAGCTGTCTTGGGAGAGCTCGGCCGCGCAGCGCGCTGAACTGGCCGCCGCCCTGGCCGACATCGAACGCAAAAAGGCGGTCCATTGACCCCTGGCGGGTGGGTGCCCGCGGCGCCGGCCCCAAGCCGGTGCGCGCACTGCGACGTGGCACTTTGCCGCGTGCTGTTGGCCGGCACGGCGGGCACCGTGCCGGCTTCGCCCGGCCACTGACCCGCTATGAGGGTTCGTCAAGTTTGCCGGTGAACCCCCTCGCAGTTCGCTACGGTACCGAGGACACCCAAGGCGTGCGCTCGCCGCTACCCGGCCCACCGACAGATGGGAGTGCTCGGATGACGACCCGGATGATCGCGGTTCTGGGCGTGGCGGCGGCTACGGCGGTGGGGGCGTTGCTCCCCGCGTGCAGCAACAATGCGAAGAAGGCGTCGCCGTCGTCGCCCACATCGTCGGGAGCCTCTCCAGCCTCGACAACCACCGGCTCTGCCGCCCCGTCGTCGAGGACATCGGGACAGACCGCGCCCACCGACTACACCACCCTGTTGATTCAGGGCAGCGACATCAGTGGGACGCCGCCGAACGTCTACACCGACGCGCAGCCGCCCACCCGAAACCCGAAGGGAGCCCCGGGGGCGGAGGTGCTGCTCCGCAACCGAGACGGCAGTGAACGAATCGACGACACGGTGTTGATCCTGCCCGACGCCGCAGGCGCGACCACCGCGATGAATGGGTCGATAGCGTCGCTTCGCGACACGGTGAGCGGTGGCAACCCACAACCGGTTTCATTGGGCAACGGCGGAACGATGGTTTCGGGTGCTTCGCGGGACCAGTCCAAAGCGGTGACCGTGTTGCTGTTCACCGAGGGTAAGGCGTTCGTCACGCTCGAGTTCGACGGCCCTCCCGACGAAGCCGTGCCGCCCGATTATGCCGTCGGGGTCGCCGAGGAGCAGGACGCCGCCATCAGGAAGAACCTGCGCAGCTGAACGGCCTCAGCTGATGTTCTGGTACCGGCGCAGCGCTTCGGCCCGCTCAGTACTGTGGTCGACGATCGGCGCTGGATATCCTTGGGGCCGTTCACCTTTGCGCAGGTGCACGTCGTCGGCGCCAGCCAGCTCGGGCACCCAACGCCGGATGTAATCCCCTGAAGGATCGAACTTCTCGCCCTGCTTGGCCGGGTTGAACACCCGAAAGTACGGCGCGGCGTCGGTGCCGCACCCGGCGCACCATTGCCACCCGTGCTGGTTGCTGGCCATGTCGCCGTCCACCAGTTGCTCCAGAAACCATTCGGCGCCCCACTGCCAGGGCAGGTGAAGGTCCTTGACCAGAAACGATGCCACGATCATCCGCACCCGGTTGTGCATGAAGCCGGTCCCGCGCAGCTGCCGCATCCCGGCATCGACGAGCGGAAATCCGGTTTGGCCGGCTTTCCAGGCCGCGAAGCGGCGGTTGGCTTCGGCTCCGGTGTCGGTCTTGATGGCGTCGAACTGGCTGTTCCAGTTGCGCCAGGCGCTGGCCGGCCAGTGATGCAGCACGGCCGCGTAAAAGTCGCGAAACGCCAACTCCCGCAGATACGTTTGCGCCCCGCTGTGACGCAGATCCAGGTCGGCGACCATGGTCCGCGGATGGATGGCGCCGAACTTCAGGTGCGCCGACATCTGGCTGGTGCCGTCGAGGTCAGGCCTGTCGCGGTCGTGCGCGTAACGGTCCAGCCCGTCGTCGACGAACGCCGCCCAGTCCAGACGTGCCGCCGCTTCACCGGCAGCGAGGTCAAGCGTGGCGCCGGGGTCAGGAATCTCGCACTGCGTGATTTGCACCCGCGCCGGGTCGATCCAGCGCGCCGAATCGGCACCGGAGCGGGCCGGCTGTCGCCAACCGGCCTCATGCCACTTGCGAAAAAACGGGGTGAACACCTGGTAGGGACTGCCGTCCGGTTTGGTGACCCGGCCGGGTGAAACCAGATATGGCGAGCCGTTGGCCACCAGCGGCACCGAGCCCAGCGCCGCGCGCACCCGTTCGTCGCGGCGCCGCCCGAACGGGGCGAAATCGTTCGAGATGTGCACCGACGTGGCGTCGATTTCCGTGGCAATGCGGGGGATCTGCTCTTCGGGCCGCCCGCGGGTCACCAGCAGCCGGCCGTCCAGGTCGTCGCGGAGTTGCCGCAGCGAGTCACCCAAATACTGCAGGCGGCGCCGGCCCGACGACGCCTCCAGGCGCGGATCGACGACAAAGCAGGCGAGTACCTCGTCGTTGTGAGCGGCGGCGGCAAGGGCCGGGTGATCGTGCAACCGTAGGTCGCGGCGAAACCACAACAACGCGAGACTCATGTGCTGCCTTAGCGGTTGAGCCGCCAGACCCCGGTGGCCAGGTAGGTGGCGAAGGTGCACCACAGCGGGTACGCGGAAAGCGCGACTCCGGCGCGCGGATCGGCCTGCGCGGCCCGACGCGCCAAGTCGGCGCTGCTGGCCGTCAGCACCGCGGCGCCCACCGCGGACGCGCCGAGTTTGTGGCACCGGAAGAAGAGCCAGCTCCATCCGGCGTTGAGCGCCAGATTCACCCCAAGGGCCGCGGCATAGCGGCGCGCCTTGTCGTGCTGTCCGGCCTCGCGAAACCGGTCGATGGCCGCCGCGGATGTGACTGCGATGTCCCCGTACAGCGTGGTCCACGCGATGGGGAAGGCGGCATTCGGCGGCTGCAAGGGTGGCTTGCGCAGCCGCGCGTACCACGTGGGCACGCTGCTTGCGCTGGCGACGCTTCCGGTGATGGCGGCCGCGGCGGCGGCAACCGTCGTCGCGGCCAGTATCGACCTGTTCATGGTGTACTCCGTTCTGGTTGGGCCAAGTCGGCTTTGGCGTGGACCGGGTTGGTGGGCCACCAGATGCGGTCACCGATCAGGGCGAACAGCGCGGGGATGACCAGCGTGCGCACCATGAAGGTGTCGAGCAGGATTCCCAGGCCCACGATGATGCCAAGTTGGGTCATCACGATCAAGGGCAACACTCCCAGCACGCAGAAGACGGCGGCCAAAACTATTCCCGCACTGGTGATTACGCCGCCGGTGGCCGACACAGCGCGGATCATGCCGTCGCGGGCGCCGTGCTGCGCAGCCTCCTCGCGGGCGCGGGTGACCAGAAAGATGGTGTAGTCCACTCCGAGTGCGGCCAAAAACAGGAAGGCGAACAACGGGGTGGTGTTGTCCAGTGCCGGGAACCCGAAGACGTGCATGCTGGCCCAGCTGCCGACGCCCAGCGCGGCCAGCGCGCCGAGGATCGTTGCCGCCAGCAGGGTCGGTGGCGCAAGCGCCGATCGCAACAGCACATACAGCACGACCAGGATCACCGACAGGATCGCCGGGATCAGCACGCGCCGGTCATGCGTGGCGGCGTCGCGGACGTCAAGCGCCTGCGCGTCGGCCCCGCCCACCAGCGCGCCGGAGTCGACGGACTTTGTCGAACTTCGCAGTGCTGCAATGATATCGAACGCCCGACCGGACGATGGCGGGGCGTCGATCAGCACCGACCACTTCGTCAACCCGGACGCCGACTGGCCAGACTCGGTCACCGAGACAACACCGGGGGTTGCGCGGACGGCCTGCTGCACTGCCGATGCCTCGGCGGTGGGGGCGACGACCAGCGTGGGATTGCCCAGGCCGGCGGGGAAGTGCGCGGCCACGACGTCGTAACCGGTCACCGAATCGGCGCGAACCCGGAACTGCTCGGTCTGCGACAAACCGATGCGAGTTCCCAGCAGGCCGGTGGCAAGGGCCGCCAGCACCGCGATCGCGACCACGGCAACCAGCGCGGGACGCCGGCTCACCCACTCCGCAACGCGATGCCAGGCACCGGACTCGAGGGTCTCGCCGTCCGCCGGGTGCGGGATGAAGGGCCAAAACAACCGCCGTCCGCACAGCGCCAGCAGCGGCGGCAGTACCACCAGCACCGACACTGCGGCGACGACAAGTCCGCACGCCGCCAGAGCGCCCAGACTGCGGGTGCTCGGGGCGGAGGCGAACAGCAGGGTGAGCAACGCCAGCACCACGGTGGCGTTGCTGGCGACGATGGCCGGCCCGGCCATGCGGACCGCCCGGCGCAGGGCTTCGCGGTGGTTCGGTTGGCGGTGTAGTTCTTGCCGGTACCGAGAAATCAGCAGCAGCGCGTAGTTGGTGCCGGCACCGAAAACCAGCACGCTGGTGATCCCGGAGGTGGCGCCGTCGAAGCTCAGCCCGGTCAGCGACGCCACCGCGGTGCCCACCGCCGTCGCGACCCGGTCGGCGAGTCCGATCACCAGCAGGGGCACCAGCCACAGCACCGGCGAGCGGTAGGTGGCGATCAGCAGCAGCGCCACCACCGACGCCGTCACCGCGAGCAAGGTGATGTTGGCGTCGGTGAACGCGTTGGCGATGTCGGCGCCGAACGCCGGCCCCCCGGTGACGTGGGCGCGCAGCGCCGCCGGCAGCCCCGTGTCGGCGGCGGTACGCAGCGCGGCCACCGCGTCGCCCAGCGTCAGCCCCGACAGGTCGGCGCTGACGGGAACCATGCCGATGGCCGCCTTGCCGTCGGCCGACACCAGCGGCGGCGGTGCGATGACCTTCGCGCCGGGCTGTGCGGCGGCCTGCATTCGGTTGCGGGCTGCCTGGGCGGCTGCGACGTCCGCAGGGTCCAGCACCGCGCCATCGGCGCGGCTGACCACCACAATCAGCGGAACCTGGTCGCCCCCCGGGAACTGACGGGCCAGGGCGTCGACCCTGGCGGAATCCGAGCCGGCGGGCAGCGACAGCGGCGCCTGGCCTGCCGCTGCGTTCCCGCCGATGAGGATCATGAAGCCGATACCCAGCACAATGACGCCCAACCCGAGCGGCCACGAACGCCGGCCCGTCACGGTGGCGGCCACGCCATCCCACATCACGAATGCAAGCATTTCAGTGAATTAAAAGTTAATCAACTTAACTGATTGGCCGCCCCACTGCGCGGCGACACCCGACGGGAGGCAATATGGAGACCGTGGATTCAAGGCAGGTGCCCAGCGTGCACACCGCCGACGGGGTCGGGACGGCAGTTCGGTCCCGGCTGACATCGTCGCGCCCGGGTGGTGGCCGTGGCCACTGACCCGGGCAAGATGACAACCCGCAAGCGGCGCCACATCGATGTGTGCCTGACCGAACAGGTCGGCTATGACGGTCTGAGCACGGGGCTGGACCGCTATCTGTTGCCCTACAACGCGCTGACGCAGACCAGCCTGAGCGACATCGACGTGTCCACCACTTTTTTCGGCGCACGCCTACGGTCTCCGGTACTCATCGGTGCGATGACCGGGGGTGCGGAGTTGTCCGGGACGATCAATCGGAATTTGGCCGCGGCCGCTCAGCAACTCGGGATCGGAATGATGCTCGGCTCGCAGCGGATCATGCTGGACAGCGAACTGGGGGAGCGGGCCGCGGCCAGCTTCACCGTTCGTGACGTGGCCCCAGACGTCTTGCTGTTCGGCAACATCGGGTTGTCTCAGTTGACGAAGGCGACCGTGACCGATCTGGAGAAGGCTCTCGATCGGGTGGGCGCCGATGTGCTCGCGGTGCATACGAATCCGTTACAGGAGGCCATGCAGCACAACGGCGACACCGACTTCTCCGGATCGCTGGGCAGGCTACGAGAGGCTGCCGAGGCAATACACTATCCGGTGCTGCTGAAGGAGGTCGGCCACGGGATCGGCGCCGCGGCCGTCGCCGAACTGGTTGGGGCCGAAGGTGAATTGCCGGTGGCCGGAATCGACGTGGCCGGTGCCGGCGGCACCTCGTGGTCGCGGGTCGAGCAGTTCGTCCGCTACGGTGAACTGCGTTACCCGCACTTGGCTGATTGGGGTATCCCGACCGCGCAGGCGATCGTCGAGGTGCGTGCCGCGCTGCCGGACATCCCATTGGTGGCTTCCGGCGGCATTCGCACCGGGATGGACGCAGCCAAGGCGATTGCGTTGGGTGCCGACGTCGTGGCGGTGGCCCGACCACTGCTGGCGGCCGCGATCGAATCCGCCGCTGCCGTTGTCGATTGGCTGCAGCCTTTCATCGACGAGCTTCGGGTTTGCTTGCACGGCTGCGGTGCTGCCAATCTTTCCGCCCTGCGCGATGTCGGCGTAATCCCGCGGCCGTAGGGGCTTTCAACGTGGCGGTGATATTGGCGTACGGCTCGCCGGCGCTGGGCCATCTGTTGCCGGTCGGCGCGTTGCTGGCCGAGCTCGGCCGGCGTGGCCATGACGTTCACCTGCGCACCATGTCGAGTGGGGTCGCGACGATGCGCGCGGCCGGCCTGCACGCCGAGCCTGTCGACCCGAGAATCGAAGCGATTGTCGGCCAGGATTGGCTGGCCCGAAATGCGCTGGAAGTATTGAAGTTTTCCATCGACGTGCTGTGTCGGCGGGCGGTGTTCGAAGTCCACGATCTGCGGCGCGCGGTCGACGCGGTGCGGCCGGATGCGGTCGTCGTCGACGCGAACTGCTGGGGCGCCATGTCGGTAGCCGACGCCGGAAGCATTCCATGGCTGGTGTTTTCGCCGTTCACCCCGTATCTGCGGTCCCGCGGAGTGCCTCCTTTCGGTCCGGGACTGCGACCCCTGTCGGGCATTGTCGGCGATGTCCGCGACGCCGCCATGCGGCCGTTCGTCAGGTATCTGTTCGACCGGCCAATGCTACCCCGGGTCAACGCCATTCGCGCCGAGTTGGGGGTGTCGCCGGTCAGTTCCGTGGACGACTTCCTGCGGCGTGCGCCGCTGCTGTTAGCCGTCGGCGGCGAGCCTTTCGAGTATCGGCATCCTGGCTGGGGTGATTTGGTCCACCACATCGGCGCCTGTGTATTCGAGCCCGTGCCGACGAGGACGCCGGACTGGATCACCGCCATCGACCGGCCACTGGTGCTGGTGAACACGTCCTCGATCAGGCAGCCCGACACCGCGTTGGGGTGGGCCGCGCTACACGCATTAGCCGACGAGCCGGTTCATGTCGTGGCGACATTTCCGGCGGGAATACCTCCGGATTTGCCGCGGCCACCTAACGCAACCGTGTGCGAATTCGTCCCGCACGCGGCCATACTCGATCGGGCCAGCTGCGCCATCACCCACGGCGGGATGGGAACGACGCTGAAAGCCCTCGACCGCGGCGTACCCGTGTGTGTCGTGCCCTTCGCGCGTGACCAGGCCGAAGTTGCCCGGCGCGTCGAGGTCGCCCACTGCGGCACCCGCCTGGCAGCGAAAAAGCTCACCCCGGCACGGCTGAGGGCGAAGGTGCGCAAGGCAATCACGATGGCCGACGGCGCACGTCGAGTGGCTGCCGGATTCGCCGCGACCGGCGGCGTGGGCCGCGGAGCTGACTTGATCGAGCAACGGGTGCTCGGCTCAGCAACCGGGCGGACGGTTCGATAGGCCCGGTGGTTCACCGCGCCGCACGGCGGCGGCCCTTGGCCGCGGCGTTCTTGGCGCCGGTCGCTGCCCGTTTGGCGCTCTGGGCCGCGAGTTGGGATTCGAACGTGGACATCGATTCGACCATCGCCTTGAAAACCCGGTGCGCCGCAGCCAAATCGCGGTCCGGCAGATCGGCGAGGGCGGAGCGGAGCTCAGCACCGAGGGGGGTGAAAAAGGAGCGGGCCAACGCCATACCGGATTTCTCGTAGCGAAGCAGCGACTTACGTCGGTCCCCCGGATCCGCCTCACGCCGGATGTGGCCGGCGTCAATCATCCGATCCACCAGATAGGTGATCGCAGCGGGCGACACGTCCATCCGCTGCCGCAACTGGGCGGCCGTCAACGGTGTTCCTGCCGTTTCGGCGACCATGATGTGCAGTAAGGCGTGGAAGTCGCTGCTGCCGACGTCGTTTTGGCGCGCGAAATGACGGCCGATGCGGTCGGATTGCGCCGTGATTGCCCGCATGTCGGCCGACATCAACATCTCTAGTTCGGCTCGGTCTGGTTGCCGATCAGCAGCGTCGCGTTTGGTCACTTACCCGCATCCTTTGTAACAAGATACCCCACCAGCGTATCGGTGAACGCTACCGGCGGCCGCAACGACTTTTGTGTGCACGGCCGGGTCTGTGGCCGCGGTGCCGGCTATCGGGGTCGCGGGACCCGCCCGGGTTCAGCGGGCCACGGACGGGCGCTTCCTCGGCGAACGTGCTGCGTCGCGAACAAGCCCCACGAGACGGCGGCCGCGACGAACGCCAGTGACTGTGCGACACCGGTGCGGCCGGGCGGGATGAGAAGGCCCTCCACATAGCGGTCGATGAACCCGGTCGTCGGCAGTGGATCCAGATCGGCGCGCCGGCGTGCCCACGACTCCAGCGATGTCAACGGGCACGGAAGCCGGAGTCCGACGACGGCGACACCCCAGGCAACAGTCGGTATGTGCAGCACAATGGTTCGTGGCCAGCGCAGCGCGAGAAAGCCCCCGCTCGGCAGGTAGATGAGGTACGCGAAGTGTGCGCCAACGGTCGCGACGACCGTGGCGAAATACATCTTCTTCATGGCCGGCCATACCGGCGGGCGGAGGCGACCGCACCGATTCTTGCCCGCGTGCCGTTGCGAGGCGCCGGCGGAGTCACGCGAGACCGGTTCGCAGTCGGTAGCGGCGCTCGGCGTAAGCAAGGTCGTCGCGCCAGAGTCGGGTGGCCGCATAGCGGATGAACGGCGAGATCACTGCCGCCGCCCGGGCTGCCCGCTCGAAGCCGGGACGGTCCGAATGCGCGATGGTGGCTTCGAGCACGGCGGTGCGTGGACGCCCATCGGAGCCCGGACCCATTGGTGTGGCGTGGGTTTCGACGGTGCTGCCGGTTCCTTCGCCCTCGACGATGCGCATCAGAATGGTGCGTGCTTCCGGGCAACTGAACTCCGCGATGACGGGTACGCCCACGCGGCCCATCCGGAAGGTGACCGCAACCAGGAAGTGATCGGCGTGTTCGGTGGGCGTCGCGAGCACCTCGAGTCGGGTGAACGAGTACGGGTGGAACCATGCGCCGTGCCAGGGGTCGAGCCGGTTGGCGATGATGTCGGCGGGCTCGCACACCCCGACCATCCGGGTGACGGCAGCCACTGTGTGGCCGGTTGGTCTGGCCGCAAGCACCGGCTCCTGCAACGGCGCCTCCCCGCCCACGTCGTCGAGCCGCACCCATACCAGCGTGCCGTCGTCGTGGCTGGGCAGCGGGCGCCAGCCGAACTCGCACGCACGGCCGTCCAGGGCCAGGCCGTGCCACCGGCAGATCAACGTGCCGCGGTGCACGGTGCCGGTAGCCAGGTCAGCTCCCAGGTGCGGGCAACTGCGTGGACCGACGCAAAGCCAGTGCTGCCCGTCGCGCCAGGCGACGACATCGATGCCGGCGACGCGCGCGCCGAGCGGCTGCCCGGCACGCACGTCACGGCTGCCGGCGAACGCATACCAATTACCGGTGGGTTTGCGCTCCGACCGTGCCAGCGCGGCGTCGATGATGTCTGGTTGCGCATCGCGATATGTCGGGCGCTGATCGGCCCACGACATCCGCGGAATCACCTGAAATGGCCACTCTTTAGGCCCCTCAAAAGGCCATAGTTGTTGCAGCTGTTCGCGGATGTTCATCGTCGACTGGGTCTTTCGCGGGTGGCCAGCCATCGCAGCAGTGGTGACCGGCCTTGGGTGGGTACGGATTCCAACGGGTGTCCGGCAAGTCCCCATAGTGTCAGCAATCGGTTGGCGGCGCACCAGCCGGTGGTCGCGGCACGTTCCATCAGCGCCACCGGCAAGTCGATGCGGACAGCGTCACCCGCCAACAGCAGACCGGGCTGGGGGGTGACCACCGTGGGCCGGTCCGCGTACGATCCGGGCGCGAAAAGCGGGCAGTCGCTGCGATGTAGCAACTGCTCGTGAACGACTTGCGCTGCAGCGGTTTCCGGATATATCTGGTGAAGCTGGCGTATCGCAGCCGAGGCGGATGGCGCCGAGTCAAGGGCGTAGGCGTGCAATTCGACCACGGAACCATGATGTGCCCGGGCCCACTCGCGGGCCTGAAGCTCATAGCGCTCCAGCACGCTGATGTTGTCGAGCGGCTTGTGGTCGGCGGTGCCCAGAAACGCCGGCCGGTGCGCCGCGACGGGGCGGTCCAGCCATAACCGATGCACCGCGAACGGTGGCGCGGTGCGCAGCTGTGCTATCTGTGCCCGCCATGTCTCGGTGGCCAGGTCGGACGACGCCGTGACGATCCGCTGTAAGCCGGCGACATCGGTGGCCAGCACGACGGCGTCGGCGTCGAGGAGGTCACCGGAGTCGGTCTGCACCCGGAACGGTTTCGCCGAACTCGTGTCGATGCGCAGCACGGTGGTCCCGAGCCGAAACCGCACATCGCGCCCTTCGAGGTAGTGCCGTAGCGGCTGCCAGAGGGCGGTGTCGTAGTTCGCGGAGGGGACGTCGAAGATGAGCCCTTCGGCCGAGCCCAGGAAGTAGATGTGGAACATGGTCGCCAGCTCGGCGGCGGACAGCTTCGACGGGTCGGCGAAAAAGCTGCGGGAAAACACCTCGAATGCCAGATGCCGTGCGGCCTCCGGAAAACGAATGTTCGTCAAAAACGTTGCCGCGTCGACGTGGTCGAGCCGCTGATAGATGTCGGGCACCGACACCGCGGCCAGTGGCGCGGCCGCGCGCGCGTCGATATGGATGAAGTCGCTAAGCCGAAATGTCGGACTGCGGACCGCGAAAGCCAGCGCGTTCCAGGGCGGGGTGCGCGGCAGCCCGCGGAAGCTGTCGCGCCGGCCCGCGCCGTCGATGAGCGGATAGTCGTCGACGGGGGTGAGCATGCGCAGTTGCGGGTCGACTCGCTTCAGTAAGGCCCGCAGGTTGTAGTACTGCCGGAAGAACGCGTGGAAGCCGCGATTCATCGCGAGGTCAACCCCGTCGTGATGCTCGGTCCAGCCGCCCACCCGGCCGCCGAGGTAGTGCTCGCGTTCGATCACCTCGACGGCGACGCCGCGTTCGGCCAGCCCGGCGGCGGCGGCCAGCCCTGCGATGCCGGCGCCGACGACGACCGCCCGCGGGCGCGCCGGCAGCGCGCCCGCATCCGGCAATCCCTTTGGCGCAGGAAGCGTTTGGCGTCGGCGGTCAGCTTTATGATCGGTCATAGCGGCACATCCGCGAGGAAGGTGTGCAGAATGTTGGCTTCCCAGCCCGGCATCGTTTCGCTGTGCACTGCGGTGAAGCCGGCGTCGGCAAGACGCGCCCGGAACCGTGCGGCACCGTCGAACGCCAGCACACTGCGCCACAGGTACCGATACAGCGCGGTGTCGCGGGTGCGCCACCACCCGGCCGGGATGATGATTCCCCAGCACACGGCGTGCCAGATTCGCGTGGCGGCGCGGGAGTCGCGTACCGAATATTCGTGCACGGCCAAGGTGCCGCCAGGCCGCAGCAGCAGGCGGAATTTGCGCAGTTGATCGTCCGGGTCGGCCACATTGCGGATCAGGTACGCGGCCAGGATGCCATCGAACGGTCCGGTGATACCGTGCTCGGCCAGTTGCTCGACGGGTGCGTGCACGAACCGCACCGATGGGGGCCAGTGCTTCGCGAGTGCGGCATCAAGCATTCCCCGCGACGCGTCCACACCGATGATCTCGGCTTCCGGTGCGACGGCGAGCAGTGCGGCTGTCGACGCGCCAGTGCCGCATCCGGCGTCAAGCAGCCGTAACCCCTTGCCGCGGGACTGGATTCGCATGCGGCGGGCCGAAAGAACAAGGTGCTCATGGTAGCCGGGGTTGGCGTCGACCAGCCGATCGTATGCCGCGGCACCGGCGTCGAACGCGGCCGCCAGGTTGCCGGGGTGCAAACCGATTTCACCGACGCGCACGTTGCCGTTCCCACAGCAGCAGCACCGCGGTGGCCAGAGCGAAGCCGAATAAGAAGTCCTCGATCGGGATGTCGAACGGGAACCGCAGGCCGGTGGTCTGACGATCGTCATAGATGACGATGGGCGAGCTGCGTTTGGTCAGCCACCCGTCCACCGGAATCTGGAAGCCGAGCACGATCAGCATCGACAGCCAGTAGGCCGGTCGCCGGAACAGTCCGGTACGCAGCACCGCCAATTCCAGTACGCACACGGTCACAACCGCCGCGACGGCCGGCGCCGTGTAGCCCAGACCGGTCATCGGGGGCCGACCCTTTCCAGGATGGTGCTCACGGCGTTGTAGGTCAGCAGTGCGCACACCGGAATGACCACGAAGAACAAGACTTCTTCGATCGGCACCCGAAACGGGATGCTCAGGCCGGCGATGTAGGCGCCGTTGTAAGTCCACACGTGCGCGGCGATCGCTATCTCATCCCAGACCAAAAATGCTGCGGCCACCGGGAGGACCGCTCTGATGAGCCGCCGCCACTGCCGGTAGACACCGGGACCGAACAACTCCAGGGGCGCGGTGATCGCCAGGCATGCAGCCAGGACCAACAGGTATTGCCACCGATCGGTCATGCCGCCCCCGATTTTCGAGGATCAGTAACACCCGGCGCGCTGTTGCGGGCCCGCCACGACCGTATCAGTCCGGCACCGGCGACCTGCAGTCGTCGAGCCTTACCGACGGTGGCCCGGTGGGTGAACACCGCGAAGTCGCTTGCCTCGATGCGGTCCAGGATTTCCGAATACAGCGTCGCCGCGGTGGCCACGCAGGGCCGCGAGCGGGGCGCCAGCAAGGCGACTGCCAGCCGCGGCGAACCGATAAGTCTGCCGGGTGATTTCGTGCTGAGCGGCCAGCGCCTCCCTTACCCGGGGATCGGTACGGCGGTTCAGATGACACCACATCAACAGATCCCGATCGACTCCGTGAGCGGCGAGCTCGTCGGCCGGCAGGTAGATGCGTTGTCGCTGCAGGTCTTCGTCGACATCGCGCAAGAAATTCGTGAGCTGAAACGCCCTGCCGAGCGCTGCGGCGTACGGGGCGGCCTCCTCGACTGGGGCCACGGTGCCCAGTATCGGAAGCACTTGCAGCCCGATCGCTTCGGCGGAGCCGCGCATGTAGAGGTTGAGCGCGTCGCGGTCCGGATAGTCGGTGATCGTGAGATCCATCCGCATCGACGCCAGAAAGTCATCGACCAGCTCGGTGCTGATCTCATACCGGCGGACGGTGTGGGTGACCGCCGCGAGCACGGGCTCGTCGTGGTGATCACCGCCGGCGAAAAACCGGTCAGCCAGTTGCTGCAGACGTTCGGCCCGGATCCCGGTGCCCACCCGCGGATCGAGATCATCAAGGATGTCGTCGGCGTAGCGGGCGAAGCCGTACAGCGCGTGCACGGGTGGACGTTGGTCCGGCGCCAGCAGCCGGGTGGCCAGAAAGAAGGTACGGCCGTGGGCGGCGTTGAGTTCGCGGCAGCGGCGGTACGCGTCGCGCAGCCGCGGATCGTCGATTCCGGCTGCTTCCAGCTCGCTGCGGATCATGACAACCTGGCTTTCGTGTCGATGTGGGTCGTTGGCGCCTGGGCGATGCCCGTGATGCGGTCTGCGGCCAGCCGCCCGGAGATCAGCGTGGTCGGCACACCGACACCGGGCACTGTGGACGACCCGGCCAGCACCGCGTTGTCGATGCCGCGCACCATATTGGCCGGCCGGAACGGACCCGTCTGGCCGAAGGTGTGAGCCAGCGCGAATGGGCTGCCGGCCGCCATGCCCTGACGCGCCCAGTCAGCGGGGGTGACCACGTCCAGCACCGTCGCGTCGTCGCGCAACCCAGGCAGCAGCCGGTCTTGCACGATGTCAATGACCTTGGCTACGTAGGCATCGCCGACGCGGTCCCAGTCGATGGTGCCGCGGTCGAGGTTGGGTGCCGGCGCAAGTACGTACAGCAGATCGTGCCCGGCAGGAGCCAGCGCCGGGTCACTGGCGGTGGGGCGGGTGACCAGTAATGACGGATCCTGCATGAGTTGCCCGTCGCGGATGATGTCGGTGAAGGTCTGATCCCACGCCTCGCCGAACAGTATCGTGTGGTGCGCGGTCTGGGACGCAACCGTGCGACAACCTATGTGGGCCACGACCGCCGACGGTGACGGCCGCAGCGGCAAGGCACGGCGCGGTTTGCGGCCCAGCAGTGCATAGGTCTGCGGCAGTTCCGTGGTCAGCACCACGGCGTCGCAGGCAATGCGCGCGGCGTCGTCTGTCCGTACGGCGTGGATCCGCCCGCCGCTGCTGTCCAGCCCGGTAACCGTCGCGTTGTAGCGGAATTGAACACCCGCCTCGACGGCCGCGGCGGCCAGTGCGTCGGGCAGCGCGCGTACCCCGCCGCGGGGGAACACCACTCCCGAAATCGTGTCCATGTAGGCGATAACCGCGTACACGGCCAGAGCGTCGCGCGGGGCCACACCCGCATACAGCGACTGGAAGGTGAAGACCCGCTGCAGCCGCGGGTCGCTGATACAGCGGTTGATCATGCGATCCCATTTGCGGAATCCGCCGATCGCGGCCAGCTGCGCCAGCTGTGGGGTGAGCAGTGACAGCGGGGAATCGAAGTTGGCCCCGATGAACCCCTCGAACTCGGTACGGTACAAGCGCGTCAGCCACTCGCGCAGCCGCCGGTAGCCCGCCGCCTGCCCGGGGCCGGCGAATTCTTCGACGGCGGCGGCCATCCGATCCGGATCACTGTGCACGTCCAGCGCGCTGCCGTCGGCGAACACGGCGCGGTAGGCCGGATCGAGCGGCAGCAGCTCCAGACGGCCGGACCGGGTTTGGCCTACGGCCGCCAACGTCTCGTCGATGATGTCCGGCATGGTGAGCACCGTCGGCCCGGTGTCGACCCGGTAACCGTCGATGTCGAGCCGCCCGGCCCGTCCCCCCGGCCACGCGTGCCGCTCTACCACCGTGACGGCACGCCCCCGACCGGCCAGGTGCAGCGCCGCGGAAAGACCCGCCAGGCCGGCGCCGATCACCACCACGTGATCGGTGTTCCCCGCGACGGTCTTCATGGTCGACAGTCTCCCAGGCTTGTACCGGTCATTGGGCGCGATCCGTGCAGGCGGCGACCATGGTGGCCAGCGTGGCGCGAACGGCCTCGTCGATCCTCATGTCGCGCACGATGTTGCACGCGGATGCGACCCGGTCGCTGATCATCTCTTCGATCAACTGCACCGCCCCTGTCGCGACGATCAACGCCTTCCACCGTTCCAGCGCGGCCGCGTCGAGGATCTCGCCGTTCATCAATTCGTTCAGCTCCCGGCGGGCCGGCGGGTCGGCGAGCCGGTAGGCGGCCACCACGACGCTCGTCGCCTTGTGTTCGAGCAAATCCCCACCGCTGGGTTTGCCCGTTGCCGCCGGCGAGCCGAACACGCCCAGCACGTCGTCGCGCAGCTGAAACGCTTCGCCGACCGCGGTGCCGTAGCGGCCAAGCTGTGACAAGGTCCGATCGTCGCAGCCGGCCATCGCCGCACCGATTTCCAGGGGCCGGCGCACGGTGTAATTGCCCGACTTGCGCCGCGCCACCTCCAGCACGGCCTCCAACGACGGCAGGTGGCGGACGTCGTTGGTCAAGTCGGCGAACTGACCCACCGCCAGCTCGGTGCGCATCGCGTCATAGCGCGGCCATGCCCGCTGCAGCCGCTCGGGCCCGACACCGCTTTCCCGCAGCATCTGCCCGGCCCAGATCAGGCACAGGTCCCCCAGCAGGATGGCGGCCGACTCGCCGAACTTGCGTGCGGCGCCCGATAACCGGCGTTCGCGGTGCCAACGGGCGAGTTGGAGGTGTGCCGCCGGCCGGCCCCGTCGTTGCGCGGAACCGTCCATGACATCGTCTTGCAGGAGCGCGAAGGCGTGTACCAACTCGAAACTGGCCGCGGCCCGCAACGCAGCCGTGCTCGGCGGCGCACCGCACAGCCACCCCAGGTACATGAACGTCGACCGCAGGCATTTGCCGCCGGAGACGAATTCCGCCAAGATGTCGCCGACCGCGTCGATGCCTGTCCCTTCGAGCTCAGCGGCACGGCGCGCGGCGATGAACTCGGCAACCTCGGCGAGTACGGTCCGTCGTATCTGCGACCGCCAGACGCCGAACTCATCGGCGGCCGGCCGGGCCGCGGCCATCGGCGGCGCTGCCGTGGCGGGCGCTAACGACAAAGCGGGAATGTTGCCCATGCGCTTCCTCCCTGATGGGTTGGCATCTCAGACTTGAGCGGCGCAGACTGGCGAGGTCATGCCCGCCGGTGGAGCGCACAAAAAGCGCAACACCGGCGCGAACGCCCGCTTTGACCGGCCCCTCGTCACCGGTAACGACATAGCCGTCACCTAGGTTCACTAACTTAAACATTAATTTAATGAAGGTGATGGGAGCGCGCCAGCCGAATGCGAATCGGGCCCGCCGGGGCGGCGCCCGGCGCCCGAACCGCGGCACAGCGGCACGGCCACTGCCACCCCGTGATCGCGAATTTCACCAAATTAAACATTAATCAAGTGAAATGATTCGCCATTGGGCGATATGCTGGACACTGTTATGGACGCTGACCAGCTCTCCGGCCGGGGCACCCTGGAGTCGCTGATCTCGGCCGATCTGCGTGAGATAGCAACCGAATCGGACCAGATCGGCCGGTTGTTCGCGCTGTCTCATCGGTTGCGGCCCAACGATTTTCGTGCCCTACTGCACATCATGGTCGCCGAAAACGCGGGACAGCCGATGACCTCGGTGACCTCAGCCACCGGATGGGCCTGTCCGGTTCGGCTACCACCTACCTGGTGGATCGGCTGACCGGCGCCGGTCACATTCGCCGCGACTCCCACCCCGCCGACCGCCGAAAAGTCGTCCTGCGTCATGGCCAATCCGGTCTGGCCACCGCGCAGTCGTTCTTCGGCCCGCTGGGTGCGCACACGCGGTTTGCGCTCGAAGACCTCTCCGACGCCGACTTGGTGGCAGCACATCGTGTCCTGGCCGCGCTGATCGACGCGATGCGCCGGTTTCAGGGTGAATTGGCTAGCCCCTGGCCATGATTCATGCGCCGTGCGGGCGGAGCAGCGCGCTGATTCCGTACCTGCCCGTCGGTCACGGCAGCGTCGTGATCGTGCCGGCTGTCAGCAGCGTGGTGTAATAGCTCCCGCCGGGGTAGAAGTCAGGTGTGATCGTTCCGGCGAACATATCGGTGATCCAGCCCTGCGTCAGACCCCATACCGCCGCGACGTTCCCCTGCCGCGGACACGTGCAGACCAGGTTCTCATAGGCCGGCGACGACGGACCGAGCACGTCGCCGTGGGCGCCGGTGGTGATCTTCACCCCAAGAAATGGCCGGTTCGACAGGTACTGTTCGATTGCTTTTGTGCCGCTTTGGAAGTCGTTGCAAAGAAATCGCGGCGACGCCGTTGCGTAGATCGGCAGAGCGGTGCCGGCCAGACCCGTCAGCGCGTCTTGGGTGTTGGAACCGATAAACGACTTCACGCCGTCTTCGCTGACGATACCGCGCATCTGGGCGAATGTAGCCGGGTAGGTACTACGCAGACGATTGGCGACGTATTCGACGGCCTCCACGCCGGCCGAATGTCCTACGAAAACCAGCCTGTCGGGTAACGGCGTCACCGGCGCTCCCACCTTGGCCGCCGCCTTGCTGAAGGAGGTCGCCAAGGCGCCATTCGGATCATCTTTGTGGGCAAAGACATCGGCGATGTTATCGAGGAAGCCGGTATTGTTACCGAGGTTCTCCACAGTGCAGCTGAAGAGGTTTACGGTGGCCAGTGTGGTCGCCATAACGAGATAACCACGGTTGGCGAGCATGGGGGCGAATGCAGACCAATCCTGCTTGTCTTCGACGAAGCCGTGCTGCAGCCAGACTAATCCCAATGGCGCTGCGCTGGGAAAATACCATGCCGTCGCTACCGGATAGGGCAGGTTTGCGCAGCCGACGGCGGTCGTGGTGTTCGCTACCAAATACTCGGCCCGGGCCTGGTGCGGGCCGAGCACCAGCTGGACGACCGTGACGATGCCCATTATCGCCGCGATTATGCGACGGGCAGCCCGGACGGTTGTACAAACGGCCACCTAAGAATTGAACCAGCGTCGCACGCGAATTTGCCGCTATCACGCCCCGATGCGAAATGTGTCGCACTCGTTGACTTCTCGGATATCATCAGCAAATTCGATGGGATCGCCGCGCAAATGGACGCTGCACACCGTGCAGGAGCCTGATGACGAACAGGTGCAATTCGTCGCCTCATCGACGGGGCCCGGCTGCGGCGGGTGCGCTTATCCGCTGTGCCCGAGCAGGTGTCGCAATGCCTGATCGAGGTCGGGCTGGCGAAACCGGTGTCCGGCTTGACTGAGCTTGTGGGGAATCACGCGTTGGCTGGCGCACGCCAGCTCGCGGGCGCCCTGCGTACCGAGCAAGATCCGGGGCCCCAGCGACGGTACCGGCAACAGCGCGGGCCGATGCACGACGTGGGCGAGGACCTGGGTGTACTCGGAGTTGCGAACCGGTTGCGGAGCAACCGCATTCACCGGTCCCGCCAGTGCGGTATCCCATAGCGCGCGGTGATAGACGTCGACCAGGTCGTCGATCGCGATCCAGGACAGCCATTGCCGGCCGTCGCCGAGCCGGCCACCCAGCCCGGCGCTGAACAGTGGGCGCAGCAGCCGAAGCGTGCCGCCGCGCGGGGATTGCACGATCCCGGTACGTACCCGCACCACCCGCACCCCGGCCTGCTCCGCCGGCGCGGTCGCCTGCTCCCAGTCGGCGACGACGTCGGCCAGGAACCCGTCGCCACGATCGCTGTCCTCGGTGAGTATCTCGTCGCCACGGTCGTACCCGTAATAACCGATCGCCGAGGCCGATATCAGCACGCGAGGTCGCTCGGCGGTGTCAGCCAGCAGTTCGGCCAGCCGACGCGTCGGGCCGATCCGGCTGTCGCGGACAGCTTTTCGATGGCTGTCGGTGAACCGGCCGGCGATCGAGGCGCCGGCCAGGTGGATCACCGCATCGACCCCGGCGAGCAATCGGGGATCGGGGTCATCGGGGTCCCACCGTCGCTCGTCGCCGGTTTTCGCGGGTCGGCGGACCAGCGCGATGACGCGGTGTCCGCCGGTGCTCAGGAATGCGGTCAGCGCCGAACCGACCAGTCCGGACGACCCGGTGACGGCGACGGTCAGCGGTGCCAGACCGTTCTCGGCCGCCAGCCGGTGCGCTGCCAGATCGTCGGCCAGCTGGCGGTGCCGGTAGGCGAACATCTCGCGCAACGCCGACCCGGGTACGGGGGTCTCCACCCGGTCGATGACCCTGGTCCGGTTGTCGCCGACGTCCTCGAACTCATGGGTGTGCCGCCACCGCACCAGGATTCGGGCCGGCAGCGCGGCCAGCCCGCCGCTGCCGATGGTGTCGACGAAACGCCGCGGAGGGTCGTAGCCGTCCGGCTGGTGGACGGCAACCCAGCGCAGGCCGCCAGGCAGCGCGAGCGTGGCGCGGCCGTCCTCGAGCGCGGCGGCCTCGGTGATCACCCGCATGGGCTGCCACGGCGGCGCGAGTCGGTGGAAAGCACCCGGCCTGGCGTGCCAGGCGAAGACGTCGGCGATCGGCGCATCGACCACGCTCGAATATTCCAATCCCATCGTTCGACGTTACCGGCGAAAATACGAGGATGCCGCGAGCCGTCCGAGGTAAAAGTGGTGGTGTGAGTGTGCACAGCGCAATTCGGTCCGTGCTCGACACCGCCCTCGATCGGACGGTGATTGCGGGCTATTCCCAGGTCGGCTATCGGCTGCGGCGCCCGGGGTGGGCGGGCGACCCGGCGCCGGGCGCGCTGAACGGCCGGACCGCGCTGGTCACCGGCGCGAATCGGGGCATCGGCAAGGCGATTGCCGCGGGCCTGGCCCGGCTGGGCGCGACGGTCCTTCTGACTGTCCGCGATCGCGACAGCGGTGAGCAGGCACGCCAGGAGATCGTCGCGGCGGACTCGAAAGCCGACGTGCGGGTGGAGGTCTGCGACGTGTCGGACCTCGCCGCCGTCCGCGCGTTCGCCGCCGACCTGGCCGGCCGGGTCTCGACACTGGACGTGCTGATCCACAACGCCGGCGTACTGCCCGCCACCCGCACCGAGACCCACGACGGGCACGAGGTTACCCTGGCCACCCATGTGCTGGGTCCGGTGCTGATGACCGAGCTGCTGCTGCCGTTGCTGGCCGCGTCCGGCGATCCGCGGGTGATCCTGATGTCCTCGGGCGGGATGTATACCCAATCGCTGCCGGCCAACGACCCCGAATACCGGGCGGGGAGATACCGCGGTGCCACCGCCTACGCGCGCACCAAACGAATTCAGGTGGCGCTCACCCCGATCCTGGCCTACCGCTGGGCACCGCAGCACATTCGCGTCTACTGCATGCACCCCGGATGGGCCGACACCCCGGGGGTGGCCGCGTCACTTCCGGCTTTCCGGATGCTCACCGGGCCGATACTGCGCACCGCGGACGAGGGCGCCGACACCGCCTTATGGCTTGCCGCGACCACACCCGCGCCGCCGACCGGCCGCTTCTGGCACGACCGGCGGCCCCGCCCGGAGCACTACCTGCCGCTGACCCGGTTCCGCGAGCGCGACCGGCAGCGGGTGTGGCGCTACTGCGCCGACGCGATCGGTCTGCAGAATCCTTAGCGGTCCGGCAGGGCGTGCTCGACGATGGGCAATCGTGGCTGCGGTTGGCGTTCCCGGCGTTTGGCCGCCAGGTACACCTGGGCGGTCTGCTCGGCCACCGTCTTCCAGTCGAAGTCGGACGTGAGCCGTTCGCGGGCGGCGCGGGCGCGCCGCTGCGCGGCGTCCGGGTCGTCGAGTACGGTGCGCACCGCCGAGGCCAGCTTTGCCACGTCGCGGGGCGGACATGACACTCCGGTCTGCCCACCGATCACTGCTTCGCCCAGACCGCCGATGCTCGACGTCACCAGCGGAGTACCGGCCGCGGCGGCCTCCAACGCGACGATGCCGAACGGCTCATAGTGGCTGGGCAGCACCGCGGCGTCGGCACGATGCAATACCGCCAACAGCTCGGCATGGCCGAGGTGCCCGACGAACCGGGTTGCCTTGAGCACCCGGTGTTTACGGGCCTGGTCGATCAGCCATTCCTGCTGGGTGCCCTCTCCGGCGATGGTCAATGTGGTCCCCGGGTGTGAGCGCCTGATCCGCGGCAGCGCGGCGATCAGGTCGTGCACCCCCTTCTCGTACTCCAGCCGCCCGAGGTAGAGCAGTTCGGCCGGCCCGGTGCGCGGCCGGCGGGCCGCGAACGGCCAGCGGGCCGCGTCGATGCCGTTGCGGATCACGGTGGTCTCGGCCAGCCCGGGTCCGAACAGTTCGCTGATTTCGTCAGCCATCGACGCCGAACACGTGATCAGTGAATCGGATTCACGCACCAGCCACGACTCGACCGCGTGCACCTGACGGCTGATCGTCCCGCTGACCCAGCCGGTGTGCCGACCGGCTTCCGTCGCGTGGATCGTGGAAACCATTGGCACGTCGTAAAATTCGGAGAGCGCGATGGCCGGATGGGCGACCAGCCAGTCGTGAGCGTGTACCACGTCGGGACGCCAGGACCGGTTGGTGCCATGTTTTTTCAGTGACAACCCGGCGCGGACCATGGAATGGCCCAGCGCCAGCGTCCACGCCATCATGTCGTCGCTGAAGGTGAATTCGTGCGGATCGTGTGCGGCCGCGATCACCCGGACGCCGTCGACGATCTCATCCGACGACGGGTGCGTGCTGGGATCGGTGCCCGAGGGACGGCGGGACAGTACGACGACGTCGTGGCCGGCCGCGGCCAGCGCGGTCGACAGGTGATGCACGTGCCGGCCGAGTCCGCCGATGACGACGGGCGGATACTCCCACGACACCATCAGGATCTTCACGCGGTGGCCCGCCTCACCGGGGCAGCCTGCGTGCGTCCAGAGCTCCGAACAGTCCGTCGGCGCGGTTCCACCCCTCGGCCAGCCGTTGCGCGGTGTCGCGCCGGCCCGAGGCCAGCGCCCCGGCGATCTCGCGGGTGGCGTGGGCATGCAGGTGGGCGCGGTACCGGGCGTAGTCGGCGGCCGAATCCTTACTCACCATGAACGGCCAGTCGCTGGAGACGGTGAGCAGCGTCTCGCGCAGGATCTGATCGGCGACGTGATCGCGGGGAAGCGGCCCGTCCAGCGAGGCCGTCTGCGACAGCGCCTTGTCGACCGTGGTCAGCGCGGTGTCGACCACTTCGGTGTTGAGCCGCACCAGGTCGGCCACCTGGTCGCCGGCCCAGACCTGCCAGTCCTTGCCCGAGCCCCACGAGCTGGGCGGCAAGGCGACCGCGTCGCCGACGAATCCGCCGGCGATTGCGTCGCCCAGCGTGCCCACCTGGACACCGGCCGCGGGCAAGGCCCGCAGCACCCGCTGCAGCCAGGTCGGGCCCTCGTACCACCAGTGGCCGAACAGCTCGGTGTCGAAGGCGGCGACCACGTGCGCGGGCCGCCCGATCCGCTCGGACTCCGACAACAGCCGGCTACGGACCACGTCGACGAAGTCGGCGACATGGACGTCGACGGCGTGGTCGGCGCGCTCGGGATCGTAGGGCGCCTTGCCCTCTGACGGCACATTGCGGCCGGTCACCCTGGCCGGCTTGAGCCCGGTGAGGTGGTCGTAGGTGTGGAAGTCCCGGTAGGCGGCATGCCCGGGATAGCCGGATCTCGGCGACCACACCCGGTAGCTGACCTGCAGGTCGCGCCCGAACGCGACCACGTCGGTGTCGCCGACGGGCCGGCCCAGGGCGGTGTCGCCGTGCAGCGACGGGCCGTCGACCATGAAGTGCGTGACCCCGGCGGCGGCGTAGTCGTGCTCCAGGCCCGGGGCATAGGCGCATTCGGGTGCCCAGATCCCGCGCGGGCGCCCCGCCAGCCGATGCTGCGCGTCGGCCAGGCCCTCGCGCAGCGCGAATTCGCGCAGTCGCGGCGTGAGCAGCGGCTGGAACGGGTGGGCCAGCGGGCCGCCGAGCAACTCCACGGTGCCGGCGTCGATCAGGCTGCGTAGCAGTGGGCTGCCGCCGTGCCGCCATAAAACGGCGAAATCGTCGAGCGCCCCGTCCGCCTCAGCGCATTCGCGGATTCCCAAGGTGCGCAACGGTTCCGGCGTGCATGACTGGTAGCCGGCCGATTTCGGTCCCAGCGACCGCACACTGGCGGCCTCCGCCGCGCGCAGCCGCCAGTTGGCCAGCCAGTGATGCATACCGTCGAGGCAGTAGGGGTCGTCGAGTTGGGCGTTGACCACCGGAGTGACGCCAAGCGTGATCAGCCCCCGGCGATCCTCGTCGGCCAGGGTGCGCAGCACCCGCATCAGCGGCAGGTAGGCCGCCGCCCAGGACTGGTAGAGCCATTCCTCGCCGACCGGCCAGCGGCCGTGATGAGCCAGCCACGGCAGGTGGGTGTGCAGCACCAGGGTGAAGAGGCCGGCCACCCGGTCTTGCGACGTCACGGTCGCACCGCGATCGCGATCAGATCCAGGCTGTCGTCAATGTCCCGGCCATCTCCGCCGGTTTGGTCCGTCGCGGCTTCGACGATGTCGAAGTCGTCGGTGGTGACCGCGGCGACATCTGCCGCCAGCCCGGGCGACCAGGGCGCATCGGCCACCGCGCGCGCGATCTGCGCGTCGATGATCGAGCCGCCGTGGCGGGCATCCATCTCCCGCAGCCGCGGGCCGTGGAACAAGCCGCTGATCGACACGTCGGCGAAGCCCGCGTCGGCCAGCAGCCCGGTCAGCTCGGCGGCGTTCAGTTCACGGGTGTGAAACGGATTGATCGGGGTGTCACGGCCCGGTGAGAAGGTGATCCGGTTGGGGGTGGACACCATCAGCAACCCGGCGGGACGCAGCACCCGTGCACATTCGGCCACGAACTGCGGCTGGTCCCAGAGATGCTCGATGACCTGGAAGTTCACCACCACATCCACCGACGCGTCGGGCAGCGGCAGCTTGGCGAGGTTCGCCTGGATGGCTTCCACCCGCCGGTAGCGGCTACGGACATGGGCTATCGCAGCCTCGTCGTAGTCCACTGCCACGACCCGGCGGGCGACACCGGCGATCAGGTCGGCACCGTAACCTTCGCCACAACCGGCCTCGAGCACGTCTCGGCCCGCGCAGTGCCCGGCCAGTCGCTGGTAGACGACCTGATGGCGGCGAAACCAGTAGTTTTCCACGTCCAGATCGGGGATCGTGCGTTCGCCGGTCAGCGTCAACACCGCGTCAGCCGCCGACGAAGTGTCGCCGGAGACGTGCGGGGGAACCTCGGGAACGAATGCGCTCATTGCATAGGCAGGCTAACGCGAAGTGCCGGATTCGCGAACCGCGCAGCGGGCCCCGGCCGCAAGAACCGGCACTACGACTCGCTATGGTGTGAAGGCAGAACGCACAAAGTTACCCGCTGGTAACACGGTGTGCGTGGCGAAACGTGTACCGAGGTCGCGCAGGTCAGGACTGCGGGACCCCTTCGAGGAGGACGAACCAGACTCATGACGAACATCGTGGTCCTGATCAAGCAGGTCCCAGACACCTGGTCGGAGCGCAAGCTGACTGACGGTGATTACACGCTGGACCGCGAGGCCGCCGACGCGGTGCTGGACGAGATCAACGAGCGCGCCGTGGAAGAGGCGCTGCAGATCCGGGAGAGGGAAGCCGGCGACGGTGTCGAGGGCTCGGTGACCGTGCTGACCGCGGGCCCCGAGCGCGCCGCCGAGGCGATCCGCAAGGCCCTGTCGATGGGCGCCGACAAGGCCGTCCACCTCAAGGACGACGGCATGCACGGCTCCTGCGTCGTGCAAACTGCCTGGGCCCTGGCGCGTGCGCTGGGCACCATCGAAGGCACCGAGCTGGTCATCGCCGGCAACGAGGCCACCGACGGCAGCGGCGGCGCAGTGCCGGCCATCATCGCC
This sequence comes from uncultured Actinomycetota bacterium, assembly GCA_963848535.1. GTDB lineage: Bacteria > Actinomycetota > Actinomycetes > Mycobacteriales > Mycobacteriaceae > Mycobacterium. Next base: position 61,684 of record CAWKEM010000014.1, read on the forward strand.
GAGTACCTGGGTCTTCCGCAGCTGACCCACCTGCGCAAACTGTCCATCGCGGACGGCAAGGTGACCGGCGTGCGCGAGACCGACGACGGCGTATTCACCCTCGAGGCCACCCTGCCCGCGGTGGTCAGCGTCACCGAGAAGATCAACGAGCCGCGCTTCCCGTCCTTCAAAGGCATCATGGCCGCCAAGAAGAAAGAAGTGACGGTGTTGACCTTGGCCGAGATCGGGGTGGAAAGCGACGAGGTGGGGCTGGCCAATGCCGGGTCGACCGTGCTGTCATCGACGCCCAAGCCGCCGAAGACGGCCGGTGAGAAGGTCGCCGACGAGGGTGAGGGCGGTAACCAGATCGCGCAGTACCTGGTCGCCCAGAAAATCGTCTGACCGAGCACCCCAGCTATCTCAGACAGTCCCTCCAATGACGAGAAGAGCGAGATAACCCATGGCTGAAGTACTGGTGCTCGTCGAGCACGCTGAAGGCGCGCTGAAGAAGGTCAGCGCCGAATTGATCACCGCCGCCCGCGCGCTGGGCGAGCCGGCCGCCGTCGTGGTGGGTGCGCCGGGGACGGCCGCACCGCTGATCGACGGGCTGAAGGAGGCCGGCGCCGCCAAGATCTATGTCGCCGAGTCCGACGAGGCCGAGAAGTACCTGATCACCCCGGTGGTCGACGTGCTGGCCGCGCTGGCCGAGTCGAACGCGCCCGCCGCCGTATTGCTGGCCGCCACCGCCGACGGCAAAGAGGTCGCGGGCCGGCTCGCGGCCCGGATCGGGTCCGGCCTGCTGGTCGACGTGGTCGAGGTGAAAGAGGGCAACAAGGCCCTGCACTCCATCTTCGGTGGCGCGTTCACCGTCGAGTCGCAGGCCAACGGCGACACCCCGGTGATCACGGTGCGCGCCGGCGCCATTGACGCGCAGCCGGCCCCCGGCGCGGGTGAGCAGGTCACCGTGGAAGTGCCGGCGCCCGCCGAGAACGCCACCAGAATCACCGCCCGCCAGCCCGCGGTTGCCGGTGACCGCCCGGAGCTGACCGAGGCCAGCATTGTGGTCTCCGGTGGCCGCGGCGTGGGTAGCGCGGAGAACTTCAGCGTGGTCGAGGCGCTGGCCGACTCGCTGGGTGCGGCCGTCGGGGCGTCGCGCGCCGCGGTCGACTCGGGCTACTACCCTGGCCAGTTCCAGGTCGGCCAGACCGGCAAGACGGTGTCACCCCAGCTCTACATCGCGCTGGGCATCTCCGGGGCGATCCAGCACCGCGCCGGAATGCAGACGTCCAAGACCATCGTCGCGGTCAACAAAGACGAAGAGGCACCTATCTTCGAGATCGCCGACTACGGCGTGGTGGGCGACCTGTTCAAGGTCGCCCCGCAGCTGACCGACGCGATCAAAGCCCGCAAGGGCTGACCCGCGCGAGCGGGGGGAGTATTCCCGCTCGCCGAGGAATGCAAGAGCCCCCGCACGTTGTGGCGTGCCGGGGCTTTTGCGTCTCCCGGGCCGACTGAGCGCCCGCGATTTTGCGCGACATTTCGTCATCTGACGTGCACCGACATGTCAGCGCGACGATGCCGGTTAGCTCACCGGCTGCGTCACGTTGGTCCCATGAGCATTGCTTCTGTCCTGATACCCAGCGACAAACCGGACCACGCGGCGACCAGCTCGTCTGCCGGACCGCGCTACTCGCTGTTGCTGTCCACCGACCCGGGCATGGTCGAGGCGGCGCAGCGGCTGCGGTACGACGTTTTCAGCAACACACCGGGCTTCGCACTGCCGGCGGCCGATGAGCAGCAACGCGACGTCGACAGGTTCGACGAGTACTGCGACCACCTGCTGGTCCGTGACGACGACACCGGTGAGCTGGTGGGTTGTTACCGGATGCTGGCGCCGGCGGGCGCCATCGCGGCCGGAGGGCTCTACACCGCGACAGAGTTCGACCTTCGCGCCTTCGACCCGCTGCGGGCGTCGTTGGTGGAAATGGGACGCGCTGTGGTGCGGGACGGTCATCGCAATGGTGCGGTAGTGCTGTTGATGTGGGCGGGCATCCTGGCCTACCTGGACCGCTACGGCTACGACTACGTGACCGGATGCGTGTCGGTCCCGATCGCCGGCGAATCCGATGACGAACCTGCGGGCAGCCAGCTCCGCGGCGTCCGGGACTTCGTCCTGAGCCGTCATGCCGCACCCCCGCAGTACCGGGTGCATCCGTACCGGCCGGTGCGCGTGGACGGGCGGGCCATCGACGACATTCCGGCTCCGCCACGGCCCGCGGTCCCGCCGCTCATGCGTGGCTACCTGAGGCTGGGCGCACAGGTCTGCGGTGAGCCCGCGCACGACCCGGACTTCGGTGTGGGCGACTTCTGCGTGCTGCTGGACAAGCAGCACGCCGATACCCGATATCTGAAGAGACTGCGGTCGGTGTCGGCGGCCTCCGAAATGGCATCCGAAATGGCCGGCGGGATCGCAGGCGGCACCCGGTGAACGGCCAGGCGTGCGCTCCCGCAGTCACCGGCCACTCCTGGCTGCCCCGCGCATCGTGCGACGTCAGCTGTGTGGGTCTCGGCAACGCTGCGCAGTCGCGGCGGTCGCGGGTGTTGTTGCGGGTAGCGCTTCGCGTGCTGCTGGCGCTGCTGCTGGCGCCGGGGTTGCCGCTGCTGGCGATGCCGCTGCCGGGCCGGACGCGGGTGCAACGGGTCTATTGCCGATTGGTTCTGCGCTGCTTCGGTGTCAGGATCACGGTGTCGGGAAACCCGATTCGCAACCTGCGCGGAGTGCTGGTGGTCAGCGGCCACAGGTCGTGGTTGGACGTCTTCGCCATCGGTTCGGTGTTGCCCGGGTCGTTCGTCGCGCGAGCCGATATGTTCACCGGACCGGCCACCGGGGTGGTGGCCCGCATTCTGAAGATCATCCCGATCGAGCGGGCCAGTTTGCGGCGATTGCCGGGGGTGGTGGACACCGTCGCGCGTCGGCTGCGGGCCGGCCAGACAGTGGTGTGCTTCCCGGAGGGCACCACCTGGTGTGGTCTGGCGTCCGGGCCGTTCTATCCGGCGATGTTTCAGGCCGCGATCGACGCCGGCCGGCCGGTGCAGCCACTGCGCCTGACGTATCACCATGTCGACGGCACCGTATCGACCGCGCCCGCCTACGTCGGCGACGACACTTTGCTGCGGTCGATCCGCCGGCTGCTTTCCGTCCGCCGCACGGTGGCGTGCGTGAGCGTCGAATCACTACAGCTGCCGGGTACCGATCGGCGAGCACTGGCCAGCCGCTGCCAGTCCGCGGTGGGCGTCGGAGCCCCGCGGCCCGCAGGTCACCGGCACGTGCTGGTGGCCTGAGCCGACGCGCCTGCCGGTATCGTGGGGCGCGTCATGGTCTACCTGGATCACGCCGCCACCACCCCGATGTACCCCGCCGCCATCGAGGCGGTGACGGCCGTGCTCGGCACGGTCGGCAATGCCTCCTCGCTGCACACCAGCGGCCGGACGGCACGGCGGCGGATCGAGGAATCCCGCGAGCTGATCGCGGACAAACTGGGCGCGCGTCCCTCCGAGGTGATCTTCACCGCGGGCGGCACCGAGAGCGACAACCTGGCCGTCAAGGGCATCTATTGGGCGCGCCGCGACTCCGAGCCGCGCCACCGGCGCATCGTCACCAGTGCGGTGGAACACCACGCCGTGCTCGACTCGGTGAAGTGGCTCGTCGAACACGAAGGCGCCGAGGTGACCTGGCTGCCCACCGCTGCCGACGGCTCGGTGTCGGCGGCCGCGCTGCGCGAGGCGCTGATGAGCCACGACGATGTCGCGCTGGTATCGGTGATGTGGGCCAACAACGAGGTCGGCACCGTCATGCCGGTCGCCGAACTGGCGGCGGTCGCGGCCGAATTCGGAGTTCCGATGCACAGTGACGCCGTTCAGGCGGTGGGGCAGTTGCCCGTCGACTTCGGCGCCGGCGGGCTGTCGGCGTTGAGCGTGGCCGCGCACAAGTTCGGCGGTCCGCCGGCGGTGGGCGCGCTGCTGCTGCGTCGCGACGTCACCTGCTTACCGCTGTCGCATGGCGGCGGGCAGGAGCGTGACATTCGCTCCGGCACTGCCGATGTCGCCGGTGCTGTCGGGATGGCGGCGGCGGCCCAAATCGCCATGGACGGACTTGAGGCCAACAGCGCGCGGCTGCGGGTCTTGCGGGATCGGCTGGTCGAAGGGGTACTGGCCGGCGTTGACGATGTCAGCCTCAACGGTGCCCGCGACCCACTGCGGCTTCCCGGCAACGCGCACTTCACATTCCGCGGTTGCGAAGGCGATGCGCTGTTGATGCTGTTGGACGCCAACGGTATCGAGTGTTCGACCGGATCGGCCTGCACCGCAGGTGTGGCGCAGCCCTCGCATGTGCTGATCGCGATGGGCGCCGACCCGGCCAGCGCTCGCGGATCGTTACGACTCTCGCTGGGACACACCAGCGTTGACGCCGACGTCGATGCGTTCTTGCAGGTGCTGCCCGGGGCGGTGGACCGCGCCCGCCGGGCTGCGCTGGCCGCTGCGGGGGCCTCTTAAGTGAAAGTCCTCGCTGCGATGAGCGGCGGCGTCGACTCGTCAGTCGCCGCCGCCCGCATGGTCGATGCCGGGCACGACGTGGTCGGTGTGCACTTGGCACTGTCGAGGGCACCGGGCACGTTGCGCACCGGCTCGCGGGGCTGCTGTTCGAAAGAAGACGCCTCGGACGCGCGCCGCGTTGCAGATGTGCTCGGAATCCCCTTCTATGTCTGGGATTTCGCGGACAAGTTCGAAGCAGGCGTGATCGACGATTTCGTGTCGTCATATGCGCGCGGCGAAACGCCGAACCCCTGCGTGCGGTGTAACCAGCGAATCAAGTTCTCAGCGCTGTCGGCGAAAGCCCTTGCGCTGGGCTTCGACACGGTGGCCACCGGCCACTATGCCCGGCTGTCCGGCGGGCGGCTGCGCCGCGCCGTCGACCGCGAAAAAGATCAGTCCTACGTGCTGGCCGTGCTCACCGCCGAGCAGTTGCGCCACGCGGTGTTCCCGATCGGCGATACGGCGAAGCCCCGCATCCGTGCCGAGGCTGCCCGTCGCGGACTGGCGGTCGCCGACAAGCCGGACAGTCACGACATCTGCTTCATCCCGTCCGGGAACACCCGGGCTTTTCTGGGTGAGCGCATCGGCGTTCGGCGTGGCACCGTCGTGGACGCCGATGGCGCTGTGCTGGCCGGCCATGACGGGGTGCACGGTTTCACCGTCGGGCAACGCAAAGGCCTGGGCATCGCCGGGCCGGGGCCCGACGGCCGCCCGCGCTACGTGACCGCGATCGACGCCGACACGGCGACCGTTCGGGTGGGCGAGGCGGCCGACCTCGACGTGCATGAGCTGATCGGCCGGGCGCCGGTCTTCACCTCCGAAGCCGCGCCGTCGGGTCCGATCGAGTGCGCGGTTCAGGTGCGGGCGCACGGTGAAATGGTCGGCGTGATAGCCGAATTGATCGACGGCAAGCTTGTCGTGCGGCTGCGCTCCGCACTGCGCGGCGTTGCGTGCGGTCAGACGCTGGTGCTGTACCGCCCCGACCCCGACGGTGACGAGGTGCTCGGCAGCGCCACCATCGCCGACACTGGGCGCTGACTAACCCGGGACGTTGGCGGCGATGTTCGTCATCACGATGTCGGATACCGATTGCGGGAAGCCGCAGAAGGTGACTTCCACCATGGCCACAGACAAGACCCGATAGTCGCGGCCGCAGCCGCCGGGCTGCAGGTGCAGCGAGCCCGCGTCGGCGTTCCAGTCGCCGACGTACAGCTGGCCCGCCGAGCCGCCGGCGCAGTCCGCCACGGCGTTCACCAGGGCGACGAAGGCGCGCCGGGCGGTGTCGGCGTCTCGATAGGCCGCAGCGCCCTCAGAGATCAGCGCGCCGCCGGGTGGGTCCTGGAAGGTGGTCTTGCGGAACTCTTCGACATCGGACCCAAACGTCGCCGTCTCGGCATAGATGAACCGGCATTCCCGTGGAGCGGTACCGGCGAGGGCGTCGATGTCCACCGGGGTGGTGCCATCCATCGAGGGGATGATCGTCAGGTGCTCCCCGGCGCCGGTGATCGCCTGCATTCGTGACTGGTCGAGCAGGATCTTGTCGACATCGACACCCTGCACCGCCCTGCGAGGGGCGCCGAATCCCGGCAGGGCGGTGCCGTCCACTACCCGGGTGCACGCCGCCGTCAGCACCACTGCCCCGCACACCAGCAGCGGCCGCGTGAACCTTGCCATCTGCCACACCGTTTGCACCCTTCCCGGTCGAACCTACCCGGGCAGCCCGAGCACAAACACCCCTGGTGGCGTACGTGCCATGCGACGTCGAATACGGTTGGGAGGGTGAGCGCTTTCGCGACGGCCAGCGGCATTGGCTCCTGGCCCGGCAGCGCACCCCGGGAGGCCGCCGCGATTGTCGTCGGTGAGTTGGCGGGCGCTCTGGCCCATATCGTCGAGCTGCCCGCCCGGGGGGTAGGCGCTGACCTGCTCGGTCGGGCCGGCGCGCTGCTGATCGACGTAGCCGTGGACACGGTGCCGCGCGGCTACCGCGTCGCCGCCCGGCCCGGCGCGGTGACACGCCGCGCCGTCAGCCTCCTCGACGAGGACATGGACGCACTGGAAGAGGCCTGGGAGGTGGCCGGGCTGCGCGGTGGCGGGCGCGTGGTCAAGGTGCAGGCCCCCGGACCGATCACGCTGGCCGCCGGGCTCGAGCTGGCCAACGGCCATCGGGCGATCACCGACTCCGGTGCGGTGCGCGACCTGGCCGCGTCGTTGGCCGAAGGAGTTGCCGCGCACCGCGCGGCGCTGGCCCGACGACTCGACACGCCGGTGGTGGTGCAGTTCGACGAACCGTCGCTGCCGACGGCGTTGAGCGGACAGCTGACCGGGGTGACCGCGCTGAGCCCGGTAGCCCCACTCGACGAGGCGGTGGCCGGCGCACTGCTCGACACCTGCGTCGCGGCGGTGGGCGGTGACGTGCTGCTGCACAGCTGCGCCCCGGATTTTCCGTGGAAACTTTTGCAGCGCAGCACTATTAGTGCGGTGTCGGTGGACGCGGGCACGCTGAGGGCATCGGACCTGGACGGTATCGCCGCATTCGTTGAATCGGATCGCACCGTGATGCTGGGCGTGGTCGCGGCCAGCACCCCGCAGCGGCGGCCGTCGGCGGAGGAGGTGGCCGCCGCGGTGGTCGCGGTGACCGATCGCCTCGGTTTCGGCCGCTCGGCGCTGCGCGATCGCATCGGCGTCACCCCGGTTTGTGGTCTGGCCGCAGCGACGCCGCAGTGGGCGCGCACCGCGATCGGGCTCGCCCGCAAAGCAGCCGAGGCGTTCGCCGAAGACCCGGACGCCATCTAGGCCATGCCCCGGGTCGGTGTCGGCGCCCTCGGATAGCCTGCCAGGGTGAGCCCAGCAGACGCCGGTCCGGTACCGCCCGAGGTCCGGCGGCAGTGGCAGGAACTGGCCGACGAAGTCCGCGAACACCAGTTCCGCTACTACATCAAGGACGCTCCGATCATCTCGGACGCCGAATTCGACACGATGTTCAACGGTCTTGTCGCGCTAGAGGATCGTTACCCGGAGCTGCGGGCCCCCGACTCGCCGACACAGCTGGTCGGTGGGGCGGGCTTTGCCACCGACTTCACCGAGGCCGCGCACCTGGAGCGGATGCTGAGCCTCGACGACGTGTTCGACCGCGACGAGCTGGTCGCCTGGACTCATCGGGTGGAGAACGAGATCGGCCGCGATCCCTATTACTTGTGCGAGCTCAAGATCGACGGGGTGGCGTTGTCGCTGGTATACCGCGACGGCCGGCTGGACCGTGCCGCCACCCGCGGTGACGGCCGGGTCGGCGAGGACGTGACGCTCAATGCGCGCACCATCGATGATGTGCCCGAACGGCTCAGCGCCGGTGACGAGTTCCCGATCCCTGCCGTGCTCGAGGTGCGTGGCGAGGTGTTTTTTCTGCTCGCCGATTTCGAGGCGCTCAACGCCAGCCTGGTTGAGGAGGGCAAGGCGCCGTTCGCCAATCCGCGTAACAGCGCGGCCGGGTCGCTGCGCCAGAAGAATCCGGCGGTCACCGCCCGGCGCAAGCTGCGGATGATCTGCCACGGCGTCGGCCGCATCGAAGGGTTCGCGCCTAAGACACTGCACGAGGCCTACACCGCACTGAACGCCTGGGGGCTGCCGGTGGCGGAGCAGACGGCACGGGTGCACGGCCTTGCCGCCGTGGAGGATCGGATCAGGTACTGGGGCGAGCACCGCTATGACATCGGCCACGAGATTGACGGCGTGGTGGTCAAAGTCGACGACTTGGCGTTGCAACGCCGGCTGGGGACGACGTCTCGGGCGCCGCGGTGGGCCGTCGCATACAAGTACCCGCCTCAGGAAGCGCAGACCAAGCTGATCGACATCCGGGTTAATGTCGGACGCACCGGACGCGTCACGCCGTTTGCGTTCATGACGCCGGTGAAGGTGGCCGGGTCCACCGTGGGGCTCGCCACCCTGCACAACGCCGCCGAGGTCAAGCGCAAGGGGGTGCTGATCGGCGACACCGTGGTCATCCGCAAAGCCGGCGACGTGATTCCCGAAGTGCTGGGTCCCGTCGTCGACCTACGGGATGGCTCCGAACGCGAATTCGTTATGCCCACAACGTGTCCCGAATGCGGCAGTCCGCTTGCACCGGCAAAGGAGGGCGATGCCGACATCCGCTGTCCCAACGCCCGGTCCTGCCCGGCGCAACTGCGGGAGCGGGTGTTTCACGTCGCCGGCAGGGGTGCGCTCGACATCGAAGGGCTGGGTTACGAGGCCGCCATTGCGCTGCTGCAGGCGGAGGTGATCGCCGACGAGGGGGACCTGTTCACCCTCACCGGGGATGACCTGTTGCGCACTGAGCTCTTCCGAACGAAGGCCGGCGCGCTGTCCGCCAACGGCAAACGGCTGCTGGACAATCTGGACAAGGCCAAAGCGGCGCCGCTGTGGCGCGTGTTGGTGGCACTGTCGATCCGGCACGTCGGGCCGACGGCCGCCCGTGCCCTGGCGACCGAATTCGGCAGCCTGGACGCGATCACGTCGGCGTCAACCGAGCAGTTGGCGGCGGTTGAGGGGGTGGGACCCACCATCGCGGCCGCGGTCGGCGAGTGGTTCACCGTCGACTGGCATCGCGCGATCGTCGACAAGTGGCGGGCCGCCGGGGTCCGGATGGCAGACGAGCGCGACACCAGCGTGCCACGCACTCTCGAGGGTTTGACCATCGTGGTCACCGGTTCGTTGACCGGCTTCTCCCGTGACGAGGCCAAGGAGGCCATCGTGGCGCGCGGCGGCAAGGCCGCGGGCTCGGTGTCGAAGAAGACCGCGTACGTCGTCGCTGGTGACTCACCGGGTTCCAAGTACGACAAGGCGGTAGAACTGGGGGTACCGATCCTCGACGAAGACGGGTTTCGCGATTTGCTCGAGCACGGACCGGCCAAGTAACCGAAAGAACAACGCGAAAAGTCTACTGGGACAAGGTGATAGGGGATCGTCGACAGGGTTTGCGTTCAGCGCAGCACGGTGGCCACTGTTCCGGCCGGGTAACCCGGCCGAGCTGACCCCGGCGTGCCGCACGCCGGCGGGTGGGCGTCCCTGCACCGCGGCAGTTCTATCGTGGGCGCTATGACCCAGACTGCCGACCGGTCCGCGGAGTCATCACCGTGGTCGCCCCGAGAGGCCGAGTTGCTTGCGGTGACTTTGCGGCTGCTGCAGGAACACGGCTATGACCGATTGACGGTGGACGCGGTCGCTAACGCCGCCCACGCCAGTAAGGCCACGGTCTACCGTCGCTGGCCCTCGAAAGCCGAATTAGTGTTGGCCGCCTTCATCGAGGGCATCCGCCAGGTTGCGGTCCCGCCCGATACCGGCACCTTGCGGGACGATTTGCTGCAGTTGGGGGAGACGATCTGCCGGCAGGGCCGCCAGCACGCCAGCACCATCCGCGCGGTGCTTGTCGAGGTGTCCCGCCACCCCGCGCTCAACGACGCCATGCAGCATCAATTCATCGACCAGCGCAAAGCCTTGATCCAGCACATACTGCAACAGGCCGTCGGCCGGGGTGAGATCGCCGAAGCCGCCATCACCGATGAACTCTGGGATTTGTTGCCCGGGTACCTCATCTTCCGGTCCATGATCCCCAGCCGACCGCCCACCCGTCACACCGTGCAGGCTCTTGTCGACGAGGTCATCATCCCCGGCCTCACCCGATCCAGCGGGTGGAGCCCGCCGACCACCGACGGGCAAAGTGTACGCTAGCGTCTCTTGTGCAGTACGGATCAGTACCGTACTGTCATAGCCAACGCTTATGCTGGACGCGGCAGAAAGCTGCCATAGCCCGTAAGTGATCATATCGCCCGCTTTGAAAGGCTAACGGGTGAAGGGGATTTCAATTGTGGCCCTCATCAGACGAGGTTGGATGGTGCTAGTCGCAGTGGTCGTTATCGCGTTGACGGGATTTGCCATCTACCGCCTGCACGGAATCTTCGGCTCGCACAACAACACTAGAGCGGCCAGTGGCATCTCCAATGAGATCATCCCGTTCAACCCCAAACAGGTGGTTCTCGAGGTCTTCGGCGCACCCGGCGCCGTGGCGACCATCAACTACCTGGATGTGAACGCTCAGCCGCAACAGGTCAAAGACGCCCCCCTGCCCTGGTCGTACACGATCACCACGACCGAGCCCGCGGTCCTCGGCAACGTCGTGGCGCAAGGAAACGGAGACACCATCGGCTGCCGCATCATCGTCAACGGTGAGGTCAAGGACGAACGCACCGTCAACAAAGTCGACGCCTACACCTTCTGCCTGGACAAGTCCGGATGAGTAACCATCAGCAGTCGCGGCCCCGGGTGCCGCGCACCATACGCGCGCTGGCACTGCCGATCGTCCTGTTCTGGGTGGCGCTGGCCGCGCTGACGAACATTGCGGTGCCGAAGCTGGAAGATGTTGGAAAAGCACACAACGTGGCGCTGAACTCGCCCGATGCGCCGTCGCTGAAGGCGATCAAGCGCATCGGTCGGGTATTCGGAGAATTCGACACCGACAGCTCGGCCATGATCGTCCTCGAAGGTGACAAGCCGCTCGGCGCGGACGCCCACCGCTTCTACGACACGATGATCCACAAGCTCGAGCAGGACAAGAAGCACGTCGAGCACGTTCAGGACTTCTGGGGAGACACCCTGACCGCGGCCGGTTCGCAGAGCACGGACGGCAAGGCCGCGTACGTCCAGGTGTTCCTCGCCGGCAATCAAGGCTCGGCGCAGGCGAACGAATCCGTCGGCGCCGTCCGCGACATCGTCGAGCACACGCCACCGCCGCCGGGCGTCAAGGCCTATGTCACCGGCGCGGCGCCGCTCATCTCCGATCAGTTCGACGTCGGCAGCAAGGGGACCGTAAAGGTCACCGCGATAACCGTCGGGGTGATCGCGGTGATGTTGCTTCTTCGTCTACCGGTCCGTTTTCACCATGCTCCTCGTGCTTGTCACGGTGCTCATCGAGATGGCCGCCGCCCGCGGGATCGTCGCGTTCCTCGGCAACGCCGGGATCATCGGGCTGTCGACGTACGCGACGAATCTGCTGACGTTGCTGGTGATCGCCGCCGGAACGGACTATGCGATCTTCTTCGTCGGCCGCTACCAAGAGGCGCGCGGGGCCGGCGAGGACCGAGAAGGTGCATTTTACACCATGTTTCGCGGGACGGCCCACATCGTCCTGGGTTCGGGCCTGACCGTTGCCGGTGCGGTCTTCTGTCTGAGCTTCACCCGGCTGCCGTATTTCCAAAGCCTGGGCATTCCCGCCGCATCGGCATCCTCGTCGCGCTGCTCGCCTCGCTTACCCTGGGCCCGGCCGTGCTCACCCTGGGCGCCGCGATAGGCGTCTTCGACCCGAAGCGCGCGATGAGAACCCGCGGATGGCGGCGGATCGGCACGGCCATCGTCCGCTGGCCCGGACCCGTTCTCGCGGCGGCGTGCGCGGTGGCCCTCGTCGGCCTGCTCGCGTTGCCCGGATACAAGACCAGTTACGACACGCGCCCCTACATGCCCGCCAGCGCGCCGGCCAATATCGGTTACGCGGCTGCCGAGCGGCACTTCTCGCGCGCCCGGCTGGAGCCCGAATTGCTGATGGTCGAAACGGATCATGACATGCGCAACCCGGCCGACATGCTCATCCTGGACCGGGTGGCCAAGGCGGTGTTCCACGTACCCGGCATCGCCCAGGTGCAGGCCATCACCAGGCCCCTGGGAACCCCGCTCGACCACAGCTCGCTCGCGTTTACGATCAGCGCGCAAAGCGCCAGCCAGCAGGAAAACCTGACCTACCAGCGGGATCGCGCGGACGACCTGCTGAAGCAGGCCGGCGAACTGGCCGAAGACGATCGACATTTTGAAGACAGCAGTATGCGCTGCAGCAGCAGCTCGCCGCCACTACCCACAACGAGGCGCAAAACTTTCACGACACGATCGCCACGATCAAGGACCTCCGCGACAAGATCGCGAATTTCGACGACTTCTTCCGGCCGATTCGTAGCTACTTCTACTGGGAAGCGCACTGCTACGACATCCCCGCCTGCTGGGCGATCCGCTCGGTCTTCGACGCGCTCGACGGCATCGACCAGCTCACCGAGAAGTTCGAGGACCTCACGGCCACCCTCGACAAACTCGACGCGCTGCAGCCGAAACTGGTGGCGCTGATACCTGCCCCAGATCCAGAGCCAGGAGACCAATCGCGAATTGGCGTTGGCGAACTACGCCACCCAGTCCGGTATTTTCGCCCAGACGGCGGCCGCGATCGAGAACGCGACGGCGCTGGGGCGAGCCTTCGACGCCGCAAAGAACGATGACAGCTTCTACCTGCCGCCCGAGGTTTTCGACAACCCCGATTTCAAGCGCGGGCTGAAACTGTTCCTCTCACCCGACGGCAAAGCGGCGCGCATGATCGTCACCCACGAAGGCGATCCCGCGACCCCCCAGGGCATCTCACACATCGACCCGATCGCCAAGGCCGCGCACGAGGCATTGAAGGGCACGCCGGATGCCGACGCCAACATCTATATTGGCGGCACGGCGGCGACCTACAAGGACATCCAGGACGGCGCCTTCTACGACCTCCTGATCGTCGGCACTCGCCGCCCTGAGCCTCATCCTGCTGATCATGATGATCATCACCAGAAGCCTGATCGCCGCGCTGGTCATCGTCGGCACGGTGGTCCTTTCGCTGGGCGCCTCTTTCGGGCTGTCCGTGCTGGTGTGGCAGTACATATTCGGCATCCAGCTGTATTGGGTCGTTCTCGCGCTGGCCGTCATCCTGCTGCTGGCGGTGGGGTCCGACTACAACCTGCTGTTGATCTCGCGCTTCAAGGAGGAGAGCGGCGCCGGGTTGAAGACCGGCATCATTCGCGCGATGGCCGGCTCCGGCTCGGTGGTCACCTCCGCCGGGCTCGTTTTCGCGTTCACCATGTGCGCGTTCATTTTCAGCGGTCTCCAAGTCCTCGGCCAGATAGGGACCACCATCGGCCTTGGGTTGTTGTTCGACACGCTGATCGTGCGTTCGTTCATGACGCCGTCCGTCGCAACGCTGCTCGGGCGCTGGTTCTGGTGGCCCCAGCGGGTGCGCCCCCGTCCGGCAAGCCAAATGCTCCGACCCTACGGTCCGCGTTCGGCGGTTCGGCAGTTACTCCTGTGGGATGACGACGACACGGCGGTGATGTCCGGATCGTCCTCAGAGTCTCGCTAATTCGGCGACAACGCGTGTTCGCCGGGAGCCTGCCGCGCCGGCCGGTCAGCGCAGCATGGTGGCGACGATTCCGGCCAGATAACCCAGCCGAGCCACCTCCGACGGCCGGAATTCCGGGCCCGGACGGCCCAGCACCACTGCCGTGTGCGCATCGACCAACGGGGCCGCGACCATCGTGGTGTCCATATCGCGCCACGCCTGCGGCACCCACTCGGCGGTGTTGTCCAACGTCGCGGCCTGCTCGATCGGCAGCCACGGGGCCGAATTCGCCTTGGTTTCCGGAGCGCCTGGGCTGCCGGCGAGGCGCTGCAGCTCTCCGCTGGAACTGCGCAATACCGTGCACCAGCTGACACGCAGCACCCTGGGCGCCTCGTCGACCAGAACTTGCAGTCTGGACGCATTGTCGAAGGCCGCGGCGACATGGTCGAGGAGTTCCAGCTCACGGTGCGCTTCCAGCAGCCCGGTATGCGGGCGGACGCTGTCCACCCGGACACCGGAAAGTGACTCCGCGGCGGTGATCAGTGTGTCGGGCATCGCCCCCGGAGGCAGTTCGATGACCAGGTCGTCGATCGCATAACCCGAGCTGCGCTCGACTACGTCGAGGGACAAGATGTCGGCGCCCACCGAACCGAGCGCCACGGCCAGCGAGCCCAGGCTGCCCGGGCGGTCAGCCAGCACGATGCGCAACAGATACGACGGCACGGCCAACACTGTCGCACAGCGGCGCGCGCGCGGCATTTCGGCTGGGCCCTGGCCGGGCACGCCGCGCGGCTGGAAGGTCCGCCTCTCAGGCCGTCCCGGCCGGCCCGGAAGTCTCGGGTCGCCGCGCGTTAGGCTTTTCCCTCGTGTCCCAGATCTCCCGCGACGAGGTAGCGCATCTGGCCCGGTTATCCCGGCTGGCGTTGACCGATGGCGAGCTAGACAGCTTCGCCGGCCAACTCGACGCCATCTTGACCCATGTCAGCCAGGTGCAGGCGGTCGATGTCACCGGCGTCGAAGCGACCGACAACCCGCTCAAGAACGTCAACGTCACGCGCCCGGACGAGCCGGCCCCCTGCCTGACCCAGCCCGAGGCGCTGGCCGAGGCCCCCGAAGCCGTTGATGGCCGCTTCGCTGTTCCTCAGATCCTGGGGGACAGCGAGTGAACGAGATCATCCGATCCGACGCGGCGACGCTGGCCGCCAAGATCGCCGCCAAGGAGCTCTCGTCGGTCGAAGTCACCCGGGCCTGCCTGGACCAGATCGCGGCGACCGATGACCGGTATCACGCCTTCCTGCACGTGGCCGCCGACGAGGCACTGTCGGCGGCGGCCGCCGTCGACACCGCGGTAGCCGCGGGTGAGCGGTTGCCCTCGGCGCTGGCCGGAGTGCCATTGGCGCTCAAAGACGTCTTCACCACCGTCGACATGCCCACCACCTGCGGGTCCAAGATCCTCGACGGCTGGCGTTCCCCCTACGACGCCACCGTCACCCTGCGCTTGCGCGCAGCCGGCATCCCGATCCTGGGAAAGACCAACATGGACGAGTTCGCGATGGGCTCGTCGACGGAGAACTCCGCCTACGGCCCCACCCGTAACCCGTGGAACGTCGACCGGGTGCCCGGCGGCTCCGGCGGCGGCAGCGCGGCGGCGCTGGCCGCGTTCCAGGCGCCGCTGGCCATCGGCTCCGACACTGGGGGCTCCATCCGCCAGCCGGCCGCGCTGACCGCGACGGTCGGTGTCAAACCCACCTATGGCACGGTGTCCCGCTACGGGCTGGTGGCCTGCGCGTCGTCGCTGGATCAGGGTGGTCCGTGCGCGCGCACCGTGCTGGACACCGCGCTGCTGCATCAGGTGATCGCCGGACACGACGCCCGCGACTCCACATCGCTGGACGTCGAGGTGCCCGATGTCGTCGGCGCCGCACAAGCCGGTGCGGCCGGCGATCTGCGAGGCGTGCGCATCGGGGTGGTCAAGCAGCTGCGCGGCGAGGGATACCAGCCCGGAGTGCTGGCGTCGTTTGCGGCCGCTGTCGAGCGGTTGACCGCACTGGGCGCCGAGGTCAGCGAAGTCGACTGCCCGCACTTCGACTACGCGCTGGCCGCCTACTACCTGATCCTGCCGTCGGAGGTGTCCAGCAACCTGGCGCGCTTCGACGCGATGCGCTACGGGCTGCGGGTCGGTGATGACGGTTCCCACAGCGCCGAGGAAGTGATGGCGCTGACCCGGGCCGCCGGTTTCGGACCGGAGGTCAAGCGGCGCATCATGATCGGAACCTATGCGCTCTCGGCCGGTTATTACGACGCCTACTACAACCAGGCGCAGAAGGTGCGCACACTGATCGGCCGCGACCTCGACAAGGCTTACGAATCCGTGGACGTGGTGGTGTCGCCCGCGACGCCGACCACCGCGTTCCCGCTGGGCGAGAAGGTCGACGATCCGCTGGCGATGTACCTGTTCGACCTGTGCACGCTGCCGCTGAATCTGGCGGGCCATTGCGGCATGTCGGTGCCGTCGGGGCTGTCGCCGGACGACGGCCTGCCGGTCGGGTTGCAGATCATGGCACCCGCGTTGGCCGACGACCGCCTGTACCGGGTGGGCGCCGCCTACGAGGCCGCCCGAGGGCCGCTGCCCAGCGCCATTTAACGGCGAGCAGACGCAAAAGCACCCCAAACCCGCGCGTTCAAGGGGATTTTGTGTCTGCTCGCGGCGCTTGCCGGCCCGCGACAGGGCAAGATGAGGGCATGCGGATCGGAGTTCTCACCGGAGGCGGCGACTGCCCCGGACTCAACGCCGTCATCCGGGCAGTGGTGCGCACCTGCGACGCCCGGTACGGCTCGTCGGTGGTCGGATTCCAAGACGGCTGGCGCGGGTTGCTGGAGAACCGGCGCATGCAGCTGAAAAACGACGACCGTAACGACCGGCTGCTGGCCAAGGGCGGGACGATGCTGGGCACCGCCCGCGTGCACCCGGACAAGTTGCGGGCCGGCCTGAGCCAGATCAAACAGACCCTGGACGACAACGGCATCGACGTGCTGATCCCCATCGGCGGTGAAGGCACCCTGACGGCCGCGCACTGGCTGTCCGAGGAGAACGTCCCCGTGGTCGGCGTGCCGAAGACCATCGACAACGACATCGATTGCACCGACGTGACTTTCGGCCACGACACCGCGTTGACCGTCGCCACCGAAGCCATCGACCGGTTGCACAGCACCGCCGAATCCCACCAGCGGGTGATGCTGGTGGAGGTGATGGGCAGGCACGCGGGCTGGATCGCATTGAACGCCGGGCTGGCTTCCGGTGCGCACATGACACTGATTCCCGAACAGCCCTTCGATATCGAAGAGGTGTGCCGGCTCGTCAAACGTCGCTTCCAGCGTGGGGACTCGCACTTCATCTGCGTGGTCGCCGAAGGAGCCAAGCCGATCGCCGGCTCGATCACGTTGCGCGAAGGCGGGATTGACGAGTTCGGTCATGAGCGTTTCACCGGCGTGGCCGCCCAGCTGGCCGTCGACGTGGAAAAGCGGATCAACAAGGAAGTGCGGGTGACCGTGCTCGGCCACGTCCAGCGGGGCGGTATTCCGACGGCCTACGATCGGGTGCTGGCGACCCGGTTCGGTGTCAACGCCGCCGACGCCGCACACGCGGGGGAATACGGCCAGATGGTGTCGCTGCGCGGGCAGGACATCGGCCGGGTGCCGCTGGCCGATGCGGTGCGCCAACTCAAGCTGGTGCCGGAAAGCCGCTATGACGACGCCGCGGCTTTCTTCGGTTAAGGTCGTCCGGTTCGGCGAACAGCGGGTAGCTCGGATCTAACGGCTGCCTGAATTCGCCGGTGAATTGACCAGCTTCGCAGCGGTTTGCCCATATCTGTGGTTTCCCAACCGGTTCAAAGCGGTTATACCGGGAGTATGAGCAACCGCGGTTCGATTCGCGGAGTCGTTCAGCAGCCCGCTGCATCGGCGGGAGCACCGGGCCCGCCGAACCAGCCGCCGCATGCACCGGGTCAACGCATTGGCGCCAACCCGGCAGCCGCCACGGTGCCGCAGCCGTACCGCCCCGATGCGTCCGCTTACCGGCCGCCGTCCAGACCGGCCCGGCCTCCGATGCCAGGTGTGCCGGCCCCCGCTTCGCGGGCCCCGGCGCCATCTCGTCGCCCGCGGCTCCCGGGTGGGACGGCACTTGACGGCCTTGACCAGCAGGACACGGAGGGCTCCTCGAAGTTTAGCTGGCGAGATCTGATTCATCGCGTCACCGGAATTGACCTCG
Organism: uncultured Actinomycetota bacterium; assembly: GCA_963848535.1. GTDB lineage: Bacteria > Actinomycetota > Actinomycetes > Mycobacteriales > Mycobacteriaceae > Mycobacterium. The sequence continues at coordinate 79,698 of CAWKEM010000014.1, forward strand.
GCCCAGGCAAAGATGCCAGATACGAGCAGGACCTGCGGAATCGCATCCGGACAGTGGTGGGCGGGGCGTTTCCGATCGCTGTGCTCAACCTCAAGGGAGGTGTGGGCAAAACCGCGGTGGTCGAGGCACTCGGCTCTACCTTCGCCGGCGTGCGCCACGACCGGGTCATCGCCGTCGACATCGACGCGGGGGACTTAGCCGAGCGGCACGGTCGCCGGAACTCGTTGAGCATGGCCGATCTCCTCACCGACCATGCGGTCACGCAATATACGGATGTACGCGCGCACACGTACATGAACAGCTTCGGCCTGGAAGTGCTCGGTCAGCCGGACTATGCGCATACCGACTGGCGGCTGGAGCGTCATGATGTCGTCAAAGTGTTTTCTGTCATGCGGAACCACTATTCGGTGGTGTTGTTGGACTGTGTCAAGGCTCTCAATTCGGCTGTGATGGAGGCTGTTCTGCCGGAGTCACGGGCCCTTGTCGTGGTCACCAGCACCTCCGTCGATGCGATACGGAAAACCCGGACAACGCTAGAGTGGCTGTGCCACAACGGATATCAGCGATTTATGAAGTCAACGGTACTCGCGATAAACCACGTCGAGCCGGCCAGGGTGGACAGTGTGGCCGCCAAGGAACTCGAGCGATTGTCTGCGCACCTCGCGGCCACGGTGGTGCTGCCGTTCGATCGGCATGTGCATGAGGGCAAACAGATCGAGCTGGATCGACTGAGTAAGGAAAGCCGGCGCAGCTACCTGGAGATGGCGGCCGTGCTGGCTGACATGTTCGCCGGCTTGGGTGGGCAGCGCGACCGCTTGCCGGCGTCACGGTCGTCGCGCGGTTCCTGATAGCGGCCGGCTCCGCCGACCTCGCGGTCACCACGGTGTTTGTGGGTGGTGACCCGCTGCGGCCGGCTCCGCCGACCTCGCGGTCACCACGGTGTTTGTGGGTGGTGACCCGCTGCGGCCGGCTCCGCCGACCTCGCGGTCACCACTAGGATCGACCGCATGAGTGTTGCTGCCGGCGCCGATCTCCTGGACTACGATGACGTCATTGCGCATTTTGATCCGGTGCTCGGCCTCGAGGTACACGTCGAGCTGTCCACCGTGACCAAGATGTTCTGCGGCTGCAGCACAGCGTTCGGCGCCGAACCCAACACCCAGGTGTGCCCGGTGTGCCTGGGGCTGCCCGGTTCGCTGCCGGTGCTCAACCAGGCCGCCGTGGAGTCGGCCATTCGGATCGGGCTGGCGCTGAACTGCGAGATCGTGCCCTGGTGTCGCTTCGCCCGGAAGAACTACTTCTACCCGGACATGCCGAAGAACTACCAGATTTCGCAGTACGACGAGCCGATCGCCATCAACGGCCACCTCGACGTGCCACTAGACGATGGCAGCACCTGGCGGGTGGAGATCGAGCGGGCGCACATGGAGGAAGACACCGGCAAGCTGACCCACCTGGGCAGCGAGACCGGCCGCATCCACGGCGCGACGACGTCGCTGCTCGACTACAACCGTGCCGGCGTGCCACTGATCGAGATTGTCACCAAGCCCATCGTGGGAGCCGGGGCCCAGGCGCCGCAGATCGCCCGGGCCTACGTGACAGCATTGCGAGACTTGTTGCGCGCGTTGGATGTATCCGACGTCCGGATGGATCAGGGCTCGCTGCGTTGTGACGCCAACGTATCGCTGAAACCGATCGGGACCGACGAGTTCGGAACCCGGACCGAGACCAAGAATGTGAACTCGCTGAAAAGCGTCGAGGTCGCCGTACGTTACGAAATGCAGCGCCAGGGCGCCGTCTTGGCTTCCGGCGGCTGGATCACCCAGGAAACCAGGCACTTTCACGAGGCCGGCTACACCAGCCCGGGCCGCGCCAAAGAAACAGCCCAGGATTACCGCTACTTCCCCGAGCCCGACCTGGAACCCGTTGCGCCCAGCCGCGAGCTGGTCGAGCGACTGCTGCAGACCATCCCCGAGCTACCGTGGTTGAGCCGCAAGCGGATTCAGCAGGAATGGGGCGTTTCCGACGAGGTGATGCGGGATCTCGTCAACGCCGGCGCGGTGGAATTGGTCGTCGCGACCGTCAAGCACGGGGCGTCCAGCGAACAGGCACGCGCCTGGTGGGGGAACTTCCTTATGCAGAAGGCCAACGAGGCGAACGTCGGGTTGGACGAGCTGGCCATCACGCCGGCCCAGGTTGCCGCGGTAGTGGCTTTGGTCGACGAAGGCAAGCTGTCCGTCAAGCTGGCCCGCCAAGTCGTGGAGGGTGTGCTGGCCGGAGAAGGCGAACCCGAACAGGTGATGACCGCCCGCGGTCTGGCGCTGGTACGCGACGATTCGGTGACGCAGGCCGCTGTCGACGAAGCGTTGGCCGCCAATCCCGATGTGGCGGAAAAAATCCGCGGCGGCAAAGTGGCCGCGGCGGGCGCGATCGTCGGTGCGGTGATGAAGGCCACCCGCGGGCAAGCCGACGCGGCCCGGGTACGCGAACTGGTCCTGGCCGCCTGCGGGCAGGGCTGACAGCGGCGCCCACGGGCGTCACACCGGTCCGCCGACCGTGAACCGGGCGACGCGACACGCCGACGCGGCGTCGTCCAGTTCACACTCGATGGCCGGAACGGACCGTAATTCGGCTAGGTCTTGTCGTCATTGTTACGCGGGAAGCCGCCGCCCTGCGGGAACAGCGGGAACACCACGTCGTCGAGCTTTTGGGCGTCGCCGGCCGTCTTGTTGACGGTTGCGCCCCAGACGTTTCCGTCCGGCGACATCCGCAGTGCCCACGCGTGGGCGTGGGTGTCCTTGCGGACGACGTCGGGTTCGCCGGTGACCGCGCCCGTCGACGGAGCGAGCCGGACCGCCACCGTGAGCTTGGTGTTGATCAGGTTGATCAGCACGGTCCCATCCATTGCCGCGCACCCGGCCACGCCGGGTTTGTCCGGCCAGGTCCACACCGCGGAGACCTCAGAGGTCTTGGTGATGCGCTGCAACCGGTCTGCTGTGGGGGTGCGGTCGGCGACGTACAGAGAGCCGTCGACGGGATCGATGCACAGGCCGCCGCCGGAGCCGACGCCGGACAGCGCCGTTGTCGGCGGCGCCTGGCCGATGGTGGTCGGCTGCTCGATGCGGAGGACCTTGCCGGCCAATGATTTCGGATCGGCGGCCATCGCCGGGTTGCCGGCGTCACCGGTCAGCACCACCAGCGTGGTGGGGCTGGTGAAAATCAACGCTCCGGTGTTGCCGGTGGCGCCCTTCGGGATCCCGGTCAGGATGTCCTTGGGGATGTCGCCGTCGGCCACCCGGACGACCCGGTTGTCAGTGGGCGTGCTGATGTAGGCGTACATCAGGCGGTCCTGCTGGTAGGTCGGCGACAGCACGATATCCATCAGGCCGCCATCTCCGGACGGGTCGACCGGGATGACCATCTTCACCTTCGGCTCGGCGCTGACGGAGATCTCTTTGATGGCGCCGGTGGTGCGTTCGGCCACCAGCGCGGATTTGCTGTCGGTGCCCATGATCAGGCCGCTGGTGCTCTCCAGACAGCCCTGCATCACCCCTGGGGCCGGGCACGCCTTGGGGAAAGGTGTGGGCGGCAACGGCGGCGGTGGGGGAGGCGTCGAGCTGGGCTGGGGCCGAAGTTCCGGGTTCGTGGTGAAGGGTTGAGATTGGGCGTCGTTGAACCGCGCGCAGCCGCTGGATGCCAGCACCACCGCACACAGTGCGGCGAGTCCGCGCCGAACCGGCCGCCCTGATCGCCCCAGTCGCATGACCGACAGGCTACGGACAGTGCAGGCGCCGCCGCCACAGACGTGCCCTGTCCGCCTCTGGAAAAGCGGCGGGCTTGCGGGCGCGAGTTCCCCATTCTTGGGTCTTTTGGGCGGGCGGCGGCTAATTTGGGGCCGATCTGGGCCGATTTGGCGGACTAACCGCCGATTTCTCGGCGAAAGCGCCGCTCAAATCCCAAAATCAGCGCAGTTTGCCCTTACCCTGACACCCGTGACCAGTCAACCGAATGACACACATTGGCAGCGACAGGGCGAAGTCTTAGAGCCAAACCCGGCCCGCCCCGCCGCGGCACGCCTGGTCGACCCTGAAGATGACCTGACGCCGATCGGCTACCCGGACACCTTCGGCCCCAGCACCGGCACCACCACCGTCATCCCCTACAGCGACGCCGCTGCCGTGGGCGCGCCCGGGGCAGGGTACAACCTGCTGGACCAGCACGAGCGGGCGTTGCCGTACGCCCAGCCGCAGTCGGTGGCCCGGCGCGCAGCGGAGCCGGCCGGCATCGATGCGGACGATGACCACGGGCTGGTTCCCGCCGTCGGCCGGCGCGGCACCCAGCATCTCGGTTTGCTGGTCTTGCGCGCCGGGCTGGGAGTGGTGCTGGCCGCCCATGGGCTGCAGAAAATGTTCGGCTGGTGGGGCGGCCAGGGGGTGACCGCGTTCAAGAACTCACTGTCCGACGTCGGCTACCAACACGCCGACATCCTGGCCTACGTGAGCGCCGGCGGTGAGATCGTCGCGGGTGTGCTGCTGGTACTGGGACTGTTCACCCCGGTGGCCGCAGCCGGCGCGCTGGCCTTTCTGATCAACGGTCTGCTGGCCACCATCTCGGCGCGGCCGCATTCGCATTCATTGTCGTTCTTCCTGCCGCAGGGGCACGAATACCAGATCACCCTGATCGTCATGGCCGTCGCGGTCACCCTGTGCGGGCCTGGCCGCTATGGTCTCGACGCCGGCCGGGGTTGGGCCCATCGGCCCTTCATCGGGTCGTTCGTGGCGCTGCTGGCAGGCATCGCCGCCGGTGTCGGGGTGTGGGTGCTGCTCAACGGCGTCAATCCGATCGCCTGAAACGGCTCGAGCCCTCATCGGTAGGGGTTGGGAACTCGCCCCGAGCTGGCCTGGGTCAGCAGCGGCAGCGTCGCGAAAGTGACCGCGGGCAATCGCAGCTCTGCGCCACTCCTGAGCCGGGCACGGGCCCACGACCCGCGGTGGAAACGCAGCCCGTCAATGTCGTCCCAGCCCACCGTCTGGCTCCCGAACAGCGTCCGAACCGTCACGCCCCGGTCATCGGCGACGGTGCGCAACCGGATGATCATCGCCGACAACACCACCGGGATGGCAAGCAACGCCGCGGACGCCGGCCAGACCAGCACCGGTATCAGCAGTCCGAGGGCCGTGAATCCAACGGCGAGGTGCGCCATCGGCGACACCTTGATCACCACGGGCGGGCCGGCGGGTGTTTGGGCAGACGAACCAGTAGCCACCCGAGCATCATTTCACCAGATCGCCCGCGCGCGGCGGGCGCTCCCGGCGGCGCTCCGCGGGCACCGGGATTTGACGGCTGAGCTGTGCAAAGGCTACCGTCGGAGACTATGGATACCGCCGGAAAGCCCGGAATGCTCGTAGTAATTGGTCGGCGCGTTGGTGCCTGACTTGCACTTCAGCATGTGAAGCAATCCGGCACCAACGCGCAACCCTCGTACAGCAGCTGAGCTGTCGGGGGTTTTTTCTTGCGCAGCAACGAGGCTTTCCCCATGAGGACCAAGAAGAGGACTAAGAGGACACAGTGAGCGCACCCACCAGGCCACACACCGGGCCGGCAGCACCGGCTGCTACGCCCGGGGACGCGGTCAACAGCATGCCGGACAAAGTCAAACCCGCCGCAAAATCTCCGGGGGTCCAACCGAAACGCGTCGCGCCCGTTCAACTTACCGGTGCGCAGTCGGTGATCCGGGCGCTGGAGGAACTCGGCGTCGAAGTCATCTTCGGGATTCCGGGCGGCGCTGTGCTGCCGGTTTATGACCCGCTGTTCGACTCGAAAAAGCTGCGCCACGTGCTGGTCCGCCACGAGCAGGGCGCCGGTCATGCCGCCAGCGGCTACGCGCATGCCACCGGCCGGGTCGGTGTGTGCATGGCCACTTCTGGCCCCGGCGCCACCAACCTGGTGACCCCGCTGGCCGATGCCCAGATGGACTCGATACCCGTGGTCGCCATCACCGGCCAGGTTGGTCGCGCGCTGATCGGCACGGACGCCTTCCAGGAGGCCGATATCTCGGGCATCACGATGCCGATTACCAAGCACAACTTCCTGGTCCGCTCGGGTGACGAAATTCCGCAGGTGCTCGCCGAGGCCTTTCACATCGCCTCGTCGGGTCGCCCGGGTGCGGTGCTCGTCGACATCCCCAAAGACGTGCTGCAGGGCCAGTGCACGTTCAGCTGGCCGCCGCGCATCGATTTGCCCGGCTACAAGCCGAACACCAAACCGCACAACCGGCAGGTCCGCGAGGCCGCAAAGCTGATCGCGGCCGCCCGCAAACCGGTCCTGTACGTGGGCGGCGGCGTCATCCGCGGCGAGGCGACCGAGCAGCTGCGCGATCTGGCCGAACTGACCGGCATCCCCGTGGTCACCACGTTGATGGCGCGCGGTGCGTTCCCGGACAGCCATCGGCAGCACCTGGGCATGCCCGGCATGCATGGCACGGTGGCCGCGGTGGCAGCACTACAGCGCAGCGACTTGCTCATTGCCCTGGGGACCCGATTCGACGACCGGGTGACAGGAAAGCTCGACACCTTCGCGCCGGAGGCCAAGGTGATCCACGCCGACATCGACCCGGCCGAGATCGGCAAGAACCGGCATGCCGACGTGCCGATCGTCGGCGACGTCAAGTCCGTCATCACCGAACTCATCGCGATGCTGCGCAACTACGAGATTCCGGGCAACATCGACATGACCGAATGGTGGGCCTATCTGGACAACGTGCGGTCCACCTACCCGCTGAGCTACGGCCCGCAGAGCGACGGCAGCCTGAGCCCGGAATACGTCATCTGCGCGCTGGGCAAGATCGCCGGTCCGGATGCCGTGTACGTCGCCGGCGTCGGCCAGCATCAGATGTGGGCGGCGCAGTTCATCTCCTACGAGAAGCCGCGCACCTGGCTGAACTCCGGCGGGCTGGGCACCATGGGGTTCGCCGTCCCGGCGGCCATGGGCGCCAAGATCGCTCGCCCGGACGCGGAGGTCTGGGCGATCGACGGCGACGGCTGCTTCCAGATGACCAACCAGGAGCTGGCCACCTGCGCCATCGAGGGCGTGCCGATCAAGGTGGCGCTGATCAACAACGGCAACCTGGGCATGGTGCGTCAGTGGCAGACCCTGTTCTACGAAGAGCGGTACTCGCAAACGGACCTGGCCACGCATTCGCATCGCATCCCGGATTTCGTGAAGCTGGCGGAAGCACTGGGCTGCGTCGGATTGCGTTGCGAGCGTGAAGAAGACGTCGTCGACGTGATCAATGCGGCGCGCGCGGTCAACGACCGTCCGGTGGTGATCGACTTCATCGTCGGTGCGGACGCGCAAGTGTGGCCTATGGTGGCCGCCGGGACGAGCAATGACGAGATCCAGGCCGCCCGTGGTATTCGCCCGCTGTTCGACGACGAGAGCGAAGGGCACGCCTGATGAACGCCAAAACGCACACGTTGTCGGTGCTGGTCGAAGACAAACCCGGCGTGCTCGCTCGGGTGGCGGCGTTGTTCTCCCGGCGGGGTTTCAACATCGAGTCGCTGGCCGTCGGTGCCACCGAGCAGAAAGACATGTCGCGGATGACCATTGTGGTCTCCGCGGAGGAGACTCCACTCGAGCAGATCACCAAGCAGCTCAACAAGCTGATCAACATCATCAAGATCGTCGAGCTGGACGAGGACAACTCGGTGTCCCGGGAGTTGGCGCTGATCAAGGTGCGCGCCGATGCCGGTAGCCGCAGTCAGGTGATCGAAGCGGTGAACCTGTTCCGCGCCAAGGTAATTGACGTATCACCGGAGGCCCTGACGATCGAGGCCACCGGTAACCGAGGCAAGATCGAGGCGCTGCTGCGGGTACTGGAACCTTTCGGTATCCGTGAAATCGTCCAATCCGGAGTGGTGTCATTGTCCCGCGGTCCGCGGGGAATCGGCACCGCGAAGTAAATTTCGTGCGCTGGAGAAGCCCAACAAAGAATGGAGATAGTGAAGTGCCATCCGAGGCATTAGCGATGTTCTACGACGACGATGCAGACCTGTCGATCATCCAGGGCCGCAAAGTCGGGGTGATCGGATACGGCAGCCAGGGGCACGCCCACTCGCTGAGCCTGCGCGACTCCGGCGTGCAGGTGCGTGTCGGACTGAAGGAGGGTTCGAAGTCCAGGGCCAAAGTTGAGGAGCAGGGCCTGGACGTCGACACCCCCGCCGAGGTTGCCAAGTGGGCCGACGTGATCATGCTGTTGGCGCCCGACACCGCCCAGGCGGAGATCTTCGCAAACGACATCGAGCCCAATCTGCGGCCCGGAGACGCCCTGTTTTTCGGGCACGGACTCAACATTCATTTCGGGCTGATCAAGCCGCCTTCCGATGTCACCGTCGCGATGGTTGCCCCGAAGGGCCCCGGCCACCTGGTGCGCCGCCAGTTCGTCGACGGTAAGGGCGTGCCCTGCCTGATCGCCGTCGACCAAGACCCGACCGGACAGGGCGAGGCGCTGGCGCTGTCCTACGCCAAGGCCATCGGCGGCACTCGGGCCGGTGTCATCAAAACGACGTTCAAGGACGAGACCGAAACCGACCTGTTTGGTGAGCAGGCCGTATTATGCGGTGGCACCGAAGAATTGGTGAAAGCTGGGTTCGACGTGATGGTCGAGGCGGGCTACCCGCCGGAGATGGCGTACTTCGAGGTGCTGCACGAGCTCAAGCTGATCGTCGATTTGATGTACGAGGGCGGCATTGCCCGGATGAACTACTCGGTGTCCGATACCGCGGAGTTCGGTGGGTACCTGTCGGGTCCGCGAGTCATCGACGCCGGCACCAAGGAACGGATGCGTGACATCCTGCGCGAGATCCAGGACGGCACCTTCGTCAAGAAGCTGGTCGCCAACATCGAGGGCGGCAACAAGCAACTTGAGGAGTTGCGTAGGCAGAACGCCGAGCATCCCATCGAGGTCACCGGCAAGAAGCTGCGCGACCTGATGAGCTGGGTCGACCGGCCGATCACCGAGACGGCGTAGGGGCCTGCGCGTCGAGATCGACGCTACCGAGGACTGTTTCGCCCGGCGTGTCGCCGCGATAGCGTCGATCTCGCGTACGTTACGATGCCAGCCGGCCGGCGACCGACACCACCCGGCGGGCCAGGTGGTCAAGGGCGGCTTCGGTGGCGTCATCGAATTCGTCGATGTTGTCGTGGGTGGAGACCAGGCTCACCCCGTACGGATTGCCGTCGACGAACTTGCACGGATCGGTGTAGCCCGGCGGCACGATGATGCCGCCGAAATGCATCAGTGTGATGTAAAAGGCGAGCAGGGTGGTCTCCTGGCCGCCGTGCAGGGTGTTGGAGGACGTGAACGCTGCGTACACCTTGTTCGCAAGCTTGCCTTCGGCCCACAGCCCGCCCAGCGAATCCAGGAAGGTACGCAATTGCGCGGCGGGAGAGCCGAATCGGGTCGGTGAGCCGAAAATCACCGCGTCGGCCCAGACGATGTCGTCGCCGGTGGCCGCGGGAAGATCCTTGGTTGCCTGGTAGTTCGCGGTCCAGGCCGGGTTGTGGGCGAACGATTCGGGGTCGTGGGTTTCGGCGACGTGCCGCACGCGGACTTCGGCGCCCACGGCCCCGGCTGCTGCAGCGACGTGCCGTGCCATCGCGGTGCCGTGCCCGGTGGCCGAATAGTAGATGATCGCAACTTTGGTCACTGCGCCATCGTAGGCGTCGCGGCCGCTGCACCCGTCCGGCCGGCGCCGACACTGACGTCGACCCGATAAGGGCAGCCGATAGGCTGTCCGGGTGAATCTGCCTGTTGTGTTAATCGCCGACAAACTCGCCCAATCAACCGTTGCCGCGCTGGGAGACCAGGTCGAGGTGCGCTGGGTAGACGGCCCGGACCGGGAGAAGCTGCTGGCTGCGGTGCCCGAGGCCGACGCCCTGCTGGTGCGCTCAGCGACCACTGTCGACGCCGAGGTGCTGGCAGCCGCCCCCAAGCTGAAGATCGTCGCCCGTGCCGGGGTCGGGCTCGACAACGTCGACGTGGACGCCGCTACCGAGCGCGGTGTGCTGGTGGTCAACGCCCCGACGTCGAATATCCACAGCGCCGCCGAGCACGCTTTGGCGCTGCTGCTGGCCGCGGCCCGCCAGGTCCCCGCGGCCGATGCCTCGCTGCGTGCGCACACCTGGAAGCGGTCGTCGTTCTCGGGCACCGAAATTTTCGGCAAGACCGTCGGTGTGGTCGGACTGGGACGCATCGGCCAGTTGGTCGCCCAGCGCATCGCGGCCTTCGGCACCCACGTCATCGCCTACGACCCGTACGTGTCTCCCGCCCGGGCCGCACAGCTCGGCATCGAACTGCTCTCCCTCGACGAGCTGCTGGCCCGAGCCGACTTCATTTCGGTGCATCTGCCGAAGACGCCCGAGACGGCAGGCCTGATCGACAAGGAGGCGCTGGCGAAGACCAAGCCGGGCGTCATCATCGTCAACGCCGCCCGCGGCGGCCTGGTGAACGAGGCGGCGCTGGCCGAAGCGGTGAGCAGCGGCCAGGTACGCGCGGCCGGTATCGACGTGTTCGCTACCGAGCCGTGCACCGACAGCCCACTGTTCGATCTGCCGCAGGTGGTGGTCACACCGCACCTGGGCGCGTCCACCGAGGAGGCCCAGGACCGCGCCGGGACCGACGTCGCGGAAAGCGTGAAGCTCGCTCTGGCCGGAGAATTCGTCCCCGATGCCGTCAACGTCGGCGGCGGCGTGGTCAGCGAGGAGGTGGCGCCCTGGCTGGAACTGGTGCGCAAGCTCGGAGTGCTGGCCGCCACCCTGTCCGACGGGCTGCCGGTGTCGTTGTCGGTGCAAGTGCGCGGCGAGCTGGCCTCCGAAGACGTTGAGGTGCTGAAGCTTTCGGCTCTGCGCGGACTGTTCTCGGCAGTCATCGAGGATCAGGTGACCTTCGTCAACGCACCGGCGCTGGCCGCCGAACGCGGCGTTACCGCCGAAATCGCCACCGCCTCGGAAAGCCCCAACTATCGCAGTGTCGTCGATGTCAGGGCCGTCGGCCACGACGGTTCGACCGTCAACGTCGCCGGTGCGCTGGCCGGGCCACAGCATGTGGAGAAGATCGTGCAAATCAACGGCCGCCACTTCGACATGCGCGCCGAGGGCATAAACCTCATCGTCCACTACGTCGACCAGCCGGGCGCGTTGGGCAAGATCGGCACCTTGCTCGGCGCGGCCGGGGTGAATGTCCATGCCGCACAACTGTCCGAGGACGTCGAGGGTCCCCGTGCGACGATCCTGCTGCGGCTGGACCAAGACGTGCCCGACGACGTGCGGTCGGGGATCGTGGCGGCGGTGGGCGCCGACAAGCTGAAAGTGGTTGATCTGTCGTGAGGCTGGCGGTCATCCCCGGCGACGGGATCGGCCCGGAGGTGGTGGCCGAGGCAGTTAAAGTCCTCGACGCGGTCCTGCCGAATGTGCAGAAGAGCAACTACGATCTCGGTGCGCGGCGTTTCCACGCCACCGGTGAGTTACTGCCGGACTCGGTGCTTGCCGAGCTGCGGCAGCATGACGCCATCTTGCTCGGCGCAGTGGGTGATCCCTCGGTGCCCAGCGGCGTGCTGGAGCGAGGCCTGTTGCTGCGACTGCGTTTCGAGCTGGACCATCACGTCAACCTGCGACCGGCCCGGCTGTACCCGGGGGTGAGCAGTCCGCTCGCCGGAAACCCCGATATCGACTTCGTGGTGGTGCGCGAGGGGACCGAAGGTCCTTACACTGGTACCGGCGGCGCGATCCGTGTCGCAACGCCCCACGAAGTGGCCACCGAGGTAAGCCTGAACACCGCGTTCGGTGTGCGTCGCGTGGTGGCCGACGCGTTCGAGCGCGCCCGGGGGCGTCGCAAGCATCTGACGCTGGTGCACAAGACCAACGTGCTGGCATTCGCCGGGAAGCTGTGGTCGCGGATCGTGGCCGAGGTCGGCGAGGACTATCCCGACGTCGAGGTGGCCTACCAACATGTCGACGCCGCCACCATCTTCCTGGTCACCGACCCCGGTCGATTCGACGTGATCGTCACCGACAACCTGTTCGGCGACATCATCACCGACCTGGCCGCGGCGGTGTGCGGCGGAATCGGCTTGGCCGCCAGTGGAAATATCGATGCCACCCGGACCAACCCTTCGATGTTCGAGCCCGTGCACGGCAGCGCACCCGATATCGCCGGTCAGGGCATCGCCGATCCGACCGCGGCGATCATGTCGGTGGCTTTGCTGCTTGCCCATCTCGGCGAGGACGACGCCGCTACCCGGGTGGACCGGGCCGTCGCGAGTCATCTGGCAACGCGTGGGACCGAACGGCTCGCCACCAGCGAAGTCGGCGAACGGATTGTTGCCGCGCTCTAGTCTCCAAGCCGGGAGGAAGCAACCCGGCCGGCACCAAAGGTATTGCCAGCAACGGGAACAATCCGCACAGCGTCCACGCTGACGGATATCTGGCTGCCGTGATCAATGCGCCGAACAGCGGGGGTCCGGCGGCCGCCATCAGCCGCTGGGTGGTGTTCTGGATGCCCAACGCGCGTCCGCTCCAGAACGGCCCGGCGAACTCGGTGATGGCTGTTGCCTCCAACCCGTTGTCGAGCACGGCGATCACCGCGATCGCGACCATGAGTGGCGCCTGATATCGCGAATTCAGTTGATCGGCCCAGGCCAGCAGGAAGAGGGTCACAGCGGCGGACGCGGCGATGATGCGGACCGGTCGCATTCGTGAGCCGATCCGGTCAGACCATCGGCCGACCACGATGCGGCCGAGAGCGCCGAGCAGCTGCGAAAGGGTGACCAACGCGCCGGCGGCCGCCACCGACCAGTTGAGGTTTTTGATCAGCCAAACCAGCATGAACGTCACGGTCACCGTCTGCGGCATCATCAGCAGACTCGCTGCCGCGTGGATTCGCCACAGCACCACCGACCCCCGGTACGGACTGGCCAGTTCCTCCTCGGTGGCCACCTTGCGGGATTTCCGCGGCGGGTCGACGATACCGATTGCGCTCGCCACCGCGGCCACCGTGCACGCCAGCGCCGGAAACATCAGCCCCGCACGCGGTCCGCGTTCGGCCAGTTCGGGCATTACCAGCGCGCCCAAGGCGATTCCCAGCGGTTGCGCGGTCTGGCGGATGCCCATCGCCAGGCCGCGTTGGTGCGGCGGGAACCACGCCGACACCAGCCGGCCGCTTGCGCTGTTGCAACTGGCGGCAGCCATGCCGCCGAGGAATAGGTAGACACCGACCGTCAGCAGCGAATGAGCCGATGCCGCCGCATAGGCCGCAGCCGCGGTGAGTGCCGACCCCGCCGTCAGCACGATCCGCTCGCCGACGCGGTCCAGCGCGTAGCCCCAGAGGACCAGGGTGGCCACCATGCCCCAGCTGGGCATCGACGCCAACAGACTGGCCTCGGTCAGCTGAATTCCGCGACGGGCCTCCAGCGAGGGAATCAGGAACGCAATGCCGTTGATGAGGAGGAAAGAACTTGCCGTTGCCAGCAGCGAGATGGTCATGATCGACCATTGCGCGCCCCTGCTGACTTGGCCCGTCGTACTCGGGTCCGGCTGCATCCGCCCATGCTTGCACACGCCCGGAAATCCCTGGTAAGACTTGCGCGGCTGCGGGTTATGTGACGCCCCGGGTGCGCCGGTCACTACCGCCGATCAGTAGGCTCAAGCGAATGCGCCTTGGTCGAATCGCCAGCCCGGACGGTGTCGCTTTCGTCAGCATCGAGGGTGATTTGGGCGATCCCGCGACGATGATCGCCCGCGAGATCGCTGAGCACCCGTTCGGCACGCCGAACTTCACCAGCCGATCATGGCCGTTGGCCGATGTCCGGCTGCTGGCTCCGACACTGGCCGGCAAGGTGGTTTGTGTCGGTAAGAACTACGCCGATCACATCGCGGAGATGGGCGGTGTGACGGGCCCGGCGCCGGCGGACCCGGTGATATTCCTCAAGCCCAACACCGCGATCATCGGGCCGAATGTACCGATTCGGTTGCCCGCCAACGCATCACCGGTGCACTTCGAGGGTGAGTTGGCGCTGGTCATCGGCCGGCCGTGCAAGGACGTTGCGGCCGCCCGGGCCGCCGAGAACATCCTCGGCTACACCATCGCAAACGATGTGTCGGCCCGCGATCAGCAAAAGGCCGATGGCCAATGGACCCGGGCCAAAGGGCACGACACCTTCTGCCCGGTTGGGCCGTGGATCGTCACCGACCTGGATCCCCTGGACCCGGGGGATCTCGAATTGCGCACCGAGGTCAATGGCGAGGTAAAGCAACACAGCCGCACCTCGCTGATGATCCACGACGTCGGCGCCATCGTCGAGTGGATCTCGGCCGTGATGACCTTGCTGCCCGGCGATCTCATCCTCACCGGAACGCCGGCAGGTGTCGGTCCCATCGAGGACGGGGACACCGTTTCGGTCACCATCGAGGGCATCGGCACCCTCAGCAATCCCGTAGTCCGTAAGGGAAAGTCGTGACGACAGCAGCACAGGCAGGCCCTGAGACACGTGGAGTCCGGGTCCGATTCTGTCCGTCGCCGACCGGCACCCCGCACGTCGGGATGGTCCGCACCGCCCTGTTCAACTGGGCCTATGCCCGACACACCGGCGGCACCTTCGTCTTTCGCATCGAGGACACCGACGCGCAGCGCGACAGCGAGGAAAGCTATCTGGCGTTGCTCGACGCACTGCGCTGGCTCGGCCTGGACTGGGACGAGGGGCCCGAGGTCGGCGGACCCTACGGCCCGTACCGCCAGTCGCAACGCACCGAGATCTACCAAGAGGTGGTGGCCAAGCTGCTCGCCGCCGGAGAGGCCTATTACGCCTTTTCGACGCCGGAGGAGGTCGAGGCCCGTCATATCGCCGCGGGCCGCAACCCCAAGCTGGGCTACGACAACTTCGACCGGGAGCTGACCGATGCGCAGCGCTCGGCCTTCCTCGCGGAAGGCCGTAAGCCGGTGATACGGCTGCGGATGCCCGACGAAGACCTCAGCTGGGATGACCTGGTGCGCGGGACCACCACCTTTGCCGCGGGTACCGTACCCGATTTCGCGTTGACCCGGGCAAGCGGAGATCCGTTGTACACGTTGGTGAACCCGTGTGACGACGCGCTGATGAAGATCACCCATGTGTTGCGTGGCGAGGACCTGCTGTCGTCGACTCCGCGCCAGCTTGCGCTGTATCGGGCGCTGATCCGGATCGGGACCGCCGACCGCATTCCGGAGTTCGCCCACCTTCCAACGGTCTTGGGGGAGGGAACCAAAAAACTCTCGAAGCGCGACCCGGAGTCGAATCTGTTCACGCACCGCGACCGGGGCTTCATCCCCGAAGGCCTGCTGAACTATCTTGCGCTTCTCGGCTGGGCGATCGCCGACGATCATGATCTGTTCAGTCTCGATGAGATGGTGGCCGCCTTCGACGTTGTCGACGTCAACTCCAACCCCGCCCGGTTCGACCAGAAGAAGGCCGACGCGCTCAACGCCGAGCACATCCGGATGCTCGACGCGGACGACTTCACCGCCAGGCTGCGCGACTACTTCGACGCGCACGGTCATCACGTCGAGTTGGACGTTCCTGATTTCGAAGCGGGATTCGCCGCTGCCGCCCGGCTGGTACAGACCCGCATCGTGGTACTCGGTGACGCGTGGGACCTGCTGAAGTTCCTCAACGACGACGAATACGCGATCGACCCCAAGGCCGCCGCCAAGGAGCTCGGTCCAGAAGGGACCGCGGTCCTCGATGCCGCGCTGGCCGCGCTCAACGACGTGGCGGACTGGACTGTGGACCGGATCGAGGCGGCTCTCAAGGCCGCCCTCATCGAGGATATGGCCCTCAAACCGCGGAAGGCGTTCGGTCCGATCAGGGTTGCCGCCACCGGAACGACGGTCAGCCCGCCGTTGTTCGAATCTCTGGAGTTCCTCGGTCGCGACCGCAGCCTGCAGCGGCTGCGCGCTGCGCGCGAGACGGTCGCCTGAGAGACGAAGACCGCGCGTGCGGATTGCGGGGCGAGTTTTTGGTAGTCTGCACGTCGGCCGACAACGGTTGGCAGCGGCGGTCCCGAATGAGCTTGATACAGGCCGCAGAATGTGCTCTGACCAGCCGTTTTAGGCAGCCGATGGGGTATGGTGTAATTGGCAACACAGCTGATTCTGGTTCAGCCATTCTAGGTTCGAGTCCTGGTACCCCAGCAAAATCTCGCCACGGCAAGCGATTAGGTCGGCCTATCGGGGTGAGCTATGCTTTCAGCTCGGATCGGTTCTGGCCCCGTCGTCTAGCGGCCTAGGACGCCGCCCTCTCACGGCGGTAGCGTGGGTTCGAATCCCATCGGGGCTACAAAGACCGTTTACCGTGCGGTCACTGGCCGGTCCCCAGTGCGGCCGGTGCGGTCGACCCGCCCACCGGCATGTGCGGCAGCCCGAGCTTGCGGTGGTCCCACGAGCGGGCGCGGTGGGCAACGATGCGCACGCAGACCCGCTTGTTCATCATCTGCTCGACGAAGGGCTTCATCTCGTCGCTGTAGGGGCCGGTGTAGCGCTCCCACACGCTGACTCCGACCCGGTGCGAGACGTCGGGATCGTCGACGATCTCCGCAACGCCTTCGAAGGACACCCCGCGCAGCGTGTCGTAGGTATCGCCGTCCTCGATCAGGAAGCTCACCCGCGGGTCCCTTTTGAGGTTGACCGCCTTCTGCGACTTGGCCTTGGTCTCCAGCCAGATTTCGCCGTCGACGACGGCGTACCACATCGCGGTCAGGTGCGGCTGGCCATCAGGACCGACGGTGGCCAGCGTTCCGGTACGGCTCTTGACGACGAAATCGGCAATCTCGTCCCCCGACATGACGATGCTCGCGCGCTGATTGGCTCCCATGGCGTCAGTTTGTCAGGCCGTCGCCGGACGCCCGCCGTCGACTCGGCATTGAGTGTGCGGCGACGGCGTTTGCGCTGAGCCCAAGCTCGCTGGCGCCGTCCAGAGCGCACAGTCGACGCGAGTGAGGGCGGCAACGGCTTCACCCGGACCTAAAGCCGACGGGTGAGCGCTTCGGCCGCGGACAGCAGATCGGCGGCCCAGCGCGCCCCCGGACGCCGGCCCATTCGGTCGATGGGTCCGGACACCGATATGGCGGCGATGACGACACCGCGGCTGTCGCGCACCGGCGCCGATACGCTCGCCACCCCCGGCTCACGCTCGGCCACGCTTTGCGCCCAGCCGCGTCGGCGTACTTCGGCCAGGACCCGCTCGGTGAATTTCGCCGTCGGCAGCACGGCTTTTTGGGTCGCCGCGTCGCTATAGGCCAGTAGTACTTTGGCCCCCGAACCTGCCGTCATCGGCAAGCGCGCTCCGATCGGAACCGTATCCCGAAGGCCCGCAACGGGTTCCAGGGCGGCAATGCACACCCGGGAAGTTCCCTCGCGGCGGTATAGCTGCACGCTTTCACCGGTGGTCTCGCGCAACAGGGGAAGCACCGCCGCGCTGGCGGCCAGCAGCGGATCGTTGACATGGGCCGCGAGTTCGGTGACCGCGGGACCGAGCCGCCAACGGCCTTCGTCGTCGCGCGCCAGCAGACGATGTACCTCGAGGGCGGCCGCCAGGCGGTAAGCGGTGGCTCTGGGCAAGGCGGTTCGCTCGCACAGTTCGGCTAATCCGCATGGAGATTCCGCGATCGTATGCAGCATCCCCACGGCTTTGTCCAGGACGCCGATACCGCTATGCTGTCTCACAAAGAGATACTAGCGTCTCGCATTCTGAGATCACCCGCGAACTGATCGGCGAGCCGCGAAAGACCGAAATCGAGGCGAGTTCGACATGGGATCCGATATCAAGGCGGCCGGGGCTGGTAAGCCGCGCACGCTCGCCGAAAAAGTTTGGGACGACCACGTGGTGGTCGCCGGTGACGGCCCCGAACAAGCAGGGGCGCCCGATTTGATCTACATCGACCTGCATTTGGTGCACGAGGTCACCAGCCCGCAGGCTTTCGACGGTCTGCGCCTGGCCGGCCGGGCGGTGCGGCGTCCCGACCTGACGCTGGCCACCGAGGATCACAACGTGCCCACCATCGACATCGACAAGCCGATCGCCGACCCGGTGTCGCGTACCCAGGTCGAGACGTTACGGCGCAACTGCGCCGAATTCGGTGTCCGGCTATATCCGATGGGTGATATCGAGCAGGGCATCGTGCATGTCGTCGGGCCGCAATTGGGCCTTACCCAACCCGGAATGACGATCGTCTGTGGCGACAGTCACACCTCCACGCATGGCGCATTCGGTGCGCTGGCCATGGGCATCGGCACCTCGGAGGTCGAGCATGTGCTGGCCACCCAGACGTTGCCGCTGCGGCCATTCAAGACGATGGCGGTCAATGTCGACGGGCAGTTGCCCGCCGGCGTGACGGCCAAAGACATCATCCTCGCGTTGATCGCCAAGATCGGTACCGGTGGCGGGCAGGGGCACGTCATCGAATACCGGGGCAGCGCCATCGAATCGCTGTCCATGGAAGGCCGGATGACGGTCTGCAACATGAGCATCGAAGCCGGTGCCCGGGCGGGCATGGTGGCCCCGGACGACACCACGTACGAATACCTGCGTGACCGCCCGCACGCGCCAAGGGGCGCGCAATGGGACGCGGCGATGCAGTACTGGCAGCAGCTGCGCACCGACCCCGGCGCCGTCTTCGACACCGAGGTCCATCTCGACGCAACATCGTTGAGCCCGTTCGTGACCTGGGGCACAAACCCCGCCCAAGGCGTGCCGTTGGCCGCGGCCGTGCCGGATCCCGAGCTGATGACCGACGACGCCGGGCGGCAGGCCGCCGAGAAAGCCTTGGCGTACATGGACCTTCGACCGGGAATGCCGATGCGTGACATCGCCGTCGACGCCGTGTTCGTGGGCTCATGCACCAACGGTCGTATTGAAGATCTGCGGGTGGTCGCCGACGTGCTGCGTGGCCGCAAGGTCGCTCAGGGGGTGCGCATGCTGGTCGTCCCGGGCTCCATGCGGGTACGCGCGCAGGCCGAAGCTGAAGGGCTGGGCGAGATTTTCACCGCCGCCGGCGCCGAATGGCGGCAGGCGGGCTGCTCGATGTGTCTGGGGATGAACCCCGACCAGCTCGCGCCAGGGGAACGGTGTGCGGCGACGTCCAACCGCAACTTCGAAGGGCGCCAGGGCAAAGGCGGCCGCACACATTTGGTGTCTCCGGCCGTAGCCGCCGCGACAGCGGTTAGCGGCAGACTTTCCGCCCCGGCCGACCTTAATTGACCTAATTCGACCGAAGGGATGAGCATGGAAGCATTTCACACCCACACCGGTATCGGTGTGCCACTGCGGCGCTCCAATGTCGACACCGATCAGATCATTCCGGCGGTGTATTTGAAGCGGGTCACCCGAACCGGTTACGAAGACGGCTTATTCGCCAGCTGGCGGTCGGATCCGTCATTCGTGCTAAACCTCAGCCCCTTTGACCGGGGCTCGGTCCTGGTCGCAGGACCCGATTTCGGGACCGGCTCGTCGCGTGAGCATGCCGTGTGGGCGCTCATGGACTACGGCTTCCGGGTCGTCATCTCATCTCGATTCGGTGACATTTTCCGGGGCAACGCCGGCAAGGCGGGGCTGCTGGCGGCCGAAGTTTCCCAAGACGGCGTGGAACTTCTTTGGAAGCTCATCGAGCAGAGTCCGGGCTTGGAAATCACTGCCAATCTTCAAGATCGAAATATCACCGCCGGAACGGCGGTGCTGCCGTTCAAGATTGACGACCATACCGCGTGGCGACTGCTCGAAGGGCTCGACGATATAGGCCTTACGCTGCGGAAACTCGACAAAATCGAGTCATTCGAGGCGGCCTATCCGGAGTGGAAACCGCGCATCCTGCCGGCCTCCTGAGCGGTCGACCGGGACGGAATTTCTTCTCGGTCACCTAAGTAAACCGGGCCGATTTCCAAGTCCCCCCACCGGTCAAGGGCGGCAACCGGATTGCGAAAATGCCCGTCACCGGGCCCTGAAATTGCGCGTGGCTCTTGGAAATTTGCTGGGTGAGGGTTTACCGTGTCCACTAGACGGTTCTGAAAAACGAGGACCACTAGCTTGGAGGGATTGGATGAACAAAGCAGAGCTCATTGACGTGCTCACACAGAAATTGGGCTCGGACCGTCGGCAGGCGACCGCCGCCGTCGAGAATGTTGTCGACACCATTGTGCGTGCGGTGCACAAGGGCGACAGCGTCACGATTACCGGGTTCGGTGTGTTCGAGCAGCGGCGCCGGGCAGCGCGAGTGGCCCGCAATCCGCGTACCGGCGAGACGGTGAAGGTAAAGCCGACGTCCGTCCCGGCGTTCCGTCCCGGTGCCCAATTCAAAGCGGTTGTCTCTGGCGCACAGCGCCTCCCGGCGGAAGGACCTGCAGTGAAGCGTGGTGTTGTGGCAGGCGCAGCCAAGAAGACTGCGGCGAAGAAGGCTCCGGTCAAGAAGGCCGCGACCAAGGCTCCGGTCAAGAAGGCCGCGACCAAGGCTCCGGTCAAGAAGGCCGCGACCAAGGCTCCGGTCAAGAAGGCCGCGACCAAGGCTCCGGTCAAGAAGGTCGCGGCGAAGAAGGTTCCGGTCAAGAAGGCCGTGACCAAGGCTCCGGTCAAGAAGGCCGCGACCAAGGCTCCGGTACGCAAGGCGGTCAGCAAGGCTCCCGCCAAGAAGGCGGCGGCAAAGAGGCCGGCCAGCAAGGCTCCCGCCAAGAAGGCCACGCCGCGGCGCGGCCGCAAGTAAGACGGTAGGTCGTCTCACAGCGAATGTCCTTCGGGGGCAGCAGTGCCCCCGAAGGACATTCGCGTGTCAGGCCCGGACGTTGGCGGCCAGCGGGCCGCCGACGTGGTCGGCTGCAACCAGCCGGCCGCCCGATAGCGATAGCACCCACGTACTGCCTTTGTGGTTGCGCGACTTGTCGGGGCGTATTCCGTCGTGTTCGCACCACCACGCGATCAAGTCCGGAATCACCTTGCCCTGTGTGCAGATCACCGGTGTGCCTTCGTGCTCGGCGATCCGCAGCATCCGGTGGCGGCTGCGTTTGGGGTTCTTGGCGTAGGACTCCTCGGTCAGGGTGGGCTCGTTGTGGATAGGCACACCCAGTTCCGCGGCGAGCGGTTCTACCGTCTGGTGGCAGCGAAGGCGGTCGGCGGCATACACGTCCGAGGCGCCGAAGGCCAGCAGCTGTGGAACCAGTGCCTCCGCCTGCGCACGTCCCCTTTTGTCCAGCGGTCGTTTGGTGTCGTCGCCGGAGAAACGTGATTTCCTGCCGGCGGTGCCGTGCCGGACCACCAGTACGGTATGCGTGTCTGCCGGTTGTTTCGCGAAGTGGCGCAACATCTTTCGATCTTGCGGGTAGTTGAGTCTCTGCATCGCGTCGGCGACCGGCAGCCAGACGAGTTCATCGACCTCTTTGCCCGGCGTGAATTCCCCGCCGGTGCTGCGCGCGACCCAGTAGTAGACCTTCTTGACGCCTTGCTCGACCGGGTAACTCACCATGTCCAGCCGTCTGCCAAGGATGCCGCGGTAACCCGTCTCCTCGAACACTTCCCGCACGGCGGCCGCGGGTGCCGTCTCGCCGGGGTCCACTTTGCCCTTGGGCAGCGACCAGTCGTCGTAACGGGGGCGGTGGATTACGGCGATCTCGACGTCCAGGTCGGCCGAACCGGCATTGCCCGGTCGCCACAAGACCGCTCCGGCGGCATATATGACTCGGCTTCCCGGGGGCCGTGCGGTGGACGATTTCTGGGTCACACCTCAACTCCTGCAAGGTCAATTCGGTAAGGCCGCGCACCGTCGTGGATGCGGCCCGGAAACAACCGGAAATCACCAGACAGTGTTAGGGGCTGCGATGCTGCTCCATGAGTGAGACCTGATGGTCGCGCACAGTATGGCCCGACTGCGGCGACGCGGTCCACTGACCATCGGCCCGCAGCTCCCAGCAGCGGGTGGACGGATCCAGGGCAGACTCGAACAAGTCGTCCAGATATGTAGAGAGCCTCGGGTCCTTGACCTGAACCAGCGCCTCGACGCGCCGGTCGAGATTGCGGTGCATCATGTCGGCGCTGCCGATCCAGAACTCGTCGATACGGTGGAAATGGATGATCCGCGAGTGTTCCAGGAAGCGGCCGAGAATCGAGCGGACCGAAATGTTTTCGGAGAAGCCTTCCGCGCCCGGACGCAGCGCGCAGATGCCGCGCACCACCACCTCGACCTGTACACCGGCCTGCGACGCGCGATACAGCGCATCGATGACCTGCTCGTCGACCAGAGCGTTCATCTTCATCCGGATTCGTCCTCCGCCGCTTTCGCGGTGAGCTTCGATCTCGCGCTCGACGCGTTCGATGATGCCGGTGCGGATGCTGTGCGGGGCCACCAACAGGTTGCGGTAGGACACCTTCCGCGAATAGCCGGTGAGCGAATTGAACAAATCGGTCAGGTCGGCCCCGATTTCGGGGGAGGCCGTAAGCAGACCGACGTCTTCGTACAGCCGCGCCGTCTTGCCGTTGTAGTTGCCGGTCCCGATGTGGCAGTACCGCCGGATTGTCGGACCCTCGCGGCGCACCACCAGGCAGGTCTTGCAGTGGGTCTTGAGGCCGACATACCCGTAGACCACATGCACGCCCGCCTGCTCCAGTGTGCGCGCCCAGCGGATGTTGGCCTGCTCGTCGAAGCGTGCCTTGATCTCGACCATTGCCACCACTTGCTTTCCGGCCTCGGCGGCGGCGATCAGTGCCCGAACGATCGGCGAATCACCGGACGTGCGGTACAGGGTTTGTTTGATCGCCAGCACATTGGGGTCGGCGGCGGCCTGTTCGATGAATCGTTGCACGCTGGTGGAGAACGAGTCATACGGATGGTGCACCAGCACGTCGCCTTCGCGCAGCGTCGCGAAGATGCTCTTGGGCGTTTCCCGGTCGGCGAAGGCGGGGTGGGTGTCCGGAACGAATGCCGGGTCTTTGAGCGCCGGGCGGTCCAGCCCATAGATCTGCCACAACGACGACAAGTCAAGAAGGCCGGGCACTTCGATGACGTCACCGGGATGCACGTCGAGTTCCCGCAGCAGCAGCTCCAGCATGCTTTCGGTCATGTCGTCGGCGATTTCGAGCCGTACCGGCGAACCGAAGCGCCTGCGCGCCAATTCCCGTTCCAGCGCCTGCAGCAGGTCCTCGTCGCGGTCTTCTTCAACCTCCATGTCGGCGTTGCGGGTAATGCGGAAGGCGTGATGCTCAACGATTTCCATACCCGGGAAGAGCGCCGGAAGGAAGGCCGCGATCAGTTCTTCCATCGGCAGGTAGCGGACGACAGTCTGTCCTTCGGCCCCGTCGCCACCGTCCGTGCCGGCGAGTTCGACGAAGCGATCGACGTTGTCGGGCACCTTGACCCGGGCGAAGTGCTGGCCGCCGTCCTCGGGTTGCTTCACGGTGACCGCCAGGTTCAAACTCAGCCCGCTTACGAAGGGAAACGGGTGAGCGGGGTCGACGGCCAGCGGCGTCAACACGGGAAAGACCTGCTCGGTGAAGTAGGTCGACAGCTGGTCGCGCTCAGCCTGATCCAGATCGGCCCACGTGACGATATAGATGCCTTCCTGAGCGAGCGCTGGTCGCACCGAATCGAGGAACACCCGTGCGTGCCGGGTCGCGATCCGCTGAGTCTGCTCGCCAATGAGGGCCAGTTGCGCACGGGGCGTCAGACCGTCGGCCGAGCGGACGGACAGCCCCATCTCGTCGCGGCGCTTGAGCCCGGCCACCCGCACCATGTAGAATTCGTCGAGGTTGGAGGCAAAGATCGCCAGGAACTTGGCTCGCTCCAACAAGGGCAACGAGTTATCGGCGGCCAGCGCCAGCACTCGGGCGTTGAAGTCCAGCCAGCTCAGTTCCCGGTTGAGGTAACGATCCTCCGGCAGGTCGGTGATCGCGGCCTGGGTAGCAGCGGGTGGTGCTGCCACGGCCGAGTCGTCGTGTTGCCAGATGTTCTCGTCGGGCCGCGCCTGCGCTTCGATGTCGGTCACCATGAGATCATCGCTCATCACCCGCTGGTGCTGCTAGCGCCCGACGGACATCCGTTCGCCGTTGGCGTGCCGTTCACCTTCAGGACGGGTCTGCTTTTGCCGCCTGAAGTCAACGCTGCCCGATGGCACGGGCGGTCGCCGCACCCACCCCGAGGCGACGGGCGGCCGCCAGGTCGGCGGGAGTGTCGACATCGCATCGCAGGCCGGGCCAGGCACCCGTCAGCTCGATCGCGCCCGAATGGCGGTGCCCCGCGGCCGAATCGAACCCGAACTGCGGGTTGAGCGGGGTTCCGAACGCGCAGAGTGCAGCGGTTCCGGTTGCCAGCCGGTCGGCGACGAAGCTGCGCCGGTGGTGGCGTGCGGCGGCGAGCGCTTCGGCCAGCTCCTGGGTCTGCAACGCCGGTAAGTCCCCTTGCAGCACAACGATATTGGAGAATGAACCGGTCACCGTTCGTTCCGCGGCGACGATGGCGCCGTTCAGGGGGTCGCCATGGTCCTCGGGTGTCGGGTCGGCCAGCACATCGGCTCCGAGCTCGGCGGCCGTGGCCGCGGCGGCTTCGTCGGGCGTGATGACGGTGATCGAGCCCAGCGATCCGACGCGTTTCGCGGCGGTCAGGGTGTCCACCAGCATGGCCAGCACTACGTTTTCCCGGGTTCGCGCCGAGAACACCGGGGCCAGCCTGGTCTTGGCGGCGGCCAGCCGCTTGACGGCGATGATCAAGGCTATGTCTCGGGGGTCACCTGCACCGCCGGCCGCACCGTCGGCCCGTGTGCCGCTCATGAGGCCATCCTGCCAGCGACGATTTACGCACCGCTCACGAGCGGGTGCACCGCCCGCTTGCGGCGGACACGCCGGCGCAAGCGTCACAGCCGAGGGTGACGTCAGCGTGACTCCCGTCCCGTCGCTGTTCTAGGGTTTAGCGGCTGCAGATGCTGCCGCGACGACACACACGCGACGACGAGACGGGGGTGGTGAATGGCCGGCACAAGGACCGACGGTGGGGGCGCCGTCGCGGTCATGGGCGCCGGTGCGTGGGGCACGGCGCTGGCCAAGGTGCTCGTTGAGGCCGGGGGACCAGAGGCAGAGGTCAAGCTGTGGGCCCGCCGGTCGGAGGTCGCCGAGCAGATCAATACCACCCGATACAACTCCGGCTATCTGCCCGGCACGCTGCTGCCACCGGGCATCCGCGCCACCGCCGATGCCGAAGACGCGCTCAGCGGCGCGGCGACGGTGCTGTTGGGAGTGCCGGCGCAGACGATGCGGGCCAGTCTCGAGCAGTGGACGGCGCTGGTGTCCGACGGTGCGACTCTGGTCAGTCTGGCCAAGGGCATCGAGTTGGGCACGCTCATGCGGATGAGTCAGGTCATCGTCTCGGTGACCGGCGTAGACCCGGCGCAGGTCGCGGTGATTTCGGGCCCGAACCTGGCCGGTGAGATCGCCGAATGTCAGCCCGCCGCCACAGTCGTCGCGTGCAGCGACTCCGGCCGCGCCGTTGCGCTGCAGCGCATGCTGAACACCGGCTACTTCCGCCCTTACACCAACAGCGATGTGGTCGGCACCGAGATCGGAGGGGCGTGTAAGAACGTCATCGCACTCGCGTGCGGAATGGCGGCCGGTGTCGGGCTCGGCGAAAACACCGCGGCGGCGATCATCACCCGGGGCCTGGCCGAGATCATGCGGCTGGGTATAGCGCTCGGCGCCAAAGGCGCGACGCTGGCCGGGCTGGCCGGTGTGGGTGACCTGGTGGCCACCTGTACGTCGCCGTATTCGCGCAACCGCTCGTTCGGCGAACGCCTGGGCCGGGGCGCGACCGTGCAGTCGGCGTTGCACGCCGGTGGGGCAGACGGGCACGTTGTCGAGGGGGTGACGTCCTGCGAGTCGGTGCTGGCGCTGGCATCCAGTTACGACGTCGAAATGCCACTCACCGATGCGGTGCACCGGGTCTGTCACAAGGGGCTCTCGGTGGACGAGGCGATGGCTCTGCTGCTGGGCCGCCGAACCAAGCCCGAATGAGCCCGGCCGGTTGGGCGGGGGTGAAAGCCCAGCTCAGATCACGACGCCCGACCCGCGCGGTTCCTACCCGGTAGCCTCTTGAGATTGTGAACGCCAGCGGACGATCGACGAAGCACGCCGGGTCAGTGGGTGACCGCGTGCGCGTCGCGGTCGTCTTCGGCGGGCGCAGCAACGAGCACGCCATCTCGTGCGTGTCCGCGGGCAGCATTCTGCGTAACCTCGACCCGCGGCGGTTCGACGTGGTCGCGATCGGCATCACTCCGGAAGGTTCGTGGGTGCTCACCGACGCTGATCCGGATGCGCTGGCGATCAGCAACCGCCAGCTGCCCGAGGTGACCGCCGAATCGGGCACCGAACTGGCCCTGCCGGCGGATCCGCGGCGCGGCGGCCAGTTGGTCTCACTTCCGCCCGGCGCCGGTGGGGTCTTGGCGTCCGTCGACGTGGTGTTCCCGGTGCTGCACGGTCCATACGGAGAGGACGGCACGATCCAGGGTCTGCTCGAACTCGCCGGTGTGCCCTACGTCGGAGCTGGTGTGCTGGCCAGTGCCGTCGGCATGGACAAGGAATTCACCAAGAAGCTGCTGGCCGCCGAAGGACTGCCGGTCGGTGCGCACGCGGTGCTGCGGCCAACTCAGCCGACGCTGCCGCCGCAGGAGCGCGAGCGGCTCGGTTTGCCGGTGTTCGTCAAACCCGCACGGGGCGGCTCGTCGATCGGTGTCAGCCGGGTGTCGAGTTGGGACCGGCTGGCCGCCGCTGTTGCGAACGCTCGCCGGCACGATCCGAAAGTGATCGTCGAGGCTGCGATCAACGGTCGCGAACTGGAGTGCGGTGTCCTCGAAATGCCGGACGGCACAGTCCAGGCCAGCGCAGTGGGAGAGATCCGGGTGGCCGGGGTGCGGGGACGTGAGGACTCGTTCTACGACTTCGCGACCAAATACCTCGACGAGGCAGCCGAATTGGACGTGCCGGCAAAGGTGGACGAGGACATCGCCGACGCCGTGCGCGAACTGGCGATCCGGGCGTTCAAGGCCATTGACTGCCAAGGTTTGGCGCGGGTTGACTTCTTCCTCACCGACGACGGGCCGGTGATCAACGAAATCAACACGATGCCGGGTTTCACCACGATCTCGATGTACCCCAGGATGTGGGCGGCCAGCGGCGTGGACTATCCGACCCTGCTGTCGACGATGGTCGACACGGCATTGGCCCGCGGCGAGGGCCTGGGCGAGGGGCCCGCTAGCGAGCTGGCGCAGGGTTGATGGGCACCGCCGCGACCGTGCGGTCGATCACCTCGGAGAGCTGCTGAATCGGCGTCGGCCCCGAGCCCGATGGCAGGGTGAGCGCCACATACACCGGTCGATCCACCGCGTACCAGGTGGATCTGCCTGCGTCACCGGCGGATTGCTGTTCGGAGCCCACCTGGAACCACTGCACCCGGTCGACGATCTGGATCGGTGATCCCAGCACAAAGTCGGCGGGGCGGTCGAGCCCGCAGCGCAGCACCACCGGCTCGCCGTCCGGCCCGGCCCGCCAGGCGGCCACGCCCTGGGGCGCGGGTTGCGCGACGGGCGCGCGTTGATAGTCCCCCAGCCGCTGCGGCAGCGCGTCATCCAGCGCCCGGCATGCTGGACTACCGGCCTGCGGCGCCGGGACAGGGGGCACGGCAACCGGTTGCGGGGGCGCCTGGCGGGTTGCCGCGATGACCAGGATCACGCCGATGGCCACGACGGCCAAGGCCACCGCGGCGATGACCACCGCACGCGGCGGTCCGCCCGGGTCGGCATCCGAACCGTCCATCACCGCCCGGCGGGCGACATGTGAGCATCGACCACCCGGGCACCTCCTGTCTCATACACGACTGCCCTGCTCCTCCTCGGGCCGCAAACGGCCCGCATCGTCGCAGGGCTCTACACTGGCGCGGGCCGCCCGTGCGGGCAGGGACCCAACTTACCGCAGGTCGGGCGACCGTAGCGGGGCCCGCACATAGCCGGAACGCGCCGGAGGAGGTGGCATGCCCGACCATCCATCGGGGGCATCGGGTGAGACCCCGACGCTGCGGCAGCTCGGTGAGTTCGCCGTCATCGATCGCTTGGTGCGGGGCCGCCGGCAGCCGGCCGCGGTCATGCTCGGGCCGGGCGACGACGCGGCGGTGGTGGCTGCCGGGGATGGTCGCGCCGTGCTATCGACCGACATGCTGGTGCAGGATCGGCACTTCCGGCTGGACTGGTCGACACCGCACGACGTCGGGCGCAAGGCGATCGCCCAGAACGCCGCGGATATCGAGGCGATGGGCGCGCGGCCCACGGCTTTCGTGGTCGGTTTCGGCGCGCCCGGTGACACGCCGGTGGCCGACGTGGACGCGCTGGTCGACGGAATGTGGGACGAGGCGCAGCGCACCGGCGCCGGCATCGCCGGCGGCGATCTGGTCAGCTGCCCGCAGTGGGTGGTCTCGGTGACGGTACTGGGTGACCTGGACGGGCGAGCGCCGGTGTTGCGGTCGGGCGCGAAAGCCGGCTCGGTGATCGCCGTCGTCGGTGACCTGGGCCGTTCGGCTGCGGGATACTCCTTGTGGCACAGCAGGGTTGAGGGGTTCGACGAGCTGCGGCGCCGGCATCTGGTTCCCGGGCCGCCGTACGGCGAGGGAGCGGCGGCCGCGGTTGCCGGCGCCCAGGCGATGATCGACGTCTCCGACGGCCTGATCGCCGACCTCCGGCATGTCGCCAAGGCATCGGGAGTGGTTATGGAGCTGTCCACGGCGGCACTGGCCGCAGACCACGACGCGTTGACCGCGGCCGCCGCAGCGGCAGGCGTCGACCCCTGGCCGTGGGTGCTGGGCGGCGGCGAAGATCATGCTCTGGTGGCCTGTTTCGCCGGTCCGGTACCGGCCGGGTGGCGTGTCATCGGGCGGGTTCTCGACGGGCCGGCCCGCGTGCTCGTCGACGGCCGGGAGTGGAGCGGCTACGCCGGGTGGCAGTCGTATGAGAGTTAGCCCGGGCGACGTTGCGGGCCGTGAACGGCCCGAGATGGGCGCACTTCTCGCTTCGCGGGGGAGAGCCGGGCCATCGAGTAGGGTGGCGCGGTGACCGTCTACGCGATGAGGAAAGGGCTGCGATGGCGGCCCGGTCGTTGAGCGAACTCGTCGAACAGGGTTGGGCGACCGCGCTGGAACCGGTGGCCGACCGGGTCGCCCAGATGGGGCAGTTTTTGCGGGACGAGATTGCGGCCGGGCGCAGGTATCTACCGGCGGGGCCGAACGTATTGCGCGCCTTCACTTTTCCGTTCGACGACGTTCGGGTTCTGATCGTTGGGCAAGACCCGTACCCGACGCCGGGACATGCTGTGGGACTGAGCTTCTCGGTGGCGCCCGATGTGCGTCCCTTGCCGCGCAGCCTGGCCAACATCTTCGACGAGTACAGCGCCGACCTCGGCTATCCCCAGCCGTCGTGTGGTGATCTGACGCCCTGGGCGCAGCGCGGTGTGTTGCTGCTGAACCGGGTGCTCACCGTGCGCCCCAGCAACCCGGCTTCGCATCGGGGCAAAGGGTGGGAAGCGGTCACCGAGTGCGCGATCCGCGCGCTGGCCGCGCGCTCCCGGCCGATGGTGGCGATCCTGTGGGGCCGCGACGCGTCGACACTCAAACCAATTCTGGCCGATGGTGATTGCGTGGCGATCGAGTCGCCGCACCCCTCGCCATTGTCGGCGTCTCGGGGGTTTTTCGGCTCGCGTCCGTTCAGTCGCGCCAACGAACTGCTCACCGGGATGGGCGCCGACCCAATCGATTGGCGGCTGGCCTGACCGAGAGTCAGCCGCGGACGACCTTGCCGGCCTTGATGCAGGACGCGCAGACGTTGAGGCGCTGCTTGTTGCCGCCGGGACGGGTTACGGCGTGCACAGTCTGGACGTTCGGGTCCCACCGGCGGCTGGTGCGGCGGTGGGAGTGCGACACCGACTTGCCGAAGCCGGGGCCTTTCCCGCAGATGTCGCACACAGCGGCCATTGTTCAAGCTCCTCAAATCTCGGGGGCCCGGCAATCTGGCCGGGACGGCCCGGGCTGACCCGGGCCCACCCAGGATACCGACTGTCGCGGCAACCACCAAAATTATCGGCAGCTGCGCGGCGGCGGCGACCGGTGCTGTCGCCCCGGCTGGCTAGGCTCAATGGGCCGGTTCACCCTGCCGGCAGGCGGTGGTTCACCGGCGGCCGTCGCGCTCGTCGCCGAGCTACGCTGGCGCCCACCGGGTGCTGTGCGCGGAGGAGGTGGGTCACCCTGGGCACGTCTCATACGTCGCAGGATCGTCTGCTGGACGCGATGACCCTACGGGACTGGGCACACACCGCCGTCAGCAACCTGATCACTCACATCGACGAGATCAACCGGCTCAACGTTTTCCCGGTCGCCGATTCCGATACCGGTGCCAACATGCTGTTCACCATGCGCTCCGCGTTGGCTGAGGCGAACGCGGGGGCCAGCGCCGACGGTGGCCCGGGGTGCGTCGCCCGGGCCGCGGGCGCTCTGTCGGGCGGTGCGCTGAACGGCGCCCGCGGCAATTCCGGCGTCATCCTGTCGCAGATTCTGCGCGGAATCGCCGACGTCACCGCGACCGCGGCGGCCGACTCCGGCGGCGAACTCTCCCACATCGACGCCGTCGTCCTGGGGGCCGCGTTGCAGCGCGGCGTGGAGCTGGTCATCGCGTCGATGGGCGGTGAGGAAGTCCCGGGGACCGTCGTCTCGGTGCTGCGGGCCGCCGCCGATGCCGTCCAGGAGTGCGCCAAGGGCGGGGAAGGGCTTTCCGTGGCGATCACCGCCGCCGGTGACGCGGCGGTTGTCGCACTGGAGAAGACTCCCGAGCAGCTCGCCGTGCTCGCCGACGCCGGTGCCGTGGACGCCGGCGGACGGGGCCTGCTGGTCCTGCTGGACGCCCTGCGTTCCACCATTACCGGGCAGGCGCCCGCCCGCACGGTGTACGAGCCGTCGCCGCGCGCGCTGCAGCCAGAACCCCGCGCCGAGCGCCCGGCGCCGCAATTCGAAGTGATGTACCGGCTGGACGGTTGCGATCCCGCGGCGGCGGACGCGCTGCGGGACCGGCTCGGGGAGTTGGGTGATTCGGTGGCCATCGCGGCCGCGCGCGCAACGAGTCGGGGCACCTACTCGGTGCACGTGCATACCGACGACGCCGGTGCCGCCGTCGAAGCGGGCCTGGCGGCCGGACGGCCGAGCCGGATCGTGATCTCGGTCCTGAGCTCCGGCAGCACCGGGCTTCCGGCCGGCAGCTGGACCCGGGAACGGGCGGTGCTGGCCGTCGTCGACGGCGATGGTGCCGCCGAGCTGTTCGCCGGTGAAGGGGCTTGCGTGCTGCAACCCGATCCGGCCGCAACCGACCCAGCCACCGACATCAGCGCCCACCGGCTGATGCGGGCGGTGGTCGACACCGGCGCTGCGCAGGTGATGGTGTTGCCCAACGGCTATGTGGCCGCCGAGGAATTGGTGGCCGGGTGCACCGCGGCCATCGGCTGGGGTATCGACGTGGTGCCGATACCGACGGGGTCGATGGTGCAGGGGCTGGCCGCGCTGGCCGTGCACGAAACGGGCAGGCAGGCAGTCGACGACGGCTACACCATGGCCCGCGCCGCCGGCGCGGCCCGGCACGGATCGGTGCGCATCGCGACCGAGAGCGCGTTGACCTGGGCGGGTCGCTGTCAGCCGGGCGACGGCCTGGGCATCGCGGGGGACGAGGTGTTGATCGTGGCCGCTGATCCGGTGGAGGCGGCGATCGGCCTGCTGGATCTGTTGCTGGCCTCCGGAGGCGACCTGGTGACGGTGCTGTTGGGCGCCGGGATCGAAACAGCTGACGACGCCGCCGCCATCGGCGACATCCTGGAAGAACACATGCATGACAACCACCCGGGGACCGAGATGGTGACCTACCGCACCGGCCATCGCGGCGACGCGCTGCTGATCGGGGTCGAGTAGCCGTGGTGTCGCTGCGCGACCGGCTGGACTACGTCCTGGGCGCCAAGGCCGCCGACCCGCTCGACGAGGTGTTCGGCATCCGGACCGTCGATGCCCTGCTGCGCCACTATCCGCGCAGCTACACCGAGGGTGCGACCGTGCGAGGCGCCGGCAAGAGCGTTCAGGAGCGGCCGGAAGCGGGTGAGCACATCACCATCGTCGACGTCATCACAGATGCGGTGACGTTACCGATGAAGAAGGACCCGAAGAAGAAATATCTCCGTCTCACCGTGGGCTCCGGACGCAACAAGGTGACCGCCACGTTTTTCAACGCGGGCTACATCAGCAAGGGGCTCACCGAAGGCACGAAGGTGATGCTCTCCGGGGAGGTCGGGTTCTTCAAGGGGGTCATGCAGCTCACGCACCCCGCGTTTCTCATCCTCGACTCGCCGGACGGAAAGAACAGGGGCACCAGGTCGCTGAAAAGCATCGCCGACGCCTCGCAGGCCGTCAGCGGCGAAATAGCGATCTCGGAGTTCGAACGCCGCTTCTTTCCGATCTATCCGGCCAGCACGAAACTGCAGAGCTGGGACATCTTCGCCTGTGTGCGCCAAGTGCTCGACGTCCTCGACCCGGTGGACGATCCAGTGCCCGCGGACCTGCGCGCCGAGCTCGGCCTGATCCCCGAAGACCAGGCGCTGCGCGCCATCCATCTGGCTGAGAGTGACGCCGAACGCCAGCGTGCCCGGGAGCGTTTGACTTTCGACGAAGCCGTCGGGCTGCAGTGGGCGCTGGCCGCACGTCGGCACGGCGAGCTTTCGGAATCGGGCCCCCCGTCGCCGCCGCGCTCTGACGGTTTGGCCGCAGAACTGGTGCGGCGGTTGCCTTTCGAGCTGACTGCCGGACAGCGCGAAGTGCTCGACGTGCTGTCCGACGGGCTCGCGTCGACCCGCCCGCTGAATCGCCTGCTGCAAGGTGAAGTCGGCTCCGGCAAAACGATCGTCGCGGTGCTGGCGATGCTGCAGATGGTTGACGCCGGCTATCAGTGCGCGCTGCTGGCGCCGACGGAAGTCCTTGCCGCACAACACCTGCAATCGATCAACGACGTCCTGGGCCCGTTGGCGATGGCGGGCCAGCTCGGTGGTGCCGACAGTGACGGCGGGGTGGCCACCCGAGTGGCACTGCTCACCGGCTCGATGACCGCGGCGCAGAAGAAGCAGATCCGGGCCGAGATCGCCGGCGGTGAAGTCGGAATCGTCATCGGCACCCACGCGCTGCTGCAGGATGCGGTCGAATTCCGCAACCTGGGCATGGTGGTGGTCGATGAGCAACACCGGTTCGGCGTCGAACAGCGCGATCGGTTGCGCGCCAAGGCCCCCGCCGGCATCACACCGCACCTGCTGGTGATGACGGCGACGCCGATACCGCGCACCGTCGCGCTGACCGTCTACGGCGACCTGGAAACGTCGACGCTGCGCGAGCTTCCGCTGGGACGCCAGCCGATCACGACCAACGTCATCTTCGTCAACGACAAGCCCGCGTGGCTCGAGCGGGCCTGGCGGCGCATCATCGAGGAAGTCGCCGATGGGCGCCAGGCCTATGTGGTGGCGCCCCGGATCGACGAAACCGACGATCCCGAGAAAGGCTCAGGCAACGGCGAGCAGGGCGCCCGGACTTCGGCGACCGCCGAGGGTCTTTTTGCCCGGTTGCGTTCGGGGGAGCTGGCGAATCTGCGGCTGGGCCTCATGCACGGACGGTTGTCCGCCGACGAGAAGGACGCCGCGATGGCCGCTTTCCGGGCGGGTGACATCGATGTGCTGGTGTGCACCACCGTCATCGAGGTGGGCGTGGATGTCCCCAACGCCACCGTCATGCTGGTGATGGACGCCGATCGGTTCGGAATCAGCCAGTTGCATCAGTTACGGGGCCGTATCGGCCGCGGCCGGCATCCCAGTCTGTGCCTGCTGGCCAGCTGGGTTTCACCGGGATCGCGGGCGGGTCAGCGGCTTGCCGCCGTCGCAGCGACCATGGACGGTTTTGCGCTCGCCGATCTGGACCTCAAGGAGCGCCGGGAGGGAGACGTGTTGGGCCTGCACCAGTCCGGCCGTGCGATCAGTCTGCGATTGCTCTCGCTCGCCGATCATCGAGAGATCATCGAGGCCGCCCGTGACTTCTGCATCCAGTCCTACGAACAGGACCCCTCGAACCCCGGATTGGCTTTGTTGGCAGCGCCGTTCACCGACACTGACCGCATCGAATACCTGGACAAGTCATGAACCGCAAAGTGCTGCTGTGGTTGTCGGCGGCCGCGGTGCTCGCACTGGTGGTGGCCTATCAGACGGTGGGATCATCGGCGTCCAGGCACGCCGCCGAATATGCCGCGCGCGCCGATGTGCCCACGGTCCAGCCCGGTACCGATGTGCTCGCGGGTGTTGCCGTGCTGCCGCTGCGGTTGCACCGCTATGACTACCGCCGGGCGGCGTTCGGCGAGGCCTGGGACGACAACAACGATGCCCCGCTCGGCCACAACGGGTGCGACACCCGCGACGACATCCTCAACCGCGATCTGGTCGACAAGACCTATGTGTCGGTTAAACGGTGCCCGGATGCGGTGGCCACCGGCATCCTGCACGACCCGTACACCAATAAGACCATCGCCTTTCAGCGCGGGCCCAAGGTCGGCGAATCGGTCCAGATCGACCACATCGTTCCGCTTGCCTACGCCTGGGACATGGGTGCCTACCAGTGGCCGGATCCCGAGCGACTGCGTTTTGCCAATGACCCGGCCAACTTACTGGCCGTCGACGGGCAGGCCAACCAGGACAAGGGCGATTCGCCGCCGGCTCAGTGGATGCCGCCGAACACCGCGTTCGGATGTCAATACGCCATGCAGTTCATCGCGGTGCTGCGCGGTTACCAGTTGCCGGTGGACCAGGCGTCGACGGGTGTATTGCGTCAGGCCGCGGCCACCTGCCCGACGGGGTAGCGCGCGGCCGGCCAGGTACGGTTAGGTGCCGTCGTAGGTGCTCGGATCCGGGCACAACCGGGTGCCGTCGTTGAGCCCGCTGATCGCGTCCATGTGCTCGGCTGCCAATTCGAAATCGAAGACGTCGACGTTGCCGGCAATGTGCTCTGCTTTGGCCGACCGGAAAACAACCGAATTACCCAGTTGGACGTTCCACCGCAGCAACACCTGCGCGGGGGTCTTGCCGTATTCGCCGGCGATTGAACTCAGCGTCGCGTTGTCCATCAACTTGCCCAGCGCCAGCGGTGTGTAAGCCTGCGTCACGACGTTGTGCTGCGCATTTGCTTTGCGCAGCTCGGCCTGGTTGAGCAGCGGGTGCAGCTCGATCTGGTTGACCGCAGGCGTGACGAAGGTGAGGTCGATCACCATCGACAGCTGCTCCTCGCTGAAGTTGGACACGCCGATCGAGCGGGCATGTCCCTCGCCGCGAGACTGGATCATGCCGCCGAAGGAGTCCACGTATTTGCCGAGTGCCGGGGCCGGCCAGTGAATCAGGTAGAGGTCGACATAATCCAGGCCAAGTCGCTCCAGGCTGGCGATGCAGGCCGCTGGGGCCTTGCTGAAACCCTGGTCAGCGGTGGCCAGCTTGGTGGTGACGAACAGCTCCGCGCGGGGGATCCCGGAGGCTGCAATCGCGCGGCCGACAGCGGCCTCGTTGCCGTAGGCCGCAGCGGTATCGATGAGGCGGCAGCCGATTTCCAGGGCGGCCGACACGGCGCGTTCGGTTTCGTCCTCCGATAACGTCGCGACGCCCAGACCAAGCGCGGGCATCGTGTTTTCGTCATTGAGGGCCATCGAGGGTATGGCAGCGCCGGACTTGCCAGTCAACGTCATTCACCTGCCTGCGAAATTAAAGGTTCGTGGGTCTGGGCCAAGTCGCGTTCCGTCGTCGAGCGAGGAGATCGACGCCATTTCGACCTCGCTGAGGTCGAAATCGAACACGTCGAAATTGCTCGCAATCCGTGAGGGGCTCACCGACTTGGGGATCACGATATTACCCAGCTGGATATGCCACCTAATCAACACCTGGGCGGGGGTCCGCCCGCGGGCCTGGGCCACTGCAGTGACGGTCGGATCGGTCAGCAGCGCGCCCTGCCCCAGGGGTGCCCATGCTTCCGTCGCGATCCCGAGCCGGGTATGCACCTCCCGCAACCGGGTCTGGGGGAATCGCGGATGCAGCTCGACCTGGTTGACTGCGGGAACGATGCCGGTGGCGTCGATGAGGACGGTGAGGTGCTCGGGCTCGAAATTGCTGACTCCGATGGACCGGATCCGGCCCTGATCGCGCAGGTGGGCGAATGCTTTGAAGGTGTCGACGAACTTGTTGAGCGCAGGCTGCGGCCAGTGGATCAGGTAGAGATCGAGATAGTCGAGCCCGAGCCGGTCCATGCTGGCGTCAAATGCGGCCAGCGTGCTGTCGTAGCCCTGGTCGGCGTTCCACAACTTGGTCACCACGTACAGTTGGTCGCGCGGCACATCGCTGTCGGCAACCGCTCGTCCGGTCTCTCGTTCATTGCGGTAGGCCGCGGCGGTGTCGATATGGCGGTAACCGGCGCGCAACGCGGCCCTGACCGCCTGCTCGGTATCCGCCGGGGGGATTTGGAAGACTCCGAGCCCGACGGCGGGGATCGCATTACCGTCGTTCAGCCTCACGTAGTTTTTTTCGAGGGAGCAGCCCATGACCAAAAGTCTGCCAGGTGCGCCGGACCTCTACCGCGCAGGAGCGAAACACACCCCGATGGGGTGGACCAGCCGCCTACAGGGCGCGCTGTCCACTGCCGGTATCAAGGTCATCCCCTGGATTCCGGCTGCGGCCCAGCGGGCGCTGGTGCGTGGTCGTTCGGTCATCATCGACGGCAACACGCTGGATCCCACGCTTCAGCTGATGCTGTCGGGTTCGCGTGCCCTCGGCATCGACGGCCTGGTTGTCGACGACGACCCGGCGGTGTCCCGCGCCCAGATGCGCCAAACATGTATCGAACTTCCCGGTCCGCAAATTCACGTCGGGGTGGACGACATATCGCTGCCCGGGCCGGCCGGTGAGATCCGGGCGCGGCACTACCGTCCGCCCGACGGGGGCGCCGCGCCGTTGCTGGTCTTCTACCACGGCGGAGGCTGGGTGCTCGGCGACCTGGACACCCACGACGCGCTGTGCCGATTGACGTGCCGTGACGCCGGCATCCACGTGTTGTCGATCGACTACCGGCTGGCTCCGGAACACCCGGCCCCGGCCGCGTTGGAGGATGCTTACGCGGCCTTTACCTGGGCCCATGAACACGCCGATGAACTGGGCGCGATCCCCGGACACGTTGCGGTCGGCGGGGACAGTGCCGGCGGCAACCTGGCCGCCGCCGTGTGCCAACTGGCGCGCAACGAGGCGCAAAACGAGCCGGGCCCCGCCCCGGTGTTCCAGTGGCTGATCTACCCACGGACCGACTTCACGGCGCAGACCCGGTCCCTGAGCCTGTTCGCCCGCGGCTTTCTGCTGACCAAACGGGACATCGACTGGTTCCACGCCCAGTACCTGAGGGGGTCCGGTATCGACCCGGCAGATCCCCGGATATCGCCGCTGCTGGCCGAGTCGCTGTCCGGGCTGGCGCCCGCGCTGATCGCGGTCGCCGGTTTCGATCCATTGCGCGACGAAGGCGAGAGCTACGCGGCGGCGCTGCGAGCCGCCGGGACTGCGGTGGACCTACGGAATCTGGGTTCGCTGACGCATGGCTTCGCCAATCTGTTCCAGCTGGGTGGCGGCAGCGCGGCCGCGACGAGCGAGTTGATTTCGGCGCTGCGGGCTCATCTGAGCCGGGTCTGATCTGCTGAACCGCTGTCGCCGGTAATCTAGAAGCGCCGTTGTCCGACTTCCGGATAAGCCCACACACGTGAGGATGCGCGAACCTGTGGCCGACAAACCGAAACGTCCCCCGCGATTCGACCTGAAGTCCGCTGAAGGCAAATCCGGCCGCCTTGTCCAAATCGGCGGTACCGCGTTCGTCGTGATCTTCGCGGTCCTCCTCGTCTTCTACATCGTGACGTCGCATCACAAGAAGGCCGGCACCGCCGGCGCGGGCGATACGGTGCGGGTGACGTCGAGCAAGCTGGTCACCCAGCCCGGAACCGGCAACCCCAAGGCCGTGGTGTTGTTCTACGAGGATTTCCTGTGTCCGGCCTGCGGTAATTTCGAGCGCACGTTCGGGCCGACGGTGTCCAGGCTCATCGACGCCGGCGCCATCGAGGCCGATTACGCCATGGTGTCGATTCTGGACAGCGCGAGGAATCAGGACTATTCGTCGCGGGCGGGTGCGGCGGCCTTGTGCGTCGCCGACGAATCCCTCGACGCGTTCCGCCGTTTCCATAGCGCGCTGTACAGCGCCGACATCCAGCCCAACGAACGCGGCACCAGCTTCCCGGACAACGCGAGGTTGATCGAAATCGCCCGCGAAGCGGGCGTCGTCGGCAAGGTTCCGGACTGCATCAATAGCGGCAAGTACCTGTCCCGGGTCACCGGCGAGGCGGCGGCTGCCCATATCACCTCAACTCCGACCATCAAGATCAATGGCGACGATTATGAGTGGTCGACACCGGATGCGCTGGTCGCCAAGG
Organism: uncultured Actinomycetota bacterium; assembly: GCA_963848535.1. Lineage (GTDB taxonomy): Bacteria > Actinomycetota > Actinomycetes > Mycobacteriales > Mycobacteriaceae > Mycobacterium. Next base: position 118,333 of record CAWKEM010000014.1, read on the forward strand.
TCAAAAGCATTGTCGGAGATGTGCCGGGCATAGACACCGCTGCCGCTCCTGCATCGTCGTGACCCAGCACGCCGTTGACCTGACACCGTATTCGCGTCCACGAGTGCGCGTGGCTGCGCTCAGCGCGTGGTGGGTGCTGATCGCCGGTGCGGTCGGCCTGGCCGCCGCGCTGACGCTGACGGTGGACAAGATCCGAATCCTGCTCAACCCGTCCTACGTGCCGTCGTGCAACATCAACCCGATCGTCGCCTGCGGTTCGGTGATGGTGACCCCGCAGTCGACGATATTCGGTGTTCCCAACCCGCTGCTCGGCATCGTGGGCTTTACCGTGGTGCTGGTCACCGGTGTGCTGGCGGTAGCGAAAGTGGCTTTGCCCCAATGGTATTGGATCGGACTGACAACGGGGACCCTGATCGGTGCGGCGTTCGTGCACTGGCTGATCTTTGAGAGCCTGTACCGCATCGGATCGTTGTGCCCCTACTGCATGGCGGTCTGGACGGTCACCATGTCGTTGCTGGTGGTGGAGGCGTCCATCATCTTTCGCCCGGTGCTGGAACGCGGGCGAGGCGGCCTGGCGCGCGTGCTTTATCAATGGCGGTGGTCGATCGCGGTGCTGTGGTTCACTGTGGTGCTTTTGCTGATCGTGGTGCGGTTCTGGAGTTACTGGTCAACCCTTGTCTAGGTGTTTTTAGGTGACCCGAATCATCGGCGGCGTCGCGGGGGGTAGGCGCATCGCCGTCCCGCCGCGGGGGGCCAGGCCGACCACTGATCGAGTACGCGAGTCGCTTTTCAACATCGTGACCGTGCGGCGGGATCTCACCGGCCTGACGGTGCTGGACCTCTACGCCGGCTCGGGCGCACTGGGGCTGGAGGCGCTGTCACGCGGGGCCGCGTCTGCGCTCTTCGTGGAGTCGGACCAACGCACCGCGGCGGTCATCGCGCGCAACATCGAGGTCCTGGGTTTGGCCGGTGCGACGGTGCGCCGGGGCGCGGTGGCCTCCGTCTTGGCGGCCGGGACCTCGTCTCCGTTCGACCTCGTGCTGGCCGACCCGCCTTATGGCATCGAGACCGTCGAGGTCGACGCCGTCCTGGCCGCTTTGACCACCCATGGCTGGGTGCACGAGGGGACCGTCGCGGTGGTGGAGCGCGCGGCCACCAGCGCGCCGCTGACCTGGCCGGGCGGCTGGCGTCCGTGGCAGCTTCGCGGGTACGGCGACACCCGCCTGGAGATGGCCGAACTGGGCTGAGCCGCCCTGCTACCGTCATCGGTCATGACCGCCGGCGACGATGCAGTGGGGGCACCGCCCGCTTGCGGGGGACGAAGCGATGAGGAGGAGCGGCGCATATGAGCGGCGCGGTATGCCCGGGCTCGTTTGACCCGGTGACGTTGGGCCACATCGATGTCTTCGAACGCGCCTCGGCCCAGTTCGACGAAGTGGTGGTGGCGATCCTGACCAACCCCGCCAAACAGAACATGTTCGACCTCGACGAGCGGATCGCGATGATCAACGAGTCGACGACACATCTGACCAACTTGCGGGCGGAGCCGGGACAAGGTCTGGTGGTCGACTTCGTCCGGTCGCGTGGGATGACCGCCATTGTGAAAGGTCTGCGCACCGGCACCGACTTCGAGTACGAGCTGCAGATGGCGCAGATGAACAAGCACGTCGCCGGTGTCGACACATTTTTCGTGGCGACGGCGCCGCGGTATTCGTTCGTGTCGTCGTCGTTGGCCAAAGAGGTCGCGATGCTGGGCGGCGACGTCTCGGAGCTACTGCCCGAACCGGTCAACCGCCGGTTGCGCGAGAAACTCCCCGGCGGCGAGCGCGGCCGCCCTTGAAATCCTTCAGAAGGGTGGGTCGTCGGGCAAGGGCTGGGTGTCGGAGGGGTCGGGCGCCCAGTCCGATGGTAGTTCTTCGGGTTCTCTGGGGTCGTTGACCCAGGTGCAGTAGGGGCTGGTGCTGGGTGTGCCTTTGAAGGCGAACAGCATGTCGCGCATGTGGTTTCGGAATTGACGTGCGGCGATCTCCTGCTTTCGGGCCTGCTCGAACCGGTGGCGTGCCTCGTTGATGGGGCGTTGCTCCCGATTGTGCCTGCGCGCCCGGGCAATTCGAGCGCAGCGTTGCTGGGTCCGGCGGCCGCTGCGGGGTGCGGGTGCCGCGCACGCCGCCCGTGCGGTTGTGGGAACAGGTCGGCGCCGGCCGGCGACGTGCGATAGGTCTGGCCGGTGGGTGCAGTCCACACGACGGTGCCGTCAGCCAGTTGAACGTCGTGCCACCCACCGAACGTTTTGAGCCGATGGTGTTGACGGCAAAGGCATTTGAGGTTCTCCGCTACGGTCAGCCCGCCGGCCGCCGGATTCTTATGATTGAACGGGATCGTATGATCGAGGTCGCAGAATTGGGCTGGGCGGCTACACCCCGGGAAGCGACACGTCAGATCCCGGCACCGGATCGCCCGCTCCAGTGCCGCAGAGGGCTGGTAGCGCAATGCCTCCACCGGACTGGTGGCCGGGTCGGCGACCAATAGCGAAGCGGCTGCGGCCAATTGACGCATTTGCTCAGCGTCGATGACCCCATACCCCTGCAGATAACCTGGCGCCGCGCTGTCACCGAACATGGTCTGCTCGCTGGCGACCACATTGATGACCACCTTCGCCCCGCATGGATCTTGGTCGCCGCCGGCGGCGGACCTGCTGGGGCAGTCCTGCTGTCCGCAGGCGCAGGCCAGCCGGTGGCCGCCGGCCAGCGCATCGGCGCGGCGCTGATCCAGCGTACGCGGGTCGGCCGGGCACACCTGTGTGGCCAGCGCCGAGAGCCGCCGGTCCAACGCGGCCGCGGCCGCCGCGGCCACCCTGCCATAGATTTCGGCCATCCCGTTGTCGTGGGCAGTGATACCGATGTAGCGATCGTTCTCCGCGGCGACCCGCCGCTCGCGGGCGGCGTCGGCATCGACGGTGCGCACCGCGGCGTCCACGGCGTTGATGATGCGCTGGCGTGACCAACCCTGCCAGCTGCCGATGCGCGCGGCCAGCGACCGGTCCATCCGAGCGATCACCGCGGTATCGGTGATCAACGCGGTGCGAGTGATGACCAGCCGCACCGTGCGCCAATCGGTTCGCCCTTGGGCCGGCAGAGCCGCAACCCGGGGCAACCGGGTCTCGAGGGCCTCAGCGTCGGACACCAGGTAGGCGGCCGCCACCGGAGACAGATTCATCGCCGCCGCCACCTCGGCGCTGGTCTGCTCAAAGGCGTCGATCACCGAATACTCGGGCGAGCGCTGCTGGGCACGCTCGGCCGCGGCCAGCCGGTGGCGTAGCAACTGCGCCACCGCCGCCATCCGCCGCGCCACCAGCACCGACTCCTGCCGATGCGTGGACTCCACCACCCCGACGAGCGCAGCCGGATCCAAACCAGACATTTGCTAGAACATACGTTCGATTATAGCCGGACGGTCCGGCATCGATCGCCCCGTGCCAACCCGCCCGGCCGTCCGCTAGTGGCACTGATGGCTGGGTTCGTGCTGGCCGCCGCCGGCGTCGGGGGAGCCGCCCATCATGCGCACCATGGGGAGCCCCCCGGTGGTGACGAACCTGACGATCAGCATTGCCGCGACAACCAGGAAGGCGATGTTGAGCCAGGTGGTGTAATTCCACGAAATTCCCGCCTCTACAACCGCTGCGCTGCGCTGGGCTGGAATGAGATGCGTTGCGCCGAAGAGCAATTCGATCAGGTAGCCAGCGGCGACCATCGCGGCGTAGAAGGTGCCGAGCAGCGTCAGCATCATCCTGGTGCCGTAGTACTTACGGTAGATGTTCAAGATCGGCAGGATCAGCAGGTCGGCGTAGATGAATGCGATGACACCGCCGAAGCTGATGCCTCCGTTCCACAGCACCGCGGCCAGCGGCACATTTCCGATCGAGCAGACGAAGGACGCGATCGCCACGACCGGCCCCACGACCGGCCCCCACAGCGCCGACCATCCCGGATGGTCAGCCAAAAAGAAGCTTTGCCAGAACTTTTCGGGTACCCAAGCCCCGATGGCCCCCGCGATCAACAGCCCGATTGCCAGGTCGCGCAGGATCGCCAACCACTCCATGACGAACACATGTGAGACCGAGGTGAAGCCCTGCGGCGAAAAAAGCCGCCGCCAAAACGAGCCTTCCCCTTTGATGGACATGTCCATGGCGGCATGGCCTTCCATCGACCCGGCGATTCCCCTCTCCGCTTGCTCGCGGGCGGCGTCGATGAGCCGGGAGCGCACGAACAACCGGAACAAGACGGCGAGCACCACGATCATCAGCGGGCCACCGACGAACTCGGCGGCGGTGAATTGCCAGCCCATCAACAGGGCCAGGATGATGCCCAACTCCACCACGAGGTTGGTGGAGCCGATCTCGAATGCCATGGCGGCGGTGAAATTGGCGCCTTTGCGGATCAGCGATCGCGCCAAAGCCACCGCGGCATATGAGCATGACGACGATGCGGCTCCCAGCCCGGCGGCCACCGCCAGGGTGCGCGGCCGGTCGTCGCCCAGCAGGGCCACGATGGTCGAGCGACGCACCACGGCCTGAACCACTGCCGACAGGGCGAAGCCCAGGATCAGCGCCCAGAGGATCCCCCATGTCATCGACCCCGCCAGCGCCAACGCGTGCCCGACCGCACCCAGCACTTTGTGTGTCACGTGGTCCTCCGCTTCCGTGTTCATCTCGGCGGTCATCACCCACCGGCGATGGCCCCCGCAGAGCCCGCCCCGACGCGATCATCGTATACCCTATAGGGGTATACATCAAAGGTGGGACCGCCGCCGGCCGCGGGCAAAATCCCTGTTCAGTGCCTCGGGCGCGGCGATATGCAGGCGAAACGGCTGACTCGCGATGACGTCGTGGGCGTGACCGTCTGGCCCACCATGACCCGTGATCGACTGTGCGCGCCCCCTGGGCAGGCCCGGGCCGCCTCACGGTGTCGGCCGGTCAACGGAGCCGCCCTGATAATGCGCTGATTCGGCTGACGAGGTCGCGCGAGGACAGGTAGATTCCTCATGGAGGTGGTCATGACCGGGGGCGTTAGCTCATTTCAGCCCAGCTTCCAGGCGGTGATGCACCCGACACTGGGAATGCGCAGGCGAGCTGAACTGTCGCTGAGCAGCACAGGGGCGGTAGTCTGCGCGACGGCCGGCGCGGCCGCTGATCGTCTCAGCGGCGCCCACCTGCGCGTTGGTTCCGTTTTATCCGGAGTGGTACTGCCGCGACGGGCGTTCGTGCGGGCGAGTGGCACGGGGCTACGGCGTCGAGAAGGCCAGCCCGCGGCATCTTGATCGCGGTACGGGTAATGCGAACCAAGGCCAAACTTGTCAAACAAGACGGAAGGGTAGAGAGATGTCCGTAATCGAGTCTTCCATTCCTGCGGTGCTATGGGAGCGTGTTCGCGAGCAGCCCAATGAAACGGCGTTTACATTCGTCGACTACGACGTGGACCCGGCAGGCTTTGCCGAAAGTCTCACCTGGTCGCAGCTGCACCGGCGGGCGTCGGTCGTTGCAGACGAGCTGAGACGTTGCGGGTCGTCCGGCGACCGCGCGGCGATATTAGCTCCGCAGAGCCTCGACTACCTCGTTGCCTTTTTTGGCGCGCTACAGGCAGGCTTCATCGCAGTTCCGCTGTCGGTCCCGCAGTTCGGCGCCCACGATCACCGCATATCGTCCGCCTTGCGGGATTGCGCGCCTGCGGCCATTCTCACGACGGCCGCCGCCGTCGATGGGGTCTGCAAATACGCTGACGCTGACGGCACTTCGGCTGCCCCGGCGATCATCGAAATCGACTCCCTCGACTTTTACTCTCCGGGCGAATTCAGTCCGATGCAATATTCGCATCCCAAGGAAGCGTATCTGCAGTACACGTCGGGATCGACCGGCCAGCCGGCCGGTGTCGTGATCTCGCACGAGAACGTGGTGACCAATTCGCATCAGCTGATGTCCGCTTTGTTCGATGTTTCCGGGCCACCGGAAAGTCTCGTGTCGTGGCTGCCGTTCTATCACGATATGGGCCTGATTCAGGGAATCTGCTTCCCTACGGTGTTCGGACTCCCGTCGGTGTTAACGAGCCCGGTGTCATTCCTGGTAGAGCCGGCCCGTTGGATGAAGCTGCTTGCGACCAATCCGCGGCCGTTCTCGGGAGGACCGAATTTCGCTTTCGACCTGGCGGCGCGTCGAACATCGAACGACGACATGGCCGGGCTTGATCTCGGGAGCGTAGTCGGGATGGCCAATGGCGCCGAACGGGTACAGCCGGCAACGATCGCCCGCTTCATGGAGCGTTTCGCCCGCTTCAATTTGGCTGACACGGTCATCCGGCCGTCCTACGGGCTCGCGGAGGCGACGCTGTACGTGGCGAGCGCCAAGACGGGGCAGGCGCCCAGAACCGTGCACTTTCAATACGAGCAATTGTCCGGCGGTCAGGCGAAGCCATGCGACGAACAAGGCGGTACCGCGCTGATCAGCTATGGCTGCCTCAAGTCACCAATGGTGCGGATCGTCAACCCGGAAACCAGGACCGAGAGCCCAACGGGCACCATCGGCGAAATCTGGGTGCACGGCGACAACGTGGGCCTGGGATATTGGCGGAACCCGGAGCGGACCAAGCGCACATTTGGCGCAAAGCTTGCCTCTCCGTCGCCGGGCACGCCTGAAGGTCCCTGGCTGAGGACGGGAGACTTGGGATTTATCTTCGAGGGCGAATTGTTCATGATGGGCCGCCTCAAGGATCTGCTGATCGTAGACGGACGCAATCACTACCCGGACGACATCGAGGGGACCATCCAACAGATCACCAGGGGCCGGGTGGCGGCGATTTCGGTTGCCAATGACACCACGGAGAAGCTCGTCGCGATCGCGGAGGTCAAGAAGCAGGGTGGTTCCGATGAGGACTACTTGTCGAAACTTCGCTCGATAAAGCGAGATGTCACCGCCGCGATATCGAACACACACGGTGTGCGTGTTGCGGATCTTGTCCTGGTGCCGCCGGGTTCGCTTCCGCTCACCACGAGTGGCAAGGTCCGGCGGTCGGTGTGTGTCGAGTGCTACCGGCGCGATGAGTTTGAGCGTTTGGATGTTTCGGCATGACGGGGAGCGTTCCTGATGAGGCCGAGCTGCGGCGCTGGCTGGTCAATTATCTGGTCACCGAGATCGGTTGTGATCGCGGCGACGTCGACTTCGAGGTGGCGCTCAACGATCTGGGGGTGGGGTCGCGTGATGCGGTCGTGCTTTCCGGCGAATTGGCCAAGTTGCTTGGCCGGCCGGTATCCCCGTTGGACTTTTGGCAGCACCCCACGATCAACGAGTTGGTGCAATTTCTGACTGCACCCGAGTCGGAGCCCGCGGCGACTCACGTGGTCCCCGCGGATCGCGGTTCTGCGGACGAGCCGATCGCAGTCATCGGGTTGGGCTGTCGTTTTCCCGGGGAGATTTCTGGGCCAGCTGCGTTCTGGCGGTTCTTGTGTGAGGGTCGCTCGTCGATAGCTCAGGTGCCCGCTGATCGGTGGCAGCCGTTCGACGACGGTTCGCCGGAGGTCGCGACGGCTTTGGCCGGCACCACTCGGTGGGGTTCGTTTTTGACCGACGTCGACGCATTCGATGCGGAATTCTTTGAGATCTCCCCGCATGAAGCGGACGCGATGGACCCGCAGCAGCGTTTGTTGCTGGAGGTGGCCTGGGAGGCGTTGGAGGACGCCGGGATTCCCGCGGAATCGCTGCGGCATTCGCAGACCGGGGTTTTCGCCGGCGCGTGTGCAACCGACTACGGGTATCTCGCGTCCACGGATTTGAGTCGTGTCGACGCGTGGAGCAACGTCGGCGGCGCGCTGAGCATCATCGCCAATCGGCTGTCGTACTTTTTGGATCTGCGTGGTCCGTCAGTCGCGGTGGACACGGCCTGTTCGTCGTCGCTGGTGGCCGTGCACATGGCATGTCAGAGCCTGCGCATGGGGGAATGTGATCTGGCCATCGCGGCAGGAGTGAACCTGTTGTTGTCGCCGGCGATCTTTCGTAGCTTTGACGGAGCCGGAGCGTTGTCGGCAACGGGTCAGTGCAAGACATTCGACGCAGACGCGGATGGGTTCGTGCGGGGCGAGGGCTGCGGGACGGTGGTGCTCAAGCGCGCGAGCGACGCTGCGCGCGACGGGGACCGGGTGCTGGCGGTGGTGCGGGGATCGGCGGTCAATCAGGATGGCCGGTCCAACGGGCTGATGGCGCCGAATCCGGCCGCGCAGATGGCGGTGCTGCGCACGGCCTATGCCAACGCCGGCGTTGCGCCACACCAGGTGGATTATGTCGAGACCCACGGAACCGGAACCTTGTTGGGCGATCCCATCGAGGCACGTGCGCTGGGCACGGTGTTGGGCCGCGGACGCCCGGAGAACTCTCCACTGCTCATCGGCGCCGTCAAGTCGAATCTGGGTCATCTCGAGGGGGCGGCCGGGATCGCGGGGCTGATCAAGGCGGTGCTGGCGGTGCAGCGGGGGCATATCCCGCCGAATCTTCACTTCGAGGCCCCGAATCCGCACATTCCGTTCCATGATATGCGACTGAAAGTCGTTGCAGAACCTACTGATTGGCCGGCGACCGGGTCTCCGCGGCGGGCGGGGGTGTCCTCGTTCGGCTTCGGTGGCACCAATGCCCATGTGGTGGTGGAGCAGGCCCCGGCCATCGAACCCGTTGCGTCCCAACCCGAGCCGGTGGTGACCACGTTGGTGGTGTCGGGCAAGACACCGCGAGCGGGTGGCGTCGTCGGCGGCGGTGTTGGCAGAGTGGATGGACGGCGACGGCGGGGATGTGGCGCTGGCCGATGTCGCGCACACGCTCAATCATCACCGGTCCCGCCAAGCACGGTTTGCCACGGTATGTGCGCGCGATCGGGAGCAGGCGGTAGCCGGGTTGCGGGCGCTGGCGGAGGGACGGCCGGCAGAGGGAGTGGTGGCACCGCATGAGGGGCCGGGCGCGCCCGGCACGGTGTTTGTGTATTCCGGTCAGGGCTCGCAGTGGGCGGGGATGGGCCGGCAGTTGTTGGCCGACGAGCCGGCGTTCGCCGCGGCGGTGGCCGAGCTGGAGCCGGTATTCGTTGCCCAGACCGGGTTTTCGCTGCAGCAGGTGCTGGCCGAGGGCCAGTCGGTGACCGGTATCGAGCGGATCCAGCCGGTGCTGGTGGGTGTGCAGCTGGCGTTGACCGCGTTGTGGCGCTCCTACGGGGTGGAACCCGACGCGGTGATCGGGCACTCGATGGGCGAGGTCACCGCGGCGGTGGTGGCCGGGGCGCTGTCGGTCGCCGAGGGTTTGCGGGTGATCGCCACCCGGTCGCGGCTGATGTCGCGGCTGTCGGGCCTGGGTGCCATGGCGCTGCTGGAGTCCGACGCCGCGGCCACCGAGGCGCTGCTGGCCGATTACCCGCAGGTGAGTATCGCGGTGTACGCCTCGCCGCACCAGACGGTGATCGCCGGCCCGCCCGAGCAGGTCGATGCGGTGATGGCGGTGGTGGCCGACGCCGACCGGTTGGCCCGGCGCATCGAGGTCGATGTGGCCTCACATCACCGAATCATCGAGCCGATCCTGCCCGAATTATGTTCTGCGCTAGCCGATCTGGCGCCGGACGAGCCGGCCATTCCGGTGATCAGCACCACCCATGACTTCACCGACGGCACTGAGGATATTGGCGGCACGAGGGCGTTCGATGCCGACCATTGGGCGGCCAACCTGCGCAACCCCGTTCGGTTCAGCCAGGCCATCGCCGCGGCCGGCGCCGACCACGCCACTTTCGTCGAAGTCAGCCCGCATCCGCTGCTCACCCACGCCATCAATGACACCCTGGCCGGCGCCCAGCACCAGATCGTCGCCACCCTGCAGCGCGACGCCGACGACACCCTCACGTTCCACACCAACCTCAACGCCAGTCACACCATCCGCCCGCCACAAACCCCGCACCCACCCGGACCACACCGACCCATCCCGACCACCCCCTGGCACCACACCCGCTACTGGATCGGCGCCACCGAGCATCGTCCACATCTGTTGACCCGCGACGGTCGGGAATCCGGCGGATGCACCGTTTCGGTGCATCCGTTGTTGGGTGCGCACGTGCGGCTGCCCGAGGAGCCCGAGCGCCATGTCTGGCAGGGCGAAGTCGGCACCGCGGCGCAGCCATGGCTCACCGACCACCAGGTCCACGCTGTGCCGGCGTTTCCCGGGGCCGCCTACTGCGAGATGGCGCTGGCCGCGGCCGCCACGACGCTCGGCGACGCGTCCGAGGTCCGCGACATCCGCTTCGAACAGATGCTGCTGCTCGATGGCGAGACCCCGCTGACCACAACCGCGTCCGTGGAGGCGCCGGGTGTCGTCGCCTTCGAGGTGCAAACCAGCCAGGAGGGGGAGTACACGCGGCGAGCGGTCGCGACCCTGCACGCCGGCGACGCGCAGGACCAGCCACCCGCGCAAGACGTCGCCGCCCTGCTCGCGGCGCACCCGAACCGGGTGGACGGGGGCGAGCTACGGCAGTGGTTCGACGACCGCGGTGTGCAGTTCGGCCCGGCGTTCACCGGCCTGGCCGCCGCGCACACCGGCGACGGAACGGACAGCACCGTGCTGGCCGAAGTCGAACTGCCGGAACCGATTCGCTCGCGGCAGACCGGCTACGGCGTGCACCCCGCGCTGCTGGATGCTTGCTTCCAGTCGGTCGCGGCTTATGCGCGCACCGGCGACGCCGACGGTGTCGGCCGCGTCGATGATGGCGGCCTGCTGTTGCCGCTGGGCGTGCGCCGGCTGCGCAGCTACGGCCCGCTGCAGAACGCCCGCTACTGCCTGAGCCGGGTGACCGAGGCGAACCGGACGGGGATGGAAGCCGATCTCGACGTACTCGACGAGAACGGGACCGTGCTGCTGATCGTGCGTGGGCTGCGCGTGGGTAGCGACGTCACCGAGAGCGGCGCCCGCCAACGGGTGCTGGCCAACCGCCTGCTGACGATCGACTGGCAGCAACGCGAACTGCCCGCCGCGGGCGACGGCGAGGGCGGAACCTGGCTGCTGCTCATCACGTCCGATACCGACGAGCCGGTGGCCACCGAACTCGCGGAGGCGCTGAAAACCGAAGGCGCGCAATGTAAAATCATGTACTGGCCGCAGCACGCCGACCATGTGGCGAGCGCTGAACAGCTTGGCTTCCAGATAGCCGATGCCGCCGGTGTGGTGGTCCTGACCGGACCGTCGGCCGGCGACGACGAGCAGTGTGCGACCCGGGGCCGCGAGCAGGTGCGTCATCTGGTGCGGATCGCCCGCGAGCTGACGGAATGCTCCGGCGAGCCACCCCGCCTGTATGTCGTGACCCGCAACGCCCAGACGGTGTTATCCGATGACCGGGCCAACCTGGACCAGGCGGGACTGCGTGGGCTGATGCGGGTGATCGCCGCTGAAGACACCCAGCTGCGTGCCACCCAGGTCGACCTGGATGAGCGGACGGACACGCAGCAGCTGGCCCGCCAGCTGCTGGCGGGTTCGGACGAGGACGAGACCGCCTGGCGCGGCGGACAGTGGTACACGGCCCGGCTCCGCTCCGCCCCGCTGCGTCCCGACGAGCGGCGAACCGCCACCGCCGACTACCAACACGACGGTATGCGCCTGGAGATTCGCACGCCCGGTGACCTGGAAGGCCTGGAGCTCGTCGCGTTCGACCGCACCCCGCCGGGGCCGGGACAGATCGAGGTCGCGGTCAGCGCCTCCAGCCTCAACTTCGCCGATGTTCTCATCGCCATGGGACGATTCCCCAGCGTCGACGGACGCCAACCGCGGCTGGGTATGGATTTCGCGGGCGTGGTGACCGCGGTCGGGCCGGGCGTCACAGCGCACCAGGTCGGTGACCGGGTCGGCGGCGTGTCCGAAAACGGCTGTTGGGCAACGTTCGTCAGCTGCGACGCCGACCTTGCCGTCGCGCTTCCGCCCGGCCTGGAAGCCGACCAGGCTGCCGCGGCGACCACCGCGTACGCCACCGCCTGGTACGGCCTGCAGGACATGGCCAGGATCAAGGCCGGTGAGCGGGTGTTGATCCACTCCGCAACCGGCGGGGTGGGGCAGGCCGCGATCGCGATAGCCCGCTTGGCGGGCGCGGAGATCTTCGCGACGGCGGGCAGCCCGCAGCGGCGCGCGCTGCTGCACGACATGGGCATCGAGCACGTCTACGATTCGCGCAGCACCGATTTCGCCGACCAGATCCGCCGCGATACCGACGGGTACGGCGTCGACGTTGTGCTCAACTCCCTCACCGGTGCCGCACAACGCGCGGGCTTCGAACTGCTGTCGATCGGTGGACGGTTCGTGGAGATCGGCAAGCGCGATGTCTACGGCAATACCCGGCTGGGCCTGTTCCCCTTCCGCCGCAACCTCACGTTCCACTATGTCGACCTGGCGTTGATGGCTGCCAGCCACCCCCAACAGGTCCGGGACGTGCTGCGCACGGTGTACCGGCTCATCGGCGACGGGGAGTTGCCACCCCTGCAGCGCACCGTCTACCCACTTGCCGAGGCGGCCACCGCGATTCGGGTGATGGGTGCGGCCGAGCACATCGGCAAACTCATCCTGTCCATCTCGCGCGAGGGGCACGCCACGGTGGTGGTACCTCCGGAGCGGGCCAAGGTCTTTCGCGGCGACGGCGCCTACATCATCACCGGTGGCCTGGGCGGGCTCGGCCTGTTCCTTGCTTCGGGGATGGCCGCGGCGGGCTGTGGCCGGATCGTACTGACCGGCCGTTCGCAACCTAACGCCCGGACCCAGAAGATCCTTGCGCGCATTCGCGCGACCGGAGCCGACGTCGTGGTGGAGTGCGGCAACATCGCCGAAGCCGTGACCGCGGAGCGCCTGGTCGTCGCGGCCACCGCCACCGGGCTTCCGGTGCGGGGTGTGCTGCATGCGGCGGCCGTGGTGGAGGATGCCACCCTGACCAACATCACCGACGAGCTCATCGACCGGGACTGGGCGCCGAAGGTCTACGGCGCCTGGCACTTACACAACGCCACGGCCAGGCAACCACTGGACTGGTTCTGCTCCTTCTCCTCGGCGGCCGCCCTGCTGGGTTCCCCCGGCCAGGGCGCCTACGCCGCGCCCAACAGTTGGCTGGACGGCTTCACGCACTGGCGCCGCGCACAGGGACTCCCGGCCACGGCGATCGCATGGGGAGCGTGGGCGGAGATCGGGCGCGCCGCCGGCCTGGGAGAGACCGGACAGACCGCAATGATCGCGGCCCCCGAGGGCGCCTACGCTTTCCAGGCGCTGCTGCGCCACGACCGGGCCTACTGCGGTTACGTCCCGATCACCGGGACACCGCTGATCGCCGGGCTCGCTCAGCGCTTCCCGTTCGCCGAAGCGTTCCAGGCCGCGGGGCCGAACCGCAAAGACAGCAACGCATTCCGCGCCGAACTGGACACGTTGTCCCCGGAAGAGTGGCCGGGCCGGATGCAGCGACTCATCGGCGAGCAGCTCAGCCTCATCCTGCGCCGCGCCATCGACCCCGACCGTCCCTTCACCGACCACGGGCTGGACTCGCTGGGCAATCTGGAGATACGCAACCACATCGAAACCGAGACCGGAATCCGCATCACCCCCAAGGCGATTGCCGCCCATAACACTGTCCGGGCCCTGGCCCAGCACCTGTCCGATCTGCTGGTGGCCGAGCAGACTGTCTGAGTAGCGTCGTCCCCGCCGGTGTGGCTTCGGCTGGCGCACCAGGTAACGGCGAGTCGAAAAGCCGGGCTGACCGCATCACCGCCCGCGTGGCAGCGATGCCCCCACTGACGAGAGGAGGACCATGGCGCTGCTGGAGGCTTCGGTTCTGATAGCCCGTCCGGTTGGCGACGTTTGGGAATACGTCACCACCGCGGAGAACCTTCCCGTCTGGGTGCCGGTGCTTCATCAAGTCACGCAGGTCACTGACGGACCAGTGGCAGTGGGCACGCGGTGGCGGGGGACCATGCGTCTTCTCGGGGTTGCGTTCACGGCGCTTGTCGAGTTCACCCGATGCGAGCCCAACAACGCGGCCGAGTTCACCTCCGTCGAGGCCAAGTTCAGGTTCAGCAGCGCCATCACATTCGAAGAAGTGGACGGCAAGACCCGGTTCACCTACCGAACCGAGACCGCGAGCGGTTTCGACGGAATCTTCGGCAAACTCGCCCGCCCGATCGTCTCCGGTGCGTCCAAGCGAGCGCTTGGCGCCAGCCTGAAAAACCTCGCCCGGGCCCTTTCGGCCAACGGCTGATCCGGCCGCGGGAGCGCCCGGGTTACTCCGTTATCCAGTCATTCTCGGACGGAACAGCAGCGAGCAGCGCATGTATCGCCTCGATCGTCCGCTCCGGTGAGGGCATGTGCGAATGACGCTCGATTTGCAGGCGACCGTCGACCATCAGGGAGAAGTAGAAGTCGACGCCGGCGGCGTTAGCCGCATACAGGTTGACCTGGACGCCCTCCACACTCACGTTCGGCGGAGTGCGCAACCCGGGCAGTGCTCCCATGTGGCTGGCCATGACGGGCTCCGGCAACCCGGCCGGACTTCCCGCATAGTGCAGGTTGTAGTGCAGCAGCGATTGCTGGACTACGCCCTCGGACAGGTCAGCCCGATAGGCCTCGACGATATCTGTCGCCAGATCCACGATGTCCGTATTCGGTTTGATCTCTGCGAGGTAGGTGGCCACCCCCAACGGATTCGTGGCGGCCGTCGGATCCACCGGCGGCGTGAGGTGAAGTCGTAAGTCGGCGATGTAGAGGTAGGGAACCGGGATGTACGGGGTAGCGCGGACCTGCCACTCGGCCAGCAACATAGCCGCGGCTATCAGGGCGTTGAGGCTCAGTTTGCGGTCCCGGGTGAAGGTGATCAGGTCCTGGGTTTCTCGCTCGGTCAGTTGGCATCTCGCGGAGGGAACCAGGGTGGGGAAGGCCGGATTGCCGCCCGCTGTGTCTCTGGTGGACGGTGGCAATTCGTAGGCGTACAGGGCGGGCAGCAATCGCTCGAATCCGGACCGCGACTGCTTGCGGACGCCTCGCTTCTCCAGCACGACCTCAAGTGAGTCGGGTGCGGGCTGGGGATCCACCGGCTCTATATCGCCGGTGCAGACCATGTCGGTGTACCAGGAGAACAGCTCCCACACCAGCCCCATGTGGTGCTGACCATCACTCAAACCGTGATGGGTGTACAGCGTGACCTCAGACCGCCCGTCGGTCGCTTTGATGCGCAGATATGCCAGTGAGACAGCCTGATCGAGCCGTATCTGGACCGGCGGCCGGTCCCCCTTCTCGACCACCCGGATGCCCGCGGGGAGAAAATCATCGACAACGATGTGGTGCAGGCCGTCGGGCCCTCGCTCGAGATGGCCGGCCAGTACCGGGTGCGCCTGCAGCAGGGTGTCGAAGGCAACGAACATCGCGTCGATGTCGACCGGTCCGTTCAGGTATACCGTGCCGCCGAAGTAGGTCTGGCTCTGCGCGAACATCTCCTCGCTGGGCGCCAGCTTGCGAATGACCGATGCCGGAAACGTCACCGCGTGCTCGCCTTTCGATAACCCACCACCATCGGCACGACGCACACGGTGACCATGCCGCCCGCCCACAGCAGAGTAGCCGTCATCGGCCAGGCGACTGGACCGCCCTGAGACAGGCCGCGCATCGCCTCGATGGCATATGACATCGGCTGGTGCTCGACCACGGGCCGAATCCATCGCGGATACTGCTGTAACGGCATGAACCCGGTGCAGAAGAAGAAGCCCAGTGTCGATACCAGTGCGATGCCCTCGACAAGCGTCGTCCCAGGCTGGGAAGGCCTGGCCGCGGAGTAGAAGGCGACGGTGGTGACCAGGGTCGCGAATGCCACTCCGAAGATCACCGGCACCGTCAGCCAGGCCAGCGCCGCGAGCGGCCCCTGGTGGAACCGGAAACCCAGCAGCATTCCGGAACCCAGGATCAGCACGGAAGTGACGAACACCCGAACGGCTTCGGCGGCAAGGCGCGAAAGACCACCCGACGCGCGATGTACCGGCAGCACCCACAGCCGGGCAAGTAACCCATCGACCCGCTCCCGCATCAGGCCGACAGCGCCGGCCGACGATCCGGTGATCGCTGCGACGACGGCAATCATCGGAACGCTGCCGGCCAGCGCACTGTGCCCGGTGACGTCCGAGATGCGTTTCCCCAGAACGGTATTGAGCGTCAGCAGAAAGAAAATCGGAACAACCAAGGTCAGGATGACCATTGTCTGGTCGCGACGCCACCGGACAAGCAGCCGTTTGATCTGTAGCAGCGTCTGCGGAACCAGCACGCGCGGCGAATTCTCCGCGTGAACCTTCGGACGCGCCCAGTTGTTCAGCAGCGCGAAGCCGGGCTGCGTTTCCTGCTGTGCAACAGACATCACGACCGCCTCGACGCGGTCACGGCCGACATGACCACCGCGCCCACAAACAGGCCGAATATCCACAAATAGGTCGGGGTCATCACCGACCAGGTCGGCGGTCCGACCGCCGCTGTGGTATCGCCTGCCAATGCCCGCAACGCGTAGATGAATTGGGAGATCGGCTGGTTGCGAACAATCGGCTGGATCCATCCCGGAAACTGTTCGGCCGGCTGGATACCGACCGACACCAGCCCGAAGATCAACTGCGGCAACATCAGCAGCGGCGTCGTGGCCTCCGGGTTCTGCGCCTTGGTGCCGATCAGGTCGAAGAGCGAAGACAGCACCACACCGGCCAGCAAGACCAGCAGACAGAAGCCGGCAATGTAGAACGGTCCGCGGTGGAATCGGAAGCCGATCATGTAACCGCAGATCAGCGCGATCGTCAAACCGACCACGCACCGGTACATATTGGCCGACATGCGGGCGGCGGCCGGCGTCAGGGTGGCGATCGGCATGGATTCAAATCGTCGATTGATGCCCGCGGCGGCGTCGGTTGCCGCCCGGAACGCCCCGGAAATCGAGGCGAATGAGATGGCTTGCAGCGCGATCAACGGTGCCAGGTACTGCCCGTAGCTGCTGGCTATCCCGCGCGTGGCGGGGCCCATGAAGTCCTTCAGCGGGATGTAGAAGCCGGCGGTGAAAATCACCGACGCCGCAACCGCGGTGGCCCACTCCCCGTTGCGCAGCGTTGGCACGACCGATCGAACCGTCAGTACCCACCACTGCTGCAACGCAGACGGCTCCGGGCGCAACGCGATCGGAGCGATCATGACATCACTTCGGTGGCCGCGTGGTCCCGCACGGAAGGTTCGGCGGGATCCTTGGTCAAGGACAGGAACACCTCATCGAGCGACGGTCGCCGCAACGCCACGTCGACCAGCTCGATCTTCGCCGTGTCCAACCGCCACACCGCGTCGACGAGCGTGGTTGCGCCGTTTGGCGCAGGCATGGCGATTCGATCCGATGACACCGTCAGGGCCGCCCGATTCTTCTCCGGCAACAGCGCGCCGAGCAGGTCGGCCATCGCCGGCAGATCGTTGGCATCGCGCGGGACTATCTCCAGGTAATTGCCGCCGGTGCGTTCCTTGAGTTCGTCGGCGGTTCCCTCGGCGATGACGGTGCCATGGTCGACGACAATGATCCGATCACTCAACTCGTCGGCCTCTTCGAGATACTGGGTCGTCAACAGCGTGGCGATTCCGGCTTCTTTGAAGCGCATGACCAGATCCCAGATGCTCTTCCTGCTCCTGGGATCCAGCCCGGTGGTGGGTTCGTCCAGGAAAACCACCTCGGGCCGGACAACCAAACCGCAGCCGATGTCTATCCGCCGGCGCATGCCGCCGGAATACGTGCCGACACGCCGATTCGCCGCGTCCACCAGGTCGAACTCGTCGATGAGTTCGGTGGCCCGCGTCCGCGCGGCCGACTTGCCGAGTCCCTGAAGCCGACCGAACATCACCAGATTCTCGTAACCGGTGAGCATCTCGTCGACGGCCACTTGCTGACCGGTCAGCGTGATCGAACGGCGGACACCAGCCGGATTGGTGACGACGTCATAGCCGGCAACCACGGCGCGGCCCCGGTCCGGACGCGTCAGAGTCGACAAGATGTCCACCGTGGTCGTCTTGCCCGCCCCATTGGGGCCCAGCAGGCCGACAACCTCGCCGTGACCAACCTCAAAACTTATGTCGCGGAGTGCCTGAACACTGCCGAACGACTTGCTGATCCCCTCGACGATGACACTTTTACCGACACTTTTACCGACACTTTTATCGGTCATAGGCTTTTGCTCCTCCCGCCTTCGCGGACCACATCCTCACCTAGGCGTTGTCCAGCGACGACAAATCCACGAGTGCGAACTCTTCGTAGTCCTCGTCCGTCTCGTCGCCTTCATCGGTCGAGACGAGGGACTCCTGGATCAGCTCGGTCAGCGCGACCGGGAACTGCGCCATCAGCCGCTCCACCGTTGCGGTCTCGAGCCGGCGGGTGTCAAGCCACCAATCCAGGTGCAGCACACCGGAACTGCGATAGACCCGCAGTTCGAGGGCATGCCCCAGGCCGGGCAGTATCTCGCTGACCAGCAGCACCGGGTCGATGTCGAACTGCACCGGTCCCTGGGCCGGCGGCAACTCGGGGATCGTGCCCACGTACGAGAAGAAGATGTCGGGTGCAGGTTGCGCGGCGAGTTGCCGTGCAGTGGGCGCGTAGACGTACCGCAGCAGCCCGTGCCCGATCCCGTAGTGCGGCACCGCATCGAGAGTCTGGTGGATGTCGTCCAATGTCTGCGCCGCGCTGGTGTTTGCGCCGGTGCTGCAGTTGACCGGAACCGGATAGATGGTGGTGAACCAGCCGACGGTGCTGTGCAGGTCCACGTCGGGTTTGAGCACCAGGCGGCCGTGTCCGGTCAGATCGACCGCGACGACACCCTCGCCGACCGTGTGTGCGATCGTCCGGCCCAGCGCAGCCAGCAGTATCTCGTCGGCGGGCACGCGTACCCGGCGCTGTGCTTCGTCGAGGTCGGCGGTCTGTGCGCTGCTCAGCACCGATGACATCTTCACCAGATCGGCGGCGTGCGGCGGATCGGTGACCTCCTGACTGCCCAGCCGCAGCGTTGTCCGGCCGGCATTTTCCAGCCAGAACTCGCGGCTTTCCAGCACGGCGGGGTGGGTGGCAAGGCCCGCGCATCGCGCCGACCATTCCCGCCACGTGGTGCCGACCGGCTCCAGTGCGATGTCCTGGCCGGCAAGGCGCTGGCTGAAGGCGGTGAAGATGTCGGTCGCCACGATCTGGCGCGACATGTTGTCACCGGCCAAGTGGTGCACGGTGATCGCCAGGTGGCACGGACCACCCTGAGTGCCTTCGATGTACACCGCGGACATCGGCGTCTGAGTGGCATCGTGGCCGGCGACGAGCTCGGCGAGGACGGCCAACACCGCCTCCCGTTCGGCGGCGGTTCCCGGCGCCACATCGTCGGGCAGCGACCGGGTGGACAGCCCGGTGAACTCCTGCTGTTCGGGGAAGGATTGCTCCCAGGTGCCGGCCCGCTCGACGATCTGCAGGCGCAGCGCATCGTGATGGTTGACCACGGCGGTCAGCACGGCGCGAACGTCGTCGACGGACACCTCGGGGCCAAGCCGCAGGATGAGCGGGACGCACCAGCGGCCGGCTTCGCGCAATCCGCGCTCGAGGAAGTACGCGATGTTCGGTGGGACAGGCGGATTCTCGGCATCGGTGAACGCGCCACCCAGGCCCTGCGCGCCGTGCCGCTCGGCGAGCACGGTGGCGAGTCCCGCGATGGTGTGGTGCTGGAACAGATCCTGCGGGGAAAGATCGAGGCCTTCCTTCACCAGGTTGTTCGCGATCCCGATGGCGCTCACCGAGTCACCGCCGAGTTCGAAGAAGTCGGCATTCGGGTCGATCGAGTCGATGCCCAACGACTGGGCCCAGATGCGCTGCAGGGTGGCCTGGATCTGCTGCTGGCGGCTCACCGGCCCGCCGGCGGCGGCATGGGAGCCGTTGGCGGAGCCCGCCGGTATCGCTGACGGGATCGCGCCGGCGGCCGGAACGGACAGGTCCTTGAGCTCGGTGCTGATCCTCGGCTCGACCCAATACTTTTGGCGCGCAAACGGATAACCCGGGAGGGTGACACGCAGCGCACGTTCGGCGGTGCGCAGGCGTGTCCAGTCGGCGTCGATTCCGGCCGACCACAGCTGGCCGAGGGCGAGCAGGAAGGCGTCGCGGTCGTCGCGATTCTGCAGCTGGTGGCGCATCAGCCGGACGGCGCGGTGTTGGTCAGACCACCGCGGCTGGCGGGCGGCCGATGCGGTCAGGCTGCCGCCCGGGCCGACCTCCACCAAGACCCGATGCGGGTCGGCAAGCACCGTGTCGAGCTGGTCGGAAAACCGGACGGTGGCCCGGATCTGGCGGGCCCACCGGGCCGGATCGGTGGCCTCGTCGGCGGTCATCCACGTCCCGGTGGTATTCGACAGCAACGGGGTGTGCGGCGCGCGCAGCGTCAGGCCGCGCAGGATCTCCTCGAATTCGGGCAGCACCGAATCCATCGAGCTGGAATGGAAAGCGTGCGATGTGCGCATCCGCCGTGCCGGAACCCCTTGCTGGGCAAGTCGATCCTCGAGCTCGCTCATGGCTTCTCCGGCTCCCGACACCACACAGTTGCCCGGGTCGTTGACCGCCGCGATATCGAGGCCGGGTGGCAGCTGCCCGGCGATGTCGTCGGGACTCAGCGCGACAGCGAGCATCACCCCGCGGGGTGCGGCATGCATCAGCCGCGCCCGCGCGGATACCGCGGTGATCGCGGTCGGCAGGTCGAACACACCGGCCAACGTGGCCGCCACATACTCGCCGATGCTGTGCCCGGCCAGGGCTGCAGGGCTGATGCCATAGAAACCGGCCAGCGCCGCCAGCGCGTACTCGACGGCGAACAGGGCGGGCTGGGCGTGGTCGGTGCGGGCCAGGTTGGCGCCGCGGCCCTCGAACACCTCGGCACGCAGGTCGATTCCGAGCTCGTCGCGGAAACCCGTTGCGCACCTGTCGAAGTGCTCAGCGAAGACCGGCTCGGATTCGTACAGGCCACGCGCCATTGCGGCGTGCTGGGCACCCTGGCCCGGGAAGAGGAAGACCACTCGGGAGCCCGATTCGGCGGCGACTATGGATTCAATGGATTCGCCTTCGAAGACGTTGTCGTGTTCGACGGCTTCCAGCACGCGCGCCGCGTGCTCGTGATCGTGCACGACGGCCGCCGCCCGCAGCTTCTCGGTTGGCCGGCCCGCGAGGGTGAACGCGACGTCGGACAGGTCCGGGGCGTCGGGGCCGGCCAGCTGTCCGGCCAAGTCCGACCGCAATGCCCGAAGCCCCTCGGCGGTGCGGGCCGACAGCAACAGCACCTGCGGGCCCGGCCGGCTCTGTCGCGCCGGGGCTTGCGGCGCCTCTTCGAGAACGACGTGCACGTTGGTACCACCGACACCGAACGAGCTGACCCCGGCCCGCCGGACGCCGTCCCACTCCCACGGGCGGTACTCGGTGCCGACCACAAAGGGGCCCTGGTCCAGACGCAGTTCCGGGTTGGGGCTGGTGAAGTGCAGCGTGGCGGGGATAGCGCGATGCTGCAGGCACAGAATCGTCTTGATCAGGCCGGCGATTCCGGACGCCACCTCCAGGTGCCCGATGTTCGACTTGACCGAACCGAGGATGCACGGGCCCGGGCGGGTCGCGTCGGAAACGCCGAAAGCCCTTCGCAGCCCCTCGATTTCGACCGGGTCGCCGAGCGGCGTGCCGGTCCCGTGGGTCTCGACGTAGCTGATGCTGGACGGATCGACGTCGGCGACCGCCAGCGCCTCGGCGATAACGTCGGCCTGGGCCGCGGGATTGGGGGCGGTGTAGCCGATTTTCATGGAGCCGTCGTTGTTGATGGCCGATCCCCGGATGACGGCGTGGATGCGGTCCCCGTCATCGATCGCCGCGTGCAACGGCTTGAGCGCCACCACCGCGACCCCGCTGCCGAACACGGTGCCGTCGGCCCGCACATCGAAGGGGCGGCAGTGCCCGGCCGGCGACACGATCGACCCCTGTTCGTACCAGTAGCCCACATTGTGCGGGATACGAATCGATACGCCGCCCGCGAGGGCCATGTCGCACTCGCCGTTCAGCAGGCTCTGGCAGGCCAGGTGCAGCGCCACCAGGGAGGACGAGCACGCCGTCTGAACGCTGAGGCTGGGGCCGCGCAGGTTGAATTGATGCGAGACCCGCGTCGCCAGGAAATCCTTGTCGTTCTGGAACGTCAGGCCGATCAGTTCCATGTTCATGCCCTGGCCCATGATGGTGCTCAGGTTGTGGTGCGACATCAGGTTGTAGGCGAGATAGCCGCTGGCAGAACTCGCTCCGTACACGCCGATCGATCCGTCGAACTGCGCCGGGTCGCAGCCCGCGTCTTCCAACGCATGGTAGGCGCACTGCAGGAAAAGCCGGTGCTGCGGATCCGTCATCCGGGCGGCCTGCGGGGTGAACCCGAAGAACTCGGCGTCGAACTCGTCGACGCCGTCCAGAAGTGGCGCCCGGCGGACGTAGGCCGGATTGGCCAACACGTCGTCACCGATACCCTGGGTGCGCAACGTTTCGGCGGACAGCGTGACGATCGACTCCTCGCCGCGGCGGAGGTTGTCCCAGAACGCGGACACGGTGTTGGCGCCGGGAAGCCGGGCCGCCATCCCGACGACCGCGATCGCGTTGGCCGGTGGTTCGCCTGGTGCGTCCAGGGATTCTCCCGCTTCGCCCAGGGGTTCTGAAGTGAAACTCACACCCGTTGTCCTCCGAATTTCGTCTCTACTTCTGCCACCAGATCGGGAATGTGCTCGGCCAGGTAGAAGTGGTTGCCCGGGAATATCCGCAGGGCAAAGTCTACCGTCGTGTGCGCCGACCATCCCGCCATGCTGTCGTCGGTCGCCAGTCCGTCATCGGTGGCCACGAACGCATAGATGGGGCAGGACACCGTCGCCTCGTCCGGGCAGGTATATCCGGCGATGGCGTTGTAGTACCCCCGCAGCGCGGGCAGGATCATGTCGACAAGTTCGGTGTTGTCCAAGACTTTTGGGTCGGTGCCGCTGATGGCGACCAGGAACTGCAGCAGGTCGTCGTCCGAGAGCTCCCGGAAGTATTCCGACTTCATCCGGCCGGGCGCGGCGCAGGCGGACACGAACAGGGCCTGGATCGGGTTCCCCGCCGATTCGAACCGACGCGCCACCTCGAAGGCGACGAGCGCTCCCATGCTGTGTCCGAAGAACGCCACCGGACCTGCCGGCGCCTTGGTGAGGACCCGGTACAGCGTGTCAGCCAGCGACTGAATGCTCGGGATCGCGGTCTTCCCGTTCTGCATGCCGGGGTATTGGACGGCGATTCTTTTGATACCGGGCGAAAACGCTTTGGAGAACGGGACATAGAAGCTCGGTGACCCGCCCGCATGGGGGAAGATGTACAGTCGCGGATCGGTCATGATGCCCGGCCCGCCGACATCTTCAGCACCGGAGGCGACCCGGCGACGCGGCTGCCGACACCCAGGACGAGTCGAACCATGCGGTCGAACGCCTTGTCCGGCAACGCCCAACGCGCGAGCAGCACCGGCTTGGCGCCCAAGCCGACCCGGTAGCGCGTCCGGGGGTGACGCGCCTGCGCCGCGCGAACGATCGCGTCGCCGATCACCTCCGGCCGTGAGGCGAGACCTCCCGCGGAGAGCACCTTGACGAGGGCGGCGGCCTGCCTCCCGTAGGCGCCCTGGCCGGAGGTGGCGATCAGGTTATCGCCTGCGACGCCGTGCCATTCGGTGTCGATGGCGCCGGGTTCGATGACGATGACGTGAATGCCGAACGGTGCCAGTTCCATGCGCAGGGTGTCGCTGAACCCTTCGAGGGCGAACTTGGTGGCGTGATACCAGCCACAGAGCGGCAGATGGATCCTGCCGCCCATGGACGAGATGTTGATGATGCGACCGTCGCGTTGCTCTCGCATGTGGGGAACGACGAGTTGGACCAGCCGGGCCAGCCCGAACAGGTTCACGTCGAACTGACGCCGGGCCTCGGCCATCGGGACGTCTTCGAGCGCACCCAGCGAGCCGTAGCCCGCGTTGTTGACCAGGACGTCGACTCGCCCGGTCTCGGAAATGATCTGCGAGACGAACGCGCTCAGTGAGGCGTCGTCGGTGATGTCGACCCGCATTGCCCGGATGCCGGCCTCGGCGAGCGGTGCCATCTTCTCGATCCGCCGTGCTGCGGCGTAGACGACATAACCCCGGTCGTGCAGGCGGCGTGCCGCTGCGGCGCCGATCCCCGACGAGGCGCCGGTCACGATGGCGACTTTGCTGTTCATCGCTGCCCTTTCGGAAAGTCCGACGGGATCTGCAAGGAGGAGATCACCGCGGCCAGCGCGTCGTATTGCCCTGCCAGCATGCAGAATTCGATCAGCTGGCGCCGGTGCAGATGCTGGGACAACGCCGCCCAGGTGTCAGGACTGATGGTCCTGCGCTCAACGAACTCATCGGTGGCGGTCAGCAGCGCCTGCTGACGTGGCGAAAACTGGTCGGAGTCCGGCCAGCCGAAGATCTGCGCCTGCATCCCGGCGTCCAGACCGCGGCGCTCGGCGAACCGCCCGTGCTGCTGCAATTCGTATTCGCAGCCGCGTAAGCGGGCCACCCGTAGCACCACCAGCTCGGCGTCCAGCAGCGGCAAGGCACCCACGTACAGCATCGCACGCAATAACAGCCACGCCCGGAACAGCCGCTTGTGCTGACCCAGCGTGGTGAACAGGTGCATCTGCGACACCCGGAGCACGCGGGCGGCGATCTTGGCGATCAACCAGTTGACCAGCCCGAGCTTGCGAAAGTCACCGTCGGGAATGCGACTTTCGCGTTCGTATGCGGTGCTCACACGAGTTGTCCTCGGTTGCGCCGCCGTGCGGCATCCCGGCGCGCCGCCGCACGCTGTTCGGCTCGCTCGCGGACCTGGTCGGCCTGCCGGGGCGCATCGCCCCCGGTGAGGCCGAGCTGGCGAATGACATCGCTCGCGACGTCCTGCAGCGAGGCGCCCTGCAACAGCAGCGCCACCGGCGGCTCGACGCCGAAGTCCGCCCGGGCGGTTCGCCTGATCCGCACTGCCATCAGGGAATCCATCCCCAGCGTGGTCAGCGGCTGGGTCGGATCCACCGCCGCGCGGTCGCCGTAGCCCATGACCGCGGCGATGCGTTCGGCCAGCCGATCGGCGACCACCCGCTGCGCCTCAGCGGGATCGAGGTCGCGCAGCGCCTCGGCGCCGACCCAGTCGCCACCGTCGCCCGCCATGTCCAATTCCTCGACGAGGCCGGCGAAGTAACCCAGGTCGCGGATCTCCGGGAAGGCGGCCAGTGCGCGGTCGGCCCGCAGCCGCGCGACGCCGGTGACGGTGCGGTCGGTGCCCAGCAACGACTCCAGCGCCTCGATCCCCTCGGCGGGACTGATCGGGTCGAGGATGCTGCTGGCCAGCGCTTGGGCCACCCCCACGTCCGACCACTGTCCCCAGTTGATCGAGACGGCGGGCAAACCGGATGCGCTGCGCGATGCCACCAGGGCGTCCAGCCAGGCGCTGGCGCAGGCGTAGGCGGCCTGCCCTGGAGAGCCGAGCAGCGACGCCACCGACGAGAACGCCACCCACCAGTCGAGATCCCGGCTGAGGCTGGCCTGGTGCAGTCGCACCGACCCGACCGCCTTGGGCGTCCACACCCGCTCCAGGTTGTCCTTGCTCATCGTGGCCAGCAGGCTGTCCTCGACCACCGCGGCTCCGTGCACGATGCCGCGCAGCTCGCGTCCGGTCTCCTCGGCGGCGGCGACCAGTCGCTCGGCCGTCCCGGGATCCGAGATATCGCCGGTGACGACGGCGATTTCCGTCTTGTCGCCGAGTTCGGCGAGGGCAGGCTCGTCCGGCGGTATGTTGCGGCTGTTGAGCACGACCCGGCCGGCGCCCGCGTCGACCAGCCATCGGGCGACGACCAGACCGAGTCCGCCGAGCCCGCCGGTGATGATGTAGGCGGCCCCGGGGCGGACCACCGGCTGTTGCTTCGGCGAACCCAGGCTGGCCCGGGAAAGCCGTTCGACGTACCTGCGGCCGTCCCGCCAGGCCACCACGTCGTCGGCATCGGATGAGCCCAGTTCCACGCTCAGGTCGGTCAGGGCGTTCTCGGCGGCATCCAGATCGACCAGCGTGGCGCGCAGGTCCGGGTTTTCGTAGGCGAGCACTCGGATGAGCCCCTTGAGAGCGCCGACTGCGGGGTCGCCCGGCGCGCTGTCGTCAACCCCGAGGCCGGGGGTGACGAGCCCTCGCCGGGTGACCAGCCACAGCCGCGGCGGCCGGCCGTGCCAGCCGCCGATCACGGCCCGGATGGTCGACGCGACCGACCAGATCGAGTCCTTGGCGTGGGTGACCGCTTGACTCAGGTCGGCTGAGCCGCCACCGACGAAGAGGACGACGCCGACAGGTGGGCGGTCGGCATCGGCACAGGTTTCGGCGAAAGCCGCCAGCACCGCAGACTCGTCGACGTGCTTGGCGGTGACCACCCGCCGCTCCGGCGAGCGCCACCCGGCCGCGAACTCGTCCGCCATCAGGGCAGCGTCGGTGTCGTCGGACAGCACCAGCCAGCTTCCGGGCGACCCAGACGACCCAGCCGGACCGGGTTCGGCCGGGGCCGCCGGGCTCTGCACCCA
This sequence comes from uncultured Actinomycetota bacterium, assembly GCA_963848535.1. GTDB lineage: Bacteria > Actinomycetota > Actinomycetes > Mycobacteriales > Mycobacteriaceae > Mycobacterium. Next base: position 145,030 of record CAWKEM010000014.1, read on the forward strand.
GGTGGTGCCGAAGATCTTCTGCGGCAGTGGCAGTGGTACCGCCCGGCGTTCTACGCGGCGTAGGTAGACGCCCGTGATCTCGGCGGTCGGGTCCCCGGCGTCGTCGGTCAGAACGATCGTGCCCAGCTTCCCGGCGGCGGCGCCGGTGGTGTCGTCCAGATCCACCACGGTCGCGTGGCACCGCGCGTGCCGGCCGACGTCACCGAACAGCCTTATCTTCTCGAAAGACACTGGCAGGTAACTGACTTCGGCGGCTTCCGCGATGGTGCGATCCGACATGGCGGCCGCGACGCTTTGCAGCGCCGCGTCGAGCATGACGGGGTGAATCCGGAAACCCGGATGCCGCGGCGCCTGTTCGGGAACGGTGATCTCGGTGTCTGCGGCCCCAGTGGCACCATCGCCCCGGCGAACGATCCTGGTCAGCGCCGCGAACGCGGGACCGTGATACTGACCGGTCTGTCGCAAAGCGACGTAGAAGTCGGCCGGCGACACCTCCGAACCGGGCGCCTCGGCGTGCTGGTCTTGCCGGGCGGGCAGGGTGTCGCCTTGCGCCGCAACGGCTTCTGCGACAGCATGCCTGACCCATCGGTCGGCGGCGGAGCGCGAATAGATCTCGACGCGGGCCGTGCCGTCCGCACCGCGATTCGCTTGGGTGGTGATCCGGGTATGGCTGTCCAGCGGCAGCATCTGCTCGACTTCGAGCCGCAGCACCGACACCGCCTGAGCGGGCAGGCCGAGTGCTTCGCTGCAGGCCGCCACGGCGATCTCGGCGAACGCCGCGGCCGGCAGGGTGGGCTGGCCTTGCACCTTGTGGTCGGCGAGCCAGGGGCACACGTCGGTGCCGACGTCGGCCTGCCAGACGTGGTCGTGGCCGGACGGCAATTCCATGTGCGCGCCGAGCAGCGGGTGCGCATTGTCCAGGTCCGCCGTCGACGACCGATCGGCGACCCAGAAGTCGCAGTGCTGCCACGGGGTGCGCGGCAGCTCCGCCAGGCGGCCCCCTTCGGCGCCCGGCGCCGCGGCGCCGACCGCGGCGAGCTGGGTGTGGAAGAACAGGGTCTGGTCCTGGTCCCGGTTCATCGCGGCCGTCACCAGCACTCTGCCGCCCGGCGCGGCGGACTCGAGGGTGTCGGTGATGGCGTGGGTGAGCAGCGGGTGCGGGCTCATCTCGAGGAAAGTGGCGTGGTTTTCGGCCGCGGTGCCGATGGCCTGGCTGAACTGCACCGGGTTGCGCAGGTTGGCGGCCCAGTAATCGGCATCGAACGTCGGCTCCTCGGCGTGCCCGCCGGTGGTGCTGATCAGCGGGATCTTCGGGGTCATCGGCGCCAAATCCGCCAGCGCATCGCGCAATTCCGGCAGCACCGCGTCGATGATCCGATGATGGGAGGCCACCTCGACATCGATGCGCCGGGCCAACAGGTCCCGGGCGGCCACGGTCGCGATCATCGCGTCGACCCGTTCGGGCGGTCCGGCGATCACGGTCTGGCGCGGCGAGGCGTACACCGCCAGGCTCACGTCGGGGTAGTCGGCGAGCAACTCCTCGGCGGCGGCCGAATCCAACTCCAGCAGCCCCATCGCGCCCTGACCGGACAGCCGCGACATCAGCCGCGACCGGGTGGCGATGACCCGCAGCCCGTCGGCGACCGACAGCGCCCCGGCCACCACCGCGGCGGTGACCTCGCCCATCGAGTGCCCGATCACCGCGTCGGGCTCGACCCCATAGGAGCGCCACAACGCGGTCAACGCCAGCTGCACACCCACCAGCACCGGCTGGATTCGCTCGATGCCGGTCACCGACTGGCCCTCGGTCAGCACCTGCTGCAGCGAGAACCCGGTCTGGGCAACGAATGTCGGCTCCAGCTCGGCGACCGCGGCCGCGAACGCCGGCTCGTCGGCCAGCAGCTGCCGGCCCATCCCCGCCCACTGCGAGCCTTGGCCGGAATAGACGAACACCGTGCCGGGCCCGCACGGCCGATCGAATGGGCCCGCCACCCCGACTGTCGGCCGGCCCGCCGCCAACGCCCGCAATCCGGCCACCGCCTCGGCGTGATCCCGCGCGACCACCGTGGCGGACCTCGCGTACCGGGCCCGATGGTGATTGAGCGTGTGCGCCACGTCGGTCAACGGCGCATTCGCGCCGTCGCCGTCCATCCACTCGGCCAACACCGCGGCCCACGACGCCACCCGCTCGGTCGTCTTGCCCGAGACCACGAACGTCGTCACCGCCGTGCCGGGCTCCCGCGCCGTTGCCGGGACCGGCTCGGGCGCCTGCTCCAGCACCACATGCGCGTTGGTTCCACCGAAACCGAACGACGACACCGCCGCCCGCTTCGGCCGCCTCGTCGGCCATGGGGTGGCCTCGGTGGGGACGAAGAACCGGGTGGGGGACGGGTCGATCCCCGGATTCCACCGGTGGAAGTGCAGGTTCGGCGGAATCTCGTTGTGGCCCAGGGCCAATACCGCTTTGATGAAGCCGGCGACTCCCGCCGCGGCCTCCAGGTGGCCGATGTTGGTCTTCACCGCCCCCAGGGCGCACGGGTTGTCGCCGCGGCCGTAGGTGGCGGCCAGCGCCTCGAACTCGATCGGATCACCCAAGACCGTGCCGGTGCCATGGGCCTCGATGTAGTTCACCGAGTCCGGCGCGACATTGCCCGCGCGCAGCGCATCGGTGATCACGTCGCGCTGGGCCAACACGTTGGGCGCCGTCAGGCCATTGGACCGGCCGTCCTGATTGACCGCCGAGCCGCGCACCACCGCCAGCACCCGATCCCCGTCGCGCACCGCATCGGCCAGTCGCTTGAGCACCACCACCCCGGCGCCCTCACCGCGCACGAAACCGTCGGCCGCCGCGTCGAAGGTGTGGCACCGCCCCCGGGGTGACAGCGCCGACCACTTCGACAGCGCGATGCTGGTGAAAGGCGACAGGCTCAACTGCACCCCGCCGGCCAGCGCCAGGTCGCTCTCCCGCAGCCGCAGGCTCTGACACGCCAGATGCACCGCCACCAGCGACGACGAGCACGCCGTGTCCACCGCCACCGAAGGACCTTGCAGCCCAAGCAGATACGAGATGCGCCCGACTGCCGTGTTGTGCGGGTTTCCGGTGCTCAGATACGCGTCGATCTCGGCCCGGCGCTCGATGTTGACGATCGTGTAGTCCCACGAGGCCATACCCATCATGACGCCGGTCCGGGTGCCGCCCAACGAATCCGCCGGAATACCGGCGTGCTCGAGCGCCTCCCAGCTGACCTCCAGCAGCATCCGGGCCTGCGGGTCCATCGCCTTGGCCTCGCGGGGGGTGATGCCGAAGAACTCGGCATCGAAGCCGGCCACGTCGGAGACGAAACCACCCCACTTCGTCGTCATCCGGCCCGGCACCAGCGGATCAGGGTCGTAGTACGCGTCGGCATCCCAACGATCCGCCGGCACCTCACCGATGGCGTCCACACCGTCGGTCAGCAACCGCCAAAAACTGTCCGGCCCCAGGACATCGCCCGGAAAGCGGCAACCCATGCCCACCACCGCCACCGGCTCCGCCACGGCATCTATCGGGAATGCGGTGCCCGCGCGAATGAGCTCACGCGCCAGCGCTTCTCGCGCCTGCGGCGATAACTGTGCGGCGCGTTCGGCCAGGCTTGTCACGACTCGCCCGCTCCCGTCGTGGCTTCCAACTCGCTGGCCTCGACCAGATCGGCAAGCAGTTCCATCTCCTCGTCGGTCAATGCCGGGGCCGCCTCGGGCGGGGCCGGCTCATCCGGCGTGGCAGCGTAACCCAATCGTTCGCACAGCGCACCGGCGAGATCGCAGACGGTCGGGTATGCCCAGACCAGTGCGGCCGGCAGCGTGATACCGAGGCTCGCTTCGAGCCGGTTCCGCAATTCGAGGGCCATCAGCGAGTCAAGGCCGAGCGACTCGATCGGCTGGTTGTCCGCTATCGGTTCGCTAGAGTGCAGCACCGCGCGGATCTCATCGGCGATCGCCGATGCGAGGGCGGCGGGGCGTTGGCTCGCGTCGAGGGCGTCCAGTTCGGTCCGCAGCCTGCTGGCGCCCCGCTCGACCGCCGTCGTGTCCCGCAGTCTGGCGAACAACGACGACCCGGCCACGGCGGGGAAGGATTGAAACCACTGCCGGGCGTCGAGGCTGAATACGCCGGTGCGGGACCGGTCGGCGGCCAGCAGCAGCTGCATGGCCGCCAGCCCCTGCGCCGGGGTGATCATCGAGAAACCGAGGTCGGCGAAGAACTGGGCGCGCCCGACTTCGGCCCATGGGCCCCAGTTGATCCCGACGGCGGGCAGACCCCGGGATCGCCGGTAGGCGACCAGGCCATCGACCCACGAGTTGGCGGCCGCGTAGGCGCCCTGCCCGGGTGTGCCCAGCAGCGAAGCGGCGGAGGAGAACGTCAGCCACCAGTCCAGGTCGCGGTCGGCGGTGGCCTCATGCAGCCGCCAGTTACCGGTGACCTTGGGAGCGAACACGCGCGCCGCGGCGGAGTCCGACATGTTGATCACGATCTCGTCGGCCAGCACGGTAGCGCTGTGCAGGACACCGGCCAGCCGGAATCCGGCGTTGTCAACGGTTTCTACCAGGCGCCTGGCGGTGTCGTGACCGGCGATGTCGCCGGTGACGACCTCGACCCGGGTTCCTTGTTCGCGCATGTCCGCGATCGCCGCCAACGCATCCGCTCCGGCACCCGAACGCCCGTTGAGAACAACCATTCCCGCACCGTGGGTTGCCAGCCAGCGCGCGGTGACCAAACCGAGACCGCCCAGGCCACCGACGACGATGTAGCCGCCGTCGCGCGCCACCAGTGGTTGGGGCGGGGGCGGCGCAACGGCTTCGACGCTGCCGTGGGCCGGTAGTGAGATCACGATCTTGCCGATGTGGCGCCCGGAGGCCATCAGCCGGAACGCGTCGATCACCTCGTCGAAGCCGAATTCGCTGACCGGAAGCGGCTGCAGGTCGCCGGCTGCCGCATGCGCGAGCATCTCGGCGAGCTGCCGGCGGTAGTGCTTGGGCTGCAAGCGCAGGTTCAGACTGAGGTCGACCACCGAGAAGGAAGCGCTTTTCGCCAGTGCGGCCAGCCCCAACGTGGCATCGGCGTAGACGTCCTTCTTGCCCAGTTCGATGAACCGGCCACCGGGTGCCAGTAGCTGCACACCGCGGCGAATCGCCTCTCCGGCAAGCGAATTGAGAACGACATCGACGCCGTAACCGTCGGTGGCGGCCAGTATTTCATCGGCGAACTGCACGCTTCGCGAGTCACCGACATATTCGACGCCGAGCCCGGACAGCAGTTCACGTTTGGCATCCGACCCGGCCGTCGCGTAGATGCGGGCTCCCATCATCTTGGCGATGGAAACCGCTGCCAGTCCGACCCCGCCGGTTGCCGAATGGATGAGCACCCGTTCGCCGGGAGCCAACCGCCCCACCTCACGCAGGGAATGCCACGCGGTGAGATACGCACCGGTGAAAGTGGCCGCCTCGCGGTCGGGCAACGCGTCGGGGATTCCGACGACGAGGTCCTCGAGAGTTGTCAGGTGCGAACCGAAGGTGCCGGGCCCGAAAGCGATGACGCGCTGCCCGACCTGAACCGAATCCACGCCGTCGCCGACTGCGGTCACCACGCCCACGCAGTCCCCGCCGATGTAGGGCGCCTCACCGTCGTCCGGATACAGCCCCATCGCCTTGAGCACGTCGCTGAAATTGAGCCCCGCGGCGGTCACACGAACCTCGACCTGGTGGGCCTGCGGCGGAATCCGGTGCAGCGCATGCACTTTCAGGCCATCCAGCCGTCCTGCCTGGTCTACCTGCAGCCGGAACCCGTCCGGGCCATCGACGTCGATCGCGGTGCGGCGAGCCTCGACGACGAGGTCACCGCGAGCCGTGGTCTGGGCGGCCACCAGCCTGCTGACATACCGCTTCCCGTCCCGCAGGGCCACCTCGTCCTGCTCTGCACCGGCCAACAGTTCTTCTGCCAGGGCGCCAGCCGATGCGGCACCGTCGGCATCGATGTCGAGCATCGTCGTCTTCAGTTCCGGGTGCTCGAATGTCAGCACCCGCGCCAATCCACGAAGCGACGTCTGTGCCAGGGTTACCGCGGCACCGGGATCAAGCTGCTGGGCACCGCGCGTGACGATCCACAGGCGCGGAGTGTTGCGGGCCCCCATGCGCGACACCGCCTTGACGATGTCGGCGATGAGCAGGGTGCGCTCTTGCGCCAAGTCCAGTTGCCTCCGCTCCGGCAGCGACTCATCGGCGGCCCGAGGTCCACAGAGCACCACGAGTGAATCCCAGGAGAAGTCGGTGCGCGTGATCGCCGCCCGCAGCGCCTGTTTCGCGCCGGGCGAAACCCACTGGCAGTGCGCCGTCCGCTGCGCAAGCGAGGAGCGCAGGGCGGTCAGCAGCGGATCTCCGGCGATCTGGTCGCCGACCACCAGCACGGTGCCGCCGACCTCGGATGGCCGGTCCAGATCGAACGGCTCCCACTCCAGGGTGAACAGCCGGTTGGTGAGCTCGCCGCGGGAGATCCGCGACACTTTCATCTCGACTTCGTCGACTTCCAGCAGCACCTGCCCGTGCGAACCGGTCAGGACCACCTGGCCCACCAACCGATCCGGGTTGCTTGTCACCCTCAGCGAGCCGACAGCGGACACGCCGTCGGTCACATCCCCGTACACCCGGACACCGGCCAGACGTACCGGCAGCACCACGACCTGGCCGTCGGTCTGGGCCCCGGCGAGGTCGGTTGCCGTCTTCGTTGCCCCCAAGGCCTGCAACGCGATGTCGACCATGACCGGGTGGAGCAGGAAGTGGCGGGAACCGCGTTTGGCCGCCGACGGCAGTCGAACCTCGGCGTACGCCGCACCGGAGTCCGAGACGGTCAAACCGACGATCCCCTGGAACGCCGGTCCGTGTTGCTGGCCGGCGCTTCGCAACCGCTCGTACAGTTCCTCGGGATCCATGTCGGCTGCCGGCGCATCGTCGTCCCGCACCGGCGCCGCCCCGGGAGGTGCGGCAGTGCCGCGTTCAATCGTGGCGGTCGCGTGGGTAGTCCATCCCGATGCCGTGCTGCGAGAACGGATCTCGACTCGTGCCGCCGACTCGTCGCCGGTAAGGGTGGTGACGACGACCGTCTGCTCGGTCACGTGCATCACCTGATCCAGACACAGCTCACGGATCGTCCAGGGCTCGCGTGCATCGAACGCGTCAGCCGCTGCCGCCAATGCCAGCTCGGCGTAGGCCGCGCCGGGCAGCACGCACGCGTCGTCGACGCAATGGTCGCCGAGCCACAAAACGTCCGGCCCGAGGTGGCTCTCCCAAACCCGGGTGCCATTGGTTGGATCCGTGACTCCGACACCCAGCAACGGGTGAGTTCCCTGAGCCAGCGGCGCCGCGACCGACGGGCTGATCCAGTGGTGGGTGTGGTGCCAGGGGGTGCTGGGCAGGACGGGGTGGGGCTCGCCAGGGTGCGGGGTCTGTGGTGGGTGGGTGGCGTACGTGGCGTTGAGGTTGGTGTGGAACGTGCACGTGTCGTCGGCGTCACGCTGCAGGGTGCCGAGGATGCGGTGTTGGCCGGCGCCGAGGGTGTCATTGATGGCGTGGGTGAGCAGCGGGTGCGGGCTGACTTCGATGAAGGTGGCGTGGTCGGCGCCGGCCGCGGCGATGGCCTGGCTGAACCGAACGGGGTTGCGCAGGTTGGCCATCCAATGGTCGGCGTCGAATACCCTCGTGCGGCCAATATCCTCAGTGCCGCCGGTGTGTTCATAGGTGGTGGTGATGATCGCGACGGTCGGGGCGGCCGGCGCCAAATCCGTGAGGGCGGCGCGTAATTCAGGTAGCACCGGGTCGATCGTCGGGTGATGCGAGGCCACCTCGACATCGACGCGCCGGGCCAGCCGATCGTCGCGCTGCACCACCGCGCACAGCCTGTCCACCACATCGGGCGGGCCGGCGATCACCGACTGGCGCGGCGAGGCGTAGACGGCCAGGGTCACGTCGGGGTGGTCGGCGATCAACGCTTCGGCGCCGGCCGGGTCCAGTTCCAGCAGCGCCATCGCGCCCTGACCGGACAGCCGCGACATCAGCCGCGACCGGGTGGCGATCACCCGCAGCCCGTCGGCGACCGACAGCGCCCCGGCCACCACCGCGGCGGTGACCTCGCCCATCGAGTGCCCGATCACCGCGTCGGGTTCCACCCCGTAGGAGCGCCACAACGCGGTCAACGCCAGCTGCACACCCACCAGCACCGGCTGGATTCGCTCGATACCGGTCACCGACTGGCCCTCGGCCAGCACCTGCTGCAGCGAAAACCCGGTCTGGGCCACGAATGTCGGCTCCAGCTCGGCGACCGCCGCGGCGAACGCCGGCTCGTCGGCCAACAACTGCCGGCCCATGCCCGCCCACTGCGAGCCCTGACCGGAATACACGAACACCGTGCCGGGCCCGGGTGCAGCCTCGGCATAGCCGACCACACCGGGCCCCGTCTCACCGGCCGCCAGCGCCCGTAACCCCGTCACCGCCGCAGCCCGATCACGGGCCACCACGGTGGCGAACCTGGCCTGACGAGCCCGATGGTGATTGAGCGTGTGCGCCACATCGGCCAGCGCCACATCCGCGCCGTCGCCGTCCATCCACTCGGCCAGCGCTGACGCCGTCGCCGCCACCCGCTGCGGTGTCTTGCCCGACAGCACCAACGTGGTCACCGCGGTATCGGAACCGCGTTCGGCCACCGGCACCGGCTCCGGCCCCTGCTCAAGCACCACATGCGCGTTCGTGCCACTGACGCCGAACGAGGACACCCCGGCGCGGCGCGGCCGGCCGGTCGCCGGCCATTCCATGCCCTGCGACGCGATGGCCAGCTGAGCTGCGGCCTGGCTCGCATGCGGTGTCAACTGGTGGAAGTTGAGGTGTTTGGGGATGTAGCCGTTGCGCAGCGCCAGCACGGTCTTCATGAATCCGGCGACACCCGCCGCGGCTTCCAGGTGACCGAGATTGGTCTTCACCGATCCGATCACCAAGCTCGGTGAGCTCTCCCGATCGCTGAAAACCTTGCTCAGCGAATCGAGTTCGATCGGATCGCCGAGCGGGGTGCCGGTTCCGTGCGCCTCGACGTAGTCGATGTCGGCGGACGTCAGCCTGGCCGACTCCAGCGCGGTGCGCAGCAACGCCTGCTGCGCCGGCCCGTTGGGAACGGTCACCCCGCTGCTGGCGCCGTCCTGGTTGACCGCCGATCCCCGCACCACCGCCAGGACGCGGTCGCCGTCGCGTTGTGCGTCGGTCAGCCTCTTGAGCACCACCACCCCGGCGCCCTCACCCCGCACATACCCGTCGGCGGCCACGTCGAAGGTTTTGCACTGCCCCTCCGGCGAGAGCATGCCCCATCGTGAGCACGCGATGCTCGGCGCCGGGTCGAGCAGCAGGTTGGTTCCACCGACCAGCGCCATGTCGCTTTCCCGCCGGCGCAGGCTCTGGCAGGCCAGGTGTATCGCCACCAACGACGACGAACACGCCGTGTCGACGACCAGCGCGGGGCCCCGGGCGCCGAGAAAGTAGGACAACCGCCCGGCGGCGAAGTTCGCCGAGTTCCCGGTCGGTATGTAGGCGTCGAGATCTTCGGGGCGCAACCGGTTCGCCAGCGAGAGCATGTAGTCATAGGCGGTGAGGCCGACGAAGACCGAGGTTTGACTCCCGCGAATGGTCTGCGGTGCCACCCCGGAATTCTCCAGCGCTTCCCAGGCGACCTCGAGCAACAGCCGTTGTTGCGGGTCCATCGCCGCCGCCTCGCGGGGCGAAATCGAGAAGAACTCGGCATCGAACTCGTCGGGCTGCCAGCCGGTGAGAAAGCCGCCCTCCCGGTTGCAGATCGTTCCCGGCACGGTGTGGTCGTCGGTGAAGAACGCGTCGGCATCCCACCGCTGCGAGGGCACCCGCACGATGCCGCTGCGGCCGTCCCGCAACAACTCCCAGAACTGGTCGGGGTTGTTCACTCCGCCGGGAAAGCGGCAGGCCATGCCGAGCACGGCGATGGGCTCGGTGTCGGCTCTCTCGGCAACCTCCAGACGCGCCGACAGATCGTCGATCTTGCGGAGCGCGTCGGTGATGATCGCGCGGCGATCCGGTGAAACAGTGCTCATATCGCGCTCAGTTCAGCCTTTCCGAAAGCTGTTGCAACAACTCGGCCTCGGTGAGGTCGTCGTAAGCGTCGACGGCCCGGTGGTCGTTCACTTCGACGAGCTCAGGAAGGACACTGGCCAGATAGTCGGTGAGGGTGTGCACGGTCGGGTAGTCGAAGACCACCGACGCCGGCAGGAACTCACCGAGGCTGTCCGACAACGCCCGCTGCAGCGTCACGCTCATCAGCGAGTCCATCCCGAGTTGGAAGAAGCCGGTCGAGGGGTCGAGCGGCTCCGTGGGCGGTAGTCCCATCACTGTGGCGGCCAACGCACCGACGTGATCGAGCAGCCGCTGGTGGCGTTGTTCCGGTCGGCAGTCGCGCAGGGCTTTGCGGAACTCGCTTTCTCCCGTCGGCGCGTCCGCCGATGCCGGCACCACGTCGTCGATGATGCGAACCGATCCGCGCGTGCGGTACGCAGCCGCCAACCGGGCCCAATCCGCCGCGACGACAATGGATTGCACTCCGGCGTCGGCGCTCATCACCTCCGGCAGCGCCCCGATAGCGACCTCGTCGGTCATGGGTAGCAGTCCGGATTCGGCGCTCACCTGACTTGCGTCCTGTTGTGCCTCGGCCAGCGACCCCCACAGCCCCCAGTCGATAACGGTGGCCGGTAGGCCCAGGACGCGACGCGCATAGCCGAAGGTGTCCAGGAAGGTACTGGTCGCGGTGTAGTGGGCCAGCCACCGCGAGCCGAGCAGGCCGGAGATGGACGAGAACATGACGAAATGGCGCACCGGCATTTTCAGCGAAAGCCGGTGCAACAGCGCCGCCGCGTCGAGCTTGGGGGTGAACATGGCTGCCACGTCGTCGTCGGTCATCTCGCTCAGCAGCACCGGCCGCCCGGCGAAGGCCGCCAGGTAGATTCCCCCGAGTGGCGGCAAGTCCGTCCCGAAGCGCCCGAACAGCGCTGTCATCGCGACGGGGTCGGTGGCGTCGGCGGCCACCTCGATGAGGTTCGTCCCGCACGACGACAACTCCCGCGCCAGGTCTTTGCACCGCGGCGTCGCGGATCGGGATACCGCGACGATCGTCTTGGCCCCCATCGCCGAGAGCTGCCGGATCAGGTGCGGGCCGATATTGCCGGTAGCGCCGATGACGAGTTGGCTGGTATCCGCGTCGTCGCCGGAGCCCAGCGTCACCCGCGACGGCGCGGGCGCAATCCGCGTCGCCAGCCGCGGCACGTGACGTGAACCTGCCCGGTAGACGACCTGGTCCTCGCCGTCGAGGGCCCGGGCTTCGCGCAGCACATGCTGGGCGGCCAACTCGGCGGGCAGCGCCTCGTCGAGATCGATGATGCCGCCCCAGATTTCGGGATGCTCCAAGGCCAGCGTGCGACCGAGGCCCCACAGCAGCGCATGGCCGGGGCTGGCGCGGTCGCCTTCGGAGAGCGGCTGGGCGTTGCGGGTCAGGATGAACAATCTCGGCGGCGAGCTCATCGTGACCATCGCCGCGGCGAGCCTTTTCACCGCGTGGAACATCTGGTACGCCGACCCGGCATCGAAGGTCGAGGCCGGGACGCCGGGCGCGTACAGCACGGTGTCGACGCCGTTCAGCGCGTCCACCAATGCAGCCCGATCGGCGTCCCCCGCGAGCACCGAGGGCGCGAGCACCCGGGTCTGAGCGCCGACCGCACCGGCCAGTTCGGCGCCGAGTCCGGCGTCACCGAGCACGAGCCAGGCGACGTCGGTCGAGGTCTCCGCGCCGGGCAGGGGACGGACCGGCCAGGTCAACTCGTAGCGCCAGTTGTCGAGCGCATCGGCGCCATTGTCGGCGCCATTGTCGGCGCCGTCACCGTTCGTCGTGGGCGCCTGCAGCGCAACACCATTGCGGTGCGCAGGCGCCAACCCGCCGGGTGTGTCGCCGGTGGCGCTGATCCAGTGGCGGGTGTGTTGCCACGGGGTGGTGGGCAGGACGGGGTGGGGTTCGGGGGGGTGTGGGGTCTGCGGCGGCTGGGTGGTGTGGGCGGTGTTGAGGTTGGTGTGGAAGGTGATGGTGTCGTCGGTGTCGCGCGCCAAGGTGCCCACGGCCAGGTATTTGGCGCCGTGCTGGGTGCTGGTCAGGGTGTCGATGATGGCCTGGGTCAACAGCGGGTGGGCGCTGATTTCGATGAACGTGTGGTGGTCGACCCCGGCGGCCGCGATGGCCTGGGCGAAGCGCACCGGGTTGCGCATGTTGGTGGCCCAGTGTTCGGCGTCGAAGACCGGTCGGGTGTCGAGGTTTTCGTAGGTGGTGGAGATGATCGGAATGACCGGGGTCCGCGGGGCCAGATCGGCGAGTTCGGAACGCATCTGGGGTTGCAGGGCGTCCATGGCCGGGTTGTGCGGGGCCACTTCGATGTTGACCCGGCCGGCGAAGCGGTTCTGGGCGCGCACCCGGGTGATCAGCTCGTCGATCTGCTGCGTGGGTCCGGCGATCACGGTCTGGCGCGGGGAGTTGTAGATCCCCAGCGTCACCTGTGGGTAGTCGGCGATCAACGCCTCGGTGGCGGCCACGTCGAGTTCCAGCAGGGCCATGCCGCCCTGCCCGGACAACGGCGCCATCAGCCGCGAGCGGGTCGCGGTCACCCGTAGCCCCTCGGCCGGGGTCAGCGCTCCGCAGACGACTGCGGCGGCCACCTCACCCATGGAGTGACCGATCACCAGGTCGGGGGTCACCCCGTAGGAGCGCCACAGCCCGGTCAGCGCCAGCTGCATGCCGATCAGGCCCAGCTGGATCTGCTCGATACCGACCAACTCTTTGCCGGCGGCGATCACCTCGTGCAGCGAGAAGCCGGCCTGCGTGACGAACACCGGCTCCAGCTCGGCCAGCGCGGCGGCGAATGCCGGTTCCTCGGCCAGCAGTTGGCGGCCCATGCCGACCCACTGTGACCCGCGCCCGGAGTACACGAACACCGTGCCCGGCCCCGGCGAACCCTCGGCGCAGCCCACCACACCCGGGCCCGACTCACCGGCCGCCAGTGCCCGCAGCCCGGCCACCGCCTGGGCGCGGTCACGAGCGACGACGCTGCCGAACCTGGGCTGCCGGGCGCGGTGGTGGTTGAGCGTGTGGGCCACCTCGGCCAATCCCACCCCGGCCCCGGCGCCCTCCATCCAATCAGCCAACACGTCCGCCGTCGCCGCCACCCGCGCCGCCGACTTACCCGACACCACCAACGTCGATATCCCGGTGCCGGAACCGCGTTCGCCGTGCGGCGCCGGCTCCTGACCCTGTTCGATCACCACGTGCGCGTTCGTTCCGCCCAATCCGAACGAGGACACCGCCGCCAGGCGCGGGCCCTCGCCGGCCGGCCAGCAGGTGTTCTCGGTGGGGACGAAGAATCGCGTCGACGACGCGTCGATCGCCGGATTCCATTGCGAAAAGTGCAAATTCGGTGGGATCTGGGCACGCTGCACCGCCAGCACCGCCTTGATGAACCCCGCGATCCCGGCCGCTGCCTCCAGATGACCGAGATTGGTCTTCGCCGCCCCCAGCGCGCAGCTGCCCTCGCCGCGGCCGTATGTGGCCGCGAGCGCCTCGAATTCGATGGGATCGCCCAGCACCGTGCCGGTGCCGTGGGTCTCGACATAGTTGATGGCGCCGGGCGCCACGTCACCGGAGCGCAGGGCGTCGGCGATCACGTCGCATTGGGCCGCGGTATTCGGCGCGGTGACGCCGTTGGAGCGGCCGTCCTGGTTGACCGCCGAACCGCGCACCACCGCCAGGATCCGGTCCTCGTCGCGCAGCGCGTCGGTCAGCCGCTTGAGCACCACCACCCCGGCGCCCTCGCCCCGCACAAACCCGTCGGCCGCCGCGTCGAATGTGGCGCACCGGCCCTGCGGGGACAGCAATCCCCATGCCGAAATCGCGATCTGAGTCTCCGGGAGCAGGTTCAGGCTCACCCCGCCGGCCAGCGCCAAATCGACTTCCCGCAGCCGCAGGCTTTGGCAGGCCAGGTGCACCGCCACCAGCGACGACGAACACGCGGTGTCCACCGCCACCGCCGGACCGCGCAGCCCCAACAAATACGAAATCCGGCCCACCGTGATGCTGTGCGCGTTCCCGGTTCCGGTGTAGGCGTCGACATGCTCCGGACGCGTGGCCAGCATGGACTGATATTCGTTGAAGTACACACCCGCCATGACGGCCGTTCGGCTGCCGTCGAGGGAATCCGGTGGGATGCCGGCATCTTCGAGGGCTTCCCAGACAACCTCGAGAAGCACCCGTTGCTGCGGGTCCATCGCCGCCGCCTCGCGGGGGGTGATGCCGAAGAACTCGGCGTCGAACCCCGCGACATCAGGCAGGAAACCTCCCCATTTCGTCGTCATCCGTCCCGGCGTCAACGGGTCTGGATGGTAGAACGCGTCCGCGTTCCACCGATCCGCCGGCACTTTCGAGATGGCGTTACGGCCGTCGACCAATAAGTCCCAGTAACTTTCCGGCCCCGTGACGTCGCCGGGAAAACGGCACCCCATCCCCACCACCGCGACCGGCTCCGCCACCGCGATGCGAGACGCCTTGCCGAACTCCTCGGCCAGGGCACTGCGCTGCTGCGCAGTCATGCTGGAAATCCGGGTGACTGCGGTTCGCATCACGCCGACCTTTCGGGATCGCCCGATGTCGATTCGACGTGGTCGAACAGGCTGTCCAATACGCTGCCCGCCGACGCCGACAGCACAGCCATCTCATCTGGCTCTGAGTCAACTTGTGGCGCAACAAGTTTGACAAGATACCCGGCGAGTTTTGCGACCGTCGGATGGTTGAACAGCATGGTGGCCGACAACTCGATACCGACGAACTGCTCGGCTTCGCGCCGGATCGCCATCGCCATCAGGGAGTTGAGGCCCAGTTCGGCGAACGGCCGGTCGCTTTCCAGTTGTGCTTCCGTCAAGCGCAGTTCGCGGGCGATGATGCTCCGTAGCCCGTTTTCGAGCTCGTCGCGCACCTCCGTGGCCGACATCTGCGACCAGTCCCGTGCCGGCTTCAGGGATGCATCGGCGACGTTCCACCGGTCCGCACCGACGGCCGACGGCACCGGAACCACAACCGCTTGCGCGAGGTCGTAGGTAGCGGCGTACTCCCACGCGGTGAATGCCTCCGACGGTGTGATGTCCCGCGAACCCATCCGCCGCAGCTCTTCGCTGACAATCTGGGCATCCGCGGCGAACCCGAGCCCCCGCCAGGCCACCCAGTCCAGGCTCAGGCTGTGACAGCCCTGCTGCCGGCGGGTGCGGGCCAACGCGTCCAGGTAGGCATTGGCGGCCGCATACGAGCCCTGTCCCGGGATACCGAATAGGGCTGCGGCCGAAGAGATCAAGAAGAAGAAGTCCAGGCTGCCGGGCGGAAACGCCTCGTGCAGCACCTGGCCACCGCTGATCTTGGGCCACATGACCTGCCGCACGGCGGCGTCGGTCATGTTCGTCACCAGTTGATCGTTGGTCACCCCGGCCGCGTGGATGATCCCGCATATCGGTGGGGCTCCGTCGCGGTCACGGTTGGCCAACAGCTCGGCCAGCTCTTCGCGACACCCGATGTCGACGGCGACGGCCTCGACCGCGACGCCGCGCATCTCCAGCGCGCGGATCGCATCGATCTTCTCGCGCAGTCCGGCATCCGCGGTGTGTTGGTCCCAGTCACGCCGCGGCGGCAACGGTGTGCGGCCCGACAGCACCAACCGACGAGCGCCGCGGTCCGCGAGCCAACCGGCCATCAGCAGGCCGAGGGCGCCCATCCCGCCGGTGATCAGGTAAGCCCCATCGGGCCTGCACCACAAGGGCTTAGCCGCGGGCTGCCCGGTGACGGGTGCCAACGCCGGGGTGAGGATCACGTTGTCGCGAATCACCAAGATCGACTTACGCGGCGTATGAAGCACATCGGCGAGGATCGGCGCGGCCTGACCGTTCGGGCCCAGGTCGGCGTCGTCAGCGAGATCGACCAGGCCGCCCCACAGTTCCGGGTGCTCGGCGCCGATAACGCCCGCAAGCCCCCACAGGAAGCTCTGGCGCAGTCCCGTGGGACTGACTGCTTCGTGCACGCCCCGCGTGACGATCCAGAGGGCCGCCGGGTGGTCCGGGTCCCGTTCCGCCAACATCTGCACCAGACGCGTCACATCAGCCGAGATCCGCACCGCGTAGTCGATGTCCGTCTCGGCGGCATCCGCCGGCTCCGAATCGGCGAGGTACAGCACGTGGCGCGCATCCGGCAAGGCGGCCGGTGCATAGCCGGCGCGGTCGAGCCGTGTCCTGAGCGCCGCACCGGCGTCGTCGTTCCCCAGCACCGCGAGGGAGCGCGACCCGGTGCTCGCAACGGGCCCATTGTCAGGATCGGGCAGCGGTTGCCAGTCGATCGTGTGCACGAATCTGCGTGCGTCGGAGTCCGATTCGCCCACCACGTCCGACCCGGCCGGTTGCCCGTCGCCGGGCGGGATCGCCCGGTACCGAAGTGAGCGCATCGACACACACCGGCCACCGGTGGGCGAGGCGATGGTGACATCGACGACGACTGCATCGTCGGCGCGACCGGTGTAGTTCACCGAAACCGAACCCCGCGGTTCGGTGGCGGCATCCCCCAGCCACACCTGGTCGATGCTTGCGGGCACGTAGAGACGCGAATCGGTGACGTCTGCCAGTGGCGCGATGTGGATCGCGGCGTCGAGCAGGGCCACCGACGACGCCTCGGGGGTGGCGATCGCGGCGGCCAAGCCGGCCGGTGTCGCCGCCCACGAATCCACCGACCAGGCAAAGGGCCGTCCGTCGACCCCGCGCAGCGCCAGCAGCTCGTCGATTGCCGGAATCGCGGAGTGGCCGCCATTCTCGCGTCGATGCCCGTTGCCCTGGAACGGGTCGTCCGGCGTCGCAGCAGACACGGACGGTGACGACGAAAGTCGCGCGATCACATGCCGCGTCCACCGATCTGCCGGCGCATCGGCGACCGAACTCGATGCCAGACTGATCGATTCGTTGTCGGCCACTACCTGGATCACCCGTGGCTGGTCGGCGAGGACGGGTTGCTCGAATCGGATCTCGGACAGCCCGGAAAAGCCCAATTCGGCTGCGGCGGAAAGGATGGTGTGCAGGACGACGGATGCCGGGACCACCTCGACGCCATGAAATCGATGCCAGCCCGGATACGGCTTCGCCTCCGGCGTCAGCCGGGCCTGCCAGAGGTGGCTGGGTGGACTCGATGACACCGTGGTGTGTTGGCCGAGCATGGTGCCCGGCCTGGGCGCCGATCCGACCGGACCGGCGGGCGCCGGGGCGCTGATCCAGTGGCGGGTGTGTTGCCACGGGGTGGTGGGCAGGACGGGGTGGGGTCCGGGGGGGTGTGGGGTCTGCGGCGGCTGGGCGGTGTTGAGGTTGGTGTGGAAGGTGATGGTGTCGTCGGTGTCGCGCGCCAAGGTGCCCACGGCCAGGTATTTGGCGCCGTGCTGGGTGCTGGTCAGGGTGTCGATGATGGCCTGGGTCAACAGCGGGTGGGCGCTGATTTCGATGAACGTGTGGTGGTCGACCCCGGCGGCCGCGATGGCCTGGGCGAAGCGCACCGGGTTGCGCATGTTGGTGGCCCAGTGTTCGGCGTCGAAGACCGGTTGGGTGTCGAGGTTTTCGTAGGTGGTGGAGATGATCGGAATGACCGGGGTCCGCGGGGCCAGATCGGCGAGTTCGGAACGCATCTGGGGTTGCAGGGCGTCCATGGCCGGGTTGTGCGGGGCCACTTCGATGTTGACCCGGCCGGCGAAGCGGTTCTGGGCGCGCACCCGGGTGATCAGCTCGTCGATCTGCTGCGTGGGTCCGGCGATCACGGTCTGGCGCGGGGAGTTGTAGATCCCCAGCGTCACCTGTGGGTAGTCGGCGATCAACGCCTCGGTGGCGGCCACGTCGAGTTCCAGCAGGGCCATGCCGCCCTGCCCGGACAACGGCGCCATCAGCCGCGAGCGGGTCGCGGTCACCCGTAGCCCCTCGGCCGGGGTCAGCGCTCCGCAGACGACTGCGGCGGCCACCTCACCCATGGAGTGACCGATCACCAGGTCGGGGGTCACCCCGTAGGAGCGCCACAGCCCGGTCAGCGCCAGCTGCATGCCGATCAGGCCCAGCTGGATCTGCTCGATACCCACCAACTCTTTGCCGGCGGCGATCACCTCGTGCAGCGAGAAGCCGGCCTGCGTGACGAACACCGGCTCCAGCTCGGCCAGCGCGGCGGCGAATGCCGGTTCCTCGGCCAGCAGTTGGCGGCCCATGCCGACCCACTGTGACCCGCGCCCGGAGTACACGAACACCGTGCCCGGCCCCGGCGAACCCTCGGCGCAGCCCACCACACCCGGGCCCGACTCACCGGCCGCCAGTGCCCGCAGCCCGGCCACCGCCTGGGCGCGGTCACGAGCGACGACGCTGCCGAACCTGGGCTGCCGGGCGCGGTGGTGGTTGAGCGTGTGGGCCACCTCGGCCAATCCCACCCCGGCCCCGGCGCCCTCCATCCAATCAGCCAACACGTCCGCCGTCGCCGCCACCCGCGCCGCCGACTTACCCGACACCACCAACGTCGAAACCCCCGGATCGGGCTCCGCCCGACGTGCCGGGGCCACCTCCTGACCCTGTTCGATCACCACGTGCGCGTTCGTTCCGCCGAATCCGAACGAGGACACTCCGGCCCGGCGCGGATGCCCCGTGTCCGGCCAGTCGGTCTGGATGTCAACGACTTTCATCCGCAAGTCGGCAAAGGGGATATGGGGGTTCGGGCTTTCGAAGCGCTGGTTCGGCGGAATCTGACCACGCTGCACCGCCAGCACCGCCTTGATGAAGCCCGCGATCCCGGCTGCCGCCTCGGTGTGCCCGATGTTCGTCTTTACCGCGCCGATGAGCAGGGGTGAATCCTCGGAACGTCCGCGACCCAATACCGTGCCGAGCGCGCGCGCTTCGATCGGGTCACCCAAAAGTGTTCCGGTGCCGTGGGTTTCGATGTAGTCGACGTCGCCCGGTTGCATCCCCGCGTTGTTGTAGGCGGCGCGGAGCACCGCCATTTGCGCCGCTGGGTTGGGCGCCATCAGCCCGTTGGACCGGCCATCCTGGTTGATCGCCGAGCCGCAGATTACGGCAAGCACCCGGTCGCCGTCGCGCTGCGCGTCGGTGAGCCGCTTGAGCACCACCACCCCGGCGCCCTCGCCGCGCACAAACCCGTCGGCGGCCGCATCGAACGCGCGGCACCTACCCGTCGGCGACAACGCGCCGACCTGGTCGAAACCGTGAAATACCGCCGGGGACAGCAACAGGTTCACGCCGGCGGCGATTGCCAGGTGACAATCCTCGGTGCGCAGGCTCTGGCAGGCCAGGTGGATGGCCACCAACGACGACGAGCACGCGGTGTCCACCGCCACCGACGGGCCGCGCAGGTCCAGGAAATAGGAGAGCCGGTTGGCGATGATGCTCATCGCTCCGCCGGTATTGCTCCATCCGTCGACCTGCGACAGGTCGGTGGAACCAATGGCTCCGTATTCACTCGCGCAAGCCCCGGCGAATACTCCGGTCTGTGAGCGCCGCAGTGCGGTGGGCGGAATTCCGGCGTGCTCCAACGCTTCCCAGGCCACTTCCAGCAGCAGGCGTTGCTGGGGGTCCATCTTGTCCGCTTCGCTGGGGGAGATCTCGAAGAATTCCGCATCGAAGGCGTCGATGTCGGGCAGAAAGGAGCCCCACCGCGTGGTGCGGGCCAACGCGGCTGCTACCTCGGGTGAGTCGCTTTCGAACCGCTGCCACCGTTCGGGTGGCACCTGCCCGATCGAGCAACGGCGGTCATACAAAAACTCCCACAACGCATCGGGCCCCCCGATCCCCCCCGGAAAGCGGCACCCCATCCCGATTACGGCGATCGGCTCGTCGAGCGGGCTGCGAGCCTGACGCTTTACTGCGGCGTCCGATTCGGGGTCCGGCTCGGGCGCAGCGAGGTATGCGGCCAACGCGTTGATGGTCGGGTGCTCCCAGAATTCGATCGGGGACACGTGCTTGCCCAACAACGCCGACAATTCACCGGAGAGCACGACCGACTCGCGCGAGCTCACGCCGAGGTCGGCCAGTGACAGATCGAGGTCGACCTCGTCGGGCGCGCAGCCGACATTCGTCACCAGGTAGTCGACTAGCCAGTGCCGAAGGTCGGCTTCGTTGTTGAAGCTGGATGTCATACAGATACGTCCGACCGGTTGGCACTTCGACGACGCTCGACGCGGGCCGGACGCCGGAACCTGCCATTCGTGGCGACCGGTATCGAACCGGTTGGCGCCAGAACGAGATCGGCGACCCGTAGACTGAGCTCTTCAGCAACAATGCGCGCGGGCCGGTACGGCAGGCTCTCAGCAAACCCCACCGGGCCCGGTTCGTCGCCGATGCGGGTGAACGCTATCGCATCGGGCCGTTGGTCAGCCCGCGCCTGCAGCAAAGCGGGCAGGGAACGATAGATCACCGGCATTGCTGTACCTTCCCCGTTTCGCCGTCGATGTTCGCGATGTGCACGCATCTCGCGGGCCGCTTATTGGGTGGCTGGGCAGGACCCCGACAACCTGCCTCCTGAAGCAACCTAAGCAATCATGCACGGAGAGGCGGGGCGATTCACGAAATCCACAGATTCAATGCGCCGGCGGCCGGTGGGATGTCTCACATTTCGCCCGTTTGGCATGCGCGCGGCGTTGGAGCAGGCTATGGGAGTTGCGTCTGAGAGTTTTTGCTGATGCTGCTGGTGCAGAGGTGGCAGATGAGAATTAGAGTGGATGAAAAGCCCGCGGTATCGCAGCGATTGACGGGCCCCGGTCGATTCTGGCACCCGCGCACCATTTCCGCCGCGGCCGCCCAGGCTCGACGCGGCGGGTGTGGCTGCCGCCGGTCCGCGGCGGGGCCGGCAGGCCGGCGTCCTGCGCCGGGAGTCCGCGCGAACCGGGACCCGAGCGGTACACGTAGCGAACTCACGACCGGCGACCCGCCCGGACCGTGACCCGAATCCGCCGACGACCCATGGCCGCCGGGTCAGCTAATCCTGTCGTGCCGATCGGGAGTTAGCCCTCGACGTCTTTCACCGGCTCCGGCAAATCGTCGTTGCGGCAGCAGGCCACCAACCCGGTGCTGCGGCGTCCGGGCTGTGGGACGGCGATCCGGCTGAGATCCGCACAGAGCGCCTGTTCACTGGGCCGCCTATCTCGGGCGGTGGCGCAGCAGTCCTGGGACAATGGATCCCGGTGATTTGCCGGGGCGTGTCGTGCAGGCAGCGTTGCGCGTCGGCTTTCCATCGGGGCCCAGCAGACGGGCCTGGTAGGTGGTTGGGTGTTGGGCAGGACGGGTTTCGGCAGGATCGCACCGGTTGCGGTGCGGGGGCTTCGCCACGCCAATGCCCGACACACCGGCCCCGCCACCACTGTCACAGGTGCAACAGCAGGCACACTTGTAACAACAACGACGCCAGGAGGGTATGGCCGTGTACCGAGTCTTTGAAGCGCTGGATGAATTGAGCGCCATTGTCGAAGAAGCCCGTGGCGTGCCGATGACGGCCGGTTGTGTGGTGCCCCGCGGTGACGTGCTGGAGCTGATCGACGACGTCAAAGACGCGATTCCGGGCGAGCTGGACGATGCCCAGGATGTGCTGGACGCGCGTGATTCGATGCTGCACGACGCCAAGGCGCACGCCGAATCCATGGTGTCCTCGGCGACCACCGAGTCAGAGTCGATGCTCAACCACGCCCGTGCCGAGGCTGACCGGCTGCTATCCGACGCGAAAGCGCAGGCCGATCGGATGGTCGGCGAGGCGCGCCAGCACAGCGAGCGGATGGTCGCCGACGCGCGTGAGGAGTCGATTCGCATCGCCACGGCGGCCAAACGCGAGTACGAAGCCAGCGTCGGCCGCGCCCAGGCCGAAGCCGACCGGCTCATCGAAAGCGGCAACATCTCCTACGAGAAGGCTGTGCAAGAGGGCATCAAGGAGCAGCAGCGCCTGGTGTCGCAGAACGAGGTGGTGCAGGCGGCCACCGCGGAAGCCACCCGGCTGATCGACACCGCGCACGCCGAGTCCGACCGGCTGCGGGGTGAATGCGATATCTACGTCGACAGCAAGCTCGCCGAGTTCGAGGAGTTCCTCAACGGCACGCTTCGGTCCGTGGGACGCGGTCGCCACCAACTTCGCACCGCAGCCGGCACGCACGACTACGCGACGCGCTAGGGGCTCAGAACCCCCGTTCGAAGCGCCTTCACCAGGGCGGACGGCGGCGGTGCCCTGGCATCACGCGGTCGGCGCCGTAGAATTTCTGCTATGACGCGGCAGCACAGCACCACGGCGCGGCGCCATCCGACCTCGCCGATGACCGTTGACATCACACGGCTCGGGCGCCGTCCGGGGGCGATGGTCACCCTGCGTGACACCGTGCCCAGCCCGTCGCGCATCGGCCTGGACATGATCGCGATCGACCCGGGTGCCTCGTTGGAACTGGACTTGCGGATCGAGTCGGTGTCGGAAGGCGTGCTGGTGACCGGGACGGTGGCCGCGCCCACCGTCGGCGAATGTGCCCGCTGCCTGACCAAGGTCAACGGGCGCGTGCAAGTCGGGTTGACCCAGCTGTTTGCCTACCCGGGAAGTACGACCGAGGCGACCACCGAGGAAGACGAGGTCGGGCGCATCGTCGACGACACCGTCGACCTCGAGCAGTGCATCATCGACGCCGTCGGACTGGAACTCCCGCTCTCACCGGTGTGCGCGCCGGACTGCCCGGGATTGTGCCCCGAATGCGGTGTTTCGCTCTCGGCTGAACCCGGCCACCACCATGACCGCATCGACCCGCGGTGGGCCAAGCTGGCCGGCATGGTGGCCGATGGGCCGGATGCGCCGCGGGGTGAGCGGTGAGTTCCCGGCAAGCTCTGCTCGATGCGCTCGGCGTCGGGCTGCCCGACGAGCTGCTCTCGTTGGCGCTGACCCACCGCAGCTACGCCTACGAGCACGGCGGGCTACCGACCAACGAGCGGCTGGAATTCCTCGGCGACGCCGTCCTGGGCCTGACCATCACCGACGAGCTCTACCATCGTCATCCCGACCGTTCCGAAGGGGATCTGGCCAAACTGCGGGCCAGCGTCGTCAATACCCAGGCGTTGGCCGACGTCGCGCGGAACCTGTCCGACGAGGGTCTTGGCGTGCACTTGTTGCTGGGCCGCGGTGAAGCCAACACCGGTGGCGCCGACAAGTCGAGCATCCTGGCCGACGGGATGGAATCGCTGCTGGGGGCGATTTACCTCGAGCACGGGATCGACACGGCGCGGGAGGTGATCCTGCGGTTGTTCGGCCCGCTGCTGGACGCCGCGCCCACGCTGGGGGCCGGCCTGGACTGGAAGACCAGCCTGCAGGAGCTGACCGCGGCACGCGGCATGGGCGCACCCTCCTACGTGATCACCTCCACCGGCCCGGACCACGACAAGGAATTCACCGCGGTCGTGGTCGTGATGGATACCGAATACGGGTCGGGGACGGGCCGCTCCAAAAAAGAGGCCGAGCAAAAGGCCGCGGCGGCGACCTGGAAATCGCTGGACCTGTGCGACACCGCGGGGAAAACGTCCGCCTAGATGCCCGAACTGCCCGAAGTCGAGGTGGTGCGCCGCGGCTTGCAGGCCCATGTGGTGGGCCGAACGATCACTGCGGTTCGGGTGCATCACCCCCGTGCGGTGCGCCGCCACGACGCCGGACCCGCCGACCTGACCGCCCGCCTGCTCGGCGCGCGGATCACCGGCACCGATCGGCGCGGCAAGTACCTGTGGCTGCTGCTCGACACGGGGCCCCCGGGGTCAGGATCGGACACGGCGCTGGTGGTCCACCTCGGCATGAGCGGGCAGATGCTGCTCGGGGCGGTGCCGCGCACCGACCACGTCCGGATCTCCGCACTGCTCGACGACGGGACCGTGCTGAGCTTCGCCGACCAGCGCACCTTCGGCGGGTGGATGCTTGCCGACCTGGTGAGCGTGGACGACAGCGTGGTGCCGGTGCCCGTCGCACACCTTGCGCGGGACCCGCTGGACCCGCGGTTCGACGCCGATGCGGTGGTGCACGTGCTGCGACGCAAGCATTCCGAGCTCAAGCGCCAGCTCCTCGATCAGCAGGTGGTGTCCGGAATCGGCAACATCTACGCCGACGAGGCGCTGTGGCGGGCCAAGGTGCACGGCGCACGGATCGCCGCCACGGTGAGCCGCCGCCAACTGCGTGCCGTCCTGGACGCCGCCGCGGACGTGATGCGCGATGCGCTGACCAAGGGCGGAACCTCGTTCGACTCGTTGTATGTCAACGTCAACGGCGAGTCCGGTTACTTCGACCGATCGCTGGACGCCTATGGCCGCGAGGGACGGAACTGCCGGCGCTGCGGTGCGGTGATGCGCCGGGAGAAGTTCATGAACCGTTCGTCGTTCTACTGTCCGAGATGCCAGCCGCGGCCCCGCGCTTGAGTGTGCGCTCAGCGCGTTGAGTGTGCGCCCAGGGTGACGACACGCCGAGCGGCGCCGCCCAGGACGCACACGCGAGGGCGCCTTCACGTAAGAAATAAGCCATGACCGAACTGTGGGTGGAACGCACCGGAACCCGCCGCTACACCGGATACAGCTCACGCGGCGCCCAGGTACTCGTCGGCTCCGACGATGTCGACGGCGTGTTCACTCCCGGCGAACTGCTCAAGATCGCGCTCGCCGCGTGCAGCGGGATGTCCAGCGACCAGCCGCTGGCCCACCGGCTCGGCGATGACTACAAAGCGGTGATCAGGGTGTCCGGCGTCGCCGACCGTGACCAGGAACGCTATCCGTTGCTCGAGGAGACCCTGGAGCTGGACCTGTCCGGGTTGTCCGAGGACGCCAAGGAAAGCCTGGTGGTCGTGGTCAACCGGGCCATCGACCTGGTCTGCACCGTCGGGCGCACGCTCAAGTCCGGTACCACCGTCACCTTCGAGGTCGCCGATGTCGGATCCCATGCCGGATCCTGACGTCCGGCTGACCGCCTGGGTGCACGGGAGGGTCCAGGGGGTCGGTTTCCGGTGGTGGACCCGGTGCAGGGCGCTGGAACTGGGCCTGACCGGTTACGCGGCCAACCAGGACGACGGCCGGGTGCTGGTCGTCGCCCACGGGCCGCGCGAGGCCGGGGAGAAACTGCTGCAGCTGCTGGAAGGCGGCGCTTCGTGGCCTTCCAGGCCGGGCCGCGTCGACAAGGTCGTCGCCGACTGGTCGCCGCCGCACGAACAGTTCAATGGGTTTGTTGAGCGGTAGCCGACAAATCGAGCGGTAATCTGGCACGTCGTGTACCTCAAGAGTCTGACGCTGAAGGGCTTCAAGTCCTTCGCCTCGCCGACGACTCTGCGTTTCGAGCCGGGGATCACCGCCGTCGTCGGTCCCAACGGCTCGGGCAAGTCGAATGTCGTCGATGCCCTGGCCTGGGTGATGGGGGAGCAGGGAGCAAAGACGCTGCGCGGCGGGAAGATGGAGGACGTCATCTTCGCCGGCACCTCGTCGCGCGCCCCGCTGGGCCGCGCCGAAGTCACCGTCACCATCGACAACTCCGACAACGCGCTGCCGATCGAATACTCCGAGGTGTCGATCACCCGCAGAATGTTCCGCGACGGCGCCAGTGAATATGAAATCAACGGCAGCAGTTGCCGTTTGATGGACGTCCAGGAGCTGCTGAGCGACTCCGGAATCGGCCGTGAGATGCACGTCATCGTCGGCCAGGGCAAGCTCGACGAGATCCTGCAGTCGCGACCTGAGGATCGTCGCGCGTTCATCGAAGAAGCCGCCGGCGTGCTCAAGCACCGCAAGCGCAAAGAAAAGGCTCTCCGCAAACTCGACGCGATGTCGGTGAACCTGGCCCGGCTCAGCGATCTGACCACCGAACTGCGCCGCCAGCTCAAACCGTTGGGCCGTCAGGCCGAGGTGGCCCGTCGCGCCCAGACCATCCAGGCCGACCTGCGCGATGCCCGGTTGCGGTTGGCCGCCGACAACCTGGTCAGCCGGCAGTCCGAGCGCGACGCCATTTTCGAGGCCGAGTCCGCCATGCGCCGCGAGCACGACGAGGCCGCCGCCCGACTGGCGGCGGCATCCGAGGAGCTGAGCGCGCACGAGACGGCGCTGGCAGAACTTTCGGTCCGGGCCGAGTCGGTCCAGCAGACCTGGTTCGCGCTGTCCGCCCTGGCCGAACGGGTGGCCGCCACGGTGCGCATCGCCAGCGAGCGTGCTCAACATCTGGATGTCGAGCCGGTGCCGGTCAGCGACACCGACCCCGACGCGCTGGACGCCGAGGCGCAGCGGGTTGCGGTCGCCGAGCAGCAGCTGTTGGCGGAACTGGCCGCGGCGCGCACCCGGCTGGATGCCGCCCGTGCCGACTTGGCCGATCGCGAGCGCGAAGCCGCCGAGGCCGATCGAGCCCATCTGGCGGCGGTCCGGGCGGAGGCGGACCGGCGCGAGGGTCTGGCACGGCTGGCCGGTCAGGTGGAGACCATGCGCGCGCGCGTCGAATCGATCGACGACAGCATTGCGCGCCTGTCTGAGCGCATCGAAGAAGCGGCCACGCGCGCGCAGCAGGCCAAGGCGGAATTCGAAACCGTGCAGGGACGTGTCGGTGAGCTGGATCAGGGCGAGGTGGGCCTCGACGAGCACCACGAGCGGACCGTCGCCGCGTTGCGGCTGGCCGACCAACGCGTCGCCGAGCTGCAGTCGGCCGAGCGGGACGCCGAACGCCAAGTGGCCTCGTTGCGCGCCCGTATCGATGCGCTGTCGGTGGGGCTGGAGCGCAAGGACGGCGCGGCCTGGCTCGTCCAAAACCAGTTCGGCACAGGGATTTTCGGGACGATCGCCAAATTGGTCAAAGTCCGCTCCGGCTATGAGGCGGCGCTGGCCGCGGCGCTCGGGTCGGCGGCCGACGCGCTGGCCGCCGAAAGCTTCGGCGCGGCCCGTTCCGCGGTCGCCGCGCTCAAACACGCCGACGGGGGCCGCGCGGCGTTGGTGTTGGGCGACTGGCCGGCCGACCATCCGGTGCCGCAGGACGCCCTGCCCGGCGGCGCGCTGTGGGCGCTCGACTTGATCGATGCGCCCGCGCGGCTGCGCGGCGCCATGGCGGCCATGCTGTCGGGTGTCGCAGTGGTCAACGACCTGGACCAGGCGGTGGACCTGGTGGCAGCCCGTCCGCAGCTGCGAGCCGTCACGCTGGACGGCGATCTGGTGGGCGCCGGGTGGGTGAGCGGCGGTTCGGACCGCAAGCTGTCCGCGCTGGAAGTCACCTCGGAAATCGACAAGGCCTCTGGCAAGCTGGCCGCCGCGGAAGCACAGGTGGCCCAGCTGGGCGCGGCGTTGTCCGGCGCGCTGGCCGAACAGGCCGCCCGTCAGGATTCCGCCGAGCAGGCGTGGGCCGCGCTCAACGAATCCGACACCGCGATCTCGGCGATGTACGAGCAACTGGGCCGGCTCGGCCAGGAGTCCCGGGCCGCCGACGAAGAGTGGAGCAGGTTGCTGCGGCAGCGCGAGGAGCTGGAAGCGGGGCGCGGGCAGACCGTCGCAGAGGTCACCGAACTCGAAAACCGGCTGCGCAACGCCCAAGAGACCCAGCACGTGCAGGCGGAAGAACCCAGTTATGTCGACGGCCCGCCAGCAGATCGCCGCGGCCGCCGAAAGCGCCCGGGGCGTCGAAGTGGAGGCCCGGCTGACGGTGCGGACCGCTGAGGAGCGGGCCAACGCGGTGCGCGGGCGAGCGGATTCGTTGCGCCGGGCGGCGGCCGCCGAACGCGAAGCACGGTTGCGGGCTCAGCACGCGCGCGAGGCCCGACTGCGCGCGGCCGCGGTGGCCGCGGCGGTGGCCGACGCCGGGCGGCTGCTGGCCCGGCGGTTGGACCGGGTGGTCGCCGCGGCGTCGGCGATCCGCGACGCGCTGACCGCCGAGCGCCGGGAGCGTTCGCTGGCGATGGCAGCGGTGCGCGACGAGGTGACCGCGCTGAGCGCCCGGGTGGCCACCCTGACCGATTCGCTGCACCGCGACGAGGTGGCCAACGCCCAGGCGGCGCTTCGTATCGAGCAACTCGAGCAGACGGTGCTCGAGCAGTTCGGGATGGCGCCGACCGACTTGATCGCCGAGTACGGTCCGCAGGTTCCGCTGCCGCCGACCGAGCTCGAGCTGGCCGAATTCGAGCAGGCCCGGGAGCGCGGCGAGCAGGTGATCGCGCCCGCGCCGATGCCGTATGACCGGGCTACCCAGGAGCGCCGGGCCAAACGGGCCGAGCGTGAGCTGGCCGAACTCGGCCGGGTCAACCCGTTGGCGTTGGAGGAGTTCGCTGCGCTGGAGGAGCGCTACAACTTCCTGTCCACCCAGCTCGAAGATGTCAAGGCCGCCCGCAAGGACCTGCTCGACGTCATCGCCGACGTCGATGCGCGCATCCTTCAGGTGTTCAGCGACGCCTTCATCGACGTGGAACGCGAATTCGCCGGCGTGTTCACCGCGCTGTTCCCCGGTGGGGAAGGCCGGCTGCGGCTGACCGATCCGGATGACATGCTCACTACCGGCATCGAGGTGGAGGCCCGGCCGCCCGGCAAGAAGGTCACCCGGCTGTCTTTGCTGTCCGGCGGCGAGAAGGCGCTGACGGCGGTGGCGATGCTGGTGGCGATCTTCCGGGCCCGCCCGTCGCCGTTCTACATCATGGACGAGGTGGAGGCCGCGCTGGACGACACGAATCTGCGCCGCCTGATCGGGCTGTTCGAGCAACTGCGCGCCCAGTCGCAGATCATCATCATCACGCACCAGAAGCCGACGATGGAGGTCGCGGACGCGCTTTACGGCGTGACCATGCAGGGCGACGGCATCACCGCGGTGATCTCGCAGCGGATGCGCGGCCAGCGGGTCGAGCAGCTGGTCTCCAACCCCTCCTAGCGGGCTCCGCGACGCGGCCAGCGGCTGCCGCCAACGGATCCGCATCACGCCCCTGGAAGAATGTCAGCGTGTCACAAGGTCTTTGGATCGCCGTCGCGGTCGTCGCCGTCCTGGTTGTCATCGCCGCGCTGGTCCTGGGCCTGGTGCGTTACCGGCGGCGACGGATCAGCTTCTCGGCCCAGCCCCAACCCGGCGCGATCGACCGTTCCGGCGGTTACACCGCGTCGTCCGGCATCACGTTCAGCCAGGCCGCGCCGACTGGGCAGCCGACCGAAGACCGGATCGACACCACCGGACTGCCCGCGGTAGGCGACGACGCGACCGTTCCCCGCGCCGCGCCGCCGCGCACCATCTCCGAGGTCGAACTCCCCGAACCCGAGACCATCACCGCCCCAGCCCGAGGCCCGACCGGCGGCGCCGTCGAGGCCCCCGAGGCCCCGGCGGCCCGGGTGGCTGCCGAGATCGAGGCCATCGCGCCGCCCGAAGGCCGGCTGGAGCGACTGCGCGGCCGGCTGGCCAGGTCGCAGAATGCGCTCGGGCGCAGCATGCTGGGCCTGATCGGCGGCGGCGATCTGGACGAAGAGGCCTGGCAGGACGTCGAGGACACCTTGCTGGTCGCCGACCTGGGGCCGGTGGTCACCGAATCGGTGATCGCGCAGCTGCGCAGCCGACTGGCCAGCAGCGAGGTGCGCACCGAGGCCGACGCGAAGGCCGTGCTGCGCGACGTGCTGATCAAAGAGCTGCAGCCCGGCATGGACCGCTCGATCCGCGCCCTGCCGCACGCCGACCATCCCGCGGTGCTGCTGATCGTCGGCGTGAACGGCACCGGAAAAACCACCACCGTCGGCAAGCTGGCACGGGTGTTGGTGGCCGACGGGCGGCGCGTCGTGCTGGGCGCCGCCGACACCTTCCGGGCCGCGGCGGCCGACCAACTGCAGACCTGGGCGTCCCGGGTGGGCGCAGAGGTGGTGCGCGGCGCCGAAGGCGCCGACCCGGCCTCGGTGGCGTTCGACGCCGTCGACAAGGGCATCGCCTCGGGTGCTGACGTGGTGCTCATCGACACCGCCGGTCGGCTGCACACCAAGGTCGGGCTGATGGACGAGCTCGACAAGGTCAAGCGCGTGGTGACCCGGCGCGCCGCCGTCGACGAGGTGTTGCTGGTGCTCGACGCCACGATCGGGCAGAACGGGCTGGCGCAGGCCCGGGTGTTCGCCGAGGTGGTCGACATCACCGGCGCCGTGCTGACCAAGCTGGACGGAACGGCCAAGGGCGGCATCGTTTTCCGGGTCCAGCAAGAACTCGGGGTGCCGGTGAAGCTGGTCGGGCTCGGTGAAGGCCCCGACGATCTGGCGCCGTTCGAACCGGCCGCCTTCGTCGACGCGCTGCTCGGCTGACAACGCTTACACGCCGAGTGTGACGTTAATACCGCCGAAACACGACGGCTCCATCGCCGAAACAACCATTGCGCAAGGTTCTGGATCAGGTCATCAGACGCATGTCTGACGGCTAATTCAGGGCCGACCGGAGGTGATAGCGAGTGACGTTCCCGTTAATGGGCCAGCCCAATACCGGCGATACCGCCTGGATGCTGGCGAGTTCTGCACTGGTGCTGTTGATGACGCCAGGTCTGGCGTTCTTCTACGGCGGCATGGTGCGCGCCAGGAGCGTGCTCAACATGCTCATGATGAGCATCAGCGCAATGGGCGTGGTGACGGTGCTGTGGGTGCTGTACGGCTACTCGATCGCGTTCGGCAACGACGTCGGCAACGTCATGGGGAACCCGACCGAATACTGGGGCCTGAAGGGTCTCATCGGTGTCAACTCCGTGGCCGCCGATCCGACCAAGGGCGTTGCGGCGACGGACATTCCGCTGGCCGGTACCATGCCCGCCACCGTGTTCGTGGCGTTCCAGCTGATGTTCGCGATCATCACGGTCGCGCTGATCTCAGGTGCCGTGTCCGACCGGCTGAAGTTCGGCGCCTGGCTGGTGTTCGCCGGACTGTGGGCGACCTTCGTCTACTTCCCGGTCGCGCACTGGGTCTTCGCGTTCGACGGTTTCGCGTCCGAGCACGGCGGCTGGATCGCCAATAAGTTGCACGCGATCGACTTCGCCGGCGGGACCGCGGTCCACATCAACTCCGGTGTGGCGGGCCTGATGCTGGCGATCGTGCTGGGCAAGCGCAAGGGCTGGCCCACGACGCTGTTCCGGCCGCACAACCTGCCGTTCGTGATGCTCGGCGCCGGATTGCTGTGGTTCGGCTGGTACGGGTTCAACGCCGGATCTGCTACCAGCTCCAACGGCGTCGGCCGGGTCGACGTTCATGACCACCACGATCGCGACGGCCACGGCCATGCTCGCCTGGATGCTCACCGAGCGCATCCGCGACGGCAAGGCCACGACGCTGGGAGCGGCGTCCGGGCATCGTGGCCGGACTGGTCGCCATCACCCCGTCCTGCTCGTCGGTCAACGTGCTGGGCGCCCTGGTGGTCGGCTTGGTGGCCGGCGTGGTGTGCGCGCTGGCGGTCGGGCTGAAGTTCAAGCTCGGCTTCGACGACTCGCTCGACGTGGTCGGCGTCCACCTGGTCGGCGGTCTGGCCGGCACGCTGCTGGTGGGTCTACTGGCCGCCCCGGAGAGCCCGGCCATCAACGGCGTCACGGGCGTATCCAAGGGGCTGTTCTACGGCGGCGGCTGGTCCCAGCTGGAACGGCAGGCCGTGGGCGCGTTCAGTGTCCTTTTCTACTCCGCCATCGTCACGCTTATCCTGGCCTTGATCCTGAAATACACCATCGGGCTGCGTCTGAGCCCGGAGGCGGAGGCCGCGGGTATCGATGAGTCTGAGCACGCGGAGAGCGGTTACGATTTCGCAGTGGCCACCGGCTCGGTTCTTCCCCGTGCCAGTCTGCCGGACAGCGCTAACGGCCTCGAAGAGCGCGCCGACGAGAAAGTGGAGGCGGAGTAGAGATGAAGCTGGTCACCGCGATCGTAAAGCCGTTCACCCTGGACGACGTCAAGACCAGCCTCGAGGACGCGGGCGTCCTGGGGATGACGGTCAGCGAAATCCAAGGCTATGGACGGCAGAAAGGCCACACCGAGGTTTACCGGGGTGCTGAGTACTCGGTCGACTTCGTGCCGAAGGTCCGTATCGAGGTCGTCGTCGACGATTCCATCGTCGACAAAGTCGTGGACAGCATCGTCCGGGCGGCGCGCACCGGCAAGATCGGTGACGGCAAAGTCTGGGTGAGCCCCGTGGAAACCATTGTGCGGGTGCGCACGGGTGAACGCGGGACCGATGCGCTATGACATCAGCCTTACATTGCTGATCCATCCCGAGCGGGCCGGGAGGGTATGAAACCCGACCGGCCCGACCCGGCATCGGAGATTGTCGGAACAGGAAGCGCCTGCGGGGCAAGCGATTTGGCTGCGTCGCGGCGCCGACTGCTCTCAGATAGTGGTCAACTGGATGCGGCCCAGCTGCGGCAAGCCTGGCTGGATCTGCACGAGTCCTGGCTGACCGCCAAGGCGGCAGAGATCGGGGTCACCGACGGCAGCGGCTTGGCGATCGTCGGTGTCGGCGGCCTGGGCCGCCGCGAATTGCTGCCGTATTCCGACCTCGACCTGATGCTGTTGCACGACGACAAGCCCGCCGAGGTGCTCGAGCGGGTCGCTGACCGGCTGTGGTATCCGCTGTGGGACGCCAACATTCGGCTTGACCACAGCGTGCGGACCGTGCCAGGGGCCCTGGGCATCGCCAATACCGACCTGGTGGTCGCCCTGGGCATGCTGGACGCACGCCACATCGCCGGGGACGCGCAGCTGTCGACGGAGCTGATCGGCGGGGCACGACGGCAGTGGCGCAGCGCAATTCGTTCCCGAATGGGCGAGCTCGTCGAGATGACAAACGCGCGCTGGTTACGTTGTGGCCGCATCGCGCAACGGGCCGAGCCCGATCTCAAATCGGGTCGCGGCGGTCTTCGTGACGTCCAGTTGCTGGACGCGCTGGGTTTCGCCCAGCTCATCGACCGGCACGGTATGTCCAACCCGGACATGCCGGGCGGCTCGCTGGATGCGGCGTATCTGACGCTGCTCGACGTGCGCACCGAGCTGCATCGGGTGTCTGGCCGCGGACGTGACTTGTTGCTGGCCCAGTTCGCCGACGAGATCAGCGCGGCCTTGCATTTCGGCGACAGGTTCGACCTGGCGCGCATGCTGTCCGCCGCCGGCCGCACCATCGCGTACCACGCCGAAACCGGGCTGCGGACTGCGGAAAACGCGTTGCCACGCCGCGGCATCACGGCCCTGGTGCGGCGGCCGAAGCGCCGGCCACTGGACGAGGGTGTCGTCGAATATGCCGGAGAAATCGTGCTCGCCCGCGATGCTCGCCCGGAAAGCGACACCGGCCTGGTGCTCCGAGTGGCCGCTGCGTCGGCCGACACCGGACTGCCGATCGGGGCGGGCACGCTGACCCACCTGGCCGCCAGCGCCCCCGAGATGCCGACACCGTGGCCGCGCGAGGCCTTGGACGACTTTCTGGTGGTGCTGTCCGCCGGCCCCACCGCAGTCGCGACAATCGAAGCGCTCGACCGTACCGGGCTGTGGGGCCGGTTGTTGCCGGAATGGGATGTGGTCCGCGACCTTCCGCCCCGCGACGTCGCGCACAAGTGGACGGTGGACCGTCATCTGGTGGAGACGGCCGTCAATGCGGCGCCGCTGGCCACCCGGGTGGCCCGGCCCGATCTGCTTGCACTCGGCGCGCTGCTGCATGACATCGGCAAAGGGCGCGGTGTCGATCACAGTGTGCTCGGGGCCGAGCTGGCGCTGCAGATCGGCGCCCGGATAGGGGTCTCGCCCGCGGACGCCGGGGTGCTGTCGCAGCTGGTCCGCCACCACCTGCTGCTGCCGGTGGTGGCCACCCGCAGCGACCTGAACGACCCCAAAACCATCACCGGCGTATCGGAGGCTCTGGGCGGGGATCCGCTACTGCTGGAAGTGTTGCGCGCGCTGGCCGAGGCGGACTCGAATGCCACCGGCCCCGGGGTGTGGAGCGAATGGAAGGCGTCCCTGATCGACGACCTGGTCCGTCGGTGCCGGATGGTGATGGCGGGGGAGCCGCTGCCGCAAGCGGAACCCACTGCACCCCATTATCTTTCGCTGGCAGCCGACCACGGGGTGCATGTGGAGATCAAGACCGGCGACAGTGAGCGCCTGCACGTCGTGATGGTCGCGCCGGACCAGCGGGGATTGGTGTCGAAAGCCGCCGCCGTGCTGGCTCTGAATTCGCTGCGAATCCATTCGGCCTCGGCCAACACCCACGAGGGTGTCGCGATCACCGAATTCGTGGTGTCGCCGCTGTTCGGTTCTCCGCCCGAAGCGGGCCTGCTGCGCCAGCAGTTCACCGGTGCCCTCGCCGGCGACGTCGACGTCCTCGGCGCGCTGGAGAAGCGCGACAGCGACGCCGTCAGCGCGGCGAGCGCGCGGGCCGGCGAGATACAGGTCGGGGTGCCCGTCACGCGGTCGACCGCCCCGCCCCGCATCCTGTGGCTCGAGACCGCGTCGTCGGGCCAGTTGATTCTCGAAGTCCGCGCCATGGATCGGCTCGGTTTGCTCGCGCTGCTGACCCGGGCGCTGGAGCGTGCGGGGGCCGACATCGTCTGGGCGAAGGTCAACACGTTCGGGTCGACGGCGGCCGATGTGTTCTGTATGACGGTGCCGGCCGGAGATGACGGGGCCGCCACCGCCGAGCCGGCCCCCGGCGCCGGACATGGCGCGCGAACCGCGGTCGAACAACATCTGCTGGCCGTGCTGGGCGGTCCTGCGGTGGAAGTGCTCGCGGAGCCCGTCGGCGACTAGTCACGACTGCTCCGAGTTGAGCTGTCGCAGGGCGTCGATGCGGGCCAAGAGCTGGTCGCGGGTTGCCGCGGCCATCGGTGGCCCTCCGCAACGGCGGCGAAGTTCGCTGTGGATCCAGCCGTGCGGTTTGCCGGTGCGATGGTGGACGATCGACACCAGGGTGTTGAGCTCGCGGCGCAGTTCGCGCAGCTGGCCATGCACCGTTGCCAGTTCCGCCGGTGGCGCCTGCTGACCGGCCTGTTGTTGACGCTGGGCCCGCTTCTGCAGCTGCTCGTCTTGGCGCCGGTGCAGCAGGGCGCGCATCTGGTCGGCGTCGAGCAACCCGGGGATACCGAGGTAGTCGGCCTCCTCGTCGCTTCCGGCCGGGGTGGCAGTGCCGAACGATGATCCGTCGAAGATGACCTGATCCAGCTCGGCGTCGGCGCCCAGCGAGGTGAAGCCGTTCTCGGATTCGCTCTTTTCGGTCTGCGTCCGGGCAGCGGGATCACCGTCGAGCGGATCGTCGGCTGCGCGGTGCGGTTCACCGAGCACGTGGTTGCGCTGGGCCTCCAACTCGCTTGCCAGCTGCAGCAGGTTAGGCACCGACGGCACGAAGATGCTCGCGGTTTCGCCCGGCCGCCGCGACCGCACGAACCGGCCGACGGCCTGGGCGAAGAACAGCGGCGTCGAGGCGCTGGTGGCGTAGATTCCGACCGACAGCCGGGGCACGTCGACGCCCTCGGACACCATGCGCACCGCGACGAGCCACCGGCTGGTGCTCTCCGCGAATTCGCTGATGCGGGCCGACGATCCGGGGTCGTCGGACAGCACCACCGTCGGCGCCTGGAAGGTCAGCTTCGTCAGCAGGGCGGCGTACGCGCGGGCCGCGGTGCGGTCGGAGGCAATGATCATGCCGCCGGCATCGGGTACGTGCCTGCGCAGCTGGCGCAGCCGCCGGTCGGCGGCGGTGACCACCGCGGGCATCCATTCGCCGGCGGGGTCCAGCGCGGTGCGCCACGCCCGCGCGGTCTGCTCGACGGACAGCGGCTCGCCCAACCGCGCCGTGTGCTCTTCCCCGGCGCTGTCGCGCCAGCGTGCCTGCCCGGAGTAGGCGAGGAACACCACCGGCCGGACCACTCCGTCGGCGAGAGCTTCGGCATAGCCGTACGTGTGGTCGGCGTGCGAACGCAGCACCCCGTCGGCACCGGGCGCGTAGCTGACGAACGGGATCGGGCTGTCGTCGCTGCGAAACGGCGTGCCCGTCAGGGCAAGCCGGCGGGTGGCGTCGCCGAAGGCTTCCCGGATGGCCTCGCCCCAGGTCTTGGCGTCACCGCCGTGATGGATCTCGTCGAAGACGACCAGGGTCTTGCGCTGCTCGGTGCGCACCCGGTGCAGCGTCGGGTGGGCGGCGACCTGAGCGTAGGTGACCATCACGCCGTGGTACTCCGGCGAGGTCGCCGGGCTGGTGTTGGAGAACCTCGGGTCCAGGGCCAGACCGTGCCGCCCCGCGGCCTGCGCCCACTGAACCTTGAGGTGCTCGGTGGGCACCACCACGGTGATCTGCTCGACGGCGCGCTGCCTGAGCAGTTCGGCGGCCACCCGCAGCGCGAGCGTCGTCTTCCCGGATCCCGGGGTCGCCACGGCCAGGAAATCGCGCGGCTGCCCGGCGAGGTACTTCACCAGCGCTCTGCGCTGCCAGCCCCGCAACGGCCGGCTGTCGTCGTCGTCGCCGCTCGCGGCGTGCGACTCCGTGCGGCTGACCGGTTGCATCGACACAGCTCCCCCCATAGTTGCTCTCCGACGCGGCCGGCTTGGTTCGGTGGCGGCTGTGAAATGTAGCACGGCAATGCTTTTCGGCACGGTAGCGACCTGGATCGGGTTGCGCTGATGTCGCCCGGCCCGCCGACCCGGTCGTGATGAAACGCGCGGTGAGCGCATCGGCCTGGTGGCCGGGCCGGCGATCGCCGGCGGGGTGGTTGGGCGCTGCCCGCTGCGCCCGGCTCGGACACAACTGCCGCGCACACCCGGTGCACCACTAGGCTGGCGGGGTGTTTGAATCGTTGTCCGACCGGTTGACCGGTGCCCTACAGGGACTGCGCGGCAAGGGTCGACTGACCGACGCCGATATCGAGGCCACCACCCGCGAAATCCGGCTGGCGCTGCTGGAAGCCGACGTTTCGCTGCCGGTGGTGCGCGCGTTCGTCGGGCGGATCAAAGACCGCGCCCGGGGCGCCGAGGTGTCCGGCGCCCTCAACCCGGCGCAACAGGTCGTCAAGATCGTCAACGAAGAGCTCGTCGGCATCCTGGGCGGCCAGACCCGCCAGCTGGTGTTCGCCAAGACGCCGCCGACCGTGGTGATGCTCGCGGGACTGCAGGGCTCCGGTAAGACCACGCTGGCCGGCAAATTGGCCGCCTGGCTTCGCGGCCAGGGACACACGCCGCTGCTGGTGGCCTGCGACCTGCAGCGGCCGGCCGCGGTGAACCAGCTGCAAGTCGTCGGTCAGCGGGCCGGGGTTTCGGTTTTCGCGCCGCATCCCGGGGCGTCACCCGAGTCCGGCCCCGGTGACCCGGTCGCCGTCGCGAGTGCGGGGCTCGCCGAGGCCCGGGCCAAGCACTTCGACGTCGTCATCGTCGACACCGCCGGCCGGCTGGGCATCGACGACGAGATGATGGCCCAGGCCGCGGCCATCCGCGCGGCCGTCAATCCCGACGAGGTCCTGTTCGTTCTGGACGCGATGATCGGTCAGGATGCCGTCACCACCGCCGAGGCGTTCCGCGAGGGTGTCGGTTTCACCGGTGTGGTGTTGACCAAGCTCGACGGGGACGCTCGTGGCGGTGCCGCATTGTCGGTCCGCGAGGTGACGGGTGTCCCGATCCTTTTCGCCTCCACCGGGGAGAAGCTGGAGGACTTCGACGTCTTCCACCCCGACCGGATGGCCGGCCGCATCCTGGGCATGGGCGACGTGCTGAGCCTGATCGAACAGGCCGAGCAGGTCTTCGACGCCGAGCAGGCCGAGGCCACGGCCGCCAAGATCGGCTCCGGCGAGCTGACGCTGGAGGACTTCCTGGAGCAGATGCTCGCCATCCGCAAGATGGGTCCGATCGGCAACCTGTTGGGCATGCTGCCCGGTGCGGGTCAGATGAAAGAGGCACTGGCCCAGGTCGACGACAGACAACTCGACCGATTGCAGGCCATCATCCGCGGCATGACGCCCCAGGAGCGGGCCGACCCGAAGATCATCAACGCGTCGCGGCGACTGCGTATCGCCAACGGCTCGGGGGTCACGGTGTCCGAGGTCAACCAGCTCGTCGACCGCTTCTTCGAAGCCCGCAAGATGATGTCGTCGATGATGGGCTCGATGGGCCTGCCCGGTCTGGGCCGCAGGTCGTCGTCGCGCAAAGGCAAGGGGGCCAAAGGCAAGAAGGGCAAGAAGGGGGCCCGGGGCCCGACGCCACCCAAGGTGAGGAGCCCGCTCGGGCCGGGCGTGCCGGGCATGCCGGGCATGCCGGCAGGATTTCCCGATCTGTCGCACCTGCCCGAAGGGCTCAACGAGCTGCCACCCGGGCTGGCCGACTTCGACCTGTCCAAGCTGAAGTTCCCGGGCCAGAAGTAGCCGCACCGTGCGCCTGCACGTGCGAGGTCGGGGACTGCCCGACGAGGCCGAGATCCGGCTGTGGATCGTCGACGGCCGCATCAGCACCGAACCGGTCGCCGGGGCCGACACCGTTTTTGACGGCGGCTGGATCCTGCCCGGGCTGGTGGATGCGCACTGCCACGTCGGGCTCGGTCAGCACGGTGAGATCGAACTGAGCGAGGCGATCAGCCAAGCCGAGACGGAACGCGACGTCGGTGCGCTGCTGCTGCGTGACTGCGGCGCACCGACCGACACCCGCGGCCTCGACGACCGCGCCGATCTGCCCCGCATCATCCGGGCCGGAAGACATCTGGCCAGACCCAAGCGCTACCAGGCCGGACTCGCCTTCGAGCTGGCAGACGAGTCAGCGCTGCCGGCAGCGGTGGCCGAGGAGGCGAAGCGCGGCGACGGCTGGATCAAGCTGGTCGGCGACTGGATCGACCGCGGCGTCGGCGATCTCGCACCGCTGTGGTCCGACGACGTGCTCAAGGCCGCCATCGATACCGCACACGCCCACGACGCCCGCGTCACCGCGCACGTCTTCGGCGAGCACGCACTGCCCGGCCTGATCAACGCCGGCATCGACTGCATCGAACACGGCACCGGTCTCACCGACGACACCATCGCCCTGATGCTCGAGCACGGGACTGCGCTGGTACCCACGCTGATCAATATCGAGAACTTCCCGGGCATCGCCGCCGCCGCTTCGCGCTATCCGACCTACGCCGCCCACATGCGCGACCTGTATGCCCGCGGCTATGGCCGGGTGGCCGCGGCGCGCGAGGCGGGTGTGCCGGTCTACGCCGGCAGCGACGCCGGCAGCATGGTCGCACACGGTCGGATCGCCGACGAGGTCGAGGCGCTCAAGGGCATCGGGATGAGCTCGACCGAGGCGCTGGGCGCGGCATGCTGGGATGCGCGCCGCTGGCTGGGCCGGCCCGGGTTTGACCACGGGGCATCGGCCGACCTGGTGTGCTACGCGCAGGACCCGCGCTCGGGTCCCGCCGTGCTGAACCGTCCCGATCTGGTGATCCTGCGCGGCAAGACGTTTCGTTCAACGGGCTAGCCGGGCGCCGCACCGCGCGGGCGGATAGGATCGGATGATGGCGTTGGCCAGCGGCGCGACCTTTGCCGGTTACACGGTGGCGCGAAGGTTGGGCTCAGGAGTGACGGGTGAGGTGTACCTCGTCCAAGATCCGCGGTCGGAGCGCTGGCAGGCGCTGAAAGTCCTCTCGCCGGCGATGTCGGCGGACAGCGAATTCCGCCGGCGATTTCACGCGGAGACCCCGATCGCGGCAAGTCTGCATCACCCGCACATCGTTGAGGTGCATGACCGCGGCGAGTGCGACGGCCGACTGTACGTCGCGATGGACTATGTCGACGGCAGCAACGCCGCCAAGCTGATGGCCGGCCGATTCCCGGCGGTCTCACCGGCCGGCGAGGTGCTTGCCATGATGACCGCCATCGCCGCAGCTCTTGACTATGCCCACCAGCGCGGGCTGCTGCATCGTGACGTCAAGCCCACCAACGTCTTGTTGACTGATCGGGGCGAGGGTGAACAACGGATCCTGTTGACCGACTTCGGCCTAGCCCGCCAGATCGGTGAACGCACCGGGGCCGGCATCCCGGCCGGAACCGTCGGCTACGCCGCGCCCGAACAGTTGATCGGGGCTGACATCGACGGGCGCGCCGACCAGTACGCCCTGGCAGCCACCGCATTTCAGCTGCTGACCGGTGCGCCGCCGGTGGCGCATTCCGACCCGGCGCTCAACACGGTTCCGGCCAGACTCAGCGACCAGCGTCCGGAGTTGGCCCGCCTCGATGCCGTGTTCGCCAGGGCACTTGCCACCAGGCCCGCTGACCGGTTCGAGACCTGCCACGAGTTCGCCGAGGCGGCCAACGAGCAAGCCGGCGTCTCGATCGGCGACCGCAGTCCCGAAGCCGTCCTGGCGGCCGAGTACGCCGTCT
The DNA here is from genome assembly GCA_963848535.1 of uncultured Actinomycetota bacterium. Classification (GTDB taxonomy): domain Bacteria; phylum Actinomycetota; class Actinomycetes; order Mycobacteriales; family Mycobacteriaceae; genus Mycobacterium. The sequence goes on from CAWKEM010000014.1 coordinate 185,496, forward strand.
ACGCCTGGCCCGAAGTCGACGACGCCGAAAGCATCCGTGCGGCCACCAGAGCCCAATCCGCGGTCAGTAGACCGGAAGCACACGGCTCCATCCTGCGGTCGGCGGCGGGGGCACCGGCCCGTCGTCGGGATGGTTTCTCCACGGCGGCCCGAGCCCCGGCACCGACAACAGGGGCGCCCGCGGCGGCGGCGCGGAAACCACGCAGGCCCGGCAGGATCTTGTTGGGCGCGGCAGCGGTGGCACTGCTGGTCGGGCTGCTCGCCTTCGGCTTCGTCGTCGGCCGCAAAACCGGCCCGACCACCGCTCCGGCCGCCGGCCGCACACCGGTCCCGACGCCTGCGGCCGCTGCGCCGACGATCAATACGACGCCCACCGCGCCCATCCCGCTCGATGGCACGTACCGCCTCAAGGTCGAGCGCACGAAGGAGACATTCAATTACATCGCCGATCCGCAACCGCCGGATGTGAACACCTGGTGGGCCTTCCGCTCGTCATGCACGCCCACCGCATGCACCGCCGCCGCGACGCAACTCGACGACAACGACCACCAGCGGGCGGCGTCTCCGGGTGGCCGGCAGCTGATCATGCAGTTCAGGGATGGTGAATGGCAATCGCAGCCAGAAGACGCGCAATTGGCGTGTGTCGGACCGGACGGGTCGACACAGACTCAGGCCACCACGGTGGTGCTGTCGCTGCGGCCACGGCCGCGGGGCGGCTTCGCCGGTGAAGAGACCGTCACAGTGCAGACCAATGAGTGCGGCCAGCGATCGGCCGTCATGCGTATCCCCACGGTGCTCAGCCGCAGCGGCGGGGTGCCGCCGGCCGTGACGGTGCCGGACCCCGCAACGGGCTCCGAGAACCCTCCGGCGCCATCCGGCCCCCATCACTGACCGGCACCCGAGGCCACCGCCACCATCGGGTGGTTCCCGCATCGCCCCAATAAAGATTGCGAGTGCTTGCTATCTATGCTACGGTCGCTGACAACCGGAAACCTTGGAGGAAGCAGTGAGTTACGACGTGATCATCCGCGACGGATTGTGGTTCGACGGCACCGGCAACCCGCCGCACACCCGCACGCTCGGTATCCGCGACGGCGTGGTGGCCACGGTGGCTGACCCCTCCGACGGGCCGCTGGACGAGACCGGATGCCCCGAGGTGATCGACGCGGCCGGCAAGTGGATCGTCCCGGGCTTCATCGACGTGCACACCCATTACGACGCCGAAGTGCTGCTGGACCCCGGGCTGCGGGAGTCGGTGCGCCACGGTGTCACCACGGTGCTGCTGGGCAACTGCTCGTTGTCCACGGTGTACGCCAATTCCGAGGACGCCGCCGACCTGTTCAGCCGAGTCGAGGCGGTGCCGCGCGAATACGTCTACGACGCGTTGAACGCCGGCAGAACATGGTCGACGGCGGCGGAATACATCGAAGCGATCGACGCCCTGCCGCTGGGGCCCAATGTTGGCTCGCTGCTTGGCCATTCGGACCTGCGGGCCGCGGTAATGGGACTCGAGCGCGCCACCGACGCCACGGTCAGGCCCACCGACGCCGAAGTGGAGAAAATGGCGGCATTGCTCGACGAGGCGCTGGATGCCGGAGTCCTCGGCATGTCCGGCATGGACGCGGCGATCGACAAGCTCGACGGCGACCGCTTCCGGTCGCGTGCGTTGCCGTCCACCTTCGCCACCTGGCGGGAACGGCGCAAGCTGATCAAGGTGTTACGCAAACGCGGCCGGATGCTGCAGAGCGCACCCGACGTGGAAAACCCTGCCTCGGCGCTGATGTTCTTTTTGACCAGCAGCCGGCTGTTCGGCTTCCGCCGGGGAGTCCGGATGAGCATGTTGGTGTCGGCCGACGCCAAGTCGATGCCGCTTGCCGCACACGTCTTCGGGCTCGGCACCCGTGTGCTCAACGCGCTGCTGGGTTCGGCTGTGCGGTTCCAGCACCTGCCGGTCCCGTTCGAGTTGTACTCCGACGGAATCGATCTGCCGGTCTTCGAAGAGTTCGGCGCCGGAACGGCCGCCCTGCATCTACGTGACCAGTTGGAGCGCAACGAGCTACTGGCCGACGAGTCCTACCGCCGGTGGTTCCGGCGGGAGTTCGACCGCATCGAGCTCGGACCGTCGTTGTGGCACCGCGACTTCCATGACGCGGTGATCGTCGAATGCCCCGACACGTCGTTGATCGGCAAGAGCTTCGGCGCGATCGCCGACGAGCGCGGACTGCACCCGCTCGATGCGTTCCTCGATGTGCTCGTCGAAAACGGCGAGCGCAACGTCCGGTGGACGACCACCGTGGCCAACCACCGTCCCAGGCAGCTCGACAAGCTCGCCGCCGAGCCCAGCATCCACATGGGCTTCTCCGACGCCGGCGCGCATCTGCGCAACATGGCTTTCTACAACTTTGGGTTGCGGCTGCTCAAGCGCACCCGGGATGCGCACCGGGCCGGCACCCCGTTCCTGTCCACCCAGCGGGCGGTGCATCGCCTGACCGGTGAGTTGGCGGAGTGGTTCGGCATCGACGCCGGCACGCTGCGGGAGGGCGACCGGGCGGACTTCGTGGTGATCGACCCGGCCGGCCTCAACGACTCGGTCGACGGCTACTACGAGGACGAGGTCCCGTTCTACGGCGGCCTGCGCCGCATGGTCAACCGCAACGACGAGGCCGTGGTGGCGACCGGTGTGGGCGGTGCCGTCGTCTTCCGCACCGGGCAGTTCCGCGAGGGTTACGGCCGGACCGTGAAATCCGGCCGGTATCTGCGGGCCGGTGTCCGTCAGGCCGCCGTGGTGAGCGCCGGCGCCTGACATGGCCAGAACCCAGCAGCAGCGCCGTGAGGAAACCGTCGGGCGGCTCCTCGAGGCGTGCATCGCCAGCATCGTCGAGGTCGGATACGCCCGGGCATCCGCCGCCGTCATCACCAAGCGCGCCGGGGTGTCGGTGGGCGCCTTGTTCCGTCACTTCGAGACGATGGGCGACTTCATGGCGGCGACGGCATCCGAAGTGCTGCGCCGCCAGCTGGAGTCGTTCACCAAGCAGGTCGCGCAGATACCGCCCGACCGGCCGGCCCTGGAAGCGGCGCTGACGATACTGCGGGACCTCACCAGCAGCCCCACCAATGCGGTGCTGTACGAACTGATGATCGCCGCCCGCACCGACGAGAAGCTCAACGCGCACCTGCGCGACGTGTTCCGGCAATACACCGAGAAGATTTACGACGCCGCGCGCGCACTGCCCGGCGCGGAGAGCTTCCCGGAGGACACGTTCGGCGTGCTGGTGGCGTTGTTGACCAACGTGTTCGACGGAGCCGCGCTGGTGCGCGGGGTGCTGCCCGACCCGGATATCGAGGAGCGACGGATCAGCTTGCTGACGACCCTGATGACCGGGCTCGCCGCCGCACTACCCGACGAAGGGCCCGATGCCGGCTGAGACGGTGCTACAGCGAGCCGATGCTGGACTGCGGGTCGAGTGCGAAGCCCCAGTCGAACAGGCTGGCCGCCTGGTCCCAGTACGTCGGACCCCCTCCTTTCACCAGCCCGTACATCATGGCGATCACCAGCCGCCGGCCACCGCGGGCCGCGGCGCCGACGAAGGTCTTGCGGGCGGCGTTGGTGTACCCGGTTTTGCCGCCGATCGCGCCGGGGTAGCGCTGTAACAGTTCGTCCTGGTTGGTGATCGGGTGCTCGCCCCCGTCACCGGGGAACATCGCCGACGGCTCGGCGGTGATCTGTGCGAACATCGGGTTGGCCATCGCGGCCCGGAAGATGACAGCCAAGTCATGGGCCGTCGACCACCCGGAGCCGCCGGGCCCGTCCAGTCCGGACGGCGTGGCGGCATGGGTGTTCGTCGCGCCCAGGGACGCTGCCTTGGCGTCCATCTTGGCGACCGCGGCGTCGGCGCCGCCCAGCATGTGCGCCAGCGTGTTGGCGGCGTCGTTACCCGAAACCAGCAGTATGGCGTCGAGGAGCTGGCGCGCCGTGTAGGTGCGGCCCGGCGTGATGCCGACACAGTTGCACTCGACCTGGGTGTCGGCGACGTCGGCGACGACGGTGGAGTCCAGGCTCAGCTGATCCAGGGCCACCAGCGCCAACAGAACCTTGATCGTGCTCGCGGGCGGGTGGGCGACATTCTGGTCGCGGTCGGCCAGTACCTGACCACTGTCGAGATCGGCCACGACCCAGGTCTGGGCCGGACCGTCGGGAATCGGCACCGAGCCGACCGGCTGCATGCTGTCGGCCGATGCGGCGGCCGTGCCAAGGGTCGCAACGCCGGCGCAGACCGCCACCAGCGCAGCGGCGGCGGCCATCAGCGTGCGCATGGGCGCAAAGTCTAACTTCCCGTCTTGTGGGACACCTATTTTCAGTACTGTGCAACGCATGTTGAGCCTGGCCGAAATTTCCGACCGCCTAGAGATCCAGCAATTGCTTGTCGACTACTCCACCGCCATTGACCAGCGCCGATTCGATGATCTGGACAAGGTGTTCACGCCCGACGCCTACATCGACTACCGCGCGCTCGGCGGCATCGACGGCCGCTATCCCGAGGTGAAGAAGTGGCTGTCGGAGGTGCTGCCGAACTTTCCCGTCTATGCGCACATGCTGGGCAACTTCGCTGTCCGCGTCGATGGGGACACCGCGTCGTCGCGGGTGATCTGCTTCAACCCCATGGTGCTGGGCGGCGACTCAGCCGCTAACACAGACCAGGTGCTGTTTTGCGGGCTGTGGTACGACGACGAGTTCGTGCGCACGCCCGAGGGCTGGCGGATGACCCGCCGGGTCGAGACCAAGGTCTTCCAGAAAGTGATGTGAGCGGCCGGGCGAATTTCCGGCGAATTTCTGCCGCGGGCCCCGTTCTGGCACAATAGGCGGCTGTCCGCCGCGCGACTGCTCGTTCTTGGGGTGTTGCCCGGCGAGGCGCACACGCGAGGCAAAACCGGACCCGGGCATCCTGCCCCGGTCGCTGAATTGCAGCGTGACACATCAGGAGAAAACGCGTAACCATGGCTGTGAAGATCAAGCTCACCCGGCTTGGCAAAATCCGCAATCCCCAGTACCGCATCGCCGTCGCCGACGCCCGGACGCGGCGTGACGGCCGCTCGATCGAGGTCATCGGCCGGTACCACCCGAAGGAAGACCCGAGCTTCATCGAGATCAACTCCGAGCGTGCCCAATACTGGCTGTCGGTGGGGGCCCAGCCCACCGAACCCGTCCTGAAGCTGCTGAAGATCACCGGTGACTGGCAGAAGTTCAAAGGCTTGCCCGGCGCCGAGGGCCGCCTGAAAGTCGCCCCGGCCAAGCCCAGCAAGCTGGAGCTGTTCAACGCCGCGCTGGCCGCTGCCGATGGCGCACCCACCACCGAGGCCGCGAAACCGAAGAAGAAGGCCCCGGCCAAGAAAGCCGCCAAACCGGCCGCATCCGATGCTGAAGCCGCCGACGAGCCGGTAGCCGAAGCCGCCAACGCCGAGGCACCGTCCGAGGGCGGCGAGCAGGCCGAGCCGACGACCGAAAGCTGACTGCAGAGATGAGTACGGTCGTCGTCGACGCTGTTGAGCATTTGGTCCGCGGGATTGTCGACAACCCCGACGATGTCCGGGTGGACATGGTGACCAGTAGACGTGGGCGGACTGTGGAAGTACATGTGCATCCGGACGACCTGGGCAAGGTGATCGGCCGGGGGGGACGCACCGCGACCGCGTTGCGCACGCTGGTCGCCGGTATCGGTGGCCGCGGTATCCGCGTCGATGTGGTGGACACCGACCGGTAGCGGAGCGGTGCTTATGGAACTCCCTTGGAGTTGACGGTCGGGCGCGTCGTGAAAGCGCACGGCGTCGCCGGCGAGGTGATCGTGGAAATCCGCACCGACGATCCCGCTGCCCGGTTCGCGTCCGGTAATACGCTGCGCGCCAAGCAGTCCCGCGGCGGTGGGGAACGCAGCTATGTCGTCGAGAGTGCGCGCGAACACGGTGGGCGCCTGCTGTTGCGATTGGCCGGGGTGGGCGACCGTGATGCCGCCGATGCGTTGCGGGGCAGTTTGTTCGTCGTGGACTCCGACGACTTGCCGCCGATCGATGAGCCGGACACCTACTACGACCACCAGCTCGAAGGACTGCAGGTCCGGACGACGACGGGGCAGGACGTCGGTGTCGTTGCCGAGGTGTTGCACACCGCGGCCGGTGAGTTGTTGGCGGTGCGGCGTGCCACCGACGCTGCCGGCGGCGAAATGCCCGAGGCATTGGTGCCGTTCGTCAGCGCGATCGTCACGTCGGTGTCGCTGGACGAGGGCAGCATCGAGATCGATCCGCCCGAGGGCCTGCTGGATCTGGGGTGATCGTGCGCATTGATGTGGTGACGATTTTCCCGGCGTACCTGGATCCGCTGCGGCAATCGTTGCCGGGCAAGGCGATCCAGTCCGGCTTGGTCGACCTGCGGGTGCACGACCTGCGGCGGTGGACGCACGACGTGCATCGCTCGGTCGACGATGCGCCGTACGGCGGTGGTCCGGGCATGGTGATGAAGGCGCCGGTGTGGGGCGAAGCGCTGGATGAAATCTGCTCGGGCGAAACACTTTTGGTTATTCCCACCCCCGCCGGTGAGCTGTTCACACAGGCTACCGCGCAGCGCTGGAGCACCGAGACGCACCTGGTGTTCGGGTGCGGTCGTTACGAAGGCATCGACCAGCGCGTCATCGACGATGCGGCACGACGGATGCGGGTCGAAGAAGTCTCGATCGGCGACTACGTCTTACCGGGCGGGGAGTCGGCGGCCGTGGTGATGATCGAAGCCGTGCTGCGGCTGCTCGACGGAGTTCTGGGAAATCCCGCGTCGCACCACCAAGATTCGCACTCGCCGGCCCTGGACCGGCTGCTGGAGGGGCCGAGCTATACCCGGCCGCCGAGCTGGCGTGGGCTCGATGTTCCCGAGGTCCTGTTGTCCGGTGACCACGCGCGAATTGCCGCGTGGCGCCGCGAGGTCTCCGTGCAACGCACTCGCGAGCGCCGCTCCGACCTGCTGGACTAACCCGACGCCGAGATCGACGGCATCGCGGGAAAGTCCCCGAGAAGACACCGCGCTAACGTCGATTTGGGTGTGCGTCGGCAGTTTCCCCGGGCGAGCGGGTCAGATCCGGCCGTTGGGAAATATCGTCTTGACAGCCCGAGTGATGGTTTCCCGGGCGGTGACGTCATCGGAGGGCTGCAGCGACTGGACCACCATGATGTAGCGACGGTCTGCGCCTATCACCCCGGTCGACAGGTGCATCCAGTCGCTGCCGATACAGCACATCCAGCCCTGCTTGACCGCTACCGGTTCGGCGTACAGACCGTCCGGGATGCCGAATCGCTGTGGGTAGCCGTCGTTGCCGTTCGGGGTGGACTGGGCCAGGTCGTTGACGATGACCCTGGCCTGATCGGCCGGCAACCCTCCCGATCCGTCCAGCAGCATCTCGTAGTAGCGGATCAGGTCGGTTACCGAGCTCATGGTGTTCCACCAGCGCCCGTCGCCGGGCGGGGTGGTGGACGTGAGTCCGTATCGGCCGGCGATCTCGGCGATGATGGCGTTCCCGCCGTATTGATCCCAGAATCGCTCGGCTGCGCCGTCGTCGGACGACTGCAACATCATGTCCAGTGCCTGGCGGTCGTCCGCGGTCATCGGGGTCTTTCCTTCGGACTCGTGCAGCAGCAGATCGTCGGCGATGAAAAGCTTGGCCACCGACGCGGTGCCCACGATCTGGCTGTTGCCGTTGGAGACCAGCTGGTGGGTGGCGCGGTCGAGGATGGCTACCGACAGGGTGGCGCCGCTGGCGCCGGCCTCGTCGGTTGCCCGCTGCACGCGTGTATGCAGTCCGCCGAACCCGGCGCCGGGCACCGACTGCGTCGGCGAGATCGTCTCCACCATCAGTTCGGCCAGCTGTGGTGGCGGCTGGGAGGAAACCAGACCGGGTGCGGCGTATGCCCGGGCGCTGTATACCTTTGCCTGTACCTGCGCCACGCACCCGATAACGACCACCAAGGCCACCGCCGCAGAGGCGGTGACCAGCGTCAGTGGCCGTGTTCGCATCCCTCTCCTCCGGCAGGAAAACGTGCATCCGGGCGGGCCGGGTCGCCATCTGCCCGGCCATCACGCTTGAGGTTCGGGTTGAGTAGCGCCTTGAGACCCCAGTCATATGTACCATCACCAGCGTCTTCGACTCGTGGCCAACCGCGTAAAATTCCTGTGATTTCCACGGCAGGCGGACTGTCTGGCACAATTGACCAGTTGTCCGCGGGCCGGGTGCTCTCGCCTGCTGCGAGATACGCCAGGAGCCCGAAACCACCGGCTTGGTGACCGCCTCACGCCCGCGTGTGGCGGCTGCCGCAAGCCGCGATCGCAAGGAAGTGTCTTCTCACATGAACCGGCTGGACTTCGTCGACCAAGCGTCGCTGCGCGACGACATCCCGGCCTTCAGCCCGGGCGACACCATCAACGTGCACGTCAAGGTCATCGAGGGCGCCAAGGAGCGTATCCAGGTGTTCAAGGGCGTGGTGATCCGTCGCCAGGGCGGAGGCATCCGCGAGACGTTCACCGTGCGCAAGGAGAGCTACGGCGTCGGCGTTGAACGGACGTTTCCGGTGCATTCGCCGAACATCGACCATATCGAGGTGGTGACCCGTGGCGATGTCCGCCGCGCCAAGCTGTACTACCTGCGTGAACTCCGCGGCAAGAAGGCCAAGATCAAGGAGAAGCGCTGAGCTGCGACGCCTTGGCGGCACTGCGGGAGCGCCCCGTCGGTTCAGGGGCGGTTTTACAAAGCCACAAACTGTGCTGGCTACGCTGATCTCGTGACCGATACCACGGACTCACCTGAGCCCCAGTCCGACGCTGGCCAGTCAGAGCCGAAGGTCTCCACCCGCAACCCGGATATGTCCCCCGACGAAGCCCCGACGGCACCTGAATCGGGCCCGGACTCGGGCAAAGCGGGCGAGCCGGAGCGCACGAAGCGATCCGCCCTGCGGGAATTCGCGATTCTCGCGGTGATCGCGGTGGTGCTCTACTACGTCATGTTGACGTTCGTGGCACGGCCTTACCTGATTCCGTCGGAATCCATGGAGTCCACGCTGCACGGCTGCTCGGGCTGCGTCGGCGACCGGATCATGGTGGACAAGCTCAGCTACCGCTTCGGCGCGCCGCGCCCCGGCGACGTCATCGTCTTCAAGGGACCGCCGTCGTGGAACCTCGGCTACAAGTCGATCCGTTCGAATAACACCGCACTGCGCTGGGTGCAGAACACGCTGTCGTTCGTTGGTTTCGTGCCTCCAGACGAGAATGACCTGGTCAAGCGGGTCATCGCGGTCGGCGGGCAGACGGTGCAGTGCCGGGCCGAAACCGGGTTGACCGTCAACGGCAAGCCGCTCAAGGAGCCGTACCTGGATCCGGCCACCATGATGGCCAACCCGTCGGTGTACCCGTGCCTGGGCAGTGAGTTCGGGCCGGTCAACGTGCCGCCGGGACGGCTGTGGGTGATGGGGGACAACCGGACGCACTCGGCGGACTCGCGCGCCCACTGCACCAGCATCCCGGCCGAGGCGCTCAAGGGCGTGCTGTGCACCGGCGACCCCATGTCGGGAACCGTGCCGGTGTCCAACGTCATCGGGAAGGCCAGGTTCATCGTGTGGCCGCCGTCGCGATGGGGTGGTGTCGATTCGGTGAACCCCCAGCAGAATCAGTAGCCATGGCCACGACCTGGCCGCCGCGGACGGTGATCCGTAAGTCGTCAGGGTTGCGCACCCTGGAGTCGGCGCTGCACCGCAGCGGTCTGGGACCGGTGGCCGGCGTGGACGAGGTGGGCCGCGGTGCCTGCGCGGGCCCGCTGGTGGTGGCAGCCTGCGTGCTCGGCCCCGGGCGATTGGAAAGCCTTGCTGCACTTGATGATTCGAAGAAACTCACCGAGGCCGCGCGGGAGAAGTTGTACCCCCTGATTCGCCGTTATGCGCTGGCCTACCACGTGGTGTTCATCCCGCCAGCCGAGGTGGACCGGCGCGGCGTGCACGTCGCCAACATCGAGGGCATGCGCCGGGCGGTGGCCGGCCTGAGCGTACGGCCCGGTTATGTGCTCAGCGACGGCTTTCGGGTACCCGGACTGCCGGTGCCTTCGCTGCCGGTAATAGGTGGTGATGCGGTGGCGGCCTGCATCGCTGCGGCCAGCGTGCTGGCGAAGGTCAGCCGGGATCGGTTGATGGTCGCCATGGACGCCGATCACCCCGGTTACGGTTTCGCCGAGCACAAGGGCTACAGCACGCCGGCGCACAGCGCGGCGCTGACCCGGCTGGGCCCCTGCCCGGAGCATCGCTATTCATTCATCAACGTCCGGCGCGTGGCGACCGGGTCGGATACCCGGGTGGTGGCCGAATGCGCACCGGACCCTCCGGCCGAGCGTGCCGGATGTCGGTAAGGAAAGATGGGACCCAGGTTCCTGCCGGTGGCACGTATGCAGGGCCCCGAAAGGCCCTGGGGACACCGGGAAATTGTCAGGGAGAAGGACGGCTGAGCCGATGAGTGCCGAGGATCTCGAAAAGTACGAAACCGAGATGGAGCTCTCGCTGTACCGCGAATACAAGGACATCGTCGGCCAGTTCAGCTACGTCGTGGAAACCGAGCGGCGCTTCTATCTCGCCAACAGCGTGGAGATGATGCCGCGCAACGCCGACGGCGAAGTCTACTTCGAGCTGCGACTGACCGACGCCTGGGTGTGGGACATGTACCGGCCGGCGCGGTTCGTCAAGCAGGTGCGGGTGGTCACCTTCAAGGACGTCAACATCGAAGAGGTCGAAAAGCCTGAGCTGCGGCTGCCGGAATAGCCGGAGCTAGGCGTTCGGCGGAGCCTGATTTTCGCGGGGGGAGGGCAGTTGACCGCGCCGCTGGATGACCTCCCGCGCCACGTCGGCCAGCTTGATGTTCAGTCCCTGCGAGTGGCGGCGCAGCAGGTCGAACGCCTGCTCTTCGGTCATGTCATGGAGCGCCATCAACATGCCGACCGCCTTGCCGATTTCGCGGTTGGTGAGCAGCCCGCGTCGAAGGGTGGTGGCGTCTTCCCCCTTGGCGACCGCGTTGATGGCCACACTGGCGAATGCTGCCAGCACCGCCGCTCGCCCGGCAGACTCGGCGTCGAACATATTCGGGGTGTCGCTGAACAGGTTGAGTGCGGCCCCTTTGCGCTTATCGACCAGCAGCCGAAACCCCATGGCTCCGCGCACCGGCGTCTGTGCGACAAGGACGGAAGCCAGCTTGGGCCAATAAGACGGCGTGGTCAGGTCCGGGTCGATCTGGGGAGTCTCTTCCTCGATCGCGTCGATGCACGGGCCGTCGCCGGCGCGCCGTTCCAGGTCGTCGATCGCGTGGGCGAGCCGGTCACTGGCGCCGACGGTGACGTAACGGTCGTTGTCGCGTAACAACAAGCTGGCGTGGTCACAGCCGCGGACGACCAACGTGGCGGCGATGCAGATGGCCGCATACATCTCGTTCGCGTCCGAGCCTTGATAGATGATCTCGGCCAGGGCCGCGAAAACCGTCGCCGGGTCGGCTTTCTCCCCGCCGGGTGGAGGTCCGCCCGCGCCGGCCTTCGATTCGTCTGCCATGCTGTGCCTCGTTTCCCGCGGTGTCGGCAGTCTTCCCCGCGTTCAATCGCCGGCGACTATCGGTCGCCCGCACGAGCCTCACTCACAGTCTGTCCGGTTGCGGCCGATCAGCGCTTTTCGAGGCGCTGCCAAGCGGCGCAGATGTTACCGCTGTGCGGCAGCCACCATCTGTTACGGGTACCCGCACAGACCACCGCTCACCGGTTCCGGGCACCGCGATGTTCACCAAACCGCCGGACGAACGCGTCAATGTGGCTGCGACTTTGTCCATCGTGGTTTTCGGCGTGGCGGGGGCGGGAAGGCCCCTCGAGTAGGAGTTACCGTCGCGGTGACCGGACCAACCGGGGAGATCGGTATCTCCGCGGTGACCGCACTGGAGCGCGAGCCCTGGGTGGACGCCATCGTCGGGATGGCGCGCCGGCCGTTCGACCCGTCTTCGCGCGGCTGGGTGAAAACCACCTACCAGCAGGGCGACATCCTGGATCGCGAGGCAGTCGACGCGTTGGTGGCGCGGGCCGACGTGGTGATCCACCTGGCGTTCATCATCATGGGCCCGCGGGACGAGAGCGCCCGCATCAATCTGCAAGGCTCGCGCAACGTGTTCGAAGCCACGGTCGCCGGCCGGCGGTCACGGCGTCTGGTGTACACCTCGTCGGTGGCGGCGTACGGCTACCACTCCGACAACCCCGTTCCGCTGACCGAGGACGTGCCGGCACACGGGTCCGCCGAGCATTACTACTCCGCGCAGAAGGCGGCAAGTGAGGCATTGCTTACCGATGTCAGCACGGGTTCGCCGCTTGAGGTGTTCGTTTTGCGGCCGTGCATCGTCGCCGGGCCGGATGCGACCGCGTTAGCCGACGCCATGCCGTGGAACCGGCTGCCCGGCCCGGTGCGCGCCGTGATCGGGGCAGTGCCGATCTTGAAGCCCGTCGTACCGGACCCGGGTTTCCCGTTGCAGCTGGTGCACCATGACGACGTTGCGACGGCGGTCGCGCTGGCGGCCACTGCTCCGGCGCCGCCGGGAGCATACAACGTTGCCGGTGACGGCGTGGTGACGGTGGCTGAGCTGGCTCACGCGCTGGGCGGCCGGCCGGTCCGCGTCCCCGCTGTTGCCGCCTCGGCGGCGTCGGCGGCGATTTCGCGGGTGCCGCTCATCCCTTCGGTGTTGGAATGGCTGCATGTGGCGCGGACGTCGATGGTGGCGGACACCACCAAGGCGCGGACGCAACTCGGCTGGCGCCCGGTCCACACCTCGGCGCAGACCCTGGCGACGCTGGCTTCGGCGGTGTGACGCTGGATCGCTCCCGGGGCGGCCGGCCGCCGATCACTGTAGTTTGACTGCGTGAGGTTCCAGCGCTTCGCCGCGCTCGACAGCGAAACGGCCTAGTGGGGCGCGTCACGGCGCGTCGGCGGGTCAGGCACCTCACCGCCGGGAAAACGATCACCCGGCCGGAGACGCTGGTCGTCGAGGAGCCGTTGGAGATCCGCGTCAACGGCGCGGCGGTCACCGTCACCATGCGCACGCCGGGCTCCGACATCGAGCTGGCCCAAGGCTTTCTGCTCACCGAAGGGGTTATCGCCGACCGCGGGGACGTGCTGACCATCCGCTACTGCGGCGGACGCGGTGACGGCGCCAATACTTACAACGTTCTCGACGTGACATTGGCCGCCGGCGTCATGCCGCCCGACCTCGATGTCACCCGTAACTTCTACACCACCTCGTCGTGTGGGGTGTGCGGCAAGGCGTCGCTGGAAGCGGTGAAGCTGGCCGGCCGCTTCTCACCCGGGGCGGATCCCGCCGGCGTCGCCGCGGCCACCCTCAAGGCGATGCCCGCCCGACTGCGTGCTGCGCAAAAGGTTTTCGACAGCACCGGTGGGCTGCACGCCGCGGCGCTGTTCAGCGTGGACGGCACGATGCTGGTGGTTCGCGAGGACGTCGGCCGGCACAATGCGGTCGACAAGGTCATCGGCTGGGCGGTGGAACATCAGCGGGTACCGCTGCATGCCTCGGTGCTGCTGGTCAGCGGGCGGGCATCGTTCGAGTTGACGCAGAAAGCCGTGCTGGCCGGAATTCCGGTGCTGGCCGCCGTGTCTGCGCCGTCGTCGCTGGCGGTCTCGTTGGCCGAGGAGTCCGGGATAACGCTGGTGGCATTCCTGCGGGAGGACTCGATGAACATCTACACCAGAGCCGACCGCATCACCTAACCGCACCCGCCCGGCTGTGGATAGCCACGCGACTGGGGATAACCCGTCGTGGCGACGGGTGGCAGGCGTCGACCGCGGCCTCCCGTGTCGGGGCCGCCGCGCATGTTGGCGGCATGACAACCCGAACGACGATGACCCGAGTCCAGCTGGGAGCGCTGGGCGAGGCGCTGGCCGTGGACCACCTGACGAGGATGGGGTTGCGGATCGTGAACCGCAACTGGCGCTGCCGCTACGGCGAGCTTGATGTGATCGCCTGCGACGAGGCCACCCGCACGGTGGTGTTTGTCGAGGTGAAGACCCGTACTGGCGACGGCTACGGCGGGCTGGCGCACGCGGTCACCGAGCGTAAAGTCCGACGGCTACGCCGACTGGCCGGGCTGTGGCTGGCCGGCCAACACCAGCGCTGGGCGGCGGTCCGCATCGACGTGATCGGGGTGCGGATCGGGCGCCGCCGCACCCCGGAAATCACCCACCTGCAAGGGATCGGCTGATGGCCCTGGGTCGCGCGTTTTCCGTCGCGGTGCGCGGATTGGACGGAGCGATCGTGGAAATCGAAGCCGATATCACCTCGGGGCTGCCGGGCGTGCACCTGGTGGGTCTCCCCGACGCCGCCCTGCAGGAGTCTCGCGACCGGGTCCGAGCGGCGGTCGCCAATTGCGGCAACAGCTGGCCCATGGCCCGGCTCACGCTCGCGCTGTCGCCGGCGACGCTGCCGAAAATGGGATCGGTCTATGACGTCGCTTTGGCCGCTGCCGTACTTTCGGCGCAACGAAAGAATCCGTGGGAGCGTCTGGAGAAAACGGTGCTGCTGGGCGAACTGTCGCTGGACGGCCGGGTCCGGCCGGTACGCGGAGTGCTGCCCGCGGTGCTGGCCGCCAAACGCGACGGCTGGCCGGCCGTCGTTGTCCCGGCGGACAACCTGGCCGAGGCCGGCCTGGTCGACGGCATCGAGGTGTGGGGCGTGCGCACGCTGGGACAACTGCAGAAGTGGCTCAACGGGTCCGCCGCCCTGGACAACAGGATCGGCGCGACGGCCACCGACCCGGAGCCGTCGGCGGACCTAGCCGATGTGGTCGGGCAGGCACAAGCGCGGTTCGCGGTCGAAGTGGCCGCCGCCGGGGCGCATCACCTCATGCTGACCGGCCCCCCGGGGGTGGGCAAGACGATGCTTGCCCAACGCCTGCCGGGGTTGCTGCCGCCGCTGTCGGACAGCGAGTCGCTGGAGGTCACCGCGATCCACTCGGTGGCCGGCTTGCTGTCGGGGGACACGCCCTTGATCACCAGGCCGCCCTTCGTGGCGCCACATCACAGTTCCAGCGTCGCAGCGCTCGTCGGCGGGGGGTCGGGGATGGCCCGCCCGGGCGCTGTCAGCCGGGCGCATCGCGGCGTGCTCTTCCTCGACGAATGCGCCGAGATCAGCGTCGCTGCGCTGGAAGCATTACGAACACCATTGGAGGAAGGGCAAATTCGTCTTGCCCGGCGCGATGGGGTGGCCTGCTACCCGGCCCGCTTCCAGCTGGTGCTGGCCGCCAACTTATGCCCGTGCGCGCCCGCTGATCCCCAGGACTGCATCTGTGCGGCGGCGGCCAAACGCCGCTACCTGGGCAAGCTGTCCGGGCCTTTGCTGGACCGGGTCGACCTACGGGTGCAGATGCATCCGGTGCGCGCCGGGGCGTTCTCGGGCACCGACGGTGAATCGACGGCCCAAGTTCGCCACCGGGTGGCGGCGGCCCGCGACGCCGCGGCCCAGCGCTGGCGACCGCACGGATTCGCGACAAATGCCGAGGTCAGCGGGGCGCTGTTGCGGCGAAAATTCCGTCCCGGCAACGCCGCGATGGCGCCGCTGCGCAGGGCGCTGGACCGTGGGCTGCTCAGCATCCGCGGCCTGGATCGCACCTTGCGGGTCGCGTGGAGCCTGGCTGACCTGGCCGGTCGGGTATCACCGGGGCCCGACGAAGTTGCCGCCGCGCTCAGCTTCCGGCAACCGGGAGCACAGCGATGACGACGGCGGTCGACGACCCCGAACTCCGCGCCTGGGCTTACCTGTCCCGGGTCGCCGAAGCGCCCTGCGCGCAGCTCGCCGCCCTGGTGAGACGTGTCGGCCCGGTGGAGGCCGCCGACCGGGTCCGGCGCGGATTGGTCGACGATGACGTGGCCCGGCACACCGAGGCCAGGCGCGGAGCGGACCGTGCGGCGGCGGACCTCGAGTTGCTCGCCCGTCGCGGCGGGCGATTGATCACACCCGACGACGACGAGTGGCCGCTGCTCGCCTTCGCCGCATTCGGCAGTGCCGGCGCGAAACGTCGCGGCGCGCCGCCACTGGTGTTGTGGGCGCAGGGGCCCGCACGCCTGGACGATGTGGCGCACCGAGCGGCCGCGCTGGTCGGGACTCGAGCGGCGACGGCGTATGGCGAGACTGTCGTCGCCGACCTGGCAGCGGGGCTGGTTGAGCGCAGCGTCGCGGTGGTCTCAGGTGGCGCCTACGGCATCGACGGCGCGGCGCACCGCGCGGCGCTGGCCTGCGACGGAGTGACGGTGGCCGTCCTGGCCGGCGGGCTCGACATCCCGTATCCGGCCGGTCATTCGGCGCTGCTGCATCGCATCGCCCAAAGTGGGCTGCTGTTCAGCGAGTACCCGCCCGGTGTCCGCCCGGCCCGGCACCGGTTTTTGACCCGCAATCGCCTGGTGGCCGCAGTCTCCGGGGCCGCGGTGGTGGTGGAAGCGGGCCTGCGCAGCGGCGCGGCGAATACCGCTGCCTGGGCGCGGGCCTTGGGGCGGGTGGTCGCCGCGGTGCCCGGACCCGTGACGTCGTCGGCGTCGGCGGGGTGTCATGCGCTGCTGCGCCACGGCGCTGAATTGGTCACCCGGGCGGAAGACATCGTCGAGCTGGTCGGCCGCATCGGTGAGCTGGCACCCGACCAGCCGCACCCGACGACGGCGTTCGACGGGCTCAGTGCGGCCGAGCGCCGGGTGTACGAGGCGTTGCCGGGCAGGGGCGCCGCCACGGTCGACGAGATCGCCGTCGCGTCGGGGCTGGTGCCCGAGCAGGTGCTGGGACCGCTGGCGATGCTCGAGGTGGCCGGATTGGTGCAGCGCCACGACGGGCGGTGGCGAATCCTCCGGGCCGCTGTCGGCCAAACCGCGGCCAACACTTCAGCGGCGCGGCTCGTATAGTCGACGGGGGTCGGGTCTGGACAGGAGGATAAGTGGCAGGTCGACCTCTGCAAAGCTTCGAAGTCGTCGGTACCGAACAACTCGCACCACACATGGTCCGGGTAATGCTGGGAAGCAGGGATTTCGACGCGTTTGTGCCCAGCAAATTCACCGACTCCTACGTCAAGCTGGTGTTCGTCCCCGACGATGTCGACGTGGAGGGCTTGCCCCGGCCGTTGACCCTGGACAGCTTTGCCGGCCTGCCGCCCGAGAAAAAGCCCTCGGTGCGGACCATGACGGTCCGTCATGTCGACCTCGCGGCCCGTCAGATCACGCTGGACATCGTGGTGCACGGCGAGCACGGGGTAGCAGGCACGTGGGCCGCTGCGGCTCAGCCCGGCCAGCCGATTCATCTGATGGGCCCCGGCGGTGCGTACACGCCCGACCCGGCCGCCGACTGGCACCTGCTGGCCGGCGACGAATCCGCGCTCCCGGCCATCGCCGCCGCGCTGGAAGCGTTGCCTCCCAGCGCGATCGGCAAGGCGTTCATCGAGGTGGCGGGCCCCGAGGATGAGATCGGATTGACCGCGCCGGACGGCGTCGAGGTGCGCTGGGTCTATCGCGGTGGACGGGCCGATTTGGCTCCCGAGGACCGCGCCGGCGATCACGCGCCGCTGATCGAGGCGGTCACCGGCAGCCAATGGCTGCCGGGGCAGGTGCACGTCTTCATCCACGGCGAGGCGCAAACTGTGATGCACAATTTACGGCCCTATATCCGACAACAGCGCGGGGTGACCGCGACGTGGGCGTCGTCGATCTCCGGCTATTGGCGGCGCGGCCGCACCGAAGAAACGTTCCGGCAGTGGAAGAAGGAGCTGGCTTCGGAAGAAGCCGGGGCTTCCTAGGGTCTCGTCGGCTGGACCGCCGGATGGCATTCTCATCGCATGGCATTCGGGGACTACCAGAACGAGATCTACTTGCACGGCCTCGCCGGAGTGGTGCCCGCCCTCCCGATGGCCTTCGCGGAGCTGCAGGCCAAGGCCGCGACAGCACTGCCGCCGTCGGTCTGGTCATACGTCGCCGGCGGAGCCGGCGACGAGCGCACGCAGCGGGCCAACTGCGAGGCCTTCGAGCGGTGGGGTCTGATCCCGCGCATGTTCGTCGGCGCCGCGCAACGCGACCTGTCGGTGGAGATGTTCGGTCTGAGGTTGCCGACACCGGTGTTCATGGCCCCGATCGGTGTCATCGGCCTGTGCGCCCAAGACGGTCACGGCGATCTGGCCACCGCGCGTGCAGCGGCCCGCACCGGCGTCCCGATGGTGGCCTCCACACTGTCTGTCGATCCTATGGAAGACGTCGCCGCCGCCCTGGGCGATACGCCGGGGTTCTTCCAGCTGTACACGCCGAACGATCGCGAACTGGCGGCCAGTTTCGTGCATCGCGCTGAGGCGGCCGGTTTCAAGGGCATTGTCGTCACCCTGGACACCTGGGTCACCGGCTGGCGGCCCCGCGACTTGAGCACGTCGAACTTTCCCCAGCTGCGCGGGCACTGCCTGAGCAACTACACCAGCGACCCGGTCTTTCGCGCCGGCCTGCAACGCCCGCCGGAGGAAGACCCGCAAGGCGCGGTGCTGCGCTGGGTACAAGTCTTCGGATCGGCGCTGAGCTGGGATGACCTGGCTTGGCTGCGCTCACTGACCGACCTGCCGCTGCTGGTGAAAGGCATCTGCCATCCCGGGGACGCCCGGCGCGCCAAGGACGGCGGCGTCGACGGCATCTACTGCTCCAACCATGGCGGCCGACAGGCCAACGGCGGCCTGCCCGCGCTGGATTGTCTGCCGGCGGTGGTCGAGGCGGCCGACGGGCTGCCGGTCTTGTTCGACTCCGGGATCCGCAGCGGTGCCGATGTCGTCAAGGCGCTCGCGCTGGGCGCGACTGCGGTGGGTATCGGCCGCCCGTACGCCTACGGGATGGCGCTCGGCGGTGTCGACGGCGTGGTGCACGTGCTGCGCATGATGCTGGCCGAAGCAGACCTGATCATGGCCGTCGACGGATATCCCGCGCTCAAAGATCTCACCCCGGACACACTTCGGCGCGTCGACTGACGAACGCCGCGCTGTGTCTGCGAGCGTGGGGGAGTGCCGGACAGCGAACCGATCCTCGAGGAGTTCGACGAGTACCTGGAACTGCAATGCGGCCGTTCGGCGCACACCCGTCGGGCCTACCTCGGCGATCTGCGCTCACTGTCGGTATTCCTCGACGAACGCGGCCTCGGTCTGGACGGCTTGAGCCTGCCGGTCTTGCGGTCGTGGCTGGGTGCGGCGGCTCGTGCCGGTGCGGCCCGCACCACGCTGGCCCGTCGCACCTCGGCGGTCAAGGCATTCACCGCATGGGCGGCGCGGCGCGGCCTGCTGACCGGGGATCCGGCCGCTCGGCTGCAGGTGCCGAAGGCGCATCGCGCCCTGCCGGCGGTGCTGCGCCAAGATCAGGCCCTCGACGCCATGGCCGCCGCGAAATCCGGTGCCGAACAAGGCGACCCGTTGGCGTTGCGGGACCGGCTGATCGTCGAGATGTTGTATGCGACCGGTATTCGAGTGAGCGAGCTGTGTGGCCTGGACATCGACGATGTGGACAGGCGGTATCGGCTGGTGCGCGTTCTGGGCAAGGGCAACAAGCAGCGCACCGTGCCATTCGGGGGGCCGGCCGCCGACGCGCTTGGCGCCTGGCTGACCGACGGACGTCCCGCGCTGGCGACCGCGGAGTCGGGGCCGGCGTTGCTGCTGGGCGCCCGGGGCCGACGGCTCGACGTGCGCCAGGCACGCACCGTCGTGCATCAGACCGTCGCCGCGGTGGACGGCGCGCCCGACATGGGTCCGCATGGGCTGCGGCACAGCGCGGCCACCCACCTGCTCGAAGGCGGGGCCGACCTGCGGGTCGTTCAGGAGTTGCTCGGCCATTCCAGTCTGGCGACCACCCAGCTGTACACCCACGTCGCGGTATCCCGGCTGCGGGCGGTGCACGATCAGGCCCACCCCCGGGCCTGACTCCGCCTAACCGACGCCAGGCCGCGCGTGCCACATGTGTCACAGCAGTCCCCGGGCCGGGGAACAGCCGATCTGCCCGCGGAAATCACCCGTTGAGTGGTTTGAGCCGGATCGGAGTGGATCTCAGCAGGCCCAGCGGGTCGATGTGGTCGGCGCCCGACGCCGGGCCCCACATCGCGCCCCAGTGCAGACACGCCGCGGCCCGGCAGCCGCCATGCCCGGCAACCAACTCGCCGATCATGGTGTCGGCCGTCACCGCCTGGCCGACCCGCACCGCCGGCCGGACCGGCTCATAGCTGGTCCGCAATCCGCCGGGATGGGCCAGCGACACCACCGGCCGTCCGGCCAGCAACCCGGCGAATACCACGGTGGCCCGGCCCGCGGCGTACACCGGCTGGCCGGGCGTGCCGGCCAGGTCCACACCGCGGTGCCCGGGATTCGGAGCATGCGCCGGGATTCGAGACAGCAAGCGAGCGGCGACGGCGCTGGGTGTTCGACAACACCGGGGCTAAGGGGGCTAAGCGCGGTCAGCTTCCGTTAGTTCGCCGCGTTCATCCAGCAGCGCGTCCGCCACGCCTATCGACGGCAACGGACCACCCCGCTCCCGAGCCGCACGGCGAAGAGCTGCCACCAATCGCAGCTCGCCGTCGATGGTCTCGATGTCGCGCATGCGCGGGTAGCTTATGACCGCCTATCCACGCCCGCACTTCATCTACTTCAAATCAACTCCTGCCGTGAATCAGAAGGGCTTGACGCTTTGATCGCTGCCGACGGTCATGCCGCGCCCAGTGCCGTCGTTGGTGAAGCGAATGCCGTCGCCGCCCGCCACGACCGTCCAGCCCTGGATGTGGTAGGTCTGGCCGGGGACGAGTGTGTCAAAAGGGGGATGGGGGTAGCCGATGCCGATGTTCGCACTCCGGTAGCTGAACTGGCCTGACGCGGTGACAAAGGCCTGATCGTCGCCCGCCGGGGCTTGGACGAAACTCCCCTGACAGATGACGTTGGGGCCGATCCCCGGACTGGCATCATCGGAGCCGATCTCGCAGAGCATCGGTGGTGTCTGGGTGTTCACTTTCGCGTCGTGCCCCGCGGTAGGATCGGCGCCTGCCAGTGGCGCGAAAGCCACTGCTGCACAAGTGATTCCTGCGCCCGCCAATGCGATCTTCCTCATGCTGATTTCTTTCTCTGGGTCATTTCAGAACGAGCCCATGTTCTGGGCAGTGACGGACATGCCGTGACCGGTCGTGTCGTTGATGAGCGCCGCGGCACCCATCCAGGTTGGCCCGTCTCTTGGATCGGCGCGTCACCACCCGGCGGGGGTGCGACGACCGCGGCGCTTCGAGAATGCAGATGGGTGGCGATCCTAGGTTGTCGTTCACTGCTTGGTGACCTCATAGTGATTGCGGCAGTTACTGTCGTCGACGGCGTCGTGGATGACGGTGCGGCCGCCTTCGGTGGCGAAGACACCCCGTATCGTGACGGTTCGGAGGCTGACCGTGAACGATCCGTCCGCGTTAAGGGTGCCGGTATACGTTCCAGTAGGAAACACCATCGTCAGCGTGTTGCCTTGATGGGTAACGGTGGCGAGGGGATCAGGGCGGCCGGTGGGGACGCACACGTGGTTGTCCCAGCCGGTGGTGTGCCACAGGTAGGTGCCGTCGATGTCCAGTTGGCTTTCTTGTCCAGTCGTCGGCGTAGCGGGTGCGGGCCCCGGTGGTGGGATGGCTTGGGTGTGTGGGGTGTCGTTGCTGACGGTGGTTCCGGCCGGCCGGTTGAAGGGTTGCCCGGTAACGACATCGACGAGGACGAAGTTGGTGATGGCTGAGGCGCTGGGATGGACCGCGGCGAGGGCTCCGGGGCGGTAACCGGGCCAGGGTGTGCCAACGGTTTTCGGTGCGCCTGCCAGAGCGACCGGCCCGGTGAGGGGATTGCCGGAATAGCCGCGGACGCGAGGTACCCCGTGGGCATCAACGAGCACGGCGGTACCCGCCTGGAAGACCGATTGCAGGGTAGTGAAGTGGGTTCCGTCGAATCCGTGGTCGGTGACCCGAATGTCCAGCCGCAGCAGGACCGGGGTGAGTTCGCGCAGGTAGGTGGAGATGTCGACGGCGGTCAGGGTGTGTCCGCCGCTCCAATACAGGTCGGGGTCACTGTTGAGGGCTTCGACGAACGCGCCAGCCTGGGCGGGATGGGCGCCCAAGAAGGCGATCATCTTCTCGCGGTCGCATTCGGCGTTATTGACGGTGCCTCCATAGAGGCCGTCGCGGTCGCCGGGCAGCGGCTGGGTCGCCACGGTGGTGCCGTCGCCCTGTGGCTGCAGGGTGGGCGCGGGCTGAGTCGTAGTCGGCGGCGGCGAGGCCGCAGGGGGCATGAACGCGTTCACCCCAGGGTCGGTGGCCCCGGTAAGCACCAACTCCCCGCCGGTCGCCCCGCCGGTCGCCTTGGGATGACAGGACGTACCGGCACCTGCAGCCGCGATGAGCACGACCACCAGCAACGCGATCAACCAATTGCGCTTCTCATCCACCGGCAGGTCCTTCCCGGGTGACGGTGTTTTAGTTTCGTTTGGTGGGCCCCGCCACCGCGGCGGTTAATTTCATCGCTGCCCCTAAGCGTCCGGGCAGAGGTAGCGGTGCGCACCCCCGACGACATCCTCGGCTTGCGCTTTACCCCAGCCGTAGGCTTGTATCAACTGCCCCATTAGGAAGAGTTCAGACTTACCTTCGCGCAGTGCTGCACATTCCTGGACCCCCTGGTTGCCGTTGGGGTCGTAGGAAAGTACGCCGTGGTTCTGCAGGTATGCCAGATAGCTGGACATATCTGCCTGCGCCAGTGGCGCCCAGGCGATACCCGCCTCCAGCGCGGCGGGCACCAGTGTCCCATGGCGAAGCTTCATCGTTGCCCCGCTAGGTGCGGGTCGACACATGTGGAACGAATCGGTGTCAATTTCGTACCCTTCGTCGGGTAACAGGGTCTTTACCGTAACCGATACATTGTCATATTGTGATGGAGATCATATGAGTTTCGGCGCTTGCCTTGACTTTTACTTTTGGTCTGGTATCGGACCGGCCGGGGCCGACCTACCGGCGGCAGCGCCGCCGGGCGAGGGAGAGGAAGTTACATGAGAACAGCAACTCTCGGTATCGCGGCGGCGGCTGCCAGCCTCTTCACCTGGGGCCTGATGATCCCACCGGGAGCGCAGGCGACCCCCAGCCCCTGCGACATGCCACATGGCCGAGCGCTTGACGCAGTGTGCGGTCCATCGGGCGGTCAACCGGCACCGCAGCCAGCGGCACCTCCGCCCGCACAGGCCGCACCGGCAGCACCGGCACCGGCAGCACCGGCACCGGCACCAGCGCCAGTTGTGGCGGCGGCACCTCCGGCTGGGTCGGTGGCCGTCCCGCCGGGAGCGCACTGGTACACCGCACCCGATGGGAACTCATGGCTGACGACGTGCCCGCTGTCCGACACCCTGTCGATAGCGGCTGGTTGCGGTTTGGTGCCGGGCAGCAACGTCAGCGGCCCGCCGCCCAACGGCGGCGCAGTGCCCGACACGCTTGCGGCACCGCACGCCCCGGCAATGCCCGCGGTGCCTGCCGTGCCCGCGCCGCCGGTGCAGGTCGCGCAGGCCGACCCTCCGCAGTCCGACTGGGTCGACCCCGTAACCAACACAGACTGCCCACCCAACATGCTCGACGACCCCGACGCGCATTGCGTCGTCAGGCCCGGCCACGGCAACGGCATCTTCCCCTCCACGCAGTCCGACTGCTTCCTCGGCATGGTTGCCTATGGCACCGGAGAGAAGTGCGTGTCGAAAAACACGGGCTAAAACCATGAAGATCATCAACCTGGCATCGGGATTTCTAGTTTTGGCGGCGGGTATCGCTTGCGCTCCCGTGGCGCAGGCCGATGGCAATGCTGCCAACCTCGACCAGCTCGTGGCGCAGGTCTACAACCAGGTCCAGTCCCGGTGCACACCGTCCATGCACCCGTCGTTCCAGCGCGTCGTCTGGGACAACGGCTACGCGTCCGGCGGCGGTATCAACCACGGTCGCATCATCGACGCCAACCCGTCCCTCGGTGGGCCGTTCACGGCGGGCTGGAGCCTGGGCAGCCAGCCCTATCCACCGGGAGCACATGTAGTCCCGGCGCTGGGGCAGGGCTACTGGGACATCAACCTGGAGTTTTGCTAAAGGACTGGCTGGTTCTATACGCCGCCATCATCCCGCTAGGGGATCGTGGGCTGGGACCGGACGGATCGGTGGCGTCGCCGACCGCCCAGTCGACGGGATAGACGCAGGGTTGGGGTAAAGGCTGCGCATGCGTATCAAGCAGCTGTTGGCAGGCCGCCACCGCCCCAGCCGTGGGAGCCGCCCCATTGAGTTCCCGCTGCCTCCGCCACCAGTGGGTTAGCAACTGGATGCCGCCGGGGATTTCCCCACCTGTCTAGAACAGCAGCACCCGACCCTTTGAAATCGTGTTGGCCGCCTCCCTGCCGCTGATGGGCGTGCGATGGTGACCGAGCGTCGCCCAGGCGAGTCCTGAGGTGATACGCACGGGTTTCCCCCAGCAGCGCAGTCGGCAGCCCTGCCCGTAAACAGGTGCCCTTTAGCAGCCCGGTAGTCCAGTCCGGCGACGGGGCGTCGAATCCCCGCGCGACGGCCGGCGGCGGGCGCAACGGCCAGTCCAGCCGGGCGTCCTCGGCGACCGCCGGGGCTGCGCCGACCAGGCCCACGGTCAGGATCAGCGCTACCCACCGCATTCATCAACCTCAGCGCGGCGCCGACGACGGGGCCAGCCACCTCCGCCGGTGCTGTGCACGGTGACGCCGCTCTGGGGAAGCGTGGGAAACGCACCCGCCGGCTCGGTGTAAACTGCTGGTCGCAGCTCGCTCGCGGGCTGACTTCGCGCGTCTGCGCCGCGGCTCCGGGTTCTTTGTGGAGTTCGCACCGCATGCTGGGCGGTCCCGTCCAACAACGGGTCCGGCATCGCAGCAGACGCCAGGGCCCGGCTTCACCCGATGCCGGGCGACAACCGACACATGAAAGCTGGGCATAACCATGGCCGTCGTGACCATGAAGCAGCTGCTGGACAGCGGCACCCACTTCGGGCACCAGACCCGACGCTGGAATCCCAAGATGAAGCGGTTCATTTTCACCGACCGCAACGGCATCTACATCATCGACCTGCAGCAGACACTGACCTTCATCGACAAGGCGTACGAGTTCGTCAAGGAGACCGTCGCCCACGGCGGCACGGTGCTGTTCGTCGGGACCAAGAAGCAGGCGCAGGAATCCGTCGCGGCCGAAGCGACCCGCGTCGGCATGCCCTATGTGAACCAGCGCTGGCTGGGCGGCATGCTCACCAACTTCTCCACCGTGCACAAGCGGCTGCAGCGCCTCAAGGAGCTCGAGGCGATGGAGCAGACCGGCGGCTTCGAGGGCCGCACCAAGAAAGAAATCTTGATGCTGACCCGGGAAAAGAACAAGCTGGAGCGCAGCCTGGGCGGTATCCGCGACATGGCCAAGGTCCCGTCGGCGGTCTGGGTCGTCGACACCAACAAGGAACACATCGCGGTCGGCGAGGCCCGCAAACTTGGTATCCCGGTCATCGCGATCCTGGATACCAACTGCGACCCGGACGAGGTCGACTACCCGATCCCCGGAAACGACGACGCGATCCGTTCGGCCGCGCTGCTGACCAAGGTGATCGCCTCCGCGGTCGCCGAGGGCCTGCAGGCCCGCGCCGGGCTGGGCCGCGGTGACGGCAAGCCCGAGGCCGAGGCCGCCGAGCCGCTCGCCGAATGGGAGCAGGAGCTGTTGGCCTCCGCTACCGCCACCGCCACCCCTGCTGCTCCGAATGACGCCGCTGAGGGCGCAACCGAATCAATCCCCACGGAAGGCTGATATGGCGAACTTCACCGCTGCCGACGTCAAGCGGCTTCGGGAACTCACCGGTGCCGGCATGCTCGACTGCAAGAACGCCCTGGCCGAAACCGACGGCGACTTCGACAAGGCCGTCGAGGCACTCCGGATCAAGGGCGCCAAGGACGTCGGCAAGCGCGCCGAGCGGGCCACGGCCGAAGGCCTGGTCGCGGCCAAAGGCGGGGCGCTCGTCGAGCTGAACTCGGAGACCGACTTCGTCGCCAAGAACGCCGAGTTCCAGGCCCTGGCCGAGCAAATCGTCGACGCCGCGTTGGATGCCAAGGCCGCTGACGTCGAGACGCTCAAGGCTGCTCCGATTTCTGGGGGATCGGCGGCGAAGACCGTCGAGCAGGCCATCGCCGAGCTGTCGGCCAAGATCGGCGAGAAGCTCGAACTGCGCCGCGTGCAGTACTTCGACGGCAACGTCGAGACCTATCTGCACAAGCGTGCCGCCGACTTGCCGCCTGCCGTCGGTGTGCTGGTCGAATTCACGGGCGAGGACCCGGACACAAGCACAGCCGCCGCCCACGCCGTCGCATTGCAGATCGCCGCGCTCAAGGCACGCTATCTGTCCCGCGACGACGTGCCCGAGGACGTGGTCGCCAGTGAACGCCGCATCGCCGAGGAAACCGCCAAGGCGGAGGGCAAGCCGGAGCAGGCGCTGCCCAAGATCGTCGAGGGCCGGCTGAACGGATTCTTCAAAGATGCCGTGCTGCTGGAGCAGCCGTCGGTGTCCGACAACAAGAAGACGGTCAAGACGCTGCTCGACGAGGCCGGTGTGACGGTAACGCGGTTCGTTCGCTTCGAGGTGGGCCAGGCCTAGCCGGCAAGCGCGAGCGGTTAGCGTCGGTGCTATGCGACGCCTGCACGCTTTCGGTGATGACGCCCTCGGCGATCTCGACGCGGTCGGCGTTGCCGACGCCATACGAGCCGGTTGGGTCAGCAGGGCCGACGTAATCGAGGCCGCCATCGCCCGCACCGAGGCCGTCGACCCGGTCCTCAACGGCCTGGCGTATGCGGCGTTCGCCCAGGCGCGGGCCGCCGCGTCGGCTACCCCCGCGACCGGTTTCTTCAGTGGCGTACCGACGTTCCTCAAGGACAACGTCGACGTCGCCGGCCAGCCGACCATGCGCGGCGCCGACGCGTGGACGCCCCGGGATGCCGTCGCCGACGGCGAGTTCACCCGGCTGTACCTGGCCACCGGGCCGACCTCGCTGGGCAAGACGCAGATGTCGGAATTCGGGTTCAGCGCATCCGCCGAACACCCCCGGCTGGGGCCGGTCCGCAACGCGTGGAACACCGACTACACCGCGGGGGCCTCGTCGTCGGGATCCGCTGCGTTCGTCGCCGCCGGTGTGGTGCCGATCGCGCATGCCAACGACGGCGGCGGTTCGATCCGTATTCCGGCATCCTGCAACGGGCTGGTCGGGCTCAAGCCGTCGCGCGGCCGGCTGCCACTGGACCCGCAGTTGCGCCGAATGCCGGTGAGCATCGTCGCCAACGGGGTGCTGACCCGCTCGGTGCGTGACACCGCGGCGTTCTATCGGGAGGCGGAGCGGATCTGGCGTAACCCCAAGCTGGCGCCGGTCGGGGACGTCACCGGGCCCGGTCGGCAGCGGTTGCGGATTGCCGTGATGACCCGCTCGGTGCAGCGGGAGAGCAGTGCGCAAGTGCGGGAGCTGACGTTGAAGTCGGCCGGGTTCCTCGAGGAACTCGGCCATCGCGTCGAACACGTCGACGAGCCCCCGGTGCCGCCCAGCTTCCCGGACGACTTCGTGCTGTATTGGGGCTTTTTGGCGCTGGCTCAAGTACGGGCCGGGCGGCGCATGTTCGGCGGCACGTTCGACCGCAGCCGGCTGGACAGCCTCACGCTCGGTCTCGACCGACACACCAGCCGCAACATCCACCGGCTCCCGTCGGCGATCATGCGTTTGCGCAGGCTGCGGCGGCGCACCGCGCAGTTCTTCCGCACCTACGACGCCGTCCTCACGCCGACCCTCGCCGACGAGACGCCCCGCATCGGATACCTGGCTCCCACCGACTATCAGCGGGTCATCGACCGGCTGCTCAGCTGGGTCGCGTTTACCCCGTTGCAGAACGTCACCGGCGAGCCGGCGATCTCGCTGCCGTTGGCCCAGTCCGCTGAGGGCATGCCGGTGGGCATGATGCTTTCGGCCGACGTCGGGCAGGAGGCGCTGCTGCTGGAGTTGGCTTTTGAACTCGAAGACGCCCGGCCGTGGGCCCGGATCCAAGCCTGAAGAATGATCCGGCACGATCCCGGGTGGCCGTCAGGTGGATCCGAGCTTGTCGAGCATCCGTTTGAACTCGCGTTGCTGCGCTTCGGTCAGCGTGGCCAGGATTCGCGCGTCGGCGTCCCGGACCGCGCTCTCTGCGCGCTTGAGCAGGGCGCGGCCCGGAACGGTCAGCGTGGCCGGCAGAGCGCGCCCAGAGGATACCGACGGCGGCCGTGCCACTGCCCCAACGTCTTCCAGCTTGCGCAGCACCGTGTTCATCGCCTGCGGTGAGACGCCTGCTTGCCGGGACAATTCGGCGCTGGACAGTCCCGGGGACAGCGAAAGAATGCGCAAGCAAACGTATTCGGGAAGGGTCAGGCCCAGTGGCCCCAACATGGCGGAAACCTCCGGCCGCAGAACGGCTCCCACCCGGTAGAGCAGGTAGCCGAGCGGGGCGTCTTCGGCCTGGACCATGTCAACGATATTGACATATCTCCGGCGTCTCGACGTGCACATCGGACGACGGGTCGCCGCACGTCGCCTTCAGGCCACCAAGACATGCCGGTGTCGGGCGACAAACCCCGGTCCCGAAAGCCACGGCGACGGTGATTGTCGGCCACCCGAAGGGGTAACCGACGAGCGGGAAAACCACCTTGACCGGTGAGCGGGCTGACGGCGGCGAGTCGATTGCACGATCCCGCACGCGCAGAGGACGACGAATACGTCGACCGCAAGTACCGCGAGGTTCAAGACGCCATCCAGCAGGGCATGGATGCGTTGGCGCGCAGGCGCGCATTGCCTCTGTTTGCCTGACAAACACCGCAACGTCCCCGTCAGCCAAGGATTCGCGTCTGGAATCAACGTGCAACCGGGCTCGCGCCGGGCGACTCCGCCGAAGCCCAGACCGGAGTCATCATCGACCGACTGACGATCCACTCGGGTTGCGGCGGCGTCGCCGCCATGTAACCCACGCCCCGGACCGTGTCGATCATCGATTCGTGTTCGGTTCCCAGCTTGGCGCGCAGTCGTCGCACGTGAACGTCGATCGTACGGACCTGACCCTTGCAGTCGGTACCCCACACCTCCTGCATCAGCCGGGTCCGGCTGAACGCCCGACCGGCATGCTGGACAAGAAAATTCAGCAACTTGAACTCGGTCAGGGTCAGGCCCAGGTCGTTGCCGCCCAGCGATGCGGTGAAACCGGCGGGGTGGAGGAGCAGGTCACCAAATTTCAATGAGCCGTCGATGGAGCTGCGCCGGCGAGTGATCGCCAGCCGGAGCCGGGCCAGCAGCTCGTCCGCGCCGACGGCGGGCAGCATGACGTCGTCGAATTGCCAGTCGACATCAACCGCCGCAAAGTCCGCCGGCGCCACCACGGCCACCACCGCGACGGCGGGGGTTTTCGTCGTCAACCCGCGGCACACCGTCCGGGCTGCTGCGAGGTCGGTGCGTGCATCGATGACCGCGACATCGACAGAGCTGTGCTGCCCGTAGCTGTGGTCGCGAAGGGGCGCACGCTTGGTATGCGCAAACGACTCCAGCGTGGGTAATGCCGATTCGAAATCGTCCTCATCGGTCAGCAGCAGCACGTCCAAAGACATCTCCAAAGCTCAAGAATCCCGCAGGCACGCCGGCGCTGGCGGCATACCCCATTCGGAGCAGAACTAAGCCTGGCCCGGTAGCCCGGTAAATCGATGGGTCCGGCCCGTTTCCACAGACCGGACCCATCTCTCGTGACAAGCTATTGGTTGGATTTCTGGCGCTGCTCAGCCGCGGCAGCACCGGCCCGGGCGGCCTCCGCCTCGGCCTCTTTCTTCGCCGCATCGCGCTGCGCTTCCGCCTTGTCCTGCTGGGCCTGGCCCTCGCGCGTGAGGTCGTCGCGACCCACCACCGCGCCGATGGCTTCCTTGGCCTTGCCCTTGACGTCCTCGACGACGCCCTTCACGGCTTCGGCAGGTCCCGAGTTGTTGTCCGCCATGGATCAGTTCCTCCTCATTGGCGTACGTTGAGCAATCTGTGCTCACAGCCGATCTAACGAGCGATCGGTCCGGTCAAACGGCGGGGCATGGCCCTTCTTCTCAAGACCGCGGTGTCCCCCCGCGTTGGGCCGGATTCCCCGCGGCGCCGGTCGCTCAAACATCCGATGCCGGTGAGGAAAGGGCGTGGCCGACGTGGTTCGCTTTCACCTGGGCCGACGCGCCCGCGTCGCCGGCTGCGCAGATAATGCACCCCGGCCATGCCGCATTGTGCTGCGATGAGGCAGGATGGACATGCCGTTCCGGATGGGGTCGTCCGGGATGGCACTCTCGTGCGAGGAGTCTGATGACCGAGTCCGACGTCGCCGGCGCGCCGGCTCCGAAGCCGGAGCCGGAGAACAGCAGCCACGGCGTACCGACACCTTCCCAGGACAACGGACATCCCTCCGGACAGCCCGCGGGTCGATTCAAGTATTCGAGAGTATTACTCAAGCTCGGCGGCGAAATGTTCGGCGGCGGCCAGGTCGGGCTGGATCCCGACGTGGTGGCACAGGTAGCCCGTCAGATCGCCGAGGTGGTCCGCGGCGGCGTCCAGGTCGCCGTCGTGATCGGCGGCGGCAACTTCTTCCGCGGCGCCCAGCTTCAGCAGCGCGGTATGGAGCGCACCCGCTCGGACTACATGGGCATGCTCGGTACCGTCATGAACAGCCTCGCGCTGCAGGACTTCCTGGAGAAGGAAGGCATCGTCACCCGAGTCCAAACTGCGATCACCATGGGGCAGGTGGCCGAGCCCTACCTGCCGTTGCGCGCCGTCCGCCACCTGGAGAAGGGCCGGGTGGTGATCTTCGGGGCCGGCATGGGACTGCCGTACTTCTCCACCGATACCACGGCCGCGCAACGGGCACTGGAGATCGGCGCGGAGGTGGTCTTGATGGCCAAAGCGGTCGATGGTGTGTTTTCCGAGGATCCGCGACAGAATCCGCACGCCGAGCTGATCACCGCGATCAGTCATCGCGAGGTCATCGACCGCGGGCTACGCGTGGCCGATGCCACCGCCTTCAGCCTGTGTATGGACAATGGCATGCCGATCCTCGTGTTCAACCTGCTGACCAATGGCAATATCGCCCGCGCGGTCGCCGGTGAGAAGATCGGAACGCTGGTCACCACCTGAGGGGAAGACGCGATGATTGACGAGGCTCTCTTCGATGCCGAGGAGAAAATGGAGAAGGCTGTAGCCGTAGCCCGTGACGACATGTCGATGATCCGGACCGGACGCGCCAACCCGGGCATGTTCGCCCGGGTCGTCATCGACTATTACGGCACCAGCACCCCGATCACCCAGCTGGCCAGCATCAACGTCCCCGAGGCACGGCTTGTCGTCATCAAGCCCTACGAAGCCAATCAGCTCGCCGCCATCGAGTCGGCGATTCGCAACTCCGACCTCGGCGTGAACCCCACCAACGACGGCACCCTGATCCGGGTGGCGGTACCCCAGCTCACCGAGGAGCGCCGCCGCGACCTGGTCAAACAGGCCAAGCACAAGGGGGAGGACGCCAAGGTCTCGGTGCGCAACATCCGGCGTAAGGCGATGGAGGAGTTGCACCGAATCCGCAAGGACGGCGAGGCCGGCGAGGATGAGGTCGGCCGCGCGGAAAAGGATCTCGACAAGACCACCCATCAGTACATCGCCCAGATCGAAGAGTTGGTCAAGCACAAAGAAGGCGAGCTGCTGGAGGTCTAGCGGCCGCTCAGCAACCATGTCCGTGGCAACCACCGGCGCAGGTACCCCACCCGACAAGCCGGCGCATGAGACCAAGAAAACTATGCAGCAGCCGGCCAAGAAGACGTCCCGGGCGGGACGTGACCTGCCCGCCGCAATCGTGGTCGGCGCGAGCATCGGCGCCGTTCTCATCGCAACGCTGCTGTTCGCTCCGCACTATTGGGTGGTCCTCGTCTCGGCGGCCATTTTCGTCGCCAGCCATGAGGTGGTGCGGCGGCTGCGCGAAGCCGGATATGTCATTCCGGTCATCCCGCTGCTGGTCGGTGGGCAGGTCACCGTGTGGCTGACCTGGCCGTTCCATGCCGCCGGTGCGCTGGCCGGCTTCGGAGCCACCGTGGTGATCTGCATGATCTGGCGGCTGTTCATGCAGGACAACAGCGAGCGCCCGGAGCCGTTCGCCGGTTCACCGTCGGCAAACTACTTGCGGGACGCATCCGCGACCGTCTTCCTGGCCGCGTGGGTTCCGCTGTTTGCGTCCTTCGCCGCTTTGCTGGTCTACCCGAAAGACGGGGCGGGACGGGTGTTCTGCCTGATGATCACCGTCGTCGCCTCCGACGTGGGTGGCTACGCGGTGGGAGTCCTGTTCGGCAAGCATCCGATGGTTCCGGCGATCAGCCCCAAAAAGTCCTGGGAGGGCTTCGTCGGTTCGCTGGTTTTGGGGATCACCGCCGCGATCCTGACCGCGACCTTGCTGGCCGGCAAATCACCGTGGGTGGGCGCGCTGTTGGGTGTGGTGCTGGTCCTGACCTGCACGCTCGGCGATCTGGTGGAGTCTCAGGTCAAGCGGGACCTCGGGATCAAAGACATGGGTCGCCTGCTGCCCGGCCACGGCGGCCTGATGGACCGGCTCGACGGGGTACTCCCGTCGGCGGTCGCGGCCTGGACGGTGCTGACGCTGGTGCCCTAGGTTGCCCGCTCCTTGACCGATACTGGACAGGTCATGGTCCAACAGTTGGTTTTCTCCGAGCCGCGCCCGAGCAGGCCGCCGCGGCACCTGGCCGACCTGGACGCGGCGGGCCGCGCGTCGGCCGTCGCGGAGCTGGGCTTGCCGGCGTTTCGGGCCAAGCAGCTCGCGCACCAGTACTACGGCCGGCTGATCGCCGACCCGCGTCAGATGACCGACCTGCCGGCGGCCGTGCGCGATCGGATCGCCGAGACGATGTTCCCGAACCTGCTCACCGCGGTCGCCGAGGTTACCTGTGATGCCGGCCAGACTCGAAAGACGTTGTGGCGGGCCCTCGATGGCATCACCGTGGAGTCGGTGCTGATGCGCTACCCGCAACGCAACACGGTGTGCATTTCGTCGCAGGCCGGCTGCGGCATGGCGTGTCCGTTCTGTGCGACCGGTCAGGGCGGATTGAGCCGCAACCTGTCCACCGCCGAGATTCTCGAACAGGTGCGGGCCGGCGCCGCCGTCCTGCGGGACGATTTCGGCGATCGGCTGTCCAACGTAGTTTTCATGGGCATGGGGGAGCCGCTGGCCAACTACGCCAGGGTGTTGGCCGCGGTGCGGCGCATCACCGACCCGCCGCCGAACGGCTTTGGCATTTCGGCCCGCTCGGTCACGGTGTCGACGGTGGGTCTGGCCCCGGCGATCCGCAAGCTTGCCGAGGAACGGCTGGGGGTGACGCTGGCGCTGTCGCTGCATGCGCCCGACGACGAGTTGCGGGACACCCTGGTCCCGGTCAACGGCCGGTGGAAGATCGCCGAGGCTCTCGATGCCGCCCGGTACTACGCCGATGCCACCGGCCGGCGGGTCTCGGTCGAGTACGCACTGATCCGCGACGTCAATGACCAACCGTGGCGGGCTGACCTACTGGGTGAGCGGCTGCATCGTGCGCTCGGGTCATTGGTACACGTGAACCTGATCCCGCTCAACCCGACCCCGGGCAGTGATTGGGACGCCAGCCCCAAGGCTGTGGAGCGAGAGTTCGTCCGGCGGGTCCGGGCCAAGGGGGTCCCGTGCACGGTACGAGACACCCGCGGCCGGGAGATCAGTGCCGCCTGTGGACAGCTGGCCGCCGAAGGCGGGTAGCCGGAGCGCCGGCCGCCGGCATGAGCCGGTGTGATGAACCAGAAGGGTGGCTACCACGTCGTGTAAGGCAAACCCCAGCAAATGAGGTGTGCCATGACTGTTCGTTTGTCGTCCCCGCTGACGTGGTTTGCCGCGGGTCTGTTCGCGCTCGCTCTGGTATTCGGGCTGGGCTACGCACCGCGCACGCTGGCTGCCGACGATCGTCTGCAGTTCACCGGAACCACCCTGAGCGGTGCGCCGTTCAACGGCGCCAGCCTGCAGGGGAAGCCGGCGGTGCTGTGGTTCTGGACGCCGTGGTGCCCGTTCTGCAACGCCGAAGCTCCCGGCGTCAGCCAGGTGGCGGCCGCCAACCCGGATGTCAGCTTCGTCGGCATCGCGGCGCACTCGGATGTCGGTGCGATGCAGAGCTTTGTCTCCAAGTACCACCTGAACTTCACCAACCTCAACGACGCCGACGGCTCGATCTGGGCCCGATACCACGTCCCGTGGCAGCCGGCTTACGTGTTCTATCGGGCGGACGGCGGCTCGACGTTCGTCAACAATCCCACCTCGGCAATGTCCCAGCAGGAGCTGTCCGGCCTGGTCGCCGCACTGAGGTCCTGACCTCGTGGATCAAGGTCTCGTCGGTTTGGCTTTCGCCGCCGGACTGGTGGCGGCCCTGAACCCTTGCGGATTTGCCATGCTGCCGGCGTACCTGCTTCTGGTGGTGCGCGGGCAGCAGTCCGGCGAACGGTCGCAGGAAACGTCTGCAACGGGTCCGGCTAACCCGGTCGGAGCGGTCGGCCGGGCGCTGGCAGCCACCGTCGGGATGGCGCTCGGCTTTGTGACGGTGTTCGGCGCGTTCGGCGCGCTGACCCTGTCGGCGGCCACGACCGTACAGCGCTACCTTCCGTACACGACGATGGTGATCGGCCTCGTCGTCGCCGCGCTCGGGGTGTGGCTGCTGTCGGGTCGGACGTTGTCGGCGCTGACGCTTCGGGCACTGGGCCCGCGATGGGCTCCGAGTGTGCGGCTCGGCTCCATGTACGGGTACGGCGTCAGCTACGCGATCGCCTCGCTGTCGTGCACGATCGGGCCGTTTCTTGCGGTCACCGCCGCCGGCGTTCGGGGTGGATCGGTTGTCACCGGTGTGTCGGTCTACCTCGCCTACGTCGCCGGCCTGACCTTGGTCGTCGGGGTCCTTGCCATCGCCGCCGCGACGGCGAGCTCGGCCGTGGCGGACCGCCTGCGACGAATCTTGCCGTTCGTCAACCGGATCAGTGGCGCGCTGCTCCTGCCGGTCGGGCTGTACGTGGCCTATTACGGCCGCTACGAGTGGCGTCTGTTCGGCGCGGGGGCGAATCCGCAGGATGTGGTGATTGCCGGGGCCGGTCGCCTGCAAGGCACGTTGGCCGGCTGGGTGCACCAGCATGGTGTGTGGCCGTGGGTGGTCGCGTTATTCGTGCTGGTGGTCGGCGCTCTGGCCGTCGGACGGTCCGAACGTGCGCACCGGCGCAGGAAATCGTGAGCCGGTTAGCGGCTACCTGATCCAGCCCCGCCGCCGGCCCCACACGTCGCGGACCAGAACGAAGAGCACGAATGCGGCAAATCCGATCAGGAAGCAGTTCTCGACATGGCCGACGTGGTTGCCGCGCAACATCGCCAGCAGGAATCCGAAGAAGATCACGCCGACGATGTGCCAGGTGCGGTGATTGATCCTGCTCCACCCCCACGCTGCGGACGGCACCTCCGCGGTGTCGACGCCGGTGAAGTGTTCCACTTCGGTACTGGCCACGGCGAATCCCTTTCGGATCGGATTGGCTTCTCAAGTGGAGATTCTGGCACACCCGCGGTGCGTCCCGGTCGGGTTGGTGGCACCGAGCGGCCGGTATTGCGCCCAACCGGGGACCCCGCACAGCACGGTGTGGCCCGCATCCCGTGCCGGGCGGCACAATGAGTGGGTGACCAACCCGATGACCGACGGGCAAACCGAGAGCCGCCTGCGTGTGCTGGTGCTGGGCAGTACCGGGTCAATCGGTACCCAGGCGCTCGAGGTTATCGCGGCCAACCCGGACCGATTCGAGGTAGTCGGGCTGGCCGCCGGGGGCGCGAAGCTGGACACGCTGCTGCGGCAGCGCGCCGAGACCGGAGTCACCAATATCGCCGTCGCCGACGAGCGCGCGGCGCAGTTGGCCGGCCAAGAAATCGGGGGGGTCCCGTTTTGCGGGCCTGAAGCGGTCACCCGACTGGTGCAGGAAACCGAAGCCGACGTCGTGCTCAATGCGCTGGTGGGGGCGCTGGGCCTGCGACCCACCCTGGCTGCGCTGGAGTCAGGGGCCCGGCTGGCGCTGGCCAACAAGGAATCGCTGGTTGCCGGTGGTCCGCTGGTGTTGCGGGCGGCGCGGCCGGGTCAGATCGTGCCCGTCGACTCCGAACACTCCGCGCTGGCTCAGTGCCTGCGCGGCGGTGCCCCCGACGAAGTCGCCAAGCTGGTGCTGACCGCCTCGGGAGGGCCGTTTCGCGGCTGGACCGCCGCCGAGCTCGAGGGCGTCACCCCCGAGCAGGCGGGCGCCCACCCGACCTGGTCGATGGGCCCGATGAACACGCTGAACTCGGCGTCGCTGGTCAACAAGGGCCTCGAGCTCATCGAAACGCACTTGCTGTTCGGCGTCGACTACGACCGCATCGAGGTCGTCGTGCACCCTCAGTCGATTGTGCATTCGATGGTCACCTTCGTCGACGGCTCGACCATCGCGCAGGCCAGCCCGCCGGATATGAAGCTGCCCATCTCGCTGGCCTTGGGCTGGCCACGCCGGGTACCCGGCGTGGCCGCGTTCTGCGACTTCAGTACTGCGTCTAGCTGGGAATTCGAGCCGCTGGACAGCGACGTGTTCCCGGCGGTCGAGCTGGCCCGGTACGCCGGCCAGACCGGCGGCTGCATGACCGCCGTCTACAACGCCGCGAACGAGGAGGCGGCAGCAGCATTCCTGGCCCGCCGGATCGGCTTCCCCTCCATCGTCAAAACCATCGCCGAGGTGCTGCACGCCGCCGACCAATGGGCGGTTTCACCCGCTAACGTGGAAGAGGTACTAGACGCGCAGCGCTGGGCACGGGCGCGGGCGCAGCGCGCAGTCGCAACTGCGAGCCCCGCAGGAGCCTCTGCAGAGGTCTCCGGAGTGGTGTGAGAAAGGTCCTGGCAGCGGAGATGATGTTCGTTATCGGCATAGTGCTGTTCGCGCTGGCCATCCTGATCTCGGTGGCTCTGCACGAGTGCGGCCACATGTGGGTCGCCCGCGCGACCGGGATGAAGGTGCGGCGCTATTTCGTCGGCTTCGGGCCCAGGCTGTGGTCGATCCGGCGCGGTGAAACCGAGTACGGCCTCAAGGCCATTCCATTGGGCGGCTTCTGCGATATCGCCGGGATGACCCCGGTCGAGGAACTGGCGCCCGACGAAACTGACCGCGCGATGTACAAGCAGGCGACCTGGAAGCGTGTCGCGGTGTTGTTCGCGGGTCCCGGTATGAACTTCGTCATCTGCCTGGTGCTGATCTATGGCATCGCATTGGTCTGGGGACTGCCGAACCTGCACCCGCCCACCCGTGCGGTGGTCGGCGAAACCGCTTGTGTCGCACCAGAAATGTCTCCGGGTAAGCTCGGGAACTGCACTGGACCCGGTCCGGCGGCGCTGGCCGGAATTCGCCCCGGCGACGTCGTCGTCAGGGTCGGCGACACCTCGGTGTCCAACTTCGAAGACATGGCCGCTGCCGTCCGCAAAGTGCACGGCACCGTTCCGGTCGTCGTCGAGCGGGACGGCACCGCGATCACCACCTACGTCGACGTCACGCCCACCCAGCGCTTCGTCGGTAAGGAGCAGGGCGGTCAACCGGAACCCTCGACGGTCGGTGCCATCGGCGTCGGCGCCGTCAGAGTCGCACCAGCGCACTACGGTGCGCTGTCCGCGGCGCCGGCCGCCGTGGCCTTCACCGGAGGGCTGGCCGTCGAAGTGGGCAAGGCGCTGGTCGCGATACCGACGAAGGTCGGTGCGCTGGTGCACGCCATCGGCGGCGGCCAGCGTGACCCGCAGACGCCGATGAGCGTGGTCGGGGCCAGCATCATCGGCGGCGACACCGTCGACCACGGGTTGTGGGTGGCGTTCTGGTTCTTCTTGGCCCAGTTGAACTTCATCCTGGGTGCGATCAACCTGCTGCCGCTGCTGCCCTTCGACGGGGGTCACATCGCTGTCGCGGTGTTCGAAAAGATCCGCAACGTCATCCGGTCGGCCCGTGGCATGGTCGCGGCCGCGCCGGTGAACTATCTCAAACTCATGCCCGCGACCTACGTGGTCTTGGTCTTGGTGGCCGGGTACATGCTGCTGACCGTGACCGCTGATCTGGTCAATCCGATCAGGCTCTTCCAGTAACTACGCAAAGGAATCAGACAGTGACCATTGGCCTGGGCATACCGGGCGCTCCGGCTCCCACGCTTGCCCCCCGGCGCCAGACGCGCCAACTGATGGTCCGCGACGTCGGGGTCGGCAGCGACTACCCGATCTCGGTTCAGTCGATGTGCACCACCAAGACCCATGACGTCAACGCGACGTTGCAGCAGATCGCCGAATTGACCGCCGCCGGCTGTGACATCGTCCGGGTGGCCTGCCCGCGTCAGGAGGACGCCGACGCGCTGGCCGAGATCGCCCGGCACAGCCAGATTCCGGTGATCGCCGATATCCACTTCCAGCCCAAGTACATCTTCGCCGCCATCGATGCCGGATGTGCCGCGGTGCGGGTAAACCCCGGCAACATCAAGGAATTCGACGGCCGGGTCGGCGAGGTCGCCAAGGCCGCCGGCGAGGCCGGAATCCCGATCCGCATCGGCGTCAACGCCGGCTCGCTGGACAAACGGTTCATGGAGAAGTACGGCAAAGCCACGCCGGAAGCGCTGGTGGAGTCGGCGCTGTGGGAGGCCTCGCTGTTCGAGGAGCACGGCTTCGGCAACATCAAGATCAGCGTCAAGCACAACGACCCGGTGGTGATGGTCGCCGCCTACGAGCAGCTGGCCGCGCAGTGCGACTACCCGTTGCACCTGGGCGTCACCGAAGCCGGCCCCGCCTTTCAGGGCACCATCAAGTCCGCGGTCGCCTTCGGCGCACTGCTGTCGCGGGGCATCGGCGACACCATCCGGGTGTCGTTGTCGGCGCCACCGGTCGAAGAAGTCAAGGTCGGCAATCAGATTCTCGAGTCGCTGAACCTGCGGCCGCGCTCGCTCGAGATCGTGTCCTGCCCGTCGTGCGGTCGCGCGCAGGTCGACGTCTACACCCTGGCCAACGAGGTCAGCGCCGGCCTGGACGGTCTCGACGTGCCGCTGCGCGTTGCCGTGATGGGGTGCGTCGTCAACGGACCGGGCGAGGCGCGTGAGGCCGACCTGGGCGTTGCATCGGGAAATGGCAAGGGCCAGATCTTCGTTCGGGGCGAAGTGATCAAGACCGTGCCCGAATCTCAGATCGTCGAGACGCTGATCGAGGAGGCCATGCGGCTCGCCGCAGAAATGGAAAGCGATCACGGTCCGGAAACAACAGCGAGCGGTTCGCCAATTGTGACCGTAAGCTGAAAGGGCCAGCGCCCCTCCGCTGGTCGTCGGTTCGCACCACAGGGAGTTCGCCAGATGTCGGCTCCGCCCATCTTCCGCCTTGTCGGCGAGCGGCGGGTATCCGTGGTGCGCGACGTCACCGCGGTATGGCGGATATTGGACGACGACCCGGTCGGGTCGTGCATGGTCGCGGCCCGCGTCGCCGACCACGGCATCGACCCCAACTCGATCGGCGGGGAACTGTGGACCCGCCGCGGCGTGGAAGAGTCGCTGTGCTTCGCCGGTGCCAACCTCATCCCGCTGCGTGGCGCACGGGCTGACCTGAATGCTTTCGCCGACGAGGCGATGAGCGCGACGCGGCGCTGTTCTTCGCTGGTCGGCAGGGCCGACCTGGTGATGCCGATGTGGGAGCGGCTGGAGTCGGCCTGGGGTCCGGCGCGTGATGTGCGCGACCACCAGCCGCTGTTGGCGCTGTCCACCCACCCGAGCTGCGACATCGACCCCGGGGTGCGTCAAGTCCGGCCCGACGAGCTGGACGCCTACCTGGTGGCCGCCGTCGACATGTTCATCGGCGAAGTGGGTGTCGACCCGCGGCTGGGCGACGGCGGCCGCGGCTACCGCCGGCGGGTGGCCAGCCTCATCGCGGCCGGTCGGGCCTGGGCCCGCTTCGAGCACGGTCAGGTCGTCTTCAAAGCTGAGGTGGGCTCGCAGTCTCCGAAGGTCGGTCAGATCCAGGGGGTCTGGGTGCATCCGGAGTGGCGCGGCATGGGCCTGGGTACCGGCGGCACTGCAACGGTGGCCGCCGTGACCGTCGGAAGCGGGCGGATCGCCAGCCTGTACGTGAACAGCTTCAATAGCGTGGCGCGTGCCGCCTACGCCCGAGTTGGTTTTGCCGAAGTCGGCACGTTCGCGACGGTGCTGCTGGACTGACGAGCCGGACGGGTCCGCGAGCTGGGGGCACCACCCGTCCGCGAGCGTAACGGGGCTGCGAATTCGCGGCTCATTTTTCGCAGTGGCGTTACGTACGTGTGCGTAACGGTTCGGTCTCGGTGTGTCAGGCGCCGCTGTCCAAGTCACAGCTCTAACATCAGCAACGATGATAACTCGAACAACACTAGCCCCATCCGTCTCA
Source organism: uncultured Actinomycetota bacterium (assembly GCA_963848535.1). Lineage (GTDB taxonomy): Bacteria > Actinomycetota > Actinomycetes > Mycobacteriales > Mycobacteriaceae > Mycobacterium. The sequence continues at coordinate 226,147 of CAWKEM010000014.1, forward strand.
GGGCTGCTGCTCGTCGCGGTCATCGCCCTGTCCGGGTGCACGCCGCGGCCAGACGGCCCGGGCCCGGCCGCCGAGAAGTTCTTCCGCGCGCTGGCCATCGGAGACACCGCGACGGCCGCCCAACTCAGCGACAACCCCAACGAGGCCCGCGAAGCGCTCAACGCGGCCTGGGCCGGACTGCAGGCCAACCACCTCGATGCGCAGATCCTCGGCGCCAAATACGCCGAGGACACCGGCACGGTCGGCTACCGCTTCACCTGGCATCTGCCCAAGAACCGGACCTGGAGCTATGACGGCCAGCTGAAGATGGCGCGCGATGAAGGGCGCTGGGAGGTGCGGTGGACTCCCACCGGGCTGCATCCCAAGCTGGGCGAGCATCAGACGTTCGCATTGCGGGCCGATCCACCGCGGCGTGCCTCGGTGAACGAAGTCGGGGGCAGCGACGTGCTGGCGCCGGGCTACCTCTACCACTACACGTTGGACGCCACGCAAGCCGGGCCGGCGCTGATCGGGACGGCGCACGCGGTGGTCGACGTCCTGCACCCGTTCAACGACACGCTCAACGACCCGCAGCTGCTCGCCGAACAAGCCAGCTCGGCAACCCAGCCGATGGACCTGGTCACCCTGCAGCCGGACGACAACGACAAGGTCTTCCCGGCGATCGGCAGACTGCCCGGCATCGTGATCACGCCCCTGGCCGACATGCTGCCGACCGACCCGCATTTCGCGCCCGCCGTCATCAGCGCGGTGAAGAAGGCCGTGATCGACCAACTCGACGGCCAGGCGGGCTGGCGGGTGGTCAGCGTCAACCAGAACGGTGTCGACGTCGCCGTGCTGAACGAGGTCGAAGGGTCGCCGGCGCCGTCGGTCTCGATCACCCTGGACCGGACGGTGCAGAACGCCGCTCAGCACGCGGTGGACACCCGGGGCGGCAAGGCGATGATGGTCGTGCTCCGGCCGTCGACCGGGGAGATTCTCGCGATCGCGCAGAACCGGGGCGCCGACGCTGATGGCCTGATCGCCACCACCGGCCTGTTCCCGCCCGGGTCGACCTTCAAGATGATCACCGCCGGCGCCGCCGTCGACCGCGATATGGCCACGCCGAACACGATGCTGGGCTGCCCCGGCCACGTCGACATCGGGCACCGCACCATCCCCAACTACGGGGGCTTCGACCTCGGTGTGGTGCCGATGTCACGTGCGTTCGCCAGTTCCTGCAACACCACCTTCGCCGAGCTGAGCAGCAAAATGCCGCCCCGTGGTCTGACCCAGGCGGCCACCCGGTACGGGATCGGGCTGGACTATCAGATCGACGGCATCACCACGGTAACCGGGTCGGTGCCACCGACGGTGGACCTGGCCGAGCGCACCGAGGACGGCTTTGGCCAGGGCAAGGTGCTGGCCAGCCCGTTCGGCATGGCCCTGGTGGCGGCCACCGTCGCTGCCGGCAAAACCCCGGTGCCGCAGCTGATCGCCGGGCGGCCGACAACGGTCGAAGGCGACGACACCCCGATCTCACCGAAGATGGTCGATGCGCTGCGGCCGATGATGCGGCTGGTCGTGACCAACGGCACGGCCAAGGAGATCGCCGGCTGCGGCGAGGTGTACGCCAAGACCGGTGAGGCCGAGTTCCCGGGCGGATCGCATTCCTGGTTCGCCGGATACCGCGGCGATCTGGCGTTCGCGTCGCTGATCGTCGGGGGTGGCAGCTCCGAATACGCGGTCCGGATGACCAAGGTGATGTTCGAGTCGCTGCCGCCGGGTTACCTGGCTTAGACATTTCTCGGGACATTTCTCGGGACCTTTCTCGGGACCTTTCCGGGGGCGATCCTGCAGCGCGGCCACCCGGCTCCTCACCGCGGTAAGTTGCGAGGGTAGGCGAAGCCCATCCGGGTTTAGGGCCAGGTGGCAGAGCGTCAGGAAAGGCCATGACTGAGACCGGTGGGGACATGGTGGCGTTGCGGGTCTCGGACGCCGACCGGAACGGCACCATGCGGCGATTGCACAACGCCGTCGCGCTCGGGCTGATCGATATCGACGAGTTCGAGCAGCGCTCCTCGCAGGTCTCCTACGCCCGGACCCGAGGTGATCTGGACGGGCTGGTCGATGATCTGCCGGGGCCGGGCGCAATCGTCACATCCGCGGCTGACCGGGTGGAACTGCGTGGCTGGGCCGGCTCGCTGAAGCGCCACGGCGAATGGACGGTGCCCACCCGCCTGGCGCTGGTACGCCGACTGGGCTCGGTCGAACTCGACCTCACCAAGGCCCGGTTCGCGGGGCCGGTGGTGGTCATCGAACTCGACATGAGGTTCGGTTCGGTGGAGATCCGGTTGCCGGACGGCGCCAGCGCCTCGATCGACGACGTCGAGGTCTACGTGGGCAATGCCACCGACCGCCGCAAAGACGCGCCCGGCGAGGGACGGCCGCATGTGGTGTTGACCGGCCGGGTGGTGTGCGGCTCGGTGATCATCCGGGGACCGCGCCGCTCGTTGCTGCGCCGCCACCGGGTCTGATTCCCGGCTCCACCGCACGCCGCTTCGCGGCGCGCATCGTCGCCGGGCAGGCGATTAAGCTGGCGGCATGCCTGTTCGCACCGCCCTTTCCCCCGGAGTGTTGTCCCCAACCCGGCCGGTGCCCAGCCGCATCCCGCGCCCGGAATACGTCGGCAGGCCGACGGCCCAGGAGGGCAGCGAGCCGTGGGTGCAGGCACCCGAGGTGATCGAGAAGATGCGCATCGCCGGCCGGATCGCGGCCGGCGCGCTGGCCGAGGCGGGCAAAGCCGTTGCGCCCGGGGTGACGACCGACGAACTGGACCGGATCGCGCACGAGTACATGGTCGACAACGGTGCCTACCCGTCAACGCTGGGCTACAAGGGGTTCCCGAAGTCGTGCTGCACATCGCTCAATGAGGTCATCTGCCATGGCATCCCCGACTCGACGCTGATCGCCGACGGCGACATCGTCAACATCGATGTCACGGCCTATATCAACGGCGTGCACGGCGACACCAACGCGACGTTTCTGGCCGGCGATGTCTCGGAGGAGCACCGGCTGCTCGTCGAGAGAACCCGTGAGGCCACGATGCGGGCGATCAATGCCGTCAAGCCGGGGCGTGCGCTGTCGGCCGTCGGCCGCGTCATCGAAGCGTATGCAAACCGCTTCGGGTACAACGTGGTTCGCGACTTCACCGGTCACGGTATCGGTACCACTTTTCACAACGGGTTGGTGGTGCTGCACTACGACCAGCCTTCCGTGACGACAATCATGCAGCCGGGAATGACGTTCACCATCGAACCGATGATCAACCTCGGCGGGCTGGACTACGAGATCTGGGACGACGGCTGGACGGTGGTCACCAGGGACCGCAAGTGGACTGCGCAGTTCGAGCACACCCTGCTGGTCACCGACACCGGCGTCGAGATCCTCACGTTGCCATGAGCCTGCGGGCGCGAGCCGGGGGCACCACCCGCTCGCGGAACAGGTGAGCGGGGCGTTGCTGGTTGCCGGCACCAGCTCCGACGCCGGGAAATCTGTGGTGGTGGCGGGCCTGTGCCGGCTGTTGGCGCGCCGCGGGGTTCGGGTGGCGCCGTTCAAGGCGCAGAACATGTCCAACAACTCGGTGGTCACCGTCGAAGGCGGCGAGATCGGCCGGGCCCAGGCGACCCAGGCGCGGGCGGCGGGGTTGGAGCCCAGCGTGCGATTCAACCCGATCCTGCTCAAACCGGGCAGTGACCGGACGTCACAGCTGGTGATCCGGGGCCAGGTCGCCGACTCGGTCACGGCGGCCGGCTATGTGCGACATCGCGAGCGGCTCGCCGGCATTGTCTTCGACGAATTGTCCTGCCTACGTAGTGAGTTCGATGCGGTGATCTGCGAGGGAGCAGGTTCGCCGGCGGAAATCAACTTGCGTGCCACGGATTTGGCCAATATGGGACTGGCCAGGGCCGCCAACTTGCCGGTGGTGTTGGTGGGTGACATCGACCGCGGCGGCTTGCTGGCCCATCTGTTCGGGACGGTCGCGGTGCTCGATCCCGATGACCAAGCGCTGATCGCCGGGTTCGTCGTCAACAAGTTCCGCGGTGACCCTGTCCTGCTGGAGCCCGGGCTGCGGCAGCTGCATGCCCTGACCGGCCGTCCGACGTATGGAGTGCTGCCCTACGCCGACGAGCTGTGGCTGGACGCCGAGGATTCGCTGTCGGTGGTCGCGGGCCGCGTTGTCGGTACTCCGGCGCCGCCCCGCGGCCAGGACTGGCTGCGGGTGGCCGCGGTCCGGCTGCCCCGGATTTCCAACTCCACCGACGTCGAGGCGCTGGCATGCGAACCTGGCGTGTCGGTGCGCTGGATCACCGACCCCGCCGACCTCGTCGGCACCGACCTGATCGTTATTCCGGGCAGCAAAGCCACCGTCGCGGACCTGTCCTGGCTGCGTGACCGCGGTTTGGCCGACGCGATCGCCGGCCACGCCCGGGCCGGCCGGCCGGTGCTGGGCATCTGCGGGGGGTTTCAGATGCTGTGTTGCCGCATCGACGACCCGGTGGAGTCCGGGATCGGGGAAGTCGCCGGGCTGGGGCTGTTGAACGCCGACATCGCCTTTCACCAGGCCAAGGTCTTGCGTCGCTGGCACCAGCCGCTCGCCGGATACGAAATCCATCATGGGCGGCTGTCCCGGTGCGCCGAGGAAAGCTGGTTCGAGGTGGACTCCGAACCGCACGGCGTCATGCGCGGCGCGGTCTTCGGCACTCATTGGCACGGCCTGCTCGACAACGACGACTTCCGCCGTGCGTGGCTCACGCGGGTTGCCGATGCGGCCGGCCGGACGGGCTTCGTCGTCGCCGACACCGACGTCGCCGCGCGACGCGACGCCCAGCTGGATCTGATCGCTGAGCTGCTGGCCTCCCATCTCGACGTCGACGCCGTGCTCAGCCTGCTCGACGGTGCACCGCCGCGGCGACCGCGGGTCGCAAGTGAGCTGCGGCCGTAGCGCATTCGCCCCGGACGTGACGGCACGAAGACCGGCCGCGGTGCGCGCGCATCCGTCACGCGGCATCCACGGGAGCGGCGATGGGACCGGCCATGGAGGCGGCGCTGATGCGGTGATGTGGCGGAAGCGCCGCGCCGACAGGCCGATTGGCGGTAGCGTGCGTGAGTGCCCTCGATGATGACCACGCTCGAAGGGTTTGCGGTTCCGGTAGCTGTTGCCGGTCCGGAGCAGGGCGTCGTCGTCGTCATCCTGGGCGACGAGCAGCGTGCGCCGACCGCGTATGACGCGGTGTGCGAGCGCCTGCACGTCGCATCGCTGCGGACAGTCGTCGTCGGATTTGACCCGCGGCTGACTCCCAAGTCGGTGGTCGGTATCCTCGACGCGCTGCGGATCGAGTGGGCCGTGGTGGTCGGTGACCGCGCCGGCGCAGAACTCGCCTGGGAACTGGCGGCAACCAGGCTGGGCCGATTTGTTGGTCTGGTGGTGATCGACCGTGGACATCCGCGGGTGGCCGACCAGACCGGCAAGGTTCTCGACGAACACTGCCCGCCGGTCGAGATCGGCACCACCGTGCTGGTCAGCTCCGCGCCCGCTCAGGTGGTAGCCCGGGACAGCCAGCGGTTCGTCTATGCCGAATACCGCGTGGTGGACCTTGAACGGCGCACCGTGCAGGAGTCGACCGCGCAGTTGGCTGCCGAGATCGTGTTGCGCGCCAGCACCTGGTAGTACCTGGTTGACTAGCGGTCATGGCTCCCGAGGGAACAGCCGCGACCGGTCCGGATTCGGCGATGTTGTCATTGGCCGCGCTGGAACAACTGGTGGGCGTGGGCGCGGTGGACACCGTCATCGTGGCGTTCGCCGACATGCAGGGCAGGCTGGTCGGCAAGCGGGTCGCGGCCCGGCTCTTCGTCGACGACGTGGCCGCGCACGGCGCCGAGTGCTGCAGCTATCTGCTTGCCGTCGACGTGGACATGAACACGGTGAGCGGCTATGCGATGTCGAGCTGGGACACCGGGTACGGCGACATGGTCATGGTGCCGGATCTGTCCACCCTTCGGCTCATTCCCTGGCTGCCCGGCACGGCCCTGGTGATAGCCGACCTGGGTGGGGTCGACGGCGGCGCGGTCCGCGTCTCACCCCGCGCCATTCTGCGCCGCCAGCTCGACCGGCTGGGCGAGCGCGGACTGGTCGCCGACGTCGCCACCGAGCTGGAATTCATCGTGTTCGACCAGTCGTATCGCCAGGCGTGGGCCGGCGGGTACCGGGGGCTGACCCCGGCCAGCGACTACAACATCGACTACGCGATCTTGGCCTCGTCGCGGATGGAGCCACTGCTGCGCGACATCCGGCAGGGCATGCAGGGGGCCGGCCTGCAGTTCGAGGCCGTCAAAGGCGAATGCAACAACGGTCAGCAAGAGATCGGGTTCCGTTACAACGAGGCGCTGATCACCTGCGACAACCACGTCATCTACAGGAACGGCGCCAAAGAGATCGCCGACCAGCACGGCAAAAGCCTGACGTTCATGGCTAAATATGACGAACGGGAAGGCAACAGCTGCCATATCCACCTTTCGCTGCGCGACACGGACGGCACGGCAGTGTTCGCCGACGGCAGCCGCGGCATGTCGGAAACGTGCTGTCGTTTCATCGCGGGCCTGCTGGCCACATTGCGCGAGCTCACCTTGTTCTATGCGCCGAACATCAACTCCTACAAGCGATTTGTCGACGGTAGTTTTGCTCCCACCGCGGTGGCCTGGGGACTGGACAATCGCACCTGCGCCCTGCGGGTGGTCGGCCGCGGGCGCAACACCCGGGTGGAATGCCGGGTTCCCGGCGGGGACGTCAACCCCTACCTGGCGGTGGCGGCGCTGGTCGCCGGGGGGCTGTACGGTATCGAGCGGGGCCTGGAGCTGCCCGAGCCGTGCGCGGGTAACGCCTATGCGGCGACCGGTGTCGAGCGGCTGCCCGCCACGCTGGCCGAGGCGGCCGCACTGTTCGACGAATCGGTGCTCGCACGGGAGGCGTTCGGCGACGACGTTGTCGCGCATTATCTGAACAACGCTCGCGTGGAGTTGGCGGCGTTCAACGCGGCGGTCACCGACTGGGAGAGGATGCGTGGTTTTGAACGCCTCTAGACGCCCGGTGGTGGGCCTGACGACGTATCTGGAGCAGGTGCAGACCGGGAGCTGGGACGTCCCGGCGGGTTATCTGCCCGCCGATTACTTCCAGGGCGTCATCATGGCCGGCGGGATCGCGGTGTTGCTGCCGCCGCAGCCGGTGGACGCCGAGATCGTCAGCTCGGTACTCGACAGCGTGCACGCGCTGGTGATCACCGGGGGTTATGACCTCGATCCCGCCGCATACGGCCAGCAACCGCATCCCACCACCGACCGGCCTCGCTCAACCCGCGACGCGTGGGAGTTGGCGCTGCTGCAGGGCGCGCTGGACCGGGGGCTGCCGGTGCTGGGGATCTGCCGCGGCGCGCAGGTGCTCAACGTCGCCCTCGGCGGCACGCTGCACCAGCACCTGCCCGACGTTCTCGGGCACAACGGACATCGGGCGGGCAACGGAGTGTTCGCCAGGTTGCCGGTGCGCACGGTGGCGGGCACCCGGCTGGCCGCGATGCTGGGGGAGTCCGCTGAGGCGCCGTGCTACCACCATCAGGCCATCGACAAAGTCGGCGAGGGCCTCGTGGTCAGCGCGTGGGACCCCGACGGGGTCATCGAGGCGCTGGAGCTACCCGGGGAGAGGTTCGTGCTTGCGGTGCAATGGCACCCGGAGCAGTCCCTGGACGACCTGCGGCTGTTCACCGCGATCGTGGATGCGGCGCGTTCGTACGCAGGGCGCATCAGCTGAGATGGGCACCGTCCAACTGATCAACCCCGCGACCGAGGAAGTGCTGCGGTCGGTCGACCACGTCGACGCCGCCGCGGTCGACGACGCCGTACAGCGGGCGCGGGCGGCCCAGCGGCGCTGGGCGGCGCTGTCGCCGGCGCACCGCGCGGCGGGGCTGCGGGCATTCGCCGCCGTGGTCGACGCCCACACCGACGAACTGGCCGCACTCGAGGTGGCCAATTCCGGACACCCGATCGCGTCGGCCGAATGGGAGGCCGACCACGTCCGCGACGTGTTGACTTTCTATGCCGCTAGCCCGGAACGCTTGTCGGGCAAGCAAATTCCCGTCGCCGGGGGACTCGACGTCACCTTCAACGAACCGCTGGGCGTGGTCGGGGTGATCACGCCGTGGAACTTCCCGATGACGATCGCGTCGTGGGGCATCGCGCCGGCCCTGGCCGCGGGCAACGCCGTGCTGGTCAAGCCGGCCGAGTGGACACCGCTGACCACGATCCGGCTCGGCGAGCTGGCGGTCGAAGCCGGACTGGACGAGGATCTGCTGCAGGTGCTGCCGGGAGAGGGCGCGGTGGTCGGGCAGCGGTTGGTCACCCACCCGGACGTTCGCAAGATCGTGTTCACCGGGTCCACCGAAGTCGGCAAAGAGGTGATGACGGGCGCGGCCGCCCGGGTCAAGCGAGTGACGCTGGAACTGGGCGGCAAGAGCGCCAACATCGTCTTCTCCGACTGCGACGTGGAGCGGGCAGCGGCGACCGCCCCGGCCGGGGTGTTCGACAACGCCGGGCAGGACTGCTGTGCCCGCAGCCGGATCCTGGTGCAGCGCAACGTTTACGACCAGTTCATGGAGTTGCTGGAGCCGACGGTGAAGGGCGTTGTGGTCGGAGATCCCCGATCCCGTGACACCGAGATGGGTCCGCTGGTGTCGGCCGCGCACCGCGACAAGGTGGCGTCCTATGTGCCCGACGGGGCGCCCGTCGCGTTTCGCGGCGCAGCGCCGTCCGGACGTGGATTCTGGTTCCCGCCAACAGTTCTGACTCCGCAGCGCACCGACCGGACCGTCACCGAAGAGATCTTTGGCCCAGTCGTCACCGTGCTGATGTTCGACGACGAGAACGACGCCGTCGCACTGGCCAACGACACCGCCTACGGCTTGTCGGGCTCGATCTGGACCGACGACCTGTCCCGCGCACTGCGGGTGTCGCGGGCCGTCGAATCCGGCAACTTGTCGGTGAATTCGCACTCGTCGGTCCGGTACAACACACCTTTCGGCGGTTTCAAGCAGTCCGGGCTGGGCCGCGAGCTCGGCCCCGATGCGCCACTGCATTTCACCGAGACCAAGAATGTTTTCATCGCGATCAAGGAGGTTTCATGATGGACCTCACCCGACGGCTGGCGGGCCGGGTGGCAGTGATCACCGGCGGCGGCAGTGGCATCGGGTTGGCCGCGGGGCGGCGGATGTATGCCGAAGGCGCGAGGATCGTGGTGGCTGACATCGACCGCGACGCCGGTGCGGCGGCGGCCGAGGAACTTTCGGGTTTTTTTGTGCCAACCGATGTTTGCGATGAGGACGCGGTCAATAACCTGTTCGACACCGCGGCGCGATCTTACGGCTGCATCGACATCGCGTTCAACAACGCCGGCATCTCACCACCAGAGGATGACCTGATCGAAAACACCGAACTTCAGGCGTGGCAACGAGTCCAAGACGTCAACCTCACGTCGGTGTACTTGTGCTGCCGGGCCGCGTTGCGGCACATGGTCCCCGCGCAAAAGGGGTCGATCATCAACACGGCGTCGTTCGTCGCGGTGCTGGGGTCGGCGACGTCGCAGATCTCCTACACCGCCTCCAAAGGCGGGGTCCTGGCCATGTCACGGGAGCTGGGGGTGCAATTCGCCCGGCAGGGTATCCGCGTCAACGCGCTGTGCCCGGGGCCGGTCAACACCCCGCTGCTGCAAGAGCTTTTCGCCAAAGATCCCGAAAGGGCCGCTCGCCGGCTGGTGCACGTGCCGGTGGGCCGCTTCGCCCGCCCGGACGAAATCGCCTCCGCGGTAGCATTTTTGGCCAGCGACGATGCGTCATTCATCACCGCCTCAACGTTCTTGGTCGACGGCGGCATCAGCGCAGCCTATGTCACCCCGTTGTGACCGCCGCCCTTGCTAGCTGTATGAGGGCCACCTTGGCGGCTCGCTGACTGCGACCAGACGAATCGGCTCGCAGAACCAGCCGCGCTGTTGCTCCGCGGTAGCCCGGCTTGGCGTCGTGGCCGCTGCCCAGGCCTGCGGGACCGACAACGTCCCGATCGAGGCGGCGCGACCGAAACGTGCGGTAACCGTCGCAGCGCCAGCGCCACCCGGCTTCGGTACCAGCGACCGCAACGCCGCTGCCTTGTTGAGGTAATTGAGGTGATTGATCGCGAAATCGAATGGCGCACTTAGTGAACTCAGTTTCGACAGCGACACGGTTACCGGCGAAAGGGATACATCGAAGGTTGCCAACGGTGACGAGGAAAGCGCCCGCAGTGTGGTCGGAATGGTCGACATCACCCGGTGGCCGGCCGCGATGAGCTCCGGTGCGGCTTTCAGCGCCCAGCTGCGCCGCGCTGGGGTGACGGCCCCGTCGTGGCACGGAGGCGGCGAGGTGAACGTTGTCACCTTCGAGGCGCCGGCCGAGGCGCCGGCATACGCGTACAAGGCGTCGGTGTCCTGGGCCCACATCTGTTCGTACGCGGCTTCGGTGTCCGCGATCGCCGGACCGGTTTGGCCCAGGCAGTTCGTCGAGACCAGCGACATCCGCTGCGCGCGGTTGGCGTCGACCACCGATGGGGCCACCATCGCCGCCAGTGCCGACTCGTAGGAGCCGGCGGCCGCCCTGGCCTGGGTGGCCGCCAGCTCAGCGCGTGCGGCAGCGGCCTTCAGCCATTCGATATGGGGTTCCGCCGCTTGGGTCATCGCTGTCGCGGCCTGGCCCCGCCATCGTTGCGCCAGCTGGGAGATCGCCGACGTGTATTCCGCCGCCATCTCGTACAACTGTGCGGCCAGCCCGTCCCAGGCGGTGGCGGCGTACCTCATCGATCCCGGGCCGGGACCGGAATACATTCGCCCGGAGTTGACCTCCGGCGGTTGCGTCGCGAAATGCATTGCTATCTCACTTGAAACGCCGTCGGGCGGCGCGAGGTGTGCGGTAACGCATGGACTCTTCCTCCAAGACGTAGACGTGTTGTCGGAGTGTGTTGAACACCGGTGCCCGTGCTATGGCTGCGGGGATTCGGCGCAGACCGATCGGGTAGATGCGATGCGCAGGCAGGGTGTTGGGTGCGCCGGCCTCACCGGGCCGAGGCGAACGGCACGACAGCCTGCCGCTGACCTGTCAGCAACGGGCGACGCAGAGCCGGGTCAAGACATCTCGGTCGGGGAGAAGAGTCGCAGCTGCACCGGGTTGAGCGCCGGGCGGCGCAACTCCCGGTGTGGTGAACGACGCCGGCACCGGCGACCGGGCCGGTTGTGGTGACAACCGGGTCCACGTCGGCGGTCGGTCGTGTGTCATCCACATGGAGTGGAACGGCTTCTTGTTCATCGGTGCGGCGCCCCACGAAGCTCCGGGGGCAACGTGGCCGGCGGCTGGTGAGCTTCCGTGACGTTGGCCGGCATGCGCGGCGACGTCCGGGGTTTTCTGGGACCACGCCGCCGGCTCCGGAAGCGTGGCCGCGGCAAACTGGGGCCGCAACGCCGAACCTGCGATCAGGGCTACGAACAGGCTGACCGCGGCGACGATTGCGATGGCCGGCTGCCATCGCTGCGTTCGACCAGCGCCCACAAGGTTCACAGTGCCTGCGAATGTACAACACGACACTTGGCCCACAACCCCGTCTAGCTGTGAAAACGGTCAAAATCCGGTGTGTGTCGCGGCGGCCCGCGACGCAGCGAAGACGATCAGCGGAATCGCCACCTCGGCCGCAGTGGCCGCGCCGTGAAAGCCGACCAGGCGAGCTGTTTCCGGAGGTTCGTGTGCGGTTGCCAGCACCGCCGCGTCCCCGGTGCAGACCACCACGACATCGCCGATCCGCGCCAGGTGTCGCGGGTTGACCGGCCCGAACATTCCGGTGGCCACGGCGTGCTCGCGGCTGTAGACCTCGGCCCAGCCGTCCAGCACCTCGCCCCAGGTGGCCTGCACATCCTGCGCCGCACCCGGCTCGGTGTGCAGGTAGCGCACCCGCGGCTCGCCGGCGACCACCCGTACCCCCTCGCCCAGCCGCGCGTCGGTGTCCAGGTCGACGCGACGGCCCGGCGAGACGTTGAGGCCGCCGTGGTCGGCGGTCACCAGCAATACCGCGTTGGGGGGCAGCGACTCAACCAGGCGGGTGAGCAGCGCGTCGATATGGACCGCCACCTCGTGCCAACGGGGCGAGCCGACACCGAAGACGTGGGCCGCGGTATCCAGTTCGGCGGTGTAGCCGTAGACCAGTCCCGGCGCCGCGCGCAGCTCGTCGGCCAACTGCTGGGCGTAGTCGTCGGTCGGGTGGGTCGGACGAAACCCGGCGCCGCGATACGCCGCGCCCGTCAGTCCGCTGCCCATAAACGAAGCCGGCAGCACGGCGCGCGCGCCGATGCCGGCGTGCTCGAGCCGCTCGAACCAGGTCGGCAGTGGCTGCCATGCGGTGGGCGGTGGGTCATCGCGCCACAGGATGTGGTTGATCACCCGATCGGTGCCCGGGACATTGAGCGTGAAGCCCAAGATCCCGTGCTCGCCGGGCTGCGCGCCGGTGCCCAGGGACACCAGGCTGGTCGGCGTGGTCGACGGGAAGGTGCAGACGAGTTCGGTTAACCGGCCGGTGCCACCGGCCAGCACGGAGGCCAGCAGCGGCGCGCTGCCGGCCAACTCCGGTAGCAGATGCCAGCCAAGCCCGTCCACCAGCACGACCGCGACGCGATCGACCTGACTCGCATCGCCAACCCAATCCGCCAACGCCAGTCTGTCGACGGCATCCGGTGCGCCGAGCAGCGCGGCCGCGGCGGGCAGCACGTCGCAGATCGAACCGGGCACGACGGTCAGTCTGGCACGAGACTAGACCTGCGCCAGCCGGTGACTGGTCACCCGCAGCTGACGGTCCGTGCTCTCGGCGAGCGCGCGGACCTGCTGCGGCGACAGTCGACCGCACAGCCGGCCCCAGTGCACCGCGACCTGGTCACCGACGGCCACATCGGGCACCGCGCTGTACCCGTCGGCCCAGACATCGAGCAGGCGCGCCGAGGGTTCGGACAGCCTGAGCGCCCGACCATCCCGGAGCAGCCTTTGACACCACACCTCGACCCGATCCCCGGCACGGGAAAGCACTGTTCCCCAAGTGATCCGGCAGTTATCCAGGACGCTCAGCGGGTGCTCGTCGCAGCCGCGGTCCAAGAACCGGGTCCACGGATACACGCCGAACACGTGGAAACAGTGATTGCCGGCGGCCTCGCTTGCCAGGTCCGCCGTGAGATGCGACCAGTAACGACCTGCCTGCGGCCCGATGATCGCCAGCAACGCGTCGAAGAAGTCTTCCGCGTCCAGGTCGGCGCCCACACCGCCGCCGAGCCAATACGACTCGACAAGCCGATGATCCAGCGGGTCAGCGATCCCGGTCAGCCTGGACAGCACCCGCAAGTAGGGCCAGGCCCCGGAAAACCTCGTCGCCGCCCTGCGCACCTCCTCGACCGAACCGTCACGCAAGGTGGCCCCCAGCGGGGGACCGCAATAGCCCAGCGCGTTCGGCGCGTAGGCGTAGCGGGCGAACATCTCGGCGCCGCGGGTGTCAGTGTGGGCCAACGGTTTACCCCCGCCCGGACTGCCCGGCGAGCTTGACGGCGTCACGGTGCATGCGGCCGAAGTTGTAGTAGGCCGCGCAGGCCCCCTCGGGGGACACCATGCACGTCCCGATCGGGGTCTCCGGGGTGCATGCGGTGCCGAAAACCTTGCATTCCCAGGGCTTGAGCACACCCTTGAGCACCTCACCACACTGGCAGGCCTTCGGGTCGGCGACCCGCACGCCCGGCATCGCGAACCGCAGCTCGGCGTCGAACTCGGCGAAATCGTCGTGCAGCCGCAGCGCACTCTGCGAGATGAACCCCAGCCCGCGCCATTCGAAGTGCGGGCGTAGCGCGAACACCTTGCCCATCAGCGCCAGTGCGGCCGGGTTGCCGTGCTCGGGCACCACGCGCGTGTACTGGTTCTCCACCTCGCACCGGCCCTCGCGGATCTGGCGCAGCAGCATCGCGACCGACGCCAAAATATCCAGCGGCTCGAATCCGGCTACCACCAAAGGTTTTCGGTACACCTCCGGCACGAACCGGTAGGGCCGGTTGCCCACCACGGTCGACACGTGCCCGGGGCCGATGAAACCCGACAGCCGCAAGTCCGGCGACTCCAGGATGGCCTTGATCGGCGGCACGATGGTGACGTGGTTGCAGAACACGCTGAAATTCGGCAGGCCGTGATCGCGGGCGCGCACCAGCGTGACCGCGGTTGAGGGGGCGGTGGTCTCGAAACCGATGGCGAAAAAGACCACGTGCTTGTCGGGGTTGTCGACGGCGATCTTCAGCGCGTCCAGCGGGGAGTAGACGAACCGCACGTCGGCGCCACGCGCCTTGGCGTCCAGCAGGCTGCCGGACGACCCGGGCACCCGCATCATGTCGCCGAAGCAGGTGAAGATCACGTCGGGTTGGCCGGCCAGCCACATCGCATCGTCGATGCGGCCCATCGGGATCACACAGACCGGACACCCCGGGCCGTGCACCAGTTCGACGGTGTCGGGCAGCAGGTGTTCGATGCCGTGCCGGTAAATGGTGTGCGTATGTCCGCCGCACACCTCCATGAACTTGAAGTGTTCTCCGCCGCTCCCGGCCAGCTGCTCGATGGCGACCAGCAGCTTGCGGGCCGCTGCCGGATCGCGAAACTCGTCAACGAATTTCATGTGCGTCCCCTTCTGAGTCTGATTACCCGGCTTCTCCTCGGGCCGTCACCGGCCTGCATCGTCGCCGGGTCAAACGATGGCCGACGAGTCGAAGGCTTCCATTTCGGTGGTGTAGGCGTCGCCGAGTTTCTTGATGGCGGCCAGGGTGAGCAGCGCCTCGGTTTCGTCGATCTTGGCCATCGCGAACCCGACGTGGACCAGCACCCAGTCGTCTGGTTCGGGCATGTCTTCCTCCAGCAGCCGCACGCTGATCGTGCGTTGCACGCCGCTGACATCGACCTTCGCCAAATAGTTCGCCGGATCGGTGATCTCAACGATTCGGCCCGGAATTCCCAGGCACATGTCAGCTCCTTTCAGCAGATTCGCGGCAGCGGATCCCCGACGAGCATGTCGACGATCCGGGTGCCGCCGAATCCGGTACGCAGCAAAACGCTTTCGGCGGGTTCGGCGACGATTTCGCCGACTTCGGCCGCTTCGGCACCCAGCGGATGTGACCGCAACGCGGTCAGACCGTCCTGCGCCTCCTGCGCCGCGACGACGGCGACGAACTTGCCCTCGTTGGCGACGTAGAGGGGATCGATGCCGAGCAACTCGCACGCGCCGTTCACCATGGGCTGCACGGGTAGTCGCTCCTCGGAGAGCAGCACCCCCAGGCCGGAGGCCTGAGCCAGCTCGTTGCACACGGTGCCCACCCCGCCCCTCGTCGCGTCGCGTAGCCACCGCGTGGACGGGGCAGCCGCCATCAGCAGTTCCACCAGCGGGCTGAGGGAGGCGGTGTCGGAACGGATATCGGCCTCGATGGCAAGGTCACCCCGGGCGAGCATGACGGCCATGCCGTGATCGCCCATCGACCCGGACAGCAGCACCTTGTCGCCGGCGCGTACCGAGGCCGCGGACAGCGTGCGGCCCGCGGGGATGACACCGGCTCCGGTGGTGTTGACGAACAGGCCGTCGGCGGCGCCCTTGGGCACCACCTTGGTGTCACCGGTGACGATCTGCACACCCGCTCCGGCAGCCGCGGCCGCCATGTCGGCGACGATCTCTTTCAGCTCCGCGATCGAAAAGCCTTCTTCGAGCACGAACGCCGCCGAGATCCAGGACGGCACAGCACCGGCCATCGCAAGGTCGTTGCAGGTGCCGTGGATGGCGAGTTCGCCGATGGAGCCACCGGGAAAGCGCCTGGGCGCCACCACGAACGAATCGGTGGACATCGCGATCCGCTCGCCGCCTGGCAACGTGAGGACCGCGCTGTCACCGAGCGACTCCAGCAGTGGGTTGCGAAACGCCTCCACGAACACGGCGTCTACCAGCGCCGCCGACGCCTTGCCGCCCGCCCCGTGCGCCAGGGTCACATGGTCGTCCAGCAACCGGGGACGCCGCCTGCGGAACGACTCGATCCGCTCGATCACCTCGCCCTCGGCGAACCGTGGCCCCGACGACAGGTAGTCGCCCGCTGAGTTTTTCATGCGGCCCCCAAACCTTGCTCGCCGGAACGTTCGTGGACGGCCAACCACAGCTGATAGCCCAGCAGCGCCTGCGATTCCTGAATCCGGTGCACGCTTTGTGAACGAACGACGAAGCAGGCGTCCACATTCGGGTTGTTCGCGAACGCCCCGCCGTCGTAGCCGGCGAAACCGACGGTGTACAGCCCGCGCTGGCGTGCCTCGGCCAGCGCGGTCAGCAGATTGGGCGAATTGCCGCTGGTCGACATGGCGATCGCGATGTCGCCGGCCTTCGCGCGGGCGATCAACTGGCGGGCGAACACCAGCTCGAACCCGACGTCGTTGCCCAGTGCGGTCAGGATCGCCTGATCGGCGGTCAACGACCAGGCCGGCAAGGATTTGCCGATCGGCGGGCGGGCGAACAACCGTGCCAAGGTGGTGGAATCGGTGCAGCTGCCGCCGTTTCCGAAGGTGAACAGTCGCCCGCCCGCGGCGAAACGGCGCGCCATCTCGGTGGCGGCCGCCTGCACCAGGCCGGCGTTGGCCTCCAGCGTGGCGCGCCGCAGTGCGAGGCTTTCGGATGCTTTGGCCTGCGCCGACGCGGCCAGGTCGGCGAGCAGCGACTGGGGGTCGTCTTCCCCGGCGTCGATGAACGGGTACAAGAAGTTGGTCGGCTCGTCGTGGCTCATCAGACGTCCCCCTCGTCGCCGACACGGCTGATCGCCGTGCCGGCGTGCACCAGCACCAGTTCGCCGGCGGCGACCGGGTCGACGAGTGTGGTGACCACGTTCTCGACACCCCGCGCGGTGCGCACCGCGGCCTGCCCGTCGGCGCAGGCCGTCACCACCTCACCGAGCCGGCCCTCGTCGCTGCAGGTGACACAGACTTCTTCGGCGGGCTCAGGTTTCAGCAGGCCGGAGTGCTCGAAACACACATGGGTCAGTTCCCACAACACGTGATAGAACAGCACGAAGCCACCCGTGGCGGGCACGCGCGGATCGGGGTCGTCGAGCCACAGCACGTGGTCGGCCAGACCGGCCCCGGGTCGCTTGCCGCTGCCGATCCAGACCGTGGTGGCGCCCCACGCCGGGCCGCGGCGCATCACCGAGCGCACTTCGGCGTTGTCCGCACCGGAGACCGCGACCACGATGTCGCCGGGCCGCACCGACACCCGCACCAGATCCACCAGGTCGGGTCCGGTCAGCGCCACCGCCGGCAAGGCCCGTTTCCCCACGATCACCGGATGCACGAACTCGACCGCGATATGCAGTGCATGCGGTTCCCATGCCGGCGCGATGGACCACATGGTGGCACCCGCAGCGAACCGCTTGGCCAGCGTGAACGCGGTGGCGGCGAGGTCTTCGGCCAGCTCGGCGCCCAGCCCGCGATCGATGGCGGTGGTGGTCATGAGTCAGCCCTCCTCGAGTGCGGTCAGCAGCGAGATCGCGGCCTGACCCAGGGCCAGCCCGCCGTCGTTCGGCGGAACGGCATGGTGGATCAGCACCTCGAACCCGTTCGCCTGCAACCGCGTACGGCAAGCACGGAGCAGCAGCACGTTTTGGAACACCCCTCCGGTGAGGCCCACCAGCCGAACCGCGCCGGCCACCTGGGCGACCACCTCGGCGACGGCGACCGCGACCGCTCGGTGAAACGCCGCGGCCAACAGCGCGGGTGGCGTCCCGGTGTACCGGGCCGACACTAGTGTTTGCACCATGGGGGTGGGATCGATCACCCCGTTGGCACGCACCGCCAGCGGCAGCGACGGCCCGGCCTCGTCGCCCGCCGATTCGGCCAGCGCCTCGAGCTCGATGGCGGCCTGGCCTTCGTAGTCGATGCGGTGCCGCACCCCGAGCAGCGAGGCGACCGCGTCGAACAGCCGGCCCATGCTCGAACACGGCACACAACCCGTCCCGCTCTCTAATTGCGAACGGGTGAGCCGTAATTCGGCCGGAGTTGCCGCGGCGACCGGCGCGAGATCGGGCGTCCAGTCGATATCGGCCATCCACAACTGCGCCAGCGCCATCCGCCACGGATTGCGGACCGCGGCGTCACCGCCGGGCAGCGGCACCGGCAACAGGTGGCCGGCCCGGACGAAACGGTGGCTGTCGGTTCCCAGCGTGAGAATCTCCCCACCCCAGATCGTCTGGTCGCAGCCGTAGCCGGTGCCGTCGAAGGAGACCCCGACGACGGGTTCGCCGATGCGTCCGTGCTCGGCCAACAGTGCGACCACGTGCGCGTGGTGGTGCTGGACCAGATCCAGCGGCCGATCGCCCGCGTGGCGCTGCGCCCAGCTGCGGGTGTGGTACCCCGGATGCAGATCGGCGGCCAATCGCACCGGCTTGCCGCGTATCTCGCTGAGCTGGCCCACGGCGCGCTCGAATGCGCGCAGCGTCTCCCAGGTGGCCATGTCGCCGATGTGCCCGGACAGGTAGGCGCGTGAGCCGTCGGTAAGGCAGAAGGTGTTCTTCAGTTCCCCGCCCACAGCCAACACGGCCGGGCCCTCCCGGCCGATATCGACCGGGAGCGGCGCATAGCCGCGGGATCGGCGGATCGGCAGTTCGGAGGCCCCTTCGTGGTCTCTGACGACGCGCACCACCGAGTCGTCACACGGCACGTGGATCGGCCGGTCGTGGTCGAGGACGGCATCGCACAGCACCGGAAGTCGCTGCGCGGCATCGTCATCGGTGAAGCAGATGGGCTCGTCGGAACGGTTGGCGCTGGTCAGCACCAGCGCGTCGGGTATCCGTCCGGCGGCACCGGGCACGGGTGCCAGCAGCAAGTGATGAATGGGGGAGTACGGCAACATCAGCCCGAGCAGCGGACTGCCCGGCGCGACCGCCTCGGCGACCGGCGCGTCGGGGCGCCGCCGCAGCAACACGATCGGGCGCGCCGGGCTCGACAGCACCGCGGCCTCGGTGTCATCGACGTACCCGCAGCGGCGCGCGACGTCCAGGTCGCGGACCAGCACGGCGAACGGCTTGGCGCCCCGCGCCTTTCGTGCCCGCAGCCGCCCAACCGCCGTATTGTCGTAGACAGTGCAGGCCAGGTGGTAGCCGCCGATCCCCTTGATGGCCACCACCGCACCGGCGGCCAGCGCGCGTTGGGTGGCCGCGAGGGCGGCATCCGATCCGCTCACCCGCCCGGCCTGCGACCGGAACCACAGCAACGGCCCGCACTCGGGGCAGGCGATCGGCTGCGCGTGGAAGCGGCGATCCGCCGGATCGTGGTATTCGGCGGTGCATCGCTCGCACATGGC
The DNA here is from genome assembly GCA_963848535.1 of uncultured Actinomycetota bacterium. Classification (GTDB taxonomy): domain Bacteria; phylum Actinomycetota; class Actinomycetes; order Mycobacteriales; family Mycobacteriaceae; genus Mycobacterium. The sequence continues at coordinate 245,626 of CAWKEM010000014.1, forward strand.
GAAGGCCGACATGGTGGTGGCCGGTCGGTCGTACGGCAACTCGCGGATGATGGTGAACCGTGGCCCGCAGTTGGTACAGGTCACGAACGGGTGCCGGTAACGCCGGTTGCGCGGGTCGAACAGCTCGGCGACACAGTCGCCGCACACCGCGACGTCGGGCGGAATCGGTGTTCTGGCAACGGCAATCGTCTGGCTCGCCACGATCTCGAACTCACGCCGGCAGGCGGTGTCGGCCGGGACCTGGGCAACCGCGACGGCGCTGATCCGCGCCAGCACAGGGGCCTCCTCGCGCAGCCGCCGGCCGAATTCGTCCACGCGTGCCCGATCGCCCTGCACCTCCACGAAGACCGAACCCGAATCGTTGCCGACGAATCCGGCCAGGCCCAGCTCGCCGGCAATGCGGTGGACGAACGGACGAAAGCCGACCCCCTGAACCACACCGGTCACGGTGAGGCGCCGGCGGACCAGGGTGTCGGGAGGGCCGGACCCCGAAACCACGGCGGGCATCAGGGCGGACTCGGTCATCTCAACCGCCCCCCGGGCCGGGCGCCGGATCGGTACGCCCCCGGCCCATCAGTTCCAGACCGGCCATCGCCTGCTCGGCCCCGGCGCGGTCCGTCTTCTCGACGGCGAAGCCCATGTGGATGATGATCCAGTCACCCGGCGCGAACGTCTCTTCCGGCAACATGCCGATGTTGACCCTGCGCTGCTCGCCGCCGACGTCGACCAGTGCCAGCTGTCCCTCGTAACCGTCCAGCATCCGGATCACCTGACCGGGTATACCCAGGCACATGGCTCAGCAGTCCTCTCCCAACGGTGCCGGCGCGGTCGCGGCCGCGGGAGTCTGCAACGCCGTGACGATCTCCTCGACGACTCGCGCGGCCCGCGGGACGGCCTGGGCCACGGGTTCGGTGAGCCCGATTCCTTCCTCGACGCTGCCGGCCTCACAGCCCACGACGACTGTGTAGGGCGGATTGCCCCCCAGCGCCCGCAGGCTCGCGAACACCGCCGCCGGATCCATGCTGTGACCGTCCAGACCTGTTGGGTCAGAGCCCGGTTCACAGTCGGCCTGGAAGACATGCAACGCGCCGGGGTTGCCGCGGCTGGGCACCGCGTCGACGAGCACCAGCGCGTCCCATTCCTCCAGCAGGTCGTAGGCCAAGTGCATGCCCCGGATGCCGTAGTCGGTGACGCGCACACCGGGATCGTCCGGTGCGATCGCGGCGGTGCGGATGACCTCCGAACCGAACCCATCGTCGCCCAGGAAGATGTTGCCGACCCCGGCCACCAGGATGCGCGTTGTCATCTCCACTGCCCGGCGGGCTACATCCGCCTCAGTTTCAGGTAGCGGCGGGCATCCGGCAAGGATGCCACTCCCAGCCCCACTGCGACGGCGGCGACCAACGCGATGATGGCAATGAATATCCAACCCAATACTTCCATGTCGAACTCCTTTCACGGTTTTGTCGGGCTGTGTCCGGCTTCCAAAGGCTCGATTTCGTCGGGGGAGAAGTAGAGGTAGCGGCCATACCAGTCGTGCAGGTCGGCGGCCGGGTCGTCGTCGACCACCACCCCGATGTGCTTGTTGCCCTCGACGTCCTCGTGCACCGACGCGACGCGGGCGGTTCTGCCGGTGACGAAGATGTCCTGTGCGTCGGCGTTGCGCAGCGGTCGCAAACGGACCTGGCTGCCGCGCGCCACCCGGATCCCGTTCACCAGCACCGCGTCGATTTCGGGACGGACAGCGTTGTCGGCCAACGGGTCCCACCAGTCGACTCCCACGGGAATCTCGGGGATCAGCCCCGCGGCGATGGTGGGCCTGTGCGGATCGCGCAGCACGCCGTGCAGGCGCGCCATGGCCTCGGGCGACATGGCGTCACACTGGTCGATGATCTGCGCGGCCCGCGGATCGGTGGCCCGGGCCTGCGCCTTCTCCTCGTCCGTCATCGTCATCACCCGCAGCGTGAGGATCTCGTCGATCTCGGTGCAGTCATACAGGGACGTGTTGCTCTGTTCGGCGACCTCGGGGTGGTCGTAGAGAATGATCGGCGAGATCAGCAGCATGTCGTGGGTGCCGGGCGGACCGGCCAGCACCGGGAAGCAGCGGTGCCGGCTGCACCGGGACACCGCACCGGCCGCCGCCGGTGGCGGCTCGAGCAGCGAAACGAATTCACCGCCAACAACTTCGGCGATGATGTGGGTTCCGATCATGGATCGCGCAATAACCGAGTCTTTCCCGTCGGCCTCGCCGCCGACGGCTGCGCCGACGTTGCCGACCCGCACCGAGACCCGGCGCAGGTCTCCGTCCGGCTCGCTGGCGACGGTCAGCACGCCACGCACCTGCTGCCGTTCGCGCACCAGGCGCCCGCCGTCGAGCAGTTCGATGTCGGTGGCCGCGTCCGCCACCAGCGGCAGCGTGCACGGTTGATCGTCGAATGCGAGTGGACCGAAAGAGATTTCGCGTTCGACCGCCTCGTCCCAGGTCAGGTATGACCCGGCCGGGGTGGTCAGCTCGTGGACGGGCTCGAATTCACCGTATGCGAGTTCGTGTTCGGCCCGGCGGTGCTGCAACTGCAGGAACCGCACCACCAGGGTGATCGCCCGGGCCCCGTCCACCAGAAAGTCCGCCGCAAGGGTATCGTCTTCGCCCAGGCCGGCGTCCGCGGCGCCGGGTGGACCCAGCACACCGAACTGCCAACGTGATTGATTCTTGCTCGACGTCCCCCGGTACGGGTAGAGCAGATAGCCCTCGTACAGCACCGCGTCGGCGACGGCGCGGGCCCGGGCCCGGCTCGAGGTCCTGGATGAAGTCACCGCGCCGCCTCCCGCTCGGCGTCCAACAATGAGGTGACCGCGTGGTCGAGGTCGAGCAGCCCTTGCGCCGATTTGTAGCCGGCCAGCGCGGCGATGGTGTCGTGACTCAGCCGCACCCAGCCGCTGTTCGGGTAGTGCTGGGCGATCAGGTCGCGCCACACCGCGACCGGCATGTCGTAGCGGTACTCGCAGTCCCACGGCACCTGTTGCACCGAGAACCCGCGTTCAGACCTGAAAATGGTGCCGCTGAAAAGGAACTGGAGAGGCACCGCGCCGTCGCGCAGCGCGTGCAGGTATTTGGCGGCGGCGACCTCGAAGTCGTAGGTGCAGTCCAGCGGAAGCGCCACCGTCGTGTGACCGGTGAATCCCGGCACCATGGCGCCGCAATGCTGCCACAGGAAGGTGCGTTGGGTGGTGGCCCAGCGTTCGCGGGGGCCGAACAAGTCGGTCAGCCCGGCAGCTTCGTCGTCGCCGTAGGACCGTCGCAGCGGCTCGATCCGGACCTGGCAGCGCAGGGCGATGGCGTGCACCGGGTCGTCACCGGTGGTGGCGACGCCGACCCGGGCGGTGAGCACCGGGCTGACCGTGTACGGTTCGGGCGCCACGTCGAGAACCGCGAAGTTCACCTCCATTGGCCGGCCGGTCATGGCGGCGTCTCCACTGCGCGGGCGGCGATGTGCGAAAAGAAGTTGTCGATGAACGCCCGAGCCTCCTGGCCGCCGTCGAAACCTCGCCACAGCATGCGCAACCGTCCGACGAATTCGTAGCAGGCGTCGATCGGCACCAGATAGCTTTGCGGCGGCGGTAATTCGCCATCTCCGGAAGAGGTGCCGGCACTGTCGCTGTCGGGGACCCGGACCAGCAGCGCCTCCACGTCGTCGACCAGCAGGCTCACCCTCGGGTCGGCGGCGCTGATGGCGTTCCACACGTCCAGATCCAGCTCGGACTCGGTTGCTCCGGCCGGGCCCGGATAGAAGGCGACGGTGCGCCCGAGGGCCGAGTTGGTGAAGAAGAAGGCGACGCCGACCGGGATCTGCAGTGCCTGCCACGCGCTGCGGTCCAGCGCGAAGTCGCCGAACGACAGATACCGGTCTGGCACCGCGCGGTAGCGCAGCTCGGCTTGGGAATCGGTGAACAGCAGATAGCAGGCACGGCAGACGCACATGAGCTGGCGGCCGGCCACATTCACCACATGCTGGTGTTCGTCGGCGATCGACTCGTTGCACATCTCGCACCGCTCGCCGGCCGGCTCAGGAGCCCGCCGGTTGTTTCTGATGCGGTTGAGGACCTCGAAAGGACTCGACGCACTCGTCATACCGGAGCCCCCATCGCTTCGGCCCGCAGTGCCACCGACAGCACGCCGTCACGGCTCAGCAGCGGCAGCGGATCGAGGTGAGCCCCGTCCGGACTATGCACGGCGGCGCCCGCGTGCACGATGTCGAACTGCGATCGGCAGCGCGGGCAGCGCAGCCGCGCGTCCTGCAATTCCGCACCGGCCAGCGTGTCGTCACAGACCGGGCAGTGATCGCGGTAGGCGAAAACCTGGTCGTCGATCCGGCACGCCAGCACCGTGGTCCCGGCGATCTCGAAACCCGCGACCTCGCCGGACCGCAACTCGGCCAGCTCGGGCATCGGGTGCCAGGCGGTCTGACCGCGTGCGTTCGCAGGGCCGGTCGAATGCGCATACGCCAGCAGCGATTCGGCGGGAATCACGCCGGCGCTCGGCATGGATTCGGCCGCCACCACCTCGATCGACGCGATCTCCGGCGCGGCCGCGCGGACCGCGTCTTCGACCGCCAACTCCAGCGTCACCGCCGACGACGGACAGCTCTTGCAGCTACCCGTGAAGGCCAGCCGCACGATCTGGCCATCGGCTCCTTCGGCGACCTCCAGCAGGTCGACGTCCCCACCGTGCGAGCCCAGGTAAGGCCGCACCCGGTCCAGTGCGTCGGATACCCGGCGGCGCACGTCATGCGGGTGCAGGCCGTGCACCAGGAGCAGGCTGGCCACCAGGTCGTCGGTGGCCAGCCGCTCGGCCAGGCCGGCCTCCGGGCCGGAATCCGCGGCCAACACCATGATCCGTTCCAGCCCGGCCCCGTACAGCCCGACTACCTCGCGGACCAGCTGCTGGGCGCGGTCATACGCGGCCGCCCCACTCGCCGCGCAGGAATCCAGGAGTATCTGGATCCGATCGCCCGCTGCACGCCACTGAGCGTCGTTCTCGGGGCTTCCCGAGGGGTCCGAGGAGACAGTCGGGCGATCCGCCATGCGTCACTCCCCGGCGGGCGACTGCGTTGGCGAGTGCAGTCTGTCCAGGGTCTTGCCCTTCCCCAGATACATGTGCACACCGCACGGCAGGCACGGATCGAAGCTGCGCACCGTGCGCATGACGTCGATGCCCTTGAAGTTCTCCCGATCGTTCTCCTCGAAGATCGGTTGACCCTGCACCGCGTCCTCGTAGGGGCCCGGCGTGCCGTAGCTGTCCCGCGGGTTGGCGTTCCACGGCGTGGGCGGGTACGGGTGGTAGTTGGCGATCTTGCCGTCGCGGATCACCAGGTGGTGGCTCAGCACACCGCGCACCGCCTCGGTGAAACCGCAACCGATGGCCTCGTCGGGCACCTCGAACTTCTCCCACGTCTTGGTGCGTCCGGCACGGATCTCGCCCAGCGCCTTCTCCGCGAAGTGCAGCGCGCACGCCGCCGCGTAGGCCTGGAAGTAGGTGCGCGCCCGGTTGCGTTCGATCGTGTTGCTGCCGTGCCTGGGGATCTTCCACTCGAACTCCACCGGACCCTTCAGCACGGTCTTGGGCAGGTTGATCTTGACGCTGCTGCCGGTCGCCTTGACGTAGCCGGTGTCGACCAGGCCGGCCAGTGCGGTCGCCCACAGCCGGGCCAGTGGACCGCCGCCGGTGTCCAGCGCCAGGTGGTCCTTGCCGTCGAACCACCGTGGCGACATCACCCAGCTGTAGTTGCCGCCGTCCATGTCCCGCTTCTGCGGATGCGGGTTGGTGTGCTGATTCCACGGGTGGCGCCGGTCCACCTTGTTGCCCAGCGGGTCGGTCTTGACGAACATCTCCTGGTCGGTCCAGTCGTCGTAATACGAGCTGCCCAACAGGATCCGGATGCCGAGGTTGATGTCCACCAGTGAGTGGGTGACCAGCTTGCCGTCGACGACCACACCCGGGGTGACGAACATCGCGTTGCCCCAGCGCTCCATGTCCTTGTATTCGAAGTTGCACACCTCGGGGTCTTGGAAGGAGCCCCAGCAGCCCAGCAGGGTGCGGCGCAGTCCGACCTTCTCGTAACCGGGCAGCGCCTCGTAGAAGAAGTCGAACAGGTCGTCGTGCATGGGCACGACCTTCTTCATGAACTCGACGTAGCGCATCAGCCGGGTCATGTAGTCGGTCATCAGCTGTATGGTCGCGACGGTGCCGACCCCGCCGGGGTACAGCGTGGACGGGTGTACGTGGCGGCCTTCCATGAGGCAGAACATCTCTCGTGTCCAGCGGCTGACCACAAGCGCTTCCCGGTAGAACTCGCCACTGAACGGGTTGAGCGAGCGCATGATGTCGGCGATGGTCTTGTACCCGTGCGCGTCGGCGTGTGGCGCCGGAGTGTTCTGCGCCTTGGCGAGCACACTCGGGTTGGTCTCGGCGACCATCTTCTCGCAGAAGTCGACGCCGACCAGGTTCTCCTGGAAGATGTTGTGGTCGAACATGTATTCCGCGGCCTCGCCCAGGTTGACGATCCACTCGCCGAGGTGCGGCGGCTTGACCCCGTACGCCATGTTCTGCGCGTAGCACGAACAGGTGGCGTGGTTGTCGCCGCAGATACCGCAGATGCGGCTGGTGATGAAGTGGGCGTCGCGAGGATCTTTGCCCTTCATGAAGATCGAGTAGCCGCGGAAGATCGACGATGTGCTGTGGCACTCGACGACTTCTCTGTTCTCGAAGTCGATTTTGGTGTAGATACCGAGGCTGCCCACGATCCTGGTGATCGGGTCCCAGGCCATGTCGACGAGCTGGCCGGGTTCCCGCTTGGCCGTGGTCGGCTCGGGGACGATAGTTGTCATCGAAGTCCCTCCGTCTGAGGTGAGAATGAGCGCCTGCCGCTGCCTACCAGGTGCGGCGGGCTCCGGTGGTGAGCTGGTTGCCCTTGTGGCGCCAGCGCGGCTCCTTGTCGACGGTGCGTGCCGTGATACCCCTCAACCGGCGGATCACGGTCCCGTACAGACCCGACGTCGCGCTCGACAGCTTGCCGCCCGGCGGCTCGTCCATGAACGGCATGAATTTGTCCGGGAAGCCCGGCATGGTGCATCCGATGCAGATGCCACCCACGTTGGGGCAACCGCCGACACCGTTGATCCACCCACGCTTGGGCACGTTGCACTTGACGACCGGTCCCCAACAGCCAAGTTTGACAATGCATTTCGGTGAGCCGTACTCGGTGGCAAAGTCGCCCTGCTCGTAGTAGCCGGCCCGGTCACAACCTTCGTGCACGGTGTTGCCGAACAACCACTTGGGGCGCAGCGCGTCGTCGAGGGGGATCATCGGCGCCTGGCCGGTCGCCATGTAGAGCAGGTAGGTCAGCGTCTCCGACAGGTTGTCCGGATGGATCGGGCAGCCGGGAACACACACGATCGGGATGCCGGCTTTGCTCTTCCAATCCCAGCCGAGGTAGTCGGGCACCCCCATCGCCCCGGTCGGGTTGCCGGCCATGGCGTGGATGCCGCCGTAGGTGGCGCAGGTCCCGACGGCGACGACCGCGGTGGCCTTGGGCGCCAGCCGGTCGAGCCACTCGCTGGTGGTCATCGGCTGGCCGGTGGCCGGGTTGTTGCCGAACCCGCACCAGTAGCCCTCGTCCTTGAGCTTCTCGTTGGGGATGGATCCTTCGACGACGAGCACGAAGGGTTCCAGTTCACCGCGATCGGCTTTGAAGAACCACGCGAGGAAATCGTCTGCCCCTCCGTTGGGTCCGCATTCGAAGTCGATCAGGGGCCAGTGCACGGCGACCTTCGGTAAGCCAGGGAGCGCGCCGAGCGCGATCTCCTCGACGCTGGGCTGGGTGGCGGCAGTCAACGCCACCGAATCGCCGTCGCAACTGAGCCCTGCATTGATCCATAGGACGTGGATCAATGTTTCTTCTGCTTTGACTGCTGCTTCTGTTGGCATACTGCAGCTTCCCGGGGCGGGCTGAGGCCCCTACGCCGCCGGAGTCGACCTTCGGCCCACTTGCGCAGCGCTGTTTTTGGGTCTACTCCGGCCGTCAAGCGTTGTCAACGGTCCCCATTGTCCGGGTAAGTGAACAAATGTCAGATAGCCCCCGTGTGCCGCTTGAACACGTTGTACGACAGGGATTTTCGATACCGTGCGGCGACCATGGCGAATCGCTGAGTCAGGCTAATCAATGCGGCCTCTTCGGCGTAACCGTCCGCCGTTGTCATGCAAATTATTTGCAGGATTTGGGGGTGCGAATCACTGGCCTCGCAATGTGCTCAGGACTGCGGTTCTCCGGCGAATCGGCGCAGCCAGCCGAACCAGGCCTCCATCCCGGCACCGGTGCGCGCGCTGACCGGAAGGATCGTCGCTGCCGCATTGACTTGGCGAACGTTTGCGATGTATCTGTCGACGTCTACGTCCAGGTGGGGCACCAGGTCAATCTTGTTGAGTAACAACACATCCACGGATCGAAACATCACCGGGTACTTCAGCGGCTTGTCCTCGCCCTCGGTCACCGAGTAGACCATGGCCTTGGCGTGCTCGCCGACGTCGAACTCCGCCGGGCAGACCAGGTTGCCGACGTTCTCGATGATCACCAGGTCCAGGCCGGGAAGGTCGAGCCCCGGCAGGGCACGGCTGACCATGGGCGCATCGAGATGGCATTCGCCGCCAAACCCGTTGCTGGTGTTGAGCAGTGACACTTGGGCCCCGCGGCCGCTGAGCTTGGCGGCGTCCAGGTCGGTGGCGATGTCGCCTTCGATCACACCGATCGCGAACTCACCGGCGAGCTCGTCGAGCGTCGCCTGCAAGATGGTCGTCTTGCCCGATCCCGGTGAGCTCATCAGGTTGAGGGTGCGGATCCCGTTGCTTTCGAAGGCCGCCCGGTTGGCATCGGCGAGACTGTCGTTCTCCGCGAATATCGCCTCGAGCACCTCGACCCGCTGCGTGCCGGTCTGGTAGTGACTGTGATCGCCGTGGACATGCTCATGCCCGAGGTGATCGTGATCGTGACTGTGCACGGTTCCGTCGTCGTGCCGGTGAAATCTACCCATGGTTAAACCCGTTCATAATGACCATCTTTCACGAGGTGTCAACGCCGTCACGAGACGTCCAGCGAGGTCACCAGGAATTCGTTGCCGCGCAGCACCTCGACGTCGGGACTGTCGCAGCGCGGGCACCAGATCGACCAGGCCGAGGTGATCTCCGACTGGCCGCCGCACTGGCGGCACTGCACCTCGGCGCTGACGCACTCGAGTTCCAGCTCGGCGTCCGGCATGTTCTCGCAGTCCCGGACCAGTGTCCAGCAGAACGAGAGCGATTCCGGTACCACCTGGCGAAGAGCACCGATCCGCACGCGCACCACGTCGACGTGCCGGCCGTCGGCATGCGTCTTGACTACGCCGGCGATGGCTTGACACAGGGAAAGCTCATGCACTGCCGATCACCGGCCTGCGCGGACAGTCCGGCCGCTGAAACTGAGCGCTGCGGAGCCCATGAGCACTTTTCTACACCCGAATGGCGGTCATCGGTGAACCGCACGGGAGGCGCCGGCGGTCAGGTCGCGGTTTCGGCCCCCAGAGAGGAGGAGGTCCATTTTTCTTCGAAGCGGCCGTAGCGCCAGACCAGCAGGGCGATGGCCCAGGTGAGGACGAACATGCCGACGACGACGAAGCCGACCGTGTTGAGGTCGAGGCCGCCGAGCCAGTCCCAGAAAGGGCCCCGCCAGCCGAACTGGTTGGCGAAAAGACCGAGCAGTTCGATACTGCCGATCAGCAGGGCGACGGCCACTGACAGCCCAGTGATGGTGATGTTGTAGTAGATCTTGCGGACCGGGTTGGAGAAGGCCCAGCCGTAGGCGAAGTTCATGAACGAGCCGTCGATCGTGTCCAGCAGGCACATCCCGGCGGTGAACAACACCGGCAGACACAAGATGGCGTACCACGGGAGCCCGGCCGCGGCGCTGGTGCCCGCCAGTACCAGCAGTGCGACTTCGGTGGCGGTGTCGAATCCCAGTCCGAACAACAGCCCGACCGGGTACATGTGCCAGGACTTGGTGATCGATTTGGTGAAGCGGCCGAGAAACCGGTTGATCAGTCCGCGGTTTTCCAACTGTTGTTCGAGTTCTTCCTCGTCGTAGTGCCCGTGGCGCAACCTCACGAACACTCGCAAGATGCCGACCAGGACGATCACGTTGAGGATGGCGATCAGATACAGAAACACACCTGACACGCTGGTGCCGATCAGGCCGGTGTAGCGGTGCAGGGTTGAGGAATCGTCCTGGACCGGTCCGGCGATGCGCTTAATCCCCGTTGCCAGCAACAGCGCCAGCCCGAACACCACCGTGGAGTGGCCCAGCGAGAAGAAGAATCCGACGGCAAGGGGGCGCTGACCGTCGCTCATCAGCTTGCGGGTGGTGTTGTCGATGGCGGCGATGTGGTCGGCGTCGAAGGCATGCCGCAGGCCCAGGGTGTAAGCAGTCAGCCCGACACCGATGCCAAATGCCTTGCCGCTCAAGGTGAGCTGCGCCGGATCCACGATGTATACCAGGGTGATCCAGCCGACCAGATGCAGCGCCACGATCACCGCCGACATCAGTCCCAGCCGCCACCACTCCGTTGGCATCAAGAAGCCGCGTAGGCTGGTCAACCCCGTCCGCCATGAGACGAGGACACTGGTCATGTCCGTCCTTCCAGCATTGGGCGGAACGCAACAGGCCCGACTGTAGGCGGCCGGACAAGCTGGATGCAAGTGATTTGCAGAAGCTCCCGGACCTTAATGTCGGTGAACACTGGCAATCGCGGGTGTCCGGCGCGACACTGAACACGTGATGCCTAAGCCGTCGACCCTGGACCCCGCCGTCACCGAGCGGCTCGGTGAATTCCTGCGCGCCCGCGGGCTGCGCCGGATGACGTCGCGGATCCAGGTACTGGCGGTGCTCGAACCGGTCAACGGGCACCTGCCGGTGGCCGAGATCCACCAGCGGGTGCGCACGTGTCTGCCGCCCGGCGCCCAGCCGCCCGACGTGGCCACCATCTACCGGACGGTGACCACGTTGGTCGATCAGGGCGTGCTGCACGCCTTGGCTCTCGACGGCGGTGTCACGACCTACGGGCTGGCCACCGCCCCCCATCACCACGCGGTGTGTACGCAGTGCGGATCGATCATCGAGGTCCCTGCGCGACAGCTGAGCTCGGCGCTCGAGCACGCGATGGCGGGCAGTTCCTTCGCGCTGTCGGAGGCAGCCGGCCTGACGCTGCACGGCCTGTGCCCGCAGTGCCAGGCCGGCGAGCCCGCTCCCGGCCCGCGTCGACACTGACGTCAGTACAGGTTCAGCAGCGCGTTTTCGACGACCTCGGGCAGCGCCGGATGTATCCAGTACTGGCCGCGCGCCAGTTCCGGGGCGGTTAGTCCAAAGCTCATCGCCGTGATCAGTGGCTGGATGATCGACGACGCCTGGTGGCCCATGATGTGCGCGCCCAGCAGGCGTCCGCTATTGCGGTCGGCGATGAGTTTGACGAATCCGGTGGTGTCTTCCATCGCCCAGCCGTAGCCGACGTCACCGTAGTTGTGTATGGCCACCGAGATATCGAATCCTCGCGCAACAGCTTGGTTTTCGGTCAGCCCGACCGTCGCCAGCTGGGGCCCGGTGAATACCGCCGCCGGTACGTAACGGTGGTCGGTCATGGCCATCGACTCGGTGTCGTCCCAGTCGCAGAGCAGGTTGCGCCGAACGACGCGGGCCTCGTGGTTGGCGACGTGCTTGAGCTGATACGGCGACGACACATCGCCGAGCGCGAAAACGCCACGCGCCGATGTCCGTTGGTATTCGTCGACCACCACCCGGCCGTCCTCGACCTCGATACCGGCCTGCTCGGCGTCCAGCAGATCGGCGTTCGACACCCGGCCGGTGGCCACCAGCAGCATGTCGGCGGTCAGTGTGGACCCGTCGTCGAGCCGCAGCGCGACGCCGGAGCCGCGGTTGGTGCCGCCCACGACATTGCGGTGGGTGCGCAGTTCCCATTTGGTCGAGGCGATGCGGGTGAACCGTTCGCAGATGGTGTCGTCGCAATGGCGCAGCAGGCAGCCACCCCGGATCACCAGTGTCACCCGCACGCCGAGCGCGCCGAAGACGTGTGCGAATTCGGCTGCCACAAAGCCACTTCCGACGATCACGAGATGCTCCGGCAACTGGGGGATCCGCATGACGGTATCGCTGGTGTGATAGTCGACGCCGGCCGCCAGGATCGCGGGCGGGATGACCGGCCGCGATCCGGCCGCGATCACCACCTGATCGGCGGCGAATTCGTCACCGGCGTCGGTGCGCAACAGATAGCGGCCGTCAGGTTGAACGGGCCCGAACCGGGTGTGCTGGCGATACACGTCGATATTGGGTGCCGAGCGCCGGTGCTCCTCGCCGCTGAGCGCGATCGGATCGATCCGTCCGAAGATGCGGGAGACGATGTCGTCCCAGCGCACTCGGTCGATCCGCGCGTCCACGCCGTACCGCGCCGCGCCCCGGATGGTGGTGGCGACATCAGCGGCGTAGACGAACATCTTGGTCGGGATGCACCCGACGTTGAGGCAGGTACCGCCGAAGGTGCCCTGCTCGCACAGCGCTGCCCGCTTGCCGGCATGTCGATCATCGAGAATGCTGTTGCCCGAGCCGGTTCCGATGATCGCGATGTCGTAGGTTTCCATTTTTCCGCCGTCACCCCTTCTCCGACGATGCCGACGCGTCGGTGCTGTCGGTGCGCAGGTAGCGATCCAGCCAGCGGTCCAGTCGGCGATAGGCCAGCTGGCGCGGCAGCGGCAGCGACAAGAAGACGTCGTGTTTGGCGTCGGGCACCGGGACGCTGGTGGTGTGGTTGCCGATGCACCCGGCCCATTTGGCGATCTGGGAGACGTCGAGAACCGCGTCGCCGCCGTGCATGGACATCGGATCCGCGCTTTCCCGCACGCTGTGATCCGAACGCAAGATCAGACTCGGCACACCGACGTCGATCCCGCGGTGCAGCCGAGCCTGGCCGCGCCGGACGGCGTGCAGCCAGCCGACGGTGATCGGGAAGCCGCCCACGGGTTTCCATTGCAGGTTGTAGTCGAACTCGCCGTGGTAGTCACGGTGCAAGGTGATGCCGTAACCGCCCTCACCCGGTGACCGGAGCACGCCCTTGGAGCGCACCCGGGACAGGCCGGCGAGCAGCGCCGAGGTCACCGAATGGCGCACCACGGCCGGGCCGTGCAGATCCAGAAACGGGCTGTTGAGCACCAGGCCGCCGACGCCGGCGTGCGTCGTCGAGTCGCGCCGGCGTAGCCGGTCCAGCCATAACGACACGATGAGGCCGCCGGCGGAATGGCCGTACACCAAAACCTTGACGGGATGGCCGGGACGGGCCTGCGCGCCGATAGCGGACAGGGCGTGGTCGAGTTCGGTGTCATAGTGGGCGAGGTTGGTGACGAAGTGCGGCGTCTGGCCGTCGCGCCGGGACCGACCGCACTTGTGTAGGTCCAGCGCATAGAACGCAAAGCCGCGGTCGGCGAAGTGATCGGCCAGCGCGGTGTGGAAGAAGTAGTCGGTGTAGCCGTGCACCGCCAGGACCGCATGTTCGGCGCCGGTGGTCTCGCCGCGTCGTATCAGGGTTGCGACGATGTCGCCCTCGCCGGCCGGATCGGTGCCGAGCGGGATGGTGTACTGCCAGTAGCCGGGCAGGACATCGGGCACCCAGCCAGTCACGAGGCCAGCTTAGAGCTTTTGCCGGTTATCGGAAGGTGCATGCCGTTCGTGCCCGCGCTGCCCCGCGATAACCTGGGACCGGCGCAGTCGAGGGAAGGACCAACGATCCGGTGTCATCGCGAGCCAGAACCGCACGGACGGACGTCGTGCTGGTGGGCGCGGGAATCATGAGCGCCACGCTGGGTGCGTTGCTACGCCGGCTGCAGCCGGATTGGTCGATCACCGTGATCGAGCGGCTGGACGCCGTCGCCGCCGAGAGCAGCAGTCCGTGGAACAATGCCGGCACCGGGCACTCCGCGCTGTGCGAGCTGAACTACACCCCGCAGAACCGCGACGGCTCGATCGACATCAGCAAAGCGGTGCGCATCAACGAGCAATTCCAGGTGACCCGCCAGTTCTGGGCGTACGCCGTCGAGAACGGCATCCTGACCGATGGCAGCTTCCTCAACGCGATCCCGCACGTGAGCTTCGTGCGGGGCGCGCAGCGCGTCGACTATCTGCGGCGACGGCAGCAGGCGCTGGCCGGTAACCCGTTGTTCGCCGGCATGGAATTGATCGACGACCCCGACGAGTTCACCCGCCGGCTGCCGTTGATGGCCGCCAAGCGTGACTTCTCCGAGCCGACGGCGCTCAACTGGGCCGCCCACGGAACCGACGTCGACTTCGGCGCGCTGTCTGCACAACTCATCGGCTATTGCGTGCGCAAAGGCGCCACCGCGCTGTTCGGTCACGAGGTCCGCAACCTGACCCGCCAGTCCGACGGCAGCTGGACGGTGCTGATCGGCAATCGCCGCACCGGCGAAAAGCACCGGATGAACGCCAAATTCGTCTTTGTCGGAGCCGGTGGTGACGCGCTGCCGCTGTTGCAGAAGTCCGGCATCAAAGAGGTCAAAGGCTTTGCCGGCTTCCCGATCGGCGGCCGGTTCCTGCGCGCCGACAACCCGGCTCTCACCGCCGCGCACCGGGCCAAGGTGTACGGCGTTCCGGCCCCGGGAGCCCCCCCGCTCGGCGCGTTGCATCTGGATCTGCGGTTCGTCAACGGCAAGTCGTGGCTGGTGTTCGGGCCGTATGCCGGGTGGTCGCCGAAGTTCTTGAAATACGGCCACTTCACCGATCTGCCCCGCTCGGTCAAGCCGGACAACCTGCTGTCGATGCTCGGCGTCGGCGTCACCCAGCTGGGGCTCGTCAACTATCTGATCGGGCAACTGCGGCTCAGCGCACCAGACCGGGTGGACGTGCTGCGCGAATTCGTACCCAGCGCATTCGATTCCGACTGGCGGCTGACAGTGGCCGGTCAGCGTGTGCAGGTGATCCGGCGGGACAGACGCAAAGGCGGGGTGCTCGACTTCAACACCACCGTGCTGGCCTCTGCTGATGGCAGCATCGCCGGACTGTTGGGAGGCTCGCCGGGAGCATCGACTGCCGTGCCGGCCATGCTCGACGTGCTGCAGCGATGCTTTGCCGGCCGCTACCGGTCCTGGCTGCCCACGCTCAAAGAGATGGTGCCGTCGCTGGGGGTGGAGCTGTCTCGTCAGCCCGAGCTGTACGACGAGGTGTGGTCATGGGGCACCAAGGTACTGCAGTCGCAGTCGGGTTCGGCGGGGCTCGACTCGCCGTCTTTCCCCCGGGTGGGGGTACTCCCCGGCGAAGCGGGGACCCCACCCTCCGGGGGCGTGCCACCAGCACGCCCCGCATCGTCGACGGCGGGCCGATCATGACCGAAGCGCTGCGTCGGGCCTGGTCCAAAGACCTTGACGTCGCGGACCTTTACGAGTTGCTCAAGCTGCGGGTGGAAGTGTTCGTCGTCGAACAGGCCTGCCCGTACCCGGAGCTGGATGGTCGCGACCTGCTCGCCGAAACCCGGCATTTCTGGTTGGAGAGGCCTGACCGGGAGGTGATCTGCACGCTGCGGCTGATGGAGGAGCATGCCGGAGGTGAGAAGGCGTTCCGGATCGGCCGACTGTGCACCAAGCGCAGCGCCCGCGGCCAGGGCCACACCACTCGGCTGCTGCGCGCAGCGTTGGCCGAAGTGGGCGACTACCCGTGCCGGATCGATGCGCAAACTTATCTTGCCGACATGTACGCCCAGCACGGATTCATCCGTGCCGGTGACGATTTCATCGACAACGGCGTTCCGCACGTGCCGATGCTGCGACCCGGATCCGGTCTGGGGGAGCGACCGTGAAGCCGTATCCGTTCAGCGCGATCGTCGGTCATGATCAACTCCGGCTGGCGTTGCTGTTGTGTGCCGTTCGCCCCGAGATCGGCGGTGCGCTCATCCGCGGCGAGAAAGGCACCGCCAAGTCGACGGCCGTGCGCGGGCTGGCGGCGTTGCTGTCCGCCGCCACCGGGAGCGGCGCTGCCGGTCCGGAGGCCGGACTGGTCGAAATGCCGCTCGGCGCAACCGAAGACCGGGTGATCGGTTCATTAGACCTGCAGCGGGTGCTGCGCGACGGTGAGCACGCGTTTTCCCCGGGACTCTTGGCCCGCGCGCACGGCGGCGTGCTCTACGTCGACGAGGTCAACCTGCTGCACGATCATCTGGTCGACGTGCTGCTCGATGCCGCAGCGATGGGACGGGTACACATCGAACGCGACGGCATCTCGCATTCGCACGAGGCGCGCTTCGTGCTGATCGGCACCATGAATCCCGAGGAGGGCGAACTGCGTCCGCAACTGCTGGACCGGTTCGGCCTCACCGTCGACGTGCAGGCATCGCGTGACGTCGACGTGCGGATGCAGGTCATCCGGCAGCGGATGGTCTATGAGGCTGATCCTGACGCGTTCGCCGAGCGTTACGCCGACGCCGACGCCGAGCTGGCCCGACAGATCGCCGCGGCGCGCGCGCTCGTCGGCGATGTGGTGTTGCCGGACAACGAATTACGCCGCATCGCGGCCGTGTGCGCGGCGTTTGACGTCGACGGGATGCGGGCCGATCTCGTCGTGGCCCGCACCGCCGTCGCGCACGCCGCCTGGCGCGGCGCGAATTGCGTCGAGGAACAGGACATCCGGGTCGCCGCCGAATTGGCGTTGCCGCACCGGCGCCGCCGGGACCCCTTTGATGACCCCGGCATCGACCGCGAGCAGCTGGATGCGGCGTTGGCGCAGGCCGAACCGCCCGCCGGCGGGGGAGCCGGTACCGATCCCGATCCCGACCCCGACCCACCTGGTGGTGGCGAGTCCGTCGAAGAACCTGCTTTGCAATCGAACCCACACCCTGCTTCGAGGCCGCAACAGCCCAAACCGAGCGCGCCGCCGTCGAAGACGTTTCGCACCCGAGCGCTGACGGTTCCGGGGGTGGGCGAGGGTGCACCGGGACGACGGTCGCGGGCCCGCAACGCCGGCGGCCGCGTGGTGGCCGCCGCGGACGGTGAAGACACGAGCTCCGGCGCACATGGACTGCACCTGTTCGCCACCATGCTGTCGGCCGCCGAGCACGCCGGTGCCGGACCGTTGCGGCCCCAGCCGGACGACGTGCGACGGGCCATCCGCGAGGGGCGGGAAGGCAACCTGGTGATCTTCGTCGTCGACGCCTCGGGGTCCATGGCCGCGCGGGACCGCATGGCCGCGGTCAGCGGTGCCGCCCTGTCGCTGCTGCGCGACGCCTACCAGCGCCGCGACAAGGTCGCGGTGATCACGTTCCGCCACCGGGAGGCGCGGCTGTTGCTGCCGCCGACGTCGTCGGCGCACATCGCCGGCCGGCGACTGGCCCGATTCGACACCGGCGGCAAGACTCCGCTGGCCGAAGGCCTGCTGGCCGCGCGTGAGCTGATCGTCCGCGAGAAGGCGCGCGACCGGGCCCGGCGTGCGCTGGTGGTGGTGCTCACCGATGGCCGGGCCACCGGGGGGCCGGACCCGTTGGGCCGCAGTCGAGCCGCGGCGGCCCGGTTGGTCGCCGAAGGCGCGGCCGCGGTGGTCGTGGACTGCGAAACGTCGTACGTGCGGCTGGGGTTGGCCGGGCAACTGGCCCGCCACCTCGGTGCGCCGGCCGTACGGCTCGAGCAGTTGCACGCCGATTCTCTGACGCGGGCCGTGCGCAGCGTGGCCTGAGCCGGCCGACCAGAACAGAAAGGGTCAGCGCTTATGCCGCAGGGGATCCCGCTCCAACTCCCTGATGACGGTCTTACCACCCGGACCCGGCGCAACGCGCCAGTGTTGGCGGTACACACCGGTGAGGGCAAGGGCAAGTCGACAGCTGCATTCGGAATGGCGTTGCGCGCCTGGAACGTCGGGCTCGCGGTCGCGGTGTTTCAATTCGTCAAGAACGCCAAGTGGAAGGTGGGCGAGGAGGCGGCCTTCGGTCAACTCGGACAGCTGCACCAACAGCACAGGATCGGCGGCCCCGTCGAATGGCACAAAATGGGTGCGGGCTGGTCATGGTCGCGCAAGGCGGGCAGCGAACTCGATCATGCTGCGGCGGCGGCCGACGGCTGGGCCGAGATTTCGCGCCGGCTGGCCGCGCAGCGCCACGACTTCTATGTGCTGGACGAGTTCACCTATCCGCTGAAATGGGGCTGGGTGGACGTCGACGAGGTGGTGGACGTCCTGCTGGCGCGGCCCGGTCACCAGCATGTGATCATCACCGGACGTGACGCCCCGCAGCAGTTGATCGAGGCCGCCGACCTCGTCACCGAGATGGCCAAGGTCAAGCACCCGATGGACGCAGGGCGCAAGGGGCAGAAGGGCATCGAATGGTGAGTGTTCCTCGGTTGGCGCGCGAGCCGGGGGCACCGCCCACCAGCGAGGCTGGGTGTTCTGCCTCCACGCCGTATGGCGCGTCGTCTTTCACACGCCCGTGGGTCGGACGGTGACCCCGGTCCCCGCGGTCGTTGTCGCCGCGCCCGCGTCGGGCAGCGGAAAGACCACGGTGGCAACGGGTTTGATCGGCGCCCTGCGGCAGGCCGGCCATACCGTAGCGCCGTTCAAGGTCGGCCCGGACTTTATCGACCCCGGCTACCACGGCCTGGCCGCCGGGCGGCCCGGCCGCAACCTCGATCCGGTTTTGGTCGGAGAGCGCCTCATTGGCCCGCTGTACGCCCACGGCGCCGGTGGCGCGGACATCACGGTGATCGAAGGGGTCATGGGACTGTTCGACGGGCGAATCGAGCATGCCGCACCCATCCCGGCAGCGGGCTCCACCGCGCACGTCGCCGGCCTGCTGGGCGCCCCGGTGATCCTGGTGGTCGACGCGCGTGGTCAAAGCCACAGCATTGCCGCACTGTTGCACGGCTTTTCAACGTTCGATACTGCGACCCGGGTCGCCGGCGTGATCCTCAATCGGGTCGGTTCGGCACGACACGAGCAAGTGCTGCGACAGGCGTGCGAGCAGGCCGGTGTCCCGGTGCTGGGCGCCATTCCGCGCACAGCTGAATTAGAGCTTCCCACAAGGTATCTGGGTCTTGTTACTGCTGTCGAGTATGGGCGACGCGCGCGGCTCGCGGTCGAGGCGATGACCGCCTTGGTCGCTCGCCACGTCGACTTGACCGCGGTAGTGGCGGTCGCTGGGAGCCGGGCCGCGGATCCGCCGTGGGATCCTGCGGCGGCATTGGGGGAAAGCGTCGCTCGGCGCACCGCCCGTACCGCTGTCGCAATGGCAGCCGGGAAGGCATTCAGCTTCGGCTACGCCGAACATGCCGAGCTGCTGCAGGCCGCCGGTGCTGAAGTGGCCGAGTTCGACCCGCTCATCGATCCGTTGCCCGACGGCACGGATGCGGTGCTGTTGCCCGGCGGTTTCCCCGAACAGTTCGCCGCGGAGCTGTCGGCTAACGACGTCGTTCGCCGACAGATCAACGAGCTGGCCGCCGCCGGTGCGCCTATCCGTGCCGAATGCGCCGGGCTGATCTACCTGGCTTCCGAACTCGACGGCTATCCGATGTGCGGAGTGCTGGCCGGGTCGGCACGGTTCACTGAGCACCTCACGTTGGCATATCGCGACGCCGTCGCCGTGGCCGATTCGCCGCTGTACAGCGTCGGCCGGCGGGTGGTCGGGCATGAATTTCACCGAACCTCGGTCAGTTTTACCGACAGCTACCAGCCCGCATGGGTTTACCAGGTCGCCGGGCAGGGCTATAAGGGAGACGCCGTGCGAGACGGCGCCGTGCACGCCGGCGTACACGCGTCTTACCTGCACACCCATCCGGCCGCGGCACCGGACGCGGTGGCGCGGTTCGTCGCACACGCAGCCGCCCGGCGACCGCATTAGCCGGCGAGCTGGGGGTACCGTCCGCTCGCGGGCGTAACGCCACCGCGAGAATCCGGGCAGAAATTCGCAGTGGCGTTACATTCGCGGCGCCTACGCCGGCTCCGCGGCGCCAACGCCGACCGCCCGCCCGGCTCCGCCGCGCGGGCGGTCGCCACTAAGCTTGGCGGGTGACCGAGAGCCCCTACCTAGTCGGATTGCGGCTGGCGGGAAAGACGGTCGTCGTGGTCGGCGGGGGCACAGTTGCCCAGCGCCGGTTACCGCTGCTCATCGCCAGCGGGGCAGATGTGCATGTCATCTCCCGTACCGCCACGCGGGCCGTCGAAGCGATGAGCGGAATCACTCTGTCGTTGCGCGAATACCGTGACGGCGACCTCGACGGAGCCTGGTACGCGATCGCGGCCACCGACGACCCGCAGGTGAACGCGGCCGTGGTCGATGAGGCCGAGCGCCGCCAGATCTTTTGCGTCCGCGCCGACATCGCCGTCGAGGGGACCGCGGTAACCCCGGCCTCGTTCAGCTACGCGGGATTGTCGGTAGGGGTGCTGGCCGGCGGCGAGCATCGCCGGTCGGCGGCGATTCGGTCGGCCATTCGTGAGGCGTTGCAAAAGGGCATCATCACCGTCGATAGCTCAGAGAACTCTGACGTCGTACACGGTGGCGTAGCGCTGGTCGGCGGCGGTCCCGGCGATCCGGAACTGATCACCGTGCGCGGCCGTCGTCTGCTCGCCCAAGCCGACGTCGTCGTCGCCGACCGGCTCGCGCCACCCGAACTGCTCGCCGAGCTGCCGCCGCACGTGGAAGTCATCGACGCTGCCAAGATCCCGTACGGGCGGGCCATGGCCCAGGAGGCGATCAACAACGTCATGATCCAACGGGCCCGAGCCGGGAGCTTTGTGGTCCGCCTCAAAGGCGGGGACCCTTTCGTGTTCGCCCGCGGCTACGAGGAAGTCCTGGCCTGCGCCGACGCCGGAATACCGGTCACGGTGGTGCCGGGTGTGACAAGTGCCATAGGTGTGCCCGCCCTGGCCGGCGTTCCAGTCACCCATCGGGCGATAAATCACGAGTTTGTGGTGGTCAGCGGCCATGTTGCGCCCGGTCATCCCGAATCGTTAGTGAATTGGGATGCACTGGCTGCAATGTCGGGCACCATCGTTTTGCTGATGGCGGTCGAACGCATCGAACTTTTCGTCGATGTCCTTCTAAAAGGCGGCCGACCTGCGGATACGCCGGTGCTGGTGGTCCAACACGGAACGACGGCAGCGCAGCATACTTTGCGGGCCACCCTTGTCGACACGCCGGAAAAAATTCGTGCCGAAGGTATCCGACCTCCCGCGATCATCGTCATCGGGGCCGTCGCGGCTTTCGGGGTTTAAACGATTCTTAAGATTACTGTAAGGTAACCCGTTATGACGGCTCTCAACGACGCAGAGCGGGCGGTCCACAACTGGACGACTGCACGCCCCGACCGTCCGGCCCCGGCGCACTCAACGCGCCCTGCGGAGACCGCCCCAACCCGTACCAGGTATTACCCCGCGTGGCTGCCTTCTCGTCGCTTCATCGCGGCCGTCATCGCCATCGGTGGTATGCAGCTGCTCGCGACCATGGACAGCACCGTCGCCATCGTCGCGCTTCCCCGGATTCAAAACGAGCTGAGCCTGTCCGACGCCGGCCGTAGCTGGGTGATCACCGCCTATGTGCTCACCTTCGGCGGGCTGATGCTGCTCGGCGGCCGTCTCGGCGACACCATCGGGCGCAAGCGCACCTTCATCGTCGGCGTCGCACTGTTCACCATCTCCTCCGTACTGTGCGCGGTCGCCTGGGACGAGGTGACCATGGTCATCGCGCGGCTGTCGCAGGGCGTCGGGTCTGCCATCGCTTCGCCCACGGGTCTGGCGCTGGTAGCGACGACTTTCCCCAAGGGGCCGGCGCGTAACTTCGCCACCGCGGTGTTCGCCGCGATGACGGCAGTCGGTTCGGTGATGGGTCTGGCGATCGGCGGAGCGCTGACCGAGGTGTCTTGGCGGCTGGCGTTCCTGGTGAACGTGCCCATCGGGCTGGTGATGATGTACCTGGCCCGCACCGCGCTGCGGGAGACGAACAGGGAGCGGATGAAGCTCGACGCGGCCGGGGCCATGCTGGCCACGTTGGCGTGTACCGCCGCGGTTTTCGCCTTCTCGATGGGTCCGGAGAAGGGCTGGATTTCCTTCACCACCATCGGTTCTGCGTTGGTGGCCTTTGCGGCCGCTCTGGCGTTCGCCGTGGTGGAACGCAAAGCCGAAAACCCCGTGGTGCCATTCGACCTGTTCCGCGACCGCAACCGGCTGTTCACCTTCGTCGCGATCTTGCTGGCCGGCGGCGTCATGTTCAGCCTGACGGTGTTGATCGGCCTGTACGTGCAGGAAATCCTGGGTTACAGCGCGCTGCGCGCGGGCGTCGGCTTCATCCCGTTCGTCATCGCGATGGGGATCGGGCTGGGCATCTCCTCGCAGCTGGTGTCACGGTTTTCGCCGCGGGTGTTGACGATCGCCGGTGGATACCTGCTGGTGGGCGCGATGCTGTACGGCTGGTTGTTCATGCAACGCGGCGCACCCTACTTCCCCAACTTGGTCGTGCCCATCGTCGTCGGGTCGATCGGTATCGGCATGGCCGTCGTCCCGCTGACCCTGTCGGCCATCGCCGGCGTCGGCTTCGATCGGATCGGTCCGGTATCGGCGCTCACGCTGATGCTGCAAAGCCTGGGCGGGCCGCTGGTGCTGGCCGTCATCCAGGCCGTGATCACCTCGCGCACGCTGTATCTGGGCGGTACCACCGGCCCGGTGAAGTTCATGAACGACTTGCAATTGCATGCGCTGGACCACGGCTATACCTACGGCCTGCTGTGGGTGGCCGGAGCGGCCGTCATGGTCGGCGGGGCGGCGTTGTTCATCGGTTACACCCCTGAGCAGGTTGCGCACGCGCAAGAGGTCAAGGAAGCGATCGGCGCAGGGGAGCTGTAGCTCCCGGCTCGTCGCGCGTTCGGCAGCCGGCAACGCCGCGCTGAGACGCTGGTGTTGCCCTCGGGCACTGGGTGGCGCCCCTAACTGGGCGAATGACCCGCATCGTGTCAGGCCCCCGGTCGCCATTAGGCTGGCCCGCTGTGATCACCCGGATGTCCGAGCTGTTCCTGCGCACGTTGCGTGATGATCCCGCTGACGCCGAAGTGCCCAGCCACAAACTCCTGATCCGGGCCGGCTACATCCGGCCCGTCGCGCCCGGGCTGTACAGCTGGCTGCCCCTCGGGCTACGGGTGCTGCGCAAGATCGAAGCTGTCGTCCGCGACGAGATGAACGCGATCGGCGGCCAGGAGATTCTGTTCCCTGCGCTGCTGCCACGCGGACCGTATGAAACGACGAATCGGTGGGCCGAATACGGCGACGGGGTGTTTCGCTTACAGGACCGCCGCGGTCACGACTACCTGCTGGGGCCGACGCATGAAGAGCTGTTCACCCTGACCGTCAAAGGCGAATACAGCTCCTACAAAGACTTTCCGTTGCTGCTGTTTCAAATCCAGAACAAATACCGGGACGAAGCGCGGCCGCGGGCCGGGATCCTGCGTGTCCGGGAGTTCCTGATGAAGGACTCCTACTCCTTCGATGTCGACGACGCGGGACTCAAGGCCGCCTATCACGCGCATCGGGAGGCCTATCAGCGCATCTTCTCCCGGCTCGAGGTGCGCTACGTCATCGTTTCCGCGGTGTCGGGAGCGATGGGCGGCAGCGCCTCCGAGGAGTTTTTGGCCGAGAGCCCGGTCGGTGAGGACACCTTCGTGCGGTGCCTGCAGTCGGGTTATGCGGCCAACGTCGAGGCGGTCGTCACCACCCCCCCGGCGGCGCAGCCCATCGACGGGCTGCCCGAGGCGAAGGTCTACGACACCGGCGACACCCCGACGATCGCCACGCTGGTGGACTGGGCCAACACGGCCGACCTGGGCCGCACCGTCACCGCGGCCGACACGTTGAAGAACGTCTTGCTCAAGGTTCGCCAGCCCGGCGGGGAGTGGGAGCTGCTGGCCATCGGGCTGCCGGGCGACCGCGAGGTCGACGACAAGAGGCTGGGCGCGGCGCTGGAACCCGCCGACTACGCGTTGCTCGATGACAACGATTTTGCCAAATATCCGTTTCTGGTGAAGGGTTATATCGGCCCGAAAGCGCTGCGAGACAATGGTGTTCGCTACCTGGTCGACCCCCGGGTGGTCGACGGCACCAGCTGGATCACCGGTGCCGACCAACCGGGCAGGCATGTCGTGGGCCTGGTGGCCGGCCGGGATTTCACCGCCGACGGCACCATCGAGGCCGCCGAGGTGCGCGACGGCGACCCGTCTCCCGACGGCGCCGGCCCGCTGGTGTCGGCGCGCGGCATCGAGATCGGGCACATCTTTCAGCTCGGCCGCAAGTACACCGATGCCTTCGCCGTTGACGTGCTCGGCGAGGACGGCAAGCCGGTGCGGCTGACCATGGGCTCCTACGGGCTCGGTGTGTCGCGGATGGTGGCCGTGATCGCCGAACAGCACCATGACGAGCTCGGCCTGCGCTGGCCGTCGGCGGTCGCACCGTTCGACGTTCACCTGGTGATCGCCAACAAAGACGGAGAGGCTCGCGCCGGAGCCACCGCACTGGCCGCCGATCTGGACCGGTTGGGCGTCGACGTGCTGCTCGACGACCGGCAGGCATCGCCCGGCGTGAAGTTCAAAGATGCCGAACTGCTCGGTGTGCCCCGGATCGTCGTGGTGGGGCGGGGCTGGGCGGACGGCGTGGTCGAGCTGCGCGACCGGTTCAGCGGACAAATTCGGCAGCTGGCTGTCGGCCCTGCACTGGCCACCGACATCGCGGCGGCCCTGGCCGGTTAGCGGCCGACAAGCCCACAACGGGGAACCGCCGCTGTCGCGCCAGCCGGTCCAGCGCGCTCTGCATCACGCCGCGCACGTGAGCGTCGACCTCGTCGATGTCGGGATCGTCCCCGAAGTGGTCGGAGACATGGATCGGCTCGAGCAGCTCGGTGACGATCTTGGACGGCAGCGGAAAGTTGGCCGGGATCGTCGAGGTCAGCCCGAATGGAAAGCCGACGGTCAACGGCAGGATGTCCATGCGTATCCGATGGAGCCGCAATTGCTTTGCCAGCCAGGCGCCGCGGGTGAGGAAGAGCTGGGTTTCCTGGGCGCCGATCGACACCGCGGGCACGATCGGCACACCGCATTCGACGGCAGTGCGCACGTAACCTTTGCGGCCGTTGAAGTCGATGACGTTCTGGGCGAACGTGGACCGGTACGACTCATAATCTCCGCCCGGGAACACCAGCACCACCGCACCGGAGAGCAGCGCGCGGGCCGCGTTCTCCGGGCTGGCGCCGATGACGCCGATCTTGCGCAGCCAACCCGCCAACGGCGTCTTGAACAGGCCGTAGTGGGCCAGGGTGTAGAGCGGGCGGTCAAAGCCCAACTTCTCGTAGAAGGCCGGAGCCAGCACGGCGACGTCCGGAGTCATCGCGCCGCCGGAGTGGTTGCACACCACCAGCGCGCCGCCGGCCGGCGGCAGGAGTTCCAGACCCCGCACCTCGGCCCGGAACCAGAACTTGGCGAAGGACCCGACAACCCGGCCTGCCATCTCGATGAAGCCGGGATCCCACTTGGCCAGCTCTGAGTCGTCGAAGTCGTGCAAGCTCATCGGGTTTCACCTCACATTTTTCCAGCGCCGATGTGATCGAGGTCCGGTGCGCGCCGCGCGGGTGCTTTGCGCGTGACGTCTGGGCAGAAAGTACTCTGGTGTGACGGCGCTCACACCTGATTTGCCCGCGTCGTGTCCGCGGATCGGTGATTTTTGCCGGTGGTGTCCCTTTGGCTCCGCACCGGCGACGCGCTAACCTCGCACAATGGCCGCACCCAAGAGCAGCAAGGGTCGTGAGCGGCGACTGGCCGGCCCGGCCGACGTGGCCACGCCCTTCGTGCGGACCCGCGAGTTCCTGGCCGGACCTCAAGACCACCATGACCACCCGAACGAGCTGCCGATCGCGCGGCCGACCATCGCAGTCGCCCGGCAGGTGTTCCACGACGAGCTTGTGCTGCTCGGCATGCGGATGTTCCTGCCCGTTGGTGAGGCGCACGCCGCCGAGCGGGTCGACCGCGAAGTCACCGCAGCGCTCGAGTTCTACCGGCAGCAGGGATGGCTGGACAGCCCCGAGGGCTTCTTCGCCACCCCGCCGCCGCTGACCGGCGTCGCGGTTGGGCCGGTGAAGATCCGCGGCCGGGCCTTGCGGCAAGTTGTCTTCGACAGCGGCTACCAACCGCACCCCGGTGAACCCGGCCGCGAGCGCTGGGTGAGCTACACCGCCAACCGCAGCGAGCATGCGCTGCTGCTGCGCCACCGCGAACCGCGGCCCTGGGTGGTGTGCGTGCACGGCGCCCTGATGGGCCGCGGCGCGGTGGATCTCAGGCTGTTCCGCGCCCGGCATCTGCACGAGGATCTGGGCTTGAACGTGGTGCTGCCGGTGTTGCCGCTGCACGGCCCGCGCAAGAACAAGGGCGCGGCGTTTCCCGGCCAGGATCTGCTCGACGACGTACATGCGGCGGCCCAGGCGGTCTGGGATATCCGTCGGCTGATCTCGTGGATCCGTACGCAGGAACCCGACTCCCGGATCGGCCTGAACAGCATGTCGCTGGGGGGCTACATCACCTCGCTGGTCTCCAGCCTCGAAGACGGCCTCACCTGCGCGGTGCTGGGAGTGCCGATGGCCGACCTGATCGAGGTGCTCGGCGGCCACGGCGGCCTGCGCGACGAAGATCCGCGCAAGCAGACGCTGGAGCGCGCCCGGCCCCTCGGACGGATGGTCTCACCGCTGTCGCTGACCCCGCGGGTGCCGATGGCCGGCCGCTTCATCTACGGCGGGCTGGCCGACCGGCTGGTGAACCCGCGAGACCAGGTGATGCGGCTGTGGGAGCACTGGGGCCGGCCCGAGATCGTCTGGTACCAGGGTGCGCATACCGGGTTCTTCCGGTCGCGCCCGGTGCAGAATTTCATCGACGCCGCCCTGTGCCAGTCCGGTCTCGTCGCTGCTGCGGCGCCGTGACACGCGGCCGTGGGGCTATTCGTTCCCGCCCGGGAAACTCGTGGTGATGGGCCAGGCGCCCAGCACTCGGTTCCATCGCGCGGCCATGACCGCGCTCTGGGTCAGGGCTGTCGAGGCGAACGCACGGTCGTCGGCCGTCTCTGCGTGCTCGATGACCGCGCGCCAGGCCGTCGCGCAGTCGTTCTCCATCCGCGAGGCCAGCCGCGCCGCATCCGCCGCGCTGCCCACCAGCATCGGCAACTGGTAGCCGGAGGCGGCGACCGGGGGGGTGACCTTGCGGGCGGTCAGCATTGCGATGACGTCGTCGCGGCGTTGGCGGTGCTGGTCGAGGGCGTCCACCACCAGGCTGTTGACACCGGGGGGCGACAGCGCCGACACGATGCCATAGCCGTAAATGGTCGAGTGTTCGATAGCCAGTGCGTCGCACAGCGCCGAGTCGTCGGCGTCTTTGCCGGACGTCATATCGAAGGGCCCCCGGGCACCAGCGCAACCATGTACGACGCCGTGCAGGAAGCGGCGATGGACCCGAGCAGTCCCGCTCGGTAGCCCGACGAGGTCGCCACCAGGCGACTGGCGCCCTCGGCCGACGTGCGTAGTGCGTTGATCACGTCGGACACCGGCGGCGGAGGCGGTGGTGGCCCCGGGGGTTCGCTGGGGCTGGGGCTGGGGCTGGTCGTCTCGCTCGATGATGAGGTCGTCAACTTGCCGGCGGCCCGGGCGATTTCCGTGGACAGTGCGCGGGCGTGCGCGGCGCGCTGGGAGGCGACCACGGTCAGCGCGGCAGCGACCTGGGGTGGGTTACCCACGGCCGCCGCCGCGGCACCGGCGAGCGCACTGTCTCGTCGGGCCTGGTCCAACGGGCCCAGCAGGTTTTCGACGGCAGGAGGCTTGGGCGGGGGCTCGCCACAGGCGGACACCACCACCCCGAGCGCAGCGAGAGCCGCGCCACCGGCGAGCACACCCCGCCTGTTGGTGACGGGTACTGCGCTAGACACAGCAACATCCTGCCATTGGCCTGACGCCGGGCACGATGCGAGGACGCGATCATGCCGGCTTACGTGATTCCTGGCGTATCGTTGATACCTGGTTCTCGCAGAACGGCAGTTGCGTTCCGCCGGGACACCGGAAGCCACCCGGAAGCCTAACGGGTGGCGACATCCGCCAGATGACCGGACAACTCAAGATGAGGAGCTCGCCGTGACCACCGGGCTACCTTCGCAGACGCAGGTGATCGAGCTACTCGGTGGAGAGTTCGCGCGCGCCGGCTACGAGATCGAAGACGTGGTCATCGACACCCGGACGCGCCCGCCGCGGATTACGGTGATCGCCGATGGTGACAACGCCCTCGACCTCGACACGATAGCCACTCTCTCGCGTTCGGCGTCTGCTTTGCTGGACGGACTGGACAGCATCCGGGACGGCTACCTGCTCGAAGTCAGTTCGCCCGGCGTGGACCGCCCGCTGACCAGTGAAAAGCATTTCCGCCGCGCCCGCGGCCGCAAGGTCGACATTGCGTTGTCGGACGGATCGCAGCTGACCGGCCGCGTCGGCGAAATGCACGATCACACGGTCTCGCTGGTGGTGCGCGAAGGCCGGGACTGGAAAATGCGCGAGATCCCGCTCGCCGAAATTGTCAAAGCTGTTGTCCAGGTGGAGTTTTCGCCACCGGCTCAGGTCGAGCTGGACATGGCGACTATGGGTCAGGCCGACAGGACGGAGGCCGGAGCATGAACATCGACATGGCCGCGCTGCATGCGATCGAGGTGGATCGTGGCATCTCGGTCAATGAGCTGCTCGAGACGATCAAGTCTGCGCTGCTGACCGCCTACCGGCACACCGAGGGTCACCAGGCGGATGCGCGCATCGAGATCGACCGCAAGACCGGTGTCGTTCGGGTGGTCGCCTGCGAGACCGATGACGACGGCAACGTCATCAGCGAATGGGACGACACTCCCGAGGGTTTCGGCCGCATCGCAGCTACGACCGCACGTCAGGTGATGCTGCAGCGCTTTCGTGACGCTGAAAATGAGCGCACCTACGGCGAGTTCTCCACCCGCGAGGGCGAGATCGTCGCGGGCGTGATTCAGCGGGACAGCCGGGCCAACGCGCGTGGTCTGGTCGTCGTCCGGATCGGCACCGAGACCAAGGCGTCCGAGGGGGTGATCCCGGCGGCTGAACAGGTTCCCGGCGAGAGCTACGAGCACGGTAACCGGCTGCGCTGTTATGTGGTCGGTGTGACCCGCGGGGCCCGCGAGCCGCTGATCACCCTGTCCCGAACCCACCCCAACCTGGTGCGCAAGCTGTTCTCCCTGGAAGTCCCCGAGATCGCCGACGCGTCGGTCGAAATCGTCGCGGTGGCCCGCGAAGCCGGCCATCGCTCCAAGATCGCGGTGAGGTCGAACGTCCCCGGCCTGAACGCGAAAGGCGCCTGTATCGGTCCGATGGGGCAGCGGGTCCGCAACGTGATGAGCGAGCTCTCCGGGGAGAAGATCGACATCATCGACTACGACGAAGATCCGGCCCGCTTCGTCGCCAACGCGTTATCGCCGGCCAAGGTGCTCTCCGTGTCGATCATCGACCAGACCGGCCGGGCCGCCCGCGTGGTGGTGCCCGACTTCCAGTTGTCGCTGGCCATCGGCAAGGAGGGCCAGAACGCGCGGTTGGCCGCCCGGCTCACCGGGTGGCGTATCGATATCCGCGGGGATTCGCCGTCGCATCCCGAGGACGAGCCCGAACACGGCGCCACCCACGGGATGGCCCACGACCGCTAGCCCGGCGACGATGCAGACGGCGTAGCCGTCTGAGAAGGAGCTGGGCAATCGAACCCCGCCCGGCGACGATGCAGACGGCGTAGCCGTCTGAGGTGCCGGGTCCCCCCCGAATCGCGGGGAAAGCTGACCCTTGGTCAGGACGGCTGGGCTGAGACGTCGCGGTGCATCCACGGGTGGTTCTGACCATCAGTTGAGTGACGCTAGACTGAGCCGTGATCCAGCGCGAGCCTTCGGCCCTGGCGCACAGACACATGGGTGGACCCGTGCGGACGTGCGTGGGGTGCCGAAAGCGAGAGTTGGCCGTCGAACTGCTTCGAGTGGTGGCTGTGCCGATCGGGAACGGCGAATACGCCGTGATCGTTGACACAGCGAGTAGCCTGCCGGGGCGGGGTGCATGGCTGCATCCCGTACCGCAGTGCGCGCAACAGGCGATTCGGCGGCGTGCTTTCACAAAAGCGCTGCGCATCGCCGGTTCACCGGACACATCCGCGGTGGTCGAGCATTTCAGTGCGCTCGGCTCGCCCGGCAACAGAACAGGTAGCAAAGAACATGAGCACACCGTGAAGTCCCGATGACAATGCTTCATAGCTAAACCCGAGGCGCGGCCCACGACTGTCGCCTCATAGACAGGAGATGTAGTGGCAGGTAAGGCCCGCGTACACGAGTTGGCAAAAGAACTCGGTGTCAGCAGCAAGGAAGTTCTCGCCCGGCTGAATGAACAGGGCGAATTCGTCAAATCCGCATCGTCGACGGTGGAGGCACCGGTCGCTCGCCGGTTGCGCGAGTCGTTCGGAGGCGGCAAGCCGGCCCCCAGCAAGGCTCCCGCCAAGGGGCCCGACAAATCCCTCGATAGAGCCCTCGACAAGGCGATCAGCAAGGCCGTCGGCAACGGCGAAGCGACGAGCGCGCCCGCCACGCCCGCCGACGCCGGCACAGCGGCGACCGCTGCCGTCCAGGCTTCGGCCGCGGCGCCCGCGGAAGCGCCCGCGCGGCCGGGGCCGACACCCGCACGGCCATCCGCGCCGCCTCCCGGGCACCAGCCGGCTGCACCCGCCCCCAATCTGCCGCCCGGCCAGCCGGCGCTCCAGCCCGGGATGACGCCGGGTCCGCGTCCGGGCCCGATGCCCAAGCCCGGCGTCCGCACCCCGCGGGTGGGCAACAACCCGTTCTCGTCGGCGCAACCCGTCGACCGGCCGATCCCGCGTCCGCAGGCTCCCCGCCCGGGCGCGGCCAGGCCTGGGGCGCCGCGCCCCGGCGCTTCGCCCGGCAGCATGCCGCCCCGTCCCGGTGGTGCCGGTGGCGGGCCTCGCCCGCCGCGGACCGGCGCACCTCGGCCCGGCGGTGCCCGGCCCGGTGGGCCCGGTGGCGGCCGCTCCGACGCCGGTGGCGGTAACTACCGCGGTGGAGGCGCAGTAGGTGCCGCACCGGGTGGCGGCTTCCGCGGCCGTCCCGGCGGCGGCGCCGGCGGTGGCGGTGGCCCCGCTGGCGGTGGTGGCCGCCCCGGCCAGCGCGGCGGTGCAGCGGGCGCGTTCGGCCGTCCCGGTGGTGCGCCCCGGCGCGGTCGCAAGTCCAAGCGGCAGAAGCGCCAGGAATACGACTCGATGCAGGCGCCCGTCGTCGGCGGTGTGCGGCTTCCGCACGGCAACGGCGAGACGATCCGCTTGGCGCGTGGCGCATCGCTGTCGGACTTCGCCGAAAAGATCGACGCCAACCCGGCCGCGCTGGTGCAGGCACTGTTCAATCTCGGCGAGATGGTGACGGCCACGCAATCGGTCGGCGACGAGACGCTCGAGCTGCTGGGCGGCGAGATGAACTACAACGTGCAGGTCGTCAGCCCCGAGGACGAAGACCGCGAGTTGCTGGAATCCTTCGACCTGACCTACGGCGAAGACGAAGGCACCGAGGAAGACCTGCAGATCCGTCCGCCGGTGGTGACCGTGATGGGCCACGTCGACCACGGTAAAACCCGACTGCTGGACACCATCCGCAAGGCCAACGTCCGCGAGGCCGAAGCCGGCGGCATCACCCAGCACATCGGTGCCTACCAGGTGTCCGTCGAGCACGACGGCGTCGAACGGCCGATCACCTTCATCGACACCCCGGGTCACGAGGCGTTCACCGCCATGCGGGCCCGCGGCGCCAAGGCCACCGACATCGCCATCCTGGTGGTCGCCGCCGACGACGGCGTGATGCCGCAGACGGTGGAGGCCATCAACCACGCGCAGGCGGCCGACGTGCCGATCGTGGTGGCGGTCAACAAGATCGACAAGGAGGGCGCCGACCCGGCCAAGATCCGGGCCCAGCTCACCGAATATGGGCTGGTGGCCGAGGATTTCGGCGGCGACACGATGTTCGTCGACATCTCGGCGAAGGAAGGCACCAATATCGAGGCGCTCGAAGAGGCGGTGCTGCTGACTGCGGACGCCGCATTGGACCTGCGGGCCAACCCAGAGATGGAGGCTCAGGGGGTGGCGATCGAGGCGCACCTGGACCGCGGTCGTGGCCCGGTGGCCACCGTGCTGGTGCAGCGCGGCACGCTGCGCGTCGGCGACTCGGTGGTCGCCGGTGACGCCTACGGCCGGGTCCGTCGCATGGTCGACGAGCACGGCGACGACGTCGAGGAGGCGCTGCCGTCGCGGCCGGTGCAGGTCATCGGCTTCACGTCGGTGCCCGGGGCGGGTGACAACTTCCTGGTCGTCGACGAGGACCGCATCGCCCGCCAAATCGCGGACCGGCGCAGCGCCCGCAAGCGCAACGCCCTGGCGGCGCGTTCCCGCAAGCGGATCAGCCTGGAGGATCTGGACTCGGCGCTGAAGGAAACCAGCCAGCTGAACCTGATCCTCAAGGGCGACAACGCGGGTACCGTCGAGGCGCTCGAGGAGGCCCTGCTGGGCATCCAGGTCGACGACGAGGTGGTGTTGCGCGTCATCGACCGCGGCGTCGGTGGCATCACCGAAACCAACGTCAACCTGGCGTCGGCCTCCGATGCGGTGATCATCGGCTTCAACGTGCGCGCCGAAGGCAAGGCCACGGAGCTGGCCAACCGCGAAGGTGTGGAAATCCGCTACTACTCGGTGATCTACCAGGCCATCGACGACATCGAAAAGGCGCTCCGCGGCATGCTCAAGCCGATCTACGAGGAGGTGCAACTGGGTCGTGCCGAGATTCGTGCGTTGTTCCGCTCCTCGAAGGTCGGTATCATCGCCGGTTGCCTGATCACCTCGGGTGTGGTGCGCCGCAACGCGAAGGCCCGGCTGTTGCGAGACAACATCGTGGTCACCGAGAACCTCACGGTGAGCTCGCTGCGGCGGGAGAAGGACGACGTGACGGAAGTCCGCGAGGGCTACGAGTGCGGTATGACGCTGGGCTACTCCGACATCAAGGAGGGCGACGTCATCGAGTCCTACGAGCTGGTTCAGAAGGAGCGCGCCTGATGGGTTACGCACGCGGGGGCCGTGCCGATGGCTGACCTCGCCCGGGCGCGTCGACTGGCCAAGCGGATCTGCACGATCGTCGCGTCGGCGATCGAGTTCGAGATCAAGGATCCGGGGCTGGACGGGGTGACCATCGTCGACGCGAAGGTGACTGCCGACCTGCACGATGCGACGGTGTTCTACACGGTGATGGGCCGCACGCTGGACGATGAGCCGGATTACGCCGCCGCGGCCGCCGCGCTGGAACGGGCCAAAGGTGCGCTGCGCACCAAGGTCGGGGCGGGCACCGGTGTCCGCTTCACCCCCACGCTGACGTTTACCCGGGACACGACGTCTGACACCGTGCATCGGATGGAGGAGTTGCTGGCCCGTGCCCGTGCCGCGGATGAAGATCTGGCGCGGGTTCGCTCGGGTGCCAAGCCGGCCGGCGAAGCCGACCCGTACCGTGCCGGCGGGCCGGTCGCGGAACCGGCGATGTCAGGAATTGGAACCAGCGACACGGGCGTGGGGGCACCACTCGCTTGCGGGGGAGACACCGGTGACGACGATCGACTCGAAGACTGAGCTGGCCGGTGGCCTGAGCACAGGCACCCGCATCGACGCCCTCGGTGCGGTCGAGCTGCTGTCGGGTGCGGCGACGGTCGCGGTGGTCGCCCATGTCCATCCCGATGCCGACACCATCGGCGCCGGCCTGGCACTGGCCTTGGTGTTGGACAAGTGCGGTAAGCAGGTCGAGGTCAGCTTCGCGGCACCGGCGACACTGCCGGAGTCGCTGGCGTCGTTGCCGGGCTGTCATTTGCTGGTCAGCCCCGAAGCCATCCGCCGCGATGTCGATTTGGTTGTGACCGTTGACATTCCGAGTGTCAACCGACTTGGCGGATTGCGTCATTTGGCGGCTCCCGGCCAGCAGCTGCTGGTCATCGACCACCACGCCAGCAACGACATGTTCGGCACCGCGAACTTCATCGACCTGTCAGCGGATTCCACCACCATGATGATTGCCGAGCTGCTTGACACGTGGGGCAAGCCAATCGACCCGGACGTCGCGCACTGCATCTACGCCGGGCTGACGACCGACACCGGGTCTTTCCGCTGGGCCAGCGCCCGCGCTCTTCGGCTGGCGGCGCGGCTGGTCGAGATCGGCGTGGACAACGCCGCGATCAGCCGGACGCTCATGGATAACCATCCGTTTGCGTGGCTGCCGTTGCTGTCGCGCGTGCTGGGCTCGGCGCACCTGCTGCCCGACGCGGTCGACGGTCGCGGGCTGGTCTATGTGGTTGTCGACAACCGGGACTGGGTGAGTTCGCGTCCCGAGGAAGTCGAGAGCATCGTCGATATCGTGCGCACCACGCAGCAGGCCGAGGTGGCGGCGGTCTTCAAAGAGGTTGAGCCGCAGCACTGGTCGGTGTCGATGCGGTCCAAGGCCGACGTGGATTTAGCGGCGGTGGCGTCCGAGTTCGGCGGCGGTGGGCACCGGCTGGCGGCCGGCTACTCGATCACCGGCTCGATCGACGACGTGGTGGCCTCGCTGCGCACCGCCCTGGGCTGATCGCCGGCCTTCGTCAGAACGCCCGGCTTCCGGAGTGCTGCAGGACGAATCCGGCCCCCGACGCGCGACTAACGCACCTGGGACCGCCCGCGTTGCAGCACTGCCGCACGGTTGGCGGCAATGTCGTCGCCGCTGGTCCGGAATTGTCTGGCCGCCATCGCTTCCAGCCATAGCCCCGCGCTGGTCTGCGACTCGTCGATGCGGTGATAGGACGCCAGCAATGCCCGTACCGCATTCTGGTTGTTGCCGACGATCGACGTCGCCACCTGGCGAGCGGTGCTCAACAGCCGGTCGTGTGGCACCACCTCGGTCACCAGCCCGCCGCGCAGCGCCTCGGCAGCGGACAGGTAGTCCCCGGTGAGGCTCATGCGCCGGGCCAGGCCGACGCCGACCTTCTGCGGTAACCGCACACTGAGCCCCCAGGTGGGTAGCAGGCCCACCCGGGCGTGAGTGTCGGCGAAGCGTGCGTGCTCCGAAGCGATCAGGATGTCGCAGTACAGGGCCAGCTCCAGCCCACCGGTGACCGCGGCACCGTTGATCGCGCCGATCACCGGCTTGGTCATCGGTGGCCAGCGCGGCGAGATGTCCGGAAGCGCCGACTGGCCTCCCAGCTCTTTGAGATCCAGTCCCGCGCAGAACACCGGATCGGTGCCGCTGAGGATGACGACGTCAACGTCGTCGTCGGCCTCGGCGTCGGACAGGGCCCCGAAAAAGCGATCCCGCAACGCCGAGGACAGCGCATTGCGAGATCGAGGCCGATTGAGGGTCAGGGTGCGCACCCGCTCGTCGGTGCCGATCAGCAGGATGTCGTCGGTCATGGCATCACCGTAGTCAGTCCCGGACGCCGCAAACGAGGCCGGGCGGCGCCGCCCGGCCCGGCTCCCGACGCGCTTATCGTTGAGACCATGTGCGGACATATCACCGAACTGCGCGCGGCGGCGGCGCGCGGGATGGCCTGCAGATGACGCTGACCGCGACGATGCCCGCGCTCAAGGAGTGGAGCGCAGTGGTGCACGCACTGCTGGACGGACGCCAACGGGTGCTGCTGCGTAAGGGCGGCATCGGGGAGAAGCGGTTCGAGGTGGTACCGCCCGCTTGCGGGGGCGTGGCGGCCCAGGATTTCCTGCTGTTCCCGACGGTCGCGCACAGCCACACCGAGCGGGTCCGGCCTGAGCATCGCGGGCTGCTGGACGCGGCGGCCGCCGACAGCACCGACGAACACCTGGTCGTGCGTGCTGCGGCGAAAGTTGTTGCGGCACTGCCAGTTAACCGGCCCGACGGTCTCGGGGCCATCGAGGACCTGCATATCTGGACCGCCGAGTCGGTGCGCGCCGACCGGCTCGACTTCCGGCCCAAACACAAACTGGCGGTGCTAGTGGTGTCGGCGATTCCGTTGATCGAGCCGGTGCGCCTGCCCCGCATACCCGACTACGCGGGCTGCACCAGCTGGGTGCAGCTGCCGGTGCACCCGGCGCTGGGGGCGCCGGTCCACGACGAGGCGGTGTTAACCGAGGTCGCTGCCCGGGTCCGCGACGCGGTCGGCTGACAGATCGAGAGGGCCGGCGGGAAGCAGCAACCGGGAGCGTCCATAGTGCACGGCGTGGGTGGCCGGCTTGGACTGCCGGCCCGTCAGCACCGGTTCGTCGGTGCCGAGGTTGCGCGCGTAGCGGGGGAACCAGCTGCCGGCGATCAGCAGGCGGATGCGTGAGCCGGCGCGGAAGCGGTGGGCGATCCCGTCGAGTTCGAGGCGGACGGTCTGCTCCAATTTCTGGGCGGCGCCCAGCCGTCGGTAGCCCTCGCTGACATTTCGGGACCGGCCTTTGGCGTCGACCTCGCTCACCCGGACGAACAGGTCGACATGCGGATTGTCCGAGCCGTGCGTGAGCTCGACGACCGGATTTCCGTAGACGCACAGGTCCTGGGTCAGTGTGGTGCTGGTGAAGGCGAACACGTCGTCACGTCGTGCGAGCCGGCTGTCGTCGCGGTAACCGCCGTTCGGGGACAGCAGTGGGCCGCCGATGGTTGGTGTCGGGTCGGCGGGGTCGTAGCGAAATGTCGCCGGTGCCAATCCCGTCAGGTCCGTGGGCGGGGTCTCGCCCAGGTAGCCGCCGGGCCGTAGATACAGCGCGCGTTCGGTGGTGGCCGGCGGCCAATCGGGCAGGTTGCGCCAGCCCTGGCCGGTGACATAGACACGGACCCTGCTGGGCCGGCGCAACGCGCGCGTGCCGCCCAGGTGGGCATCCAGCCAATCCAGTGATTCGCGGGCACTGATGGCCAGCCCTTTGCTGAGCAGCTGATTGTGCGTCCAGGGGCCCACGGTGAGCGCGACGTCGACGCCCCGGCGGCGCAAATGCTCATACTGCTGCAGCGTCTGCCTCACGAAGATGTCTTGCCACCCGCCGACCAGCAGCACCGGTACCTGCACGCGGTCCAGCGCCTCGCCGCACCGCAGCGACGTCCAGAACGGATCGTTCGGGTCGGAGTGCTCGACCCACGATTCGAACCACGGGGCACCCGCACCGAGCATCGCCCGGGCCGCGTCACCGACCGGCACCCCGGCGGCCGCCTGTGCCGCTTTGCGCGAGGCCCGCAGCTGGCGGATTCCGGCCCGGATGCGCACCGGGTCCTCCTGGTGGGCAACCATGTCGCTCCAGCCCAGAAAGTCGTTGATCGCGAACGCGCCGGTACCCCACACGGACGCGTTGAAATCGTGCGGACCCACGGTGACGACGGCCGCGGCCAGTTCCGGTGGCGGATCCTGCATCAGGGCCCACTGGGTGAATCCCAGATACGACAGCCCGATGGTGGCGAATCGGCCGGTGAACCAGGGCTGCTCACGCAGCCACACCACGGTGTCGGCGCCGTCGGTGGCCTCGTTGACCATCGGCTCGAAAACCCCGCCCGACCCGAACGTCCCGCGCACACTTTGCATCACGACGTGGTAGCCGCGGGTCGCATACAGCCTGCCGAATACCAGCGAGAACGGAAACCCACGTCCATACGGTGCGCGGACCAGCAAGGTGCCGACGGGGTCAGCGGTGGTGGGTGCGTAGTGATCGGCCACCAGGCGGACCCCGTCCCGCATCGGCACCTGGACGCGCTGCACGGTGTACGCGGTGGTGACCGGGGTCAGACCCAACAGTCGGCCAAGAGCTCTGCCGCCGATTTGTCTCAGCGGGTGCCGCTGGGGCTGCGCGGTCCGGGTTGAGGTTGTACTCACGGTGCCCAGGTTAAGGCCCGGTGAGGTGGATGCGGCTGCAAATGCGCGGCTGCTAGAACTTGTAGTACGGCACCAGGTCGTTGGCCCGCTGCAGGTTGGTCGACATGCAGTCGACGTCGGGGTTGGAGTAAACGGTCGAGAAGTACAGCGCCTGCTGGAGCACTCCGTAGCTGGTCTTGAACGCGACCATGCAGGAGTAATACCAGTAGCTGTTGTGATAGGTCGGCTTGAGCACCCAGTACTGCGCGGCGCGGTGGCCCTGGATCGTCGTCTCGACGGCGTCAACAGGCAGGGATTGCGTGTAGGTGCGCCAGATGATGGGCTCGACGGCCACCTGATAGTTACCCGCGTCGAAGTGGCAGCGCAGCCCGTCCTCGTGTTCGGGCGGTGTGAAGGCCAATCCGAGCCGTTGCACGACGTCGAACGGGATGTCCTCGCATGCGTCGAACGGGCGCGGGTCGGTGGTCGCCACGATTGGGCTCTTCATGGTGGTTTCCATGGGCTCGGCGGTCGAGCGTAGCTGGACGGGCCGGCCCCCGCTCGGCTCGGGCGGGCTGCTCTGCGCGCCCACCGTGCCCGCTACGGCCGCGGTGACCAGCGCACCGAGCGCTCCGATCAGACGCACATTGGCGAACACGACACCCCCTGACGCCTCGGCTGTCTCCCTTGCCGGGAGTGTACAAGTCGCGTGAAGGACGTCACAGAGAAACCTGAACTTGTTCTCGCCCGGCCGTCAACCGGCTTCGCCGCGGGGGCGGCCGCAAAGGGCGTGCAGGGCCCGTTCGCCGGGGCCGTTAGGGTGGTTATTCGTGGCTTGGCAAGAATCGGGGCAGGAATCGACGGTTGGCGGGCAGCCGACGTTGTGGGCGGTTTCCGACCTGCATACCGGTCACCTCGGCAACAAGCCGGTCGCCGAATCGCTGCACCCGTCGTCGCCGGATGATTGGCTGATCGTCGCCGGCGACGTTGCCGAACGCACCGACGAGATCCGTTGGACGCTGGACCTGCTGCGGCGGCGGTTCGCCAAAGTGATCTGGGTGCCGGGCAACCACGAGCTGTGGACCACCAACCGCGATCCCATGCAGATCTTCGGCCGGGCGCGCTACGAGTACCTGGTCAATATGTGCGACGAGATGGGCGTGGTCACGCCCGAGCATCCGTTCCCGGTGTGGACCGAGCGCGGTGGCCCGGCCACCATCGTGCCGATGTTTTTGCTCTACGACTACACCTTCTTGCCCCCGGGGGCGCAGAGCAAAGCCGAGGGCCTGGCCATCGCGCGGCAGCGCAATGTGGTGGCCACCGACGAGTTCCTGCTTTCCCCAGAGCCGTACCCCACTCGCGACGCCTGGTGCCGCGAGCGGCTGGCCGGCACCCGCGCCCGTCTCGACCAGCTCGACTGGATGACACCAACCGTTCTGGTGAACCATTTTCCGCTGGTCCGGGAGCCCTGCGACGCGTTGTACTACCCGGAATTCTCGCTGTGGTGCGGCACCACCCAGACGGCCGACTGGCACACCCGCTACAACGCCGTCTGTTCGGTCTACGGCCATTTACACATCCCGCGCACCACCTGGTACGACGACGTGCGCTTCGAGGAAGTCTCGGTGGGATACCCGCGGGAGTGGCGGCGCCGCAAGCCGTTCGGCTGGCTGCGCCAGGTGTTGCCGGATCCCCGGTACGCGCCGGGCTACCTCAACGACTTCGGCGGGCACTTCGAGATCACTCCGGAGATGCGGCAACAGCATGAGAAGTTCCAAGAACGGTTGCGGCAGCGGCAGTCCCGATGACGGACCACATGCTGGTGTCGTCGGTGCTGCCCACGACTTTGTCCAGGGATCTGGCCTATTCGGAGGTGTATTCCGACCCGCCCGGCCTTGCCCCGTTGCCCGAGGAGGAGCCGCTCATCGCCAAGTCGGTTGCCAAGCGGCGCAACGAGTTCATCACCGTCCGTCACTGCGCGCGGATCGCGCTGGGCGCGCTGGGCGTGCCTCCGGTGCCGATCCTCAAGGGCGACAAGGGAGAACCGTGCTGGCCCGACGGCGTGGTGGGCAGCCTCACGCACTGCACGGGCTACCGCGGTGCGGTGGTGGGGCGCACTGGCGCGGTGCGCTCGGTGGGCATCGACGCCGAACCGCACGACGTGTTGCCGCATGGTGTGCTGGACGCGGTCAGCCTGCCCGAGGAGCGCGGCGAGATCCCGCACCAGCTGTCGGCGGGTCTGCATTGGGACCGAATCCTGTTCTGCGCCAAGGAGGCCACCTACAAGGCGTGGTTTCCGCTGACCAGGAGGTGGTTGGGTTTTGAAGACGCCCACATCACCTTCGAGGCCGACGGCCCCGGTTCGGCGGTCGGCAGTTTTGTCTCCCGGATCTTGATCGACGGAAAGGCGCTGTCGGGTCCGGCACTGACCGCGCTGAGCGGCCGCTGGTCGGTCGACCGCGGACTGGTGCTGACCGCCATCGTGCTATGAGCGGACCCCACGGCGGGCCCGGGCCCGGTCCGGGAATCGTCGTTGTCGACAAGCCGGCCGGAATGACCAGTCACGACGTGGTGGCTCGCTGTCGCCGTATCTTTGCCACCCGCAGGGTGGGGCACGCGGGGACGCTGGACCCGATGGCCACCGGCGTGCTGGTCGTCGGCGTCGACCGCGCCACCAAGATCCTTGGCCTGTTGACGGCAGCGCCGAAGGCCTATGCCGCCACCGTTCGTCTGGGCCAGACCACCTCCACCGAGGACGCCGAGGGTGAGCCGCTGCACAGCGTCTCGGCTGCGCACCTGACCGACGAGGCAATCGCCGCGGCGGTCGCCGGGCTGCGCGGCGACATCGAGCAGGTGCCGTCTGCGGTCAGCGCGATCAAGGTGGGCGGCCGGCGGGCTTATCGGTTGGTTCGCGAGGGCCATACCGTCGCGCTCGAGGCCCGGCCGGTCCGCATCGACCGGTTCGAGGTGGTGGACCGTCGATCCGATGGCGAGTTCGTCGACCTCGATGTCGAGGTCGACTGCTCGTCGGGAACCTACATCCGAGCGCTGGCCCGCGATCTCGGCGCTGCCCTCGGGGTGGGCGGCCATCTGACGGCATTGCGGCGTACCCGCGTCGGCCGCTTCGGTCTGGACCAGGCGCGCCCACTCGACGACCTGGCGGAGCGGCCCCGGCTGAGCTGGACGCTGGACGAGGCGTGCCTGCTGATGTTTCCGCGCCGCGACCTCACCGCCGAGGAAGCTGAAGCGGCCGGCAACGGCCGCGCCCTTTCGCCGGCCGGCATCGACGGCGTCTATGCGGCCTGCGACGCCGACGGCCGGGTGATGGCGCTGCTGCGCGACGAGGGCTCGCGGACCAGGTCGGTGGTGGTGATCCGCCCGTCGACGTTGTAGGGGACCCCGGCCGAACGCCCGGCGCGAAGAAGTTGCACACTGAGGCCGAGTCCGTGGACGGCCTGCGGCAGGTGCCGACGGGCCGCTGCTCGAGCCTTCTGGAAGGGGCGCGCTATGTCCAACAAGGTTTACGTCGTCGGCGTCGGCATGACGAAATTCGAGAAGCCGGGCCGCCGCGAGGGCTGGGACTACCCGGACATGGCGAGGGAGTCGGGCACCAACGCGCTGGCCGACGCCGGAATCGACTACCGCGAGGTGCAGCAGGGCTACGTGGGCTATGTCGCCGGCGATTCGACGTGCGGGCAGCGGGCGCTCTACGAGCTGGGCATGACCGGGATTCCGATTGTCAACGTCAACAACAACTGCTCCACCGGCTCGACGGCGCTTTTCCTGGCGGCACAGGCCATCCGCGGCGGGATCGTCGACTGCGCTATCGCGCTCGGCTTCGAGAAGATGCAACCCGGCTCGCTGGGCGGTGGCGCCCAGGACCGTGAATCGCCGATGGCCCGACACATCAAGGCGATGGCCGAGATCGACGAGTTCGCGATGCCCGTCGCACCGTGGATGTTCGGCGCCGCCGGCCGCGAGCACATGAAGCAATACGGCAGCACCGCAGAACATTTCGCCAAGATCGGCTACAAGAATCACAAGCACTCGGTCAACAACCCGTTTGCGCAGTTCCAGGAGTCCTACACCCTCGACGACATCCTGGCCTCGCGGATGATCTCCGACCCGCTGACCAAGCTGCAGTGTTCGCCCACCTCGGACGGGTCGGGCGCGGCGATCCTGGCCTCCGAGAGCTTCGTCGACAGCCGAAGGTTGGCCGGCCAGGCGGTGGAGATCGTCGCTCAGGCCATGACCACCGACTTCGCGTCGACCTTCGACGGCAGCGCCAAAAACCTCATCGGCTACGACATGAATGTGCAAGCAGCGCAACGAGTTTACGATCAGTCCGGGCTGGGTCCGGAGGATTTTCAGGTGATCGAGCTGCACGACTGCTTCTCGGCCAACGAACTGCTGCTGTATGAGGCACTGGGCCTGTGCGGGCCCGGCGAGGCGCCCAAGCTGATCGACAACGGTGACACCAGCTACGGCGGACGTTGGGTCGTCAACCCGTCCGGTGGGCTGATCTCCAAAGGGCACCCGCTGGGTGCGACCGGGCTGGCGCAGTGCGCCGAACTGACCTGGCAGCTGCGGGGCACCGCCGACAAGCGTCAGGTCGACAACGTCACCGCTGCACTGCAACACAACATCGGGCTGGGCGGTGCCGCCGTCGTCACGGCCTATCAGCGCGCCGAACGCTGAGCCGCACGCGACCATGATCGAGTGGTCCGACACCGACCTGATGGTTCGCGATGCGGTCCGTCAGTTCATCGACGAGGAGATCCGTCCGCATCTCGACGACTTGGAAACCGGCGCAATGCCGCCCTATCCGATCGCGCGCAAGCTGTTCAGCCGGTTCGGTCTCGACGTACTGGCCGCCGAATCGGTCAAATCGATGCTGGACCGCGAGCGCGCCAAGCGGGACGGCGCGGATGGCGACGAAAAGACAAACAGCGCAGGCGGTTTCGCGGACATGGGCGCCCAGGCGTCGATGGTCGCAGTGCTGGTGTCGGAACTCGCCGGGGTCAGCATCGGATTGCTGAGTACCGCCGCCGTCAGCCTGAGTCTGGGTGCGGGGACCATCATGAGCCGCGGCACGCTGGCCCAGAAAGAACGCTGGTTGCCCGAGCTGATGACGCTGGAAAAGATCGCGGCGTGGGCCATCACCGAACCGGACTCCGGCTCGGATGCGTTCGGCGGCATGCAGACCTATGTCAAGCGCGACGGTGCGGACTATATCCTCAACGGGCGCAAGACATTCATCACGAACGGGCCATACGCCGACGTGCTGGTGGTCTATGCCAAACTCGGCGGCGGTGACCCGGCCGTGGATCGGCGCAACCGGCCGGTGCTGATCTTCGTGCTCGACGCCGGCATGCCAGGTCTGACGCAGGGCAAGCCGTTCAGGAAGATGGGCATGATGTCCTCGCCGACCGGCGAGTTGTTCTTCGACAACGTGCGGCTGACCCCGGACCGCCTGCTCGGCGAGAACGAGCAGCACGCCGACGGGGACGGCCGCGACAGTGCCCGCGCCAATTTCGCCGCCGAACGCCTTGGGGTCGCGATGATGGCGCTCGGCATCATCAACGAATGCCAGCGGCTATGCGTGGATTACGCGAAGACCCGAATCCTGTGGGGCAAGAACATCGGGCAATTCCAGCTGATCCAGCTCAAGCTGGCTAAAATGGAGATCGCCCGGATCAATGTGCAGAACATGGTCTTTCAGATGATCGAGCGCGCCAGCGCCGGCAAAGCG
This sequence comes from uncultured Actinomycetota bacterium, assembly GCA_963848535.1. Classification (GTDB taxonomy): domain Bacteria; phylum Actinomycetota; class Actinomycetes; order Mycobacteriales; family Mycobacteriaceae; genus Mycobacterium. Next base: position 289,394 of record CAWKEM010000014.1, read on the forward strand.
CCGACGCTGGCCGAGGCGTCGGCGATCAAGCTGTATTCGTCGGAGGCAGCCACCGACGTTGCGATGGAGGCCGTGCAACTGTTCGGGGGCAACGGCTACATGGCCGAGTACCGGGTTGAGCAGCTGGCCCGGGACGCGAAGTCACTGATGATCTACGCCGGCAGCAACGAGGTTCAGGTGACTCACATCGCCAAGGGCCTGCTGGCCGACTGAGCCTGTTGGACGTCAGACCACCACCCAGATCGCCCGGGCGGCCGGGCTGCCCAGATCGACGGTGGTCTCGGCGCCGTCGACCGATTCGATCGCCACCGACATCATGCCGGCGAATTCGCGACGGGTCAGGACCCGTAGCCGGGAGTCGAGATTGATTCCGACGCCGGCGAAATAGCGCAACATCTCCGGGTTGGCATCGGAAATACGGGCCACCGTCCCGGTGTCTCCGTCGTCACACCCCCACAGTTGACGGGCCGGCGGGGTAGGCACCTGCCCATCCGAGGCCGGGATCGGGTCACCGTGCGGGTCGCGCCGGGGGAACCCGAGCTTGGCGTCGATGCGCGCCACCAAACGATCCGATACCGCGTGCTCGAGCACCTCGGCCTCGTCGTGCACCTCGTCCCAGCCGTAGCCGAGCTCGTTGACCAGGAAGGTCTTCCAGCAGCCGATGGCGGCGCACCATCTCCAGCGCCGCTCGCCGCCCCTGCTCGGTCAGGGTCACCGCGCCATATTTCTCGTGGTCGACGAGGCCCTGCTCGGCGAGTTTGCGGATCGACTCCGAGGCCGTGCTCGCCGACACGCCGATCTTCTCGGCCAGCATCTTGGTGCTGACCTTTTCCCTCGACCACTCCTGGGCATTCCAGATGACCTTCAAGTAGTCCTGGCCTACGGCGGTGAGACCGCCAGGCTCTTCGCCAGCCCTCACAAGCAGAAAGTGTAGGCAACCCTTGCCTGACTCGCGTGGCAGTGGAACTCCCGCCTCGGCCGGATGTGCCGAAGCAACCTCGCGAACCTCCGCGCGCCGGCGTGCGGCCGGTGTCGGGCGATCCTGATCTCCCGGCGGGCCGCGTGGCGCCGTAGGCTTGCAGACGTGCAGCGGTGGCGCGGCCAAGACGAGATCCCCACGGACTGGGGCAGGTGTGTACTCACGATCGGGGTGTTCGACGGGGTGCATCGTGGTCACGCGGAACTGGTCGCGCATGCGGTGAAAGCCGGGCGGGCTCGCAACGTGCCGGCCGTGCTGATGACGTTCGACCCGCACCCGATGGAAGTGGTCTATCCCGGCAGTCACCCGGCGCAGCTGACGACGCTGGCACGGCGCGCCGAGCTCGTCGAAGAGCTGGGTATCGACGTCTTTTTGGTGATGCCGTTCACGACCGATTTCATGAAGCTCACGCCGGACCGCTACATTCACGAGCTGCTGGTGGAGCACCTGCATGTGGTCGAGGTCGTGGTGGGCGAGAACTTCACCTTCGGCAAGAAGGCGACCGGCAACGTCGACACCCTGCGCCGCGCCGGCGAGCGATTCGGGTTCGCGGTGGAGTCGATGTCACTGCTGTCCGAGCACTACAGCAACGAAACCGTGGCGTTTTCCTCCACCTATATCCGGTCCTGCGTGGACGCGGGCGACGTGGTGGCGGCCATGGAGGCACTGGGCCGCCCGCACCGCGTCGAGGGTGTCGTGGTCAGGGGTCACGGGCGCGGCGCCGAGTTGGGTTTTCCCACCGCGAACGTGGCCCCGCCGATGTATTCGGCCATCCCGGCCGACGGCGTGTATGCCGCCTGGTTCACCGTGCTCGGGCACGGACCGGTGACCGGCACCGTCGTCCCGGGTGAGCGCTACCAGGCCGCGGTGTCCGTCGGCACCAACCCCACCTTCTCCGGACGCACCCGCACCGTCGAGGCGTTCGTCCTGGACACCGCCGCCGACCTGTACGGACAGTATGTGGCGTTGGACTTCGTCGCACGCATCCGCGGACAGCGCAAGTTCGACTCGGTGCAGGATCTCATCATCGCGATGGGTAAGGACACCGACCGGGCGCGTGTCCTGCTGTCCGGTTGACCGGCTTGCCGGCGTTTGGACCCGGTCGCAGAACCGCTGCTAAACTGCCGGACGACATCGGCGCGTGCTGTGGTTCGCGGTGGCCGCGCCTGGATTCACATGATCGCGGACCAATTGATGGAGACAGTTCGTGGCGCTGACAGCCGAGCAGAAAAAAGAAATCCTGACCACCTACGGTCTGCATGAGACCGACACCGGGTCCCCCGAGGCGCAGGTCGCGATGCTGACCAAGCGGATCGCTGACCTGACCGAGCACCTGAAGACGCACAAGCACGACCACCACTCGCGGCGCGGGCTGTTGCTGCTGGTCGGTCGGCGTCGCAGGCTGCTCAAATATGTGGCCCAGATCGACGTGGCGCGCTACCGCTCGCTCGTCGAGCGGCTGGGTCTGCGTCGCTGACCGGACGGCCACGCCCCGCAAATCCCGCCTGCTGTTAAGAAGCCGGGTTCGCGCGTGTAGAGTGGGAGCGTTCTGGGCCGGTTCGGTCCGAGCAAACGGTGCGGCCGCGCAGATCCGCGTGTGCCGTTCCAGCGTGTCACTATGCAAGTCCAGGGGAGCAGCCCGGTCTGCATCGGGCGGTCCTCGGTAGTGGCTGCCGGGCGCTCCGGATCTGGGGCAGGTCGGCCGCTTCGATCGATGGCCGTAGCCGTATTCAGACTTTGCTCTTAGGGAAGCTCCCCGGGGTGACTCGCAGGCCCGTCCGGGCCGGTGAGCACTGCTGCATCCCCTCTCCGGGTTGCGCGTGACGACGCGAAAAAGCTGAATACCAGAGAGGCTGTACGGACACCTATGTCTGTAGCTGAAATCGAAGAAGGCGTGTTCGAGGCGACCGCCATTATCGACAACGGGAGCTTCGGCACCCGCACCATTCGTTTCGAGACCGGCCGGTTGGCCCTGCAGGCCGCCGGTGCTGTGGTCGCTTACCTGGACGACGAGAACATGCTGTTGTCGGCGACCACCGCCAGCAAGAACCCCAAGGAGCATTTCGACTTCTTCCCGCTGACCGTCGATGTCGAGGAGCGGATGTATGCCGCCGGCCGCATCCCCGGTTCGTTCTTCCGTCGGGAGGGCCGGCCCTCCACCGACGCGATCCTGACCTGCCGGCTCATCGACCGCCCGCTGCGCCCGTCGTTCGTCGACGGTCTGCGCAACGAGATCCAGGTCGTGGTGACGATCCTGAGCCTGGATCCCAACGATCTCTACGACGTGCTGGCGATCAACGCCGCGTCGGCCTCCACTCAGCTGGCCGGCCTGCCGTTCTCCGGGCCCATCGGCGGTGCGCGGGTGGCCCTCATCGAGGGCACCTGGATCGCCTTCCCCACCGTCGAGCAGCTCGAGCGGGCCGTGTTCGACATGGTGGTCGCCGGCCGGATCGTCGGTGAACATGACGGCAAGCCGGATGTCGCCATCATGATGGTCGAAGCCGAAGCCACCGGAAACGTCATCGAACTCGTCGAGGGCGGTGCCCAGGCACCCACGGAAAGCGTTGTGGCCCAAGGCCTGGAGGCCGCCAAGCCGTTCATCGCCGCGCTGTGCAGCGCACAGCAGGAACTCGCCCACGCGGCCGCCAAGCCGACCGGTGACTACCCGGTGTTCCCCGAGTACGGCGACGACGTGTACTACTCGGTGTCCTCGGTGGCCACCGACGAGCTGGCCGCCGCGTTGACCATCAGCGGCAAGACCGAACGCAACGACCGCACCGACGAGATCAAGGCGCAGGTCCTGTCGCGGCTCGCCGAGACCTACCAGGGCCGCGAGAAGGAGGTCGGCGCCGCGTTCCGCTCGCTGACCAAGAAGCTGGTCCGGCAGCGCATCCTGACCGACCATTTCCGCATCGACGGCCGGGGTATCACCGACATTCGTGCGCTCTCGGCCGAGGTCGCTGTGGTGCCGCGGGCACACGGCAGCGCGCTGTTCCAGCGCGGTGAAACCCAGATCCTCGGTGTGACCACGCTCGACATGGTCAAGATGGCTCAGCAGATCGACTCGCTGGGGCCGGAGACGTCCAAGCGGTACATGCACCACTACAACTTCCCGCCGTTCTCCACCGGCGAGACCGGTCGGGTCGGTTCGCCCAAGCGGCGTGAGATCGGGCACGGCGCGCTGGCCGAGCGGGCCCTGATTCCGGTGCTGCCCGGCGTCGAGGAGTTCCCGTACGCGATCCGTCAGGTGTCCGAAGCGCTGGGCTCCAACGGCTCGACGTCGATGGGGTCCGTCTGCGCATCCACCCTGGCGCTGCTCAACGCCGGCGTGCCGTTGAAGGCGCCGGTGGCCGGCATCGCGATGGGTTTGGTCTCCGACGACGTCGAGGTGGAGGGTGGCGGTACCGAGCGCCGCTTCGTCACCCTGACCGACATCCTGGGTGCGGAAGACGCGTTCGGCGACATGGACTTCAAGTGCGCCGGCACCAAGGACTTCGTCACCGCGCTGCAACTGGACACCAAGCTGGACGGGATTCCGTCGCACGTGCTCGCGGGTGCGCTCGAGCAGGCCAAGGACGCCCGGCTGGCCATCCTGGAGGTGATGGCCGAAGCGATCGACTCACCCGACGAGATGAGCCCCTACGCGCCGCGGGTCACCACCATCAAGGTCCCGGTGGACAAGATCGGTGAGGTCATCGGTCCCAAAGGCAAGGTCATCAACGCCATCACCGAGGAGACCGGCGCGCAGATCTCCATCGAGGACGACGGCACCGTGTTCGTCGGCGCCACCGACGGGCCCTCGGCGCAGGCCGCGATCGACCGGATCAACGCCATCGCCAATCCGCAGCTGCCGACGGTGGGTGAGCGGTTCCTCGGAACCGTGGTCAAAACAACCGATTTCGGCGCGTTCGTCTCGTTGCTGCCCGGCCGGGACGGTCTGGTGCACATCTCCAAACTCGGCAAGGGCAAGCGCGTCGCGAAGGTCGAAGACGTCGTGAACGTCGGCGACAAGCTGCGGGTCGAGATCGCCGATATCGACAAGCGGGGCAAGATCTCGTTGGTCCTGGTGGCCGACGAGGACAGCTCGGCGCCTGCCGATACTCCGGAGGCCGCACCAGCCGATGCCGCGACGGCCAGCAGCTGACGTAACGGCCGGAGCGAGTCCCGGCCGCGCAGGCGCCCTGCGCCGGGGCAAGCAGATCACCGAGGCAAAACCCGAACACGTAGCGGCAGTGCGCCGCACCACACTGCCGGGTGGCCTCAGGGTGGTCACCGAGTACCTGCCCTCGGTGCGCTCCGCCTCGGTCGGGGTGTGGGTGGGCGTCGGATCGCGTGACGAGGGTGCCACCGTGGCCGGGGCGGCGCACTTCCTCGAGCATCTGCTGTTCAAGTCCACGCCGACCCGCACCGCGGTGGACATCGCCCAGGCAATGGACGCCGTAGGCGGGGAGCTGAACGCGTTCACCGCAAAAGAGCAGACCTGCTACTACGCGCATGTGCTCGACAGCGACCTGGAGCTGGCCGTCGACCTGGTCGCCGATGTGGTGCTCAACGGACGCTGCGCCGCCGACGACGTCGAGCTGGAACGCGACGTCGTCCTCGAGGAGATCGCGATGCGCGACGACGATCCCGAGGACGCGCTGGGGGACATGTTCCTGGCGGCGTTGTTCGGCGACCACCCGGTGGGCCGCCCGGTGATCGGCACCGCGCAGTCGGTGTCGTCGATGACGCGGGGCCAACTGCACTCGTTCCATGTCCGCCGCTACACGCCGGAACGGATGGTGGTCGCGGTGGCCGGCAATGTCGACCACGCCGAGGTGGTCGCGCTGGTGCGCGAGCACTTCGGGTCGCATCTGGTTTCCGGACGGCAACCCGTTGCTCCGCGCAAGGGCGCCGGACGGGTGACCGGCCGCCCGGCATTGATGGTGGGCAGCCGCGACGCCGAACAGACCCACGTGTCGGTGGGCGTACGCACACCCGGGCGCGGCTGGAAGCATCGCTGGGCGCTGTCGGTGCTGCACACCGCGCTGGGCGGCGGCCTGAGTTCGAGGCTGTTCCAAGAGGTTCGCGAGTTACGCGGGCTGGCCTACTCGGTGTACTCGACGGTGGATATCTTCGCCGACAGCGGTGCCTTGTCGGTGTACGCCGCCTGCCAGCCCGAGCGATTCGCCGACGTCACGGCGGTGACCCGTCAGGTGCTCGAATCGGTTGCACGCGAAGGCATCACCGAGGCGGAATGCCGCATCGCCAAGGGCTCGCTGCGCGGCGGGCTCGTCCTCGGCCTGGAGGATTCCAGCTCCCGGATGAGCCGCCTGGGCCGCAGCGAATTGAACTACGGCAAGTACCGCAGCATCGAGCACACCTTGCAGCAAATCGGCGAGGTCACCCTCGACGAGGTCAACGCGGTGGCCCGTCGACTGCTGAGCCAGCCCTACGGGGCGGCCGTTATCGGCCCTTACGCCTCGAAACGATCGCTGCCCCAACAACTTCGGGCGATGGTAAATTAGCCGCATGGTACTGGGCTTTTGGGACATCATGGTGCCCATCGTCGGTGCGCCGATGGCTGGTGGCCCCGGCACCCCGGCGTTAGCCGCGGCGGTGTCCAACGCGGGCGGGCTCGGTTTCATCCCCGCCGGGTACCTCAGTGCCGAGCGCTTCGCCGAGGACATCACCGCGGCGCGCGCGGCCACCAACGGCCCGCTGGGTGTCAACTTGTTTGTCCCGCAACCCAGTGTCGCCGACTGGGTGCAGCTGGAGTACTACGCGGAAGAACTCGTCGACATCGCAGACCACTACCAGGTCGAGGTCGGTCATCCGCGGTTCGGTGACGACGACGACTGGGAGCGCAAGCTCGAGGTGGTGGCCGACGTGCGGCCGGAGCTGGTGTCGTTCACCTTCGGCGTGCCCCCGCCCGATGTCATTGCCCATTTGGGCGCGCTGGGCCTGCTGGTGATGGTGACGGTGACGTCAGCGTACGAGGCCGGAGTCGCCATCGCCGCCGGTGCGGACAGCCTGGTGGTCCAGGGTCCGGGTGCCGGTGGGCACCGCGGCACGTTCGCGCCGGATATGGAACCCGGTAGCGAGTCGCTGCACCAGCTGATCGGCCGCATCCGCAGCGCGCATGACGTCCCGATCGTCGCGGCGGGCGGACTGGGCACCGCCGAGGACGTCGCGGGTGTACTGCGCAGGGGAGCGGTCGCCGCGCAGGTCGGCACCGCGCTGCTGCTCAGCGACGAAGCGGGCACCAGCTCCGCGCAGCGCACGGCCATGAAGAATCCTCTCTTCAGCAACACCATCGTCACGCGCGCTTTCTCCGGGCGCTATGCACGTGGTCTGGAAAACGAATTCACCCGCCTGCTCGACAACGTGGCGCCGCTGGGCTATCCCGAGGTGAACCAGATGACGGCGCCGATTCGGGCGGCGGCGCTTGCCGTGGATGACCCGAACGGGACAAACCTCTGGGCGGGGACGTCGTACCGGCAGGCCCGCCCCGGACCCGTGGCCGACATCGTCGCCAGCCTCGCGGCAACCGACTAGCGCCCGTGGCGGCGCTATCACGTCGGCGAATGCTGTCGGTCGCCGTGACGGCGCCGGCACTGGCGGCTTGCGGGCGCGCTTTCGGCGTACCCGGACCGGACCCCGCGGACCCGGGACGGGTCTGCGACCGGCTTGACGAGCTGGAGCGGCAGTACAACGCGTACATCGGACTTTTCGCCGCGGACATCGGGACAGGGCGCACCGTGGCCCGCCGCGACGGCGACCCGTTCGCGATGTGTTCGACCTTCAAGACCTACGCCGCGGCACGGGTGTTACAGAAGGCCCAGCGCGGCGAAGTGGATTTGCCGCAAGCCGTTTTCATCGATCCCGGGGTCCTGCTTCCCAATTCCCCGGTGACAGCAGCACAGGCCGGACAGACGATGTCGCTGGCGCAATTGTGCGCGGCCGCGCTGCAGCACAGCGACAACGCCGCCGCCAACCTGCTGCTGCAGGCCATCGGCGGGCCGCCGGCCATCACCGACTTCGCCCGCTCGATCGGCGACGACCGCACCAGGCTGGACCGTTGGGAGATCGACCTGAACACCGCGATACCGGGCGACCTCCGCGATACCAGCACCCCGCGGGCGCTGGGTCTCGGGTTCCAAAACCTGCTCACCGGAACGGTTCTCGGCGATTCGCAGCGCCGTCAGCTGAACGACTGGATGCGCGGCAATGTGACCTCGAGCATGCGCGCAGGTCTGCCGTCGGGGTGGACGACCGCGGACAAGACCGGCACCGGCGACTACGGCAGCACCAACGACATCGGCATCGCCTACGGACCGAACGGGCAGCGGGTGCTGCTGGCGTTGATGACGCGCTCGCAGTCGCCGAACCAAGATGCCGAACCGCTGCGGCCGCTCATCGCCGAGGTGACCAGGTCGGTGCTGCCATGGCTGATCGGACAGGGCTGAGCGTCAGGCCAATACGCTCGCCGGGTCGGTGAACGGCAGACCCAGGTCGGTGGCCACCTGGTCGGACAGCAGTGCGCCGTCGTGTGTCGAAAGGCCTTTTGCCAGAGCGGGATCCGACCGGCACGCGGCCTGCCAGCCGTGGTCGGCGATTTTGAGCACATACGGCATCGTCGCGTTGGTCAGCGCCACGGTCGACGTCTTCGGTACCGCGCTGGGCATGTTCGCCACGCAGTAGAACAGGGTGTCGTGCACGGTGAACGTCGGGTTGTCGTGGGTGGTTGGCCGGGAATCCTCGAAGCAGCCGCCCTGGTCGATGGAGATGTCCACTAGCACCGCACCTGATTTCATCTGCGCGACAAGAGAATTCGAGATCAATGTGGGGGCTTTGGCGCCGGGCATCAAAACGGCTCCGATCACCAGGTCGGCGCGCTTGACAGTGGCTTCCAGCTCATACGCCGACGAGTAGCGAGTGCGGACGTGGCCACTGAACTCCGCGTCCAGCAGCCGAAGCTTGCCGATGTTGACGTCCAGCACGTTGACGGTCGCCCCCATGCCGCTGGCAACCCGGGCGGCGTTGTAGCCGGCGGTGCCGGCCCCGACCACCACGACATCGGCGGGCTTGACGCCCGGCACCCCGCCCATCAGCAGGCCGCGCCCGCCGTGGGTCCGCATCAGGTGGTAGGCGCCGACCTGGGCCGAGAGCCGGCCGGCGACCTCGCTCATCGGGGCCAGCAACGGAAGCGTGCGGTCAGCGGTCTGGACGGTCTCGTAGGCGATTGACGTTGTGCCCGAAGCCAATAGCGCTTCGGTGCAGGCGCGCGAAGCTGCCAGGTGCAGATAGGTGAACAGGATCTGCGGGCGTCGCAACAGGCCGTACTCGGCCGGTATCGGTTCCTTGACCTTGAGCAGCAGGTCGGCTTCGGCCCACACCTGTTCGGCCGTGGTGGTCAGTTGAGCGCCCGCCGCCTTGAACTCCTCGTCGGTGATGGCCGACCCTTCTCCGGCGCCGGCCTGGACGAGGACCTCGTGGCCGTGGCGGGTCAGTTCGGCGACGCCGGCCGGGGTGATGGCGACTCTGAACTCGTTGTTCTTGGTCTCGGTCGGTACGCCGACTCGCATGATCGCCCCTTGCCTCGGAAGATTCATCTTCAAGTGTGAAGAAAGTTCGGACCGGCCGCAATCGACCCGCCGCCCGACGCGCGCGGGAAGATCCGCGCCTCCATCCGGCCGTTGCGCAGCGCCCGACAGCTGACGGACGTCCATTCCCTCGTCGGCGCAGACGATTTCATCCCGCCCGCCGACACCGAGGATCAGCGCGCCGTCGGGGGCCGGGGCCGCCCTGCCGGCGCAGGCGTCCGCGGTCACCCCGACGGCACCGACCCGGACGGGCCGCATGCGGACGGTGGCTATGATCGGCGGATGACCGACCCATGCGTGACGGAAACCGTGCAGATCGACGCCCACCCCGACGTGGTGTATCGGCTCATCACCGACCTGCCGACGTTGGCTTCGCTGGCCGAGGAGGCGGTGGCGATGGAGTGGCGCAAAGGTGACGTGGTGCGCCCGGGTGCGGTGTTCACCGGTCACAATGAAAACGGCGGCCGGCGCTGGAGCACCAAGTGCACGGTCACCGACGCGGAACCGGGCCGCCGGTTCGCGTTCGATGTGCGGTACTCCGTCATGCCGGTTGCGCGCTGGCAATACGACATCGTCGCGACCGATGGCGGCTCCCGGGTTACCGAAAGCACCTGGGACCGCAGGCCCGGCTGGTTCAGCAAGTTCGCCGGCAAATCCACCGGCGTCACCGATCGGGCGACCGCCAACGCCGAGCACATCCGGCTCACCTTGCAGCGCCTGAAACGACGTGCTGAGGCCGAGTAGCGAAAGGTCGGCGGGGGCCCTCGATGATCTTCCGGCGCCGGGGCCGGGTAACTATACTGGCCAGCGCGTGATGCCCACCGAGGCGACAATTGCTCGAACGGTGTGAAACGCGCAGGAGGGGGACGCGATGTTCACCGTCAACGACCAGCCTGCCGGTCCGCATGACGCATCGTCGGACCACGAGCGCCTTGTCCTCGAGGCTCGTGCCGTCGAATTCGACTGGGCCAAGTTGCCGTTTCACTATGTGCCCGGCGAGCCCTTCGCCACCCACATGCTCAACGTGCTGCACCTGCTGCTGCCCGCGGGCGAAGAGTTTTTCGTCGAGGTTTTCAAGAAGGCGCTGCCGCTGATCAAAGACAACCAGTTGCGGCTGGATGTGCAGGGCTTCATCGGACAGGAGGCCGTCCATTCTCAAGCGCACTCAAAGGTGCTGGCCCACTTCGCCGCTCAGGGCGTCGATCTGACCCCCTACACCGACCAGATCAGGTGGCTGTTCGAAAAACTGCTGGGACCCCGGCCCCGGTGGAGCGTGCGGCGACAGCAGGGTTGGCTGATCGAGCAGGTTTCTGTGGTGTCGGCGATCGAGCACTACACCGCCATTTTGGGTGAGTGGATTCTCAAGTCACCGGTGCACGACCGGATCGGTACCGATCCGGTGATGCTGGACCTGCTCCGCTGGCACGGCGCCGAAGAAGTCGAGCACAAGGCGGTGGCCTTCGACACCATGCAGCATCTGCGGGCCGGGTATTGGCGGCAAGTACGCGCCCAACTGGTCGTCACGCCGGCCATGCTGCTGTTGTGGATTCGCGGAGTGCGGTACATGTACTCGGTGGATCCCTATCTACCGCCCGGGACCAAGCCGCGCTGGCGGGACTACTTCGCGGCGGTACGCCGGGGTTTGACGCCCGGGCCGCTGCGATTCGTGCGGGCGGTCGCTAACTACTACCGGCCGGGCTTTCATCCATTGCAACTCGGCGGGCTCGGGCCGGCGGTCGACTATCTGGCCGTCTCACCCGCCGCGCGTGCCTCGCACTGACCTGTGACCAGCACGTCGATCGTCACGGCCACCGACGGTGTCACCTTGGCCGTGCACCGGTACACCGAGATCGATCCGGCGCGCCCAACCATCCTGGCCATCCACGGCTTTCCCGATAACCACCGCGTCTGGGACGGCGTAGCCCGGGAAATGGCCGCAGGTGCCGGGCGCTACAACTTCGTTGCCTACGACGTACGCGGAGCCGGTGAATCATCTTGTCCGGCGCAGCGATCCGGATACGCATTCGCGCAACTGGTCTCCGATATCGGTGCGGTGATCGACAGCCTGGGTGTCGAGCGGGTCCACCTGCTGGGCCACGACTGGGGCTCCATCCAAGCCTGGGCGGCGATCACCGACGATTCGGTGATGGGCAAGGCCGCCTCGTTCACGTCGATCTCGGGCCCGCACCTGCAGTACGCCGGGGCCTTTCTGCGGTCGGCGCGCACCCCGCGGGCCGCGGCCCGGGTAGCCGGCCAGCTGGTGGCGTCGGGATATATCGGCTTCTTTCTGTGCCCGGGAATCCCGGAGCTGGCGTTCCGCTCCGGGATAGGCATGAAAGTCGTTGAAGCTCTTGAACATATCGGCCGGTCGAGTACGCGCAGTCAACGCCACACGGCTCCACGGTCCGTCGCCGACTACGTCAACGGGCTCAACCTGTACCGGGAGAACATGCCCGCGCCGATGCTGTCGCCCGCGCCGCAGTTGCCCGAAACGACCGTCGCCGTTCAGGTTCTGGCACCGCGCCGGGATATCTTCGTGACGCCCGCCCTGCAACGGTTCACCGGCGCAATTCCCGTCGGCGCCAGGGTGATCCCGATCGAAGGCGGGCACTGGGTGGTGACGTCGCGTCCGGACGTCATCGCCCGGCTGACCGGCGAGTGGGTCGACCGAAACGTCGGCGGCGTGACCGGCGCGGGCGCGTCTGAGGTGCGCGGCGGGCCGCGCGACGTGCGAGGCAAACTGGCCCTGGTCACCGGCGGCGGTGCGGGCATCGGCAGGGCCACCGCGGTGGAACTGGCCCGGCACGGCGCCCGCACGGTGGTGATCGTCGATCGCGATCTGGACGCGGCCAACGAAAGCGCGGATGCCGTTCGCGCCGCGTGCGCCGAGGCCGCGGTGTACCAGGTCGACGTGAGCGACGAATCCGCGATGAATGACCTTGCCGCGCAAGTGGTTAACGACCATGGCGTGGTCGACATCCTGGTGAACAATGCCGGCATCGGGATGGCGGGCCGCTTCCTGGAGACGAGCCCGGCGAGCTGGGACGACATCATGGCGGTCAATGTCCGCGGCGTGCTCGCCGGCAGCAGGGCGTTCGGGGCGCAGATGGTGGCGCGCGGCGAGGGCGGAACGATCATCAACGTGGCGTCGGCGGCGGCGTATGTACCGTCGAAATCGATGGTGGCCTACGGCACCACGAAGGCGGCGGTGCTGGCGTTCAGCGAATCGTTGCGGGCCGACTTCGCCGACGAGGGCATCACCGTCACCGCCGTGTGCCCGGGATTCGTCAACACCAACATCGCCAGAACCACCGTCTATGCGGGGATGACCGCCGAACAGCAGGAGCGGGTCCGGGCGAAAGCCGATGCGGCATATCGGCGTCGCAACTTCACTCCGGAAGCGACCGCCAAGGCGATCGTGAAGGCCATCAAGACCGGCCCGGCCGTGGTACTGATCGCCGCCGAGGCCAGGATCGGCTATGTGTTGCGGCGCATCAGCCCCTCGGTGGTTCGGTTGTTCGCCCGCTTCGACATTCGGCCGAGGTAAGCATTTTGGGGGATTTGACCGTGCGGCGCAGCCTTTGGGCCAGCAGACCTGCCGATCTTTACGGTCGGCGCGACCGCGATCGCTACGGCACGCTGTTGTGCGGTATCCGGGTGTTGTTCGAGGGATTCGCGTCGGCCTCGCGGTGGGAGCCGTCCCGGGTGAAGCCGGTGCGGCGGACGCAATGTGCGGTGGTGACCAAGCGCGAGCTCGTCGCGCCCGACGTGGTCGCGTTGACGCTGGCCGACGCCGGTGGCGGATTGCTCCCGGCCTGGACGCCCGGCGCGCATATCGACGTTCGGTTGCCCTCGGGCCGACGCCGGCAGTACTCGCTGTGTGGTGCGCCGGGGCGGCGCACGGACTATCGCATCGCCATCCGCCGGATCGCCGACGGCGGCGGCGGTTCGCTGGAGATGCACGAGGCTTTCGACGTGGGCGACACCTGCGTGTTCGACGGCCCACGCAACGCCTTCTATCTCGGTGCGGCCGAGCGTGAGGTGCTGTTCGTGATCGGCGGCATCGGGGTGACGCCCATTCTGCCGATGATCCGTCTCGCCGCACGGCTCGGAATCGACTGGCGCGCAATCTATGCCGGCCGCAGCCGCGAGTACATGCCATTTCTCGACGAAGTGGTTTCGGTGGCACCGGATCGGGTGACCGTCTGGGCCGACGATGAGCACGGTCGCATCGCCGGCGTGGACGACCTGCTGGCCGACGCCGGTCCGACGACGGCCGTCTACGTGTGCGGGCCGAGCGCGATGCTGGAAGCGGTGCGGCTCGCCCGTGACGAGCATGCCAACGCGCCACTGCATTACGAGCGGTTCAGCGCGCCGCCGGTCGTCGACGGAGTTCCTTTCGAGTTGGAACTCGCGCGCTCGCAGGCAGTCCTGCGCGTGCCGGCGAATCGGTCGGCGCTCGACGTCATGCTCGATCGGGATCCGAAGACGCCCCACTCGTGCCGGCAAGGGTTCTGCGGGACATGCAAGGTCAACGTGCTTGCCGGGCAGGTCGATCACCGGGGCCGGATTGCGGTAGCCGATGACGAAATGCTGGTCTGTGTGTCCCGGGCGGACGGCGACCGGGTGGTCATCGACGCCTGACCTGGCCAGGAGGCCGTTAGCGCCGGGACTGCTCCAGGTAGCCGGCCAAAGCGTTGGTCAGGCCTCGGCGCGCCATGTCGAGGTCGGCGTAAGAGCCCAGCTGGCGCTCCGACACCAGGCCCCGCATCGCGCCGGGGATGAGGGCGGCCACCTCACGCACCCGATCCGGGTCGACGTCCAGACCGGCAAAGGCGTTCCGGCAGGTCTCCAGCCAGCTCTTGCCCCAGGAGAACAACTCGGCGGCGGTGCGTGGATAGAGGCGCTCCAGCTCGTGGGGGTCTCGGGGCAGCGCCGCCCGCAGATTTTCGATCGCCCGTGAATCCGGCGATGCCAAGCCGCGATAGAGGGTGTCGATGATGGCGCCGACCCGCTCACGCAGGGGAGCGTCCGGTGAGACCGGCGTCGACAGTGTCGAAAATGTCAGGGCGCGCCGTTCGGCGGTGCGGTGCAGCACCGCGGCCCAGAAACCATCGGTGTCGCCGAACTGGTACTGCACCGCGCCCCAGGTGGCACCGATCTCTTTGGCGATGCGATTAGCCGACACCGAGCCCGGGTCGCCGGAGGCCAGCGACTTCAGCGCGGCCTCGAGCATGCTCTCGCGGGTTGCGTGGCCACGCCGGTTGGGGCGTCGGCCCGCGATTCCGGCCCCGGAGACTTGCCGAGTCATCCTGCCGAGCCTATCGAGTCCGTCACCCCCATGACGGACATTTTCATAGAAGGTACTGTGATTTCTTACCGGCGCCGCCTATCATTCGTACGCGTGGAGGACACCTCAGATGGCTAAGCCGCCGCTGTCGATGAAACCGACCGGGTGGTTCCAGGTCGCCTGGTCCGACGAGATCGGCGTCGGCGACGTCCACACGATGAAGTACTTCGACCAGGAGATGGTGGCCTGGCGGGCCGAGTCCGGCCAGCTCACCGTGATGAACGCCTACTGCGAACACCTCGGTGCGCACCTGGGGTACGGCGGCAAAGTCGTCGGCGAGGTACTGCAGTGCCCCTTCCACGGGTGGCAGTGGAATCAGCAGGGCCGCAACGTCTGCATCCCCTACCAGGATCACCCCAACCGCGGCAGGCGGATCCGCAGCTACCCCGTGGTGGAACGCAACGAGTCGGTCTACATCTGGCACGACGTGGAGCGGCGCGAGCCCTACTTCGACGCGCCGGACGTGTTCGCCTCGTTCGGCGACGGCAGCAGCGCCGTAGATTACTACCCGCAGCAGCGGTTGTACCGGGAGCGTTTGGAACTGCATCCGCAGTACGTGCTGGAAAACGGGGTGGACTTCGCTCACTTCAAGTACGTGCACGACACCCCGATCGTGCCGGTCTTCACCCGTCACGACTTCGGCGGCGCGGTGTCCTACGTCGACTTCACCATCACGTTCGACGGTGACGACGCCCAGTTGATCGAGGACGTCAACAGCGGCGTGCAGGCCATCAACGGCGGTCTGGGAATCGCCGTGACCAAAAGCTGGGGCATGGTCGACAACCGGACGATCTCGGCGATCACCCCGGTCGACGAGTCCACCTCCGATGTCCGGTTCATGGTCTACATCGGCCGCAAGCCGGGTAAGGACCCGGCCCGGGCGGAGAGCAAAGCGCGGGAGTTCGGGCAGGAAGTGATCCGGCAGTTCGCCCAGGACATCGAGATCTGGGCGCACCAGCGCTATTCGGACCGACCCGCGCTGACCACCGACGAGTATGAGGGCTTCACCGCAATTCGCAAGTGGGCCAAGCAGTTCTATCCCGGCAGCGTCGGCCATAGTGCCGCCGAGGTGTATGCGCCATCGCAGAAAGGCTGAACCGAATGAATGCACCCGCTCGACCGATTCGTGTCTTCCAGGTGGGCACCGGGAACGTCGGTTCGGAGATGATCAAGCGGATCGCCACGGAGCCCGACCTCGAGCTCATCGGCGTGCACTGCTACTCGCCGGAAAAAATCGGCAGGGACGCCGGCGAACTCGCCGGCCTGGTTCCCAACGGCGTGCAGGCCACCGGCACCGTCGAGGAGATCATCGCGGCCAGGCCGGACGTGCTCACCTTTCACGGTGTGTTCCCCGACGAGGACCTCTACGTCAGAGTGCTCGAGGCGGGAATCAATATCGTCACCACCGCCGACTGGATCACCGGATGGCACCGCGACAAGAACCATCCGCACTCGTCGGGCAAACCGGTGACCCGGCTCCTGGCCGAGGCCTGTGAAAAGGGTGGCTCGACGTTCTACGGCACCGGGATGAACCCGGGCCTGAACCAGATCCTCGGCGTGGTGTGTTCGGCCGACGTCGCCGAGATCGAGAACATCACCACCATCGAGTCCGTCGACGTGTCGTGCCACCACTCCAAGGACACCTGGATCGAGGTGGGCTACGGCCAGCCGGTCGACGATCCGCAGATCCCCTCGAAGCTGGAGAAGTACACCCGTGTTTTCGCCGACAGCGTGCTGATGATGGCCGACTGCTTCGATCTGACTCTCGACGAGGTCACGTTCAGCTATGAGCTGGGCGCCTGCACCAAGGACGTCGACCTGGGCTGGTACACGCTGCCCAAGGGCTCGCTGGGCGGTAGCTACATCAAGTACCAGGGCATGGTCGACGGGGTTCCGCGGGTCGAGACGCACCTGGAATGGCAGATGACCCCGCACACCGACCCGAGCTGGAATATCAAGGGCTGCTACATCACCCAGATCACGGGCGACCCGTGCGTCTACAACAAGCACATGATTTTCCCCAAGCCCGGCGTGGACTTGTCCAACCCGGACAACTTCGCCTCCATCGGCATGACCGTGACCGGCATGCCCGCGCTCTACGCGATCAAGTCGGTGGTAGCGGCGCCGCCGGGACTGATCACCAGCGCCGACCTGCCGCTGCGCGGGTTCGCCGGCCGGTTCAAGATCTAGCCGGGTGTCACGGCGCTTCGTCGTCATCGAAGAGGCGTTCGGGATGGTGGTAGTCGTTGGTACGCACGCCGCGGTCCAACTGTGGCGGCGGGATCCATTCGGTGCGTCCATTGGTGAGTTTCTGTGTTTGCCAGCCCTTTTCGACTAGCTTGTGGTTGGGCCGGCAGGTGAACGTGAGCCGGTCGGCATTGGTCAAGCCGCCGGCCGCCCACTCGTCGACGTGGTGGGCTTCACACCAATAGCCGGGCACGTCGCAGCCGGGGTGGGTGCAGCCCCGATCCTTTGCATAGAGGACTATCCGCTGATCCGGGGTGGCGATTCGGCGGGACCGACCCAGATACAGTGGG
>CAWKEM010000015.1:0-50573 GCA_963848535.1 uncultured Actinomycetota bacterium
CCGATGGGTCGCGCTCGGCCGAGTACGCAGCCGTTCTTGAGAAGGCAATCGCCGGCACCGCGGGTGTCACACGTACTCAGGTGAATTGGCCGCTTTCGCGGCTGGTCGTTGACATCGGCGAAAACGGGCCGACTGTCGAGCAATTAGTCCAGATGGTGGAGGCAATCGAGCGGGTCTTTGCCGAGCCGGCCGATCGGGGTGAGTCGGACGGCGAGTCCGGGTCGGAGAAGCCGGTCCGTTTGCCCGTGATCGATATTCCCGGGGACGGCGCGGAGGTCGTCAACCGGGTGAGTCTGCTGGCGGCCAAGGTTGCCTCGCTGGGGGTGGCGACGGTGTTGCAAGTGGCGCGGGCGCCCAGGTTGCCGCGGGCATTTGCCGCTGCGACCACCTTCGCAGAGGCGCAGCCCGATGTACGCAGTGTATTCGAGCGGGCACTCGGGCGAGCGCGCGCCGACGCCGTGCTCGCGTTGGGAACAGCCGTCACCCAGTCGCTCGGTCAAACTCCGTCGGTGATTGCCGCCGATATGTTGCTTCGGAGTCTGCGCCTCATTGAAGCGCTGGCGGCCGTGGATGCCTGGAATGAGCACGAACCTCACTTGGCGATCAGCGCGGCATGCGAGCCGCAGCAGGAATTGCCGCGGCCGCGGCCGGTCCCGGACACGGCGTCCGAAAACTACGCCAGAGCGGCGACAGCGGCGGGCCTTGCCGGTGCCGTCGCCCTCTCTGTCAGCGGTGGCGCAGCGCTGGCGAGCGAGGCGGTCATCGTCGCTGCGCCACGGGCACTCAACTACGCTCGTGAGTCGTTCGCCACCACATTCTGTGCCGGTTTAAACCGGAACCACCACACCCTGGTACTGCGACCCGATGCGCTCCGTCGCCTGGATGGTGTCGATGTTCTGATTGTCGACGCCGCAGTGCTGTTAGGTGAAGGCCTGCGCGTTGCGGAGATCAACGGGGTCGACGGAGAACTCCGCACGAAGGTGTGGCAATGCGCTCAAACTGACGTCAATGCCGGTCTGCTCGGTCCTGGAGTCCATACCGGGTGCTCTCTTTCACCCGCGCATGAGCTGCCCGATCTGCGGGACCTGGAGGTCGTCGTGTCGCGCAGTGCGGACCCATTCGCCGAACCACTCATCGCCGCGGCACGTGCTGCGGAGCTCAAACTCGTGTCGGTGGATCAGGCCGATCCCGGGCACCTTCGTGGAACGTTTGACGAACTCTTGCCCGTAGGTGACGACATCGATCTCGCAATTTGCGACGCCGTGCGGCAATGGCAGTCGGAGGGGAAGGTCGTCGCCGTTGTCGGGCGTGACCTCCGGCATGCGTTCGCGGCCGCGGACCTTGCGTTGGCGGTCTGGGCCCCCGATCGGCCGCCCGCGTGGTCGGCGGACGTACTGCTGCCAGATCTGAAAGTTGCGTGTCGGATCGTCGACGCAATACCCGCGGCTAAGTCGGCGGCGCGGCGCGGCGTCGAGTTAGCTGCTGCCGGAACCGTACTCGGGACGCTGACGCTGTTACCGGGTGTCCGGGCGGCAGGCGTGCGTCCGAGCATCGCGGCCGCTGCCCTCGCACTCATCCCCGGACACGTGATCGCGCGAGGGGTGGCAATGCAGGCCGATCCGGACGCGGCCGCGGACACCGAATGGCATGCGCTGGACACCGACCAGGCGCAGGAACAAATCCGAATACTCCGGCCGGATCTCGCTAACCCCGGCGCCGTGCAGGCCCAGCCGCCGAAATCGCGGTTGCACGCGTTGGCCGCCAGCTTTGCGGAAGGCGGCAAAGACATCGTCGAGGCGATGTGGTACGAGATGCAGGATCCACTCACGCCGATCCTCGCCACGGGGGCACTCGCGAGCGCGCTTATCGGTTCTCCCATAGACGGTGCTCTCGTCGGGGTGGTGCTATTGGGCAGCGCTGGGATTTCGGCTGCGCAACGACTCAATTCGGATCGCCAGCTAACAAAGATGCTCAGCGCCCAGACGCCACCGGCCCGCATCACCACGGAGCCGGACCAGTTCGAGCTCGTGGAGACCGAGCAACTGACACCGGGCACGATCATCGAGGTCCGGGCCGGCGAGGTCGTCCCGGCGGACGCACGCGTGTTGAGCGCAGTAGCCGTGGAAGTGGACGAATCCTCGCTAACGGGTGAGTCGTTGCCGGTGACCAAACACCCCGCTCCGACACCAGGCCGTCCCCTGGCAGAACGAGCCTGCATGATTTACGAGGGCTCGACTGTGCTCAGCGGCGTGTGTCGCGCGGTGGTCGTCGCGGTCGGCGGCGCGACCGCCGCGGGCCGGGCCATGGCGTTGGCCCCTCGCCGACGGGATGAGGTGGGGCTGCACGCACAGCTGGCCGGGGTTACAGCGAAGGTCCTGCCCTGGACCCTCAGTGGCGGCGCCGGTGTGGTCGTGACCGCATTGCTGCGTGGATCGGGAATTCGGGCGGCCGTCACCAGCGGTGTCTATTGTGCCGTTGCCGCGGTGCCGGAGGGCCTGCCACTGGTGGCGACCCTGGCCCAGCGCGAAGCGGCCAGGCGCCTGACTCGGCGGAACGTGCTGGTGAGGGCTCCACGGTCGGTCGAGACGCTGGGCCGCGTTGAGGTGGTCTGTTTCGACAAGACTGGGACGCTGAGTGAGAACCGTCTCGTGGTGACAGAGATCTCCGCGCGGCCAGGTTTCGACGACGGCGTGATTCTTGAGCGCGCAGCGCTGGCGACTCCGGTGCCGCTTCACGAGCACGCCCCGCTGCAGGCGACCGACGCCGCGGTCGTTTCGCGAGCCGGAACCCAGCCGAAGCGCGACCGCGAGCTGCCGTTTCGCGCTGGGCGATCCTATGCTGCGGGGCTGAATGGCCACACGCTCGCGGTCAAAGGCGGACCGGAGGTCGTCCTTTCGGCGTGCATCGACGCACAGGACGACGCCATCCGTGAGGCGCTGTTGACACACGTCCATGAGATGGCCGCGCAGGGCCTGCGCGTTATCGCGGTCGCCGATCGGATGTTGACGGAGGCCGACCTCGCGATCGCGGACGAGTCGGGACTGGAACCTCTGTGTGGCGAGGGGCTGCGCCTGCTCGGATTCCTCGGAATCACGGACACACCGCGGCCCGACGCGAGGGAACTCCTGCTCGGGCTGGCAAAACGGGACATCGGCGTGCGCGTCATCACGGGTGACCATCCGGCCACCGCCCGCGCCATCGCTCGTCAGATAGGGCTCGAGGTCTCGGACGAACGCGTCATAACGGGAGCGCGCTGGGAGCGATTGTCGATTGCTGAGCGTGCGGAGGTCGTCAAGGACAACGTCATCTATGCGCGTATGACGCCCGAGCAGAAGGTGCAGATCGTGCAGCAGATCAGCCAATCCGGGCGAATCTGCGCCATGGTGGGAGACGGCGCGAACGATGCCGCGGCGATCCGTGCTGCGGCCGTGGGAGTGGGCGTGTCATCGCACGGAAGTGATCCGGCCCGGGGGGCCGCTGACGTGGTGCTGACGGAGGGTCGCGTCGGAAGTCTCCTGACTGCGATCGAGGAAGGTCACCGGCTTTGGCAACAAGCGCAGGCCGCGGTCGCGATGTTGCTTGGCGGCAACGCCGGTGAAGTGGCTTTCAACGTGTACGGAACGATGGTGCGCGGCACCGCGCCGCTGACCGCCAGGCAGATTCTGCTGGTGAACATTCTGACCGATGTTTTCCCCACGACGGCGGTGGCGGTTAGCGCGGTTCGCAACATGCGGCCCGCCTCCCAGCGCGGGATCAACATGGCCGACCTCGCCCACACCATCGCTATCCGTGGTGCCGCAACGACCATTGGCGCGAGCCTCTCGTGGAGCCTGGCCACCTTTACCCGCGCAAGCCCGCAGCGCGCAGCGACGGTGGGTTTGGTGGGCTTGGTCACGACGCAACTCGGGCAGACGCTGCTGGAATCACGCGATCCGCTCGTGATCGGCACCGTCGCAGCAACCTTCGTCACGCTGGCCGCCCTCGTCACGACGCCGGGTGTCAGCCAGCTCGTTGGGTGCGTGCCGCTAGGTCCGATGGCATGGTTCGAAGCTCTGGCCCCGGCCACGGCGCTGACCGTGCTCACAGCCTCCAAGCCGGACCTATTGCTCCGGATGGCATCGATGATCGGTAAACGCGTCACGAGATACGGGGCCGACGCCGACCGCGCCTTGACCAGCGCGGTGGCGTCGCTAAGCACCTGGGCGCAGGAGCTCCCAGGTGTGGACAGCGGCAAAGCCGCCGATTGTGAGCGGGCGCCGCAACTTGACCTCGTGCCGGCCGGCTAACCGACGACAACCGGGAGAGAGAGACATGACCACGCTGAACGAAGACCAAGCAAACGTCCCGGCCGAACCGGAGACGACTGACGAACTCGGCTCGGGGGAAACGGATTTCGGCTCAGGCGGGCTGCACTCCGAATCGACTGCGGACGATGGACCGGCTGCGCACACTTCGGAACACTCGAACTCCAAAGTCGCTTCGGCCCTGCACAAATTGCGGAAGTTGGAACGACGTGCGATCGACTTGCCGATCGTGGGGAAGTTCCATGCGCCCGACAAACACGATGTTGTCTATGTCGCGGGAATGGCGGCGCTGCTCGCGTTTGGAGCCGTCGAATTGCCCATTGCATTTATCGTGCTGGGCGGGCATGTGCTGGTCAAGCAGCACCAGAGCCGTTCCCTGTCGGCGATCGGGGAAGTCATGGAGGATGTCTGGGGGCACCACGTATAGTCGCGGACCTATGCTCGCGATCGGAGAGTTTAGGTTCGCTCACTCGGCGTCAGGGCAATGCTTGAAATCTGTGGATCGGCTCGGTAAGGAGCGTACGTTCCCCGGTGACCGCGCGAAGGTTTCAAGCTAGATCCACTAAAAGAAACGTCTCACATCCGCTCGGCGCATGGCGGCCTACGCGTTAAGCAGGACGTTCACCCGCCCCGGGCCGCGATCATTGCCGAGCGATTGACCTTGGTTGCCGCGGTGCGGGGAATCGCGTCGACGAACTCAACGGTCTTGGGAGCCTTGTAGTGGGCCAGGCGGCTTTTGGCGTACTCGATCACCTGCTGCTCGGTGAGCGATGCGCCGTCCGCGCGCTGCACCACCGCATGCACCCGGCGTCCCCATTGTGGGTCGGAGATTCCGATAACCACGACGTCGGCAATATCGGCGTGGCCGGCCAGCGCGGACTCGACCTCGGCCGGGAAGACGTTGGCGCCGCCACTGTTGATCATGTCGGCGCGGCGGTCGACGACGTAGAGGTAGCCGTCCTCGTCCAGGTAGCCAATGTCGCCGGCGGAACGAAACCCGTCGTCGGTGGACGGCAACGGTGGGGCCCCGCCCAGATAGCGATAACCCGCACTCATCGGTGCCCGCAGATATACGTCCCCATGTTCTCCGGGGCCCAACGGCCTTTTCTCGGCATCCAGAATCCGGATCTCGGTATCCCGAAAACCACGGCCCACGCTGCCCGGATGAGTCAGCCACTCATCGCCGCGCAACGCGGTGAGTCCCAGATTTTCGGTCATGCCGTAGGCCGTCACAATCTGCTCGGGACTGAGCAGTTCGAACCAGGTATGCAACAGCGCGGGCGGCATCACCGCGGCGCCCTGCAGGATGAAGACGATGCTGGACAGGTCTCGCTGCCGGATGTCGGGCCGGGCCGCGATACGTGCCAGCATCGTCGGCGTGGCGGTGAAGTTGGTGATCTGAAACCGTTCGATCACGTCCACAACCAGTGCCGCGTCGAACTTCTCCAGCACCACCAGATGGTCACCGCCCAGCAGCATGAGAAACGTGGCGAAGCCGTTGGTGTGATACATCGGCGCGGGCACCATGATCGTCTGCGGCTGAGCTACCGGTGTCCAGGCCGACAAGAACGGCTCACCGTGCTGAGGCGTCCAGAGCGACGGCGCCAGGTTGAGGATCACTTTCGGCAGGCCGGTCGACCCGCTGCTGCAGATTCCGTGTGCGGTGGGGGAAACCGCTGTGGGCAGCGGACTCTCGGATTCGCCGGCCGCGCGCGCGTCCAGTTCCCACCGGCTCTGTTCGTCGACGACCACCGCGGGGTCGATCACGGCGCGCACCCGGTTTCGCTCCCATTCAGGTAGGTCCCAGTGCATGGGAACGGGAACAGCCCCGATCTTCCAGCACCCCAGAGCGGCCAGTACCAGGTGCTGAGAATTCGGGACTGCGAGTGCGACAAGGGAACCCATTTCAGCGCCGGCGGCGGCCAAGGCGCGCCCCCACTGGTTGGCGCGGGCGTCGAGTTCGGCAAAGGTCATCGAGTGTGCGGTGCCGTCGAGCGCAACGACGGTCACCGCCATCTCGTCGCGACGTTGCTGGGCGAGCTCCTGCAGTCTGGACCCGAACGGGATCCCGTCTTCCAGCGGATTAGGAGCCGCTTCGGACGCGAGGCGTTCGCTGCTCATGAGCGCCACTCCTCCTCATCGCTCCGCTCTGCATCGTCGCCGGCGCGGCTCATGCCGATACCGGCCCACTGAACAGCGACTCCAGGTGACCGTCGCGGACGTCGGGTATCAGGCGCAGCGCGAGTGCCTCGGCACTCAGCGGCAACCGGATCAGCGGCTGGGTATGCCGGTCGAGCACGCTGACGTCGGACTCATCGCAAAAGCCCAGGGCGCCGAGCAACTGGTGTGAGGTGCGCAGCACCTGGCGGGCGGTGTCGGATGCCTTGAGCCGCAGCACCAATGCGTCCGCCGAACGGACTTGCTCTGGCAGCGATTCCGGCCGGCAGATGGTGTACTTCGCCAGTTCTTCAAGTCCGCGCACCGCGACGGCGGCATCCGCGGCGGCGAACCTGACGGCCTGGAAGTCCGCCAGTGGCTTGCCGAACTGAATGCGGGCGCGCACATGTTCGGTGACGATGTGCAGCGCCTGCTGCATCGCTCCCAGAATCCGCCATGATCCCAGCACGAGATGAAGATTAACGTCGGTGGCCGGAACGGTGCCATCGGGTGCGCTCAGGGTAGCGGGCACCAGAAACGGCCCCAATTTTGCGTTCGTTCGCGACGCGGGTTGCGGGTGGTAGCGGGTGCCGTCCAGGTCGGCGGCGATCCAATTCCCGGGCAGGTCGCCGTGGTCGATGCGCGGCGCGTCGGGGTTGACCAGGGCCAGCCGGGCGCCGTCGATCGCCAGCAGCTCTTCGACGAGGGGATAGGGCAGCGCCGACGCGCCGGCGGCCTGGCAGAGCACCGCGGCGGCCAGCAAGTCATCGGACGCCGACCGGACATCGAGCTCGAACGCCCCGAGATCGCTCAGGGCCGTGCGCGCCGCGGACCGAACGCCATCGTCGGTCTCGGCGCGCAGCGCCGCCGGTGGCCCACCCAACCGGGCAAGTCGCTTGGCCGCGACGGCCGCGAAGTCGCTAATATCCTGTGGCAGAGTGGTTTTCATCGATGTTCTCCCAGGACGTCTCGTGCCACCAGCATGCGCTGCACCTCGATGGTGCCCGATGCCACGGTGGCCGCTTGGGCGTATCGCCAATGGTCTTCGATCGCTCCGTGCAGCGGTGCGGAGCCGCCGCTGTCCAGTGCGGTCGGGCCGAGCACATCGAAAAGCAGCTCAGCCACCTGCTGATCGCACGTGGTGGTGGCAATGCGGGCGGCGCTGGCCGCCGCACCGGCTGAGGAGTCGTCCTGCTGCGACACCGCACGGTAGGCCAGCAGTCTGGCCACCCGCAAGTCGACCAGGGCCCGAACCCAGCGGGCGCGAATCGTTTCGGGCAGCCGGTCCCAGTCGTCGCCGAGCCGGGTGCGCATCCGTTCGAGCAGCGATTCACAGCGTGCGTAGCGCGCGATGCCGACACGTTCGAATGCCAGCGCCTCCCGCATGACTCGCCAGCCGTCGCCGGGCTCGCCCAGAACGTCACCGGGGAATGCCTGCACGTCATCCAAGAACATCTCGTTGAGGTGATGCGGCCCCAGCATCGACGGGATCGGCCGGACGGTGAAGCCGGGCCGGTCCATGGGGATCAGAAAAAGAGTGAGCCGCTTCGGCTTTGGGGCATCGGGGTGGGTGCAGGCCGCCAGCACACACCAGGACGCCATCCGGGCGTACGAGGTCCACACCTTCTGGCCGGTGATGCGCCAACCGTCGCCGTCGGGTACGGCGCGGGTACGCAGCGAGGCCAGATCCGTTCCGGCCTCCGGCTCGGAAAATCCTTGGCACCAGATCACGTCCCCGGATGCTATGGCCGGCAGGTGCTTGGTCTTCTGTTCGGCTGTCCCGTAACGCATCAGTGCCGGGCCGACCCAGTTGATTCCCATGTACTGTGGACCGCGGGGTTCGTGCTGGGCCCACATTTCCTCGCGCAGCACCGTCTGCTGCCAGACCGAACCGCCGCCGCCGCCATGCTCTTTCGGCCAGGCCAGTGCCAGCAGTCCCTCGGCGGCCAGCAGCTTGCAGAACGTCTCGGTAGTGGCCAGGTCTTGCGGATCGTCCGTGCAGGCACCGAGGAAGTCGGCGGGGATGTTATTCGATATCAACTCCCGCAAGTGGTTTCGCAATTGTGCGGCGTCGTCGCCGAGGTCATAATCCATCGTCGTCATCCCTTCGGCAGCCCGAGCACGCGCTCGGCGATGATGTTGCGCTGGACCTCCGATGTCCCGCCGTAGATGGTCGCGGCCAGCGCGTCCTGGCGTTCGAAAAGCAGATCCGGGTCGCTGGCCGATAGAGGTCCGGCCGCGGCAGCAGCGAGTTCCCAAACCCGCTGCAAGGTAACCGATCCAAGCAGCTTGAGAACGTCGGCTTCGGGGCTGGCCCGGCCGGCCAGTTCATTGCCCAAGGCACGGTATCCGGTGGCCCGCAGCGCCTCGGCGTCGGCGAGCAGCGCGCCGAGCTCGGTGCAGAGCTGCTGCGCCTGGTCGGTTGGGAGGTCGGTCTCGGCGGTGCGCACCGCGTCCAGTCCGCGCTTGATTTCGACCCAGTTCATGATCCAGATCATCTGGCGTTCATGGTGCAGCGACGACAACGCGACGTTCCACCCGCCGTTCAGCGGCCCCAACAGGTTTTCCGCCGGCACCTCGACGTCGTCCAGGAAGACCTCGCAGAACGTCTCGTCGGAGATCGACGCCATCCGGATGGGCTCGATGCGCACCCCGGGCGAATGCAGGTCCAAGATCAGGCAGGAAATGCCGCGGTGCTTCGGCGCCTCCGGATCGGTCCGGGCATACAGTGTGCACCAACGTGACTCGTGGGCCTGTGTGGTCCAGATCTTGGTGCCCTTGACCCGGAATATGTCTCCGTCGCGCTCAGCGCGCGTGCGCAGGCCGGCGAAGTCCGATCCAGCTTCCGGCTCGGACATGCCCAGCGCCCACCATTCGTCGCCGCGCAGCAGGGGGACCAGCAGGCGGTCGATCTGGGCAGGTGTGCCGAACTGCCGGATGCCGGCTGCGGCGACGTTGGGACCGGCGATGTTGGGCAGCTTGGGCGCGGACCGCATTGCCGCCTCGAGCCGGACTTCCATGGCGTCGCGCAATCCCAGCGATCGGCCGCCGTGCTCGCGCGGCCAGGTCGGCTGTATCCATCCGCCCTCAAAAGCGGCCCGCTGGTAATCGCGCCGCAGCGTGAGGTCCCAGCGGTATTGGCGGTAGTTCTCGTAGTAGTCCTTCGGCAGAAACTCCGTCAACCACGCGCTGAACTCCTCGACCACTGCGATCACGCGGCGCCTCCCGCGAAACGGCGGCCCACCTCGTGGTAGAGCGCGCGACTGTCGCCCAGCATCGCGGCACCCTGCCAGGCATGCCGCACGTAAAGGTGGATGTCGTGCTCCCAGGTCTGGGCCAGGGCGCCGTGTACCTGGACCGCGGTGCGCGCACAATTGGCCGCGGCGTCACCGGCTGCCGCTTTGGCCAGCGCCGCGGCGGTCCAGGCATCCGCGGGTGCGGTTTGCGGGTCGCCGAGCCGGGCCGCCGCCGCGTAGGTGAGACTGCGGGCGCGCTCCAGACCGACGTAGTTGTCGGCCAGCGCATGCTTGATCCCCTGGAACGCGCCGATCGGCTTGCCGAACTGATGACGTGACTTGGCGTGCTCGACGGAACGGCGCAAGACGGCACTCGCCACACCGACCAGGTCTGCCGCGGCGGCTACCAACGGTGCCGTCAACGCCGATTCGATGTGCACTGGCGCAGTGGCCAACGGCTCGGCGTCGATCTCGACGTCGGCCACCGGCTGCGCGGGATCGGTGGACTCACCAGTCGGCACCGGGGTCACCCCGTCGCCGCAGCGCGTGACCGCTGCCAGGACGGCACCGTCGTCGGATCGGGCCAGCGTGACGAGCAGCTCCGCGCGCGACAGGTTGGGCACCGCGACCGCCCGTCCGCGCAGACGTCCCTCCTGCAACCTCACCGGTGCCCCGGGCAGCCGAGATCCTCTGGCGTGGACCGCCAGGGTGGCGACGACGCCGCCCGCGATGTCGGTGAGCACCGCATCGAGGCCGCTGGCACGCAAGACGCCCGCGGCCAGTCCGACGCTGCTGAGCAACGGGATTGGTGCGAGGGCAGCACCGCATTCCTCGAGAACCACGGCCAGCTCGACGGGTCCGTAGTCACCGGCGTCAGGAGTCGCAAGTTCGGTCCATCCGAGATCGACGACCATCTTCCACAGCGCGCGCCAGCGCTGTGGGTCCGACCCGGAATCGTCCAGGGCCTGCCGGGCGGCGCCGGGCGGGCACTCGGTGCGTAGGATGCCGCGCACGGTGTCGCGCAGCGACAGTTGTTCCGAACTCAGTCCGACATCCATAAGACCCCTAACATAATAAAAATAGTAAACTAGCCGCTCGGTTGCAATCACACGAGAACACACACGCATAGGTGGGCCCATGGTCGAGTGGTATCTGTTCCTGCCGCAGGTGCGGTTGTCGGCGGCCGACATCACGGAGCGGGCCCGCCATGCCGAGGCCAGCGGCTTCGACGGAATGGCGTTCATCGATCACCTCGAGGCGCCCGGCCTGCCCGATGAAAGCATTTGGGAGGCAATGGGAATCGCCACCTGGGTGGCCGCCAAGACGGAGCGGCTGCGGATCGGTCATCTGGTTCTTTGCGACGCCTTTCGGCACCCCGCCGTGCTCGCCAAACAAGCCGTCACCTTGTCGGACGCGTCGGGCGGCAGGTTCGACCTCGGCCTGGGTGCGGGATCCTGGCCCGCGGAGTTCACCAGATTCGATGTCGGTCAGCAGGATCCGGTGGCCAGGGTTGAGCAACTCGAGCGCCACCTCGACTCGATCAGGCAGTACTGGGGTGACGACGACCAAACCGGCGTGCCTCCGCAGGCCCCAGGCAGGTCTTATCCGATACCGCTGGTCCTGGGAGGAACCGGGCGCCGGATGATGGAACTCGTTCGTAGATACGCAGATTGGTGGAATCTGCCGGCGAACCACCTCGACAGGTTGGCCAAGCTGGCCCCGGCGGCGGGAACAGCCCGGCTGTCGGTCCAGCAGATGGTGGGCTTCGTCCGGTCGGACGGCGATCCGAACACCGTGCGCGAGGTGAGTACCCGGCGATTCGGCAGCCTGGGGTCGGGGCTGGTCTGCGGTGACGCCGACGAGCTGATCGGACACTTCGCCGGCCTGGCCGCCCAGCGAGTCGAGCGGTTCTACGTGTGGTTCGCCGATTTCGCCGTCCCGGAGTCCTTACACGAATTCGGCGAATCGGTGATCAAAGCGTTCCCTGAGCCATAGCCGTCAACGTCCCTGCACTGCGCGCCGTCGGGCTTCCGTGGGCACAATCGGCGGTCGGGCGAAGGGACCGCGCTGCACGGCGCTGAGCCGAATTTCCGGCAGATCGACCGACGGGTCGACGGTGTCCAGCCAGGCAACCGCCTCGGCGACGTCGGAAACCTGAATTGCATACATCTCGAACGGAACATCGGCCAGCATCTCGGTTTCCACCGGGCCCGGCGTGACGATATGCACGCTGATCCCGTCACGGTCGACTTCGAGCGCCAGGGCCCGGGCGAACGCGTTCATGCCGGCTTTGGATGCCGAGTAGGCGGTTCGGGCCGGCATCGGCTCGTGTGCCGCCGATGACGAGATGAACACCAGCCGCGAGCCCGCGCGCATCCGTGGTAGCACCGCGGCGGTCACCACGAAGCACGAATCCAGGTTGGCCGACATAATGGCCTGCCACTGCTCGAATGTCTGCTTGCGCGCATAGGTTCCGCCCAGCGTGCCGGCCGCATGAACGACGAGGTCGATCGTCTCCAATGTGCTTATCGCAACCGAGAATCCATCCGGGTCCGATGCGTCGGCCACGATGTGGCGCGCACCGATCTCCTCGGCCGCCGCGCGCAACGGGCCGTCGCGTCGTGCCGAGAGCACCACGTCGTAGCCCAGGTCGCACAGCTTGCGACCGCACGCTTTTCCGATCCCGCCGCTGCCGCCGGTGACCAACGCGGTTCTCACGGGCTGCCCCTCAAGAATGCCGGATATCGCGCGGGCGGGACATTGCCTGCGGTGAAAGCGCATAGATTCGTTGATCCGGCCGACCCGAGAGGACATAGGTCTGCGTGTCGGCAAGGTGGCGACCCGCGATGCGGCGAGCCCGGTCGACGTCACCGTCGGCGATGGTCTCGGCCAGCTTGATGTGCGTGTTGAGCACCGCGCGGCGCTTCGCCAACGAGGGGTAGGTGCCGCGGGCCGCGCTCTCGTCCGCCCACTGTCGTTCGTGGCTGGTCCACAGCGTCTCCAAGCTCCCGACGACCGCGATGATGGTGTGATTTCCGCAGCCGCGGACGATGAGATCGTGGAATTGACGGCCGATTTCGGTGAACAGCCGACCGTCCTCGAGATGTTCGGCCATCGAATCGTTGACGTGCTTGAGTTCGGGGACCAAGGTGTCCGCCCGGTCGGGCCGCTGGGCCGCGAGTGCCGCGCAGGCAGGCTCGAGTTCCTGTAGCGCCATGCCGAGGTCGGCGACCGCAACGGATTCGCTCTGCAGTAACAGACCGAGCATGTAGGCAGCGCTGGTCTTCGCCGGAGCGTGGACGACGGCACCGCCGCGGTTACCCCGCCGAACCGAGATCAGCCCTTCGGTCTCCAGGATCCGCAACGCTTCCCGCAGCGACACCAAACTGACGTTGAACTGTTCAACGAGAACCTCTTGGCGTGGCAACAAATCACCGTCGGCAAGCTCGCCGTCAATGATCTGGCGGCGCAACTCGTCGGCTACGATTTCGGCAATGCGCGGCGCCGACAACCGGCGACGGGCATCGGGGCCAATTCCCAAGGCGGTCATCCGATCCTCGAAACAAAGCGGGCTCACTGGCTTAGCTATTTTAGCAGTAATGGTATAAATAGCTTCTTGCGATCGCATGTCGATCGGGAGGGCGGGTGCAATTGAGCGAGCGGTCCGAGGGGCGGCCGACACCGCTGCACGACTTGCGTGTCATCGAGATCAGTGACCGGATAGCCGGCAGCTACTGCGGGAAGCTGCTAGTCGATGCCGGGGCGCAGGTGCGCAAGATCGAACCGCCGCAAGGAGATCCGTTGCGGCGGTACTCGGCCACCTGTTCGCCGGTGCCGGACGGGAGCAGCTCGCCGTTGTTCGGCTACCTCAATGCAGGCAAGCGCAGCATGACTATCCCTGAAGGTTCCGAGCGCTATCGTGCCGAACTGGCCGCCGCCGACGTGGTGGTCGTCACCGCCGGCCGGTCGCAGGCCGCGGCGCTGGGTATCGATCCGCAACGGATGCTGGCCGATTCTCCGCGGGCAATCATCGTCACCATCTCCGACTTCGGCTGGACCGGACCGTACGCCGACCGAGCTGCCAGCGAGTTCACCTTGCAAGCGTGGGCGGGCTCGCCGGGCTTTCGCGGCGATCCCGCCGGGCCCCCCATCGCGATCGGCGGCGACCTGGGGGAGTACATGGGCGGCGTGTACGCCGCGTTCGGTGCACTGGCCGTGCGCCGCCGCGTCGAGCACGGCGGCCCGGGCGAGCATCTCGACCTGTCCATGCTCGAGGCGATGACTGCGATGCAGAGCAGCGAATGGCTGCATTCGCAACTGCTGCGCGTTCCGCCGATCCGCCGCACGCTGGAGGTGCCGTCGATCGAACCGGCCAAGGACGGCTACGTCGGGATCACCATGGTCACCGGTCAACAGTGGCTCGACTTCGCCGCGATGGTCGAGTGTCCGCAGCTGGAAGAGATCGAACAGCTGCGTTTTCAGATCGGCCGGTGGGAGTACCGCGACTTCATCCGCGAACAGATCCGTCCGTGGCTCGCCGAGCGGACCGTCGAGGAGATCGTCGGGCTCGGGCAACTGTTCCGGCTGCCGATCGCGGCGTTGGGCAACGGCTCCACGATCCGGGATATGGAGTACGCGAGGCAACGCGGGGTGTTTGTCCGCAACCCCGCCGGGTTTCACCAACCTCGCCCGCCATGGCTGATGTCGGCGTGCGCGCCCGCACCGCTGCGCGCCGCTCCCGTCCCCGGTGAGGCCAACGACGAGGCAGTCTGGCGCAGAAGCGAATCCGAGACCGAGCCGACGCCGTGCGGGCCGCCGCTGGCCGGTCTCCGCATTATTGATCTGACCGCGTTCTGGGCCGGGCCTGCCGCAACCCACCTACTGGCCGCGTTCGGCGCCGACGTCGTCAAGATCGAGTCCATCCAGCGACCCGACGGCATTCGATACTCGGGCGGGATGCGCACCGATGTGGACGACTGGTGGGAATACGGCTGGGTGTTCCACGCGATGAACACCAACAAGCGTTCGGTCACACTGGATTTGGGCTCGGACGAAGGCCGTCGCCTGTTTCTCGGCCTGGCGGCCCAGGCCGACGTCGTGATCGAGAACTTCTCACCGCGGGTGATGGACCAGTTCGGGCTCACCGCCGAGGTGCTGCTGAAGGTCAACCCCAAACTCGTTGTGGCCCGGATGCCTGCGTTCGGGCTGGACGGTCCGTGGCGTGATCGGGTCGGATTCGCCCCCACCATGGAGCAGATCGCCGGCCTGGCCTGGGTGACCGGCCTGCCGGAGGCGCCACCGGTGACGCCGCGCGGAGCCTGCGATCCGCTGGCCGGTGTGCATGCCGCATTCGCCGTGCTGGCCGCGCTGAACTTCGCCGACCGCACCGGGTCGGGCCAGCTGGTCGAGCTGCCGATGCTGGAAACGGTGCTCAACGCCACCGCGATACAGGCAATCGAATCCGAAGCCTTCGGGATAACGCTGGGCCGGCGGGGCAACCGCGGTCACGGCGAGTCGATCCAGAACCTCTACCGGTGCGCCGGCTCAGATGACTGGATCGCGGTCACCGTGCGCGACGACCGGCAGTGGCGTGCACTCGTCGACCTGATGGATCGGCCACCCTGGTGCGACGAGAGCCTGGCAGGCGTCGCCGGGCGGCTAGAGCACGCCGATGACATCGATCGCCGGCTGGCCGATTGGTTCGCCGGGCAGCCGCTCGAGTCGGCAGTGGAGCGTTTGGCCGCGGCCGGCATTCCGGCCGGGCCCGTGGTGTCGCCGTCGCTGGTGACCGAAAACCCCGAACTGCGCCAGCGGGGATTCTTCGAGTTGTTGCACCACCCGAGTGCCGGGGCCGGGCTTTATCCGTGTCCGCCATTCGCTCTGCTCGCCGGCCAGGACAGATGGCTGCTGCGCCCGCCGCCGAGACTGGGCGAGCACAATGAAGAGGTACTGCGCGATCGGTGCGGGCTGACCGATGAAGAACTAGCCGACCTTGTAGCCGGCGGGGTGATCGGGACCCGACCCAAGGGTCTGTGAGGAGTGAAGGGGCAGTTATGCGCGTGACGGTCGACGGCAACTTGTGTGAGGCCAGTGGCTTCTGCGAATCGCTCGCGCCTGAGGTGTTCGAATTGGGCGACGCTGACGTGGTGCAGATCGCGGACGGCCCGGTGCCGCCGCGTCTGGAGATCGACGTGCGCGCTGCGGTGGACCAGTGCCCCAAGGCCGCGCTGCGGCTACGCGACTGAGTCAAGGGGGAGGCGCCCATGTCGTCGAGAGACATGGCGAAGTACGCCGCGATGCGGCCCTACTTCGAGGTTGTCGCCGCGGGCCTGCAGGGCTTGGTCGACGGGACCGATTTCTTCGATATGCACGCCGAGGACGTGGTGGTCGAGTACATCATCACCGTCCCGGACTACCCGCGCAGAGTCGTCGGGCGCGAAGCGCTGGCCGAGCTGTACTCCGATTACGGGGATTCGATCGTTCAGAGTGGCAGTAGTGAGGTGTACCGCTATTACGACCCGGAGAAGTCCGTGGTGGTTCTCGAGTACACCATGCACGGCACGGTGGTCAGCACCGGTGCGCCGTACCTCAACCGATTCATTTCCGTGATCACGGTCAAGGACCGCAAGATCGTGCACTGGCGCGACTACCTGGACCCGTTGGCGGTGTTCGCCGCATTCGGCAACACGCCGACGCCCGGCACGCACACCTCCTGACGCGGCGGAAGCCATTGCGCCACAACGCGGAATGGGAAAAATCCACCCTCGCAGCCGTCGCCTGCACCCCCGCGCTGCGCGGACATGCCCGCCAGCGCGTTGACGTTCAATGCCTAAAATAGTAAAAATAGGCATAGTCGCCGAACCGCGGTGAGTCAAGGGCGGCCCAGTTGCGCTCGGCCGTGCGGGATACGGAGTGCCAGTGACGCAGATAATTTCGGACTCGGCTTCGGATTCGCCCGAAGATCCGTCGGAACGCGAATTCGGGCAGGCCGGCATTGCGTTGTCGACCTACCGGTTCCCGACGGGCTGGTTCATCGTTGCCTTCGCATCCGACCTGGCCCCGGGTCAGGTCAAGCGTGCGCACTACTTCGGCGAGGAACTGGTGCTGTTCCGCACCGAGTCCGGCCAGGTGCATGTGCTGGACGCCTACTGTCAGCACCTTGGCGCCAACCTCGGGGTCGGCGGCACCGTGGAAGGCGAAAACGTCGTGTGCCCCTGGCACGGCTGGCAATGGCGCGGTGACGGCACCAATGCGCTGATTCCCTACAGCAAGATCGGCTGCAAAAACAACGTCCGCATCCGTACTTATCCGAGCATGGAGTGGTACGGCTTCATTCTCGCCTGGCATGAGCGCCACGGCCGGGCACCATACTGGCGACCGCCGGTGCTGCCGGAACTGGAGACCAACGAGTATTACCCGCTGCACCCGCACACCCAGATGCTCAACCGGGTCAAGGTGCACCCGCAAATGATCATCGAGAACGCTGCCGACCCCTACCACGTTCAATACGTGCACAAGGCCGCCAATCCCGCCACCACCGCGTCGTTCGAGGTGTCCGGTTACCACCTACACGCCACCGTCAACGCCCATTTCGGCGGCGGTCGGCCACAGACCTGGTTGACCCCGAATGGACCGGTCGACGCCAAGATCATCTACGACAACTACTCGCTGGGGCTGGGAGTCGTCCGTTTCCCCAGCGAGCTGGTGGCCACGGTGCAGGTGACCGGACAGACACCGGTCGACGAGGACTACACCGACTACTTCTATACCCAGGCCTCCGTTCGTGAGCCCGGCGATAGCGGCGACGTGCCGACTGGCCGCGCCGCCAGATTCCTGGCGCTGCAGCAAGAGGTCATCAGACAAGACTTCTTCACCTGGGAGAACATGAAATACCTGGAGAAGCC
Source organism: uncultured Actinomycetota bacterium (assembly GCA_963848535.1). Lineage (GTDB taxonomy): Bacteria > Actinomycetota > Actinomycetes > Mycobacteriales > Mycobacteriaceae > Mycobacterium. Next base: position 17,602 of record CAWKEM010000015.1, read on the forward strand.
CAATCTGGCGCCCGAAGAGGCGCACGACTATGCGGCGCTGCGCCGCTGGGCGCATCGCTTCTACCCGGGGGAGCAACCCTCGCCCGCTGACTTCGGCTACACCGCCAGCGGCGAGCCCGACCCAGCGGCCGCCAAAGCCTGATCGGCAGCCTGATGTGCCCCGACCGGAGCGGACCTCGCGGGCCCTCCGATTTCGGCGTCGATCGTTTCACCGTGGCAGCGGTGCTGGACCGGCGCGCCGAGCAGTATCCCGACCGGGTGATGATGTCCATCGCCGGTGCCGATGTGACCTTCGAACAGATGCGGCTGCGGTCCTGCGCGGCGGCGAACATACTGGCCGACCTGGGTGTCGGCCGGGGCGACTCCGTGGCATTGTTCACCGGCACGTGTCCGGAATGGGTCTACTTCTGGCTGGGTGCGGCACGTGTCGGCGCGGTGAGTGCGGCGGTGAACGCCGCGAACAAAGGCGACTTCCTGCTGCACACCCTTCAGTTGTCGCGGGCCAAGGTGGTCCTCACCGACGCTGAGCGACGCCCGCGCGTCGACGAGGTCGCTGACGCATTGGGCTCCGTGACCCCCATTGTGGTGCAAGATGATTCACTCGACTCTGCCTTGAGCCGGGGTGCTGATCTTCCGCTGGCCGACAGTCCGGCCGGCGCGCGGGACGTGGGCTGTTTGTTCTACACGTCGGGCACCACCGGGCCGTCGAAAGCGGTTGCCACGACTTGGCACTATTTGTTCACGGTGGCCGCAACCGTCGCTTCGGCCTGGGAATTTCGCCCGGGGGAAGTGCTGTGGACGGCGATGCCGCTGTTCCACCTGAGTGCGGCGCCCAGCGTGCTGGCCCCGATGCTGGTCGGCGGAACGACCGTGCTGGCGAAGGCCTTCCACCCCGGTGAGGTGTGGGATGACGTCCGCGCGCGCGGTGCCATCGGGTTCGTGGGTGCCGGCGCGATGGTTTCGATGCTGCAGAATCTGCCCCCGGATTCTCGTGACGCGCAGTTGCCGCTGCGGTTCATCTCCGCCGCACCCATCGACGCCAGCGCCTACCACGACATCGAAAAGCGTTACGGCTGCAGCATCGTCACGATGTACGGGATGACCGAGGCTTTTCCCATCGCCGTCAAGGGCGTTGCCGACGACGGGGTGCCTGGAACATCGGGCCGGCCAAATCCCGATTTCGACGTACGCATTGTCGACGAGCACGGCGACCCGGTCCCGGCCGGCACCGTCGGAGAGATCGCTTGCAGACCCAGGCACCCGCACGTGATGAGTGAAGGCTATGTAAGTCGGGAGGCTGGCGATTCCTCGAGGCCAGGCATCCCGGTGGTGTCGCACCAGGACTGGTTCCGCACCGGCGACCTCGGCCGATTCGACGCCGATCAGAACCTGACATATGTGGACCGCATCAAAGACTGCCTGCGCAGACGTGGCGAGAATGTTTCCTCGGTCGAGGTGGAGACCGTCGTCATGCGCCATCCCGCGGTGGCCGAAGCCGCAGCGGTCGCAGTGCCCAGTGAGTTGGGCGAAGACGACATCCGGTTGATCGTGACGTTGCGCCCCGGGGCCACGCTGGATTGCGCAGAGTTGCTCGACTTCTGTGCGGCGCGGATGCCGTACTTCTGCGTGCCGCGGTTCCTCGACGTCGTCGATGAACTTCCGAAGAACGGCATTGGACGGATACGCAAAGACCTATTACGCACCCGGCGCCTCAATCCCGACACGTGGGATCGTGAGAGCCAAGGGTACGTCGTTAGCCATTAAGTTACGTTAATGTTACGTAATCTGTTTTAAGTTACGTTACTGTTACGTTGGTTCCGTTATTGGCCACTACGCGCGAGAGAGGCTGGAGAGCAACAATGACCATGACCTATCAGGAACAGCAAATGCTCCAGGCCACCGTGGGCCGCGCTGCCATCCTGGACCTGAACGCCCGGGCCAATCGGGCCTACTCCGACGGCGATCGCGACCGGTGGCTCGCCACGTTCCGCCACTCCGGCGCCAGCTACATCCGCGATGGCGAGCTGTTCAACGACCTGCGCGCGGCTTTTGACGGGGGCGACGGGCAGCGCTTGGTCACGCTCGATCACGAGATTCGCATCGACGGGGTCAACGCGACCCAGCGTTGTGTGGCCGTGCTTTTCGCGTCCATGTATGGCGACATCACCCTGCGGGCGACCGGGACATACCGGGACACGCTGACCTACGAGCGCGGCGGCTGGTACTTCACGTGCCGTGAGCTCGCCTGGGATTCGGTGCCAAGCCGGCATCCGCTCGTCATGTGAGCGGCACCGTTAGGTGGATCGGGACCTCAGCTACCGGTTGACGTTCGGTACCTATGCAGACGCGCTGCGGATGGTGGGCGCGACGGGCGAACCGCGCACCGCGGCGACTGCGGTCAGTGGAGCGCGCATCCAGTTATTTGCCGCGATGGTCCACGACGGTAATCGTTCGTATTGGGACGCGGAGTTCGCCCGGCGTAAATGGGGAGGTCTGCTCGCGCCGCCGGGCTTGCTGATGGGATGGCTGATACCCCCGCCGTGGGAGCCGGCGGGCAGGCCGCCGGTGGCGTCAATCGCACTGCGGGTGCCGTTGCCGGGCACCACATTCATCAACGCGGCCAACGATGTTGAGTTTTTGCAGCCCATCGTCGAAGGCGATCTGCTCACCGTCGTCGAACAGTTGGTGTCGGTCTCGCCAGAAAAGCAGACTCGGCTGGGCGTCGGTCATTTCGTCGAAACGCTGGAGACCTATCGCCGCCAGGACGGCACCGTGGTGGCGACCTGCCGGAATACCTTGTTCAGGTTCACTCCCGGAGCATCCTCGTGACCGGTGCGGACCTGGACTGGAACCAGATCACAGTTCCGGTGGAGCTGCCGGAGGTGGTCGACCACATCAGCTACCAGCGGGTGGTGGAGAACGCCGGAGCAACGTGGGACTATTTCCCCGGCCATTTCGATCCCGAATACGCCCGAAGCCAGGGCAACCCGACAATCTACGTCAACACGATGCACCTCGCCGGCTTCGCCGACCGCGTCGCGACCGATTGGGCGGGCCCGAGTAGCCGCGTGGTGCGGCGCTCCATGCGGCTGGCCGGTTCGGTGTACGCCGGCGACACGATGATCGGCCGGGGCCGGGCGGTGGCAAAGCGGCGGGACACCTCGGTGCACCCGCCGCGCTGCCTTGTCGACATTCAGATCGAAGTGACCAATCAGCACGGCGCGCTGTGCTGCCCGGTCGAACTGACTCTGCAAATGCCCGAATCCCGGTATGACGGCGCTGGATGACGGCATCGGCGAACTGCATCTGGCAGTGTGCCGACGGTTCGGCGAGGCGGTTCGATCAGCGAATGGCAAATGGGAACGTCGCTCGCCGTGCGATGCATGGGATGCCCGAGCAGTGCTAGAGCACGTTATCGGATTTCATGACGTACTTCTCTTGCGTCCCCTAGGGCTGAAGCCAAACCGACCACAAAATCCGCTGGCGCGCTGGAAACTCACCTACGACTCGTTGACAGAGGCCTTCAACCCCCGCAGGGCTCTCTTCGAAAAAGTCATCGGCGTACCCAAAGTCGGAAAAGATCCGGCGACACGGCTGGATGCGCGCAAGCTGGTACCGAGTCTGACGCGGGATGTTTTAGTGCACACCTGGGACCTCGCTCGCGCGGTAGGGGCCGACGACCGGCTGGATCCCGGGTGGTGTGAGCTTTGCTACGCAAATCTGCCGGCAGACCCACGGGCGTTGAGCGCGTCGGGAATGTTCAACCCTCCGGTTGCGGTGAACGACGGGGTCGACATGCAGGCCAGACTCCTTGCGCGGCTTGGCCGCGACCCTTCATGGCGACCGGACCATTCATAGCGGCGGCATCTTCCCCTTGCACACCACGGACTGCAGCTCGACGTACTCGTGGAGGCCCTCCGGCCCGAACTCGCGTCCGATGCCCGACTGCTTGAAGCCGCCGAACGGGGTGCCGGTGTCGAGCGTGTACATATTGACGCCGTAGGTGCCGGTGCGCACCCTGGCGGCGATGTCGAGACCGTGGGCGGTATCGGCGGTCCACACCGAACCCGCCAACCCGTAGTCGCTGTCGTTGGCGATCCGGACCGCGTCGTCCTCGTCGGTGTACGTGAGGACCGTCAAGACGGGACCGAAAATCTCCTCCCGGGCGATGCGCATGTCGTTGGTGGCGTGGCTGAACAGCGTTGGCCGCACATACCAGCCGCGCTCGGCCGGACTGTCGTCGCCGCCGACGACGATACGGGCGCCTTCGTGCTGCCCGGCTCGGATGTACTCCTGGACCCGACGTTGTTGCCGTTGCGCGACAAGAGGTCCGATATCGGTGGCCTCGTCGGCAGGATCCCCGACCTGTAGACCCGACATCATGCCCGCTAGCGCGTCGACGACCTCGTCGTGCCGCCGTTCGCTGACCAGAATGCGGGTTTGCGCGACGCAGGCCTGCCCGTTGTTCATCAGACCGGCGGTCTTGAGCCCGGCCACCGTCTTGACGATGTCGGCGTCGTCGAGAATGATCGCCGCCGACTTGCCGCCCAGTTCCAGGCTCACCCGCTTGAGCTGCTCTCCGCACAGCGCAGCAATCCGGCGGCCCGTGGCACTGGAACCGGTGAACGCGATCTTGTCCACGCCCCGATGGCGCACCAGCGCCTCGCCGACCTCCGTGCCCCCAGGGAGCATGGAGACCACCCCCTCGGGCAGGTCGATCTGCTCGATCATCTCGGCCAACCACAAGGCGTCCAGCGGCGTTTCGGGTGCGGGTTTCACAATGACCGTGCAGCCTGCGATCAGGGCAGGGATCAGCTTGGGCATGATCAGGAATTGCGGCACGTTCCACGGCACAATCGCGCCGACCACCCCGACCGGGGCCCGGCGCAGGTGCACCTCGCCGAGTACGCCCTGGCGGCGTTCCGCCCAGGGGAAGTCCCGGGCGGCCGCCAGCGTCAGGTGCATCATCGCCATCGCGCCCGCCGCTTGGCCCAGCCGGCTGAAACTGCGCGGTGACCCCATCTCGGCGGTGATCAGGTCGGCCATCTCGTCGATGTGGCCGGCATAGATCGCGGCGAGTTGTTCGATCTTGGCCATCCGCTCGGCATGGGTCAGCCGTGGCCACGGACCATGGTCGAAAGCGTGTCGGGCGGCGGCGACAGCGATCTCGACATCCTCGGGGCCGGCCACCTGGACGTGGCCGACCGCTTCCTCGGAGTGGGGGGAAACGACCGCGAGCTGCTGCGGACTGACGGGTTTGCGCCACTGGCCCCCGATGAAAAGCTGGTCATAGGAACGGTGGCCAGGGTTTTGGGTCATCGGGCACTTACCTCAGGGCAGGGCGAAAATGCGACCGTATCTTCGCTATTCACGCTAACATAGCAAAAAAGCAGGATTCAGGAAGCCGGCACCCGTGACTGACCAACTTCTGGTAACGGCGGACGGCGCCGTTCGGATTGTGACGATCAATCGTCCGCACTCGCATAACGTCATCGACGAGTCGCTGCGCAGCCAGTTGCTCGATGTCTGGCATGACCTGGATTCGCGATACCGGCGCGCGTTGCGTCGTGCTCACCGGCGCCGGCGCCACATTCAGCGGGGGCGGAGATTTCGCCTTATGGGTCTGGCCAACCGCGTGACGAAACCGGACACCCTGATGGACGAGGCGATGGAGTTTGCGCGCAGGCTAGCCGGGCAACCGGTGCGTGCACTGCAGACCACCAAGCGGGCATTCTCCAAGCACATCGCCCAAGCGGCGCTCGCGATCGTCGACTACGGCCTTGCCGCCGAAACCCTCGAGCTCGGGGCCGAAGAACACATCGACAAGGTCCGCGAATTCCTCGGCGCCGACAAATACGACGCGATCGCTCTCGAAAAGGATTGACATGACTAACGATTGGCGCAGTTACCCATTTCAGTTGGTGCCCGGCGACAGCCAGCTGGAGTTCCCGGCCGCCGAAGGCGAACACCCTGACCAGGAGTCGGACACCTGGTTCATCGCCGGTCAACTCGAGAGCACCGAGACCGACCGGTCATTTGCCTTTCTGACCATCTTCAACAAGAACCGGCCCGGGGGGACGGTGGTCGCGGATTTCTATACGATGGCGCTGTTCGACCTCGATAGCGGAGAGTACGGCACCTATACCGATTACGACATGCCACCGGCCAACCTGGAACCGGGAGCGTCGCGCAAGTTGGCGATGGCCCCAGGCTATCTCGACCTCAGGTACCAGAGCGGCGCCGGCATCGCGTCGTGGACCACCTGGCGCAACGGCGACGGAGCATTGCTGCCCTACACCTACCGCGTCAGCCTGGTGGGCGAGGATCACTCCGGTCGGCGCATGCGGCTGGATCTGACCGTAACACCAACGCGCGCACCGACACCGGTGGGCGGGCCGACCTACAACGGGAAGATCTCCTGCTTCGGCCAACCCGACACGTACTCCTATTTCCAGACCGGAATGGCGATGACCGGAACCCTGCGCTGGGGTGAAGTGGTCGAGCAGGTTTCCGGAAGCGCCGGGCATGTCGACCGGCAGTGGTTTCCCAAATATGCCGGCGGTGGGGGAACCGGGGGAGACCCGCGGGCCAGGTCTCACGAATGGCGCACGATCAACTTCGACAACGGCGTCGACTTGAGTATCTGGCGCCAGTTCGACCGCGCGAACGGCAATGCGCTGCAGCCGTTTACCGGTGTCACGACGAGCTGCCCCGACTCGGTTTTCGAACCGGCCCAGCCGTCACAGTGCGCCGAGGACGTCGAGGTCACGGTAAGCAGCTACGTCCGGTGGCCGAACGCGGTACGGCCGTTAGTGCGTCCGCTGGCTGCCGCCCGGTACATGCCCGACCGACACCGGATCACCTGCGCCACAATGCAACTGGATCTCATCGGGGAGCCGCTGGTGGCAGCTCCGGCGCACGGGCTGCCGATCGAATACATGGAAGGTCCGTACCGCTACCGCGGGACGCTGTGGGGCACCCCGGTGACCGGCTTTGCGTTCTACGAACGTTCGCTAGCGCTGTACCGGGATTGGGAGCTCGTGGACGTGCTGGCCACTACCATCGCAAACCTCGAGCCACCGGCCGCGGACCTGCAGTCCATGGTGGACCAACTCATGGCGTTGCTGGCCGCCGGGAGTCGCAGTGCAGCGGTTGACCTGTTGACCAACTCAGCGCCCATCCAATTCGACTCTGTGGCAACTATTCTCGATGATCTCATCACCGTGCTGTCCAGCGATGAGCTAGCCGACGACAGCTGACGATGCCTCGGCAAGCGCCCGGGCCCAGCTGATGTGGCGATGCTGCAGTCCGGGTTCGTTGCGCCCGAACAGCAGATGATCGCGCGCGCCCGACTCGAGATTGGCTTGCAGGCCCGCCGCCAGCCGGTAGTCCTCGTCGCGCACGGTGGCGTGCGCATAGTCGAAGACAGCGTGCGCGCCGGCGGCCACGGATTCCTGGGAAACATCCAGCGGTGTCGAGTTCTGGTGAACCGTGACCGACCTGCCCGGTTGGTCGCCCGGGTAAATCCGGAAGAGTTCGCCGTTGGCAATCGTCACCGACAGCACGATGTTGGGGAACAGCGCATAGATCACCACCATGTTGTGGAATGGGTCCCACTGCTCTTCGGGAACTTTTTCCAGGTCGAGGATCGCGTTCAGCGGGAAGATCAACCGATGATGCGGTCCGTACGAGTCGAACACCGTGCAGTTGCTGCGCGCGATGGTGGCGAAGGTCTGCCGGTGCACGGTGGCGAAATGGTAGTTCTCGGCGAAGGTATCGACCGCAAGTTTCCAATTGATCGAGGAGTCGAGCACCTTTTCGCCCAGCGGGGACCACTGTCCGATACCCCACGAGTCAAGCTCGTCGGCCAGCGGTCCCAGGTGCGCGGCGACGTCCAGCGTCGCGCCGGGATTCAGCGCTACCCAGAGGAATCCGGCGAACTCGGCGGCGGGGAGTTCGGTCAAGCCGTCGGATTTGACGGTGACTTCCGGGAAGCCCTCACGGCCGGGCAGTCCGACCAGTTTTCCGGTGTTGTCATAGGTCCATGAATGGTAAGGGCAGGTGAACCGCTTCGCGGTGCCGCACCCGGTGGCCACCTGCGACTGGCGGTGCAGACAGACATTGTCGAGCGCCTTGACCGATCCGTCGGTTGTTCTGGTCAGCAGGATCGATCTCCCCATCACGGTCTTGGTGCAGTACGCGCCGGGGCCGGGAAGCTCCGAGACGTAGCCGACCAACTGCGGGCTGGCCAGCAGCATGGCTCTGTCGCGGTTGTGTCGCTCAACCGAGGTGTATTCCTGCGCGTCGACCCGGTGCTGTCCGGGAGCGAGGTCGGTGGTCTTGTCGCGGGCCAACTTGCACGCGCGCCGGGTCAGGTCGATCAGTTGTTCGCGGTCCATCTTGAACGTCCCTTGCAGCCGGTGTTGTTGGTCTCAGTACAGACCTTGCGACAGTTGTAAGGTCAAGGAGTGGCTGAGCAGTTGCTGATCGGCGACGTCACGGCCTTGACCGGGATCGCCTCCGGCCGTATCCGCCACTACGAGAAGATCGGGCTGCTGCGCGCCGAGCACCTCAGCAACGGCTATCGAGTCTTCGACATCGAGCAAGTCCTCGACCTGTTGCGCATCGACTTGATGAGAAGCCTCGGCGTCGGCATCAGTGACATTGCACGGTTGATCGACGGCGGGCAGACCACGTTGGCCGGCCTTCTCGACGAGCATCGGTCGTTGCTGATGCGCCAGCGGGACCGGCTCGACCAACTGATCGCGGCCATCGATGCCGCCACCGACTGTCCCGCCGCCGACGTCAACGAACACATCCTGCGCACGCTGGCCACCACTCACCGCGACAGCATCGGCGTCATCGGGCGGCTTAGCGCCCCGCTGTCTGCGCCCGTTGCCGCGATGTACGCCGACTTGTTCGAGGAGTGGGACGTCCCGGTTCCGGCGTTGTTCGGGCAGATGGTACTGCCCCCTGCGGCCAGCACTCTGCTGGCGCAACTCGCCGAGACGCCGGGACGACAGATACTTTTCGACCGATTGCGCAAACTTGCCGGCGATGTTGTCGCGTTGGGCGAGAACCACGTGGCCGCAACTGAACTCGCGTGTAGCTGGATCGACCAGCAGCTGGCCGACCCGCTACCCGACGACGTGGTCAGCGTACTGCGCGGCGTGCAACCGACGTTGGAGCACGACCCAGTGATCGTGCAGGGATTCCGCGCCTGGGCGGGATCGATAAACCCGGCCGCCGCCCACTTCATCGACGAGATCGCGTTCCAGACCGCTCGTCGCGGCCTGGACAACGTGAGCGTCATCGTCTTGCCTGCAGCCCAGCTAAACCCATGATGCGTCAATGTGACACACATGTGATCACTGTGACTCATGTGCCAGATGGTACTTCTGCCGTACCCTGTGGCTTGTGTCATCGGTGTCGCGACGTGACCTCCTCAGATTCGCGGCCGCAACCCCAGCTCTACTAGGTTTCGGCGCCGCCGCGGCGTCGTTGCGCGCCGCCCCGGCATCGGCTTCGCTCGGCACGCTGCTCGACTACGCGGCCGGAGTCATTCCGGCCAGCCAGATCAGGGCCGCCGGCGCCATCGGGTCGATCCGCTACGTCTCCGATCGGCGGCCCGGCGGCAACTGGATGCTGGGCAAGCCGATCCAGTTCACCGAAGCGCATGACCTCAGCAGTAACGGGCTCAAGATCGTTTCCTGCTACCAGTACGGCAAGGGCAGCACCGCCGACTGGCGGGCCGGAGCCGGCGCGGGGGTGCAGCATGCGCAGCGCGGAATGCAGTTGCACGCCGCCGCCGGTGGCCCCGCCACGGCCCCCATCTACGCCTCGATCGACGACGACCCGTCGTATGACCAGTACAAGCAGCAGATCGTTCCCTATCTGCGGTCCTGGGAGTCGGTGATCGGACACCAACGCACTGGCGTGTATGCCAATTCAAAGACCATCGACTGGGCGCTGCAGGACGGTCTGGGCTCGTACTTCTGGCAGCACAACTGGGGCTCACCCAAGGGGTACACTCATCCGGCCGCGAATTTGCATCAGGTCGAGATCGACAAACGCAGTGTCGGTGGGGTCGGGGTGGACATCAATGAAATCCTCAAACCCCAATTCGGGCAGTGGGCCTAGGCTCCGGCGCTCACCACTCCAGCAAACACTCGTTCGCCGATTTGCTGGCGCCGCAGACGGCGGTGGCCGAGCGGCGACATAGCTGGTGTAGCGCGAACGGCTCGGCGCGGCCCGAAATTTTTACATAACGATTACATAACAATACTGCCTTGATCAGCGCAGTTATAGCTACTCGACCGTAACCACCTGCATGCAGGACGTTTGTTCCGGACACCCGCGGCCGCGGGTGAAGCCGGTGTTACCCACGACACGGTTACTCGTGCGTAGAACTCGCCAGTAACCGATCGACGTGCGAAAAGAGCACCGATCCTTATGACACTCTTAGTACAGCCGATGCAGTCCGCCGTGCCGCTCGATCCACGGGGGCGGTGCGCCGACACGACACCGGTCAGCCGGTATTCGGCTGCGATTCGATGCGGAATCGACTGGAACCGACCAGGCCTCATCCTTCGGTAAGGACCGGCCGGCACGAACCGATACGTAAAGACGCATACAGGGAGACATTAGGGTGACGATCCACGAGCATGACCGGGTGTCCGCTGACCGCGACGGGCCTGGACCGTACAACACCCATGCTCTGGTCGACCGTCTGACGGCCGGCGAGCCGTACGCAGTGGCGTTCGGCGGCCAGGGCAGTGCCTGGCTGGAAACCCTGGAAGAGCTGGTGTCCTCGGCCGGGATCGAATCCGATTTGGCAACGTTGGTCGGCGAGGCGGCACTGCTGCTCGAGCCGGTGGCAAAAGAGCTGGTCGTGGTGCGTCCGATCGGCTTCGAGCCGCTTGGCTGGGTGCGTGCGCTTGCAGCCGAGGATCCGGTCCCGTCGGACAAGCACCTGACGTCGGCCGCGGTGTCGATACCCGGCGTGCTGCTCACCCAGGTCGCTGCCACGCGCGCGCTGGCACGGCAGGGCATGAACTGGGACGCGACGCCGCCGGTGGCCGTCGCCGGGCATTCACAAGGTGTGCTCGCGGTCGAGGCTTTGAAGGCTGCGGGCGCTCGCGATGTCGAACTGCTGACGTTGGCCCAGCTGATTGGTGCGGCCGGGACGCTGGTGGCCCGCCGGCGCGGGATCGTCGTGCTCGGCGACCGCCCGCCGATGGTGTCGGTCACCAACGCCGACCCCGAGCGCATTGGCCGGCTGCTCGACGAATTTGCGCAGGATGTCCGCACTGTGCTGCCTCCGGTGCTGTCCATCCGCAACGGCCGGCGTTCGGTCGTCATTACCGGCACCCCCGAGCAGCTCTCCCGCTTCGAGCTTTACTGCCGGCAGATCTCCGAGAAGGAGGAGGCCGACCGCAAGAACAAGGTTCGTGGTGGCGACGTCTTCGCGCCAGTGTTCGATCCGGTGCAGGTGGAGGTGGGCTTCCACACGCCTCGACTGGCCGACGGCGTCGACATCGTCGGCGGCTGGGCCGAGAAGGTCGGACTGGACGTCGCGTTGGCCCGGGAGCTGACCGAGTCCATCCTGGTGCGTCGAGTCGACTGGGTGGACGAGATCACCCGCGTGCACACGTCCGGTGCGCGCTGGATTCTCGATCTGGGTCCCGGCGACATCCTGACCCGGCTGACCGCGCCGGTGATCCGCGGCCTCGGTGTGGGCATCGTGCCGGCGGCGACCCGTGGCGGTCAGCGCAACCTCTTCACCGTCGGGGCCATCCCCGAGGTGGCGCGGCCCTGGTCTAGTTACGCCCCGACCGTGGTTCGCCTGCCTGACGGCCGGGTCAAGCTCTCGACGAAGTTCACCCGGCTGACCGGACGATCACCGATCCTGCTGGCGGGCATGACCCCGACCACCGTCGACGCCAAGATCGTCGCCGCCGCGGCCAACGCCGGGCACTGGGCCGAGCTGGCCGGCGGCGGGCAGGTCACCGAAGAGATCTTCGCCAACCGCATCGAGGAGCTCTCCGGCCTGCTGGAGCCGGGCCGCACCTATCAGTTCAACGCGCTGTTCCTCGACCCCTACCTGTGGAAGCTGCAGGTCGGTGGCAAGCGGCTGGTGCAGAAGACGCGTCAGTCGGGCGCGGCGATCGACGGTTTGGTCGTCAGCGCCGGTATCCCGGACCTCGAGGATGCCGTCGCGCTGATCGACGAGCTGGGCGACGTCGGCATCAGCCACGTGGTGTTCAAGCCTGGCACGGTCGAGCAGATCCGCGCGGTCATCCGCATCGCGACCGAGGTTCCCACCAAGCCGGTGATCATGCACATCGAGGGCGGGCGTGCCGGTGGCCACCATTCGTGGGAAGACCTCGACGACTTGCTGCTGGCCACGTATTCGGAATTGCGGTCGCGTCCCAACATCACCGTCTGCGCCGGCGGCGGTATCGGCACGCCTGCACGAGCGGCCGAATACCTGTCCGGGCGCTGGGCGCAGGCGTACGGCTTCCCGCTGATGCCGATCGACGGCATCCTGGTCGGCACCGCGGCGATGGCCACCAAGGAGGCGACCACGTCGCCGTCGGTCAAGCGGCTGCTGGTGCAGACGCAGGGCACCGATCAGTGGGTCGGCGCTGGAAAGGCCTCGGGCGGCATGGCTTCCAGCCGCAGCCAGCTGGGGGCCGACATCCACGAGATCGACAACAGCGCCTCGCGTTGCGGCCGGCTGCTCGACGAGGTCGCCGGTGACGCCGAGGCGGTCGCAGAGCGCCGCGACGAGATCATCGCGGCGATGGCCACGACCGCCAAGCCCTACTTCGGCGACGTCGCGGAGATGACTTACCTGCAGTGGTTGCAGCGCTACGTCGAACTGGCCATCGGTGCGGGCAACTCGACCGCCGACACCGCCGCCCCGGGCAGTCCGTGGCTGGCCGATACGTGGCGCGAGCGGTTCGAGCAGATGCTGCAGCGTGCCGAGGCGCGCCTGCATCCCAAGGACTTCGGTCCGATCGAGACGCTATTCACCGACGGGCAACTGCTGGACCGTCCCGACGAGGCCATCGCCACCCTGCTCGCGCGCTACCCCGACGCCGAATCCGTGCAGCTGCATCCGGCCGACGTTCCGTTCTTCGTCACCCTGTGCAAGACGCTGGGCAAGCCGGTCAACTTCGTGCCGGTCATCGACAAGGACGTGCGGCGCTGGTGGCGCAGTGACTCGCTGTGGCAGGCACACGATGCTCGCTACGACGCTGACCAGGTGTGCATCATTCCGGGCACTGCGGCGGTGGCCGGCATTACCCGGATGGACGAACCCGTCGGTGAATTGCTGGACCGCTTCGAGCAGGCCGCCATCGACGAGGTGTTGTCTGCCGGCGCGCAGCCGAAAGCCGCCACGTCGCGCCGGCTGGGCCGCCCCGACGCGACCGGACCGCTGGCCGTCGTGCTCGACGCTCCCGATGTGCAGTGGGCCGGCCGTACCGCGACCAACCCGGTTCATCGAATCGCCGATCCGGGCGACTGGCTGGTGCACGATGGACCCGAAAGCCAGCGCGCCACACACTCGTCCACCGGGGCGCGACTTCAGGTCGACGGCGACCGTGTCGTTCTCAGTGTGCCGGTGTCCAGCACCTGGATTGACATTCCGTTTACCCTGCCCCCCAACACCTTTGACGGCGGCGCTCCGGTAGTCTCCACCGAAGACGCCATCGCCGCCATGCGCGCGGTGCTGGCGATCGCCGCCGGTGTCGACGGACCGGAGTTCATGCCTGCGGTCACCGACGGGACGGCCACCGTGACGGTGGACTGGGACCCGGAGCGAGTCGCCGATCACACCGGTGTCACGGCGACCTTCGGGGAGCCGCTGGCGCCCAGCCTCGCCACTGTGCCTGACGCACTGGTCGGCTCGTGCTGGCCCGCGATTTTCGCAGCAATCGGCTCGGCGGTCACCGACGCCGGTGTCCCGGTGGTGGAGGGCCTGCTGAGCCTGGTGCATCTGGACCACGCCGCCCACGTTGTCGGCAACCTGCCAAAAGTTCCGGGCCAATTGACGATAACGGCAACGGCTTCGCCGGCCACCGACACGGACATGGGCCGGGTGGTTCCGGTCTCGGTGACGGTTGCCGACGCCGACGGCGCCGTGATCGCCACCCTCGCTGAGCGTTTCGCGATCCTTGGCCGTACCGGTGCCGCCGAGCTCGGCGACCCGGTGCGGGCCGGTGGCGCGGTGTCCGAGAACGCGACCGACACGCCGCGCCGCCGCCGTCGGGACACCAGGCTCACTGCACCGGTTGACATGCGCCCGTTCGCGGTGGTGTCCGGCGACCACAACCCGATCCATACCGACCGGCCGGCCGCACTGCTTGCGGGCCTGGAATCGCCCATCGTGCACGGCATGTGGTTGTCGGCCGCCGCGCAGCATGCGGTGACCGCCACTGACGGTCAGGCCCGCCCACCGGCTCGGCTGATCGGCTGGACCGCGCGATTCCTGGGTATGGTGCGTCCTGGCGACGAGGTCGACTTCCGCATCGATCGCGTCGGAATCGACCAGGGCGCAGACGTTTTGGAAGTAGCCGCGCGGGTCGGGACGGATCTGGTGATGTCGGCCACCGCGCGACTGGCCGCTCCGAAGACGGTCTACGCGTTCCCCGGCCAGGGCATCCAATACAAGGGCATGGGCATGGAGGTCCGGGCCCGGTCCAAGGCGGCCCGCAAGGTGTGGGACACCGCCGACAAGTTCACCCGCGACGCGCTCGGCTTCTCCATCCTGCACGTGGTGCGCGACAACCCGACCAGCATCGTCGCCAGTGGTGTGCACTACCACCACCCCGAGGGGGTGCTGTACCTGACGCAGTTCACCCAGGTCGCGATGGCGACGGTGGCCGCCGCGCAGGTGGCCGAGATGCGCGAGCAAGGCGCTTTCGTGGAAGGCGCCATCGCGTGCGGCCACTCGGTCGGTGAGTACACGGCGCTGGCCTGCGTAACGGGCATCTACGAGCTGGAAGCCCTGCTGGAGATGGTCTTTCACCGCGGCTCCAAGATGCACGACATCGTGCCGCGCGACGAGCTGGGCCGTTCCAACTACCGGTTGGCGGCAATCCGGCCCTCGCAGATCGACCTGCCTGACGACGAGGTTCCCGGGTTTGTTGCCGGAATCGCGGAGAGCACCGGTGAATTCCTTCAAATTGTGAACTTCAACCTGCGCGGCTCCCAGTACGCGATCGCCGGAACGGTGCGCGGTCTGGAGGCCCTGGAAGCTGAGGTCGAGCGCCGCCGCGAAATCACCGGCGGCAAGCGCTCGTTCATCCTGGTGCCGGGCATCGACGTGCCGTTCCACTCGGAGGTGCTGCGAATTGGTGTGGCCGACTTCCGCCGCTCGCTGGAACGGGTCATGCCGCGTGACAAAGATCCCAACCTGGTCATCGGGCGTTACATCCCCAACCTGGTACCGCGGCCGTTCACGCTGGATCGCGACTTCATCCAGGAAATCCGCGATTTGGTTCCCGCCGAACCGCTCGATGAGATTCTCGCCGACTACGACACCTGGCTTCGCGAACGGCCGGCGGAGATGGCGCGCAGGGTCTTCATCGAGCTGCTGGCATGGCAGTTCGCCAGTCCGGTGCGCTGGATCGAGACGCAGGATCTGCTGTTCACCGAAGAGGCGGCAGGTGGTCTTGGGGTGGAGCGGTTCGTCGAGATCGGCGTGAAGTCGTCGCCGACCGTGGCCGGCCTGGCCACCAATACCCTCAAGCTGCCCGAATATGCACACACCACAGTGGAAGTGCTCAATGCCGAGCGCGACGCCGCGGTGCTGTTCGCCACCGACACCGACCCCGAGCCGGAGCCGGACGACGTACCGGAGCCGGCTGCGCCGGAAGCAACCGCCAGTGTGGGGGCTGAACCGGCGCCCGCGCCTACGGCTCCGTCGGGTGCGGCTCGTCCGGACGACATCGTGTTCGACGCTGCCGACGCCACCTTGGCGCTGATCGCGCTCTCGGCCAAGATGCGCATCGACCAGATCGAGCAGCTGGACTCCATCGAGTCCATCACCGACGGCGCTTCGTCGCGGCGCAACCAGCTGCTGGTGGACCTGGGTTCGGAGCTGAATCTGGGCGCCATCGACGGTGCCGCCGAGGCCGACCTGGCCGGGCTGCGATCACAGGTGACCAAGCTGGCGCGCACCTACAAGCCTTTTGGCCCAGTGCTTTCCGATGCGATCAATGATCAGCTGAGGACGGTTCTGGGGCCTTCTGGCAAGCGGCCCGGTGCCATTGCCGAGCGGGTCAAGAAGACCTGGGAGCTCGGTGCTGGTTGGGCTAAACACGTCACGGTCGAAGTTGCGCTGGGAACCCGCGAGGGCACCAGTGTCCGAGGCGGCGCTATGGGCCACCTGCACGAGGGCGCTTTGGCCGACGCCGCCGCCGTCGACAAGGTCATCGACGCCGCAGTCACTTCCGTCGCCGCACGCCGTGGCATTTCGGTGGCGCTGCCCTCCACGGGCGGTGGCGGCGGTGCGACCATCGACGTGGCCGCGTTGAGCGAATTCACCGATCAGATCACCGGCCCCGACGGCGTGCTGGCCTCGGCGGCCCGCCTGGTACTGGGCCAACTGGGGCTGGACGTTCCGGTCAGCGCATCGCCGGCGGCCGCCGATGCCGAACTCATCGACTTGGTCACTGCCGAACTGGGCGCGGACTGGCCACGATTGGTGGCACCGGTGTTCGACGCGAAGAAGGCCGTCTTGTTCGACGACCGGTGGGCCAGCGCCCGGGAGGACTTGGTCAAGCTGTGGCTGGCCGACGAGGGCGACATTGACGCCGACTGGATGCGGCTGTCCGAGCGGTTCGAAGGCGCCGGCCACGTCGTGGCCACTCAGGCCACCTGGTGGCAGGGCAAGTCGCTGGCCTCGGGTCGTCAGATCCACGCGTCGCTGTACGGCCGGATCGCCGCCGGCGCCGAGAATCCGGATCCGGGCCCCTACAGCGGCGAAATCGCTGTGGTGACAGGCGCTTCGAAGGGTTCGATTGCTGCGTCGGTTGTCGCGCGACTGCTGGACGGCGGCGCCACCGTCATCGCGACGACGTCGAAGCTCGATGACGAGCGGTTGGCGTTCTACCGCGGACTGTATCGCGACCATGCTCGTTTCGGTGCTGCGCTGTGGGTGGTCGCGGCCAACATGGCGTCCTATTCCGATATCGACGCCCTGGTTGAGTGGGTCGGTTCTGAACAGACCGAAAGCCTTGGGCCCCAGTCCATTCACATCAAGGACGCGCAAACCCCGACGCTGCTGTTCCCATTCGCGGCACCGCGCGTCGTCGGCGACCTGTCGGAGGCCGGTTCGCGCTCCGAGATGGAGATGAAGGTTCTGCTGTGGGCGGTGCAGCGGCTGATCGGCGGGCTGTCGAGGATCGGCGCTGAGCGCGACATCGCCTCGCGGCTGCATGTGGTGCTGCCCGGCTCGCCCAACCGCGGAATGTTCGGCGGTGACGGCGCCTACGGTGAAGCCAAGTCGGCGCTGGACGCGCTGGTGAGCCGCTGGCACGCCGAGTCGTCATGGTCGTCCCGGGTCAGCCTGGCGCACGCGCTGATCGGCTGGACCCGCGGCACCGGGCTGATGGGCCACAACGACGCCGTCGTTTCCGCCGTCGAGGAGGCCGGTGTCACCACTTACTCCGCCGACGAGATGGCCGCCATGCTGCTGGACTTGTGCGACGTGGAGTCGAAAGTGGCCGCGGCCGTCGCGCCGATCAAAGCGGACCTGACCGGCGGGCTCGGCGACGCCGACCTCGACATGGCCGAACTGGCCGCCAAAGCGCGCGAGCAGGCCATGTCGGGCGCAGAAGCCGAAATACCCGCGGCCGAGGGCACCATCGCCGCGCTGCCGTCCCCGCCGCGCGGATTCAGCCCGGCGCCACCTCCGGTATGGGATGACCTCGACGTCGACCCAGCCGACTTGGTGGTCATCGTCGGCGGCGCCGAAATCGGCCCGTACGGCTCCTCGCGCACCCGGTTCGAGATGGAGGTCGCGGGCGAACTGTCGGCGGCGGGAGTCCTCGAGCTGGCCTGGACCACCGGCTTGATCCGCTGGGAAGACGACCCCCAACCCGGTTGGTACGACACCGAATCCGGCGACCTGGTCGATGAGTCCGAACTGGTCGAGCGTTACCACGACACCGTGGTGGAGCGGTGCGGTATTCGTCAGTTCGTCGATGACGGCGCGATCGACCCCGACCATGCTTCCCCGTTGTTGGTGTCGGTGTTCCTGGACAAGGACTTCGCGTTCGTGGTGTCCTCGGAGGCCGACGCCCGCGCCTTCGTCGAGTTCGACCCGGAACACACGATCATCCGGCCGATGCCCGACTCCAGCGACTGGCAGGTCATCCGCAAGGCCGGCACCGAGATCCGGGTGCCGCGAAAGACCAAGCTGTCGCGGGTCGTTGGCGGCCAGATCCCGACCGGGTTCGACCCCACGGTGTGGGGCATCAGCCCGGACATGGCGAGCTCCATCGACCGGCTCGCGGTGTGGAACATCGTGGCGACCGTCGACGCATTCCTGAGCGCCGGCTTCACCCCGGCCGAAGTGATGCGCTACGTGCACCCGAGTTTGGTGGCCAACACCATGGGCACCGGCATGGGTGGTGGCACGTCGATGCAGACGATGTACCACGGAAACCTGTTGGGCCGCAACAAGCCGAACGACATCTTCCAGGAAGTCCTGCCGAATATCGTTGCCGCCCATGTGGTTCAGTCCTACATCGGCAGCTACGGCGCGATGATCCACCCGGTGGCCGCATGTGCGACGGCCGCGGTGTCGGTCGAGGAGGGCGTCGACAAGATCCGGCTGGGCAAAGCCGAGATGGTGGTCGCCGGCGGCATCGACGACCTGACACTGGAGGGCATCATCGGCTTCGGTGACATGGCCGCCACCGCCGACACCGGAATGATGCGCGGTCGCGGCATCGCCGACTCGAAGTTCTCCCGGCCCAACGACCGGCGCCGGCTGGGCTTCGTCGAAGCTCAGGGTGGCGGCACCATCCTGCTGGCGCGTGGTGACCTGGCGCTCAAGATGGGCCTGCCAGTGCTCGCGGTGGTGGGCTTCGCGCAGTCCTTCGGCGACGGCGTGCACACGTCCATCCCGGCCCCGGGCCTGGGTGCGCTGGGCGCGGGCCGCGGCGGCAAGGACTCACCGTTGGCGCGCGCGCTGGCCAAGCTGGGTGTTGGCTCCGACGACATCGCGGTGATCTCCAAGCACGACACGTCGACGTTGGCCAACGATCCCAACGAGACCGAGATGCACGAGCGGCTGGCGGACTCCCTGGGGCGCTCTGCGGGTGCTCCGCTGTTGGTGGTGTCGCAGAAGAGTCTCACCGGCCACGCCAAGGGCGGCGCGGCGGTCTTCCAGATGATGGGCCTGTGCCAAATGCTGCGCGACGGCGTCATCCCGCCCAACCGCAGCCTGGATTGCGTCGACGACGAGCTGGCCGGCTCTGCCCACTTGGTCTGGGTGCGCGAGACACTGCGGCTCGGCGGCAAGTTCGCGCTCAAGGCCGGGTTGCTGACCAGCCTCGGGTTCGGCCATGTGTCCGGGCTGGTCGCCCTGGTGCACCCGCAGGCGTTCATCGCTTCGCTGGATGCGGATCAGCGCGCGGACTACCAGCGGCGCGCCGATGCCCGCCTGCTGGCCGGGCAGCGCCGCCTGGTCTCGGCCATCGCCGGCGGTGCGCCGATGTACGAGCGGCCACCAGACCGTCGCTTCGACCACCGCGCGCCGGAGAAGCGTCAGGAGGCGGCGATGCTGCTGAATCCGGCCGCTCGGCTCGGTGACGACGGAGCCTACGTCGGATGACTTCGGGCATCCGTTAGCCTGGCGATCCATGGGCATCGTCGGAGTGGGGATTGACCTCGTCTCCATTACTGATTTCGCCGAGCAGGTCAACCAACCGGGAACAGTGTTCTCCGAGACCTTCACTCCGGGCGAGCGGCGCGACGCTTCCGACAAGAGCTCGTCGGCGGCCCGTCACCTGGCGGCCCGCTGGGCCGCCAAGGAGGCGGTGATCAAGGCCTGGTCGGGATCACGATTCGCCCAGCGGCCGGTATTGCAGGAGGCCATCCACCGTGATATCGAAGTGGTCACCGACATGTGGGGACGACCGCGGGTCCGGTTGACCGGGGCAGTCGCGGAGCATCTGGCCGACGTGACGATTCATGTGTCGCTGACGCACGAGGGCGATACTGCGGCCGCGGTGGCAATCCTCGAAACGCCTTGACCGCGAGCAGACGTAAAGGAGCCGCGACACGCCGGAGACCAGGGGCTTTTGCGTCTGCTCGCGCAATAAAGGGGAGTTCATGACTGATCTGGTTGAGCGGGTGCGCGAGGTGTTGCCGTCGGTACGGCGCGACCTTGAAGACCTGGTGCGCATCGAATCGGTGTGGGCCGACCCCGCTCGGCGGCCTGAGGTGCAGCGCAGCGCCCGGGCGGTGGCGGATCTTTTGTCGCAGGCCGGTTTCAGCGAGGTGAAGATGGTCAGCGAGGACGGTGCGCCGGCGGTCATCGCGCGCCATCCGGCGCCGCCCGGGGCGCCCACCGTCTTGCTCTACGCCCACCACGACGTGCAACCCGAAGGCGACCGCAGCCAGTGGGCGTCGCCGCCGTTTGAGCCCACCGAACGTGACGGGCGGCTTTACGGCCGCGGCAGCGCCGACGACAAAGCCGGTATCGCAACGCATCTGGCGGCTTTCAGGGCACACGGCGGCCAACCGCCGGTGGGCGTGACGGTCTTCGTCGAAGGCGAAGAGGAATCCGGCTCGCCGTCGCTGGGCCGGTTGCTCGCCGCCCACCGCGACACGCTTGCTGCCGACGTGATCGTCATCGCCGACTCGGACAACTGGAGCACCGACACCCCGGCGCTGACCGTATCGCTGCGCGGCTTGGTCGACTGTGTGGTCGAGGTTGCCACGCTCGACCACGGGCTGCACTCCGGGCTGTGGGGCGGCGTGGTCCCCGACGCGCTCAGCGTGCTGGTGCGGCTGCTGGCCAGCCTGCACGACGACGACGGCAACGTGGCAGTGGCGGGCCTGCACGAAACCGACGCCGCATCCCTGAACTACCCCGATTACCCGGCCGAGCGGGTCCGCGCCGATTCCGGTGTGCTGGACGGTGTGTGCGAGATCGGCTCCGGGTCGGTGCCGCAGCGACTCTGGGCAAAACCGGCGATCACCGTGATCGGCATCGACACCACATCGGTTGCCGCCGCTTCCAACACGCTGATCCCGCGGGCGCGGGCCAAGGTCAGCATGCGGGTCGCGCCCGGCGGCGACGCCACGGCGCACCTGGACGCGTTGACCGCCCACCTGCACAAGCATGCCCCGTGGGGAGCGCAGGTCAGGGTGACCCGCGGCGAGATCGGTGAACCGTACGCCATCGAGGCCCGCGGCGGGGTTTATGACGCAGCACGGGCGGCGTTTCGGCAAGCCTGGGGTGTTGACCCGATCGATATGGGCATGGGCGGCTCGATCCCGTTCATCGCCGAGTTCGCCGCCGCCTTCCCGCAAGCGAAGATCCTCGTCACCGGCGTCGAGGACCCCGCAACGCAGGCGCACAGCATCAACGAGAGCCTGGACCTGGGGGTGCTGGAACGCGCAGCGGTCACCGAAGCGCTGCTGCTGGCCAACCTGGCCTGATCACGGATCAGACCGACAAGTCGCGGCGCAGCTTTACGACGTGCCCGGTGGCCTTGACGTTGTACTGCGCGACGGCGATGTTGCCTTTTTCGTCGACCACGAAGGTGGAACGAATCACACCCTGGACGGTCTTGCCGTACATCTGCTTTTCTCCGTAGGCGCCCCAGGCCGTCAGCACCTTGCGGTCGGGATCGGACAGCAGCGGGAACGTCAGCTTCTCGGCGTCACGGAACTTGGCAAGCTTGGCCGGGGGGTCGGGCGAGATGCCGACGATGTCGAAGCCGGCATCGTTGAGTTCGTGCAGATTGTCGCGAAAGTCGCAAGCCTGTTTGGTGCATCCCGGTGTTGAGGCAGCCGGGTAGAAATACACGACGACTCGACGCCCGCGATAATCGGCCAGCGATACCTTGTTGCCGTCGGCGTCGGGCAAGCTGAAGGCGGGCGCTTTGTCGCCCGGCGCCAGCCGCATGGTTGCGGTCAACGTTCCTCCCTTTCTGTTCACCGGTGCGCTGGGATCAGCGCCAGCTGATCTAGGGTAGTGCGTCAGGTGCATGAAGCGGATGTGCAGGCGGGCTTGCCGGCCGACAGGGCGGACTTGGAGGACAGAGACGTGGCGGATCGGGACCCCGACACCATCAAGCAGGAGATCGACCGCGCCCGTGACGAGCTGGCGGCCACTGTCGATTCGCTTGCTGAGCGTGCGAATCCTCGCCGCCTCGCCGACGACCTCAAGGCCCGAGCGGTCGAATTCGTCAAAAAGCCTGTGGTGATGGTGACGCTGGCGGGCATCGGCACAGTCGTCGTGGTCGTGGTGGTCCGCAGGATCAGGGACCGCTGACCCGCGCCGACAGCTGCCCCGGCAACGCCGCCCCGAGTCATACATCCTGAGTGGGTGCGCCGTCAGGGTTTCGAACCCCGGACCCGCTGATTAAGAGCGGGAGGTTTTTATTGCTTCCCGCTGTGTCCGGTTGTGCGCCCTATTCCGTTGGGCGGCAATGCTTCGCCTACCTCATTACTTCCTGTCGCGGCCGGTCGATTCCGGTCGATTGCGTGTCATTTGCGCCGCATAAGCGTCACCTGGAGTTATCCGCGCTGGCGAATTTGCTGCAGTCCTTCTGACCGAAGATTTTGGACCTAAAGCGAGCCGGAGACTCGTCCCGTCTCCTTCATGGACCTGCAGGCACTCTAAGGGTGGTAAAACACGTTGGCCCACCCCGATGCCGACGGTCAGCCGCCCGCCACACAGCACGTCCCCCGTTGTCAGCGCCTTGGCCAGTGTCGGTTTACCGGGTCTTCTTCTCCTCGGCTTGTTGGGTCTTCTCACGGACCGCGTTGGCGGGGCGGGGGTCTGCCTTGTAGCGCGATCCGGCACAACACTGGCACAACTGGCATAACGTCGTAGCGTCATGCGAAAAACCCGTGCCCGGGGGCGGCAACGTTGGGTCGACCAGCACCACCGCACCCGCGAGCACGGCCTCGACTATGGCACCTGTGACGTGCGCACCCCTGATAGGAGTGCGCAGCCGTCAGCATATCGGCCCCAGTTCGGGTTAGCGTGATGCCCACATGCGCCGCTATGACTCGCGGGCGATGATCACCACCGTCCGCGCCGCATGCGCGACGGCCGTGCTCACCGAGCCCAGCAGCATGCCGGCGAATCCGCCGCGACCGTGACTGCCGACGACGACGAGTTGTGCGGACTCCGAGTGCTCGACAAGTTGACGAGCCGGCTGATCGCGCACCACCACACGTTGCACCGTGACTTCGGGGTAGCGCTCCTGCCATCCGGTGAGCCACTCGGTCAGCGCCTCTTGTGCCTGCGCTTCCATCGTCGCGAAATCCAGACCTGGCACTTCCGGCATGCTGACATCCGACCACGCATGCAGCGCCACCAAGTCCACACCTCGGCGGAGGGCCTCGTCAAAGGCGATCTCCGTCGCCAGTTCCGATGCGGGCGAACCGTCGATTCCTACCAGCACCGGTGCCTGCGCGGGCGACGTAGCCTCATCATGGACGACCGCGACTGGGCAATGCGCATAGTTCACAAGGCCGGTGCTGACCGAGCCGAACGGGACCCGGCTAAACGCGCCTTCGCCCTGGCATCCCACGACCATCATGTCCGCAATCTTGGACTCATTGACGAGCGTGGAAACGGTCGGGCCATGTACCACCACGCTGTACACGAATGGCGGGCCATGGTCGGCGGTGCTGTCGGCGACCGCCTTGCGCGCGTCTTCGAGAATTCGCCTCGCTTTGTCGTCCTGCCGCTCGAAATAGTCTTGAGGTATCGGAATCTCCGGCCACGGCGCAACCGCCGGCACGACCGGTGCGACGACGTGCATGAGTGTTAGCGGAACATTGTGCATCGCAGCATCGCGAGCCGCCCAGTCGACCGCCGCCATCGACGACGCTGATCGGTCGACGCCGACCAAAATGCCACGATGGGTTTCGGAGCCGGACATTCGTTCCCCTGCTTCTGTCGTTAAGCGATTAGGGATTGCATGACGCGCATAAGTTCACTGGTGGGGTTGCAGTATCTTGCGAATTTCTGTGGGGAGCTGACCCAGGGCCTTATCCATCTGGATGGAATCCCAATGCCGTCCCCGGCTCTACTCGAGGACGAATGTGACCAGCATGTTGACGCGGTAGGCAACAATCCCGCCGTTCTGCACATCCACAGAGTGCTCCTTGATCCAGGCCGACTTGACACCACGCAGCGTCTGCTCGGCCCGAGCGATGCCAGTTTTCACGGCGTCTTCGAAACTGGTATCGGACCTCGCGCTGATCTCGGTGACGCGAGCGACAATGCCTCCTGGCATGATGACCTCCCAGAGTCGATGTTGGATGATCGGACGATCCCAGACTGTGACCATTCAACTCCGGTGCGACAGAAGCAAAGTAGGGAAGATGTACTCTGCGCCGTAGGACTTTCGGCCACTCGTTCCAACATCCACCAGGATCTAGCGTGTCGGACATGGACGCGATAGAGGCAATTACTGAACGTGACCCTGACCATCGCTGCCCGATCTGTGGGGGCGAAACGGAGCTGGTTTCGGTCGGTTTTGTGCATTTGGACGGTGAGAAGCATCAGATGGAAGTTTCGCCCAAGCGGTGGCGGTGTGCTGTCCTGGACTGCCGCGGGCACAGCTTCCTAGACGAGCCCGCCGACGGCTAGACATCTATCTGAATTTCGGCCCACCACACACCTGACATACGACGCGAAGGTGGTTGGCGGATAACGCCGCTGATGGGCTAATGCTTACGACAAACGCCACACCGGTCAACCCTTCCAAGGTGGCGTTCGCGGTCCTGCCATGGCGGCGCACCGTGTGGGGAAGGGAGTAGTCAAACCGTCTTGACCGCCGTAGTTCTCAATTAGCATCCCCGCCGTGGCCACATTCAGCGACCTGTTCGCCAGCCTCGACCCTGACCCGAGGGTCCGAGGCAAGCAGTTCGAGCATGTCTGTCAGTGGTTTCTGACCAACGATCCGATGTATAAGAGCGCCTTGCGGAGGGTGTGGTTGTGGAGCGAGTGGACGGGCCGCTGGGGCGGTGACGCGGGTATCGACCTCGTCGCCGAGGACCACGACAGGCGGCTGTGGGCGATCCAGGCGAAGGCTTACGACCCCGCCAACGCCGTTACCAAGGCGGACGTGGACAAGTTCCTGGCGGAGTCCTCGCGGGCGGTGTTCTCCTACCGACTGCTGATCGCCACCACCGACAAGCTGCACCACGTCGCACGGCGGACGATCAACGACCAGGAGAAGCAGGTCGCCTTCGTCGGGTTGAGCGACCTTCTCACCTCTGAGGTGAACTGGCACACCAACCCCCTCGACGTGCGTCCGTCTCCGCCGCCGAAGCCCGCTAAACCGAGGGAGCATCAGCGCGAGGCGATCCGCGATGTGGTGAAGGGCTTCACGAAGTCGGATCGCGGTCAGCTCATCATGGCGTGCGGGACCGGGAAGACCCTGACCTCGCTGTTCATCAAGGAGAAGTTCGCCGCCGAGCGCGTCCTCGTCCTGGTCCCCTCCCTGTCCTTGCTGAAGCAGACCATGCAGGTCTGGCGGGTCAACGCTAGGGTGCCGTTCGAGGCACTGCCCGTCTGCTCCGACGAGACGGTGGAACGGTCCGAGGATGACGCGGCGGTTGGCCACACCAGTGAGCTGGGAGTCCCGGTTACCACCGATCCCGCCGACATCGCCGTCTTTCTGCGGCGGCGGTCGGGACCGCGTGTGCTGTTCTCGACCTACCAGTCCTCCCCGCAGATTGCCGAGGCGTTCACCCTCGGACGCGTGCCCGCTTTCGACCTGGTGATCGCCGACGAGGCGCACCGCTGTGCGGGTTCGGCATCATCAGATTTCGCCACGGTAATAGATCCGTCGGAGATCAAAGCCAAACGGCGGCTGTTCATGACGGCGACACCCCGGTATTTCACCGGTCGGGTGATAAAGGCGGCACAGGAAGCCGATCTTGAGGTCGCGTCCATGGACGACGAAACCGAGTTCGGCACCGTGTTTTACCGGCTAACCTTCGGGGAGGCGATCAAGCGCGACCTCCTGACCGACTATCAGGTCGTAGTTGTCGGCGTGGACGACGCCACCTACCTCCAGTGGGCGGAGAAGGGGGTGCTCGTCACCCGCGACGGAAAGAGAATCACCGACGCACGCACCTTGGCTGGACAGATCGGTCTGGCGAATGCAATGCGGCGCTACGACCTTCACAGGGTCATCTCGTTCCACTCTCGGGTCAAACGGGCACAAGAATTTGCCGCCGAGATGCCCGATGTCATCGCCTGGATGCCGACCCGGCAGCGCCCGAAAGGCGGGTTGTGGTCACGACACGCGTCGGGTGAGATGTCGGCAGGTGAGCGTCACGTCCTGCTCCAGCACCTGAGCCGACTCAACGACGGCGAGCGGGGGCTGCTAAGCAATGCCCGCTGCCTCTCCGAAGGGATCGACGTGCCGACCCTCGACGGGGTGGCGTTCATCGACCCGCGTTCCTCGGAGGTCGACATCGTCCAGGCGGTCGGACGGGCTATCCGCAAGTCCGCCAAAAAGACCATCGGCACCATCGTCATCCCCGTCTTCATCGATGCTGGCACGGACCCTGAATCCGCACTTGACGACTCGGCGTTCAAGCCAGTCTGGGATGTCATCAAAGCCCTGCGCGCCCACGACGAGGAACTCGGCGAGATACTCGATACCTTGCGGCGGAGTCTAGGTCGGGGTGGCCGGCTGCGATTGCCCGACAAAATTCACTTCGACGTGCCGTTGAAGGTCGGCGTCGATTTCGCCAAAGCCTTCGGTGTGCGCCTCGTCGAACAGACCACGGTTTCGTGGGAGTTCTGGTACGGGCTGCTGCAGCGGTACGTCGCGGAGAACGGGACGGCACAGGTTAATAAGGACTATGAGCTAGACGGACACTGCCTCGGCGGTTGGTGTGTAAACCAACGTGCTCGGGCCAAACGCGGCGAGCTGACCGCCGACCAAGTAAATCGCCTCGACTCACTGCCGGGGTGGGCCTGGGATCGCCATGACAGTCGCTGGGAGGCGGGCTTCCAACAACTACTGGAGTATGTGGACAAGAACGGGCACGCCCTGATCTCCTCGAAGGAGGTATTCAAGGGATACCACCTCGGAGCGTGGGTGGCCATCCAGCGCAGAGATAGTCGATCGGGGAAACTGTCTGAGGAACGATGCGAGCGGCTGGCCTCCGTCCCAGGCTGGGTATGGAGTCTAGAGGAGGCGCGGTGGGAGAAGGGTTTCCACCATTTGCAGGAATACGTCAATGTGCATCAAACCTCGCGTGTCACACAGTCGTACACGACCGACGACGGATTCTGGCTAGGCGCGTGGGTCAATTTTCAGCGCAACCGATATAACCGACAGGGGCTGGAGCCTGACCGCGCCGAGCGCCTGGGTAAGCTGCCGGGCTGGGTGTGGAAAGCGTCGGAAGCCAAGTGGGACGAAGGATTCCAGCACCTTCGGGAGTTCGCCGAGGCTAATGGCAACGTAACCGTCCCAATTCGGTATGAAGTCGACGGATTCAAGCTGAGAGACTGGTTAACAAATAACCGAATCAAGTTCGACAGGCTTAGCCCCGACCGCCAGCGCCGACTCAAGAGTCTGCCCGGCTGGGACGAACACTCACATGATGCGAAGTGGGAGGCTGCTTTCCAACGTCTCATCGATTATGTGAAAGAACATGGAGATGCCAGTGTGGAGCGGTCCTATGTGGTCGACGGCTACCCCCTCGGCTCATGGGCGATGACCCAGCGGCAAGAGTTCCGGAGAGGCAAACTCACCCAGGACCGCGTGGAGAGGTTGAACGCGCTGCCTGGATGGGACTGGAATCGTCAAGATTCACGCTGGGAGACGGGCTTTCAGCGTTTGATGGCATACATCGAGACGAACGGAGACGCATGCCCGGCCCTCGACTATGTGGATGAAGACGGCTACCGGCTCGGAGCCTGGGTCCAGATGCAGCGTCATCTCAGCCGAAATGGTGAACTGAATCCAGACCGCTGGAAGCGGCTGAACAAACTGAAGGGTTGGGAATGGAGTCCCCGCGCCGACAAATGGGACGAAGGATTTCGGCGACTTGCCGCGTATGTCAAACAGAACGGAAAAAGCCTCCCCAACCGTAAATATGTCGAGAAAGACGGCTATCGCCTCGGACCATGGGTAGCGCAACAGCGATCTCTCGGCAACAAGGGAAAGCTAACGCCGGACAGATGGAAACGGCTCGACAATCTGAAGGGCTGGACGTGGAGTCTCCCGCGTGGCGGCGCGGCACGCGGTAAGTAAGGTCGACTGGGTCCCATCAGCAGCCTGCTGGCCGGGCGAGCACCTTGCGAACGGTGCGGCGTCGGTCACCGGCAAGCTCGCAGTGGATACTCTCCACGGCCTCTTCGTCCCGAACGACGGCGACCAGCGAAGATGGCTGTCGTGGGCTGGTGATGGAAAAAGGTGCCAATTGCCTGCTAGTCAGCACCTTTCCATCAACGTCCCTTAGTCATTAGCAATGGCCGTCGGAAGGGAAAACGTACCCATCTGCGTACGCAGTGGGGAAGGCGCTGGCGGCTCGCAAAGGTCCAGCACACAGTCGGTCTACTACAGCCGCTTTCGACAACCTGATTTGGTCACGCTATCGCTTCCGCAGTGTGCCCGGTGAGAAGACGCGGGCGCTGGGAAGCAGTTGACGACCGTCATTGACGGGTGTCATTGACGGGTGTCAATGAATTAGCTACTGTGCCTCCATGGGGTCACCAAACGCCATCACGGAAGCTGGGTCGTCGATCGGAGGCGTTCGAGAGGTCCGACGGCTGGAAACGCGGGCACGTCTATTCGACGCCGCAGTGGCTGAGATTGGCCGGTCCGGACTGGCCGGTGCAGACGTCAGTAACATCGCCAGCGCAGCAGGGGTGGTGCGGGGCACGTTCTACTTTCACTTCCCAACCAAGGAACACGTCTTGGTCGAGTTGGAAAGAAGCGAAGAGGCCAGGATCGTCACCGAACTCGACCTCGCGCAGACCGAGACCGATGACTTGGCGTCGGTGTTATCTCAGTTGGTTCGACATGTGGTCGCCGCCGAGCGTCGGTTGGGGCCGGTGGTCTTTCGAGACATGTTGGGGCTGCACTTCTCCGCAACCCGACCGGCTGAGGACGAACTGTCGGCGCATCCCCTAGCCGAGTTCGTGATTGCCGCGATCACCGATGCCCAGAACGCGGGCCGAGTCCCGTTAGAGGCAGACGCCAGTGAACTCGGAGTGTTCTTTATGACCGGACTCTTCGCGCTGCTAGCTACTGGCACACAAGATTCTGTGACGGCGGACGCCGTCATGGATCGGTATGTAATGACCATTGTCAAAGGAATGGAAACACGATGAGCAACAAAGGAATCGACGGCTACCGAGACTTCTTGAAGAGGCGTGACGGGGAGGCTGATCTGCTGAATCGACGCTTGGCGAATCGCGAAAACTTCTTCAACCGTCTTGAGACGAACCCGGTCCGATCACTCCACCCTGCCGACCGACCGACCTTCCTGCGGAACCTGCGCCGTCGGCGACCCGAGGCGGGCTTGGACAGGAAGATGCTGTTTCTGTTGGCCACCGCCAAACTGAATCAGGCAGAACGATTCGGGGTCGGCCTCGGGGAAACCTACGGCCTCAACAGCGACGAGGACTTGCCACCGGAGCGGGTGTACCTCGAACTTGAAGAGCACTACCACACCCGGTTGCTGGCATACGTGCTGGACGTATTCGACCTCACGTTCCAAGTGGTGCCCCCGCCGTTCGTCATGCGCCAATTCGTCAAGACTGGGGTGTTTCTCCCGGAGCGGCTCGGGTTCCTGTTCGTAGGAGCGGCTGAGATGGCAGGCTGCGTGATGTTCGACGAACTGCGCCGCGTCGGCATTGAACTATTCGCCGACGAACCCGAAGTCGCCGAGCGAGTCGAACTGCTCTACAGCGAAATCCTCACCGATGAAGTGGGACACGTCGGTTACTGTGCATCACGCTGTACACCGGCAGAGCGGGCGATGATGCGTTGGCTCTACCCGCGCATCGGAAGGCTGTTTGCACGCCAAACCGCTGAAATCAGCCTCCTCATTGATCGTGACAAGCTCCGCGCCCGCCTCGACCGCCCCTTCGACGTCGGCGAACTCACCGCCGGACTGAAGAACGAGACGTATCTAGTCACATACCCGTGACGAGGCCGGCTTGGCGGATCGACATGCGATTCTCGACGCCTGCCGGAAACCCGAATCGCCGCCGCTGGCTCATTCGTCTGAATCGTCGGTCAGGACACGGTAGAACGTCGCAGGAGTATTTACGTTGAGAGCGATGGTTATCGCCTCGGGCCGTGGACCGCGCAACAGCGATCTCTTGGCCACAAGGGGAGCTAGCGCCGGACAGATGGGAACGGCTCAACAAACTGAAGTGATGGGACTGGAATCCGCCGCGTGGCGGCTTGGCAGGCCGTAAGT
Source organism: uncultured Actinomycetota bacterium (assembly GCA_963848535.1). Taxonomy (GTDB): domain Bacteria; phylum Actinomycetota; class Actinomycetes; order Mycobacteriales; family Mycobacteriaceae; genus Mycobacterium. The sequence goes on from CAWKEM010000015.1 coordinate 48,277, forward strand.
AACTTTTACTGTGGTTCCCGTCACCTGTTCCGCGTCCGCATTCTGTGTCACCACTTCTGCCGCCACGCCATGCACCGTTCCTGGTGGCGGCGTCGATGACCGAGAAGCTCTGCACTAATGAGCATTGCGGCGAGTCTCAGAACTTTAGTTGTGAGACGGACGGCGCGAGTGGTCAACGGGTGGAGAAAAGCACACGTCGACGCGTCGCAAAAGTTGCCTCAGAAGTATCGTCGCAATACTTGCGTTTCTGCGACTTTTGAGACATGCTCATGTCATGACCGCAACCGCTACCCGAACCACGGGCGCTCAACTCGGATACGCACGTGTCAGCACCGGCCACCAGTCGCTGGACCAACAGCTCGACGCCCTCACCGCAGCGGGTGTCGACCCGAAGCGGGTCTACAGCGACAAGCTGTCGGGAATGTCGACGCGAGAGCAGCGACCTGGCCTGGCCGCCCTCCTGGACTACGCCCGACCCGCTGACGCAATCGTCGTGGTCGGTATCGACCGTCTTGGCCGTAACGCCGCCGAAGTCATGGCGACGATTCGCGAGCTGAGAGACCGGGACATCGTCTTGAGGTCGCTACGCGAGGGCATCGACACGAGCAACTCGACAGGCCGCATGGTGGCCGGTGTGCTCGCCAGCCTCGCCGAGCTTGAACTAGAACTTGGGCGGGAACGCCGCGCAGCGGCACGGGAGGCACGCCGGGCACGCGGCCAGCACATCGGTCGACCCAAGGCGCTTGATGAGAAGAAAGCTGCTCTGGCCCAGCGGATGCACGCGAGCGGTGAGTCGGCTAGCACGATTGCGACCGCTCTCGGCGTGAGCCGGGCGACGGTATACCGCGTCTTGGCCGAACAGACTGCTGAAGGCGATTGAGAGGATGCTGCGCCGCTCCCACGTTGGACATGCGACTCGCGCAACTCAACTGGGGTGTTCGAGTTCTGTTCGGGCCTGGTCGATTTGGTCGTAGGCGTAGGTCGCCATGGCGGTAGTGGTCATCGTCTCGCCCTTGCGGGCGAGCGATTCGTAGCTCGCCTCGCCCAGGACATCGCGCAGGTGGGTGATCGCGGTGCTGAGTTCGGGGATCCCCGCCGCAGAGAAAGGGCTGAGCGCGAACCCGGCGATGGTGGCCGCCGGTTCGTAGCGTTCGAGCCGGTCGAAAAGAGCGGCGAGGACGGCCAACGGAACGCGGATCGTGGTGGTGTTGCCCGCATTGTGCCAGTTGCGGATCGCCAGAGTGAGGTGATCGAACGCGGCCACCGGGTCGCCGTGCTCGGCCTCAAGTCGGGCCAGAAACAGCGCCAGGGCTGACGCGTTGGAGCGGTTGCCGCTGTCTTGAGCGATCACCAGACCCCGGCCCAGGGCGTTAAGCGCCCCGACGCGATCTGCGTCACGGAAAGCGCCACCGTAGGCACCGAGCGCCAACGCGAGCAAGGACGGGTTGCCTGTTGCCTCCGCAGCCTCGATCAGGCCCTCCGCGCAATCCATCGCCTCCTTACCGGAACTGGCCGCCGCAAGGGTGGCAACCAGCCATGCCCGGAGGTGGACGTGGGCGTCGCGGCGGCGTACGAGCTGGGCGCGGCACCACTCGGCCAACCGCTCGGGCTGCCCGATGGCTAGGTATACACCTCCAAGCAAGGCTTCGGTGCCGTACGGCAGCGCATCACGGCTCCTGCCGAGAACGATCTGGCCCGCGTCGCTGTAGCGCACAGCCGCCTCCATCCGTCCGGTCGTGTAGCACAGCGACGCAATCGCGAACAGGAACGCCAGCCGGGGGTGGTCGATGGCGCGGGCGGGCTCGATCAGCTCTTCAGCCCAGGCTATCGGCTCATAGGTTTGGACCCTACCGCCGAGCCACCCCGCATAGCTGGCGATGGTGGCGGCGACATCCAGATCGCCCTGGTCGGCGGCCCACCGAAACGCCGTGCGCAGATTGGCCAGCTCGAGAGTGAACCAGTCGTAGGCATCCCGCTGGCGGGGGCTGTCCCACAGGGCCATGATGTCGGCTTCGCGCCCGGCGAAGTAGCGGGCATGCGCTGTCCGGGCTTCGGTCGCCGCCCCGCTGGCGACGAGTTGCTCCTCGGCGAACTGGCGGATCGTCTCCAGCATCGAGAACCGGGTCCGCCCCGCCGACCGGTCAGCCACCAGCAGCGACTTGCGCACTAGCGCATCGAGCAGATCAAGGACCGCGTAGTCGTCGGGGTCCTCGGATCCGGCCACGGCGCAGGCACTTTGGAGATCAAATCCACCGGCGAACACCGAACACCGCTCCAGCAGCGTCTTCTCCGCATCG
>CAWKEM010000016.1:0-300411 GCA_963848535.1 uncultured Actinomycetota bacterium
CCCCTCGGACACCGTGTGATGTCTCAGGACATCGGAATAGTTCCGAACCCTCGTTTAGGGTTTAGATTTTTTCTTTGGGCGTCCGGTGGGGATGCCGCGGGGTTGGTAGTCCCTGGTGGGGTCGAGGGTTAGCTGGCGGATGAGTTCGCCGGTGGCGGCGTTGATAATGCGGATGTCGAGGTCGTGGACGAGCACTAGGACGCGGGTGCGGGCGTGGGTTCGGCCGATGCCGATGTGGTGGAGTCGGCCGGCGTGGCGCAGGGTGAGTTTTCCGAATTGGTCGATGCGGTCGGTGCGGACCCGGTCGTGGGTGTCGATGCGGTTGCCGGGGATGGCTTTGGGGCGGGCGCCGTAGACGGTGGCCGGGGTGGCGCGGTGGGGTAGTTCGCGGTGGGGGCGGTGGCGGTTGTAGATCTCGACGAAGGTGTCGAGTTGGGTCTGCAGTTCGGTGATGCTGGTGGCGCGGGGTTGGCCGGTGAGCCATTTTTTGAGGGTTTGGTGGAAGCGTTCGACCTTTCCGCAGGTGGTGGGATGGCCGGGGGTGGAGTTGATCTGGTGCACGCCGAGGCGGCGTAGTTCGTGTTCGAGGTGGTTGTGTCCGCCTTTGCCGCCGGCGAATCGGGTAGTGAAGACGATGCCGTTGTCGGTCAGGGTTGATACCGGAATGCCATGTGTGGCACAGGCTTTGCGGAACGTGGTCACCACGATGGGGCCGGTGACCCGGCGGTGGGCGCTCACCGAGATCGCGTAGCGGGCGTGGTCGTCGAGCCAGTTGAGGATCTCGACGTGGGTGCCGTCGGCGAGCCACCAGTGGGTGAAGTCGGCTTGCCAGCGTTCGTTGGGTTGTTCGGCGGCAAAGCGGATGTAGGAGGACTTCGGCCGTTTCTGGGGTTGCGGGGTGATCAGCCCGGCGGTGCGCAGGTGGCGGTGGATGGAGCTAACCGCGATGAGCAGGCCGTGGTGGTGGCGCAGGTGCCAGGCGATGGTGTGCGGGCCGTGGTCGAGGCCTTTGCCGGCCAGCTCACCGCGCAGGCCGATAATCAGATCGATCGTGGATTGCGCCAGGCGGGTAGGGCTGGTGTGCGGGCGACGCGAGCGCGGCCCGAACGCGGCCTCTCCTTCCAGGCGATAGCGCTTGACCAGCCGCGAAATCCAGGACTGCGACACACCGTAGGCGCGGGCCACCTCCGATTGGCTACGACCCTCGACGACAACGGCGGTGATGACCAGGCGAGCCTTCGACACCCACCGACCGTCACGCCGGCACCCATTCCGATGTCTTGAGACACGCCATTCCTATGTCCTGGAACCACACACCCCCTCGGACACCGTGTGATGAGCCCGGCCGTCGGCCGGGTTTTTTGTTGGTTGGGCCAGTCGACGCGGTGTGACATCGACGACCACCTTGGCAAACATCGCCGCCGTCTACCTTCTATCTGACAAACTGCGTCGACGTTCTCATCGACGACTATGAAGCGACATTCATCGACGACCATGAAGGAGCCGCAGAGTTGGGAATCGATCCCGCCGCCACCGCGTGGCTGCTGGCCAGCACCGCACTCGTGCTGCTGATGACACCCGGGCTGGCGATTTTCTACGGGGGCATGGTGCGCACCAGCGGCGTGCTCAACATGATCATGATGAGCTTCATTTCCATCCCGCTGGTCACGGTCGCATGGCTGCTGGTCGGTTACAGCCTGGCCTTCTCCGACGGCGGCGCGGGCGGATTCCCCGGCGGATTCATCGGCGGATTGGCGCACGTCGGGATGCGCGGGATAGGCCCGGACACCGCACACGGATCGGTTCCCGAACTGCTCTACGCCACCTTCCAGTTGAGCTTCGCGATCATCACCGCCGCTTTGGTCAGTGGCGCCATCGCCGACCGCGCCAAGTTCGCGGCCTGGATGGTGTTCGTGCCCGTCTGGTCGGTGGCGGTGTATTCCGTTGTTGCGCACTGGGTGTGGGGCGGCGGCTGGCTGTTCAAGATGGGGGTGCTGGACTATGCGGGCGGACTGGTCGTCGAGATCGTCTCGGGTTCCTCGGCGCTCGCGTTGGCGCTGGTGCTCGGCCCGCGGATCGGCTTCAAGGTGGATGCCATGCGCCCGCACAACCTCCCGTTCGTGCTCCTCGGTGTGGGACTGCTGTGGTTCGGCTGGTTCGGGTTCAATGCCGGTTCGGCCTTGGCCGCCAACGGATTAGCGTCCGCGATCTTCCTCAATACCCTGGTCGCCGGCTGCCTGGGCATGCTGGGATGGCTTTCGGTGGAACAGATCCGGGACGGCAAGCCGACCACCTTCGGTGCTGCCTCGGGAGTGGTCGCCGGCTTGGTGGCGATCACGCCGTCGTGCGGCACAGTGAACACCTTCGGCGCCGCTGTCGTCGGACTGGCAGCGGGAATTGTGTGCTCGTTCGCGATCGGGTTGAAATTCAAACTCAACTACGACGACTCGCTCGACGTCGTGGGCGTGCACTTTGTCGGCGGCGTCGTGGGTGTGCTGTTGATCGGGCTGCTCGCCACAGCGGTGATGACCCGCGGCCCGCAGGGGCTTTTCTACGGCGGCGGACTGGGCCAACTCGGCAAGCAGGCCCTGGCGATGGTGGTGGTGGGCCTCTACGCCTTCGCGGTGAGCTACGGGCTGGCCATGCTGATCGAGCGGTTCATGGGCTTCCGAGTCAGCGCCGAGGACGAGGTGAGCGGTGTCGACCTCACCCAGCACGCTGAGACGGCCTATGCCGAGGGCGTCTACGGGCACCAGCAGCAGCGGCGCCCGTTATTCGGTGAACGGGACGCGTTCCGCCCGCGCCCCAATGACGACGAACACGACTGAGTCCCGCTGTGCCTGCGTAGCAGGGCGGGTTAACGCTGCCCAAAAACGTTGCGCCGGAATCGAATCGCTGCAAGCACCGCGCCGCCGCAGCTGAGCGCAACGAAAGCCGGTAGTAGCCTGGAGTGCGACCAATGAACCCACCGAGCGGCTTCCCAGGGCGAACGGCGCCGCATACGTTCCGTGACCGTCGCGACGCCGGTCGCGCGCTGGCCGAGGAGCTGAAGGCGTTTCGCGACCAGGACGGTGTGCTGGTGTTCGGGTTGGCGCGCGGCGGCGTTCCCGTGGCCTGGGAGATCGCCGCGGCGCTGCGCGCCACGCTGGACGTGTTCCTGGTTCGCAAGCTCGGGGTACCGCGCTGGCCGGAGCTTGCGATGGGTGCGCTGGCCGGCAGCGGCGTGGTTGTGATGAACGACGACGTGGTGTCCGGCCTGCACGTCACCGACGAGCAGGTGCGCGAGGTGATCGACAGCGAGGCCGCCGAGCTCGCCCGGCGTGAGCAGGCGTATCGGCGCGGGCGCCCGATCGCCGACCCGCGCGGCAGGATTGTGATCCTGGTCGACGACGGCATCGCCACCGGCGCGAGCATGCTGGCCGCCGTCCGGGCCGTGCGGGCCGCGGGCCCGGGATCGGTCGTCGTCGCGGGTCCCCGTCGGGCCGCGGTCGTCGTGTCGCGAGCTGAGGCGGGAAGCCGACGAGGTGGTGTGCGTGACGATGCCGCCCAGGTTCGAAGCCGTCGGACAGGTGTACGCCGACTTTCACCAGGTCGGTGACGATGAGGTTCGCGAGCTGCTCGACACGCCAACCGGCTCAGCCCGGTGAACGCGCGCAGGCCGCGAAAGACTGGGTGGATCTACTTGGCCGGGTCGTCGCCGCGGCTCTCTGCGGCCACGGTCGATTCCTCGGTCGCGGCGGCGCCCGCTTCCTCCGACGCTTCGACGACGCCGGCGCCGGCCTCGGGTGAGCCCAGATCCGGGACTTCCTCCTCGGGATAATCGACGTAGCCGTCTTCGCCGTCTTCGGCCGCCGCGTCGTCGTCATGGCCTGCGACGCCGACGTCACGTCGCTGTCGTTCCCGCAATGCGTCGATGATCAACAGCACGACCCCGACGACGCTGGCGCCGATGCACACCCACGCCACCAGCTCATTGCTTGTGACGACCGCGAACACCAACGCGACAAGCCCGATCAGGGCTAACACCAGCGCAATGATCAGCATTGGTCATCCTCCAGGCGACGAGCGGAACTGCCAGGTCTGTGCAGGTCTAGTGTGCCGACCCGGGAGTCTGGCACGGTTGCCGGCTAGTTATTACCCCGATTGAATTGCTCGAACCCACCGGCATCGGCACTCGAGTCAACGGGTGCGGCCGACCCGCGCTGCCCGAGTTCCTCCAACTGGGATTCCAGGTAGGTCTTGAGTCGTGTCCGGTATTCGCGTTCGAACGTACGCAGCTGCTCGAGGCGGCCTTCCAGCACGGTGCGCTGCTGATTGATGGTCCCCATGATCTCGGAATGCTTGCGTTCCGCGTCGGCCTGCAGGGCGTCGGCCTTCTCCTGGGCCTGGCGCAGCTGAGCCTCGGAGCGGGTCTGGGCGTCGGACAGCATCGCGTCGGCGCGCTGCCGGGCCTCGGCGACCGTGGTCTCGGCCGTGTGCTTGGCCTCGCTGAGGATTTGGTCGGCGTTGGCGCGGGCATCGGCCAGCATCTTGTCCGAGTCGGCCTTGGCGGTGCTGGTGAGCCGGTCGGCGGTGTCTTGCGCCAGGGCCAGAACCCGAGCGGCCTTCATGGCCTGTTCCTCGTTGGTTCCCGCAGCCGCCGCCGGAGCCGCCGCAGGAGCTGCCACCGGCGCCGGCTGGACCGGCTCTGGTTCGGCGACCGGGATCGCCTGGGTGGGCGCGGCAGCGATAGCCGCCCCGCCACCGGCGCCGCCGGCGGCGGCCAGCTCGTGGTCCAGCTCCTCGATCCGTTGACGCAGATCGGTGTTCTCTTCGATGAGCCGCGTCAGCTCGGCCTCCACCAGATCGAGGAAGGCGTCGACCTCGTCTTCGTTGTAACCGCGCTTGCCGATGGGCGGCTTACTGAACGCCACATTGTGGACGTCGGCTGGTGTTAGCGGCATTGTCGTCCCCTTGAGTTCCTGTCAAACGATCTGGAAAGTGTAAAACGCAGTGCTAGCCGTCGCGCAACTGCCGTCCATCCTGTCACACCAGACTCGGCGGTTGCGGATTAGGCCAATAACTAAGAACTAATTTCAAACACTAAGGCTAATAAAATACCAATCCTTAGAATTCTGAAAATCGCGCACACCAAACGGAGGCTGGACCGTGGCCGAACCGCCGTCCGGCCGGAATGGCGCTCAGGCCGCGGCTCCGAATGCCAGTTGCATGCCGATGAACGCGACCAGCAACAACACCATGATGGACAGGTCGAAGCGGACCGCACCGATGGTGAGCTGGGGGATCAGCCGGCGTAGCAGTTTCACCGGCGGATCGGTGATCGACATGATGATCTCCAGGATCACCACGGTGATACCGGTGGGATGCCAGTCACGGCTGAACGAGCGGATGAACTCCACGACGACCCGGGCGATGAGCAGCAGCCAGAAGATGAACAGCGCAAACCCAAGGATCTGAAAAAACAGCACAGCGAGAGCCCCGACCTTACCGATGAGATGTCAAGCGCCGCATGCTGGCGCGGCAGTCGCCAGCGTACCGACTATGGGCACCGGCACGCATGGCACGTGGCCCTGATCACGGGCCAGGCCGTCTGACCTGGCATGTAACGGCTCTAAGGGGTGTCTATTGGTAAGCGTAAAAGCCGGTTTCGGCGATCCGGCGACGCTCCTCCGGGGATACGTCGACGTCGGCGGGCGAGAGCAGGAACACCTTGGTCGCGACCTTGTCGAAGGACCCGCGCAGCGCGAAGGCCAAGCCGGCGGCGAAGTCGACCAGCCGTTTTGCATCGGCGTTGTCCATCGACACCAGGTCCATGATGACCGGGATACCCTCGCGGAACCGCTCGCCGATGGTGCGGGCCTCGCTGTAGTCCTTGGGCCGCAGTGTGGTGATCTTCGACAGCGGATGCCCTTCTTCGAACATCATCGCCATCCGGCGTGGATCCATCGCCAGCGCTCCGCGGGTGGTGTTGCGCAACCACGACCCGAAGCGCGGCCGGGTCATCTCGGGCCGTTCGAACTCGCGGGGATGGACGGGGCTGTAGCGAGGCTCATCCCCGTAACCGCGATAACTACTGGGCGGCGGATAGTCGGCGGGCTCGCCGCGCGGATCGTCGTAGTCGCGCCCGTCATAGCGACCGTACCCGTCGTCGAATCGGGGCCGCGGGAAGCCGCGCGAGGAGGGGCGGTCGTCGTAATACTCGTCTTCGTAGTCGTCCATCGGGGCCATACCGAAATAGGCCTTGACCTTGTGCAGTGTGCTCATTGTGTTGACCCCTTCTAGCCCCTGCGATATTTGTTGTCCGTGATGAAGGTGTGACTACAGTGACTACTTACGGTGACGGTAACTGCCGCGGGCCCAATAGCGCGGTACCGACACGCACACACGTCGAACCGTGTTTGACCGCAATTTCGAAATCGTTCGACATGCCGGCCGACAGACCCACCGCGTTCGGATGCGCTTCGAGCACCCGGAGGTGCTCTGCCTGCAGCCGGTCGAAGGCCTCGTCCGGCTCCCAGTCCAGCGGCGGGATCCCCATCAACCCGACCAATTCCAGGCTTTTCGACTCCTCGACCTGCGCGCACACCCGGTCGACCGCCGCCGGGGCCGAAACGTCGACGCCGCCGCGCGACACGTCGCCGTCGAGGCTGATCTCGACGTAGACCCGCAACGGTTCGGTGCGACGGCCCTCGGCCAGCGCCGCGGCCACCGCCTCGTCGAGCGCGGTCACCAGCCGCGGGCTGTCGATCGAGTGGGCAGTGTGCGCCCAGTCGGCCACCGACCGGGCCTTGTTGCGCTGGATGTGGCCCACCATGTGCCAGCGCAGGTCCCGCAAATCCGCCCGCGCGAATTCCACTGACAGCCGGGCGACTTCGGCCACCTTTGCCGACGCTTCCTGGTCGCGAGATTCGCCAACGGCCCGACAACCCAATCGGGATAGAATCACAACATCGGTTGCCGGAAAGAATTTGGTAATCGGAAGAAGTTCAATTTCGCTGACATTGCGACCCGCCGCTTCCGCAGCCACCGCAAGTCGCGACCGCACGGACGCCAAGGCACGCGTCAATTCCGATTCGCGGTCTTGTTGGGCTGGCATGTCCCCCGTCATGGCGGTCACTCCATCCAGACCACGGACGCCAGCCGCCCGGTCGGCGCACCCCGGCGATGACTGAACAGGGCGGCGTCGGCCATTGTGCAGCGCGGATCGATGTCGATCGACGTGACGCCCAAATCCCTTAGCTGGCAAGCGACTCCGGCCCGCAGGTCCAGTCCGGGAGTTCCGCCCGCGGTGGTGGTGCGACTGCCCGGCAACGCCGCCTCCACCTCGTCGGCCATCGCCGCAGGCACTTCATAGTTACGACCGCTGACCGCCGGGCCGAGCAGAACCGAGATATCGCCGGCGTGCGCGCCCAGCCCCAGCATCGCTTCCACCGTGCGAGCGACAACACCCCGTTGGGCGCCGACGCGACCGGCGTGCACCGCCGCGACCACACCCGCGCGCGTGTCGGCCAGCAGCACCGGCACACAGTCGGCGGTCACCACGGCCAGCGCCAGCCGTGGGGTTCTCGTCACCAACGCGTCGGTGTCGTCGACTGCGGTACCACGCGGTCCGTCGACTACCTCGACGCGATCGCCGTGGACCTGGTTCATCCACACTACCCGGTGGGTGCCGAGGCCGATGGCGGCCGCCAGCCGGGCCCGGTTAGCGGCCACCGCCGCCGGGTCGTCACCAACATGGTCGCCCAGGTTGAAAGTGTCGAACGGCGGCACCGAGACACCGCCCACGCGGGTGGTGGTCACCCGCCGGATGCGCACGCTCATCTGACCAGTATCGGCGAAACCGTCGTCGACCGGGCCGTCCCGACACGTCCGGACGAAGCCGGACTGTCACGGCCCATGCCATTGGGGCCCCTCAGCGGCGCATGAAAGGCGGCACATCGACGTCTTCGTCATCGCCGCCGATGTTCAGCGTCGCACCATTGGTGTGCAACGGCACGCTGACGGCGTCGACCGGCTCGAACAACGTCGAGGTGAGCTTGCCGGCCTTGGCCGACTCGATTCTGTGCGCACCGCCCATATCCGCCGCGCTTCCCAGGACCGGCTTGCGGCCGGGTCCGGCGGCGTCGAAACCCGCCGCGATGACGGTGACGCGCACCTCGTCGCCCAGCGAGTCGTCGATGACGGTGCCGAAAATGATGTTGGCGTCCTGATGGGCGGCGTCCTGCACCAGTGAAGCCGCCTCGTTGATCTCGAACAGGCCCAGGTCGCTCCCGCCGGCGATCGACATCAGGACGCCCTGCGCCCCCTCCATCGACGCTTCCAGCAGCGGCGAGTTGATCGCGATCTCGGCGGCCTTGAGCGAACGGCCTTCGCCGCGGGCGGAGCCGATGCCCATCAGCGCGGTGCCGGCGCCGGACATGATGCCCTTGACGTCGGCGAAGTCGACGTTGATCAGCCCGGGCGTGGTGATCAGGTCGGTGATCCCCTGCACGCCGTTGAGCAGCACCTCGTCGGCGCTGCGGAACGCGTCCATCAGCGATACCGCGGCGTCGCCCATCTGTAGGAGCCGGTCGTTGGGGATCACGATGAGGGTGTCGCAGCTCTCCCGCAACGCGGCGATGCCGGTTTCGGCCTGATTGCCACGCCGCTTGCCCTCGAAGGAGAACGGCCGGGTGACCACGCCGACGGTCAACGCGCCCAGCTTGCGGGCGATGCTGGCGATGACGGGCGCCCCGCCGGTGCCGGTCCCGCCCCCTTCGCCGGCGGTGACGAACACCATGTCCGCCCCGCGCAGCAGTTCTTCGATCTCGTCCTTGGCGTCCTCGGCGGCCTTGCGCCCGACTTCCGGGTCGGCCCCGGCGCCCAGCCCGCGGGTGGAGTCGCGGCCGACGTCGAGTTTGACGTCGGCATCGCTCATCAACAGCGCCTGCGCGTCGGTGTTGATCGCGATGAACTCCACGCCCTTGAGGCCCTGTTCGATCATCCGGTTGACGGCGTTGACGCCGCCGCCACCGATACCCACGACCTTGATCACGGCCAGGTAGTTATGCGGGGGGGTCATCATTCGTCTTCCTCCCTGGTGGGCTCAGCTCTCCCGGTGGGGTGCTCCCGGATGGTGGCGAGGTGGCTGCCTGGCAAACCCTCAACCTCAACCATAGGGTTAGAGTTATGTCAAGTAGTTCCGCGCAACCAGAACGGTATGGGTACGGCGCGCGCTAACCCTGCAGGCGCGCCGAGGCACCGCGCGCAAATTTTGGGCAATTTTCCGCAGGCAGCGGGCGCAGGTGCCGGCAAAGCCGCATTCGGTACCCGGTGTGAGGAAGGTCGCTACTTCACCGTCGGCAGATCGGGGCTGGACACGTCGTACGTCCGCCCGGGCTGGGTCAGCAGCGCGGCCAGCTTTTCGGCCTTCTCCTCGACACGGTCGGCGGTCCCCCAGATCACCACCCGGCCATCACCCAGCGTGAGGGTGATCGAGGCCACCGAAGGGGCCGCGATGCGGCCGACCTGACCGGCGACCTCGGGACGCAGCGCGGTCAGCACCTGGAGCGCGGCCTTGGTCGCCGGATCGTTCGGCCCGGCGTCGGCGACATCGAGGTACGGCAGGGCCGGTGGCGGCGGCCCAGTCGCGAAGTCGACGCCGTCGCGGTCGAAAAGGTGCGGGCCGTCCGGAAAATCCTTCACTACCACCGGAACTCGCTCGACAATGGTGATCCGCAGCGCCGACGGATACTGACGCTGCACGCGAGCGCTGGCCACCCGCCGGATCGCCGCCACCCGATCGGCGATCTGGCTGGTGTTGATCTGCAGCAGCGGCGTTCCGGGCCGCACCTGCGCCACGTCCAAGACCTCCTCGCGGGTCACCACCCCGGTGCCGGCGACGATGATGTTGCGCGCCGACATTGCGGGCGTGAAATAGAGAACCAGCGCGAGCCCGACCCCGACGATGACCAGCACCACCGTCGCGAGCAGCATTTTCAAGCCGCGGACAACCCCGCGCGCCACGGGTTTGGGCTCGCTGACCAGGTGTCCACTGGCCCGGCGTTTGGCCTCCCGGCGGGCCCGTTCGATGGCGGTGGCACGTGCCTGCGCGGCGCGGCGGTCGGCGCGTTCCCGGCGGGCGCGCCGGCGCGGCCCCTCGAATTCGCCGGGGTCCGCTGCGTCTTGATCCGCCGGCGTCTGGCCGTCGGGCGCTCCGGTGCAGAGCGGTTCGGTAATGGCGCTGTCGGCGGAGTCGCCGACCACGTCGGCGGATGGGGCGTCGGCTGCGTCGGCCCCCGGGTCGGCGACCAGGTCGGTCGGTGTGGCGTCGGCCGGATCGGTCATCGCAGCGCCCCCGGCCGGCCCGGTGCGCTGCGGTTGGCCCGCACCCGCAGCGCCGTCAGGATCTCCGGTCCCAGCAACGTCACGTCGCCGGCACCCATGGTGACGATGAGGTCGCCGGGGCCGGCGGCCCCGGCCACCTGCTCGGCGACCGCGGAGAAATCCGGGAGGTAGTGCACCGGCACGCTGACGTGCTCGGCGACGCCGGCTCCGCTCACCCCGGCCAGCGGTTGTTCGCGCGCGCCGTAGACGTCGAGCACGAACACCTCGTCCGCGGCGTCTAGCGCATGACCGAACTCGGCAGCGAAAGCCTTTGTCCGCGAATATAAATGGGGCTGAAACACCACGATGCAGCGACCGCTGCCGCCCTGCTCGGACAGGGTGCGGACCGCCGCCAGCGTGGCGCTGATCTCGGTGGGATGGTGGGCGTAGTCGTCGAACACCCGCACCGACGCCTTGCCGACTCCCGAGGTACCGACCAGTTCGAATCGGCGGCGCACGCCCTCGAAGCCGGCCAGCCCGTCGAGCACCTCATTGGCCGCGGCGCCGATCTCGATCGCCGCCAGCAGTGCGCCCAGCGCATTGAGCGCCATATGCCGTCCGGGTACCGATAGCCGCATCACGCGTGGCTGCGGTTCTGGTTCTAGTTCCGGGGCCAGCCGGATGTGCGCGACCGCTTCGGTGCCCCGTTGCTCCCACGACAACAAGGTGCCGGCCAACGGTTCACCCGACGGGTCAACCACCGACCCGTATCGCAGCACCCGGATTCCCAGCTCGGCGGTGCGTTGGGCCAGCGCAGCCGCTCCCGGGTCATCGGTGCACACGACGAGCGCTCCCCCGGGGGCCAGCCGCTCCACGAAGGAGTCGAACACCTCGACGTAGGCGTCGGCAGTGCCGTAGAAGTCCAGGTGGTCGGTCTCGATGTTGGTGACTACCGCGACGTTAGGCGCGTATTCCAGTAGCGAGCCGTCGCTTTCGTCGGCCTCGGCGACGAAACAGTCGCCACTGCCGTGGTGGGCGTTGGTGCCGGCCTCGCCCAGTTCGCCGCCGACCGCGAACGACGGGTCCCGTCCGCAGTGCTGCAGCGCCACGATCAGCATCGACGTCGTCGTCGTCTTGCCGTGGGTGCCGGTGACCATCAGCGTGGTGCGCCCGCCCATCAGCCTGGCCAGCACGGCCGGCCGCAACACCACCGGAATGCCACGCCGCCGGGCTTCGACGAGTTCGGGGTTGGTCTTCGGGATGGCGGCGTGGGTGGTGATGACCGCGGTGGGGCCGCCGGGCAGCAGATCCAACGACGACGCGTCGTGTCCGATGCGGATCACCGCGCCCCGGGCCCGCAGCGCGCGCACGCCCCGCGACTCCTTGGCGTCGGATCCGGATACCAGCGCGCCCCGGTCCAGCAGGATGCGGGCGATGCCCGACATTCCGGCTCCCCCGATGCCCACCATGTGCACCCGCTGCAGCTCGGGTGGTAGCTGTTCGGTGTTCACCGCGGTCCTCCGGCCGAGGGCCCTTCCAGCGGGCCGCCGGCCCGCGCCCGCCGGCCTTCCCGCGCGATGTCCAGCGCCGCCTGGGCCACCTGGCGCGCCGCGTCCCGGTGTCCCACCCGCGCAGCCGCGGCGGTCATCGCCGCCAACCGCGCAGGATCGCTCAACAGCCCGGCCGCCTGCTTGGCGACCAGGGCCGGCGTCAGGGCAGCGTCGGCGACCACCATGCCGCCGCCGGCGTTGACCACCGGCAGCGCGTTGAGCCGCTGCTCACCGTTGCCGATCGGCAGTGGCACGTAGATGGCCGGCAAGCCGACGGCCGAGACTTCGGCGACCGTGATGGCCCCGGACCGGCAGATCACCAGATCGGCGGCGGCATAGGCCAGATCCATCCGGTCGAGGTAGGGCACCGCCACATAGGGCGGGTCGCCCGGCGCGGGTTCGCGCAACTCGAGGGTGTTCTTGGGCCCGTGCGCGTGCAGCACGGACACGCCCGCGGCGGCCAGGTCGGCGGCCGCCCCGGACACGGCCCGGTTGAGCGAGACCGCGCCCTGCGAACCGCCGAACACCAGCAACACCTTCGCGTCGTCGGCGAAGCCGAAGTGTTTGCGTGCTTCGGCGCGCAACGCCGCGCGGTCCAGCCCGGTGATCACCGCCCGGATCGGCACCCCCACGACTTCGGCGCGCGGTAGCCCGCAATCCGGCACCGCTGCCAGCACCCGGTCCGCGGTGCGCGCGCCGACTCGGTTGGCCAGCCCGGCGCGGGCGTTCGCCTCGTGGATCACCACCGGGATGCGGCGCCTCCGATCAAAGACGCTGGTGATACCGCGGGCCGCCAGGTACGCCGGCAGTGCCACGTACCCCCCGAAACCGATCACGACGTCGGCGTCGACCGCGTCGAGCACCCCGCGGGTCTCCCGGATGGCTCGCCACACCCGCGGGGGCAGCCGGGCCAAGTCGCCGGTGGGCTTGCGCGGCAGCGGTACCGGCGTGATCAGCTCCAGGCGGTAGCCGCGTTGTGGCACCAGCCTGGTCTCCAGCCCACGGCGGGTGCCCAACGCGGTGATCCGGACCTGCGGATCAAGTGCAGTCAGCGCGTCGGCGACGGCCATCGCGGGCTCCACATGACCGGCGGTGCCGCCGCCGGCGAGCACGACCGACAACGAATCAAGAGACGACGAAGCGGCACCGGCGGGCGAGGGGCTTGCCCCCAGCCCGCCGGCCGGCTCTTTGACCGTGTCGTTCACCCGTGATGCTGGCCTTCCAATGCGCGAGCGCGCCGTGTCTGACGCCGGCCGGCACCCTGACTGGCATAGCGCTGGCCAGATCCATGATGCTCCCCCGCAACCGGGAGGTGCCCCGGCCCCCGCACGCGGGGGGTACCCCCAGACCGGCGAGCCGGCTGGGCAGCTGTTCGGCCTGAGGCCGGCCGCGGCGGTGCGTCCTGCTTCCGGGACGCCTTCCGGGCGGATGCCGGGGCTTTGCGGGCCCCGTTTCGGGGCGGGGCCCCTTTGGGTGGTTGCGGGCGAACACGTTTGCGATCGCGGAACGCTTCCAGGCGGCTCGGCGCATATGCCTCGGGCAGCGGCAGCCGCAGCAGCCGGTTCACCTTGTCGTCGCGGCCGGCCCGCAGCGCGGCCACCGCCTCCGGTTCGTGACGAGCCGCGTTGGCCATGATTCCGATCATGAAAAGCGTTGCGGCGGTGGATGTTCCGCCAGCAGAGATGAGTGGCAGCTGCAGACCGGTGACCGGCAGAATCCCGATCACGTAGCCGATGTTGATGAACGCCTGACCCAGCACCCACATCGTCGTGGTAGCGGTCAACAGCCGCAGGAACGGGTCAGCCGACCGACGCGCGATCCGCATCCCGGTGTAGGCGAACAACCCGAACAGGAGCAACAGCCCGAACGCGCCGATAAAGCCGAGTTCCTCGCCGATGATCGCGAAGATGAAGTCGTTGTGGGCGTTGGGCAGATAGTTCCACTTGGCGACGCCCTGGCCCAGTCCGTCGCCGAAGATGCCACCGTGGGCCAATGCGAACTTCGCCTGCCGGGCCTGGTAGCCGGTGTCTTGAGGGTCGTTCTCGGGGTTGATCCAGGACCGCACCCGGTCCGACCGGTATCCCGCGGACATGGCCAGAATCGCGCCCGCGACGAAGACCGCCGCCATCGAGGTGACGAAGACACGCAGCGGCAACCCGCCGTACCACAACAAAGCCAGCAGGATGATGCCCAGCGACACTGTCTGCCCCAGGTCGGGCTGGGCCACGATCAGCGCGAGCGCGATGACCGCGGCCGGCACCAGCGGTATCAGCATCTCGCGCAGCGATGCCCGCTCCAGCCGCCGGGCCGCCAGCAGATGCGCACCCCAGATGGCGAAGGCGATTTTCGCCAGCTCGGACGGCTGCATCGAAAAGCCCGCGATCACGAACCACTTGCGGGAGCCGTTGGCGAGGTTGCCGATCCCCGGAACGAGCACCAGCACCAGCAAGATGATGGTGACGACGTAACCGGCGAAGGCGGCACGGCGGAGGAACCGCACCGGCATGCGCAATGCGATGTAGGCGCCGACGAGTCCGATGACCGTCCACAAGACCTGCTTGCCGAAGATCACCCACGCCGACCCGTCGGCGTCGTACGACCGCACGCCGGAGGCCGACAACACCATGATCAGGCCGAGCGTCGTCAGCAAGCCGGCGATCGCGATGATCAGGTGAAACGAGGTCATCGGCCGGTCCAGCCAGGCGCCGAACCGGCCCCGCGGACCGCACGCTTCGGCCGCTGCCCGGGCCGGCGCGGCCGCCGGCGTCTTGCCCGTGTCGGCGGTTCCGGCAGCGTCCGGCGCGTCGGCGGCTGCGGAGGCGTCCGGCGCCGTTGCATCCTCGCCCGGCTCGGCCGTGGCCGTGCCGGTGGTTTCCTTGCCCCGGCGCAGCCGCCGGGTCAGCGCGTTACCCACACCCACCTACCGGATCGCCGCATGCACGGCGGCCGCGAATGCGTCGCCACGGTCGGCGTAACCGGTGAACTGGTCGAACGATGCGCCGGCCGGTGCCAGCAGCACCGTGTCGCCGGGCTTCGCCAACTCCCGGGCCGCGGCCACGGCCGCAGTCATGACACGAATACCGAGATTCCCGTCCGCATGTTGCACTTCTGTCACATCTGCACCAGGAATCACAGCAGTCGCATGCATACCAGCATCCTCGCCTGTCACAACCTGGACGACGGGGACATCCGGCGCGTGTCGCGATAACGCCTCTGCAACCTCTTGCCGATCTCTGCCGATGAGCACCGCGCCGACCAGCCGGGAAGCGATTCTGGCGACCTCGGCGTCAACCGACGCGCCCTTCAGCAAACCACCGGCCACCCAAACCACGCGCGGGTAGGCCAGCACGGACGCCTCGGCGGCGTGCGGATTGGTGGCCTTGGAGTCGTCAACGTAGGTGATCCCGTCGGCGACGGCGACCACTTCGGCGCGATGCCGGCCCACCCGAAAGGACGCGAGTGCCTTCGCGATCGCGTCGGCGGGCACGCCGACGCAGCGCGCCAGCGCCGCCGCGGCCAGGGCGTCGAGCACGCCGACCGGGCCCGGCACCGGTATCGATTCGACCGGCAAAAGTGCCAGGTCATCGGCAAAGGCGCGGTCAACCAGTTGGCCGTCACGCACGCCGAGTTCACCCACGGCCGGTGCACCGAGCCGGAAGCCGACCCGCACCGGCGCCGCCGCGGTGTCCAGCAACGCGGCGGCCCGGCTGTCGTCCAACCCGACCACCGCCACCCGGCCATTCAGCACCCGGGCCTTGGCAGCGGTGTATTCGGCCATGGTCGAATGCCAGTCCAGATGGTCTTCGGCGATGTTGAGCACCACGCCTGCCTCGGGCCGCAGCGAGGGCGCCCAGTGCAACTGGAAACTGGACAGCTCGACAGCCAGGAAGTCGGCGGGCTCGCCCAGGACATCCAGCACCGGGCTGCCGATGTTGCCGCATAACAGGCTGCGACGGCCCGCGGCGGTCAACATGGCGTGCAGCATCGACGTCGTGGTCGTCTTGCCGTTCGTCCCGGTCACCACCAGCCAGCGGCGCGGCGGTCCGTAGCGGCCCGCGGCGTCCAGCCGCCAGGCCAGCTCCACGTCACCCCAGATCGGCACACCCGCCGCCGATGCGGCGGTCAGCAGCGCCGTGGCCGGCGAGAAGCCGGGACTGGTGATCACCACCGCGTAGTCGCCGATGCGCTGGGTGGCCGTCGACGCCGTCACGGTCGCCACTCCGCTCTCGGCAAAGCCGCGCAACGTGGCCGGGTCGTCGTCGCACAGGGTCGGCGCCGCACCGAACAGGGTCAGGGCTGCCAGCACTGCCTTGCCGGTCACTCCGCCGCCGGCCACCAGCACCGGCGCACCCGGCACCAAGGGGTCAAGACCGCTCATCAGGCACCGATCGCGGCCAGCCACTCACCGTAGAACAGGGCCACACCCAGGCCGCAGGTGATCGCGGTGAGCAGCCAGAAGCGGATGATGACCGTGGTTTCGGCCCAGCCGGCCAATTCGAAGTGGTGATGGAACGGCGCCATCCGGAACACCCGACGCCCGGTGGTGCGGAAAGCCAGGATCTGCAGCACGACCGAGCTGACTTCGGCGACGAACAGCGAACCCAGCACGACGGCGAGGATCTCGGTGCGGCTGGTGACCGACAACCCCGCGATGATGCCGCCCAGCGCCAGTGACCCGGTGTCACCCATGAAGATTTTGGCGGGCGCGGCGTTCCACCACAAAAAGCCGATGCAGGCGCCCGCGGTGGCGGCCGCGATGAGCGCCAGGTCCAGCGGGTCGCGCACGTTGTAGCAGCCCAGGCCGGGCGCGGTGGCGCACGCGTTGCGGTACTGCCAGAAGGTGATCAACACGTAGGCGGCGGTGACCATCGCCATGCTGCCGGCGGCCAGCCCGTCCAGGCCGTCGGTGAAATTGACCGCGTTGGACCAGGCGCTGACGATGACGACGCAGAACAGCACGAACAGTCCCGGGGCCAGGGTGACGGTGGCGATCTCCCGCACGTAGGACAGGTCCGGGCTGGCCGGTGTCAGGCCGCCGGCATTGTGGAACTGCAACACCAGGACACCGAACAGCACCGCCGCGGCGATCTGCCCGACCGTCTTGGTCGTCTTGTTCAACCCGAGATTGCGCGACCGGCGGATCTTGATCAGGTCGTCGACGAATCCGACGCCGCCCAGAGCGGTGGCCAGACCCAACACCAGCAGGCCCGACGCGGATATGCCTTCACCATCGAACGCCAGCCCGGCCAGGTGGGTGCCCAGGTAGCCCGACCAGATGCCGGCCAGAATTGCCACCCCGCCCATCGACGGCGTGCCGCGTTTGGTGTGGTGGCTGGGCGGGCCGTCGTCGCGGGTCTGGTGGCCGAATCCCTGCTTGGTGAACAACCGGATCAGCGCCGGGGTCAACAGGATGGACACGGTGAGCGCGATGGCGACGGCGATGAGGATCTGTCTCATGGGCGAGCCCCGCCGGCGGCGTTCTCTGTGGCCAGCGCGTCGGCCAGCGCACCCAGCCCGGCCGCATGAGACGCCTTGACCAGGACCACGTCGCCGGGTTGCACTTCGGCCCGCAACAACGCCAGGGCGGCATCGCCGTCGGCCACGTTGACCGCTCCCTTATCGGCTTCTGCGCCCCACGAGCCCTCCATGACCGCTCCGTGGTGCATGGCGCTCATCGACCTCCCAGTTCCCACCACAACCAGTCGAGTCACATCTAAGCGCACCGCCAGCCGGCCGATGCGATCGTGCTCGGCTATCGCGTCCGCACCGAGCTCGGCCATCTCGCCGAGCACCGCCCAGCTGCGCCGGGGATGCGCGCTGCCGCCGTGGGAAATCCAGGCCAGCGCCTGCAGTCCGGCCCGCATCGAGTCGGGGTTGGCGTTGTAGGTGTCGTCGATCACCGTGACTCCGTCGGCGCGGGTGGTCACCTGCATCCGGTGCCGCGACACCGGCCCCGTCGCGGCGAGCGCGTCCGCGATCTGCTCGATGCCGGCCCCGCATTCCAGCGCGACCGCGGCCGCACACAGCGCGTTGCTGACCTGGTGGTCGCCGTACACGCCCAGCCGGATCTCGGTTTTGGTATCGCGCGTGTGCAACGTGAAGCGCGGCCTGGCCAGCTCGTCCAGCGACACCGGCCCGGCCCACACATCGCTGGGCCCCGAGTCGGTGTGGCCGGCGCGGCTGACCCGGACCACCCGGGCCGCGGCCTGATCGGCCATCGCCGCCACCGCCGGGTCGTCGACGTTGAGGATGACCACACCGGATGGTGGAACCGCTTGTGGCAGTTCGGCTTTGGTTTGCGCAATGGCGTCACGGGAGCCGAACTCACCCAGGTGCGCGGTGCCGACGTTGAGGACCACCCCGATCGCCGGCCGCGCGATCTGCGCCAGCGCGGCGATGTTGCCGGGATGGCGTGCCGACATCTCGAGGACCAGGTAGTCGGTGCGCGGCGTCGCGCGCAACACCGTCCAGGGATGTCCCAGCTCGTTGTTGAACGACCCGGGCGGGGCCACTACCTCACCGAGCGGCGCGAGCACGGCGGCCACCAGGTCTTTGGTCGAGGTCTTTCCCGACGAGCCGGTGATCCCGATGATGGTCAGCCCGCCCGCCACCAGTTCCGCGGCCACCGCCTTGGCCAGCTTGGCCAGCGCGGCCAGGACGGCCGCGCCGGACCCGTCGGCGTCGTGCTCGAGCACGCCGGCCAGGCCGCCGTCGGCCCGGCCGGACCACGGCTCGGGGGGCACCACGATCGCGGGCACGCCGACCGGCCGGGCCGCCAGCACGGCGACCGCGCCGGCCGCTATCGCCGATCCCGCGTGGTCGTGCCCGTCGGAGCGGGCCCCGGGCAGCGCCAAAAACAGCCCGCCGGGGCCGACGGTGCGGGAGTCGAATTCGACCGCGCCGGTGACGTGGAGTTCCGCGGCGGCTTGCGGCGAGATGTCGGACAGCGTGCCGCCGACGATTTCGGCGATCCGGGCGACGGTCAGGTCGATCATTGCCGCGCCTCACGGCGCCCCAGGGCCTCCACGGCCTGCGCCAGTTCCACCCGATCGTCGAACGGGCGGGTCCGGCCGGCGGCGCGCTGCCCGGTTTCATGACCCTTGCCCGCGACCAGCACCACGTCGCCGGGGCCCGCCCAGGCCACCGCGTGTCTGATCGCCGCCCGCCGGTCGCCGATCTCGACAACCTCGGCCGCAGCTGCGCCGCCGGCCGCCCCGGCCAGGATCTCGCGGCGGATTGCCGCAGGATCCTCGCTGCGCGGGTTGTCGTCGGTGACGACGACCAAATCGGCCAGCCCGGCGGCGATCTGGCCCATCGGCGCCCGCTTGCCCGGGTCGCGTTCGCCCCCGGCGCCGAACACCACCGCCAGCCGGCGACCCGGGCGCGCCAAGGTGGTCAGCACCGCCCGCAACGCCCCCGGTTTGTGCGCATAGTCGACCAGCGCAAGAAAGTCCTGGCCGCAATCGATCTCTTCCATTCGACCCGGCACCCGGGCTTCCAGCAGTCCGGGCGCCGCCTGCTCCGGAGAAACCCCCACCGCGTCCAGAACTGCCAGTGCCACAAGACAATTGGCGACGTTGTAGTGGCCCGGTAGCCGGATGCCGACGCGGTGATGCACGCCGGCCGGGTCTACGACGGTGAACTGCTGTCCCCCGGCGCCCATCGGTGTCATCTCGATGGCGCGCCAGTGGGCGGGTTGGTCCGTGCTGCTGACGGTGATCGCGTCGCCGGCCCGGTCGGCCATGGCGCGTCCGGCATCGTCGTCGATGCACACCACGACACCGCGGGCCCGCAGCGGCGACTCGGGGTCGAACAGCAATGCCTTGGCCTCGAAGTAGTCGGCCATGCTGGGATGAAAGTCGAGGTGGTCACGAGACAGGTTGGTGAAACCACCCACCGCGAACCTGGTGCCGTCCACCCGGCCCAATGCCAGCGCATGACTGGACACCTCCATGACCACGGTGTCCACGCCGCGTTCGGCCATCGCCGCGAGCATCGCCTGCAGGGCCGGAGCCTCCGGAGTGGTCAATGCGCTGGGCAGGTCGGCGCCGTCGATGCGGATGCCGATGGTGCCGATCAGCCCGGCTTTCCGTCCGGCGGCACGCAGACCGGACTCGACCAGATACGTCGTGGTCGTCTTGCCGGACGTTCCGGTGATCCCGACAACCGTCAAATGCTCCGACGGGTTTCCGTACACCGTGGCGGCCAGGCCGCCCAGGACGCTGCGCGGGTCGGGATGCACCAGTATCGGCGGCGCGCCGGCCTGCTCAGCCATCTCGGCGACCCCGGCGGCATCGGTGAGCACGGCGACGGCGCCGCGGCCGATCGCCTCGGCGGCATACCGGGCGCCGTGCGTCGACGAACCGGGCAGGGCGGCGAACAAGTCACCGGGCCGCACGTCCTGGGCCCGAAGTGTCACGCCGGTCACCGGCACGTCGGGGACCGCCGCGCCGGGATCTGGGCCGTAGGCCATCACCGCGCCGACCTGGGCCGCCAGCGCAGCCAGCCGCGCCCCCGTACCGGCGCTGGGGCGCAACCCAGCGGGCACCGACACCACCTTGGTCACACCTCCCTCCGACGCCGCGTGATCGTCATGATCGGCGATGACACCCTACCTAGACGTACCCGGCATGAGGCGTTCCCGCGCGTGGAGGCCGCGTGGACGCGCTAGGTGGCCTGCAACGTCAACGGCGGCCCCGGGTCCGGGGACAGCGGCACGTTCTCGCGCTGCATCAGCCAGCCGGCGATGTTGTGGAACAGCGGGGCCGCCGAGTGGCCCGGCGTACCGTCGGCGTTGCGCTCCGGGTTGTCCATCATGATGCCGATGACGTAGCGGGGGTTGTCGACGGTGGCCATTCCCGCGAACGTGATCCAGTAGACGTTGTCGAAGTAGCAGCCGCAGGCGGGGTTGATCTGCTGCGCGGTACCCGTCTTACCGGCCATCTGATAGCCCGCCACCGCGGCAGCGGGCCCGGTCCCCTGCTGGTAACCCATCGGGTCGCGTTGCACGACGGCGCGCAGCATCCCCCGCACGGTCTGGGCGGTCTGCGCCGACACCACCCGCACACCTTCCGGACGCGGCTCTTCGGTCCGGGTGCCGTCGGGTGCGATGGTGGCCTTGATGATCCGCGGCGGTACCCGCAGTCCGTCGTTGGCGATCGTCTGGTACATGTCGGTCATCTGCAGCAGGGTCATCGAAAGACCTTGGCCGATAGGCAAGTTGGAGAATGTGCTGCCCGACCATTGGTCGATGGGCGGTACCAGTCCGGCGCTTTCACCGGGCAGGCCGACGTTGGTGCGCTGGCCGAGCCCGAATTTGCGGACCATGTCGTAGTAGCGTTCCGGGCCGACGCGCTGCGCCAGCATCAGCGTGCCGACGTTGGACGACTTCCCGAACACTCCGGTGGTGGTGTAGGGCATCACGCCATGGTCCCAGGCGTCATGGATGGAGACACCGCCCATCTGGATCGAGCCGGGTACCTGCAACACCTCGTCGGGGTTGGACAGGCCGTACTCGATGACGGAGGAAGCGGTGATCACCTTGTTCACCGAGCCCGGCTCGAACGGCGAGGACACCGGCAGGTTGCCCAGCTGCTTGTTGCCCTGACGCCCGATGTCCTGGGAGGGGTCGAAGGTGTTGTCGTTGGCCATGGCCAGCACTTCGCCGGTCTTCGCGTCGAGGACGACGGCCGACACATTGCGCGCCCCAGACACATTCTTGGCCTGCTGGACCTGCTGCTGCACATAGAACTGGATATCGTCGTCGATGGTCAGCTGGACGATCGACCCGTTGACCGCCCGGTGCCGGTTGCGGTAGCTGCCGGGAATGACCACGCCGTCGGATCCGCGGTCGTAGGTGACCGAACCGTCGGTCCCGGACAGCGCCGAGTCCAGGGACTCTTCCAGGCCCAGCAGCCCGTGGCCGTCCCAGTCGATGCCGCCAACGATGTTGGCCGCCAACGATCCGCCCGGATACTGGCGCAGATCCTGGCGTTCGGAGCCGACCTCGGGATATTTGTCGGAGATCGCGCTGGCGACGGCGGGGTCGACGGCGCGCGCCAGATAGACGAAGTTCTCGTCGCTTTGCAGCTTTTTCAGCACGGTGCCGGAGTCCGGCTTGTTGTTCAGCCGGGTCGAGACCTCCTTGGCGATATCCCGCAGCCGCTGCTGGGGATCGGGAGCGGCCGAGTTCTTGTTCCTGGCCTCCTCCAGTTGCCGGCGAATCCTCTTGGGCTGAAACGTCAACGCACGCGACTCGATGGTGAACGCAAGTTGGTCGTTGTGGCGGTCGACGATGCTGCCGCGCACCGCTTTAGCGACGTCGGTGACCCTGAGCTGTCCGGCCGCCTGGGCGCGCAGTGCCGGCGCATCGGTTACCTGCAGGACAAACAACTGGACCGCCGCCACCAGCATCAACACCCCGATGACCGCATTGCCCGCGCGATGCCGGAAGACGAACGAGGCGCCGCGGGTCCCCAATTGCACAATCTGCCGGGTGCGCCGCTCGCTCGCGCTGTGACCGGCCGCGACTGCGTCCGTCCGCTGCCCCGCAGCGGACTTGCCCGCTCGCTTGGCCTTCCGGAATTTCTTGGGTGCTGCGACGTCTCGGCCTTGCTGCGCCTGCCGGGGCTTGCGGGGCCACTTCGGTTGCCGCCCCCCCTCGGCGTCCTGTGCGCTACGCGGACCGCGCGTCGGTCGCACCGACTGCGACCGGCGTGACCGCCCCGAGTCGCCGCGGCTCACCTGGCGGCACCTGGCGTCGCAACGGGGGCGGGCCCGGCCAGTGCGCCGTTAGCCGGCCCCGGTTGCGGTACCGCCGCGGGCACCGGGGCGCCGGGGACGACGGGAACGACGGGAACGACAACCTGGGGAGCCGCAGGCGCCCTCGGGTGCAGCGGAACCGGCACCTCCGCGGGTAGCGGCGCGGACACCGGGGCGGGACCCGGGATGGGCAGTCCGCCGATCGGAATGGGCACTTCGGCAGGCAGCGGAGCGGACGCCGGTCCCGCCGGAGCCGGCAGCCCAGGCATCGGCAGCACACCGGGGAGCTGCCCGGTGACCGGTCCGGCGGGCGCACCGGGAAGCCGGGGCGCGGCCTGAGGCAGGTGCTGGCCGCCGATCGTCGAGGCGCCGTCCGGGGCGCGCAGCAGCGCCTCGGGCCCGGGCCTGGCCGGCGCGGGGGCGCCGGCACCCGGTTGCACCCGAACCGGTACCTCCGGGGGAAGCGCCGGCGCTGGCGGGGGCAGCGGCGGACCTTCGTCGGGCAGCTTGGCGTTCAGCGGCGGTGGCGGAACGCCGTCAGCCGGCTTCGGCGTGCCGACGATCACCCAGTTGCCGGACGGGTCCTGGACCAGGTGTGCGGTGTCCCTCGTCGGGATCATGCCCTGCTTGCGGGCCGCCTCCGCCAGCGCCGGGGCGGACTCCGCCTCGCGCACATCGCGTTCCAGCGCCTCCTTCTGCTGCTGCAGGATTCGGTTCCGCTCCCGGGCGTGGCTGAGCTGGTAGGAGCGCTCGGCGGAGTCGGTGGACAGCCACAGGGTGAGACCGAGCCCGAGCGCGAGCGCGCCGATGACCAGCACCACAAACGGAACCTTCTTGGCCAGTGTCCGGGGCCGCAGGTCAATCGATGCCAGCCGGACGGCCAAACGTTCCGTCAAACGAGGACGAACAACTTTGGGCGCCTTGGCTTTGCGCGCCTTTGCGCGCGCCTTGGCCTGGCTCGTGCTCTTGGGCCGGGCCGGACGCTCGACCGGCCGGGCGATCGGGCTGGTCTGCGGTCCAGACTTGGGCCCGCGGGCATCGCGGGTGGGTGCGGCGGCTTTTCCGGGTCGGGTACGGTGCGATGACGCGGCGTCAGCCGCAGCACGCCGGCTCTTGACGGCGGCACCGTCGCGCCCGCCCCGCCGGTCGCTGCCGGCGGGGCGTTTCGGCGTCTCGCGCTTTGCCTTCATGAGTCGCCTTTCGCTCTAACCTGCAGTGATTCCGACCTGTGTTCCAGCCGTTGCAGGGCCCGTAATCGCACCGCGGTGCTGCGCGGGTTGCGTTCGGCCTCGGCGGCATCGGCGCGCTGCGCACCGTGCGTCAACGACCGGAATCGCGGCTCGTGCCCGGGCAGCTCGACCGGCAAATCGACCGGCGTGCGGGACGCGACCGCCTCGGCGAACACGCGTTTGACGATCCGGTCTTCCAGCGATTGGTAGGCCAGCACCACGATGCGTCCGCCGACGGTGAGCGCGTTCAACGCGGCGGGAAGCGCATCGCGCAGCGAGTTCAGCTCGTCGTTGACCGCGATCCGCAGCGCCTGGAAGGTGCGCTTGGCCGGATGCCCGCCGGTCCGCCGGGCCGGAGCCGGAATCGCTTGGTAGAGCAGGGTTACCAGCTGTGCGGTCGAGGTGAACGGGGTGCGGGCGCGCTGGCGGACGATACGCGCGGCGATGCGCCGCGCGAACCGCTCCTCGCCGTAGCGGTGCAGGATGTCCGCCAGCGCAGCCTCGTCGTAGTCGTTGAGGATGTCGGCCGCGGTCAGCGGTGACGCCGGGTCCATCCGCATGTCCAACGGCGCGTCCTGGGCGTAGGCGAAACCCCGCTCGGCCCGGTCCAGCTGCATGGACGACACACCGAGGTCGAACAACACCCCGTCGACCGATTCTTGGGCCCGGTAACCGGATTCGGCCAGTGCCGTGACGAGGCCGTCATACCGCGTGTGCACCAACGTGACCCGGTCGGCGAATCGCGCCAGCCGAGTCCGGGCGATATCCAGGGCGCTGGGATCGCGGTCGAGCCCGATCAGCCGCAGACCCGGCAATTCGGTCAAGAACCGCTCCGCGTGCCCGCCCGCGCCGATGGTGGCGTCGACGAGGACCGCCCCCGATCCGTCGGCGTGGTAGCGGGTCAGTGCCGGGGTGAGTAGATCGACGCAACGTTGCAGCAACACCGGCACATGCCCGAAATCTTCTGAATTGTCAGCCACCGCAACGCCTCCCCGGGTCAGCCGGCGCCCGTCGGCCCCCGAGACCGCTCGAAGGGCGCTGCGAGACCACGCCCCTGCACCCAGGTCCCTGTCCGAAGGCACGAACCTGGCGTTGGGGAAGTACGCCAGGGTCAGTTCGGGCAGAGGCCACGATGCACGGGCATGCGCCTCAGATGATGTCGCCGAGTGCTTCATCGCTGGCCGCGGAGAAGTTCTCTTCGTGGGTCTGCTGATAGTCCTGCCAGGCCTGCGCATCCCAGATCTCGAGGTAGTCGACCGCTCCGATCACCACACAGTCCTTGGAGAGGTGCGCGTAACGACGGTGGTCGGCCGACAACGTGATGCGGCCCTGGGCGTCGGGATGCTGTTCGTCGGTGCCGGCGGCGAGATTGCGCAGGAACGCTCTGGCTTCCGGGTTGCTCCGCGACGTCTTACTGGCCCGCCGGGCCAGTTGCTCGAATTCGCTCCGCGGGTACACGGCCAGGCTGTGATCTTGGCTCTTGGTGACCATCAACCCCCCTGCCAGCAAGTCGCGGAACTTGGCGGGCAACGTCAGCCGCCCCTTGTCGTCGAGTTTGGGCGTGTAGGTGCCGAGAAACACCAGCTCACCTCCCGCTCGGGGTCACCCAAACACTTCCGCCACCATACCCCACGATCCCCCACTTTGCCCCATTGATGAAGTGTCGTTGCCGCGTTTTCCCGGCAATCCGCCACCTGACGGTCTTCGGTCCGTTACCCGAGGGTCTCCGAGGTCACGTCGCGACCCGATCGTGACATCAGAAAACCCCACTTCAGACGGCTAAGGCAGCCAGGTGGGGGCGAGTGGGGCGACGAGGTGGGGCGCAGTGGGGCTTGAATCGCGCCTTGGGCCACGGTTACAGCTCAATTGGGATTCAGAACGGACTCGACGGATCCGCGCAGGTCAGCCGCGTGACGCGGGTACGACGCAGAGCCGACAAGCACGAAAAAGGTGTCATCGATGGCTATCCAGGGGCCAACCAAGGCCAACCCGACCCGATGTGTCGGGCGATCCCGCTAGCTGTCGAAACGGCGGCGGAACCGATCCTCCATACGACTGGTGAAGGAGCCTCCGGAACCTTTGTTGCGGCGCTGGCGCGGCGCCCCGGGCGCCGGCCCGGAGTGGTCCAGCCTGCTGGACAACCGCGGACCCGTGACGGCGAACACCACCCCGCCAAACATCACGATGAACCCAAAGACACTGAGGATCGGAAAACTTCCGATCATCGTGGCTTTGAACGCCACGCCGGAAACCAGCATCGCCAGACCGATGACGAACAACGCCGCACCCTGTAGACGCCGGCGCGCGGTCGGTGCGCGGAACCCTCCGCCACGCACGCTCGAGGCAAACTTGGGATCTTCGGCGTAGAGAGCGCTCTCGATCTGGTCGAGCATCCGCTGCTCATGATCGGAGAGTGGCATGCGTCCCTCCTTGCCGACAGTCTGGCGCGTAACTATCGATAGCACGCGGATGCCCGTTGTGCGGGCAACTAAGTCAGATGATACGAGGTCAATCTGCGCTGTACCACTGGTTCGACGGCGATTCTATCCCGGCCCCCTCCCGACACCCGTGTGCGCCGGAACGGCCGTGCGTGACAAGCCGCTTACCAAACGGGGCGGTTGGTCGGTTTGTCGCCGCGACCGCTCGTCTGTCGGTCGCGCGCGGGCCCGATAATGGCGGTAGGCATGCGACCGGATCGCTGGACGAGGAGGACACCGCGAGTTGGCGATATTCCTCATCGATCTGCCCCCGAACGATATGGAGCGCCGTCTCAGCGACGCCCTGGGCGTGTATGTCGACGCGATGCGCTACCCGCGGGGCACCGAAAACCAGCGCGCCGCGATGTGGCTGGAGCACATCCGGCGACGCGGCTGGCAGGGAGTGGGCGCCGTCGAAGCTGAGGCGGCCGACAGCATGGGAGCCCAAGTGCCGTCGGCTGCCGAACTGAGCGACGCGCCGTTGCTCGGCGTGGCCTACGGTTACCCCGGCGCACCCGGGCAGTGGTGGCAACAGCAGGTCGTCCTGGGCCTGCAGCGCGGCGGCTCGCTGCCTGATGAGATCGCCCGGCTGATGAACAGCTACTTCGAATTGACCGAATTGCACATTCACCCCCGCGCCCAAGGCCGCGGCCTCGGCGAGGCATTGGCCCGCCGGCTGCTCGCCGGCCGCGGCGAAAAGAACGTCCTGCTCTCCACGCCGGAAACCAACAACGGTGAGCCCAACCGCGCCTGGCGGTTATACCGGCGGCTGGGCTTCACGGACATCATCCGCCGCTACCACTTCGCCGGTGACCCACGACCATTCGCGATCCTGGGCCGCGAACTGCCCCTGTAACCTCCCGGCGACGCGCTGGCGGCGCACATCGGACGACTCGCCGCTGCGATACACCGGGTCTGGCACGATGACCTGGTGCGCGCCAGCCCTCCCCCGCTTCCGGCCCGAGGATTCACTGCCCGGCGACGCCGCCTGGTGGCCATCGCGATGCTGCTGCTGCTGGTGCCACTGGCCACCGGATGCCTGCGGGTCAGAGCGTCGATCACCATCTCGCCCGACGACCTGGTGTCTGGGGAGATCGTCGCCGCGGCCAAACCCAAGACCGCCAAAGACGCCGGTCCACAGCTCGACACCAACAACTTGCCGTTCAGCCAGAAGGTGGCGGTGTCGAACTACAGCAGCGACGGCTACGTGGGCTCGCAAGCCGTGTTCTCCAATTTGACCTTCGCCGAGTTGCCGCAGCTGGCGAACATGAACTCCGACTCCACCGGGGTGAATGTGTCGCTGCGCCGGAACGGCAACCTGGTGATCCTGGAAGGCCGGGCGGATCTGACATCGGTGACTGATCCTGACGCCGACGTCGAGCTGACCGTCGCCTTTCCCGGCGTGGTGACCTCGACCAACGGCGACCGCGTCGAGCCCGAGGTGGTGTCATGGAAGCTCAAACCCGGCGTGGTGAGCACCATGACCGCCCAAGCCCGCTACACCGATCCCAACACCCGCTCCTTCACCGCGGCGGCCGTATGGCTGGGTATCGTGTCCTTCGCCGCTGCCGGCGTGGTGGCGCTGCTGGCCTGGCTCAACCGGGACCGTTCCCCACGACTTACCGCCCCGCGCGACCAACACCCCAGCTAAACCCGCGTGACAGGCGACCAGTAGGCAAGCATCTCGGCGAAGGTCTGGAAAGCCGGCGCAGAAACCCCGTACGTCGCCTCAAAATGAATGCTCAGCGGAAAGCCGAGGTCGGCGAGCCCGTCGATGACGCGCTTGTACAAGTCGACCATCAGCTGGCGCTTCTGCGCCGGTTCGCTGCCCGCCAGGCGTTTGACGAACTCCTGCTCGCCGGCCACCGCGGCATTACCCGGATCCTGAATCAACCAGTTGATCAGGCCGACCCGGCTCTCCACCTTCGGGACGAAGCCTAACGACAGCAGGATTTCCGGCCGATGATCGGTGTTCTTGGCGAACTCCGTCAGAAAACCCACGATGGCGTCCGAATACAACAACTGAGTCATGCCGTAGGTCGCGCCCTGGTCGCACTTGAAGTTGAACCGGCCTTGTTCGCCCTCGCGGGTGGGGATCAGAATCACGCCGCGGTTGGTCACCAGCTCGCGATAGATCGACAGGGCGTCGGTCGGCGCGACGCCGGAGCCTTCGCCGTCCTGCATCGTGCGCGGTACGCCGACGAAAACCACGCCTTCTATTCCGGCGGCGCAGAGCGCAGTGAGCCGTTGACGCAGCGACGCCTCGTCCATGAAGGCCGTTACCTGCGTGCACAGGCCGCGGAAGCCGGGCAATTCCGGTTTGATGATCGACCAGAAGTCCAGCACGTCGAGCTTGGGTTTCATCGCGACCGGACGGTCATCGTCCTCGGCGATCATCCCGGGAATCATCACGTGCCGGAGCCGGCCGTCTAAACCGGATTCGGCCGAGTACTGCACCACTTTTCGCGCGTCTTCGAGCGCCCGCTCCCGACCGTCGTCGCAGTTCGGTGGCACCAGCTCGAGCGCAATGGTGTTGAGGGTCACACGGTTCCTCTCGATCCGACGACTATCGCCCTAGGGATTTCCTGGTCGCGCAGCACCGCGCGAAGCCCAGACACTCCCGCCAGCATAGGCGTGGGGGTACCACCGCTTGCGGGGGAATAGTGAGCCAGTCGAAGGATCGCCCGAGTCGCTCCACGCGCCCGCGTCATGTCGAAGGGACCCTCGGTGCTACGCCGAATACACTGGTCGGGCCAGGGACCGCCGAGTGAGAAAGGGGCGCCGCGCTGAGCGTCGAAGCAGCGGCAACCGCCGAGTTGACCGGCGCCATCACCGATCGGCTTCGGCGGTATCTGCACGACCGGCGCACCGACACCGCCTACATCGGTAGCGACTACGGCGTTCTGATCGAGGCCCTCGAAGATTTCGTGCTCAACGGGGGCAAGCGGCTGCGGCCCGCCTTCGCCTATTGGGGTTGGCGCGCCGTGGCCACCGGGGATCCCGATCCGGAAGTCTTGCTGCTGTTTTCCGCGTTGGAGCTGCTGCACGCCTGCGCGCTGGTGCATGACGATGTGATCGACGACTCCGCTACCCGCCGCGGCAGGCCGACCGTTCACGTCCACTTCGCTGCACTGCACCGCGACCGGCACTGGCGGGGCTCGCCGGAGCGGTTCGGCATATCGGCAGCCATCCTGCTCGGCGATCTGGCGCTGGCCTGGGCCGACGACATCGTCTTCCGCGTCGACTTAGCCCCCGGGGCCCGGCAGCGCGTCCAGCACGTGTGGAGCGAGATCCGCACCGAGGTGCTGGGCGGGCA
Organism: uncultured Actinomycetota bacterium; assembly: GCA_963848535.1. Classification (GTDB taxonomy): domain Bacteria; phylum Actinomycetota; class Actinomycetes; order Mycobacteriales; family Mycobacteriaceae; genus Mycobacterium. Next base: position 29,639 of record CAWKEM010000016.1, read on the forward strand.
ATACCTCGACATCGTCGCCGAGGCCAGCGCCGCCGAGTCGATCGCATCGGCGATGGCCGTCGACACCTTCAAAACCGCCTGTTACACCGTGTCGCGACCGCTGCAGCTGGGCGTGGCCGCCGCCGCCGACAGGCCCGACGTTCAAGAAGTCTGCGCCCAGTTCGGGACGGACCTGGGCGTGGCGTTCCAGCTCCGCGACGACATTCTGGGGGTGTTCGGGGACCCGGCGGTGACCGGGAAGCCGTCCGGTGACGATCTGAGATCCGGTAAGCGCACCGTGCTGCTGGCCGAGGCGGTGGAGTTGGCCGCCAAGTCAGATCCCTTGGCGGCCAACTTGTTGCGCAGCTCGATCGGCGCACAGCTGACCGACGCGCAAGTGAGCGAACTGCGCGATGTCATCGAGTCGGTGGGCGCGCTGGCTGCAGCGGAGCAACGTATCGTCGCGATGACCAAACGGGCGCTGGACACGCTGGCGGCTGCGCCCATCAACGCGGCGGCCAAAACGGGGCTGTCCGAACTGGCCAGGATGGCCACGAACCGGTCCTGCTGAACCGATGACGACTCCGACGCACACCCCGGCCGCCGGGCCGCCGGCGACGAAACGTTCTCCTGGCCAGGATTTTTCACGACTGCTTGCGTTCGCTACCACCACCGAGTCGCGTCCGGCGTGGCTGGGCTTGCTGGGATCGCTGCTGATCACCACGGGCGCGCTGGGAGCGGGCAGCACCCGCCAACACGACCCGCTGCTGGAGTCGATCCACATGTCCTGGGTGCGCTTTGGCCACGGCATGGTGCTGTCGGCGATTGTGTTGTGGACGGGCGTAGGTCTGATGCTGATCGCATGGCTGGGACTGGGCCGGCGGGTACTGGCCGGCGAAACGACCGAGTTCATGATGAAAGCCACCACCGGCTTCTGGCTGGCGCCGTTGCTGGTTTCGGTGCCCGTCTTCAGCCGCGACACCTATTCGTATCTGGCTCAGGGAGCACTGCTGCGCGACGGCCTGGACCCCTACGCGGTTGGTCCGGTTGCCAATCCGAATACATTGCTAGACAACGTAAGTCCCATCTGGACGATCACCACAGCGCCGTATGGTCCGGCATTCATTCTGGTGGCGAAGCTGGTCACGATGATCGTCGGCGACAACGTGGTGGCCGGAACCATGCTGCTGCGCTTGTGCATGCTGCCCGGACTGGCGCTGCTGATCTGGGCCACGACCCGGTTGGCCCGCCGGATGGGCACAGACGGCTCGACTGCCCTGTGGATCTGTGTGCTCAACCCACTGGTGCTCATCCACCTGATGGGCGGGGTGCACAACGAGATGCTGATGGTGGGCTTGATGACCGCCGGTATCGCGCTGACCTTCGCCGGCCGCCACGTCCTGGGCATCATCTTGATCACGGTCGCGATGGCGGTCAAAGCGACTGCCGGGATCTCGCTGCCTTTTCTGGTGTGGGTGTGGATGCGGCATTTACGCGACCGACGCGGATATCGGCCGGTCCCGGCATTCCTGGCGGCTATCGCGATATCGCTGCTGATCTTCGTCAGCGTGTTCGCAGTATTGTCCGCGCTGGCCGGTGTCGGCCTGGGATGGCTGACCGCGCTGGCCGGATCGGTGAAGATCATCAACTGGTTGACCGTGCCGACTGCGGCCGCCAACCTGGTCCACACGCTGGGCGCCGGGTATTTCTCGCTGGACTTCTACGCCGTGCTCAGGGTCACCCGGTTCATCGGCATCGCGATCATCGCGGTGTCATTGCCGCTGTTGTGGTGGCGATTCCGGCGCAACGACCGGGCCGCGCTGACCGGCATCGTGTGGTCGATGGTGATCGTGGTGCTGTTCGCCCCGGCCGCTCTGCCGTGGTACTACTCCTGGCCGCTGGCGGTCGCGGCCCCGCTGGTCCAGTCCCGACGAGCGGTCGCGATCATCGCCGGCCTGTCGACCTGGGTCATGGTGATCTTCAAACCCGACGGATCGCACGGGATGTATTCATGGCTGCACTTTTCGCTGGCCACCGCCTGCGCGCTGGTTGCCGCCTACAGCCTGTACCGGGCTCCGGCATCGCAGGCCGACCTGGTCGAAGTTCGCCCTGCGGCTTAATAAGCCATGGCTTGTGCCCGGCGCACAACTTCCCGGGCCTGGTGGGCATGCAGGGCGTCGACGGGACGGGCGTTGCTGATGACATCCTTGGTGCCGTCCCGGGTGACGGTCAGCGACGGGTCCGGGGTGAACAGCCACCGCACGATCTCGGTGTTGTGATAACCGCCGTCGTGCAGGATCGTCAACAGCCCCGGCAGGCTTTTGACCACCTCACCGGTATTGGTGAAGAACACCTGCGGTACCACCAGGCCGCCGTCGCGCCGCACCGCGACCAGGTGGCCTTCCCGTAGCTGTTGCTGCACCTTGTTGACCGGCACGCCGAGCAAGTCGGCGACTCTGGGCAGGTCGTAGGTTGGCTCGTCGGGGTCCAAAATGTCGTCGCCAGCCGGAATACTGCTCACCGCGCAAGTGTAGGCCGCGCCAGGGGCGTTGCGGCTGTGTTCTCTCGCCCGATCGCACCGTCGCACCTACGATGGCCCCGTGACCGGAGCCGGGACGGGAGACCCGTTGGACAGCACCTTGCTGGATGGCCGCTACCTGGTCCAGTCCAGGATCGCCAGCGGCGGCACCTCGACGGTCTACCGCGGCCTCGACATCCGGCTCGACCGGCCCGTCGCCGTGAAGGTGATGGACTCTCGCTACGCCGGCGACGAGCAATTCCTGGCCCGCTTCCAGCGCGAGGCCCGCATGGTCGCCCGGCTGAAAAACCCTGGGCTGGTGGCGGTCTACGACCAGGGCCTGGACGCTCGGCACCCGTTTTTGGTGATGGAGCTCATCGAAGGCGGCACCCTGCGCGAGTTGCTGGCCGAACGCGGCCCGATGCCACCCCATGCCGTGGTGGCGGTGCTGCGCCCCGTGCTGGGCGGGCTGGCCGCCGCGCACCGGGCCGGCCTGGTGCATCGCGACGTCAAGCCCGAGAACGTACTGATCTCCGACGACGGCGACGTCAAGATTGCCGATTTCGGGTTGGTCCGTGCGGTTGCGGCCGCGGGAATCACCTCCACCAGCGTCATTCTGGGCACCGCGGCCTATCTGTCACCCGAGCAGGTGCGCGACGGGAGCGCCAGTCCCCGCAGCGACGTCTACTCCGCCGGGATCCTCACCTATGAGCTGCTGACCGGGCGCACACCGTTCACCGGCGACACGGCATTGTCCATCGCCTACCAACGGCTGGATAACGATGTGCCACCGCCCAGCGCGGCGATCGACGGTGTGCCCGTGCAATTCGACGAGTTCGTGGCGCGCGCCACCGCCCGCGACCCGGCCGGCCGATACGCCGACGCCATCGAGATGGGCGCCGATCTCGACGCGATCGCCGAAGAACTCGAGCTGCCGGAATTTCGGGTACCGGCTCCGCGTAACTCCGCGCAACACCGGTCAGCGGTGCTGCACCACAGCCGGATGAGCCAGCGCCGGGCCACCGCGCAGCAACCGCGGCCGCCCGAAGGAGCACCGGTTCACCGCCCCACCCGCCAGTTGACCCGTGGACCGGATGACTGGTCGGAGCCCGGGCGGCCGGTGCAGCCTGACGCCGAGCTCGATGACCACGACTATGAGCCTGTGGCAGGCGAATTCGCCGGTATCGCGATGAGCGAATTTATTTGGGCCCGTCAGCACGCCCGGCGCATGGTGTTGATCTGGGTGGCGCTGGTACTGGCCATCACCGGGCTGGTCGCGACGGCCGCATGGACGATCGGAAGCCATCTGAGCGGACTGCTGTAAGCGACGGAGGTCCGTCGCGCAACGGCTTTCGTGCGTTACGGCTCCCGTGCGTAACGCCAGTGCGAAAACACCGAAGGATTTTGACGGTGGCGTTACGCTCGGCGCGAGCGGGCGGTGCCCCCGGCTCGGCACGACAACGGATTCAGTCGCGCAGCATCTCGGCGACCAGGAACGCCAACTCCAGTGACTGCTGGGTGTTCAGCCGCGGGTCACACGCCGTCTCGTAGCGGCCCACCAGGTCCGTATCCGAAATGTCTTGCGCACCACCAAGACACTCGGTGACGTCCTCGCCGGTGATCTCGACGTGGATGCCACCCGGGTGGGTGCCCAGCGCGCGGTGCACCTCGAAGAAGCCCTGCACTTCGTCGACGATGCGGTCGAAATGCCGAGTCTTGTAACCGTTGGACGCCTCGTGGGTGTTCCCGTGCATCGGGTCGCACTGCCAGATCACCTGGTGACCGGTCGCCTGAACCTTCTCCACGATCGGCGGCAGCAGATCGCGCACCTTGTGGTTGCCCAACCTGCTCACCAACGTCAGCCGGCCCGGCCTGTTGTGCGGGTCGAGCCGCTCGACGTATTCGACGGCCAGTTCCGGGGTCATCGTCGGGCCGATCTTGACACCGATCGGGTTGGCGATCACCTCCGCGAACGCGATGTGTGCGCCGTCGAGCTGGCGGGTGCGCTCACCGATCCACACGGTGTGCGCCGACAGGTCATAGAGCTGCGGCTCCCCACCTTCGACATCCGACAGGCGCAACATGGACCGCTCGTAGTCGAGCACCAAAGCCTCGTGGCTGGCGTAAATTTCGGCGGTTTGCAGGTTGCGGTCGGCCACCCCGCAGGCGCTCATGAACCTCAAGCCCCGATCGATCTCGGTGGCCAGCGCCTCGTAACGCGCGCCGGCCGGCGAGGTCCGGACGAATTCCCGGTTCCAGTCGTGGACCAGGTGCAGTGAAGCCAACCCCGAGGACGTCAACGCCCGCACCAGGTTCATCGCCGCACTGGCATTGGCGTAGGCGCGCACCAGTCGCGACGGGTCGTGCTCGCGCGCCGGGGCGTCCGGGGCGAAGCCGTTGATCATGTCGCCGCGGTAGGACTTCAGGCCCAGCGCGTCAATGTCGGCCGACCGGGGCTTGGCGTATTGACCGGCGATGCGGGCCACCTTGACCACCGGCATGCTGGCGCCGTAGGTCAGCACCACCGCCATCTGCAGCAGGGTGCGGACATTGCTCCGGATGTGGGGTTCGGTGTTGTCGGTGAAGGTCTCCGCGCAGTCGCCGCCCTGCAGCAAAAACGCCTCACCCCTGGCGACCTGCGCCAGCTGTTCTTGCAGCCGGACGATCTCCGACGGCACCGTCACCGGTGGCACGCTCTCCAGGACCGTGCGCATCGCCTTGGCCTGCTCGGCGGGCCAGCTGGGTTGCTGAGCAGCCGGTTTGGCCAGTGCGGCGTCCAGCCGCGCCCGCAGATCAGCCGGCAGCGGCGGCAGCGGCGGCAGCTGGTCGATCGGTATGTCGACGGTCCAGTTCATCGGTCCATGGTAACCGGGGACGGTCAACGGCTGATCAGGGCGAATGCTCTCAGGGATCGCGCTCGTCGGCGGGATCCGGTTGTCCGTCGGACGTGATCAGCCGGAACCGGCGCAGCTGATCGCGGGCATCGACCAGCGCGTCGTGCACATCGCGTGGCCGCGGCGGCAGTCGGGGGCATCCCCGGTCCTCCCACAGCTGCCGCAGTTCTCGGGTGAACCGGGGCAGCGCCCGCGGCAATTCGGGCATCGTGCCCCACAACTGGCACAAGGCCACGTGGTCATAGGCCCCCACCCAGGCCCACAGCTCGATCGGATCGGTGCCCTCGACACCGAAGAACTCCTCCAGGTCCCGGCGAATCCGCCGGCGCGGGCGCCACAACTGCGACGCCGGGGGCGGCAGCTTGGGCAGCACGTTGGCGCGCACCCAGCTACCGGCGCGCTCGGGATCGAATTCGGTGGACACGGCGTAGTACTCGCGGCCGTCTTCGGCGACCACCCCGATCGAGATCAGCTCGATGGTGCGGCCGTCCTCGATGAATTCGGTGTCGTAGAAGTACCGCACTGAGGCAGCCTAGACGCCGCTTATCCGCCGATCAGGATGGGCTCGGTTCCCTCCGGCGGTGGCGCGGGATGTACCTCGTAGTCGAGCCGGGCGTCGATCGTGCGCTCGTCGGGCAGTCGCGGCGTTCCGGCGATCGCGCACTGTAACCACAGCTTGGCCCGCACCACGGGGCGGCGCAGTGTCCGTTCCCGCTGCAGCGCGCGCCGCATTTTGTCCGGCTGGGTGGTGTAGCGCCAGCGGGCCCACGGGGCGTGTGGACGTGACAAGCGGATGGCGCCGATGACCAGCAGCACGACGATGAACATGCCGAGCAGACCGGTCCACACTTTGCCTTTGAGCACCACCACCACGGCCAACGGCAGCGTCAGCGTCAGCGCGCCGCCCACCGCGGCCCGCAACGCCACCGATTCGGCGCCTTGCCAGATCGGCAGGAAGAACATCAACGGGTGCAAGCCCATGATCAACAGCCCGCCCACTCCCACGGCGGCGAACACCGCGTCCACCGAAGTGCGGCCGTCTTCTGACCAGTACACGTCGGACAAATGCAGGATCAACGCGTACTCATCGAGCACCAAGGCGGCCCCGATACCGAAAAGTGTTGCAGCCAAAATGAACTCAGGTTCGTGCCCGTCCATGGACAGCGTGACCAACGTCAGCCCGGAAATCAACACCAGGACCACCCCGAACGCCACATGGTGGATGTGCACTCCCCCGACATGGACATTCCGCGGATGCCACCATCTGGTCGGGTGACCCGCCTCGGCGCGGTAGCGGATAAAGCGCACGAACGTTCGGGTGACGAAAAACGTCAGGATGAAGGCGACCAGACAGCACAGCAACGGCAGCCGGCCGCTTTGGTGGATGTCATGCGCGAACCAGTGGGTCACCCGAGCCGCGAACCAGTGGAGCACTCTTCAAAACCTACGCCGATCCTGTTCGGCACCGCGGGAGCCGCGCGGTAGCACGTGCCCGGACGGCGGCACCGATTACGCTGGGATGCGACATGAGTAAACGGCAGCCGCCCGGCGTGGGCAGTCGACCCGGGCGGGTTTTGTTGTGGTGCCTGCTTTGGCTGCCGGCCGCTGCGGGGCTGGGCTATGTGGCCTGGCAGTTGTGCGGGCACACGCCCTACCGCATCGACATCGACGTCTACCAGATGGGCGGTCGGGCCTGGTTGGACGGGCGCCCGCTGTACCGCGGCGATGTGTTGTTCCACACCCCCATCGGGCTGAACCTGCCGTTCACCTATCCTCCGCTGGCGGCCGTCGCGTTCTGCCCGTTCGCCTGGCTGGGCATGCCGGCCGCCAGTGTCGCGATCACGGCGTTGACGTTGGTGCTACTGATCGTGTCGACGATGATCGTGCTGACCCGCCTCGACGTGTGGAACGCCTCGGCGCTGCTGCCCGGGCCCGCGTGGCTGCGCCGGTTGTGGCTGGCCGTGGTCATCGTGGCCCCGGCGACGATCTGGCTGGAACCGATCGCCTCGAACTTTGCTTTCGGCCAGATCAACGTCGTGCTGATGACGCTGGTGATCGCCGACTGCCTGCCGCGCCGCACGCCGTGGCCCCGCGGCTTGCTGCTGGGCCTGGGCATTGCGCTGAAGCTCACCCCCGCGGTTTTTCTGCTGTATTTCCTGCTGCGTCGGGACAACCGTGCGGCACTGACTGCGCTGGGATCTTTCGGGATGGCGACGCTGGTCGGTTTCGTCCTGGCGTGGAACGACTCGTGGGAGTACTGGACCCGCACCGTGCACCACACCGATCGGATCGGTGGGGCGGCGTTGAACACCGATCAGAACATCGCCGGTGCCCTCGCCCGGCTCGAGCTCGACGAGCAGCAACGTTTCCTGCTGTGGGTGGCCGGGTCGCTGCTCGTGCTGGCGCTGACCGCATGGGCGATGCGACGGGTGCTGCGGGCCGGCGAGCCTGCGCTCGCGGTCATATGCGCCGCCTTGTTCGGGTTGGTGGTGTCGCCGGTGTCGTGGTCGCACCACTGGGTGTGGATGCTGCCGGCGGTGCTGGTGACGGGGATCCTGGCCTGGCGGCGCCGCAACGTGGCGCTGGCTGCGATCAGCGCCATCGGGGTGGCACTGATGAGGTGGACGCCGATCGACCTGCTGCCCAAGCATCACGAGACGATCGCGGTGTGGTGGCGCCAACTTGCCGGGATGTCCTACGTGTGGTGGGCGCTCGCGGTCATCATCGCGGCCGGATTCACCGTCACTGCCCGCGCGACCGCGCAGGATTCGGCAACGCGGCAGCTGACGCCGGTGTCGGCCTAACCGGCGGCGGTCTCGGGGATCCGGGTGGCCTCGCTGCTCGACCCGTCGCTGTTGTGCTCCTTGACGCTGGCGGCGTAGATGTCGACGTACTCCTGACCGGACAGACCCATCAGCTCATAGATCACTTCGTCGGTGACCGCCCGCTCGATGAAGCGGTTGCCGGCCAGACCTTCGAAACGTGAGAAATCCATCGGCTCGCCGAAGCGGACGGTGACCCGCCCGAAGCGCAGCATCGTGCTGCCCGGCGGGTTGACCACGTTGGTGCCGATCATCGCCACCGGGATCACCGGAACGCCGGTGTGCAGGGCCAGCCGGGCCAGGCCGGTCTTGCCTTTGTACAGCCGGCCGTCGGGCGAGCGGGTGCCTTCGGGGTACATCCCCAGCAACTTGCCCTGGCCCAGCAACCGCTCGGCGGTCTTCAAGGCGGCCTGCGCGGCGTCGGCGTCGGCGCGGTCGATGGGAACCTGACCGACAGCGGTGAAGAACCAGCGGCTGAACCAGCCCTTCAGCCCGGTGCCGGTGAAGTATTCGGCTTTCGCCAGGAACGTGATTCGGCGGCGCACCACCAGCGGCAGGTAGAAGCTGTCCATGACCGCCAGGTGATTACTGGCCAGAATCGCCGGCCCGGAACTCGGAACATGTTCCAGCCCTTCGACTTTCGGTCGACCAATCAACGAGAGCAGCGGGCCCAGCAAGATGTACTTGAATAGCCAGTACCACATGGCCCTCCCTCTCAACCGCACCGCTTCACTCTGCGCCACTGTACCCATCGCCAACCCAAGGGACCACCTTGGCGCGGCCGGGTTCACTCCTCGACTGTGACCGGGATGGGCTGATACCGAGTCTTCGCGGCGGCATCTGCCGGGCTGGCCGCCGGGTTCGTCTCGGTGCCGGCGCCGCCGCCGGGCGGCCCGTCCGGTGGCGGTTTCGCCGACCGGTCCATGTCGTCGACGATGGCGCGGATCACCTCCAGCAGAGCGATGCTGTGGTCGGCGATCACGGTGAGCAACGGGTGCTGATCGCCGGTTGCCAACGCGGCCAGCGCGCACAGCGGACACCACACCTGCTGGCACTTGCCGGTGCCGGCTCCCCCGCCCGCCGTCAACGCGGCCGCCGCCCGCACCGCGGGGTCGATTCCGTCCAGCACCGCCTGGGCGAGCCTGCGCAACTCGGGACCAATATCGGGATGAGCCCCATTCACTTAGGCCACACCTCCGGATCTGGTCGAAAACGGACTGTCAGCTCCTTACCCCGCAGGTGCGCGTCCAGCACCGTGCACCGCCGGAGCACGGATGCCAACCGAACCCGGCGCCGCAACCCGCCGGCGCTGATGATCAGGTCGTCATCGGCGCGCCCCAGCGACAACGTCGAAGGATCGAGCTGGGGCAACGCTAGCCGCATTCGGTAGATCGACCCAAGCCCCGACCCGGATTCGAGGTCCACCACCGGCCGCAACGGTCCCGGCGGCGCCGCTCCGCCGCGCCGCCGGGAGCCGTCGAGCAGTGCGCCCAGTGCCTTCGGACCGATCGGCTCGCCGGACAGGTGCGGAGTCAACACCAACGCCACGTCACCGATGGCGGCGTCGAGTTCGTCGAGGACAACCCGTTGTTCGCGGATGCGTTCGGCGTACCAGTCGAAGGCCGGGTGCTCGGGCAGGTTGTGATACTCGTAGGACTCGTCTTCGACCAGAACCTGGTTGACGATCAGCTCCTCGACGCGGACACCCATCAGCGCCAATGAACCCAGCGTCCGGACCGCCTCGGCCGCGACCACCCGCTCGGGGGTCAGCACCAGATGGGCACCGACCAGCTCGCCGTCGGTCAGCAATGCGCTGAGCGCATCGACGCTGGCGCTGATGCGCTCCAGCAGTTCCACCATCGCCGCCGACCGGGTGTCATCGGCGGCGATGGACAACCTACGGTGGCGCGGCCAGGCACGCTCCACGTAGAGCCCGAAGGTGGCCGGCAACGTCAACATGCGCAACGCATCTGCGGTCGAGGCGCAGTCGACGACGATGCGATCCCATCGCCCCGAGGCGGCCAGCTCACCGACGGCATGTAGACCGAGGACTTCCTGGACACCCGGCAACGCTGAAAGTTCTTCGGGGGCAATGGTGCTCAACTCGGAATCGGGAAAACGCCGATCCAGTGTGTTGACCACGTCATGCCAGCGAGCCTCGAGCAGCGCCAAAGTGTCCAATGCCAGCGCGTCAAGAAAGCCGCCGCCCGCCTCGGCCCGGCCGGTTTCGAGGTCGGCCAGCACCCGAACCAGTTCGCCCCGACCGCTCGGCGGAACGGGCACACCGAGCACGTCGCCCAGCGAGTGCGCCTGGTCGGTGGACACCACCAGCACCCGCTGCCCCGCACTCGCATCGCCGACCGCGGTAGCGGAAGCCAGGGTGGATTTCCCTACCCCGCCTTTGCCAACGAAGAGACTGATCCGGGCCGGGGTGGGCGCAGCGGACTCACTCAGCCTCGACTCGTTTCTTCAGATCCTTCAACGCGGTGTCGGTCAACCGGCGCTCGGCCTTGCGCTTGAGCAACCCAATCATCGGCATGGCAAGATCGACCGACAGCTCGTAGGTGACTTCGGTACCAGATCCCTTGGGCGCCAACCGATATGATCCTTCGAGGGAACGCAGCAGGGAACTGGAGAGCAGCGTCCAACTCACCGACTGGCGGTCTGCCGGCCACCGGTAGGACATCACCATGGTGTCCTTGAGGACGGCGGCATCCAGTACCAGGCGCGCGACTTTCGGATAGCCGTCGGCGTCCTTTTGTTGCACCTCGGCTTCCTTATACTCCGAGATCCACTCCGGGTAGGAATCGATGTCGGCGATCACCTTCATTATCGTGCCGGGGTCGGCTTCGATGTAGATGGTCTGCGTCGTCTTCTCCGCCACCTGGTTGCTGCCCTCTCTCCCGCAAGCGGGTCGACCCCGGCGATGTGCGGGGACTAGCCCCCGGGCCTTCGGTGCGAAACGGTACTCCCCGTGCGAACCTGACCCGGCTAAACTACCGGAGAAACTCCGACCGGACGTGACCGTTCCAGTATCGTCTTGACTTCGAAGGCCATTTTCTTTCCCGCCACCCGACGGCGGTGTGTCATTTTCGCCAAGTTCAGCTTGGCCAGCTGGTGGGCCGACAGCCCTGTGGGTTCGGCGTGCAGGAAGTAGTGCAACACCACCCCGTCCAGCGACGGCTCCAGCCAGATCTCCATGGTGCCGGTCAACGCGCCGGTGACCGTCCACCGGATTCCCTTTTCCGCACGATCCTCGACGACCTTCAGCCGCAGATCCGGCCACCAGCGGCGCCAGCGCGACTGATCGGCGACCGCAGCGCCGACCCGTGCGCCGTCGGCGGCGATGAACGTCTCGTCCGCGATCTGGATGCTGTTCATCACCTCAGCTTCACACACCGGTCTTCAAGCGCCGATCCGAGGGCGGGTCAGTCCCCGCAACAGCGCCGCACGCCCGCTACCTGCGGCGCGCCGAAATCGCGTTGACCGCTTAACCGACTCGCCGTGCTGCGCGAATGCTCGGATTAGGCTGGGCGACGACAAGCCTGCTCCGGAAACGTCACTAGGTCAAACGACGTCACTAGGTCAAACGAGGTCAGCGAAAGTGCGTGAGTACAGCGTCCCCGCCCGCTTTTCCGTCGGCGAGCACGACCACATAGCCGCCGCGGTCTTCGAGCACGAGCGCGATGATCCCGACTTCGTCATCTACCAACGTCAGATCGACGGGATTTGGACCGACGTCACCTGCGCCGAGGCGGCCAACCAAATTCGCTCTGTGGCGCTGGGTTTGATCGCACTGGGGGTGCAGGCCGGTGACCGGGTGTCGATCTTTTCGGCCACCTGCTACGAGTGGGCGATCCTGGACCTCGCGATCCTGTCCGTGGGCGCGGTCACCGTGCCGATCTACGAGACGTCCTCGGCCGAGCAGGTGCGCTGGGTGCTGCAGAACTCCGAAGCCGTGCTGGCATTCGCCGAAACCGACGCACACGCCGCGATGGTCACCGAGCTCACCGCCGAACTGCCCGCCCTGCGCCGGGTGCTACACATCAACGGCTCGGGCCCCAAAGCGCTCGACCAGCTTGTCGAGGCCGGCGCGTCGGTTGACCGGGCGGAGTTGACCTCCCGTCTCGGGGCGCTGCGCGCCGAAGACCCGGCAACGCTCATTTACACCTCGGGCACCACCGGTCGGCCCAAGGGCTGTCAACTCAGTCATTCCAACCTGCTGTACGAGATCCGGGGTACCAAGGAATGCCTCCCGACCCTGCTGCACCAGGGGCAGCGGCTGCTGGTTTTCCTGCCACTGGCCCACGTCCTGGCGCGCGCGCTCACGTTGGCGGCGTTCGCCAACAAGGTGACCGTCGGATTCACCAGCGACATCAAGAATCTGCTGCCGATGTTCGCGGTGTTCAAACCGACGGTGGTGGTGTCGGTTCCGCGGGTGTTCGAGAAGGTGTACAACACTGCCGAGCAAAACGCCGCCAACGACGGCAAGGGACGGATCTTCGCGATCGCCGCGCAGACCGCGGTCGAGTGGAGCCAGGCCCGCGACCGCGGCCGACCCGGGCTGCTGCTGCGCGCCAAGCACGCGTTGTTCGACCGGCTGGTCTACCACAAGCTGCGCGCGGCGCTGGGCGGCGACTGCCACGCGTCCGTCTCCGGTGGCGCGCCGCTGGGCGCGCGGCTGGGCCACTTTTACCGTGGTGTGGGCCTGACCATCCACGAGGGTTACGGCCTGACCGAGACCAGCGCGGCCATCACCGTCAACCGGGTCGGCGACGTGAAGATCGGAACCGTCGGAACGCTGGTGCCCGGCAACAGTATTCGCATCGCCGAGGACGGCGAGTTGTTGGTGCGCGGCGGCGTCGTGTTCAGCGGCTACTGGCACAACGAGCAAGCCACCGGCGAGGCCTTTACCGACGGCTGGTTCAAAACCGGCGATCTGGGCGCGATCGACGAGGACGGCTTCTTGAAGATCACCGGCCGTAAGAAGGAGATCATCGTCACCGCCGGCGGGAAGAATGTCGCCCCCGCCGTGCTCGAGGACCAACTGCGGGCCCACCCGCTGATCAGCCAGGCGATGGTCGTCGGGGACAACAAGCCATTCATCGGCGCGCTGATCACCATCGATCCCGAGGCATTCGAGGGCTGGAAGCAGCGCAACCAGAAGCCGGCCGGCGCGTTGGTGGGTGATCTGGCCACCGACCCGGACCTGACCGCCGAGGTGGACGCGGCCGTCAAGCACGCCAACCTGGCGGTGTCGCACGCGGAGTCGATACGCAAATTCCGCATTCTGCCGGTCGACTTCACCGAGGACACCGGTGAGCTGACACCGACGATGAAGGTCAAGCGCAACGTGGTGACCGAAAAGTTCGCCTCCGACATCGAGGCCATTTACGAGAAGGACTAGCGGGTCGATTCGCCGAGCCGGGGGCACGCGGGGACACGCCGGCGTGCCGGTCTAGCCGCGCAGCAGCCCGGCGAGCCGGGCCGCCAGTGTGTCCCACCGCCACTGGGACATCACCCACTCGCGCCCAGCTGCGCCCATGGCGGCCGCCCGGTCGCGATCGGTCAGCAGCTCGGTGACGGCGTCGGCGACCTCGTACACCGAGCGGCCGTCAACCACGAGCCCAGTCTTGTTGTGCTGCACGGTTTCTGGAGCTCCACCGGATTCTCCGGCGATTACCGGAACGCCGGTCGCCGAGGCCTCCAGGAATACGATGCCCAAGCCCTCGACGTCCATGCCGGCACCGCGGGTGCGGCATGGCATCGCGAACACGTCAGCCAATGCGTGGTGCGCGGGTAGCTCGGCGGCCGGTACGCCGCCGGTGAATGTCACGTGGTCGGCCACCCCGCAGTCCCGGGCCAGCTTGCGCAGCGATTCCAGATACGGGCCGCCGCCGACGATGACCAGGGCCGCTCCGTCAACGTGCCGCCGGATCGACGGCAACGCCTTGATCAGCATGTCCTGGCCTTTTCGTGGCACCAGCCGGGACAGGCACACTACGATGGGCCGCTCGCCCAGCCGGTAGCGGTCACGCAGTTCGGCGCGGCCGGCCGGGTCGGGCCGGAACCGGTCGGTGTCCACCCCGGACGGAAGGTATTCCAGCGAGGCCGCCGGTCCGAAGGCCGGCGCCAACCGGGAGCGCGTGTAGCGGCTCACGAACGTGACGACGTCGGTGTCCTCGCCGATGCGCCGCAGCACCGATCGCGCAACCGGAAGCATCGACCAGCCCACTTCATGGCCGTGCGTGCTGGCCAGCACCCGGGTCGCCCCGGCCCCGCGGGCGCGCCGCGCCAACAGCGCTAAGGGTGCGGCCGCGCCGAACCAGACGGTGTCGATGCCGTGGTCGGCGATCAGCCGGCGCATCCGGGCGTCTACCGCCGGGCCGGGCAGCATCAGCGTGCCCGGATGGCGCACCACCCGATAGCCGGCGACGCCGGCCGCCTCGTCATAGGCGTCGGCGTCCTTCCATTGCGGGGCATACACCAACACCGAATGCGACTCGGCGTCAACCAGCCGACGGACAAACTCACCCAGGTACGACTGGATGCCACCCCGTCGGGGCGGAAAGTCGTTGGTTACCAGCAGGACCCGGCTCACCCGGGTAATCTAGCCCGGCGATGAAGCAGGCCGCGGTGGGGGCACTCCCCGCAAGCTGGGGACGGCGCGGGGGCGAGGCGGGCAATCGGGACTAACGGGTCAGCCATTGGTGCCAGAGCACGAGCAAGCCCGCCGGGTCGATGACCAGCACCTCGTGGATGGCGGCGAGCAGGTCAGCGTGCCCGACACCGCAGCTGGCCAGGTAAAGGTCGTGCAGCTTTGTTGTCCCGTAGGTGTCGGCGACGAAGCGGGCGAACCACCATGCCCGGTCGTACGCCAACGAGCGCTGCGCTCCGGGGACGTCCAGCTCGCTGTCCGACGGCAGTGCCAGCGGCACGGGGTCGGGGAGCACCGGGGTGTGCGGTCGGGCAACGAAATCGGCTACCCCTTCGGTCAGCCATCGGGGCGCGTCCGGGGCCGTGTCGGCGCGTGACGCGTAATGAAAAAGTTCGTGGGCCAACACAATTCGTAGCGCCGAATCGCTCATCTTGGCCGCGCCCGGCGCGAGCACGATGCGCTGACCGACCGCCACCCGCCGAGCGGGATCGACACGATCGACGACCGTGACTGCCGCCACGTCGGCCCACTGCGACGCCGGTCCCCCGCCGGCGGCGAGGCGGAACTCCTCGTCCGAGGCGGCGGCCACCACCGAGATCTCCCGCGACCAATCGACTCCCCAGAAAGCCTCCACCGCGTCGACCGCGGCGCCCATGTTCGACGCCACACGGGACAGCAGCCGGTCGGTGACGGGGCGGCCGAAGCCGAGCAGCGCGACGGTGCGGTCGCGGACGACGAGGTATTTCGCCGCGGCGCTCACGTGGCTCTGTGCCGGGGCAACCAACTGTGCGGGTCTTGCCCGACGATCACGCGCGGCGTCGAACGGCACGGCTGCGGCCGCAATCAGCTCGATGACGAACACCCAGACCAGCAGCATCGGAAGCCACCGACGCTGTGAGCCGAGGGGTTCAGTAGCGGCGGGCGTCGTAGATCGGACCGGACGAGTTCATCGGCGCCACCCGCACCGGCACGCCGTAGGTGGAGGAATGGACCATCATGCCGTCGCCGATGTAGATGCCGGCGTGTGACGCATCCGAGTAGAAGGTCAGCACGTCGCCCGGCTGCAGTTCGGACAGCTCCACCGGCTGGCCGCCGTGGGCCAGTGCCTGGCTGGAGTGTGGCAGCGCGATGCCGGCTTGCTGGAACGCCCACATCACCAAGCCGGAGCAGTCGAACCCGCCGGGTCCGGCCCCGCCCCACACATAGGGCGATCCGATCTGGGTCAACGCCGCCTGCACGACGGCCGCACGGTCGCCTCCGCCGACGGGGGGCGGGGCAAACAACCCGCCGGGAGCCGGGGCCTCACCTGCTGGTGGTCCCCCGGGCGGTGGTGCACCGGGCGGCAAGGCGTCCGGCGCAGGCACCCCGGGTGCCGGGGCCCCCGCCGGGACCGGCCCGGGATTGGCCAGCGCGGTGCGCTGGTCGGGCGACAGGGACAGATACTGCGACTTGACGACCGCGATCTGCACCTGCAACTGACCCTGCTTGGACTGCAGGCTGGCCCGAACCGCGGCAGCCTGTTCGGCCGCGCTCTTCGCTTCGGCGGCGGACTTGGCGGATTCCCGCTCGGCCATGGCGGCCTGCGCACCGGCGACCCGGTAGCTCGCCATCTGGTTGGTCATCTGTGTCGCCATCAGGCGCTGCATCGCCAGCTTGTCGATCAGCCCTTGCGGTGATTCCGCGGTCAGGATGGCTGCCATGCCGTCGACGCGGCCGCCCATGTAAGTGGCGGCGGCAAGTTTGTTGACAGCGCCCTGAAATGCGGCCAGGCGGGCTTTCGTCGCGTCCACGGCGGCCTGGTCGTCGGCGTGCTTCTGGTCTGCCGCGCGCTGGGCGGCCAGCTTGTCGTTCAGGTCCAGCTGGGCGCTGTGCATCGCCTCGGTGGTCCGCTCGGCCTGGCGGGACAGTTCGGTGAGTTTTGCCAGCGCGTCATCGGCCGGGTCGGCCACCACATTCGCGGCCAGAACGCCGGAGAAGACCATGAGGCCCGCTAACATACCCAAGACCGAACGTGTGAGGACACGCGCAATCGGGTACATACAGTCGAACCTCAAAATTTGCTTCCTTAAACGGCCGTCGACAGGCAGGCGTCGAACTGGTCTAGGTCTCAAACAGGTTACGAAACGATATCAGCGTTTGTCCAAAGCAGGCAGTTAAGAAATTAGATAGATTTCTGTCATTTTCATGTGAAGCGACGACGCCTGGCGCCGCTGCGATCCACGGCCTTCTGGCGCGCCAGCCATTTAACCAGTTTTCCTTCGGGCGCAAGGCATTAAGCGACACCCGACCCGCGAACGCGGCGAATCGGCACCAGTCGCAGCCTCGGCGCCAAACCCACCTCGGCCAGCGCTTCCAGGGCTGCACACTCGTCCTGCAACAACGTTTCCGGCACCCCCAGTAAGACGCTGACCACACAGTCGCGGCATCCCGGACCGCGCACCGCGCAGTCATCACAGTCGATCACTACCGGCGCCTCCTGCCCTGGCGCCGTCGTGCCGTTGCGGTCGGGTCGGTTGCTTTGGGCCATCAGGGTCGGTCCTCTCGGTCTGGCTCGGGCGAACGTCGCGTCGGGCAATCCGAACGCTAACCGCGGGCACCGACATCTCTGCGCCGCCACATTTTCAGCCGCCGACCGGCATGGGCCCCGGCGTGGGAACCGCCTGGTGTCGGTGGGCATGCCTAACGTCGCGGCCATGGGTGCAAGTGGTGCGGCTCAGCTGAGTTTCGCCGACTTGGGACAGCCCGGGGACCCGGCGGCCCTCCCGGCCGACGACGTCTCGTTGCGCGAAACCACCTTCGTCGTCGTGGACCTGGAGACCACCGGCGGGCGCACGAGAAGTACCGACGGAACACCTCCCGACGCCGTCACCGAGATCGGAGCGGTCAAGGTGCGCGGTGGCGTCGTGCTCGGTGAGTTCGCCACCCTGGTCGACCCGCAGTGCAGCATCCCGCCCCAGATCGTGCGGCTGACCGGCATCACCACCGCAATGGTGTGTGACGCACCCACCATCGACGCGGTGCTGCCGATGTTCTTGGAGTTCGCCGGTAGCGCGGTGCTCGTCGCCCACAACGCGGGGTTCGACATCGGATTCCTGCGCGCCGCAGCGCAGCGGTGCGAGATTCCCTGGCCCCGGCCCCGGGTGCTGTGCACGGTCCGGCTGGCCCGCCGGGTGCTGAGCCGCGAGGAGGCACCCAGCGTGCGGCTGGCCGCGTTGGCGCGGCTGTTCGCCGCCGCCGTCCAGCCCACCCACCGCGCGCTGGACGATGCCCGCGCCACCGTCGACGTGTTGCACGCACTCATCGAGCGAGTGGGCAACCAGGGTGTGCACACCTATGCCGACCTGCGTTCTTACCTGCCCGACGTGACGCCGGCCCAGCGCGGCAAGCGGGTGCTCGCCGAGGGCCTGCCGCACCGGCCGGGCGTCTACCTGTTCCGCGGGCCGTCGGGAGAGGTGCTCTATGTCGGCACCGCCGTGGACTTGCGCCGCCGGGTAGGTCAGTACTTCACCGGCGCCGATCCCCGCGGCCGGATGAAGGAAATGGTCACGCTGGCCGGCGCGGTCGAACACGTCGAGTGCGCCCATGCGCTGGAGGCCGGTGTCCGCGAACTGCGGATGCTGGCCGCGCACGCCCCGCCGTACAACCGCCGGTCCAGGTTTCCGCAGCGCTGGTGGTGGGTGGCGCTGACCGATGAGGCGTTTCCGCGGCTGTCGGTGGTGCGAGCCCCGCGGCACGACCGCGCCGTCGGCCCGTTCCGGTCGCGCGCCGACGCCGCCGACACCGCCGAGCTGCTGGCGCGATTCACCGGGCTGCGCACGTGTACAGCGCGGCTGGCCCGGTCGGCGTTGCACGGACCGGCCTGCCCCGAGGCCGAGATTTCGCCCTGCCCCGCCGCGCGGGACCGCACGGCCACCCAATACGCCGCGGCCGTGGCGCGCGCCGCGGCGTTGATCGAGGGCTCAGACCGCAGCGCTCTGGACGCGGCCGTGAAGCAGGTCACCGCGCTCGCCGAGCAGCACCGCTACGAGAGCGCCGCACGGCTGCGCGACCGGACCGCCGCCGCCATCGAGACCTTGTGGCGCGGCCAGCGGCTGCGCGCCCTGGCGGCGCTGCCCGAACTGATCGCCGCCGCCCCCGACGACAGCGGCGGCTACCACCTGGCCGTCATCCGTTACGGCCAACTTGCCGCGGCCGGCACCGCCCGGCGCGGGGTGCCGCCGATGCCGGTGGTCGATGCGATTCACGCCGGCGCACAGGCGATCCTGCCGGCACCGGCCCCACTGGGCGGCGCGCTGGTCGAAGAGACCGCCCTGATCGCGTGCTGGCTGGCCGGCCCGGGGGTGCGCATCGTTCGTGTCGAGGCCGCCCCCGACGCCGCGGGCTGGGCTTCACCGCTGCGATCGGCCGGCGCCTGGGCGGGGTGGGCCGCGTCGGCGCGCTCGGCGCAGCTGGCCGGCGAACAGGCAGTTCGCGGCTGGGACTCAGGGTTGCCGGCCGAACCGCACCCATCGCGCGAGCAGTTGTTCGGCCGCACCGGAGTCGATGGCCGCGCCGGCGCGCCGCAACCCGTCCTCCCAGGCCGGCAACCATTCAGCGCGGCTGGATAGGCCGGCGTGGGCGACGATCGCACCGGCGGCGTTGAGCACGACGGCGTCCCGGACCGGACCCTTGGCGCCGGCCAGCACCGCACGCACCTCCGCGGCGTTGGCCTGCGCATCGCCGCCCAACAGCTCGTCGAGATCGGCCCGGGCGAAACCGAATCCGGCCGGATCGAGGGTCAGCCGGTCCACCGTGCCGGCCTGCACTCGCCAAATCGTGCTGGTGGTGGTGGTCGTCAACTCGTCGAGCCCATCGTCGCCGTGCACAACCAGCACGCTGGACCGGCGCGCAGCGAACACTCCTGCCATCACCTCGGCCAGGTCGGCGAACGCGCAGCCGATCAGCCCAGCCCGCGGCCTAGCCGGATTGGTAAGCGGCCCAAGGAGATTGAAGACAGTCGGCACCCCGATCTCGCGACGCACCGCGGACGCGTGCCGGTACGACGGGTGAAACAGCGGCGCGAAGCAGAACCCGATCCCGACTTCGGCGAGGCTGCGCGCGACCTGCTCGGGCCCGAGGTCGATGCGCACCCCGAGCGCTTCCAGCGTGTCGGCGCCGCCAGACAGCGACGACGCCGCCCGGTTGCCGTGCTTGACCACCGGCACGCCGGCGGCCGCCACCACAATCGCCGCCATGGTGGACAGGTTGACGGTGTTCACGCCATCGCCACCGGTACCCACGATGTCGACGGTGTCGTCGCGAATCGTCCCGGCAGGCATCTGGCGTGCGTGGCTCAACATGACCTCGGCCAGCTCGGTGACCTCGGCCGCGGTCGGAACCTTCATCGTCATCGCCACCGCAAAGGCGGCGATCTGGGCCGGGCTCGCGGCGCCCGTCATGATCTGCTCCATAGCCCAGCCGCCCTGGCCCCGCGCCAGTGCCTGACCGCCCGTCAAACGAGCCAGCACCCGCGGCCACGACGAGGCCGGCCCGGTCGCGCCCTTGGGCGCCCCCGCGGGCGAAGCAGCCTCAGATGACAGAGCCACGCGCCGATGGTCCCACGAGGAGCGAACCTCCCCCAACCTGCGCCACGGGCACGCGGGCATCGGCTAGAGCGCCACGCGGAAACCATCAAATGCCGCCCCGGGTGGAGTTCGACAACTACAAAGCGTCATACTTGCGGATGTGACCAGTGCTGTGGGGACTTCAGGTACTGCAATTACGTCGCGAGTGCATTCGCTGAACCGACCCAACATGGTCAGTGTCGGCACCATAGTGTGGCTTTCCAGCGAGCTGATGTTCTTTGCTGGCTTGTTCGCGATGTACTTCACCGCGCGTGCCCAGGCCGGCGGGAAGTGGCCGCCGCCGCCGACCGAGCTGAATCTGTACCAGGCTGTGCCGGTGACGCTGGTGCTGATCGCGTCGTCGTTCACCTGCCAAATGGGGGTGTTCGCGGCCGAACGCGGCGACGTGTTCGGGCTGCGCCGCTGGTATGTGATCACCTTCCTGATGGGCCTGTTCTTCGTCCTCGGACAGGGTTACGAGTACTTCCACCTGGCGACCCACGGCACCACCATCCCCGGCAGCGCCTACGGCAGCGTCTTCTACCTGGCCACCGGGTTCCACGGCCTGCACGTCACCGGCGGCCTGATCGCCTTCGTCTTACTGCTGGCGCGCACCACGATGAGCAAGTTCACCCCGGCGCAGGCGACGGCGAGCATCGTCGTCTCCTACTACTGGCATTTCGTCGACATCGTGTGGATCGCGCTGTTTACCGTGATCTATTTCATCCGATGAGTCGGCGCTAGACGAACCGCTAGACGAACAAGGAGTGCTCGGTTGAAGAGACTGGGGTCTACTCGATCCGGTAAGCCGCGCGGTCAGGGAAGTGACCGCTCCCGACGGCGTCTTCGGCGCCGATTGTCAGGTGGCCTGCTGCTGTTGATCGCGCTGACTATCGCCGGTGGGCTGGCCGCCGTGCTGACCCCCACCCCGCAGGTGGCCGTTGCCGACGAGTCCTCCTCGGCGCTGCTGCGCACCGGCAAGCAGCTGTTCGACACCTCGTGCGTGTCCTGCCACGGCGCCAACCTGCAGGGTGTGCCCGACCACGGGCCGAGCCTGATCGGCGTCGGCGAGGCGGCCGTCTACTTCCAGGTGTCCACCGGCCGGATGCCGGCCATGCGCGGCGAGGCCCAGGCACCCCGGAAAGAGCCGATCTTCGACGCGTCACAGATCGACGCGCTGGGCGCCTTCGTGGAGGCCAACGGCGGTGGCCCCACCGTCACGCGCAACCCGGACGGCAGTATCGCGATGCGCTCGCTGCGCGGTGACGACCTGGGCCGCGGCGGGGACCTGTTCAGGCTCAACTGCGCCTCGTGCCACAACTTCACCGGCAAAGGCGGGGCGCTGTCGTCCGGTAAATACGCGCCCGACCTGGAGCGCGCCAACGAACAGCAGATCCTCGACGCGATGCTGACCGGTCCGCAGAATATGCCGAAGTTCTCCGACCGCCAGCTGTCCTTCGAGGCCAAGCGGGACATCATCGCCTACGTCAAGTCCGTCAACGAAGACCGACAGCCGGGTGGCTACGGCCTCGGTGGATTCGGACCTGCACCCGAGGGCATGGCGATGTGGATCATCGGGATGGTCGTCGCCATCGGGTTGGCACTCTGGATTGGGGCACGAGCATGAGCGACACCGTTCGCGGCTCTGACACCGACTTCGACTCCAAGGGCTCCGGGCCGGCTCGGGAACCCGACGAGGCGGCGCTGGCCGCGATGTCACGCGAGGAACTGGTGGCGCTGGGCGGCAAGCTCGATGGTGTCGAGACCGTCTTCAAGGAACCGCGGTGGCCGGCCGAAGAAACGAAAGCCGAAAAACGCGCTGAGCGCTCCGTCGCGGTCTGGCTTTTGCTGGGCGGCGGGTTCGGGCTGGCGCTGCTGCTGATCTTCCTGTTCTGGCCTTGGGAGTACAAACCGAAGGAGGCCTCCGGCAGCCTGCTGTACACGCTGACCACCCCGCTGTACGGCCTGACCTTCGGGATGTCCATCCTGTCGATCGCCGTCGGCATCATCCTGTACCAGAAACGGTTTATCCCGGAAGAGATTTCGATCCAGGAACGGCATGACGGCGCCTCTCGCGAAATCGACCGCAAGACCGTCGTGGCGAACTTGGCCGACGCCTACCAGGGCTCGACGGTCGGACGCCGCAAGCTGATCGGGGTCTCGCTGGGGATGGGCATGGGCGCGTTCGGTCTGTCCACCTTGGTGGCGTTTCTCGGCGGCTTGATCAAGAACCCGTGGAAGCCGGTGGTGCCCACCGCCGACGGCATGAAGGCCGTGCTGTGGACATCCGGCTGGACCCCGCGCTACCACGGCGAGACCATCTATCTGGCACGAGCCACCGGATCCCACACGGGCGCACCGTTCATCAAAATGCGCCCCGAGGACATCGATGCCGGCGGGATGGAGACGGTCTTCCCGTGGCGGGAGTCCGACGGTGACGGCACCACCCCGGAATCACAGGAAAAGCTCCGTGCGATCAACATGGGGATCCGCAATCCGGTGATGCTCATCCGGATCCGGCCCACCGACATGCCCCGGGTGGTCAAACGCCAGGGTCAGGAGAGCTTCAACTTCGGCGAGTTGTTCGCCTACACCAAGGTCTGCTCGCATCTGGGTTGCCCGGCATCGCTGTACGAAGAGCAGTCCTGCCGAATCTTGTGCCCTTGTCACCAGTCGCAGTTCGACGCGCTGCATTTCGCCAAGCCGATCTTCGGTCCGGCGGCCCGCGCGTTGGCGCAGCTGCCGATCACGATCGACACCAACGGGTATCTGGTTGCCAACGGTGACTTCATCGAGCCCGTCGGACCGGCATTCTGGGAGCGCACCACATCATGAGTCCGAAATTGAGTCCGCCCAAAATCGGCGATGTCCTGGCCCGCCAAGGCGAGGACGTCGACACGCGCTATCACCCGTCGGCGGCAGTACGCCGACAGCTCAACAAGGTCTTCCCGACCCACTGGTCGTTCTTGCTCGGCGAGATCGCCATGTACAGCTTCATCATCTTGCTGCTCACCGGCGTTTATCTGACGCTGTTCTTCGACCCGTCCATGAACGAGGTCACCTACAACGGTGTCTACCAACCGCTGCGCGGTGTCGACATGTCGCGCGCCTACGAGTCGGCGCTGAACATCTCATTCGAGGTCCGGGGCGGGTTGTTCGTCCGCCAGGTCCACCACTGGGCAGCTCTGATGTTCTCCGCGGCGATCATGGTGCACCTGGCCCGCATCTTCTTCACCGGTGCGTTCCGCCGGCCCCGTGAGGCCAACTGGGTGATCGGTTCGCTGCTGCTGATCCTGTCCATGTTCGAGGGTTACTTCGGCTACTCACTGCCCGACGACCTGCTCTCGGGCATCGGGCTGCGGGCCGCCCTCTCCGCGATCACGCTGGGCATGCCGGTGATCGGGACCTGGCTGCACTGGGCGCTGTTCGACGGCGATTTCCCGGGCACCATCTTGATCCCCCGGCTGTATGCACTGCACATCCTGCTGCTACCGGGCATCATCTTGGCCCTCATCGGGCTGCATCTCGCGATGGTGTGGTTCCAGAAACACACCCAGTTCCCCGGCCCGGGACGCACCGAGCACAACGTCGTCGGCGTGCGGGTGATGCCGGTGTTCGCGGTCAAGTCCGGCGCGTTCTTCGCGGCCATCGTCGGCGTGCTCGGCCTGATGGGCGGCCTGCTGCAGATCAACCCGATCTGGAACCTGGGCCCCTACAAGCCATCCCAAGTTTCGGCAGGCTCGCAGCCGGACTTCTACATGATGTGGACCGAGGGCTTGGCCCGTATCTGGCCGCCGTGGGAGTTCTACTTCTGGCACCACACCATTCCCGCCGTGGTCTGGGTTGCTCTGATCATGGGGCTGGTTTTCATCCTGCTGATCATCTACCCATTCCTGGAGAAGCGGTTCAGCGGTGACTACGCGCACCACAACCTGCTGCAACGGCCGCGGGACGTCCCGGTGCGCACCTCGATCGGCGCGATGGCGATCGCCTTCTACATGGTGCTCACGCTGAGCGCGATGAACGACGTCATCGCGTTCAAGTTCGACATCTCGCTGAACGCGACGACATGGATCGGGCGCATCGGGATGGTGATCCTTCCGCCGTTGGTCTATTTCGTCACCTACCGGTGGTGCATCGGACTGCAGCGCAGCGACCGGGCCGTGCTCGAGCACGGCATCGAGACCGGGATCATCAAGCGGCTGCCGCACGGCGCCTACATCGAGTTGCACCAGCCGCTCGGCCCCGTCGACGACCACGGCCACCCGATACCGCTGGAGTACCAGGGCGCGCCCTTGCCCAAGCGGATGAACAAGCTGGGCTCGGCCGGGTCGCCGGGTAGCGGCAGCCTGTTGTTCGCCGATCCGGCCGCCGAGGATGCGGCACTGCGTGAGGCGGCACACGCCGCCGAGCAACGTGCCCTGACCGCGCTACGCGACCACCAAGAAAGCATCGTCGGCTCGCCCAACGGTGAGCACGACTAGCTTCCCCGTGCGTGACGATGCGGGCCGCGCAGCCGGCCCGAAGTGAAGCCAGAAAGCATGGGCCATTTCGTATTCGCAGTACGCGAGAGTGTGCCCGGTGGTTGTTGGCAGATGTATGTGTAGCCACCTCGCCGGTGCCGACCGCAGCCAGCCCCCAGAAACGGCTTGGAAAGCGAACAAGCAGGAGAGCCGTACCCGCGTAGTCCACACGCGGGTACGGCTCCTTTCATGCTGTGCCGACGGTCAGAGTGCCCGAACGCGGCTGGCCTGTGGGCCCTTGGCGCCCTGGGTGACCTCGAACTCCACCTGCTGGTTCTCCTCGAGGCTACGGAAGCCGTTGCCGTCGATCTCGGAGTAGTGCACGAAGACGTCCGGGCCGTCCGTGCGCGCGATGAAGCCGAAGCCCTTCTCGGCGTTGAACCACTTCACAGTTCCCTGTGTCATTTGTTTTTCTCCTTGTCAGGATTCCGGACCGCACTATGCGGTCCGGTGGCCGGTTGATCAGACGACTGCTTCTCAGCTTGCCGTGCAAGGAGAAAAGAGACGCCCGCACCAAGGTTCTGGGCGAGCATGCATGGAACACGAACACTTAAAACTTCGACCTCCCAGTACAACGACCTACTGATGAATTTGTTCCTGGCTGAAGCCCGGCTGAGCTCAAGACGACATTCGAGACATCGCCCCGAGATGCCGCTGCCGCCGCGATCCCCCAGGTCACAGTGTCTTGAATGTTGGTCTCAGACGGCGCAGCCCGGGCTAAATGCGGTCCCCGCAGCGCGCTTGGCGACGCCCCTGCAATTTGAGGGGCGTCTACTCGCGCTTGCTCTGTCGAATTACAGCCTCGGCGCTTCGCCGGTCAAAACACCAGCTAATGCGCGGGAATCAGGCGGCGCAGCTGACGAATGTGCAGCCACTCGACCACCGGCATCGCCGCGGTGACGGCGCCGGCCAGCCCGTACCCGACCCACGACGGGCCGTCGTGGCCGACGGCCATGAAGTAGGTCGCCGTCGCGACCGCAATCAGCGCGGCACCCATCGTGCCCGTCAGTATCACTGTGCCGCGCAGCCAGACCCGGTCTACCGCCGCACCGGACCACTCGGCGGCCGGCCCCACCGCTTGCACGCCCGGCTCGCGGGCCCGCTCGGCCCCGGAGCGCGCGGCCGGAGACCCGAGCCGCGCCGACGGGCTGCCCGCGCCTGCCGGCGCGGGCGTGGCCCGAGTAGCCGGCTCGGCCTGGGTCATCCGGCGAGCCCGCAACAACATCGGTATCGCCCCGGCGATGATCAACGCGGACACGATGATGACGACGTACAACACCCAGGTGGTGTGCGGGTTGTTGGCCATCTTGTGAAAGCCCTGGCCCAAGTCCACCAGCGCGACCGCAGCGGCCACGCTGACACCCAACAACACCAGCCAGATGGCTGCGCACGCCCCGACCAGGATGCGGTCGACAACCTCCGGCGGAACGGTATCCGACCCACGCCGATATGCGGAATATCTAGTGATCATCAGCAGCTCGTCTGCGGGCCGTCGTTGGTGTTCGACGAAAGCACCGTTCCGTCGCTTGTCGTGATCGAGCAATTCAGTCTGCTGACCCGGAACAGGCTAGATGCCTCGACCGAGCCGACGTCGGATTGCGAGATCGGTGTCACGGTCATCGACCAGGGAATGTACACGTTGTGCTGCGTGCGCCGCCGACCGGAGGCGTCGACGTAAGTCACCGAGATGATGTCGCCGGGCGCTTTGGTGCCCGTCACCGAGTAGGTGACCTGCCGTGGACCGGCCGGGGTTGTGGTCGTCGGCGGCGGGGCCGCCGCAGCCGACGTGGTGGCCGGCGGCGGGGGCGCCGCGGTCGTCGCCGGCGGTGGCGGCGGTGGAACGGAAGTCGTCACCGTCACTGTCTGGGTCTCCGTTGCTGTCGGTATCTCTGTGGTGGGCGGAGGCGGTGGGGGCGGCGGTTTGGTGGTTGTTATTTCGTCTTGCATCGGCGGCGTGGACGGGGTGGTGGTGGTGCCGGGGGTGGCAAGTTTGGTGGTGTCGGTACGCGCGACGAGCAGCGACACCGACACCACGAGCGCGATCGCGGCGACGATGGCGGCGATGCCGACCACCCACGGCCAGCGCGGTGCACCGTGTTCGTCGTCCGAGTCGGATGACTCGTCGTAGTCGTAGAGCCGAAGATCGGCCGGCAGGTAGGGGCCGGAGATGAAATGCTCAGATTCTGGAGCGGAGTAAGCCCGCGAATATGCGTCCGTCTGGCCCGTTTGGTCCGCCGCAGCGATGTCGGCGCTGTCAGCGGGGGGCTCGTGCTCGGCATCGGCGTCGACTGCGTCGTCGGGTTCCGGTTCGTCGCCGGGCACACCGGCGGGATCCGGTTCATGGCCGAGGTCGCCGGCGGAATCGGGGTCTTCAGGTTCCCATCCCGGGGGATTCGGCCCGCTCATCTTTGCCTGCCCTGTTCGCCTGCATCACCAGCGCGCGGGGCTCCGCGGCTACTTCGTGGTGCGCGCGCTTGGGACATTCTCATAGTGCCTGGGCAAAACCCTACCGAAACGAGTGGGGCAAAAACGTCTTGGCGAACGGGCCACCGGTCACGTGATCTGATTGTGACCTTTGCAGCGCGGATCAGTGCTTCTCGGGACCAATGTAGTACTCGAACACCAGTCCGGAGACCGACGCCAGGACGAAGACCACCCCGGCAGCGATCAGCCATGGCAGCCACAGCGCGATACCGACCGCGGTCCCCGAGGCGGACAGCGCAACCAGAATCGGCCACCAACTGTGCGGGCTGAAGAACCCCAATTCGCCTGCACCGTCGCTGATCTCGGCACCCTCGTAGTCCTCGGGCCGAGTGTCCAGCCGACGCGCCACGAACCGGAAAAAGGTGGCCACGATCAACGACAGGCCACCGGTCAGCGCCAGGGCGGTGGTTCCCGCCCACTCCTCACCACCGGTCGCGAAAAACGCGGTCAGCACCCCGTAGAGCACCGCGACCAAAATGAAAAACCCGGAGATGAATTCGAACAGCCTCGCTTCGATATGCATTGGGTGTCCTAACCTACTGGCTTTGGGTCTGTTCACCGCGACGGGTGTCGAACGGGTGGGTGGTCACCGCCACCGGGGGCTGGCCGATCGCCTGCAATGCCTCGGCATTGTTCTTCCCGTCGATCCGCTGCTGCAAGTAAGCCTTGAAGTCGTTGGGCGACACCGCCCGAACCTCGAAATTCATCATGGAGTGATAAGTGCCGCAAAACTCGGCGCAGTGGCCGACAAAGGCCCCGGGCCTGGTGATCTCGTCGACCTGGAAGACGTTGACCGAGTTGTTCGCCTCGGGATTGGGCAGCACGTCGCGTTTGAACAGGAACTCCGGCACCCAGAATGTATGCACGACGTCGGCGGACGCTAATCGGAATTGGACGCGCTTGGCGGTGGGCAGCACCAGCACCGGGATTTCGCTGCTGGTTCCCAGTGTTTCGACCTTGTCGAAGTTGAGGTAGGTCCGGTCCGTGGTGTTGCGCCCGTGGATTGGTCCGACCAGCTCCTCGCCGTGGGAGTCCTTGCCTTCCGGCTTGGACAGCATCGCGTTTTTGCGCGCCTGGTCGGCGCCGTCGTAGGTCAGGGTGCCGTCTTTGAAGTTGACGCTCTGATAGCCGAACTTCCAGTTCCATTGGAAGGCAGTGACATCGATCACTACTTCCGGGTCCTTGGCGAGGTGCAGCATTTTTTCCTGCACCACCACGGTGAAGTAGAACAGCACCGAGATGATGAGGAACGGCGTCACCGTGAGCACCAGCTCCAGCGGCATGTTGTAGCCGAACTGCCGCGGCAGTTCGGTGTCAGTTGCCTTCTTGCGGTGGAAGGCGGACGACCAGAAGATGAGACCCCACACGATGACCCCGACGACCAGCGAGGCGATCACCGCTCCGACCCACAGTTCCCGGTTCAGATGGGCCTGCGGGGTGACACCCGTCGGCCAGCCCATGCCCAGCGCTTCCGACCAGCTGCATCCGCTCAGGGCTACCGCCAGCACGCCGAGTGTCACGGCCAGCGCCAGCGGCCGAAGACGACGGGACAGGCCCCGCGAAACGCCTTCGGAGCGGCGCCGAAGCCTGCCCTGCGACAAACGTTGCGAACGGACCTGCTCGCGAGGTGTCACGGTGGCGCCTCCTGCTCGGATATCGAATACTACGCAGCGTAGACCACGCTGCTGGCCGAGGCGACGAAACCCCCGGCCGGCCGGTCGGCCCCGCCGGCGCGACCTGCCGGGTGTGGCATCCCCAAGCACGGCCCAAGTGCGGCATACTGGGGCGCCGTGTGCGGACTGCTGGCGTTTGTTGCAAGCCCGGCGGGCTTGGGCCCCGGTGCCACCGGGAGCGACGACACCGCGGCTCTTGCACAAGCCGCGCACGCGGCGAGAGCCGACGGTGCCATCGCCCGCGCGTCGCGCCTGATGCGCCACCGCGGGCCCGACGAGCCGGGCACCTGGACCGATCCGGACGCGGACGGCACGGTCGTGTTCGGCTTCAACCGGCTGTCCATCATCGACATCGCGCACTCGCACCAGCCGCTGCGGTGGGGGCCGCCGGAGACGCCCGACCGCTACGTGCTGGTGTTCAACGGCGAGATCTACAACTACCTCGAGCTGCGCGACGAACTGGCCACCCGACACGGCGCCGTTTTCGCCACCGACGGTGACGGCGAGGCCATCGTCGCCGGCTACCACTACTGGGGCACCGACGTGTTAGCGCGGCTACGCGGCATGTTCGCGTTCGCGCTGTGGGACACCGCCACCCGCGAATTGTTCTGCGCCCGCGACCCTTTCGGCATCAAGCCGCTGTTCATGGCCACCGGTCCCGGCGGCACCGCGGTGGCCAGTGAGAAAAAGTGCCTGCTGGACCTGACCGAGCTGATCGGATTCGACACCGGCATCGATCACCGGGCGGTGCAGCACTACACGGTCCTGCAGTACGTGCCGGAGCCCGAAACGCTGCACCGCGGGGTGCGCCGGCTGGAATCGGGCTGCTACGCCTGGATCCGCCCCGGCCTGCAGCCGGAGGTCACCCGCTACTTCGTGCCGCGGTTCGCCGCCACACCGATCACCCGCGACACCGAGCAGGCCCGCTACGACGAGATCACCGCGGTGCTCGAGGACTCGGTGGCCAAGCACATGCGCGCCGACGTCACCGTCGGCGCGTTTCTGTCCGGCGGAATCGACTCCACCGCCATCGCGGCGCTGGCCATCCGGCACAATCCGCGACTGATCACGTTCACCACCGGTTTCGAGCGGGAGGGCTTCTCCGAGATCGACATCGCGGTGGCCTCGGCGGAGGCGATCGGTGCCCGTCACATCGCCAAGGTGGTCAGCCCCGACGAGTTCGTCGCCGCGCTGCCCGAGATCGTCTGGTACCTCGACGAGCCGGTTGCCGACCCCGCGCTGGTGCCGTTGTTCTTCGTCGCCCGCGAGGCCCGCAAGCACGTCAAGGTGGTGCTGTCCGGCGAGGGCGCCGACGAGCTGTTCGGCGGCTACACGATCTACCGGGAGCCGCTGTCGTTGAAGCCCTTCGACTATCTGCCGCCGCCGCTGCGCAAGTCGATGGGCAAGATGTCCAAGCCGCTGCCGGAGGGCATGCGCGGCAAGAGCCTGCTGCACCGCGGATCGCTGACGCTCGAGGAGCGCTACTACGGCAATGCCCGCAGTTTCTCCGACGCGCAGTTGCGCGACGTGCTGCCCGGGTTCCGCGACGAGTGGACCCACACCGATGTGACGGCCTCGGTGTACGCCGAATCGACCGGCTGGGACCCGGTGGCCCGCATGCAGTACATCGACTTGTTCACCTGGTTGCGCGGCGACATCTTGGTCAAGGCCGACAAGATGACGATGGCCAACTCGCTGGAGCTTCGGGTGCCGTTTCTGGATCGCGAGGTGTTCGCCGTCGCCTCCCGGTTGCCGGTAGCGGCCAAGATCACCCGCACCACCACCAAGTACGCGTTACGGCGCGCTTTGGAGCCCATCGTTCCGCCGCACGTGCTGCACCGGCCCAAGCTCGGGTTCCCGGTACCGATCCGGCATTGGCTGCGCGCCGGCGAGCTGCTGGAGTGGGCCTATGCGTTGGTGGCCTCGTCGCAGGCGAGTCAGGTGGTCGACCTGGTCGACTTGGCCGCCGTGCGCCGGATGCTCGACGAGCACCGAAACGGCGCCGGCGATCACAGCCGCCGGCTGTGGACGGTGCTGATTTTCCTGCTGTGGCACGCGATCTTCGTCGAGCACAGCGTGGTGCCGCAGATCGGCGAGCCGCACTATCCGGTGCAGCTGTGAGAAGCAGCCTGGCGAGGCTAGGCCAGCACCGCGACGATCTCGGCGGCCGCTTCCTCGCCGTAGGCGTCCGCTAACCGGGTCCTCGCGACCTCGTGGTCCCAGTCCCACTCCTGGGTTCCAGTCGACTCCAGCACCAGCACGGCGACCAGCGAGCCCAGCTGCGCCGAACGCTCGATGCTCAGGCCGGCGGCGCGCCCGGTGAGGAAACCGGCCCGGAAAGCGTCGCCCACGCCGGTGGGGTCGGTCTGGCTGATCTCGGGCACCACGTCGACGTGAATGGTGGTGCCGTCGGGCTGCACCACGTCCACACCCTTGGGACCCAGCGTGGTGACCCTCAGGTCGACCTGCGCCATCACGTCGGCCTCTGTCCAGCCCGTCTTGGACAGCATCAGGTCCCATTCGTAGTCGTTGGTGAACAAGTACTTGGCACCGTCGATGAGCTTGCGGATCTCATCTCCGGACAGCCGGGCCAGCTGCTGGGACGGATCGGCGGCGAAGGCCAGACCGAGCTTGCGGCACTCCTCGGTGTGCAGGAACATCGCGTCGGGGTCGTTGGCCCCGATGATCACCAGCTCCGGTGTGCCGACGGCCGACACCACGTCGGCGAGCTTGATGTTGCGGGCCTCCGACATGGCGCCCGGGTAGAACGATGCGATCTGGGCCATGTCGACGTCGGTGGTGCAGGTGAACCGTGCCGTGTGGGCGGTGTCGGAGATCAGGACGTGGTCGCAGTTGACACCGTGGGCCTGCAGCCATTCGCGATAGTCGGCGAAGTCGTCGCCGGCCGCACCGACCAGCGCGACGTCCCCGCCGAGCACACTGATGGCGAACGCGATGTTTCCCGCCACACCGCCGCGATGAATCACCAAGTCGTCGACCAGGAAGCTGAGCGAGACTTTCTGCAGATGTTCAGGTAGCAGCTGCTCGGAGAATCGGCCCGGGAACCGCATCAGATTGTCGGTCGCAATCGAGCCTGTCACCGCGATCGTCACGAATATCCACCCTTCGTTAGTAAGGTTTACTAGCTTACTCACGCATCTCGACCGTCGCCGCGTCCACGGTCGACGGAAAGTCGTACGCTAGCCTGCCAAGGGAACTCACCCAACTCGCCGGAATCCCAACACCCGGGCGGTAAACCGCTCATGTCCCCGTCTACCAGCGTAGGAGAACCAGATGGCCGGTCCGCACCCGCCGAACCCCGCTGTCGGCGACGACGGACCCACGCCTCCCGCAGAATCCCGGCCGCTCGAGTTCCCCCGTCAAACCAGTGCCGGCGACCCGGCCTTCGCCGCCGCACCGGGCACCGAGGCAGGACCACCGCCACCTAATTATGCCGGGCAACTGCCGCCGCCGGCGTCCTACCCGCGGCGACGGTCCAAGCGGCGGCTGATCATCGGCCTTCTGGTGGCCGTCGCACTGGTGGCCGCGATGACGGTGGCGATCGTGTACGGGGTTCGCACCAACGGGGCCAATACCGGCGCCACGTTCTCCGAGGGAGCGACCAAAACGGCGATTCAGGGGTATCTGAACGCACTTGAGCACCGCGACGTCGACGAGATCGTCCGCAATGCGTTGTGCGGCATGTACGACGGCGTGCACGACAAACGCTCCGACCAAGCCCTGGCCAGGATTAGCAGCGACGCGTTCCGCAAGCAGTTCTCCCAGGTCGAGGTGACCTCGATCGACAAGATCGTGTACTTGTCGCAGTACCAGGCCCAGGCGCTGTTCTCCATGCGCGTATCACCGGCGACGGGAGGCCCGACGCGCGGTCCGATGCAAGGCATCGCCCAGCTGCTTTACCAGCGCGGCCAGATCATGGTGTGCTCGTACGTCCTGCGCACCGGGGGCTCGTACTAGTCCACGGCTTTCGCGCGGTCCGGGCTCGACCCGATCGCCCGGCTATCCGGTCAGTTGAACGAGTCCCCGCAGGCGCAGGAACCGGTCGCGTTGGGGTTGTCGATGGTGAAGCCCTGCTTCTCGATGGTGTCCACGAAGTCAATGGACGCGCCCTCGACGTAGGGCGCGCTCATCCGGTCCACCGTCAAAGTCACGCCCCCGAACTCCGCGGTCAGGTCGCCATCCAGCGTCCGGTCGTCGAAGAAGAGGTTGTAGCGCAGCCCTGCACAGCCACCCGGCTGGACCGCGATACGCAGCGCCAGGTCGTCACGCCCCTCCTGCTCCAGCAGGGACTTCGCCTTGGTGGCGGCGGCCTCGGTCAGGATCACGCCGTGGGTGGTCTTGGCGCTCGACTCGTTCTGCACCGTCATTGCTTCTCCTACATGCCTCATCGTTGGGTGGGTCCGTGTTTAAGATCGATCCCCTGGCTTGACCCAGCAGCGGGGCCCGATCCGCTGGGAACAAGCCCACTGCATCAACGGTACCTCGCGGGGCCGCTATTCCCGAGTCGCGCCGCTGCCACAGATGCCAGACCCATGAGCTGATTGGCGGCATCGGCCTGCGCCAGCCGCACCGAACCGGCGTGATCGGCAACGGACAGGGCGGCCATGATGCCCGATGAGCGCACCGCCGAATTGTCCAGGTCGACCTGGCCGGCCAGCACGATCACCGGAATGCCCCGCGGACGGGCCGCGTCCGCGAGACAGCCGACCACCTTGCCGTGCAGGGACTGCTCGTCTAACCGGCCTTCACCGGTGACGATGAGCTCCGCAGTGTCCAGGTCGTCGGCCAGATGGGTGTGCACGGCGATGATTTCGGCGCCGGACTCGCACCGGCCGCCGAGCGCAAGCAGTCCCGCGCCGATGCCGCCGGCCGCGGCCGCCCCCGGCTCCGCGCTGACGTCCCGCCCGGCCAGCTCTTCCAGTTCGAGCGCCCAGGCCTCGAGGCGGACTTCGAGTGCCGCGACGGTGGCCGTGTCCGCGCCCTTCTGCGGCCCGAACACCCGTGCCGCGCCCCACGGTCCCACCAGCGGGTATTCGGTGTCAGAGGCGGCGATCAGCTCGATGTCGGCCAGTCGCCGGCGGGCCGCGTCCAGGCCGCCGAGCTCGGCAATCATCCCTTGCCCGCCGTCGGTGCACGCGCTGCCTCCCAGCCCGACCACGACCCGCCTGGCACCGGCCCGCAGCGCCTCGGCGATCAGCTGCCCGACCCCCCGGCTGTGGGCCGCCATCGCGGTCTTCGGGGTGGGCGGGCCGTCGAGCAAAGTCAGACCGCACGCCTGGGCACACTCCAGGTACGCGGTCGCCGAGCCTGGGTCGAACACCCACCCGGCGTCCACCACGGCGTCCAGCGGCCCCGACACCTGCAACCTTCGCGTCTCCCCCAGCCGGCCGGCCAGCACCTCGACGAAACCCGGGCCGCCGTCGGACTGCGGGGCAACGATGAACCGATCGCCGGGACGTGACCGGGTCCATCCGGTGGCGATGGCGGCGGCGGCCTGCACCGCTGAGAGGCTGCCGCCGAAGCAATCCGGGGCCACCAGAACCAGCATGGCGGGCAACTGGAGACGGCCCGGTGCGAGGCCAGCGACAGCATCATGTGAGGCCATCGGGCGGTCGTCCATCACAAGTAGCCGTTCATCAGTGGTAAGCGTAGGTCCAAGTGGCACGGCGGGATGGGTAATAGCCAGGCATTCCAGGCCAATTCCGGGGCCGGCCGCCCGCGCAGTAACCTGGCCACTGTGAAGCTGATGGGCCGCAAGAAAGGCCGTGAAGAGGACCTCGAAGAGGGCGCGCCGGCACTGGCCGGCCCTGATGCCACCGGTTCCCCGGATGCAGCGGCCCAGGGCTCGCGCAGGACGGGCCCCAAGGGCCGGCCCACGCGCAAGCGCAACGACGCCAGGCGCAGCGCGAGGAAGGGGCCGGTCGCCCCGGCGCCCATGACCGCATCCGAGGCGCGGGCGCGGCGCAAGTCGCTGGCCCGCCCCAAACTCAGCCGCGAGGAGCGCCGAGCCGAGAAAACGGCCAGTCGCGCCCGGATGACGGATCGCCGGGAGCGCATGATGGCCGGCGAAGAGGCCTACCTGTTGCCGCGCGATCAGGGGCCGATACGGCGCTACGTGCGCGATGTGGTGGATGCCCGGCGCAACTTGCTCGGCCTGTTCATGCCGGCAACGCTGGCGCTGCTGTTCGTGACGTTCGCCGTCCCGCAGCTGCAGCTCTGGGTGTCTCCGGCGATGCTGGTGCTGGTGGCCTTGATGAGCGTCGACGCGCTCATGCTGGGCCGCAAAGTGAGCAAGCTGGTCGACGCGAAGTTCCCGGACAACACCGAAAGCCGTTGGAAGCTCAGCCTTTACGCCGCGGGCCGGGCTTCCCAGATGCGCCGGATGCGGACACCCCGGACCCAAGTCCAGCGCGGCGACAGTGTCGGCTGAACCTCGCCCGAAAGCCGTCTGACCCCGGTGCAGACCCTGGTGCTCGGCGGGATCAGGTCGGGCAAATCCCGGTGGGCGGAGGAAGCCATCGCCGCGGCGTTGCCGGCCGGCCGGCCGGTCCGTTACCTGGCCTGCGGGCCGGCCGTCGAGGCCGATGCGGCCTGGGCCCATCGGGTCGCCGAGCATCGGGGCCGTCGCCCCGCGCATTGGTCGACGGTCGAAACCGACGACATCACAACCCAATTGCGGCAGTCGCCGGACGCCCCGACGCTGATCGACGATCTCGGCGGGTGGCTGACCTGCACGCTGGACCGCAACAATGCCTGGGACAACGGGTCGGTGGCAGGTGCGATCGACGACCTGCTGGCCGCGGTCCGCACATTTGGTTCCACGCTGGTGCTGGTCAGCCCGGAAGTCGGGTTGACCGTAGTGCCGGCTACCGCGTCCGGGCGCCGGTTCGCCGACGAACTGGGCAGCCTCAACCAGCGCGTCGCCGCGTTGTGCGATCGGGTGGTGCTGGTGGTGGCCGGGCACGCGGTACCGATCAAACCGTCGGGAATCCAATGAGATTCGCACCAGTCTCGCCGCCCGATGCGGCCGCCGCCGCAGCCGCCCGCGCCCGTCAGGAAACGCTGACCAAGCCGCGGGGCGCCCTGGGCCGCCTCGAGGACCTGTCGGTGTGGATCGCGTCGTGCCAGGGCCATTGCCCGCCAAGGCAATTCGAGCGCGCCCGGGTGGTGGTGTTCGCCGGTGACCACGGTGTCGCGCGGTCCGGGGTGTCGGCTTACCCAGCGGAAGTGACCGCTCAGATGGTCGCCAACATCGACGCCGGCGGAGCGGCGATCAATGTCCTGGCCGGCCTTGCCGGCGCGACGGTGCGGGTGGCGGACCTGGCGGTCGACGCCGACGCGCTGACGGAACAGATCGGCGCCCACAAGGTGCGGCGCGGCAGCGGTGACATCACGATCGAAGACGCGTTGACCGACGACGAGACCATCGCCGCGATCACCGCCGGCCAGGCCATTGCCGACGAGGAGGTCGACTCCGGCGCCGATCTGCTGATCGCGGGCGACATGGGGATCGGAAACACCACGGCGGCGGCGGTATTGGTGGCGGCACTGACGAACGCCGAACCGGTCGCGGTGGTGGGCTTCGGAACCGGGATCGATGACGCGGGGTGGGCGCGCAAGACGGCCGCGGTGCGCGATGCCCTGTTTCGGACCCGGCGGGTGTTGCCCGACCCGTTCGGGTTGCTGCGCTGTTGCGGCGGCGCGGACCTGGCCGCGATGGCGGGCTTTTGCGCACAGGCCGCGGTGCGGCGTACCCCGCTGCTGCTCGACGGCATGGCGGTGACGGCGGCCGCGTTGGTCGCAGAGCGTCTGGCGCCCGGCGCCCGGCAGTGGTGGCAGGCCGGTCACCGGTCCACCGAACCGGGTCACGCGCTGGCCCTGGCGGCGCTCGAGTTGGACCCGGTTCTGGACCTGCGGATGCGGCTGGGCGAGGGTACCGGCGCTGCGGTGGCGCTGCCGGTGCTGCGTGCCGCGGTGGCCGCGCTGTCGTCGATGGCGACGTTCGGCGAGGCGGGCGTGAGTAGCGCCGCCACCCGGCCCGGCGGCGTCGACCAGATCCCTTGATCGCCGTGATGCGTTCGCTGGCAACGGCTTTCACGTTCGGAACCGTTCTGCCCGTCCGGAGCGGCGGGAACGCCCCGATGGGTCGCGGCGCCATGACTGCGCTGCCCGTGGTCGGCGTCGTCCTGGGCGTGCTGGCCGCGGCCGTCACCTGGGGCGGGGCATTGGCCTTCGGCCGGTCCAGCCCGCTGCCCGGGCTGCTCGCGGTGACCGCGCTGCTGCTAGCGACCCGCGGCCTGCACATCGATGGCGTGGCGGATACCGCTGACGGGCTGGGCTGCTATGGGCCTGCGCGGCGCGCACTGGCGGTGATGCGGGACGGGTCGACCGGACCGTTCGGGGTGGCGGCTGTCGTCGTGGTGATCATGCTGCAGGCGCTGGCCTTCTCGGCGCTCGGCGGCAACTCCGCGATCGCCGGCATCGCTGTGGCGGTGTTTGCCGGCCGGGTCACCGCGGTGCTGGCCTGTCGCCGGCCGGTGCCGGCGGCCGACGGCAGCGCCCTGGGTGCCCGGGTCGCCGGTAGTCAGCCCGCAGCGGTGGTGGCGGCCTGGATCGTGGTGCTGCTGGTCGTTTCGCTGGTGGCGGGCCCGCGTCCGTGGCAGGGACCGGTTGCCGTGCTGCTGGCGCTGTGCTGCGGCGCGGCCCTGGTCGGGCATTGCGTGCGCCGATTCGGGGGCATCACCGGTGACGTGCTGGGCGCCGCCATCGAACTGACCACGACGGTAAGCGCCGTTGCGCTTGCGGGACTGGTGCGGTTCTAGCCGCGCCCGGCTTCATAGCGGGCGCTACCCCAGCCGCGCCATCCAGCCGTGGGTGTCGGCGAAGGTGCCCCGTTGGATCCCGGTCAGCGTGTCGCGCAGCGCCATCGTCACTTCGCCCGGTTGGCCGTCGCCGACGCTGAACTCGGTATTGCCGTACTTCACTTGCGAGACGGGGGTGATGACAGCGGCGGTGCCGCACGCGAACACCTCGGTGATCTCGCCGGCGGTGGCTTTCTTCTGCCACTCGTCGATGTCGATCTTGCGTTCCTCGACGCTGAAGCCGGCATCAATAGCCAACTGCAGCAAAGAGTCTCGCGTGATGCCGGGCAACAGCGAGCCGGACAGTTCCGGGGTGACCAGCCGCGCTGACCCGCCGCTGCCGAACACGAAGAAGATGTTCATCCCGCCCATCTCTTCGATAAAGCGCCGTTCGACGGCATCGAGCCATACCACTTGGTCGCAACCGTTTTTGGCGGCTTCGGCCTGAGCCAGCAGGGAGGCGGCGTAGTTGCCGCCGAACTTGGCCGCGCCGGTGCCGCCCGGGCTGGCTCGCACATACTCCGTCGACACCCAGACGCTGACCGGGCTGATGCCGTGCTTGAAATATGCACCCGCCGGCGAGGCGATCAGCAGGTAGCGGTACTGCCTGGCCGGCCGCACCCCCAGTCCCGGCTCGGTGGCGAAGATGAACGGCCGCAGATACAGCGCCTCCTCGCCGCCGGCCCGGGGCACCCAGGCGTTGTCGACAGCGATGAGCTGACACAGCGATCCCATGAACAGCTCGTCGGACAGTTCGGGGATGGCGAGCCGCCGCGCCGACGATCGCAATCTTGCCGCATTGGACTCGGCGCGAAACGACACGATGGAGCCGTCCGCCCAGCGATAAGCCTTGAGCCCTTCGAAAATCTCCTGCGCGTAGTGCAGCACGATCGCCGACGGATCCAGCTCTATCGGGCCGTACGGGATGACGCGCGCATCGTGCCAACCCACGCCGTCGTCGTAGTCGATCGACACCATATGGTCGGTGAAGTACTTGCCGAAACCCGGCTCAGCCAGGATTGCTTCACGTTCGGCGTCGGTCGCGGGGTTTGCCGCGCGACAAACCGTGAACTCCAGTGAGCCGGTGGTCATGGGGCTGATTGTATCCCGGCCTGCGACCGGGCTTTTGCCGCCTGAACCAGTGCCGGTTAGCGGGTTTTCACGGCAACGAAAGGCGGACGCACGACTTCGCACTCGACAGCACGGCCGCGGACGTCGACGGTCACGTGTTGGCCGTCGTCGACTCCGGCGTCGGTGTCGATGAGTGCCAGCGCGATGCCGATCTGCAGCGTCGGAGAGAATGTTCCCGAGGTGGTAACCCCGACCGGGATGTCCTCGGCGAGCACCGTCAGCCCGGGACGCAGCACGCCCCTGCCGACCATCCGCAGCCCGCGCAACAGCCGTCGCGGTCCCGCCGCTTTCTCGGCCAGCAGCGCGTCGCGGCCGAAAAACGCGTCCTTGTTCCAGCCGATCGCCCAGCCGCATCGGGCCTGCAGCGGCGAGATGTCGAGCGAAAGTTCGTGCCCGTGCAGCGGATAGCCCATCTCGGTGCGCAGTGTGTCGCGGGCGCCCAGGCCGGCGGGCTCGCCCCCGGCGGCACCGACCGCCGCGGCCAGCCCGTCGAAGACCACGCCCGCAGACTCCCACGGCGGCAGCAGTTCGTAACCATGCTCGCCGGTGTATCCGGTGCGACACACCCGCACCGGAACGCCCGAGTAGAAGGCATCGGCGTAGCCCATGTAGTCCATGTCGGCTGGCAGGTCCAGGTCGGCCAGCACGTCCGCTGACCGTGGCCCCTGCACGGCCAGCACCGCGTAGGAGCGATGCTGGTCGGTGATCGTCACGCCGGTCGGGGCGGCCGCCTGCAGCGCCTCGACCACTGCGGCGGTGTTGGCGGCGTTGGGCACCAGAAATATCTCGTCGTCGTCGACGTAGTAGGCGATCAAGTCGTCGATGACGCCGCCGGATTCGGTGCAGCACAACGTGTATTGCGCCTTGCCCGGCCCGATACGGCCCAGGTCGTTGGTGAGCGCGGCGTTGACGAACTGCGCAGCGCCCGGCCCGCGAACCAACGCCTTGCCGAGGTGGCTGACGTCGAACAGGCCGACCGCGTTGCGTGTCGCGTTGTGCTCGCTGACGGTGCCGGCATACGACACCGGCATCAGCCACCCGCTGAACTCGGCGAAACTGGCCCCCAAGTCACGGTGGCGGTCTTCCAGTGGTCCGTGCAGAAGATCAGTGCTCACGACACTTCACCCTAATGAGCCGTGACGAGGGGCCATTAGGGTGATGCCCGTGAGCACAGAACCCGGTTACGCGCCCCCCACCATTAGTGTCGCCTCCGCGCTGCCGCGCCGCGCCGCGGCGTCCACCGTGCTGATCGTGCCGGTCGTCTCGACGGGCGACGATGACAAGCCCGGCGTGGCCGTCGCCTCGGCCGAGCCGTTCCTGCCTGCCGAAGCGGTCGCCGAAATCGAGTCCGGCTTGCGGGCGCTGGACGCCACCGGCGCCGATGACCAGGTACACCGGCTGGTGGTGCCGTCGCTGCCGGTGGCCAGCGTGCTGACGATCGGCCTGGGCAAACCGCGATCCGAGTGGCCGGCCGACACGATCCGTCGCGCCGCCGGTGTGGCGGCACGGTCGCTTGGTGGTGCCGGGGCGGTGATCACCACGCTGGCCGAGTTGCCGGGTACCGACGTCTGCTCGGCCGCCGTCGAGGGACTGATCCTGGGCAGCTACCGGTTCACCGAGTTCCGCAGCGACAAGACCGCGCCCAAAGACAACGGGCTGCGCAAGATCACCGTGCTCGCCACCTCGAAAGACGCCAGGAAACAGGCCGCACACGGCGCGGCCGTCGCGACCGCGGTCGCCACCGCCCGCGACCTGGTCAACACTCCGCCGAGCCACC
Organism: uncultured Actinomycetota bacterium; assembly: GCA_963848535.1. Taxonomy (GTDB): domain Bacteria; phylum Actinomycetota; class Actinomycetes; order Mycobacteriales; family Mycobacteriaceae; genus Mycobacterium. The sequence goes on from CAWKEM010000016.1 coordinate 70,583, forward strand.
TGTTTCCGGCCGAGTTCGCCAAGCGGGCACAGGCGTTGGGCGAATCCGCCGGCCTCGAGGTGGAGGTGCTCGACGACAAGGCGCTGCAGAAGGCCGGCTACGGCGGAGTGATCGGTGTCGGCCAGGGCTCGTCGCGCCCGCCGCGGCTGGTACGGCTGACCCATCGGGGTTCGCGGCTGGCCAAGAAACCGAAACAGGCAAAGCGGGTGGCGCTGGTCGGTAAGGGCATCACCTTCGACACCGGCGGCATCTCGATCAAGCCGGCGGCGTCCATGCACCACATGACCTCGGACATGGGTGGCGCGGCCGCAGTCATCGCGACCGTCACACTGGCCGCGCAGCTGCAGCTGCCGATCGACGTGATCGCCACGGTGCCCATGGCCGAGAACATGCCGTCGGCGACGGCGCAGCGCCCGGGCGACGTGCTGACGCAGTACGGCGGAACCACGGTCGAGGTGCTCAACACGGACGCGGAGGGCCGGCTTATCCTGGCTGACGCCATCGTGCGGGCATGCGAAGACCACCCCGACTACCTGATCGAGACGTCCACGCTGACCGGTGCGCAGACGGTGGCGCTGGGCGCCCGGATACCCGGGGTGATGGGCAGCGACGAGTTCCGCGACCGGGTGGCCGCGATCTCGCAACGGGTGGGCGAAAACGGCTGGCCGATGCCGCTGCCCGACGAGCTCAAGGATGACTTGAAGTCCACGGTGGCCGACCTGGCCAACGTCAGTGGTCAGCGCTTCGCCGGGATGCTGGTAGCCGGGGTTTTCCTGCGCGAATTCGTCGCCGACGGCGTGGCGTGGGCCCACATCGACGTGGCCGGCCCGGCCTACAACACCGGCGGCGCCTGGGGGTACACACCCAAGGGCGCCACCGGTGTGCCGACCCGCACCATGTTCGCGGTGCTCGAAGACATCTGCGACAACGGTTAGCGAACGCTGAGCCTGAGCAGCCCGGCAGCTACCTGGTCAGCAGCGAAATCACCGCTCGCGTGAGCCTGCGGCGCGGCCAGCCCCTCAGCCCGTCGGCAGCCAGCGCGGCGTTGGCCGCGTTACGCCCGCAGGCACCGTGCACGGAGCCTCCCGGGGTGGCCGACGCACTGCCCAGATACAGCGCCTCGACCGGGGTTTCGGCGCGGCCCAGCCCGGGTGCCGGACGAAAGATCAGCATCTGCGGCAACTGTGCGGTTCCCCCGTTGAGCGCACCCAGGTGCAAATTGGCGTCACTGGCCTCCAGGTCCGACGGGCGTTGCACGAACCGGTCGATCACGGCCGAACCAAAACCCGGTGCGTGTTCTTCGATGACCCGGTCCATCGAATCGGCAAGCCGCTCGGCTGACGCGTCGTCGGCCACGTTCCGCGGCAAATGTGTATAAGCCCAGACACTTTCGGTACCGTCCGGCGATCTGCTCGGATCCGCTGTGGTGGTCTGCCCCAGCAACATGAACGGATGCTCGGGCACCACCCGGGTGTTCAGGTCGGCCATCCAGCGCACCAGTCCGTCGCCGTCGGCTCCCAGATGGACGGTGCCCGCGCTCTGCAAGCTTGTCGACCGCCAGGGAATGGGCCGGTTGAGCGCGTAGTTGACCTTGACCACCGGCGGATCCCAGATGTAGTGCTCGAGCTCGCGCAGCAGCTTGGCCGGCACCGCCTCCGCGGGCAGCATGTCGCAGAACAGGCGCGGCGCCGTCACGTCGGCCACGATCGCCCGGCGCGCCCGAACCGTCCGCCCGCCGGTCGTCGTCACACCGACCGCCCGGCCACCCCGGACCTGGATGCGGGACACGTTCTGGTCGCATTCGATCTGCGCGCCGGCGCTGCGGGCACGGTTTACCAGCGCAGCCGTCAGTTGGCCGGAACCGCCGACGGGCACCGGCCAGCCGCAGTCTTGGCCGAGCATCGTCATCAGAAAGCCCATCGCGCCGCTGATCGGCGCATCCGGTGGGACGTCGGCGTGCATTGCGTTACCCAACAGCAGCACCCGCGGCGCCTCACCGTCGAATAACTGCTGCGCCATGGTGTTGGCGGGCTGCACCAGCAGGCGCGCCAGCCGCAGCGCATCCGACGTGCCGAGGTTGTGCAGCAGCCGGATCATCGGGCGTACCGGCGGAAAGGGCGCCAACATGGCGTCCAGCAGCGGCAACTTGATTTTGTGCCACAACTCCACGACACGCCACCAGTTTTCGCCGTCGGAGCGCTCCCGGCGGGCAAACTCCGTCGCGGTGCGGGCCGGGTCGCGGTAGAGGATGGGCGGGTCGTCGTCGGTCCCACTGCGCGGATGGCCGACCACCGCCGGGGCGTGTGACCACCGCAGCCCATGGTCCTCCAGGTGCAGCGCCGCCATCGCCGGTGAGGCCACCGTCATCGGGTAGTAGGAGCTGAACAAGTCGGTGATGTAGCCCGGTGTCAGCTCGGCGCTGCGGACCGCGCCGCCCGGTTCCGGCTGGGCCTCGAGCACCAGCACGTCCCACCCCGCGTCGGCCAGCATCGACGCGGCGACCAGACCGTGATGTCCCGCTCCGATGACCACGGCGTCGGCGCTGTCCCGCACGTCACTTCACCTGGCTCGGCTCCAAGTGCTCCGCCAGAGCCACCAGCCGCAACAGGCATTCGCGGTTGCGCGTGTAGACCGCGGCCAGGGCGAGGCGATCTGGGGGGAGCCCGACCACTCCCTCGACGGGCACTTCGATCATTTCCACCTCACACCCGTGCGGGGTGGCATGCAGTCGCATCGTGATCCGCGCGGCGCCCAGCCGCCCCAGACAGGCGCGCAGCACCAGCTCGTGCAGTGGATCGCAGCGTTCCACCACCGTCGCGTCGTTGATCACCAACGGCCACACGCCGACCGAGTGCCTGATGGAGGCGCCCGGCTCCGGCCAGTTCGAGTCGACGGCACGCGTACGGCTGTTGCCCACCACCCACTGGGTATAGGTCCAGCCGTGGGCCAGCACCTCCCAGACCCGCTCGCAAGGCGCGGCCACCTCCCGCGTCGCAGTGATCACCATGAGGTCCCTTCCTATCTCGACTATTGCCGCGGATACCCGGGAACCACGCGTTATACCCGGGTCGAATTCGGGTTTACCGGGCGCGCAGCGAGGCTAATCTGCTAGCGGTCGAACCCCTTGGCCCCCCTTGTCGACGAAAGGCGAAATCGTGACGGTGCGACGGTTGATTATTGGAGTGGGCGCCGTGCTTTTACTGGCCAGTGTGATCGGGCTGTTGGCGCCAGTGTCCATTTCGGACGGCAACGGCCATTCCATCGGATGCGGAAACGCCTTCGCGACGGATCTGTCCGCGGCCAGAAACGCAAACAACAACAGTGTGGCCAACGTCCCGATCCTCAACCAGATCGTTCCGCACACCGACTACGTGGCGCAATGCAATTCGTCGGTGGGCAGCCGGCGCATGTGGACCATTCCGCTGGCAGTCGTCGGACTCATCGCGGTCGCCGGCTCATTTCTGATGGGACGTCAAGGCGCGCCGCAATCGGGGATCTGACCGGCGTCAGATCACCCGCATTCGCGCGGTACTGCGCAGTGCCTGCGGAAGCAGCCGGGAGACGCCGTAGAGGGCGTAGGCTTCCGGCGCGACCGGCCGAATCGGCTTGTTCTTTTTCACCGACGACAAGATCGCGTTGGCAACCTTGTCGGGCCCGTAGCGGCGCAGCGCGAACATCTTGCCCAGCTGTCCGCGCCGGCCGGCGACCGCCTCGTCCTTGCCGGGGGGCGCGTCGATTCGGGTGGTGTTGATGATGTTGGTGTTGATGAGACCGGGGCAGATCGTGGTCAGCCCGATCCCGGCAGCGTCGAGTTCGGCGCGCAGGCAGTCGGAGAACATGTAGGACGCGGCCTTGGAGCTGCAGTAGGCGCTCAACGACTGCATCGGGGCGTAGGCGGCCATCGACGACACGTTGACGATGTGCCCGCCGGTGCCGCGTTCGACCAGACGCCGCCCGAATGACCGGCAGCCGTTCACCACACCGCCGAAGTTGACGTCCAGCACACGGTCGAACTGCTCGGCGGGAGTGTCCAAGAACCCTCCCGCCTGCCCGATCCCGGCGTTGTTGACCACGATGTCGGGCACGCCGTGTTCGGCGCTGACCCGCTCGGCGAACGCCTCGACCGCATCGGCGTCGGACACGTCGAGCAGATAGCTGTGAGCGACCCCACCGCGGGCGGCGATCTGTGCCGCGGTGTCCTTGACGGCGGCCTCGTCGATATCGCTGACGACCACCTCGGCCCCGTGCGCCGCGAAGGCGAACGCGGTTTCCCGGCCGATGCCGCTGCCGGCACCGGTGACCGCCACCAGAGTGTCGCCGAAGTCCCTGCGCGGACGCCCGATCTGCGCGCGCAGCAGCGCGCGGCTGGGCGGTTTGCCGTCGGCCAGGTCGGCGAAATCGTGCACCGCCGCCGCCATCACCTGCGGGTGCGACATCGGTGAAAAGTGACCGGCCTTGATGTCGCGGCGCCACAGCCGCGGCACCCAGCGCGCCGTGTCGTCGTACCCGGAGGGCCGCACGTAGGGGTCTTCGGTGTTGACGATCAACTGCACCGGCACATCGATCACCGGAATGGGCCGATCCGGGGAGAACGATCGAAAGTAGTTGGCGGGGTAGGTTTTCACCGAACGGGCGGCGTCCCCGGCCAGGTTGTCGGAGTGGTGGATCTGGCCGACGGGGATGTTGTCGACCATGTTGCGCCGGATCGCCGCGCTGGACAGCGCCACCCGCAATGCCAGCGGCGCCAGCACCGGTATCGAGAAGAACACCATGTAGCTCAGCCGCAGTGCCTGGCTGAGCGCGCGGGCAAAGGTTCGGGGGCGCCAGGGCCGTCGCAGGCCGCCCAGGATGTAGTCGACCAGCTGGTCCTGACTCGGGCCGGACACCGACGTGAACGAGGCAACCCGGTCACTCGCACCGGGCCGCTTCAAGTACTCCCACACACCGACCGAACCCCAGTCGTGGGCCAGCACATGCACCGGCCGGCCGGGGCTCAGCTCGCCGGTCACCGCGGCGAAGTCGTCGGCGAACCGCGCCATGGTGTACGCAGAAACCGGCTTGGGCGCCGACGACAGGCCCACACCGCGGTTGTCGTAGCGGATGATCCGGAACCGCTCGGCCAGTAGCGGAACGACACCGTCCCACAACACGTGCGAGTCGGGGAAACCGTGCACCAGCACGACGGGCGGGCCTCCGCGGTTGCCCTCTTCGTAGACCGCGATCCGCACGCCGTCCGAACTGTCGACGAATTGCTGGGCCACGTGTTGTATTGCCGGCATCGGACCTCCGCCACCTGCGATCTGCTCTGGCTGACCCTGAAGGGCAGTGGCCACACGGTAACAGCGCTTTCGGGCCGGCCCGGCGGCGCGAGCGCGGTCCGCCCTGGATGTGTGCCGGCGAACGCGCAGTGACAGGATAGCTTCGGATATCAACTTGGGTTCCACATCAGCTCCACCACGGTGTGGTAAGCCAGATGTCGACCTGCCCCGACCCACGAGCAATCGAGGAGTCATAAGAGATGGCCTTCTCCGTCCAGATGCCGGCACTCGGTGAAAGCGTCACCGAGGGGACGGTTACCCGCTGGCTCAAACAGGAAGGCGACACGGTCGAACTCGACGAGCCTCTCGTCGAGGTGTCGACGGACAAGGTCGACACCGAAATCCCATCGCCCGCCGCGGGTGTGCTGACCAAAATCGTCGCCCAGGAGGACGACACCGTCGAGGTGGGCGGCGAGCTCGCCGTCATCGGCGACGCCTCCGAGGGCGACGGGTCCGCAGCGCCGGCCCAGGCGCCCAGCCAACCGGAGCCCGAGCCCGAATCCGCACCGCCACCCCAACCGGAGCCCGAGCCCGAATCCGCAGCGCCGCCCCAGCCCGAGCCCGAGCCCGCAGCAGCGGCCCAGCCGGGTTCCGGTGACGGCAGCGCGATCCCGGTGCTGATGCCCGAGCTCGGCGAGTCGGTGGCCGAGGGCACCGTGACTCGCTGGCTCAAGAAGATCGGCGATTCGGTTCAGGTCGACGATCCGCTGGTGGAGGTGTCCACCGACAAGGTGGACACCGAGATCCCGTCACCGGTGGCCGGTGTCCTGGTCAGCATCACCGCCGAGGAGGACACCGTTGTGCCGGTCGGCGGTGAGCTGGCGCGGGTCGGCGCCGGTTCCGACGCCGGCGCCCCCTCGGCTCCCGAGCCGCCGCCCGCCCCCAAGCCCGAACCGGTGCCCCAGCCCAGGGCGGAGGCGAAACCCGAACCGGCACAGGCCCAGCCGGCGGCGCAGACCGAGGGCAACGGCAGCGGCAGCCCGTACGTGACCCCGCTGGTGCGCAAACTGGCCGCCGAAAGCAGCGTCGACCTGTCCGAGATCACCGGCACCGGGGTGGGCGGTCGCATCCGCAAGCAAGACGTGCTCGCCGCAGCTGAGCAAAAGCAACGGCAGAAACACGAGGCCGAGAAAGCGCCCGCACCCGCCCAGGCTCCGGCCGCCGCGCCGGCGGTGGCACACCTGCGCGGCACCACGCAAAAGGCCAGCCGGATCCGTCAGATCACCGCCAACAAGACGCGCGAATCCCTGCTCGCCACGGCCCAGCTGACCCAGACCCACGAGGTCGACATGACCAAGCTCGTCGGGTTGCGCGCCAGGGCCAAGGCGGCTTTCGCCGAGCGCGAAGGGGTGAACCTGACCTTCCTGTCGTTCATCGCCAGGGCGGTGATCGACGCCCTGAAGATTCATCCCAATATCAACGCCAGCTACAACGAGGACACCAAGGAGATCACCTACTACGACGCCGAGCACCTCGGCTTCGCCGTCGACACCGAGCAGGGCCTGCTCTCCCCTGTCATCCACAACGCCGGGGACTTGTCGCTGGCCGGGCTGGCCAGGGCGATCGCCGACATCGCCGCACGCGCCCGGTCGGGCAACCTGAAACCCGACGAGTTGTCCGGTGGCACGTTCACCATCACCAACATCGGCAGCCAGGGGGCGTTGTTCGACACCCCCATCCTGGTTCCGCCGCAGGCCGCCATGTTGGGCACCGGGGCCATCGTCAAGCGGCCGCGGGTCGTAGTCGATGAGGCCGGCAACGAATCGATTGGGGTCCGCTCGGTTTGCTATCTCCCGCTGACCTATGACCATCGGCTGATCGACGGCGCCGATGCCGGACGTTTCCTGACCACGATCAAACACCGGCTCGAAGAGGGAGCGTTCGAGGCCGATCTGGGGCTGTGAGGACGTGGCTCGAGCTGGTCGTGAGGCCGTCATCGCGATAGCGGGTTCGTCCGGCCTGATCGGGTCCGCTTTGGCTGCCGCACTTCGTGCCGCCGACCACCGGGTGGTGCGCATCGTGCGCCGGACACCGGCAAACCCCGACGAACTGCACTGGAATCCCGAGAGTGGCCAGTTTGACAGCGACGCGCTGAGCGGTGTCGACGTCGTCGTCAACCTGTGCGGCGTCAACGTCGGCCAACGTCGATGGTCGGGCGCCTTCAAGCAGATTCTGCGGGACAGCCGTATCGCTCCCACCGAAGTGCTGGCCCACGCGGTCGCCGACGCCGGGGTGGAAACCCTGATCAACGCCAGCGCGGTGGGTTACTACGGAGACACCAAAGACCGCGTGGTCGACGAAAACAACCGAGCGGGAACGGGTTTCCTGGCCCAGCTGTGCGAAGACTGGGAAGCGGCCACACTGCCGGCCCAGTACGGCGGCGCCCGAGTCGTGTTGGCCCGCACCGGTCTGGTGCTGTCCCCCGGGGGCGGTGTGCTGGGCCGGATGCGGCCGCTTTTCTGGTCAGGGCTCGGCGCCCGGCTGGGCAGTGGCCGTCAATACATGTCGTGGATCAGCCTCGAGGATGAGGTTCGGGCGCTGCTGTTCGCGATCTCGAACCCCTCACTGTCCGGCCCGGTGAACATGACCGGGCCGGCACCGGTCACCAACGCCGCATTCACCACCGCGTTCGGGCGCGCGGTCAACCGTCCGACCCTGTTGACGCTGCCCGGTTTCGCGGCCCGGGCCGCACTCGGAGAGTTCGCCGACGAGGGCCTGCTCATCGGTCAGCGTGCCATCCCGTCCGCGCTGGAGCGCACCGGTTTCCAGTTCCACCACAACACCATCGGCGAGGCGCTCGAGTACGCCACCGCCCGGCGCGACCACGACTAGACCCGTTTGCCGGCGGGCGCTGCGTCGCCCCGCGGTCCTGGGTCGAGTACCGTCACCAACGTGATCGATTCCATCCGTTCCGGCCCGACCGCGATTGACGTGCGCCAGCTGGGGAAGGTCGACTACCGCACCGCCTGGCAGCTGCAGCGCGACCTGGCCGACGCCAGGGTCGCCGGTGGCGGCGACACCCTGCTGTTGCTGGAGCACCCCCCGGTCTACACGGCCGGGCGGCGCACCGAGCCGCACGAACGACCGGCTGACGGCACTCCCGTCGTCGACACCGACCGCGGCGGCAAGATCACCTGGCATGGTCCGGGGCAGTTGGTCGGTTACCCGATCATCGGCTTGGCCGAGCCGCTCGACGTCGTCAACTATGTTCGGCGCCTTGAGGAATCGCTGATCAAGGTGTGTGGGGATCTGGGCCTGGACACCGTCCGGGTCGAGGGCCGCTCCGGGGTTTGGGTGCCGGCCGGTGCCGGCCGGTCCGCGCGCAAGGTCGGAGCCATTGGCGTGCGGGTGTCGCGCGCGACCACCCTGCACGGGTTTGCCCTCAACTGCGATTGCGACCTGGACGCGTTCACCGGCATCGTGCCGTGCGGCATCAGCGATGCCGGGGTGACGTCGTTGTCCGCCGAACTGCGGCACACGGTGGCCGTCGACGATGTCCGGGCGGCGGTCGCCGTCGCCGTCTGCGACGCCCTCGATGGTGTGCTGCCGGTCCGTGAGCACTTGCCCGGCTCCCGCGTAGCATCGGCGATGTGACTGTCGCACCCGAAGGCCGCCGCATGCTGCGCCTAGAGGTGCGCAACGCGCAGACTCCGATCGAGCGCAAGCCGCCGTGGATCAGGGTGCGGGCCCGGATGGGGCCCGAGTACACCGAGCTGAAGAGCCTGGTCGGTCAAAAGGGTCTGCACACCGTCTGTGAAGCGGCCGGCTGCCCGAACATCTTCGAATGCTGGGAGGACCGGGAAGCCACCTTCCTGATCGGCGGTGACCAGTGCACCCGCCGCTGCGACTTCTGCCAGATCGACACCGGAAAGCCCGCTGCGCTGGACCGCGACGAGCCCCGTCGGGTCGCCGAGAGTGTGCGAACCATGGGGCTGCGCTACGCCACGGTCACCGGGGTTGCCCGCGATGACCTGCCCGACGGGGGGGCCTGGCTGTACGCCACCACGGTGCGCACCATCAAAGAGCTCAACCCGTCGACCGGCGTCGAACTCTTGATTCCTGATTTCAACGGCGAGCCCTCCCGGCTTGCCGAGGTCTTCGATTCGCGCCCGGAAGTGTTGGCGCACAACGTCGAAACCGTGCCGCGCATCTTCAAGCGGATCCGGCCCGCGTTCACCTACCGGCGCAGCCTGGGCGTGCTCACCGCGGCGCGCGACTTCGGCCTGGTCACCAAGAGCAACCTCATCCTCGGTTTGGGCGAAACTCCCGACGAGGTCCGCACCGCCCTGGCCGACCTGCGGGATGCCGGCTGCGAGATCGTCACCATCACCCAATATCTGCGTCCGTCGGCGCGCCACCACCCGGTCGAGCGGTGGGTGAAACCCGAGGAGTTCGTCGAGTTCGGGCAGTACGCCGAAGGGCTGGGCTTCGCCGGGGTGCTGGCCGGCCCGCTGGTGCGGTCGTCGTACCGGGCGGGACGGCTCTATGGGCAAGCCGCCCGCGCCCGCGCCTCGAATGCCGCGGACGCCTCGGCGCCGTAGCTGACTCCGCGCGTCCGTATCCTGAGTGATTATGGCCAGACCGCGAAGCACTGCCCAGAACAAAGCCGCCCGGGCGCAGGCGCAAGCCGCCCGCAAGGCCGCGGCCCGGGAGCGCCGCCACCAGTTGTGGCAGGCGTTCACCATTCAGCTCAAGGAAGACAAGCGGCTGCTGCCGTACATGATCGGCGCCTTCGTGGTGATCGTCGCCGCCTCGGTGACGGCGGGTGTGCTGGCCGGCGGGCTGACGATGATCACCTTGATCCCGTTCGGCGTGGTGCTGGGCGCGCTGGCGGCGTTCATCATCTTCGGCCGCCGCGCCCAGAAGACGGTGTTCTCCAAAGCCGAGGGCCAAACGGGCGCGGCGGCATGGGCATTAGACAACCTGCGGGGCAAGTGGCGGGTGACCCCGGGTGTGGCCGCGACCGGCCACTTCGACGCGGTGCACCGGGTGCTCGGCCGGCCGGGCGTCATCCTGGTCGGCGAAGGATCGGCGACCAGGATCAAACCGCTGTTGGCCCAGGAGAAAAAGCGCACCGCGCGTCTGGTCGGCGACGTGCCGATCTACGACATCGTGGTCGGCAACGGCGAAGGTGAGGTTCCCTTGGCCAAGTTGGAGCGCCACCTCACCCGCCTGCCCGCCAACATCACCGTCAAACAAATGGACGCGCTGGAGTCGAGGTTGGCCGCGCTGGGTTCGCGCGCCGGCGCCGGCGTCATGCCGAAAGGACCGCTACCCAACGCCGGCAAGATGCGCGGCGTGCAGCGCACCGTGCGCCGCAAGTAGGCGGGCGGTCGCCATCAGCGCCGCACTACCGCCGTTCCGGTCAGCCGATCGTGCAGGCCGCGCCCGTCCCAATCGGTGAACAACGCCGGGATCACCGTCCCGACAAGCAGCCCCCGCAGCGCCGCCCGGCCAATCCCGACCGGCACACGTCCGTCCACGGCCACCACCTGCAAACCCAGCGCCAGCTGCCCGGGTGTGAAACTGAACAGCCGCACCGACACCAGGCCGAGCACAAACCAGATGACCAGCACCGCGGTCGCCAACATCTGCTCGGAGAACATGCCGAACCGCAGGGCCAGTGCGGCCAGCCCGTAGGCGATCAGCCAGTCGATCATCAGCGCGCCCAGTCGGCGTCCCATCGGCGCCAGTGACCCCGGCCCGCTCTCCGGCAACCCAAGCCTTTCGCCCGGGTACGCGGGTCGTGCTGCGGGCATCATCGCGCGCCGGGCCCCGGGCCCGGCTCCGCCGCCGGCTGGGCAGCGGGACGGGTAACACCGGTGCGCCTGGACACCGGACCAGATACGATCTTGCGGTCCATGGCCCCACAATAGAACCCGGCCGGGCGACCCGGCCTCTACTGCGGGCGGCATGGTCACGTAACCTGCGCACAACACCGCGTTGACTCGCGAGCAACATCTGCTCCATAGCGTCAGGCCGCGGATCTCACCAAGTAAAGGAGCTTTCTGTGACGGAAACGACGCCCGACGACGTCTTCAAACTCGTTAAGGACGAGAACGTCGAGTTTGTCGACGTCCGGTTCTGTGACTTGCCGGGCATCATGCAGCACTTCACGATTCCCGTTTCGTTTTTCGACAAGAGCGTGTTCGAGGACGGCTTGGCCTTCGACGGCTCGTCGATTCGCGGATTCCAGTCGATCCACGAGTCCGATATGCTGCTCCTCCCCGATCCGGATACCGCACAAATCGACCTGTTCAATGAAGCCAAGACGCTGAACCTCAACTTTTTCGTGCACGACCCGTTCACCCTCGAGCCGTACTCGCGCGACCCGCGCAATATCGCCCGCAAAGCCGAGAACTACTTGGTCAGCACCGGCGTGGCCGACACCGCATACTTCGGTGCCGAGGCCGAGTTCTACATCTTCGACTCGATCAGCTTCGACTCGCGCATCAACGGCTCGTTCTACGAGATCGACGCGATCTCGGGGTGGTGGAACACCGGCTCGCCAAACGAACTGGACGGCAGCCCCAACCGCGGCTACAAGGTCCGTCCCAAGGGTGGGTACTTTCCGGTCGCCCCCACCGACCACTACGTCGACCTGCGCAACAAGATGCTGTCCAACCTGATCAAGGCCGGCTTCAGCCTGGAAAAGGGCCACCACGAGGTGGGCACCGGCGGCCAGGCCGAGATCAACTACAAGTTCAACACGCTGCTGCACGCGGCCGACGACATGATGCTCTACAAGTACATCGTCAAGAACACCGCGTGGCAGAACGGCAAGACCGTCACCTTCATGCCCAAGCCGCTGTTCGGTGACAACGGCTCCGGGATGCACACCCACCAGTCGCTGTGGAAGGACGGCAACCCGCTGATGTACGACGAGACGGGCTACGCCGGTCTGTCGGACATCGCCCGCCACTACATCGGCGGCCTGCTGCACCACGCGCCGTCGCTGCTGGCCTTCACCAACCCGACGGTGAACTCCTACAAGCGCCTGGTTCCCGGGTTCGAGGCCCCGATCAACCTGGTGTACAGCCAGCGCAACCGCTCGGCCTGCGTGCGTATCCCGATCACCGGCAGCAACCCGAAAGCCAAGCGGCTGGAGTTCCGCTGCCCCGACTCGTCGGGCAACCCGTACCTGGCGTTCGCAGCGATGCTGATGGCCGGCCTGGACGGCATCAAGAACAAGATCGAGCCGCAGGCGCCGGTCGACAAGGACCTCTACGAGCTGCCGCCCGAGGAGGCCGCGAATATCCCGCAGGCGCCGACCCAGCTGTCCGCGGTGATCGACCGTTTGGAGCAAGACCACGAATACCTCACCGAGGGAGGCGTTTTCACGCCCGACCTGATCGAGACGTGGATCAGCTTCAAGCGCGAAAACGAGATCCTGCCGGTCCAGATCCGGCCGCACCCGTACGAGTTCGCGCTCTACTACGACGTATAGGTCGGCTAACGCGCTGACCCCGTCTCGGTAGGCAGCAGATCCGAGTGAGTCCATCCGTTCGGCAATTACGGCGCCGATCACCGAACGGGTGGACTCATCGGCATCGGGCCACAGATGCCCGTAAGTGTTCAACGCGGTGCGGGCGGGCGCCGTTCGTGCTCGCGGCGTTGGCGACGCCGGCGAGCCGGTTGGCGTACGGGTTGACCGAGCTGGTCGGCGCTACCCCGCAGATGTGGCTTAACCCAGCGGCCCTGGGATGGTCGACCGGTCCACCAGCGGCTTAAGGGGACCGCTCAGCAGTGAGCGGCCCAGCACCTCTGGTTGGGGCAGTAGGTCGAATGTGCGACGCTCACCATGGATGCGATATCTCCGTACGTAACGTTTCTCGGGTCCAAGACGGAGTGGATTTGCCCGGCAATCTGCTCATACGTCCAACCCCACCCGAGATCGTCGCAGATGAGGCGCCCCACCCCGGTGAGGGCGTCGTCGTGGTCAGGCGGCCAAGTGAAGCCGAGGGCGCGCAGTTGAGCGAGGTATGCGTCATCAGCGGGATCGGCAGTCGCAATCGCAGCGCCGGGAACCAGGGCAGCGCCGGCCATTATGGGGATGATCAGTCTGGCCAGCCAGCGAGGTGAGACCATTGATGCGCTTCCTATCTTCTTGGCGTTTGACGGTGCCGTCAGTGTGCGGGTTCAAAGCCGCGCAAATATGAAGAATTAGCGAAAGCTGGGAAAAGTTTTGTTCGAGCCCGTAGTGATCTCATCGGAGCCAAAAGCGCTGACCACGGGACAATTAACAGGGGCCGGCGGACAGTGACGCGGGCGGAGGCGTCGGATGACTGAACCCGTAGCCGTAGGGGTTGCGGCCCCCGAGCACCCCGACGGCAATCGAGGGTGTCTCGGCCGTGGTCACCTCATCGATTGCCGTGACCGCAGTCGGGGTGCGCGGGCTGTGATGGCCATGCGCAGGCTTCGACGTCGGTCGTGTCGCCGTAGCCTCCTCCGGTGAAGACGCCGTAGGCGTTGCCGTTGCTCGCGGTGTAGGTCGCGGTGCCGCCTCCAGCGCCGCCACTTGAGCTGTCGACGATCAGCGACCAGCCCTTGCCCAGGATCGCGGTCTTGTACGCGCCCATCACATCCATCGGAGATCCGTTGACCAGGAAGTGCAAATGGATTCCGCCGTCGTGAACGGAATCGGGACCGTCGGTCCGGGCAGTGTTAGCCGGCGTGGGTATCAGTGCTGGCAGGTCTGTGTCGCCGCTTGTGGTGGCCGTCGCCGTAGCCTGCGACGTGGTCGTCGTCGAAGCGCTGGTGGCCGTCGCGCTACCGGTACTCGAGTTGTGCGAACCGCCGCACCCTGCCGCAACAAAGCCAACGGCCATCGCTGCGGCTACCAAAACATAGGTTCGGTGTCTCATATCCGCTCCCAATCTGTCGCGACGTCACCTAGCCGTCGAGCGCGAGGTCCTTGCGGAAGCGTTGCATACCGTCGATCTTGTCGGCCAACGTGGCGTCCGGCCCGCCGTAGAACATCCACGGCATGGTGATGATGCCGGTGATGCCGGCATCGGCGGCGCGCTGATAATCGGCGGTGGTGAAGGCGTCGGTCAGTGGCGTCAGGATGGTGAAATCGTCTAGCGACAAACCGTTTTCGGCCCGCAGTTCGCGCAGCCGGCCAACCGCCTCGATGGCGCGATCGGTCTTGATCAGATCGCCGATCCAGCCGTCGTTGCGGGCGGCACGGCGCAGTGCGGCATCGCTCAGTCCGCCGACATAGACCGGTATCGGCGGCGGCGTCGGTTGCATCTCTAGCCGCGGTGTCCGGTAGAACTCGCCGTCGAACTCCGTCCAGCCCGGTTGCCACAGCGCCCGCATCAAGGCGATGATCTCGTCGGTACGTTTGCCGCGGGCCTCGAACCGCTCCCCCATCAAGGCGAATTCCTCTCGGCACCAGCCGACACCGATGCCGAGCTCCACCCGCCCCGACGCCAAAACCGCTGCCGTGCCAATGGCTTTCGCTGCCGAGTAGGGGTTGCGCATCGCGGGGATGTAGACGGTGTTGACGAACCGCAGCCGGGTGGTGACCTGAGCCAGCGCGCCGACGAGAACCCAGGGATCGGGCCAGTCGGTGAACGGCTGCCACCGTCGTTGCCCGTCTTTGGTGTAGGGATACGGGGTGTCCAGGGTCTCCAGGTTGACGACGTGGTCGGGGATCCCGATTCCGTCGTAGCCGAGATCGTCGGCGGCCTTGGCGATCTCGATGATCTCGGGGGTGTTCAAGAAGGCGCTGCTGATATAGAACTTCATTCGGCGTCCCGCGCCCAGGCCGGCTCGATGAAGACGCCATCAGACTCGACGGTAACCCCGGCCGCGTCCGAAATAGTGCCGCGCGCAAACACTTTGACGCCCTCCTTACGCTCAATCCAAGCGTCGCAACGCAGCGGGCCCAGTGGCGTGCCGCGCAGATACTTCACGGTGATGGTTCCCGTGAAGCGCGGCTTGGACAGCCCCTCGCTGGCCGCCTCGCCCAGCATGTGGTCGAGTACCAACGCGCTCACGCCGCCGTGCACCAGGTTGGGCGGGCCCTCGTATGCCGACCCGAGGACGAACTCGCTCCAGCAGCGACCGCCGCCCTCGTGGTGGACGACGATCGGCGGGGCGATCGGGTTGCACACGCCGACCGCGGCGTTACCCAACGGCAGCGCGCGGCCGTCGAGGCGGTAGCTCACCCCGACCGGCCGGGTCCGTTGCCGCAACGACTCAGTGACGGCCTCGATCGCGGATCGCGCGGTGGCGACAACGTCGTCGTCGACCTCGGTCCGGATGGTGGCGTCGACGAGGTCCCGGACGGCGTCGGCCAGCGGAGCGTAAAGAGCCGTCACCCGATCAGCTTCCGCCGCGCTGAGCACCTCGAATATGGCGTCCAACGCGCCGGCCTCCTGACTCAACTCCCGAACACCTTACGCACCACGGCTTTTGCCCGCCGCGTCACTCGCAGATACTGGTCCAGGAACTCGCTGCCATCATCGGTCGGCCAGCCCGCGGCGACCGCAACCGAATTGAGCTGGCGTCCGGGCCCCGGCAGCTGGTCGGTGGGCTTACCGCGGACCAGCACCAGCGCGTTGCGGGCCCGGGTGACGGTCAGCCAGGCGCGGCGGAGCAGCTCCACGTCGTCTTCGGAGGCCAGCCCGGCCACGGCGATCGCATCCAGCGATTCCAGCGTCGAGGTGTTGTGCAGGGAAGGGAACGCGTGCGCGTGCCGCAGTTGCAGCAGCTGCACGGTCCATTCGATGTCGGCCAGTCCGCCGCGACCCAGCTTGGTGTGGGTGTTGGGATCGGCGCCGCGCGGCAGCCGCTCGGACTCGACGCGGGCCTTCATGCGGCGAATCTCCTGCACCGTCTCGGCCGATATCCCGTCGGGCGGATAGCGCGTCTTGTCGGCCATCAGCAGGAACCGCTGCCCCAGATCCGCGTCGCCGGCGACCGCGTGGGCGCGCAGCAGGGCCTGGATCTCCCACGGCAGGGCCCACTGTTCGTAGTAGGCGGCATATGCACCCAGCGTGCGGACCAGCGGACCGTTGCGGCCCTCGGGCCGCAGATTGGCGTCGACGTCCAGCGGCGGGTCGACGCTGGGAGTTCCCAGCAGCGTCCGAACCTGCTCGGCGATCGACGCCGACCAGCGAATCGCCACCGAATCCTCGACACCACTGGCCGGCTCGCAGACGAACAGCACGTCGGCGTCGGACCCGTAGCCCAGCTCGGCGCCGCCCAGCCGGCCCATGCCGATGACCGCGATGGCCGCCGGCGCCTTGCCATCGGCGGGAAGGGTGGCCCGGATCATCGCGTCCAGAGCGGCCTGCAGCACGGCCGCCCACACCGACGTGAGCGCCTTGCACACGTCGGTGACATAGAGCATGCCCAACAGGTCCGCGGAACCGATGCGGGCCAGCTCCCTGCGGCGCAGGGTGCGCGCACTGGCGATCGCCCGCACCGGGTCCGCGTAGCGGCTCGCCGAGGCGACCAGCGCGCGGGCCACCACGGCGGGTTCGGTCTCGAGCAGTTTCGGGCCGGCCGGTCCGTCGCCGTAATCCTGAATGACCCTGGGCGCGCGCATCAACAGGTCCGGCACATACGCCGAGGTCCCCAGCACGTGCATCAGCCGCTTGGCCACCGCGGGCTTGTCCCGCAACGTGGACAAATACCAGCTCTCCCCCGCCAGCGTCTCACTGAGCCGTCGGTAGGCCAGCAGCCCGGCGTCGGGGTCGGGAGCGTACGACATCCAGTTCAGCAACCTGGGCAGCAGCACGGACTGCACCCGGCCACGCCGGCCGCTCTGGTTGACCAACGCCGACATGTGCTTCAACGCCGTCTGCGGTCCCTCGTAGCCCAGCGCGGCCAGCTGCCGTTCCGCGGCTTCCGACGTCATGCCCTGCGAGATCTCCAGACCGGCCGGCCCGATCGACTCCAGCAGTGGCTGGTAGAAGAGTTTGGCGTGCAGCTGGGACACCCGCACGTTCTGGTGCTTGAGCTCGTCGCGCAGCACCCCCGCCGCATCGTGCCGGCCGTCCGGCCGGATGTGCGCCGCCCGCGCCAGCCAGCGCACCGCCTCCTCGTCGTCGAACTCGGGCAGCAGATGGGTGCGCTTGAGCCGCTGCAGCTGCAGCCGGTGCTCGAGCAGCCGGAGGAACTCGTAGGAGGCGGTGAGGTTCGCCGCGTCCTCACGACCGACGTAGCCGCCTTCGCCCAACGCAGCCAGCGCATCCACCGTGGACGCCACGTGCAGCGACTCGTCGCTGCGGCCGTGCACTAACTGCAACAGCTGCACCGCGAATTCCACGTCGCGCAACCCGCCGGTGCCGAGTTTGATCTCCCGGGCGCGCACTTCGGCGGGCACCAGCTGCTCGACCCGGCGGCGCATGGCCTGCACTTCGGCCACGAAGTCCTCGCGCTCACAGGCGACCCAGACCATCGGCATCAACGCGGCCAGGTAGCGCTCGGCGAGTTCCGCGTCGCCCACCGCCGCCCGGGCTTTCAGCAGCGCCTGGAACTCCCATGTCTTCGCCCAGCGCTGGTAGTAGGCGATGTGCGACTCGACGGTGCGGACCAGCTCACCGCTGCGGCCCTCCGGCCGCAGCCCGGCATCCACCTGGAAGAAGGCCGCCGACGCCACCCGCATCATCTCGCTGGCGACGCGGGTGCTCAGCGCGTCGGCGTGCTCGGCGACGAAGATGACGTCGACGTCGCTGACGTAGTTCAATTCCCGGGCACCGCATTTGCCCATCGCAATGACCGCCAGCCGCGGCGGCGTAGCGGTGCCGCACACGCCCACTTCGGCCACCCGCAGCGCGGCCGCCATTGCGGCGTCCGCCATGTCCGACAGCTGGGCGGCCACCAGGGTGAACGGCAGGACCGGCTCGTCCTCGACCGTGGCGGCTACATCGAGTGCGGCCAGCACCAGCAGGTGGTCGCGATACAAGGTGCGCAGGTGCTCCAGCGCCGAACCAGGCGCGGCCAGCGCTTCGTCGACACAGTCCAGGAACGCCTCGCGCAACTCGTCGCGCGAGGGCAGTTTGACCTTGCCCAGCAGCAGCTTCCAGGACCGTGGGTGGGCGGCCAGGTGGTCCCCCAGGGCCAGCGACGAGCCGAGCACGGCGAACAGTCGCCCGCGCAGGGTGCGTTCGGTGAGCAGAGCGGCGTTGAGCTCGTCCCATCCGCAATCGGGGTTCTCCGACAACCGGATCAGGGCCTTCAGGGCCGCGTCGGGATCCGGTGCGCGCGACAGCGACCACAGCAGGTCGACGTGCGCCGGGTCGTCGTGGCCAGTCCAACCCAGCTGCGCCAGGCGCTCGCCCGCGGGGGGGTCGACCAACCCGAGCCGGCCGACGCTGGGCAGCCTGGGGCGCTGCGTCGCTGGTTTGGTCACGACCACGACGGTAGCGCAACCGGCGAATCTTCCAGACCGATCGGCAGACGATCTGAGCTAGAGCGACAGGTATGTGCTCAGCTCGTACGGCGTGACATGGCTGCGGTAGTTCGCCCATTCGGTGCGCTTGTTGCGCAAGAAAAAGTCAAAAACGTGCTCTCCCAAGGTTTCCGCGACGAGCTCGGAGGACTCCATGCAACGAAGCGCACTGTCGAGACTGGTCGGCAACTCGCGATACCCCATGGCGAGGCGTTCCTCGGGGGTGAGGTCCCAGACGTTGTCTTCGGCCTGGGGCCCCAGCACGTAGCCCTTTTCCACTCCGCGCAATCCGGCGGCCAGCAGCACGGCGAACGCCAGATAGGGGTTGCACGCCGAGTCGGGGCTGCGTACCTCGATCCGCCGCGACGACGTCTTGTGCGGCGTGTACATCGGCACTCGCACCAGCGCGGACCGGTTGGCCGCCCCCCACGACGCGGCGGTGGGCGCCTCACCGCCGACCACCAGCCGCTTGTAGGAGTTGACCCATTGGTTGGTGACCGCGCTGATCTCAGACGCGTGCTCCAGGATGCCGGCGATGAAGGACTTACCCACATCCGACAGCTGCAGGGGGTCGTTGGCGCTGTGGAAGGCGTTGACGTCGCCCTCGAACAGGCTCATGTGGGTGTGCATGGCCGAGCCGGGGTAGTGCCCGAAGGGCTTGGGCATGAACGATGCCCGCGCGCCGTTCTCGATCGCGACTTCCTTGATGACGTAGCGGAACGTCATCACGTTGTCGGCCATCGACAGCGCGTCGGCGAAGCGCAGGTCGATCTCCTGCTGACCGGGCGCGCCTTCGTGGTGGCTGAACTCGACCGAGATGCCCATGAATTCCAGGGCCTCGATCGCGTGCCGGCGAAAGTTCGACGCGGAGTCGTGCACCGCCTGGTCGAAATATCCGGCGTTGTCCACGGGAATCGGTGTCGACCCGTCCTCGGCACCGGGCTTGAGCAAGAAGAATTCGATTTCGGGATGCACATAGCAGGAGAAACCGAGATCGTTGGCCTTCTGCAGCTGACGCCGCAGCACGTGCCGAGGGTCGGCCCACGATGGCGAGCCGTCCGGCATGGTGATGTCGCAGAACATCCGCGCCGAGTGGTGGTGCCCGGAACTGGTGGCCCAGGGCAGCACCTGGAAGGTCGACGGGTCCGGGTTCGCCACCGTGTCGGACTCGGAGACCCGCGCGAACCCCTCGATCGAGGATCCGTCGAAGCCGATGCCCTCTTCGAAGGCTCCTTCGAGTTCGGCCGGGGCGATGGCGACCGACTTGAGGAAACCGAGCACATCGGTGAACCAGAGCCGAACGAAGCGGATGTCTCGTTCCTCCAGCGTGCGGAGGACGAATTCCTTCTGTCGATCCATAACCGAACAGTATGCAAGCCGTGTTAAATCCGTGTTACCGACGCCCGTTCAGAACCGTTGCGAACATTGCAAACAGGGCTGCTCAGAGCAGTTAAGACTGGCACCGGTAGGACGGCGGCGGCAACGTCCCGGCTACGAAATAGCGCCCCACCGCGCCATCCACACATTGGTCACCGTTGAACACCGCGGTGTGCTGCGTTCCGTCGTAGGTGATCAGCGGACCGCCCAGCTGCCGGGCCAGGCTCACCCCGGCCTGATAGGGGGTTGCCGGATCGTGCGTGGTGGAGACCACGACGACCTTGCCCGGCGCGACGGGCGGCGCGGTGTGCGGTGTCGACGTGGCCGGCACCGGCCACAGCGCGCACAGATCGCGGGGTGCGTTTCCGGTGAACTGCCCGTAGCTCAGGAATGGAGCAGCCTGGCGGAGCTGTTGGTCGGCGGCCACCCAGGTCGCCGAATCCCTCGGCGTCGGGGCGTCGACGCACCGGATCGCGTTGAATGCGTCCTGGTCATTGCCGTAGTGGCCGTTGCGGTCGCGGCCCTCGTAGTCGTCGGCGAGCATCAGCAGGTCGCCCGCGTCGGTGCGGCGCTGCAGCCCCAGCAGACCGCTGGTCAGGTATTTCCAGTGCTGCGGGGTATAGAGCGCGTTGATGGTGCCGGTGGTCGCGTCGGCGTAGCTCAGCCCGCGCGGGTCCTTGGTCCGGCCCGGCTTGGCGACCAGCGGGTCCACCAGGGCGTGGTAGCGGTTGACCCATTGGGCCGGATCGGTGCCCAGCGGGCAGGCCGGCGACCGGGCGCAGTCGGCGGCGTAGTCGTTGAACGCCGTTTGGAATCCGGCCATTTGCTGGACGTTTTCGTCGACCGGGCCGACGGTCGGGTCGATGGCACCGTCGAGCACCATCGTGCGCACGTGGTCGCTGAACTTCTCCAGATAAGCGGTGCCCAACTCGGTGCCGTAGCTGTAGCCGAGGTAGTTGATCTGGTTTTCGCCCAGCGTCTGGCGGACCATGTCCATGTCCCGCGCGGCCGATGCGGTACCGACGTTGGCCAAGAACCCGGTGCCCATCCGGTTCACGCATTGCTGGGCCAACTGCCGGTAGAGCCCCTCGATGTGCGCAACACCGGCAGGGCTGTAATCGATCATCGGTTCGCGCCGGAAAGCGTCGAATTCGGCGTCGGTGCGGCACCGCAGGGCCGGGGTTGAGTGGCCCACCCCGCGCGGGTCGAAGCCGACCAGGTCGAAGTTGCGCCTGATGTCGGTGTCTCCCAGGTCTGCTGCCATCCCGGCGACCATGTCGACCGCGGACGCCCCGGGCCCGCCCGGATTGACCATCAGCGATCCGATCCGCTTGCCGGTCGCCGGTACGCGGATCACCGCCAGCTTGGCTTTCGTTCCGCCCGGATTGTTGTAGTCAACCGGGACCGACACGGTTGCGCACTGCGCGCTGGGGACGTCGCTTGTGTCGGTGAGGAATTGGCTGCAGCTGCCCCAACTCTGCACCGCCGCGGCCGGCGGCGGAGCCGGACCCGGAGTCTGCCCGGAACCGGGTTCCGGGGCTGCGCCGGCCTCGGGCAGCGCCACCGCTGCTTGCCCGCCGACCAGCAGCCCGAATGAGAGCAGCGCCGAGCTGAAGGGTCTCAGGCGCGACATGGCTGTCATCGTTTCAGCCTTCGGTACCCGTGGCAACGCGAAACGGTTACGCCTTGGTCTCGTCTCCGGCTCTCGCGCGGCGGGTAACTGTGTTGGGTCCAGGGCGAGAATTCGGCGCAACACCCGCCGTGAGTTCACCCGCGACGGCGTCAGAGGCCTACGCGCACTAGCACTTTGCGCCGCTGGGCGGTGTGCCGCCGCCGATCAGATACGTGGTCACGTAGTTGTCGATGCAGCTGTCGCCCTGGAAGACCACCGTGTGCTGGGTGCCGTCGAAGGTGAGCAGCGAGCTGCGCAACTGGTTCGCCAAATCGACCCCGGCCTTATAGGGAGTCGCCGGATCACGGGTGGTCGACACCACCACCGTCGGCGCCAGGCCGGGCGCGGAGATGGTATGCGGCTTGCTGGTCGGGGGCACCGGCCAGAACGCGCAGGTGCCCAGCGGGGCGTCACCGGTGAACTGCCCGTAGCTCATGAACGGTGCGATCTCCCGTGAGCGGCGGTCTTCGTCGATGACCTTGGCCCGGTCGGTGATCGGCGGCTGGTCAACGCAGTTGATCGCCACCCGCGCATCGGTGGCATTGGTGTAATGGCCGTGCGAATCGCGGCGCATGTACATATCGGCCAGGGCGAGCAGGGTGTCTCCGCGGTGGTCGGCCAGTTCGGTCAGTCCGTCGGTCAGGTGGTGCCACAAGGATGGCGAGTACAGCGCCATGATGGTGCCGACGATGGCGTCGCTGTAACTCAGCCCGCGCGGGTCGTTGGTGGGGGCCGGCCTACCGACCATCGGGTTGTTCGGGTCGACCAGCGGGTCGACCAGGCTGTGGTAGACGTCGACGGCTTTGGCCGGGTCGGTGCCCAGCGGGCAACTCGGTTTCTTCGCGCAGTCGGCGGCATAGTCGTTGAACGCGTCCTGGAATCCCTTGGCCTGACGCAGGTCGGCCTCGATGGGGTCGGCGTTGGGGTCGACCGCCCCGTCGAGGATCATCGCCCGCACCTTCTCCGGGTAGGCCTCCGCGTAGGCGGAGCCGATCCGGGTGCCATACGAGTAGCCCAGGTAGGTCAGCTTGTCGTCGCCCAGCGCCGCACGGATGGTATCCAGGTCCCTGGCGACGTTGACCGTCCCGACATTCGCCAGAAAGCTCCTGCCCATCTTGTCGACACAGCGGCCGACGAACTGCTTGGTCTCGTCCTCGATGTGGGCCACCCCCGCCGGGCTGTAGTCGACATCCGGCTCGGTTCGCAGCCGGTCGTTGTCGGCATCGGAGTTGCACCACACGGCCGGCCGCGACGACCCCACCCCGCGGGGGTCGAAGCCGACCAAATCGAACCGTTCGCGGACCCGCTTCGGCAGCGACTGAACGACACCCAAAGCGGCGTCGATACCGGACTCGCCGGGTCCGCCGGGGTTGATCACCAGGGAGCCGATTTTGTCTCCCGTCGCGGGGAAGCGAATCATTGCCAGCACCGCAACGTCCCCCCCCGCCGCCGCCGCCGCCGAGGTGATCATAGTCCACCGGCACGGCCAGCTTGCCGCACAGTGCCCCGCCGGGGAGCTTGATCTGCGGTTTCGACGCCCGACACGGTGTCCACTCCACCGCCTGGCCCAGCTTGGGCCCGGCCATGACGGCGCGGCCGCCGACCACCCGAAGGCAGCCGCCGAGCAGGAGCGCCACGGTAGCGATTACCGTCCAGGTCAACAGGATGCGCGCGATCTTGTCGCGGCGAGACAGGCCCATGCCAAACCATGCTGCCAGAGGAGCGCCGAGTTCTCGGTTAGCGGCACCCGGCGGGCTACCTGGTGGCTGCGAGCAGCTCTTCCATCCCCACCGCGAACTCGTCGGCCATCTCCCACAGGTCCGGCAGCAGTTCCGGGCACGAGATGAGCCCGACGTTCAACGTGCCCTGCAGCGACATCACGGTGATGTTGAGTCCCGAGCCGTGAAAGATCGGCCCCAACGGATACATCGCCGTCACCTGACAGCCCAGCAGGTACAGCGGAACCTGCGGGCCCGGCACGTTGGAGACCACCAGGTTGTGCACCGGATTGCTGTCCGTCAACCGGGTTCGGGCGTAGAGCCGCATCGCGATGCCGAAAACCGCCGGCGCAGCGAACTGCGACCAGTCTTGCAACAGGGAGGCGCCGATGGCCGAACTGTGTTCCTTGGCAACCGAATTCGCTTTTGCGATGGCTTTCAGGCGGTCCACCGGGTCGGCGAGCTCGGTGTGCAGGCTGGAAAACATGGCCGTGACCTGGTTACGGCCGGGACGATCGGACTTGCCGTGCACCGACACCGGCACCGACGCCACCAGCGACGATTCCGGCAATGCGTTTCGCTCGGCCAGGTATTGCCGCAGCACCCCGGAGACCAAAGCCATCACCACATCGTTGACCTTGACGCCGAAGTGGTTCTTCACCGCTTTGACATCCTCGAGATCCAGTTGGGCGTAGGCGATGGTGCGGCGGCCGCTGATCCTGGCGTTGAACACCGTGGGCGGCGCCGCGAACGGGCGCGCCATGGTCAGGCCCTCGCGGGCCCGTTGCACCGTCGCGACCACCGAGGAGACGGTGTCTGGCACCACGTTGGCCAGGCGCAGCGGCCGCGCGGCGAACCTGACCAGCCCGCCCGCAGCGATCCGCCAACCGCTCGCGCCGCCGACGCCGCCCACCGGATCCGGTGCGGGCGCGTCGGGTTCGGTGCTGCACAGCTGCGACATCAGGTTGGCGCCGGTCACCCCGTCCACGCCGGCGTGGTGCACCTTGGTCATGACCGCCAACCGCCCGTCGCGGTGGCAATCGGTGCCCGCCACACCTTCGATGACCCACATCTCCCACAGCGGGCGGCGGCGGTCCAGCGGTAACGATGCGATATGGCCGCAGATTTCCGACAGTTCGGCGCGCCCTCCAGGTGGCGGCAAGCCGATGCGGTGCAGATGGCGGTCGATGTCGAAATCGTCGTCATCGACCCAGACCGGATGATCGAGATTCAGCGGACTGTTGGCGAGCTTTTCCCGGAATTCCGGCATCGCCCTGATGCGCAGCGACAACGCGTCACGCAGCCGGCCGAAGGTGTAGCCGCCCGGCATCGTCGACGCGTCCACCTCCACGATCGAGCACACATGCATGGGCTGGTCTGAGGTTTCCAGGTACAGGAAGCTGGCATCGAGTCCACTGAGCCGCTGCATGCGCAGCATGGTATGTCTCACACGGCCGCGGCGGTGCGACCGCGCGAAATAGATGGCAGAATGTCTGGGTCAGACGAACCCGGGGACCCATTAGCTGCAGGGCCACGAGGATCGACCCGACCAGCAATAGGGACAATGATGTCTGAGCAGAACGTTTACGGTGCCAACTCCTCTGCAGACAGCTCGCTGCCTGCAACGCCCAAGCCCAAGATCCGCACCCACCACCTGCACAAGATGAAGGCCGAAGGGCACAAGTGGGCCATGCTCACGGTCTACGACTATTCGACCGCCCGCATCTTCGACGAGGCCGGTATCCCGGTACTGCTGGTCGGTGACTCGGCCGCCAACGTCGTGTACGGCTACGACACCACGGTGCCGGTCTCGGTCGACGAATTGATTCCACTGGTCCGCGGCGTGGTGCGGGGTGCTCGTCACGCCCTGGTCGTCGCCGACCTGCCGTTCGGCAGCTACGAGGCGGGTCCGGCCGCCGCGCTGTCCGCCGCCACCCGGTTCATGAAGGAGGGCGGCGCACACGCTGTCAAGCTTGAGGGCGGTGAGCGGGTAGCCGAGCAGATCGCCTGCCTGACCGCGGCGGGCATCCCGGTGATGGCGCACATCGGGTTCACGCCGCAGAGCGTGAACAGCCTCGGCGGCTTCCGGGTGCAGGGCCGCGGCGACGCCGCAGAGCAGACCGTCGCAGACGCGATCGCCGTCGCCGAGGCCGGAGCGTTTTCCGTCGTGATGGAGATGGTGCCGGCCGAACTGGCCACCCAGATCACCGGCAAGCTGACTATTCCGACCATCGGGATCGGAGCCGGTCCAAACTGCGACGCCCAGGTTCTGGTTTGGCAGGATATGAGCGGTATGAGCGGCGGCAAGCCGCCCCGCTTCGTCAAGCGGTTCGCCGACATCGGAGGCGAATTACGCAGGGCCGCAATGCAATACGCGCAAGAGGTGGCCGAAGGGGTCTTCCCCGCCGAAGAACACAGTTTCTGACGCGCGGCGTTGTCGTGTGGCGGTCCGCTCAGCGCGGGCGGACGCAGCCGCTATTGCAGACACCGACTCCGGAAATCCAGCATCGGCTGCCGAATGCCCTCGAGGTCAGCATGAGTCTGCGGGTTGGCGTCCATGTACTGCTGCAACTCGTCACGCATATCGCTGCGGGACTGGCCCTTCAAACTGGTGAAGTAGGCGTTGACGTCCGGATGGGTGAACAGATAGACCGACGTCGCCGCGGCGACACCCGCCGAGACCTGGGCCAGGTCGGCGGCCGTGCAATTCGGTAGCTGCGAGGTCGCTACATCGTCGGGGTCCGCCCCCCCAGCTGCAGAAGCCGAGCCGGCGGACGCGAAAAGCATTGCGCCACCGATCGCGCCGACCGCTATTCCGCGGGCAACTGCGCGGGATGTGGCGCGGGCGAAAACCACCATTGCAAGCTCCTTCATGAAGAAGTCGATAGCTGTAACCGACACGTACCCCAAACCATAAGCGGTTTTCGCGCAGCGCATGGACCAAACAAACGGGAAAGATCGCGGGTTTGCTGCGCCGCTGCCCGAAGACGTGTCTCCTGCTCCGCCGCCATAGCCCCGAAACCCAGCGGCGGCCCAGACGGCGATCGGCGCCAGGCTGGTAACCGAGATATGGCAGGCTATCGGTGCCCATTCACGACCGTCCACGAACGTTCAAGGCCGCGGCGACGCGGCCTCAACGGAGCCGAAAATGCCTGTAAAAGCGCCGAAAACCTCGCGCCATCGCGAGGTGGAGCGCAAGTTCGACGTCGTCGAGTCCACCGTGTCACCTTCGTTCGAAGGCATCGCCGCGGTGGCTCACGTCGAGAAGTCGCCGACCCAAATGCTCGATGCGACGTACTTCGACACGCCGGCACACGACCTGGCGCGCAACAAGATCACCCTGCGGCGCCGCACCGGGGGCCCGGACGCTGGTTGGCATCTGAAGTTGCCGGCCGGACCCGACGCCCGCACCGAGATCCGGGCGCCGCTGGACGCGTCCGATCCCGCGGCACCGGACAGCGTGCCGAGCGAGTTGCTGGATGTCGTGCTGGCGATTGTCCGCGACCGCCCGCTCGAACCGGTCGCGCGCATCACCACCGAGCGCGAAACCCAGGTGTTGTACGGCTTCGAGGGCACAGCGCTGGCCGAGTTCAGCAACGACCACGTCACCGCCTGGGCGGCCGGCGCTTCCGATGGCTCCGGCCCACCGCCGGCCGAGCAAGCGTGGCACGAGTGGGAACTGGAACTCGCCGAATCCGAGGGGAAACCTGATACCGAGCTGTTGACCCGGTTGAGCAATCGGCTGCTCGACGCTGGTGCCGCACCCGCCGGCCACGCCTCCAAGCTGGCGCGGGTGCTCGGCGCCACGTCACAGCCCGACGACACGCAGCCGTCCGCGGACCCGGTACACCGCGCGGTGGCCGAACAGGTTGGCGAACTGCTGGTGTGGGATCGGGCCGTTCGGGCCGACGCCGACGATGCCGTGCACCAGATGCGGGTGACCATCCGCAAGCTGCGCAGCCTGCTGGGTGAGACCCAGGATGCGTTCGGATCGTCCGACAGCACGTGGATCCTCGATGAGCTGCGGGAGCTCGGCAACATCCTCGGCGCGGCCCGTGACGCCGAGGTGCTCGGCGAGCGTTACCAGCTGGCGCTGGACAAGCTGCCACCGGAGCTGGTGCGTGGCAGCATCCACGAACGTCTCGTCGACGGTGCCCGGCGCCGCTACCAGACCGGGCTGCGGCGGTCGTTGATCGCGATGCGCTCGCAGCGGTACTTCCGTCTGCTCGACGCCCTCGACGCGGTTGCGGCCCAACCCCCGGCAACCGAACCCGGCCAACAAGCGGCGCCGGTCACCATTGACGCCGCCTACAAACGGGTGCGCCGGGCCGCAAAGGCCGCCGCTCGGGCGCCCGAGGAGCACCGCAACGAAGCGCTGCACCGGATCCGTAAGCGCGCCAAGCGACTCCGCTACACCGGCGCCGCGACCGGCGCGGCAGAAGTGTCCGAACGGGCGAAGACCATCCAGACGCTGCTCGGGGATCACCATGACAGCGTGGTCAGCCGGGAACATTTGCTTGCGCAGGCTCAGGCTGCGCAAGCCGCCGGCGAGGACACCTTCACCTACGGTCTGCTCTACCAGCAGGAGGCCGATCTGGCCGAGACGTGCCGTCGGCAGCTCGACGACGCGCTGCGCCAGCTCGACAAGTCGGTGCGCAAAGCACAGCACTGAGCCCGGCGGCGCCACCGCAAAGGCGGGCGGGCGAGTTGGCCTGTAAGCCGGATTCTGTTCCGCGCCGCCGCGGTTAACCGACGGCAGCGCGGCGGCGACCATCCATCTGGACACACCGTTGCCGGGTGCCTCGAGCGGCCTACCCGCAGGCTCGGGCGAGCAACCCTCGAACGCCTGCGCGGCCGCACTTTCGGTGCGGCCTTCTTGGCCTTGCTTCGGGTGGGGTTTGCCTAGCCATTCCGGTCACCCGGCATGCTGGTGCGCTCTTACCGCACCGTTTCACCCTTACCACCGCGAGGGTGGCGGTTTGCTTTCTGTGGCACTGTCCCGCGAGTCACCTCGGATTGCTGTTAGCAATCACCCTGCTCTGTGAAGTCCGGACTTTCCTCGACTCGCCGCCGGGCCTTTCGGACCGACCCGAGCCGCGGCCGCCCGGCCAACTCGTCCGCGACGAACCACGGTACCCGCTGCGGGATGCCGGGGCCAGCAGCTACTGCGCGGCAGCCGCGGCGCAGGCTGCGCTATTTATCGTGGACAGGGCAGGACCACGACAGGAGAGGACGCAGATGTCCCGTTGGAAAACGCGCGTCGACTCCGCCGATTGGAACGCAGTCGCCACCCAGGTCAATGAATTCGGCGGGGCGCTGCTGCCGCGGCTGGTCACCCCCGGCGAGGCGGCGCGGCTGCGCACGCTGTACGCCGACGACAGCTTGTTCCGGTCGACCGTCGATATGGCGCCCAGGCGGTACGGCGCCGGGCAGTATCGCTACTTCCGCGCGCCCTGCCCCGAGCCGATCGAAGGGCTCAAACAGGCGCTGTATCCCAGGCTGTTGCCGATTGCCCGCGACTGGTGGGGCAAGCTGGGCCGGGACACGCCCTGGCCGGACAGCCTCGACGCGTGGCTGGCGGCCTGCCATGCCGCCGGCCAGACCAGATCCACCGCGCTGATGTTGAAATACGGCACCAACGACTGGAACGCCCTGCACCAGGATCTGTACGGCGACTTGGTGTTCCCGCTTCAGGTGGTGATCAACCTGAGCGATCCCGGCGCCGACTACACCGGCGGCGAGTTCCTGCTCGTCGAACAGCGGCCCCGGGCGCAATCGCGGGGAACCGCAACGCAACTGCCGCAGGGGCACGGGTATGTGTTCACCACCCGCGATCGGCCAGTGCGGTCCACCCGGGGTTGGTCTGCGTCCCCGGTGCGCCACGGTCTGTCGGTCATTCGCTCCGGCGAACGCTACGCGATGGGGCTGATCTTCCACGACGCAGCGTGAGCCGGGGCTATTCGGCTCGTCGCAAGACCATCACGTTGTCGACCAGCGTCGCGGCCTGACCGTCTGGCCCGACCGTTTCCCGCTCAGCACTCTCGGCCCGCACCCGAGTCCACCGGGTGGCGTCCAGCCGCAACGACGCGAGCACGTCCTCGGTACCGGGAAAGCGGTGACAGTGCTGCTGCGCCCAGGGCGGGGCAGCTGCATGGTCGACGATCAGCAACACACCGCCGGGGGCTACCTGCTCGGCGGCCCGCCGCAGCACCAGCTCGCGTTCCAGTCGTGCGGGTGAGTGCAGGTATTGGGCCGACACCAGGTCGAACGTCCCTTCCGGGAAGCTCTCGTTGAGGTCGTGACGCTGGAAGTCGATGCGGTCGAGCAGACCCCGCCACGACGCGGCCTTCCGCGCTCGTTGCAGTGCGGTGGCCGAGATGTCGGCGGCCACCACCTGCCAGCCGCGGTCCGCGAGCCACAGCGCGTCGGCGCCCTCGCCGCAGCCCAGATCCAGGGCCCGGCCTGCCGGCAGCTCGGCGGCCACCTGGGCAAGGTGTGCGTTGACTCGTCCGCTCCACACTTGGTCGGCGCCGCGGTAGCGCTCTTCCCAGAACTGCCGAGCGTCGTCAGGTTGGCAAGCACTGTCCACACCGCGAGCTTGCCCAGCCCGGGAGCTCTTGCCAAGCTCACTTGCCATGCAGGCAAAATCTGCCAACGAATCGATCGACCTACGGGCGCGCCGGCGGCTCCGGGAACTGCGCTTGCAGCGCGGCTTGACGCTGCAGGAGGTTGGTGCGCGTGCCGGGATCGACATCTCGACGCTTAGCCGCCTCGAGTCGGGAAAACGCCGCCTGGCACTGGATCACCTGCCGCGTCTCGCCCAGGCTCTCTCGGTCAGCACCGACGAGTTGTTGCAGACATCCGAAGCGCGCGATCCGCGGGTACGCGGCCCCGCACACACCCACCACGGAGTCACCTATTGGCCGCTGACCCGCCAGGGCCCGGCCGGCGGCTTGCACGCGTTCAAGGTCCGGGTCAGCGCCCGGCGCCGCACACCACCCGTCGAGCTGCCGGTGCACGAGGGTCAGGACTGGATGTATGTGCTCGCCGGCCGGATGCGGCTCATGCTCGGTGACCGCGACTTCACCATCGACCCGGGCGAAGCTGTCGAGTTCTCCACGTGGACGCCGCACTGGTTCGGTGTGGTGGACGGACCGGTGGAGGCCATCATGATTTTCGGCCCGCACGGCGAACGACTGCACCTGCACAGCTGACCGCCGGACCGTTTTGGCGACCGCTTAGCATTCGCCATTGCCCAACAAGGACGTTTGGTGTCAGGCTGACCGGCATGACAGAAACCGAAGGGTTCGTCGATCAGGCAGTGACGGGTCTCGCAGAGCCGCAGCCGATGTACAAGGCGTTGCGCGAATCGAGCCCGGTGTTCCGGACGCCGCAGGCGGTGGTACTGAGCCGGCTGACCGACATCGAGATGGCGCTCAAGCACACCGAGCTGTTCTCGTCGAACATGGATGCGGTCGACCTGGGTAACGTACGACCGCTGATTCCACTGCAAGTCGACCCGCCGGAGCATGCAAAGTACCGCCGCATCCTCGATCCGCTGTTCACTCCGCGGGAGATGGCCCGACGGGAACCGCGCGTCGCCGAGCTGGTGAACGAGATGATCGACCGCTTCGCCGATCGAGGCGAATGCGACTTCCACACCGAGTTCGCGGTGCCCCTGCCGTGCACCGTCTTCCTGCAGTTACTCGGCCTGCCGACCGAAGACCTGGACAAATTTCTGGTCTGGAAGGACGGCGTGATCCGTCCGGAGGGCGCCGACGGCTTTGACCGCCGCCATGAGGCCTCGGCAGGCGTAGCGCAACAGATTTACGAGTACTTCGAGCGTGCCATCGACGACCACATCGCCAGCCCGCGCGACGACGTGCTGTCGGCGATGATCGGGGCGACCATCGAAGGCCAACCCCTGTCGCGCGAGGAGCTGCTCGACATCTGCTTCCTGTTCCTGATCGCAGGGCTGGACACGGTCACCGACTCGCTCGACTGCTTCTTCGTGTACCTGGCACGCCATCCCGACCACCGTCATCAGCTCGTCGAGCAGCCCGACATCCTGCCGAGTGCCATCGAGGAATTGTTGCGCTGGGAGACACCGGTGCCCGGCGTCGCCCGGGTGGCCATGCAAGACGTCGAGGTGGCCGGCTGCCCCATCAGCAAGGGTGAGCGGGTCAGCCCGTTACTCGGCGCGGCCA
Organism: uncultured Actinomycetota bacterium; assembly: GCA_963848535.1. GTDB lineage: Bacteria > Actinomycetota > Actinomycetes > Mycobacteriales > Mycobacteriaceae > Mycobacterium. Next base: position 102,283 of record CAWKEM010000016.1, read on the forward strand.
ACACGGATCCGGCCGAGTTTCCCGATCCGGAGCTGGTGGACTTCACCCGCAACCCGAACCGGCACCGGGCGTTCGGCGGAGGTCCGCACCGCTGCCTCGGATCCCATCTGGCCCGCATGGAGCTGCGGGTGGCGTTACGCGAATTCCACCGGCGTATACCGGATTACGAGATCAAGCCCGGCACCCAGCTGACCTACACCGCCGCGCTGCGGTCGGTGGAGTCGCTGCCGCTGACCTTCCCGGTGGCTATGCCGTGACCCGCGTCTCGGTCGACGCCGACCGCTGCACCGGCCATGGGCGCTGCTACACCTTGGCGCCCGACGTCTTCGATCCCGACGAATTCGGCCACTCCCGTGTGCTCGTCGGGGAAGTCTCGGGTGAACTCGAGTCGCAGGCCGTCGCCGCCGAGCAAAACTGCCCCGAGAGCGCCATCGCACTGTCGCGCTGAATGCCCGCCGCGGCCATCAGGCGCCGTCTCGCAAAGCGTCTATTTGCGGGCGAGCGCATGCCATGCCATGTCGGCGATGCCCTGGCAGTACTCGTCGTCGACGACCTCGTCGGAATAGAGAGCGCGGATGTTGAGCGGTGCGAGGACGAGCTGCACGGCGACCAACGCGTTGACCCCCTCGCGTAATTCGCCACGCTCTCTCGCCCGATCCACGACCACGCGCACGACCTCGAACCGTGCCCGCCAGAACTTCATCCGGGTGTCTTGGTCGTGATGCCCGCGACGGTCCATGACCAAGGCCCGCAACAGAGTGCGGCCGGTCTCGGTGTTGATCCGGTCGGCCACACAGCGTGCCAGGGCCAGCAGATCTGTCCGCAACGATCCGGTATCCGTTGCCGAACGCATGTTCTCGACATCGGCAAGAGCCGCATCGACGATCAGGTGTTGCCGATCGCCCCAGTACCGGTAGATCACCGCCGCGTCGAGGCGCTGGCGCTCCGCCATAGCCTCGACGCTGAACCGCTCAACACCCCAGCGGGCCAACTCGTCGATCACCGCAGGCATCACGCGAGCCCGGACGTCGGCGGGAACGGCGTCCAGCAACACATCGGGTGGCTGAGACTTCCCCATGGCGTCTCCTTCACCGGACGAATTCCGCACAGTTAAGGTACTTAAATTCGGAAATTCTTAGTGGTGAAAGTTTCAAAAATTATGAAACCAATTACAAATAGCTGGTCTGGTTCACCAGCCGCACCGAGGATGCCCCGTCGGAATAGAACTCGGCGATGCTCAACGACGCCAGGTCGAGGTGCAGCCGGTACATGATGCCCGGCCCGGCGTCCAGGGCCAGGCGCAGCAGCATCTTGATCGGTGTCACGTGCGAGACCACCAGCACCGTCGAGCCCTGATGCGCGGCGACGATCCGCTCGCGCACCCACAGCACCCGGTCCAGGACGTCGTCGAAGCTTTCCCCACCCGGTGGCGTGGCGCTGCTGTCGCGCAGCCAGCGGGTGTGCAATTCCGGATCGCGCTCGGCGGCCTCGGCGAACGTCAGCCCGTCCCAGGCTCCGAAATCGGTCTCGATCAAGTCGTCGTCGACAGCCACGTCCAGGCCCAGCGCCTTGGCGGCCATCGCCGCGGTGTCGTAGGCCCGTTGCAGCGGCGACGAGAACACGGCACCGATCCCGCCGCGCTGCGCTAGATACCGCGCCGCGGCCCCGGCCTGTCGCCGCCCCACGTCGTTGAGTGCCGGGTTGCCGCGCCCCGAGTAGCGACGCTGCGCGGAGAACTCGGTCTGTCCGTGTCGCAGCAACAGCAGTCTGGTCGGCGTTCCGCGCACGCCGGTCCAGCCGGGCGCTGTCAGTAATTGTTTCGCAACGTCTTTGGCGGGGTCGGCAACCTGCGGCGGGGATTGCGCCACCGGGTCATTGACACCGGCCGCGGCGTCCATCGCCTCGTTGGCCAACCGATCGGCGTACGAGTTGCGCTCCCGCGGAATCCAGGTGTAGCTGACCCGGTCGAACCGCGACGCCAACTTGCGGGCCTGGGCATGGAGTTCGACCAGATCGGGGTGCTTGACTTTCCAGCGCCCGGACATCTGCTCCACCAACAGTTTGGAATCCAGGAAGACCGCGGCCTCGGTGGCGCCCAGTTTCAGGGCGTCGTCCAAACCCGCGATCAGGCCGCGGTATTCGGCAACGTTGTTCGTCGCCCTTCCGATGGCCTGCTTGCTCTCCGCCAGCACGGCCGCGCGGTCCGCGCTCCACACCACGGCGCCGTATCCGGCCGGCCCGGGGTTGCCGCGTGACCCGCCATCGGCTTCGATGACAACTTTCACTGGTCGAATCCTTTGACCCGCAACAGGATCGCGCCGCACTCCGGGCATCGCACCACGTCGTCTTCGGCGGCGGCCGAGATGCGCGATAGTTCGCCGCGGTCGATCTCGAGCCGGCACGCACCGCACCGATGTCCCTGCAATGGCGCGGCGCCCGGCCCTCCCCCGGCGCGCTGTCGTTCGTAAAGGGCGGACAGGGCGGGGTCCAGTGTCGCGGTCAGCGACTCGCGCCGCGTTGAATGAACCTGTCGCGCCTGATCGATTTCGGCGAGCGCGGCGTCGAGGGCCTGCTGGGCGCCGGCCAGCTCAGTCTGCAACGCCGTCATCGCCCCCTGCTCGGCGTCCAGTCGGCTCTGCAGCTCCTCGCGGCGCTCCATGACATCCAGCAGGGAATCTTCCAGGCTGTCCCGACGGCGATTCAGGGTGTCCAGCTCGTGCTGCAGATCCGATAGTTGCTTGGCGTCCGTCGCACCCGACTGCAGCAGTGACTGGTCGCGGTTTTCGCGCTGCCGCACCGCCTCGATCTCCGCCTCGAACCGCGCTACCTGAGCGTCCAAGTCTTCCAGCGCAATTCGAACCGCGGCCAGCCGGTCACCGGCGGCGTGGTGCTCGGCCTGTATCCGCTCGCAGGCCTCCTGCTCCGGCAGATGGGTCGCCCGGTGTGCGATGCGGGACAGCTCAGCATCCAGCTTCGACAACTCGAGTAGCGAACGTTGCTGTGCTACTTCGGCTTTCATGCCTGATCTCTCCCGCTCTGGTCGCCAAGATGCCCCATATTCCACGGGTCGGTGCGGATGGTGCACACCCGCACGGGTAGCGCCGCACCGAAACGTGACCGCAGTATGTCGGCGGCCTGGTTGCACCAGGGGAATTCGCTTGCCCAATGCGCCACGTCGACCAGTGCCACATCGGAGGCCCGGCGATGTTCGTCGGCCGGATGGTGGCGCAGGTCAGCCGTGACATAGGCGTTCACGTCCGCACCGGCGGCGGCGGCCAGCAGCGAGTCCCCGGCACCGCCGCACACGGCTACCCGCGATACCGGCATGTCGGGGTTGCCCGCTGCGCGCACTCCCCACGATGTGGGCGGCAGCGCGGCGCTGACGCGGGAGACGAAGCGGCGCAGCGGTTCCGGGTGCGCCAGCGTGCCGATCCGGCCCAAACCGGCGTCGCCGGGCGGGGGCACCAGCGCCAAGATGTCGAACGCGGGCTCTTCGTAGGGATGGGCGGCGCGCATCGCCGCCAGCACAGCGGCCCGGGCCCGGGCGGGTGCGATGACCTCGAGCCGGTCTTCGGTGACCCGCTCGACGGTGCCGACGCTGCCCACCGCGGGCGATGCCCCGTCATGCGGCAGGAACTGCCCGATCCCGGTGACACTCCAGCTGCAGTGTGAGTAATCACCGATGTGGCCGGCGCCGGCCTCGAACACGGCCGCCTGAACCGCCTCGGCGTTCTCGCGGGGCACGTAGATGACCCACTTGTCCAGGTCGGCCGGGCCCGCTGCCGGCTCGAGCACGGCGTCGACGGTGAGGCCGAGCGTGTGGGCCAGCGCGTCGGACACCCCCGGCGATGCGGAATCGGCGTTGGTGTGTGCGGTGAACAGGGAGCGCCCGGTTCGGATCAAGCGGTGCACCAGCGCGCCCTTGGGGGTACTGGCCGCCACCGTGTCGACCCCGCGTAACAGCAACGGATGGTGAGCCAGCAGCAGGCCGGCGTCGGGAACTTCGTCGACCACCGCCGCCGTCGCGTCAACCGCAACGGTCACCGAGTTCAGCACGTCGTCGGGGTCGCCGCACACCAGGCCCACCGAATCCCACGGTTGGGCAAGCCGCGGGGGGTAGGCCTCGTCCAGTACCTCGATGACGTCGGCCAGCCGCACACTCACCGGCGCCTCCCGTTCGTCCCGCCCGCGATGGCCTCCACCAGCAGCGGCCACTCCCGGCGCACCGCGGCCCGCAGGTACCGCCCGTCCAGGCCGACGAACGTATCACACCTGCGGACGGCAATTCCCTTGCTCTGCAAGTTTTTTCGTATCCAAACGGCGTCTGGTCTGCGGAACAGCACGAACGGCGCCCGGCCATCGACCACGTCGGCGCCCACCGATGCCAGACCGGCCACCATCTCGGCGCGCAATGTCGCCAGCCGGACCGCACCGGCCGCCGCGTCGGCGACGGCCTGCGGGCCGCAGCAGGCTGCGACGGCCGTCAGCTGCAGTGTCCCCACCGGCCAGTGCGCACGCTGCGCGGTCAACCGCGCCAGCAACTCCGGTGCGCCCAGAGCGTAGCCCACCCGCAATCCGGCCAGCGCCCAGGTCTTGGTCAGACTGCGCAGCACCAGCACATCGGGCAGCGAGTCCCCGGCCAGCGATTCCGGCTCCCCGGGAACCGAATCGGCGAACGCCTCGTCGACCACCAGAATCCGTCCGGGCCGGCGCAACGCCAGCAGCTGCTCGCGGGTGTGCACCACCGAGGTGGGGTTGGTCGGGTTGCCCACCACGACCAGGTCGGCGTCATCGGGCACCAGGGCACCGTCCAAGGCACTCTTCAGGCCGAACGGCGGCTCGAGCACGACATGGTGCACCGGCACCGAAGCCGCGGTCAGCACCGCAGCCGGCTCGGTGAACGAGGGCGCGATGATTGCCGCCCGCGCCGGACGCAGGTTGGGCAACAAGGCGAACCCTTCTGCCGCCCCGGCCAGCGGCGCCACCTCGTCACGGGCCCGGCCATGTCGCAGGGCGACCGCGTCTTGTGCCCGGTGCAGGTCAGCGACGCTCGGGTAGCGCGCCAGATCCGGCAGCCGCGCGGCCAGCCGCTGCATCAGCCACTCCGGGGGTTGCGCGTGACGGACGTTGACGGCGAAATCCAGCATCCCGGGCGCGACGGCCTGATCACCGTGATAGCGCGCCGCAGGCGGGCTCGGGTGCAGACTCGCCATCCGAGAAACACTAGTGGGCCGCCCGGGTAGCGGAGCAGCAACACCGTCACACCGCGGTCTGCGGCCATCGAGGACAATGGTGGCGTGACAGGCACAATCTCGACGGGCACGCCGCAGCTGGTGATCTTCGATCTCGACGGCACCCTGACCGACTCCGCGGAAGGGATCGTGGCCAGCTTCCGGCACGCGCTCAGCCACATCGGTGCCGCAGAGCCCGACGGCGACCTGGCCGCGCGGATCGTTGGCCCGCCAATGGACGACACCTTCCGTGGGATGCAGCTCGGTGAATCCGCCGAGGAGGCGATCGCGGCCTTCCGCGCCGAGTACGGCGCCCGGGGATGGGCGATGAACACGCTGTTCGACGGGATCGCGCCGCTGCTGTCCGACCTGCGCGCGGCTAGTGTCCGGCTGGCTGTGGCCACCTCCAAGCTGGAGCCGACGGCGCGGCGCATTCTCGCCCATTTCGGGCTTGACCAGCATTTCGAGGTGGTCGCCGGGGCAAGTCCGGACGGCTCGCGCAAAACCAAGGTCGAGGTGCTGGCCCACGCGCTTTCCCAGCTAGAGCCACTGCCCGAGCGCGTGCTCATGGTCGGCGACCGCAGTCACGACGTGCACGGCGCGGCGGCGCACGGCATCGACACCGTGGTGGTCGGCTGGGGTTACGGGCGGGCCGACTTCGCCGACGGGAGCGCACCGGTGGCGACCCACGTCACGACCATCGACGAGCTGCGGAGGGCGCTGGGTGTCTGATTCGACTGATCCGGATGCCGCACTCCGCGGCGGGCCGTCGGACGGCCCGCATCCTCGCCGGGGCGAAGCACTGCACGTCACCTTCGTGTGCACCGGCAACATCTGCCGTTCGGTGATGGCCGAGAAGATGTTCGCCGACCAACTGCGGCGCCGCGGTCTGGGCGACGCGGTGCGGGTGACCAGCGCGGGCACCGGTAACTGGCATGTCGGCAACGGCGCCGACGTGCGGGCCACCCATGTCCTGCGCGCCCATGGCTATCCCACCGACCACTGCGCCGCACAGGTCGACGCCGACCACCTGGCGGCCGATCTGGTGGTGGCCTTGGGCCGCAACCATGCCCGGATGTTGCGACAGCTGGGTGTCGAGGACGACCGGATACGGATGCTGCGATCGTTCGACCCGCGCTCGGGTGCGCACGCCTCCGACGTCGAGGACCCCTACTACGGCGACACGCAAGACTTCGAGGAGGTTTTCGCCGTCATCGAGGCCGCATTGCCCGGCCTGCATAACTGGGTCGAAGAACGACTCACGCAGAACGGATCCGGTTGATGCCCAGTTTTATGCGTCGCCTGGCGTTCCTGCTGCGGCCGGGCTGGATAGCGCTGGCGCTGGTGGTCATCGCCTTCACTTACCTGTGTTTTACGGTGCTGGCGCCCTGGCAGCTGGGAAAACACAGCAGGACGTCGCGGGAGAACCAGCAAATCGAGTATTCCCTCAACACTCCCCCGGTGCCGATGAAAACCTTACTGCCACAACAGGATTCCGCCTCCCCCGACGGGCAGTGGCGCCGGGTGACGGCAACCGGACACTACCTGCCGGACGTCCAAGTGCTGGCCCGATTGCGGGTGGTCGAGGGCGATCCGGCGTTCGAGGTGCTGGTGCCGTTCGTCGTCGACGACGGGCCCACCGTCTTGGTCGACCGTGGCTATGTGCGGCCCGAGCAGGGCTCGCATGTGCCCCCGATCCCGCGCCCGCCCCAGCAGACCGTGACCATCACAGCGCGGCTGCGTGACCCCGAGCCCACCGCCCCGGGCAGAGATCCGTTCTCCGCCGACGGTGTCGAGCAGGTGTATTCGATCAACACCGCGCAGGTCGCGGCGTTGACCAAAGTCCCGCTGGCCGGGTCCTATCTGCAGTTGGTCGACAACCAGCCCGGTGGACTGGGCGTGATCGGGGTCCCGCACCTGGACGCCGGGCCGTTTCTGTCCTACGGCATCCAGTGGATTTCGTTCGGCATCCTCGCGCCGATCGGATTGAGCTACTTCGCCTACTCCGAGATCCGGGCCCGCCGTAGGGAAAAGCAGGGGGCGGTGGCGTCGGCCGACGAGGCGGCGCCGTCCCCGGAGGCCCCGACGACCGTCGAGGAGAAGCTGGCCGACCGCTACGGCCGCCGCCGGTAAGCCAGCGGCGCGGCCACCACCACGGCGGCTGCCTGCACCAGCTGTGACAGCACCACCGCGCGGCGCAGGTCGGCCACCGTAGCAGCACGGCCGTCGCCGAGAGTGGGCCGGATCTGCAATTCATGGCGGTAGTGAGTGGGCCCGCCGAGCCGCACACCCAGTGCCCCGGCGAAGGCCGCCTCGACGACTCCGGCGTTGGGGCTGGGATGGCGGGCGGCGTCACGACGCCAGGCCCGCACCGCCCCCGACGTCGACCCGCCCACCAACGGTGCGCATATCACCACCAGCGCCGCGGTCACCCGCGCGCCGAGGTAGTTGGCCACGTCATCCAATTTCGCAGCGGCCCAACCGAATCGGATATAGCGTGGCGAGCGGTAGCCGATCATCGCGTCCAAGGTGTTGATGGCGCGGTATCCCAGCACCGCGGGCGCGCCACCCGCCGCCGCGCACAGCAGCGGCGCCACCTGGGCGTCGGAGGTGTTCTCCGCCACCGATTCCAGCGCCGCACGCGTCAGGCCCGCGCCGTCCAGCCGGGCCGGATCACGCCCGCACAGCGACGGCAACAGCCGGCGCGCAGACTCGAGGTCGCCGCGCTCCAGCAGCTCCGACATCGCCAGACCGGTGCGCGCCAGCGAGGTTCCGCCCAGCGATACCCAGGTGGCGGTGGCGGTGGCCGCGATCGAGAAGAGCCGGCCGCCGCGGTCGGCGGCCCGTTGCATCGCCGCGCCGGCGACGCTCACGGCGGCGACCAACAGGCCAGCATGCACCGCGCCCGCGATCCTGTCGTCCCGGTAGGCCACCTGCTCCAACTTGGCGGCAGCCTGGCCGAACACCGCGACCGGATGAGCCCGGTTCGGGTCGCCCAGCGCGAGGTCAGCCAGGTAGCCGGCCAGCACACCGACGATCCGGGTCTGCGTCGCAAGCATCTCGGCAGCGTCTCACACGGGGCGTACTCGAAACCGAGGCGACCTCAGCGATCCCGGATCGCCTGGGGCTGCGGTCACCGCGCCCAGTGTGAACACGACGACGGCGCGCCGGCGTGTCGCGTCGTCAGGTTCACACTCGCCGATGGTGCCGGTGGGTCTCAGCGTTGCTGTGCGAAAAAAGCGCGGACGTCGTCGACGAACAGGTCCGGTTGTTCGAATGCGGCGAAGTGTCCGCCGCGCGGCATCGTCGTCCAGTGCGTGATGTGGTAGACCGGCTCGCACCACGACCGCGGTGCGGCCAACACCTCCCCAGGGAAAGCCGCGACACCGGTAGGCAATTCGACACGGTCCATTTTCCCCCAGGCCTTGAAGCTCTCCCAGTACAAGCGGGCCGACGAGGCACCGGTGCCGGTGACCCAATACACCATTACGTTGTCGAGAAGCTCGTCTCGGCTCAGGACGTTCTCGGGATTGCCATCGCAATCCATCCACGCCCAGAACTTTTCGACGATCCAGGCCAATTGACCCACCGGGGAGTCGACCAGCCCGTAGCCCAATGTTTGCGGCCGGGTGGACTGCTGCTTGGAATAACCGGTGCCCCACTGCCGGTGGTGGGCCAACGCGGCCAGCGCCCGTTGCTCTTCTGCGGTGGGGTTTTTGAGGGATTCGGGGGTTGGCCGCCCGATCGGCATGTTCAGGTGGATGGCTGCGCAGTGGCCGCGGTTTCGGCCTATCTGAGTGGTCACCGCGGCGCCCCAGTCGCCGCCCTGGGCGCCGTAGCGGTCGTAGCCAAGGCGCACCATCAGCGTTTCCCAGGCCGCCGCGATCTTTTCGACGCCCCACCCCGTGCGGGTGGGCTTGCCGGAGAACCCGTAACCCGGAAGTGACGGGCAGACGACGTGGAAGGCGTCTTCGGCGCGTCCGGACCTCGGATTGGTCAGCGGCTCAATCACCTTGTGGAACTCCACGATCGAGCCCGGCCAGCCGTGGGTGATCAGCAGCGGGAAGGCGTCGTCGTGCGGCGAGCGTTGGTGGATGAAGTGAATGTCGAGTCCGTCGATCTCGGTGATGAACTGGTCAAAACGGTTGAGCGCAGCCTCACGGGAGCGCCAGTCGTACTCGTTGGCCCAATAGTCGGCCAGCTCGCGGGTATAACCCAACGGCATTCCCTGGCTCCAGTCGTCCACGCATTCGGCTTCTGGCCAACGGGTGCGCACCAGCCGCGACCGCAGATCGTCAAGAACTTCGTCGGAGACGTCGACAGAAAACGGTCTCACGCATTCACCATTCAGCATCGTCGTCTTCGAAAGAGTTGCCCAGCGGCTGGGGGCTGGTCTGGCCCCTGGCGTGCTCCAAGTCGCTGACGCGGCGATCCGCGTCCTGAATCAGCGCGCGGACCTGATCGAGCAGTTCACGCATATCGGCGCGGAGCGCATCCACCGCGGCGTACAGATCGGCTTTGGTCGCCGGCAGCTGATCGGACGACAGTGGCCGTACGGGCGGCGCTGTGCGTCCCGCGCTGGCACTCTGAAAGTCCGGATGCTCGTCCACGTCCCCGAGATTGCCACACCGACTTTCAAAAAGCGGCCAAATACGCCCCGCGTCGGCCACAACCCCCGCCGGCGACCACAGATGCCAGAAGCCAGCTGCCCAAGCAGCTTGTCAATCTTGGTGGGCGCGGACGGTATCGAACCGCCGACCGCTGGTGTGTAAATCCGAGTCCGACGGTCCACCGCGTTTCACACACGGTGCCATAGCGTCTTGGAATGGCCAGCTCAGCGGCTGGTTCGTGTCCACTCTGTCCACGGATTGTCGGGCTATGTTTGCTTGTCTTGGCACACTCTTGGCACAACGGGGGTTTGGCCGTCAGACTTTCGGCGGCGTTTGCGTGGCGGACTTGTCTTTTCGATGCCAGGACCGCACGATCCACCTAACTCAGGTGGAACTAAGGGGACTCGAACCCCGTACCGAACCTGGGGAAATGGCTCTTGAACTGCGCTTTCTGTCATTCGGTGTCGTTACGCGGGTGCTTCGTTTCCTGCGGATATGCGTCGGCGTGTTACGCGACGTAACAGTGCTAGACCGACTTGTATAGCGCCCTACCGCCCGCGGTTGAAAGGACCTTCTGCGTGTGAAGCTGAGGCGATGCCAGAAGCGGAGCGTTTGTGCTGGTCAAGCTGGACGAACTGGACCCAGTTTGAGGGTTCGGAGCATGCGATACGAGCGGCGTGGCGGATCCGGAGCGGATAAAAACGGACCCGCGATCCTTCTGCGGACAGAGCCTCCGGGATTTCCAGTGCGATTCACTACCTCACCAGCTCAGATCGATACAGGCATCCCGAGTGGCGCTCCGTCTGCACAGGGGTTTCCAAATCACAGGTGCGCACGTTTCGAGGCTAGGAACAAAAACTGCGGTACTTCAACCGGGAGGACAAGACCCGTAACTCAGGCAGACATAAGACCCCCTGTCATCCCAAGCTTTGAACCAGGTGCTGGTTGGCGTCATGTACAACTTAAACTCACCGTGCTCGCAGTATGTGTTGCTGTCTGGCGTGACCGCACAGGTCGTCGACTCGTAGGTCACATAGCTACGCGGCGGCAGCGGACGCTGCGCTTGTCCGGCAGGGAACTGGAAGGCCGCCGTCCAGCCGTAGTGCACGGCGCGGTTTCCGTTGTACCAAGCGATGTGGTTGTTGCCTGCACCGGGGATATCACCGGCGCAGCCGAAGCTTCCCCAGGTCCAGATGCCGCAGTTGAGTCCAGAGGGTGTTAAGAACCAGACACCGGGACGGTCGGGAAGGAAGAATTCGTCTGGCTGTAGTTGGGTGTACCACGCCGTTATAAGCGACCTGTCTGGAAATGGATTAGGCACATCACCGGGCGGCTCCGCGCGTCCCGGGATCGCGCTGCCGAACGCTAATCCGATCGCAGACGCGACCACCACCAGCCACCGGCAACAGATGGGCATTTTTGGATCCTAGCCTCCGGATAGTGTTGAGGCCAAGTCATCTGTTGAAGAAATCCGAACATGCGTCGACGAGTGACATTCGCGATAGATTGATGGCCACCGCAGTCAGGTATTGTTAAAAGCCGTGCTGCCGTAACATGCCGCATCGCCGACGTCAAGAGTGTTTTCGCAGCGGACGGTATTTCCAAAGTAGATGCGCGCCGTGACCCACTTAGAAGGCTGCCACACTGGCAAAGCGGCTATGCTGCTTCGCCAGTCGGCGCGAACTTCGGCGCCGTCTCTTCCCAGGCTGCGTGGGTTAGCTACCGTCACTGTGGTTCGCCATGGCAGCGCCACATTTTGCAGTGATTGTCGCACAGAGCCGTCGAAATACTCTATGTTTGCTATGGCGATGTCACCTGAAACGACCTCATATGTAACGCTCTCGTCAGCGTGAGCAGCTGGGGCCAACCAGAAGGCCGAAATGCCGGTAATCACCGAGACTATTACTCGTTGGAGACAAATCATGGATTCTCCTGGAAGTAAACGTATGCGAGCATTTAGTGGCCGGCATCGTCGTACGGTATGGGACGATAGCACCAACTCGGCGGGCTAGTGAAATTCGTGTTACAGCCTATCGCAACCACAGTATCTAGTGGCCCGCGTTTGAAGTTGTTTGGCGGCTGGCTTTCTTGAGGATCTCGTCGGCAGTTTTGGTCGAGACGAACTGGTGGCCGATCACCGTCAGGCACTGCCAATGGCGCGGCGTGTATACACAGCTCAACAAAACAACACCGCCTAAGAACTTCAAGGTGCGCTGCACTAGGCACCGGCCAACACCACCGCTGTCAAGTAGTGATCAGACGCCTCGTTTCGCAGCATGCTTACCCCGAAGTCCGTGTAGGAACAATCGGGGAACGCGTCCAAGCCCTCCAGCAGCATGCCCTTTATTGCGTCAGCATCGGTCCTGGCGGCACCTTGGAGCAGTTTGGCCTTGCTGCCGCCGTAGCCGAGAATCTTCAGGCCCGGTCGTGGGTCCTCGATCGGGATTTGCGTTGCGGTATGGTCCAACCAATCGTTGGTCGATCGATTGATTTTCTCGGCCACTTGCTCGACAACCGGGTCAGAGCGCAACGGTCCGCATGACGTTCCGCCGCGGGCCTGCGCCACCGCATCCTTCAAGTTGGCTACCGAATCCGCGAGAGCCGAAGGTGCCAGCGAGACACCTGCAGAAAGAACCGTCGCGATCACCAGTACCAATGCGATCCGCGGACCGCGCCGGCGGAGTATCTGGGCCGATATTTGGCTGTCGGGAGGAACAACTGATCGTCTTAGCACTTGTGTCTCTTTGTCTGACGGAACGACTACAACCCGGGTGAGCAGCTGGTTGTTTTCCCGCCGTCCGGCTACCGATTGCTTGCCTTCGCCATTGTGATGTCGAGACAGCACCGAAGACCCTGGAGGCCGATGTACTTCGGATTGACCGGATAGATGGTTCGGGGCAAGCGATGCCGTTGCAGCAGGCCGACGCTGCAGGGCGCCGATCTTGCCGTTGGCAACACCGGCGCCGAGAACAGCCACCGCGCTGGCGCGCGGCAGGGCTTCAATACCGGACCGTCCGGAAGGCGCTTGCGGTGTATCACAAGCCGCGAACTGCTCCGCAGTCAGCGGCTGATTGGCCATGAGCGCTCACCTTTCAATCCGCGCGGCACAACTTTGTCCGACATGGAGCCATCAAAATGTGAGCCCGCTAATATTGACGCTTGGCAAAGGTTGTCCCGGGTCTCGTAGAGATTGAGGTGGTGCTCCCCCGAAGCGGGGATTATTACACCGGACCGGAGTGGCATAGTCTTCTACCGGCACACATGTGAACGGTTGATCCTGCTGCCCCAAAGCTTGACTCTTTGGACCGATGGTCCCGTGAACCAGTCGGGCTGATGGGCTTTGATGCCGGCATCTACGTTGGACAGATGCTGCCACAGCAGGTAGAAGCTTTCGCCCATGTATAACGGGAACTTGGTGTCGCCCGCAAAATCTTGACTCTGGGTGAGCGCCTGGGCGCGGGGGGCGAGGAAGTCTTCCGACTGATCGATATTTGCGGTGACGATGTCGACCTGCTGCTGGATGGGGCCGAAGCTGTAGTCCCAGTCAGTACCTGAGCCGTTTCGGACACCCGGTCCATTCTGTTGGACCCGGTTGTATTGTAGCCTGTCAATCTGGTCTATCAGCGTGTCGTACTGAGCGTTGTACCACTGACACATCTCCCGTTCCGCGGTGATATCCGCATCGGTCACTTGGTTTCTGGTTTGGTCGTAAGGAAAAGGAAATTTCGGCACCCAGTTCGTGGGTGTTGGTGTGATCACCGGTAAGGGCCGGATTAGATCATTATTGGAGGGTGGCTCGGCAACCGATGTCGGCCCCATCATGACAGCCACCGCGGACAACGCAATCATTATGCATGCCAACGCGACACTGCCATAACGAAAGGTCTTTTCCACGGCGCTCCTTTCACCTCCAAGCCAAGCTTCCCTCACCGCTGAAGGAGGCTTTGAACGTTGCCGATCAGGGGGCACCCAATCGTGGCATTTTCAGTCATCACAAACGTCTCGTTTCCAAAGGAATCTATCTTCCCTCTAGCGCGGCGCCAATTCCGCCGACATCGGTGATTTGCCAGTCCTTGCTGCTGTCGATGGTGATGCTGTAAGTCGCCGTGGACTGCAGCGGATCGGGGCCTTGGGCGGTCTTCGTGAGAACGCTGACAAAAGAGTCGACGATATAGACGCTGCCGTTCCTCGAGCGAACCTTGGCCGCGAGCGGCCGTGCCGTCGAAGTCCATTGGAGAGGAACTAGGATCTGTTCCATTTGGTCCGCCGCCTTGGTCAGCCTTTCCTTGAGTTCCGGACTGGTTCCCGCCACGAGTTTGACCTTCCAGGCATTCATGTCTTGGAAATTCATCGCCGCCGCGTTTGCCGCGTAGTCGAAAGCGACCTTTTCGGCGTGCGCAGTGTTTTCGGATTGACGAGCCTGCGCGTCGAGTTTGCGCTGTTCTCCGACGTATAACCAAGCCAAAACGCCTACTGCGACGACCAGAGCGGCGATCACCGCGCCAATCAGAAGGCTACGAACAGAGATCGACAGCTGCAGTCGCGCGCGTTTTCTGTCCGCGAGCTCATCCTGGATCCCCGGCTTCTCCTTCTCCGGATCGGCTGTCTCGGTGGCAGCTGGTTCCTGGACGCCTGATTTCTCGATCTCCGGATCGACTGTCTCGGTGGCAGCTGGTTCCTGGACGCCTGGCTTCTCGATCTCCGGATCGACTGACTTGGTCGCAGCTGGTTCCTGGACGCCTGGCTTCTTATCGGTCATGGTGTACTTCTGAACTTCCTTTTCCGTGGTGTCCATACCTGCACACCTAGTTCTGGGGGACGGTGACATGCAGGGTAATGGCGCCGTCCTGGGGTACGGTGGCCAGGATGTGGGACAGAATCTGACCGGTGTCGAAGTTCATTAGTGCGCCAGCGATTCCCTTGAAGTGTGGCAGGAATGCTTCGCCCAGCACCTTGAGGTCGCCACCATTGTCATCCAAAAGCTTCTGAATTCGGTCGAGATACCTATTGAACTGAATATGAATTTGCGGCCCACCGAGGGGCTTAGCGGTTTCGAAGCCGGCAAACGTCAGTCCAGAAGTCAGGCCAACAGTCCGGATTCCAGGTGCGAGGTCAGCAAGCAAAGGGCCAAGCCATCCGGCGTTGCGTAGCAGTGTCTGGAAGTTGTCTAGCAGATCCCGCCCGCGGCCGTGCATATCCGCTGCGACGTTTCTTAGCAGCTTGCTAGTGCGAGACAGATTGGGCAGCACTGAGTTTGCATCTGGTAGTGCGGTATCAACTTCACCGACGATCCGTTGGAGCGCATTGGGATCAGCCTGGTTGAGAACTCGCACGACACTTGTCGCCAGCTCCGAGATCGATGGTGGCTGTATTACCCGTTCCGTTGTGATGCGCTGACCGTCGTGCAGCATCGGGCCGCCCTGACTCCGCGGAACCAGCCCGATATAAGTTTCACCGAGGGCAGACAGGTTTTCGAGCTGCACGTCGCTGTTGACGGGCACGCGGAAGCGGTCGTCAATGTAGAAGCCGATAGTTGCTCCGTCCAGAGACGATTCGGTATTGGTGACTTTGCCGACTTCCACACCTCGCAGCAAAACATTCGAACCCACAACGAGACCATTGATATCGGCTACCTTCATGGAAATATTGGCGCGGTGGGAAGGTGGCCCAATCCGGACACCGAGCGATCCGATATAACCAACCGCTAAAGCAATCATCATTCCGAATGCCACAAACGTCAAGAAGTCTCGTACCCTCATGGTGCCGCACCTATGATCCGTAGCACGTCTGCCACGTTGCCCGACAGTTCCCGACCGTCAGGCCCGACTATTGAAGTGATGTTTATTGCCGGATATTTATCTTGCGGAAGGAAAAAGTCGGTGAACAGCCCATGCCACGCCGGCCACTCCTTTTCGAACGCCCATTTTGAATGCTGAAGCGCCCCGGTGGCATCGCTGAGTGAATTCAGTAGCGGCACCAACCAGAATCCGCCCGTGTAGACGCTACCGACAGATGGAAAGAGTGTAGCGAGGTACGACCCTATTTGACTCGCACGATCCAAGCCCGTCATCCCCCTCGGCGAAAACCAGTACTGGGCCGACGAAAGTCGGTTGCGCAGGACCTCACCTGTTCCGGACACGCCGCTGAGCCATTGGTCGACTACATCGATGTTATTCGACAGGTCCGAGAGGTCGGCGGCCACTTGAGAAGCCAGTTTGCGTACCGCACCTTCTCCCTGCGGCGTCACTCGATTGACGCCGATAATCGTGTTCTGTAGGCGCTGGATGGACCCGCTTGACACGAAATTCGCCAGATGCGCGATGGTGTCTTCCAGTTGTGGCGGAGACGTGGTCTGCATTAACGGGATTGTGGCGCCCGGAGCCAATGCGGGTGCCGCTGCCTGGTCGTAGGGTCGGTCGAGGGTGACGTAGATGTCGCCCAGCACGGTGGCTTGCTGCAGTGCCGCATGGACATTCGACGGCACCGCGACGCTGGGGTCGATACGAGCGGTGACATCCACTTGACGGCTTGCGACTGCCACTTTGGTGACGACGCCGACTTGCGTGCCGCCCATCACCACCTTTGCGCGATCTGGCAAGTTGAGCACATTGTCGAATTCAATGACTATGTCGTACCCACCACCATAGGTTTTGCCGGGCTGAGGCAGCGCATTGACGTTGATCGATGCACACGACGACAAGACTGTGACGGCACTTGCGATGACCACGGCGGCCGACCACATCCGGCGGTTCATCGCTTTGCCTGACTAAGTACGTACTGTAGCAGCGCAACGTCAACCGCGTAGGGTGTTCCCTGGACGTTTGCGCAGCTGCCCGGCGCCGATGCGTTCATGATGTTGCAAAGCGCAACTCCATCGGGCGTCCGGATGCGGTACAGAGGCGGGCGGTATCCGATGGTGGTGAACGGGCGGTTGGAGTTGTAATGGTTGGCGACCGTGTTGATCCACCAGGGCACCGGATTCAGAAGATTCGCCAGCCGACGAGCGTGAGCGCTCAACTTCCGCAGGGCCATCGATGTTGCATCGAGCGTGACTTGAGTCGTCTCGCCGAGGCTGACTTCTATATCTGCAACCGCTTTGATAAGCACAAAGGTCATCCCGACTACCGCGGGACCAGCCCCGATTGCCTTTTCAATGTCCGGCATGGTCTGTTGAGCGTCGAACAAAATCTGCTTCAGCGGCCCTCTGAGCTCCTTGAGCAGTGAAGTCAATTGAGCGAGGTTGGTGATGACGGACCCAATGTCATTGACCGTTTGGTCGGGGCTGTCGAGTACTGCCGACGACGTGGTCAGCAACTGATTGATGCGAGCTCCATTGTTGTGGATCGCCTGATCAACCCCACGTACGACATCACCGACGTTCGTCGACCCATCCGGGTTAATCGCATTGATGAAATTTGTTGCCGAGCCGATCACCTCGGACAGGCTCTTGGGGGTAAACGACCGGCTGAGTGGAATGCACTCGCCGACGGATAGCTGCGGCCCCGAGCCAGCGTTCCCGACGAGTTCAAGGGACCGGTCGGCGAGGACTGATGGCGACCTGATGATTGCCTTGACATCACGGGGCAACCGACGATCCTCAGTTACGTTGAAGCCGACACGAACGTCGCTTGTGCCGGGGGTAATGGTTTTGACTGTGCCGATCTGATAGCCCATCTGGGTGACCGGGTTGCCGGCATACAGCCCGACACTGTCGGGCATTATCGCGCAGTATTCGGCGCGCTGGCTCTCGCGCAGCGACGCGCAAGAGCCAAGGGCTGCCGCCACGGCCGCGGCCGTGAGTGCGATTGCGGCGACCCGACCAACGCGGTGCGAACTCGGCGCGGCCATCAGCACGGGCTCCCCGGTACCGGTATACACAGGTCGGTGGCCAGTAGCTCTGGCGGCGCATTCTGTGCATCAAGGACCCGTTCAATCTTGTTCCGAACTAAGCGCAGCGACCGGATTATCACACCATTTTGCTCCGCCCACATCCGCGCTTTTTCCAGCCAGTTGCGAACCTTTTCGAGAAACTTGTCACGATGGTTCATGTAAAAGTAGGTAATCGGTGAGAGCTGGTCCAGGACCCTACCAAATGTTTCAATGCCCTCACCAAATTGCTCACCGTAGAGAGCAAGCGTCTGTTCGGCAATCGAGGTCTTGCGAACAAGTTGTCTGAGTTCGTCACCGAAGTTATTTAACGCCCGGATATATTCATCGGAAAAATTCAGGATGGCAGTAACTTGTCCCCGTTGTTTTTCTATTGTCGACATGAGGCTGTTGCCCGCATCAATTATTGCGGAGAGCGACTCCACGTTGGCGCCAGTAAGCCCCTTCTGGAGTTGATCCAGTGACTCTTTTAGTGGTTTCGCAGTGACTTTGTCGGTAATCTTCGTTGCGCCGGTGAGGGTTTGCATCAGACTGTAGGGCATCCTCACGCGTTCCAGCGGAATGGACTTAGCGCCCAGCGGGGTGTCACCCAGCGACACGATGTCCACGTAGTATCCGCCGACCACGGTGAGCATGCGGACTTCTACCTGCGACTGGTCCCCGACAAATGCGTAGCCGTCGACTCGTGCTCGCACACGCACCCGGTTTGATTCCAATGTAAGGTCCTTCACCTTGCCAACTGCGATACCGGCGATTCGTACCTGGTCTCCAGGATGGATCGACGCCGCATCGTCGGTGTAGAAGGTGACAGTTTGCTGCCCTGGGGGGCTGGCATAAAGCCAGGCCGCCACAAGCGCCACAGCGGTAACGAGGACAAGCGCCGCAGCGCCCCACAATGTCGGGTGTCGCAGCAGTTTCAGCGATTGCACAGGACCACCCTTTGCCCGTTCAAAAGTACGTCCATTTGCTCAGGTAGCTCGAAGCGACCCCGGGAGCACGGCACCGGGGCGCCGGCCTGAGACGGCGGTCCAATATTTTCCCACATGACCGGAACTAGTTTGATCGCGTCAATAAAGTCGTCCAATCTAGTGAACGCCTTGTCCAGCCCGTCGTCAATGCTGCTAACATTCGTATCTGCGGGATGGGGGCCTTCGGTGACAAAGCGCAAACCGCTGTTTCCCTTAGCTGGGAATCCCGAATAAGTCAAAAGTTGCTCTACTGGAGTTAAAAAGCCGGAAGCGTAGAGCTCAGTTTTTCGAAATTCGTCGATCACCTTTAAAGCCGCATCCAACGGCCGGTTAACCCACTCCAATATCTGAACCATATCTTTTGAATGGCCACCCATGGACCCGGCGACTTCTGAGAGATTGCGCATCAAAGTTGCGACGACTTGCTGGCGATCTGACACGAACCTGGTGAGCGTGCGGATACTTTGCAGCATCGGCGCCAAGCCACCACCGTCACCGGACAGAAATGAGGCTACATTCGCCGTGAAAGTGTTTATCTCCTCGGGACTGAGAGTGGCGATCACAGGTTGCAGCCCATTGAACAATGAGGTGATGTCGAATGACGGTTGCGTCATCGCAGTGGGAACACGAGGCACGAGATCGGCCTGCGAATACCTCTCCGAGGGGTTCGCGACATCGATATACCGCGAACCCGTAAGAGACTGATATTTGATGGCAAGCCGCGTAGCGGACACCACACCATAACGCCTCTCGAGCGTAAACCCGACAGCGGCAATGCTTTGGCCGCCCCGCCGCTTGAGCTCGACGGATTGCACCTTCCCAACACGAACTCCACGAACGCGAACGTCGGCGCCCGAATACAGCCCGGAAGCATCAGTGAACTCTGCAGTGTATGAGCGCACTTCCGGCGCCACCGGCTGCGTAATGACATTCGCAAGCAGGATAAAGAGGACAATCGCGACGACGCCGGTTATCCCGAGGCGCCACAACGCCGCCGCAGGCTTCATCACGGGCTCCCGATACCAAGCGGAGCCGCCACGCCGGGCAGGCTGTCGAGAACGATCCGAACTTGAAGAGCACGCTGTTCGGGGGTCCCCGCGTACAGCTTCTCAAAACGGGAACGCAGTTCCACCAGCATCTGGGCGACACCGTCGGGCCTGAGCAATGGAGGAACCACGTCGGTGATCGACTGGACACCGTTAACCAATGCGAGCAGATCGGCGACATGCGTCGCCTCCAGCTTACCGACTGACCCAAAGATCCCATTCGATGTAAATTCCAACGTCGGAATACCGAAAGTTTTGTACCATTCGTCTTCGGTAAGGTCGCCAATACCTTCGTGCATCCAATTCATATCCGCGTGCGAGAGAGCGTCGCCAGCATCCGTCACCGCATTGAGAAACGACGGAAACACAACGCTCAATCCCGTCGTATTGGCTAAGAGTCGCGCGGTAGGGATTGTTTGCACCTCGGCAACTGCGTTGGCGGCGATCAACACGGTCTCGATCAGCGGATCCAATGCATCGGTATATCGAGTGGTCCTGTCAATCACGTTGATCAGCTGCGGTGTTATGACTCCGGTGGACAGCTCACCAAGACGAGACAGCAACGCTTGGAGAGTGAAATTCCCTTTTGGCACTGTGTTGATGCGAATCCCGTCGCGGAGTGCTTGACCACCGGTACCTGGGGTTAGATTGATACCAGTGACACCGAAATAGTTGGCGGGCCGGAAATCGATCTGCATTGCGTCAGTCAATCCCGCCACTGGCGTTTTCCGCAGGTCAGCATCCAGCCGAACACCTCCGCCGGGCAAACTAGAGATGGAGGTGACTTTGCCGACCTCGACCCCGTGCATGACCACCGCCGTACCCTTGGCGACGCCTTGAACGACGTAAGGCGTGTCAATCACTACGGAAATTTGGTCAGCCGGCTGGCCAGCGAATGGATTGACCATAAAAAGCCCAGCGGCTGTTGCGCAACAGAGGAACACCACCGCAGCGCCGATGATGGTCAACGTTCGCGTCTCAGATTCCGCCGAAGTTTGTAGTAGCACGTCCACCCACCTAGCCTTTGAACACGAATACTGGCTGGAGGCCCCATAGCATGATCGTCAGTGTGAGATCCATGACCATGATCATGACCAGGCTTGCCCGCACGGCGCGGCCCGATGCCTGACCTACGCCCACCGGGCCACCCGAGGCAAAGTATCCGTAATAGCAATGGATCAACGTCACTACCGCACAGAAGACAGCTACTTTGATAACGGAGTACGCAAGGTCCCTCGGCGTGAGGAACTCGACAAAGTAGTGGTTAAATGTGCCCAAGGGCTGATGATGAAATCTCACCGCAACCGTGTCCATTACGAAGAAAGTCGTTATTAGCGTCAATAGATATCCCGGGATCACACACGCCATCCCGCCGATCAGGCGAGTACCAACCACGAACGATATCGGTCTGAGACCCATTGCTTCGACGGCATCAATCTCTTCGCCGATGCGCATGGCGCCGATCTCAGCAGTCATCCGGCACCCCGTCTGCGCGGCGAACGCGATACCCCCGACTAGCGGCCCGATCTCTCGAACACATCCCACCCCGGAGATCAACCCCGAGAGCGCACCGAACCCGATCTGATTCAAGGTGGCCAGCGCCTCGACAGCCAACGAGCTGCCGACGGCAATACCGAGGAGCAGCAAAACGCTTATCACGCCGCCGTCCACGATGATCGAGCCTCGCCCCCAAGCGAGGTTGTTCATTTGCTGTAATGTTTCTCGCCGATATTTGCGGACCGTTAGGGGCAGCAACCAGAACGTCTGAGCAGTGAACACCACCCATTGCCCAACTAAGCGAAACACCTGGATCGGCTGCGCCGACGCCGTCATCAGTCGTGTAGCCCAATACGTGGAGGGTGCGGCGGCGCGAGTATTGGAAATCACTACGCCACCTCCATCGGGAAGAACATCGTCTGTAACTGCGTTATCGCAAGGTTCGTGAAAACAATGCAAACCACGTTGAGCACTACCGATGAATTCACGGCATCGGCGACACCGCGCGGACCGCCCTTTGCCTCCATTCCACGAAGCGATGAAACTATGACCACAATCGCTGCAAAGACGAGCGTCTTACCGATGGCGAACCATACGTCCACCATCTTTGCGAATGTCCCAAACGACATCCAAAAACCACCTGGTGTCACTTCGGTGAAGGTCACTGCCATTACGAATGCGGTCGCAGTCCCCGACACGATGATGAATATGCACAGAATGGGAGCTATCAATAGTAGCGCCAAGAATCGGGGCACTACCAAACGGCGGGCCGGGTCAACGCCTAATACCCGCATTGCGTCGAGTTCCTCACGAATTGCCCGTGCCCCGAAGTCCGAAGCAATGGCCGACGCCGCTGCGCCACCCATCAACAGTCCTGCAGTGATGGGCGCTCCCTGGCGAATAACACCCACCCCGCTGGCCGCACCAAGCAGCGAGGTTGCCCCCACTTGATTGACCAGTCCCGAAGTCACAACCGTTACCAATGCGCCGAACGGAATGGCCATCAGCAGCGCGGGAATCGCTGTCACTTTGAACAATGTCCATGCCTGTACTACGGCCTCGCCGACCGGCAGCCTCAAGGAAATGGCATCGGTCACCGCGTAGCGGAGCACGTCCACGAACAACTGGAGACCGCGGCCAGTCGTTGCCGCGCTACGCCCCGGAATCATGCCTACCCGGGACACCGCTCGGCGCGCGTTAACGAAGGCCTGAGTAGCTGCTCGCTGGACTCTGTCACCATTCACCCGAGTGCTCAGGCTTGACCTGGCCGGGCTTGGGGTATCCACCTCGGGTGCGACTGCGTCGATGTGCTGTTGTGCCAACGGCGCCCCCCAAACAGTGTTAACGAAACACGGCGTTCCGCCACGGAGGACAGTATCTGTCATACAACCGTACAGTCAACAGGTCCGTTGATAAGATTTCTCCAGTTGAGTTACGTCCCAGCGGTGGCGTTTGACCTAAAAGTGCTCGTGGTTCCCGGCGCGCGGGTGCCACTGCGTCGATGTGCTGTTGTGCCAACGGCGCCCCCGAACAGTTAACGAAACACGGCGTTCCGCCAGGAGGACGGTATCGACGATACAACCGTACAGTCAACAGGTCTGTTGATAAGATTTCTCCAGTTGGGTTGCGTCCCAGCGGTGGTGTAAATGACGGGCGGCGTGAGTTCCTGGTTGGGCATGTTAGGCGATGGTTCCGACAGTCTTGCGGCCTCCAAGGAGGAAGGAACCCATGATTCGCATCTACCTCATAATCATCTCGCTGATTACTGGCATTCCGGTCGTGGCGATGGCCCCAGTCGCTCGCGCTGACGATTCCGTGACATACGAGGTCACTTCAAGTTATATCGGTGCAGCAAACATCGAGTACTTCGACCTCTCTGGGAGAAATGCACTGCAGAACGTGGCTCTACCATGGCGAACCAACGTGACGGTAGCTAACCCACACAGCAGCGACGCAGAGCTTCGCGCCGACTGGAAACCGGCTGCTGGGCGTTATAAGTGGGTAACCGCGCGCATCTACACTCATGGAAGCCTCATTTGCGAAAGCAGACTTGATGTGGGCGATGCGGTGTGTGACGGCACGGGACCCTACACTGGGTCAGGGTCGATGCCGGTCCCCCCCATATGAGTGGTGACCAAATGGCATGGTGGCCTGACCCCGGTTGGTTGATCCGTGAACCAGTTCTGGGGGCCCGGCCAATGGCTACTTTCGCGAATCGGCCGAGAATGCTCACCCCGATAGAGTTCGAACTGCTACACCAAACCACCCAACCGGTGGCCTGAAACCCAGCAACGCGACTCCAGGAAACCCGGGGCACATCATGGGCGTTCTCGGGCACCTTGGCTAAGACGTTTCTGGCGACGACCTGATCCCCACACTCGTCGAGGAGGCTCTGCGCTACGAGGGCCCAGTGCGCGGCGACGTCCGACTGTCGAAGGTCCCGGTCACCGTCAGCGGGGTGGATCTCCCGGCGGACACGACAGTTTTGCTCGTCAATGCCGCGATGAACCACGACCCCTGCGGGTTCCCGATCCCTACGCCTTCGACATAGAACGCGCGAACGCGCGCAGCCAAGTCGCGTTCGGTCGCGGGGTACACGGATCGCACTCCGACATCTGGATCGACGAGGACCAGCACGGCCCCGTGGGCGACCGTCGGTACAACTACCTCAGCAACGCCGGGAGCGGCCCGTGAGGGCCGCGTCGCAGCACCAAATCCTGGCAAGGAGCGGGGTAGACGTAATCTATCCTCTACGGCCGTAACCGGTTCCGCCGTCGAGCTACCAGACGCGCGATCAACTACCGATTAAGGCCCCCCAAACCAACCACACATCCACCGAGTCCATCCCCCGGCGTCTGTTCGGGACAGGGCTCGGTCGGCTGGTCCTACATCATTTGGTTTGGGCCGGTGACGGGGCGTTGGTGGCGTCCATGATCAGGTCGATGTTCTCGGCGATGTCCTCTGCCGTGATCGCGTCCTTGGTCAGGCCCTCGCTGAGCACTACAGCCAGACGCGCCACCCGGCCAGCAGTCACGAACAACACCTCACCGTTGAGCGGGCACGACTCGTGGGCCAGGAACGCGGCCGCGGGCGCGTTGATCTCCGGCGGCATCGCCGCTTTCAACTGCTCGATCACCTCGGGAGGCTAATCGAACGTTTCGCTTAGGGCATCCCCCATTCGCGTGGCGGCGCGAGGGGCCAGACAGTTGACCCTGATGCCATGGTTGACCCCTTCGACAGCAAGGTTGCGGGAGAGCCCGAAGATCGCCGCTTTGGCAGCGCCGTAGCTCGACAACAGCCGGATACCCAGCATCGACTCCGAAGTGGTGTTGACGATGCGTCCATAGCCGGCGGCGACGAGGTGAGGCCAGGCCGCCCTGGTAACGAACAGCGTGCCGAAATAATGGACGTCGATCATCGCCCGGAACTGCTCGGTCGTGATTGTTTCGAAGGGAGCGGGTGCGAAGATGCCGGCGTTGTTGATGACGATGTCGAGCCTGCCGAACGCCTCGAGAGCGGTGGCGACGACGGACACCGCACCCGCTTCGTCAGACACCGAGGCGTAGCTCGCCACGCCCTGGCCACCAGCGGCTTGGATCTCTCGCCCGCTACCGGGGCACGAAGATCAACACCCCATGGACAGCGAGGCTGACGGACGTCACTGCACCAGTGGCATGAATCCGTGGAGAGCCCGTTGCGGAGAGATTCGCTCGGCGGGTTCGGAGGGCGGGCCGGGGAAACGGATTGGCAGAAATGCCGACACCGCGCCCCGGTCCGACCCCTACACGACGCTGCTCGGCCCAGCGAAATGGACCTACTACTACTACGTGATCTTGGACATCTACTCCCGCTACGTCATCGGCTGGATGGTCGCCAGCCGCGAATCCGCCGCGCTGACCCAGGTGCTGATCCGCCAGACCTGCGCCAAGCAAGCCATCGGCCGTGACCAGTTGACCATCCACGCTGACCGCGGCTCATCGATGACCACTAAACCGGTGGCATTCCTGCTCGCCGATCTCGGCATCACCCAGTCGCATTCGCGACCGCACGTCTCCAACGACAACCCGTTCAGCGAGGCGCAGTTCAAGACGCTGAAGTACCGGCCCGACTTCCCTGGCCGGTTCACCTCGATCGAGGCGGCGCGCGTGCACTGCGAACAGTTCTTCCCTTGGTACAACGATCAACATCGCCACACCGGGCTGGCACTTCACACGCCCGCCGACATTCACTACGGCACCGCCGAAATCACCCGCGAGAAGCGGGCCGGTGTAATCGATGCCGCGTACGCCGCCCACCCGGAACGCTTCGTCCGAAAGCCACCGCGGCCACCCACGCTCCCAACCGAAACATGGATCAACCGGCCCGACAACACGGGTCTGCTGCACGGATAGGTGACATCTGAGTTGGCTTGCCCCGTTGGGGTGGGCTGGAAGGATGTCATTGTGCCCAGGCCGTATCCCCGTGAGTTTCGTGACGACGTCGTTCGGGTCGCCCGCAACCGTGACGACGGCATCACGCTTGAACAGATCGCCGCTGACTTCGGGGTGCACCCGATGACGTTGTCGAAGTGGATGCGCCAAGCGGACGTCGATGACGGCGCCAGGCCTGGCACCAGCACTAGTGAGTCGGCGGAGCTGCGTGATGCCCGCCGTCGGATCAAGCTGTTGGAGCAGGAGAACGAGGTGCTGCGTCGGGCGGCGGCCTATCTGTCGCAGTCCAATCTGCCGGGAAAAGGCTTTACCCGCTCGTGAAAGAGCTCGCCGCTGACGGGATCCCCGTGGCGGTGACGTGCCGGGTACTCAAGCTCGCCCGCCAGCCCTACTACCGCTGGCTGGCCAATCCGGTCACTGACGCCGAGCTGGCCGAGGCCTACCGGGCCAACGCCTTGTTCGACGCCCACCGCGATGACCCGGAGTTCGGCTACCGCTTCCTGGTCGCCGAGGCCGGCGATGCCGGGCAGCCGATGGCCGAGCGGACCGCATGGCGGATCTGCTCGACCAACGGTTGGTGGAGCGCGTTCGGCAAGCGCAAGCGCGGCAAGAACGGCAAGGTCGGCCCACCAGTCCATGACGATCTGGTTGGCCGTGATTTCACCGCCGACGCGCCAAATCAGTTGTGGCTGGCCGACATTACTGAACACCGCACCGGCGAGGGCAAGCTCTACGTCTGTGCGATCAAAGACGTGTTCTCCAACCGCATCGTCGGCTACTCCATCGACTCGCGGATGAAGTCCCGACTGGCCACCCAGGCCCTCGGTAGTGCGGTGGCGCGCCGTGGCGATGTCGCCGGCTGCGTGATTCATAGTGACCGCGGCAGCCAATTTCGAAGCCGGAAATTCGTTCACGCCCTGGGCCACCACGACATGGTCGGCTCCATGGGCCGCGTCGGGGCCGCCGGCGACAACGCGGCCATGGAGTCATTCTTCAGCCTGCTGCAGAAGAATGTCTTGGACCGCCGCCGCTGGGACACCCGCGAGCAGCTGCGCATCGCGATCGTCACCTGGATCGAACGCACCTACCACCGCCGACGCCGGCAAGTGAGTCTTGGCCGGTTGACCCCCATCGAATTCGAAGCAATCATGACCACACCGGCCCATCAGGCCGCGTAACCGAAACTGTCACCTGATCGTGCAGCAGACCCCACCGAGGAGGCTGCTCAATAAATTCTGCTGACCGGTGCCTTAAACGAGTTGACAGATTCCGTGCCTGCGCAAGCGCCATGATCGAGAACAGGCGCCGAGCAACATCCCGACGCGCCGCTGTACCAGCCGAAGAGACGGTCATCCGACTACTCCTTTCGTGCCAAGTCGGTAGAGGGGACAGTGCAGTCGGATTTTCTGCCGACACGTGGTTCCAGAGGCGAAGTGCGCGACTCTTCGGTAAGCGCGGCGTCTACATGTGGGCGGCCAGGCGGCGGTCCAGTTCTTCGTGCATGTTGGCGATCGAGATCTCGTATTTGTTCGACAACCGAAGACGATCAAAACCCATGGCGTGCAAGCCACGCTGCTGGGCCTCGATGTTGGAGAAGTCCTGGCGAGGAATCAGCCCCCAATGCTCGGTATCTTCCTTATCGAACACACCGAGCAGTTCTGCCCGCCCGGGTTCCTGACCGGCCGGATAGGTGGTCAATGACCACACATCGAACTGGCACCACTCCGGATCATCGTTGTAAGGCCGGCTGCGATAACACAGGCAGTTGCCATACATCGGGAGCATGAGGTAATTCGGGAACATATAGATCTCCCCGCCCCACAGGATCATCTTCTCCGAGAGCGGCGCCATCGGGATCCCCGCGCCCGCAGCGTAGTCGTACAAAGCAGCGATGGCAGCTGTTGAGAAGTCGGGATGGTCCCCGACTCTGTTACGCACACCCTCGAAGACGCGGACATCGCTGTCGAGTGTCATCGCGTCCTGACCGTCGGCCAACATCCGGGCATAGGCGATGAACTGTTCCCCGCTTGCGACCGCCCGGTCGTAAGTCTCGCTTTGGAAGCGAGCGTGGCCGTTCTTGAAGGCCGTGTAGTCAATGGCCGCGGCCGTGTACTCGCCGACCTCTTCACCTCCGCCCATCAGAAGCTGGGGGTGGGTCTGCATGACGTGGTAGCCCTCAAAGAAGGCCTCTTGCGCCATCTTCCAGTTGGCGTTGAGAATGCCCTTCTTCCACCACTTAACCCGCATGTTGCCCACGCCGACACCGTCTAGCAGCTCGGCCACCGGCGACAGAGCCTCCATCAAAGGTGGGGCGTCCAGGTCCATGTTGATCCAGACGTGACCAGACCAGGTCTCCACCAAGCACTCCCGAAGACGCAGATCATCGGGCTTAAGACACTGCGGCTCGAACGCCGATTCCTTGAAGACAAACGAGTTCGACCCGTCCAGGTTCCAGCGCCATCCATGAAATGGGCACACCAGCTGCCCGCCCGGCAAACGCCCCGAGCCCTTGGCCAACTCCGTCGCCCGATGCCGGCACGCATTGTGCAACGCCTTGATCGACCCATCGGTCTGGCGCACCAGCAGGATCGACTTGCCGGTGATCTCATACTCCACGAAGTCACCAGGATTGGGCAATTCCTCCTCACGCGCCGCCATCTGCCACACATGAGGCCACAAGTGTTCCTTCTCCAGGTCGAAGAACTCCCTCGAGTAGTACCGCTCCTTAGGCACATAAACCGGTTCCCGCATCGCGAACAGAACCTTCGCGCGGACCTCAGCGGAATTGATCCCCAATACCGCCTCATCAGACGAACTCACCGACGAACCACTATTGGAATCAACAACCGTCACGAGCACTGTCCCTCCTGCCGTCGAATCACGCGACGACTTCGCTGCCAACGATTGGCTAGCCGACAACCACCGCTTTTCGGCTGCGGATCAACGATGAGTGGGCCGCGCTGGTCCCGTTGACATCTTCCACACAGTGCGGCTCTAATACAAGTGTAATGATGGGAAAATTCGCGATGCGGTGCAACCGTATCGGTGTCTGATTGCTACTGAGGAGGAAGTTGCTCGTGTCGACATTTCGGTTGGCCGATGTTCCTATGGCAAGGGATCGGACGTCAGGATTTCGGTACGTCAGTTCGGCTGGTGAGGTGGTCCGGGCGGTCGACGATGGCACCTGGTTGCTCACGAGTGAGGAAGCCGTGCGGTTCGCCCAACGCCATCCCGAGATCTTTGCCTCGGCCGGGGCGACATCGGCCAGCTCGACCATTCCGATGCCGATGGTGCCGGTTGCAAGCGACCGCCCGGACCATACCAGGTATCGCAAGGTCCTCGACCCGATGTTTTCCCCGCGTGTTATCAACGCCATGGAGGACGATCTCCGGGCCCAGATCAGGGAGCTGATCGCCGCTTTCGCCGACAAGGGCGAGTGCGACATTGTCGCCGACGTCGCCCGGCTCTTCCCGGCGCAGGTGTTTCTCACGTTCTTCGGGTTGCCTCTGTCCGATCGCGACCAGCTCATCGATTGGGTGGAGACCATCCTCGACAACACCATCGGGGTGGGCACTGCCGAGGCCTCCCCGGTTGTCGCCGAAGCCGCCGGTGCGTTGCTGACCTATATCCACGGCTACATCGAAAAGAAGCGGCAGGAACCCAGCGACGATGTGTTGGGCCGCATCCTGGCGCTGCAAGGTGATGAGGCCTGGTCGACCGAAGAGCTGCTCGGTTTTGTTTTCGTGTTCACCGTGGCGGGGCTAGACACCGTCGCCGCAGCGATCGGATTCATCATGCGCCACCTGGCGTTGCACCCGGATCTGCGTCGGTCGGTCATCGCCGATCCTGCGTTGGTGGGGCCCGTGGTGGAGGAGATGCTGCGCCTGGAGCCACCTGCGCCCGGGGTTACCCGGATCACCACCCAGGACGTCGAGGTATGCGGGGTCCAGATCCCCGCCGGTGAATCGGTCGTGCTCTACCTGGGCACGGCCAACCGTGACCCCGGCCGATACCACGATCCCGACACCTTCGACCTGGCCCACTCGGAGGTGGGACACCTGACCTTCGGGGGCGGGATCCACCGCTGCCTGGGCTCGCATCTGGCCCGCCGCGAGCTACGCCTGGTCGTCGAAGAATTCCACAAGCTGATCCCCGACTACGAAATAGCTCCCGGATTCGAACCAGAAGTGAAATGGCCGGCCGGCACCATCCGGCTGGCCTCACTGCCCCTGACGTTCCCGACCACCACAGGCAGGCGATGATGCGCCTCCACATCGACTACGACCTGTGCAGCGGAAACGGCCGCTGCTATGCGATGTTTCCCGAGCTGTTCACCGACGACGACAGCGGCTACGGGCAAACCGTCAACGACGGCAAGATCGCAGACGGCCAACTCGACCAAGCACACCGAGCCACCCTGTGCTGCCCCGAAAAAGCCATCACCATCGAAAAACAGTAACTACGAGCACTGCGGCAGGTGCTCGCCAAGTAACCGCGGCCCCCACCGCGCAAACCAACACCGTCGAGGAATGAGAATCACGGAATGTCTGACACGCTAACCGGCGCCGCCACCGACACGGTCTCCGATATCCCCGAGTACCCGATGGCCAGAGATCAACGTTGTCCATTCGCGCCACCGCCAAAGGTTCTCGAACTCGGTGCGAGCAAACCGGTTTCGCGCGTGCGGATTTGGGACGGCAGCACCTCGTGGCTGATCACGGGTTACCAGGAGGCGCGGGCACTGTTTTCGGACGCCCGGGTGAGCGTCGATGACCGGCTTCCAGGGTTTCCGCACTGGAACGAGGGTTTTGCGGCGACGGTGCACCAGCGGCCGCGGTCGGTGTTCACGTCGGACGCCGAAGAGCACACGAGATTTCGCCGCATGCTGTCAAAGCCGTTCACCTACAGGCGGGTTGAGGGTCTTCGACCGGCGATTCAGACGATCACCGACGACTGCATCGACGCGATGCTGTCGGGCCCTCAACCGGCCGACATCGTCGCAGCGCTCGCGCTACCTATCCCCTCGCTGGTGATCAGCCAGCTTCTAGGGGTGCCCTATGACGAGGCCGAGTTCTTTCAGGAACAGGCCAATGTCAAGCTCGCCCGGTTTGCCACTGCCGAGGAGAACGCCGAGCGATCGTTGGTGTTGGCCAGCTACATGGCCACTCTCGTCGAAGCGAAAATGTCCGAACCCGCCGAGGATGCGGTGTCCGACCTCGCAGAGCGGGTCAAGGCCGGCGAGATCACCGTCAAAGAAGCCGCTCAGCTCGCCAGCGGACTACTGGTTGCCGGGCACGAGACCACCGCGAACATGATCGGGCTTGGCGTGCTTGCGTTACTTGAGCACCCCGACCAATTGGCCGTGATACGCGACGCTGTAGATCCAGGCGTCACGGCGAACGCGGTAGAGGAGCTGCTTCGCTATCTTTCCATCGTCCAAAACGGTCAGCGGCGTGTTGCTGTTGAGGATATCGAGATCGCCGGGGAGGTCATCCGTGCCGGCGAGGGCATCATCATCGATCTCGCGCCGGCGAACTGGGACGCCGAGATGTTCGACGAGCCAGATCGTCTTTACCTTCACCGCGCCGGGGCCGAGCAGAACGTGGCGTTCGGTTACGGCAGGCATCAGTGCGTCGGGCAGCAGCTTGCCCGCGCGGAGCTTCAGATCGTGTTTCCGACCTTGTTCCGCCGCATACCGACGCTGCGCCTTGCCACGTCGCTACAAAACGTTCCGTTCAAACACGACCGCCTGGCTTACGGGGTTTACGAACTGCCCGTCACTTGGTGACCACCCCTTTTACAAGATTTGGAATGGGATCAACGATGTCCACTCATCCCAGTACCGCGACGTTCTATCCCCCCGAGGGCTTCGGTGCACCGAAGCATCGGCGCGGTCACGCAGGTCGCAGCGACGTGGGTCTGCCCGCCGGAACCGAAGTCTTCTCCGCCGACAACCACATCACAATCGCCTATGACATCTTCTACGAGAGGTTTCCCGACAAACTCAAAGACAAGGCTCCGCGGATCTGGTACCACGACGGCGCCTACCACATCGGCGTTAAAGGGCAGTCGTTCCTGTGGGACACGTTCAGCGCCGTGGTCATGCAGTACGACGACCTGCCGGGCGCGGCAAGCAACAACATCGAAGCCCGGGTCCAGGAACTTCGCGACGACGGTGTGGACAAGGAGTTGGCGTTTCCCAACGCTATCCTGGCTCTCTTCCACTACCCGGACAGAGAAGTTCGCGAGCTCGCCTTTCGCGTCTACAACGAATACATCGCCGAGCTGCAAGAGCAATCCGGTGGTCACTTCTACGGCGTCGGGCTGATCAACTGGTGGGATCCGCAAGGAACTCGGCGAACGCTGTCCGAGCTGAAATCGCTGGGGCTCAAGACATTCCTGATGCCGCTGAACCCCGGCAAGGACGCCGACGACAACCCGATCGATTACGCGAGCACAGCGATGACCCCCGTCTGGGACGAGATCGAAGACTGCGGCCTTCCGCTCACCCACCACATCGGAGAAACCCCACCCAAGATTCCGTCGGAGTTCAACAGCATCGTCGTCAGCATGATGACCAACATCGACGGCTTCCGAGAAGTGTTCTCCAAGTATATCTTCGGCGGCATCCTCGATCGACACCCGAGCTTACGGATCGGCTGGTTCGAGGGCGGAATCGCCTGGGTGCCATGGGCGCTTCAAGACGCCGAACACCTGGTGGCCTCATACCAGCACATGTACACCTACCAGCTCCAGCATGACATCCAGCACTACTGGGACACGCACATGAGTGCCTCGTTCATGGTCGACCCGTTAGGCCTGCAATCGATCGACCGCATCGGTGCCGACAAGGTGTTCTGGTCTTCAGACTACCCACACAACGAAAGCACGTTCGGCTACTCGGAGAAATCACTGGCGGCGCTCGTCGAAGCAGTTGGCCCGCAGATCGCCGCGCGCATCTGCAGCGACAACATCAAACACTTCCTCGGCATCTCCGAATGAGAACCGTCTCTGGGAGCCCCATGCAAGTCGTTCGGATCTTTGGTCAGTACGAAATGGTTTGGAGGTAAGAGGAATGGGTAACGAGGAAAAGGCCGTTCGTCAGATGTGTGAGCTGTGGGGGGTGCCTGACGCAGACGGCATGGTCGCGATGTTCGCGGAAGACGGGGTGTACCACAACATACCCGAGGAGCCGATGGCCGGCCGCGAGGCGATCAGATCCTGGCTGCAGATAGTGTGCGCGCAGGTGCGCGTCGAAGCGGATGTCCTTCACCTCGCCTGCGACGGTGAATGGGTGCTCAGCGAGCGCCTCGACACTCACGTTCTCGGCGACAAACGAATCCCGTTGCCGGTCATGAACATCAGTCGGGTCGTCGACGGCAAACTCGCACTGTGGCGGGATTACTACGACACGCAGATGGTGAGGAACCTCGGACTCGTAGCGGACTAACAAGATCGGGCACGCCGATCCCACCGGGGAACACCCAGCCCTCGCGGTGGCGCTCAACGCGAACACGGAAGCCGTCTCAACACGCGGGCACCGAAAGATCCCGGCCGCGGAGTTCTTCACCGGCTTGTGGGACACCGCACTCGACCCGGTGAGGTGCTCACCGGGGGTTCGCTTTCCTGTGTGGACAGGCTGATGCGGTTTTGCCGCGCAGGAGTTCCCGCGCCGCCACGGCGATTTCGCGATCGCCGGTGCCGTCGTGGCCGTCGAGATTGACGGCAATGACCGAGTGTCCCGCTGCGGTATCGGCCTGCTGGGCGTGGGCTCCCCTCCCCGACGCGCCTCGGACGCAGAAGCCGCGGTTGTGGGCAGCTGAATCGGTGACTTGACCGCCGAAGACGTCGGCGAACTCGCGATGGCCGGACTCGAGATGTTCCGGCCGACCTGCAGGGTTCGGCCACTTACCGCACCCGGATCGGCGCCGCTGTGGTGGCGCGGGCTTGGACGCAAGCGGTCGAAGAGGCCGGCAGGGAGGTCATCAATGCGTGAGTGGCCGGTAACGGGCGCGACACCGCGGCCAGCGTCGAACCGCGGATGACGCTGGCGGATTTTCTCCGTGAACGCTGCTGTCTCATGGGCACCCATCTCGCTGCGAACACGGCGCATGCAGTGCCTGCACAGCGCTCCTCGACGGCGCCGCTGTCCGCTCCTGCCTGATTTTCGCCGTGCAGGCCGAGGACATGGAGGTGACGAGGGTCGAAGGGGTCGCCTCCATGGACGGTGAGCTGTCACCGGCGCCGTCGAGGAGCGCTGCGGGACTGTCATGGACCGCAGTGCAGCTTCTGCACAACGGGTTTCGTTATGCCGATCACCGCTCTGATGAAAGACAATCCGCATCACAGCGATACGGAGATACGGGCCCGGCTTGCCCGGCAACTTCTGTCGCTGCACCGGCTACCAGGGCATCATCAATGCCGTGCACGTCGCCGCTGGACGCACCTGATCAGTAGGCGCGGATCGTGCAGTGTCGTCGATACCCGATGGTCGCCGAACTGGTCGAGATGGTCGAATTCATCCACTGCTCTTCATATTCCACTCCTGTCAGCAGGGCCACTTCGCTTTCGAAGGATGAAATGACGTGCACATCTGCGGTTTTTCTGCAACTCCTCGCAAAGTCCCGCCAGCCGTTAGTATTTCCCCATGGGTAGAGTCGACGGCAAGGTGGCGCTAATCAGCGGCGGGGCGCGCGGCATGGGTGCCGCGCATGCCCGCCGGCTTCTTCGCGAAGGGGGCAGCGTTGTGCTCGGCGACGTCCTTGACAACGAGGGCCAGGCCCTGGCAGCGCAGCTCGGCGACGCAGCACACTACGTCCCGCTCGACGTCACCGCCCCTGACCACTGGCAGCGTGCCGTGACCGCCACTGTCGAGCGCTTCGGCAAGCTCGACGTCCTCGTGAACAACGCCGGGATCGTCAACGCAAGCACGCTGCGGGACTACGCGCTCGCCGACTGGCAACGAATCATCGACGTCAACCTCACCGGCACGTTCCTCGGCATGCAGGCCGCGATCGATCCAATGATCGACGCCGGTGGCGGCTCCATCATCAACATCTCCTCGATCGAGGGAATGGTCGCCAGCCCTCTCGTGCACGGCTACGTCGCATCGAAATTCGCCGTGCGTGGCATCACAAAGTCGGCAGCGCTTGAGCTGGCCCCGCACAGAATCCGGGTGAACTCGATACACCCCGGTCTCGTGCACACCCCGATGAGCCAGAACACCCCCGATGGCCTCTTCCCCATCCCGCTGGGTCGCATCGCCGACGCCGAGGAGCTATCCGCGTTCGTGGTGTTCCTAGCCAGCGACGAATCGTCCTATGCGACGGGCGCCGAATTCGTCGTGGACGGCGGGTTGACGAGCCAGATCCCTAGCCGGTCCTGATTTGCCATCCGGTCGGTCATCCGATCGGGCCGTCAACAATCACTCCCTGCGATCCTGACGGGACCGGAGAACTGATCCATCGCGAGTGCGAGTCGGCTAATGACGGTGGTTGGGACAGCAGCCAGCTGTACCGTGCCGGTGACACGGGGGCCCAAGGCTGAGCAGGCACGGTTGACAGGAGGGCGTCGGACGATTCGAACCAGTCCGTTGCGCCAGGGTGTTGGGCGCCGATGCTCTGAGATCACCGGGGCATCCGCCAATGGCTCGGCGAGGTCGCGGCCCGCGCCGTGGGCATGGTTTCACCCGTCCACGTAGCGCTGCAGCAGGGTGCACAGTTGGTGACACTCCTCCGCCGTGAGCGCACCCTCGAGTTCCCGCTCGACCTCCCACATCTTGGGCGTGGCGTGATCCAACGCACGCCGGCCGTCTTCGGTGATGAACGAGCGCATGATTCGTCGGGACGCCGGGTCCGGTTTGCGGTCGATGAGGCCCTTGTTCTCGAGGGTCGCGAGGATCAGCTGGGCTGCCTGTGGCGTCGTGAACATGCGCCGGCTGATCTCCACGCCGGTGATACCAGGATTGTCACAGATACGGCGCAGCACTCCGGCCTGCGCCGCGGTAAGGCCCAGCCGGCGCAGGGCCTCGTCGAAGGAACGCCGCGTGAAATAGAAGGCTTGGTTGATCAGCTGCGCGAGCTCGGACCGGACCGGATCGCTGTGGAAGTCGGCTGGCTTGCGCTTGCTGGACATGAAACCACCTTATTGAGCCCGGGGCAGGTCAATGCTACGAAGCCACCGACCAACCATCAAGTCCTTGACAATGGAGTACCGCTGCCACAGGCTGTAATCCGACCGCTACAGAAGAGGGGCCATGTCAACGAAACGGCGGCTGTACGAGTTGATGGTGCTCATGCAGGCGGCTGATGACAGGCTGAGCAACGGCATCCGCACCGGCGAATTCATGTGCGTTTACTGGCCCTCCCGCGGCCAGGAGGCGATCGCCGCCGCCGTCGGCGTCTGCCTCCGGTCCGACGATCAGCTCGTCACGACCTATCGCGGGCTGCACGATCTGATCGGCAAGGGTGTCCCGCTGATCGAGATCTACGGCGAGATGATGGGACGCGAAATCGGGGCCGCCGGCGGCAAGGGCGGCACCATGCACATCGCCAAGCCGGAGTGCGGCGTCATGCTTTCGACGGGCATCGTGGGCGCAGGCCCGCCGGTCGCCGTGGGTCTGGCCATGGCGGCGCAGCGCAAGGGGCTCGACCGCGTGACAGTCGTCAGCTTCGGTGACGGGGCGGTCAATACGGGCTCGTGGCATGAGGCCGCCAACATGGCGGCGCTGTGGAACCTGCCGGTTATCTTCCTGTGCCAGAACAACCAGTATGGCGAGATGACACCCGTCGAGCACAGCATGAAGATCGAGCAGATCGCGCAGCGCGCCAGCGGCTACGGCATGCCCGGCATACGGGTGGACGGCAACGACCCGCTAGCCGTGCTGGCCGCACTCAACGATGCGGTGCAACGCGCGCGGCACGGCGAGGGCCCGACGCTGCTCGAGTGCGTCACCTTTCGGTTCCGCGGCCATTATTTCGGCGACCCGCAGGCCTACATCCCGGCTGAACAGTTGGCGGCCGCCCAGGCGGCCGACCCCCTGCCCACTTTCCGCAAGCGGCTGCTCGACGAAAGCACCTGCACGGAGGCTGAACTCGCGCAGATCGAAGCCGACGCCCAGGCAGCGGTCGAGGATGCGCTGGCGACTGTCCTCGCCTCGCCGCCGCCGGCACTCGCCGTTCTCGATCGCGACGTGTACTCAAACGCCGTCAACTGCCCCGCTTGAGATAGAGGTTGACCATGGACGAGCAAGTCATGAACATGCGCGAGGCCAGCAACCTCGCGCTCGACCAGGCACTCGCTGCGGACTCGCGGGTGTTCTTGCTCGGCGAGGACATCGCCGACCCGGGCGCCAGCGGGCCGACCAAGGGCCTGTCCACCAAGTACGGCGCCGACCGCGTGCTCGACACCCCGATCTCGGAGGCCGCGATCATCGGCGCCGCCGTGGGCGCGGCGATGGAAGGATTCCGTCCGGTCGCTGAGATCATGATCATGGACTTCATCGGCATCGCCGCAGACCAGCTCATCAACCACGCCGCCAAGCTGCGCTTCATGACCGCCGGTCGCACCACGGCGCCGATCACGGTGCGCACGCAGGTCTACGGCGGTATCGGCACGGGCGCCACGCACTCGCAGTCGCTCGAGGCGTGGTTCATGCACATCCCCGGACTGAAGGTGGTCATCCCGTCGACGCCTCGAGATGCTAAGGGGCTCCTTGCGTCGGCAATCTTCGACGACGATCCGTGCCTGGTGCTGGAGACCATCCGGCTGCAGGCACAGCGTGGATCCGTTCCAGTTGACCCGGGCTTCCGCATCCCACTCGGCCAGGCCGACGTCAAGCGAACCGGAACGGATGTCACGCTTATCACCTACGGGCGGGGAGTAATCGAATCGCTAAGCGCAGCAGAGCTTCTCGCACAGGACGGGGTGAGCGCCGAGGTGCTCGACCTTCGGACGCTGGTGCCGCTCGACGTGCCCGCGATGCTGGAATCGGTCACCCGCACACGTCGAGCCGTGGTCGTGCACGACGCCGTACGCTTCGCCGGCCCCGGAGCGGAGATCGCCGCGACGCTGCAGGAGGAGTTGTGGTCGACGTTGGCGGCGCCGGTTGCCCGCGTCGGCGCGCGCTTCGTCCCCAATCCCGCGGCTCCTGTACTCGAGGCCGAAATTTATCCGAACGCCGCGCGGATCGCGGCCGCCGTGCGCAAGACCCTCGCACCGATCGGAGCTGCAAACCGTGCCTGATTTCGCCATCCGCATCCCGCGCGTCGGTGTTGCCGTGTCGGAGGCGACCTTGGTCGAGAAGCTCGTCGAGGACGGCCAGCAGGTGTCCGAGGGGGATCCGCTGTTCACCGTCGGAACGGACAAGGTCGAAACGGAGGTGCCCGCCGGCGCTTCCGGCACCGTCTTCTGGACCGGCGAGGTGGACACCACCTACGACATCGCGGCCGAGATCGGCGTCATCCGTGCGTCCAACTGACGAGATAGGGAAGGAGTGGTCATGACGACACTCGAGCAGCGCCCGAGCGGCGGTATCGATCACGTGCCGTTCGCAGTCCGGAATCCGAACTTCGTCCCGCGGGAGCGGTACTTCGACCGCGAGTTCTTCGAAATGGAGAAAGAGAAGCTGTGGCCGAAGGTGTGGCAGATGGCCTGTCGGCTGGAGGAGATTCCCGACGCCGGCGACTACGTTGAGTACGAGATCTGCGACCAGTCCATCCTGATCGTGCGCCAAACCGATATGTCGGTCAAAGCGCTGTACAACGCCTGCCGACACCGCGCGACGGAGCTGTGCAAGGGCGCCGGACATCTACCTGGACGGCAGATTGTCTGCCCGTTCCACGGGTGGCGCTGGAACCTCGATGGGAGCACCTCGTTCGTCTACGCGGCCGACGGCTTCGCACGAGAGACCATGCAGCCGGACGACATTCGCCTGCAGGAGTGTCGCAGCGAGGTCTGGGCCGGCTGCGTGTGGATCAACATGGATCCACACGCCCCGCCATTGCTGGAGGCCCTGTCGTCGATTGCGCCGACGCTGGACGCCGTCGGCTTCGGCAACATGCGCGTGTACTGGTGGAAGGAGACCGTCCTCAACGCGAACTGGAAGATCGCGCAGGAGGCGTTCCACGAGGGCTGGCATGTCATGGCCACTCATCCGCAGTTGACCATGGGCATGGGTGAGGACTGGCCGTTCGACAATGTCGAATACACCACGCTTCCCGGCGGGCACGCCCGGTTCCGTGGGCGGTTCGCCGCCGATGCCGGCGGCGTCGCACAGGGCCGCGGGCCCGACGCCTTCCTCGCGCGCTCTCGAGCATTGTGGGAGGGCCAGGACGCCATGATCCTCGAACGGGACTTGCGCGTTTTCGAGGGCATGGTGAACAAGGTGCCTGCGGGCGAGGACTTCCCGACCAAGGCGATCGCCGCGCTGTTCGACTACGCCGACGGTGCCGGCATCCCGATGTCGAAGGACCCCGAGGGCATCCGCATGTGGGGCGGGCAGGCGTTCGTCTTCCCGAACTTCTTCGTGCTGCCGCTGTATTCGAACGCGCTGTGTTACCGGGTTCGCCCGTACCACGACGATCCCGAGTGGTGCCGTTTCGACGTATGGTCGCTTACCACGTATCCCGAGACTTTCGAGCTCGGGCGCGCCCGCCTGAAAGGCCGCTACGCCCAGGACGACGTCGACAACTGGGGACTCATCCCGCGACAGGATTTCAGCAACATCGAGCGTCAGCAGCGCGGCCTGCACTCTCGCAGCTTCCAGGCGATGCGGCTCGCGGCGGACCTCGAGCCGGCCATCTCCAATATGCACCAGGAGCTCGACCGCTATCTCGGCGCCTGAAGGGTCCGCGCATGCCCGACTGGGACTACACCACCGACGTCGTCGTCGTCGGTTCGGGTGGCGGCCTTTGCGGCGCCGTCACGGCCACGGCAAATGGCTTGGAAACAATTGTGATTGAGAAGGGCGCCATGGTGGGCGGGTCGACCGCCATGTCGGGCGGCGTGCTGTGGCTGCCGAACAACCCGCTCATGCAGGAGGAGGGCGTCCCCGACTCCCTCGAGGAGGGGATGACCTACTTCGACAGCGTGGTCGGCGACGTCGGCCCGGCCTCCTCGCACGCGCGCCGCCGCGCCTACATCGAAGAGGGTGCGAACATGGTCCGCTTCCTGCGGGAACGCGGGCTGAACTTTGTGCGCTGCGAGGGCTACTCCGACTACTACGCCGAGGTCCGGGGCGTGCGCGGCGGCAACACACGCGGCCGTTCCATCGAACCGACCGTCATAGACACCCACGAACTCGGCCCGTGGTCGGCCAAGCTGATGCCAGGCATTTCCGTCGCGCTCAAGATCGTGGTGATGACCGGCGAGTCGTCGACGCTGCAGCTGATCAAGCGCTCGCCCAAGGCGGTCCAAACCGCACTGCGCGTTGCGCGTCGCACCACCACCGGGCGGCTGCGCGGGGAGCAGCGAGTCGCCAACGGCGCTGCCCTCGTTGCGCAGACGCTGAAAGCGGCACTGGCCGAGGAGGTTTCGGTCTGGACCGACACCGGATTGACCGACTTGATCGTCGAGGACGGGCGGGTCACCGGCATTGCCGCGACGCGCCACGGCCGGCCGGTACGGATCCGCGCGCGGCATGCCGTACTGCTTGCCTCCGGTGGCTTCGCCCGCAACCCGCAGATGCGCGCCACGTGGTCGAAGCAGCCCAACACCGGAGCATGGACGAGCGCGAACCCGGGCGACACCGGCGAGGCCATTCAAGCCGCCATGGCGCACGGGGCGGCCGTCGACCTGATGGATGAGGCATGGTGGATCCCGTCGTCGGTCCAGCCGGATGGCCGGCCGTCACCCCACAACCCCGAGCGCAGCAAGCCCGGCTCGATCATCGTTGACCGGGCGGGCAAGCGGTACTTCAACGAGGCCGTCGCCTACATGGAGGCCGGCCAGCGCATGTACGAGCACCTCGCGATCCCGAGCTACCTGATCATGGATTCGCGCTACTTCCGCCGCTACCTGTTCGGCTTCCGGCCCAAGCTACCGAAGAAGTGGCTGCGCAGCGGCTACCTGAAGTCCGGGCCTACGCCGGAGGATCTCGCTCGCGCCTGCGGTATCGACCCAGCCGGATTGACCGAAACGGTGCAGCGGTTCAATGGTTTCGCCCGCGCCGGGGTCGATGAAGACTTTCACCGAGGCGAGGGTGCCCACGAGCGCTATCAAGGTGACCGCACCCACCAGCCCAACCCCTCGCTCGGTCCGCTCGACTCACCGCCGTACTACGCCGTCGAGATCTTTCCCGGCGATGTGGGGACCAGCGGCGGGTTGCTGTGCGATGAGTATGCCCGCGTGCTCAACACGGCCGGCGATCCGATACCGGGTTTGTATGCGGCCGGCAACTGCACTGCCTCGGTCATGGGGCGTAGCTATCCGGGTGCCGGCGCCAGCATCGGCGCGAGCTTCGTGTTCTCCTACATCGCTATGAAGCACGCTGCAGCGCAGACTGTTCAACGCCCTGCCGTCGCTAAGGGCGGCATGATATGACGGCGGATTTCGGCGTCAGCGCGCGCGATGAAATCCGGGAGCTACTGACCCGCTACTGCCGTGGTGTCGACCGGATGGATGCCGAACTGATCGCCTCGGCCTACCACCCTGACGCAATCGACGAACACGGCATGACCCAATTCACCGGCGAGACGGTCGGCGCCGGCATCGTCGCCCTCATGCAGTCCGCTCGGTTCAGCATGCATCACATCACCAATCAGCTGATACAGGTGCACGACGACGACCACGCCGGCTGTGAGACGTACTACGTGGTATGGCAGACGATCTCCGACGAGGGTGGCGAGCAGCTGTTGCATGTGCTCGGCCGCTACATCGATCGCGTTGAGCGGCGTGGCGGCGAGTGGCGCATCGCGCATCGCCTGGTGATCGTCGAGATGGTGCGCCGGCTTCTGGTGGACGGCACCGAGTTCCTCGGCGCACGGCATGCCTGCCGCGACCGGACGGACCCGTCCTACGCCGTACTGACCCGTCCCTGACGAGAATCGCGCCGTGACCTGAAGTCACCACCGGTCGTGGTGAAGGACGTCTTCGACCGGTCGGCGGGTAAGCGGTCCGAACGGGCGCGCCGGCCGACCCAGGGGAATGGTGACCGCGATGAATCGATCGTCGGGGATGGCCAGGATGTCCCGGACATCGGGCTCCGCGAAGCGATGTATGGTCGTGAAGGCTGCCCCCAGTCCGAGTGCACGAGCGGCGACCACCATGTTCTGTGCCGCAGCGTAAACCGCGGAGTACATGAACGTCGGATCAGGCGCTTGCTCTGGATAGTTGTTCTGGCCGCACACGAAGATGAGTACCGGTACCTCGCGCAGACTTGCGAGCAGGTTCATGGCGCCGGCAACAGTCCTACGCGCTGTGGGTTCCTGCACGGATTGCACAACCTCTGCGGACGCCAGCGGTGCGAACAAGGCGCCCAGCCTGGCGCGCACATCGGCAGCTTGCACGACGACGAAGTCCCACGGCTGGCAATTGTTCGCGCTCGACGCTCGCGTGCCTGCCCAGATGACCTTTTCTACAAGCGAATTGGGAACCGGTTCCGGCAGGAAGTAGCGCATGGCACGGGCTGTGCCCATGGCTTCGAGCGTCTCAACGGCGTCGGCGCCGGTCGGGTTGCCGTCGTGCGACGTCACCGCGAAC
Organism: uncultured Actinomycetota bacterium; assembly: GCA_963848535.1. Classification (GTDB taxonomy): domain Bacteria; phylum Actinomycetota; class Actinomycetes; order Mycobacteriales; family Mycobacteriaceae; genus Mycobacterium. The sequence continues at coordinate 144,650 of CAWKEM010000016.1, forward strand.
CATTCCGATCGCCTCGCCGCGGACTGTCGAGCGGTATACCTTCGGCGAAGGAAGCGCCTCTTTCCCGGAAGCCGGCCAGCTGCGGCGACTGGTTCGCAATGGCGTCCATCGAACCTCAGAGTTCCTGAAGCGTTTGGCGGCCCATGAGATCGAGGCCTTGGTTCAAGATATGTTGCGCCGCAACCATATCACGGCCAGCGTTCGTGATGCGCACGGCCAGTCGCACGCGTCACGGATGCAGATTTCATGTCAGCAACCTTTGGCATTAATTGGGAATCGTCGCTCGTCTCCGATATGCGAGGTCATCAGTGCTCGAAATGCGCAGATGCGCTGACTCGGGACAGCTTTGACGTTCCAAACATAAAGGTGTACAGGATGTTACGCGCTCGCGAGGCCGCCGTGCCAATGGAACCGCTGTACCGGCCGCCATGCGCATGACCAAGAATGCGCCCGATGTCGAAGACCTGCTGCACACAGCTGGGCAGCAAGACTCTGATGCGGCCCTGGGCCAACCGATCGGGGTCAAGGCAATCTGGCCTGACCCCGATCGGCTGATCCGCGTGGACTAGTTCACGGGGTCCGGTCAGCTGTTTCCTTCCGCCCTTCGTAGGGTTGACGGCTCACGAGCTGGCTAACTCCGACCGCTAGTGGTCACGGCGTGCCCGCGACGGTGCCCCCGTCGACCGGCAGCACCGTTCCCGTGACGTAGCGGGACCGGTCGCCCGCCAGGTACAAGGCGGCCTCGGCGACGTCTTCCGGTGTGCCGTCGCGTCCCAGCGGACGGTTGTTCCGCATCGCCTGCCGCATCGCTTCGACGAAGGCGTTGCGGGCTTCCTCACTCATCTGCTTCGCAGAAGACTCCATGATGGGTGTGGGTATGCTGCCGGGTGCGATGCAGTTGACGCGAATGCCATACTGCGCCAACTCGATCGCGCCATACTTGGTGAAATGAAGCACCGCGGCCTTGGACGCCCGGTAGGTCATCACTCCGACGCCCGCCTGGATGCCGCCTATCGAAGACACGTTGACGATCGACCCGCTTCCTGCGGCCGACATCTGCCGAGCGGCTTCGCGCGTGCCGAGCATCACGCCGCGAAGGTTGACCGCCATCAACCCGATCGAAGTCGGCGAGATCGTCGTGTAGAAAACTCTCGTGCATCACGCTGGCGATTCCGGCGTTGTTGACCATGATGTGTAGCCCGCCGAATTCGGTCACGGCGCCGGCGATCAACTCTCTCATCTGCTCGGCATCAGCAACATCGACACGTTCAAATCGCGCACTGTCACCACATGCCGCGGCCAGTTCCTCACCACGCCGCCAATCGAGATTGGCGACCACGGCCTTCGCGCCTGCCGCCACGAACTTCTGCACTGTTGCGTGGCCAAGGCCCGACGCCCCACCGGTGACAATGGCGGTCTTCCCGGCAATCGCGATCGGATACTTGTTGGGCCGGCGCCGGTGAAGGCCGCCCCGTTCGACTATCACCGGCCCGACAGCACCGAGGGCGCCGCACGGATGCTCGCCGAATTCGGCGAAGACGCGAAGATTCTGGCCGGCGGCCAAAGCCTGGTTCCGATGCTCGCGCTGCGATTGGCGTTCTTCGATCACCTGATCGACATCACGCGACTGGACGAACTGAAAGGCGTCGAGCGCCGTGACGGCACGGTGTGGATCGGCGCGGCGACCACCGACGCCATTGTCGGCGCCGACGCGCAGATCAGTACTGCGGTGCCGCTGCTCACCCGGGTGACCCCGTTGGTCGGTCACTTCCAGATCCGCAGCCGCGGCACCTTCGGCGGCTCGATCGCGCACGCCGACCCTGCGGGGGAATACCCCGCGGTGGCGCTGGCCCTCGACGCGGACGTCGAAACCGTCTCCCCACGCGGACGCCGGGCGATCCCGGCCGCCGAGTTCTTCACCGGTTTGTGGGAGACGGCTCTTGAACCCGACGAGGTGCTCACCGGGGTCCGGTTTCCGGTGTGGACGGGCCGTTGCGGGTTTGCTGTGCAGGAGTTCGCCCGTCGCCACGGCGATTTCGCGATAGCGGGTGCGGTTTTGGCCCTCGAACTCGACGGCGACGACCGGGTGTCCCGTTGTGGTATCGGCTTGCTGGGCCTGGGGTCCACCCCCCGACGTGCCTCGGCGGCCGACACGGCCATCGTCGGCCGCGCGGTCACCGACGTCACACCCGAAGAACTCGGCGAACTCGCGATGACCGGACTCGATGACGTCCCCGCCGATCTGCAAGGGTCGGCCGCCTACCGCACCCGCGTCGGCGCCGAGATGGTGGCGCGGGCCTGGGCGGAAGCGATCGAAGAGGCCAGCACGGAGGCGATCAATGCATGAGCGGCCGGTCCGGATGACAGTCAACGGGCACGACACCGAGGCCAGCGTCGAACCGCGGATGACGCTGGCGGATTTTCTCCGTGAGCGCTGCGGTCTGACCGGGACCCACCTCGGCTGCGAACACGGCGCATGCGGTGCCTGCACCGTGCTGCTCGACGGCGCCGCGGTCCGCTCCTGCCTGATCTTCGCCGTGCAAGCCGAGGGCACCGAGGTGACGACGGTCGAAGGCGTCGCGTCCGCCGACGGCGAGCTGTCACCGGTACAGGCGGCGCTACGGGAGTGCCACGGACTGCAATGCGGTTTCTGCACACCGGGTTTCGTCATGTCGATCACCGCGCTGCTGAGGGCCAACCCGCAGCCCAGCGACGAGGAGATACGGCAGGGCCTGTCCGGCAACTTCTGCCGCTGCACGGGCTACCAGGGCATCATCAACGCCGTGCACCGCGCCGCCGAAACTACTTCAGACAGCATCCCGCGTCGATCGGCAACGTCACACCGGTGACGTAGCGGGCCTCGTCGGAAGCCAAGAACAGCACCGCATTGCTGATGTCCTCCACCTCCACCCAGCCGATCGGCATCACATGCATCATCTGTGCGACCACGGCCATGTCGTCGGGGCCGGGATTCTCCAGATCAGGCCGGAACAGCCTCATCGACACGTCGTTCATGAACATCGGAGTGTTCACGTTGGTCGGATGCACCGAGTTGACGCGAATGTTGTGCTGGCCCAACTCAACCGCGAAGGCCCGCATGAGACCGACGACACCGTGCTTGGCAGCCACATAGTGACCCGTGTGGGGATAGGCCTTCAATCCACCGACCGAGCTGGTCAAGATGATCGAGCCGCCGCGGCCACCCGCCAGGATATGTGGCACACCGGCTTTGACCGTCTTCCACACACCGCTGAGATTGATGTCGATCGTGTCCGTCCAATCGGGCTCGCTGGTCTTGTCCAGCGTCGCCCCACCGTTTCCGATGCCGGCGTTGGCCACGATGATGTCCAGCCGGCCCAGCTGCTCCACACCGGCGTCCACCGCGGCCTTCAGCGCGTCATAGTCGCGCACGTCGACTTCGGCCGTGTAGATGCGGCGGTCATGCCCCTTGACCAGATCGGCGGTTTCCGCGAGGTCTTCCGGCGTGGACATCGGATACTGCACGCTGTCGATCTGCCCGCAAATATCGACTCCGATGATGTCGGCGCCTTCCTGCGCCAACCGCACCGCGTGGCTGCGACCCTGGCCGCGCGCCGCACCGGTAATGAACGCAACCTTCCCTTCGACTCGGCCAGCCATCAAAACCCCATTCCGGCGAAAGCGACGAACCTTCAGCACTCGCCGAGAACTTTGTCACTGATCGGCACTGTGTGTCAACGTACGGTCGTATTGCTCACGTACGATCGTATTGACGATGATCCCTTACCGTGTTATTCAGATGGACGGCACACCTCGCCCGCCGCGGTGAGATGAGGGTCCAGGAGGCAAGCAGCGCATGACCGACTTCGACTCCGTCGATTATTTCACCGATCAATCGCTTGTGCTTGATCCTCATCCCTACTTCGACTATCTGCGCAGTCGGCACCCGGTGGGGTGCCCGATCAACAACGATGTGCTCGCGGTCACCGGATGGGAGGCCAGCGTGCAAGTCGACCAGATTGGGCGATATCGATGTGCCCGCCGGTACGACCGTGATGGTGAGCCCCGGCGCCGCCAACCGGGATCCGCGGCGGTTCGACGAACCGCACGAATTCCGGCTCGACCGCGGCAACGTGCGCGAACACATCGCGTTCAGTCGCGGCATCCACTCCTGCCCGGGCGCGCCACTCGCGCGCGTGGAGGGCCGCGTCTCGATCGAGCGCATCCTGGACCGGATGGCCGACATCACGATCGACGAGGAGAAGCACAGACCCGCCGGCGAGCGCAGATATAACTACGAGCCAACGTTCATTCTGCGCGGGCTCACCGATCTGCACATCAAGTTCACGCCGGTCCGGTAACGAGGCGAAGACAGCTGGCGGCATGCAGTCAAAGAAATCCAAATCGTGAGGAATGTCGTCGTCACCGGAGGCGCGTCGGGTATCGGCCAGGCGGTCGCGGCACGGCTGCGCAAGGACGGGTTCGGGTGGCCACCATCGACCTGAAACCCGCGGAAAGCGACGAGGCCGCGTTCGCCGGCGACGTGACCGACAGGACTCAGGTCGATGACGCGCTCGCGGAGATCCATCGTCAGTTCGGGCCGATAACGGTCCTGGTCAATGCCGCCGGTATCGATCACTTCGGACCGTTCACCGACGTCTCGTTCGGAGATTGGCAACGCGTGATCGATGTCAACCTCAACGGTGTGTTCCACTGCATCCAGGCGGTGCTGCCGGACATGATCGACGCCGGCTGGGGCCGCATCGTCAACATATCGTCATCGAGCACCCATTCGGGTGTGCCGCGCATGTCGGCCTATGTGGCGGCCAAATCGGCCGTCAACGGACTCACCAAGTCGCTGGCCCTGGAATACGGGCCGTGCGGTATCACGGTCAACGCGGTGCCGCCCGGTTTCATCGACACGCCGATGTTGCGGAGCGCCGCCGGAAGGGTCCATTTCAGGATCCAGGAGAACGTCGAGGCGACGCCGGTGCGCCGCATTGGTCAGCCCGAGGGCATCGCCGCCGCGTGCGCGTTCCTGGTTTCCGAAGAAGCCGGATACATCACCGGTCAGATCCTGGGCGTCAACGGCGGCCGAAACACCTGATCAGCCAATACCCTTAGCAAAGGATGGTCTGGAACAGAGCCTGGGCGCCAACACCGCGAGTGTGTGCAGCACTTCAAAGAGGAGCCGGACTTCAAGACTCTGTTGCATATTTGGAAAATCGCGGCCGATGACGGAGGAGGGCCTTATGAGTCAAGACACCTTGGTGATCAAGCCCGCAAGTGGGCACTGGACGGATGCGTATCCCGATCTCGGCCGCGGCCCGGTGTCGCTTGCTGACTGCGTCTCGCCAGAGTTCTACGAGAAGGAGCGCGAGCACGTCTTTAAGAAAACATGGCTCTACGTCGGTCGCGTCGAGCGGGTGCCGAAGGCCGGCAGCTACTTCACGCGTGAGCTGCAATTCCTGAAGACCTCGATCATCGTTGTACGCGGCAAGGACGACGTAATCCGTGCCTTTCACAACATCTGCCCGCACCGAGGCAACAAGATGCTGTGGCAGGACGATCCGTTCAAGGAAGTACAGGGCCGCGCGTCGCTGCTGTACTGCCGCTTCCACGGCTGGCGCTACAACTTGGACGGCTCGCTGCATTCACCCACCCGCAAGGACCTGCTGCTCGACTTCGACGCCGACAGTTGCCGCGTGCCGGCAATTCAATGCGACGTGTGGGAAGGCTTCATTTTCATCAACCTCAATCCACACAACACCGAGTCGCTGCGCTCCTTCCTGGGGGAGCTTGCCCACGGCATCGAGGGGTACCCCTTCGACCGGCCGCATCAGGTGTTTGAATTCAAGGCCGAGTTGCAATGTAACTGGAAGATCTTCGTCGACAGCTTCGCGGAGAGCTACCACGGCCCGTATCTGCATGCCTCCTCGTTCGGGAACCTCACCGCGGAGGCCAAGGAAGCGCTCGACAAGCCGAACCCCTTCACCGATGCGCTGGCCTACCAGCTCAAGGGCCCGCATCGGATGTTCTCCTTCGCCGGAGAGCCTTCTCGCAAGACGCCGTATTCCAAGCCCATCGAATGCATGATGGAAGCGAGCGCGGCCGGTCCCTGGAACAAGCGCACCGATCGCGGCCCCATGCCGCCGGGACTCAATCCCACGCGCGCGGAGAAATACGGCTTCGACTCGTTTCAGTTCTTTCCCAACTTCGTGCTGATCTTCGGCGCATCCGGTTTCACCACGCACACGCATTGGCCCACCGGACCGCACTCACACATCTTCGAAGTCGAGATGTTCTATCAACCCCCGACCACACACAAGGAACGGCTCGGCCAAGAACTGACCGTCACGTTCCTCAACGACGTCATCCTGGAAGATGCAAGCCCATGCGAAGGCATGCAGGCGATGCTCAACAGCGGCGCATTGACGGAGTTTCATATGAACGACGAGGAGATTCTGCTGCGGCATCTGCACAAGGTGGTGGCCGACTATGTCGAGGCCGGCGAGAATGCGAAGGCGGTGCGATGAATACCGCTCTGCCGTCTGAGTTCTCGCAGCTCGAGCACCTGGTGCCCGAATGGGCCATCGAGGACGGACACGAGCGCTATGTGAAGCGTGTAAACAGTTCGATGGAAGAGATTCAGGCGTTCTACGACGAGGTTTTTCCGCACGCTGAGGACGCGGTCGCCTACATCGACAAGTTTGACTACGCCGAACCGCTTCCCGAGGACGTCGCGAATCTTCGGAACCTGCTCTACTCGCTGATCACCGTCTCGTTGGCGGTGGAGCTGTGGAAGCAGCCGCGGGTGAAGCATTCGGCCAACACGATTCTGACGAGGGTGCGTTGACGATGGGACTTACTTCTGCGCAACTGGACGTCATCGACGTCACTCCGAGGATCGGCAGCGAGATCAGAACAGACCTCAACACGCTGCTGAGTGGCCGGGAAGCCCCGAGAATTCGTGAAATCCTCGAGCAGCGGGGAGTGGTCTTCTTCCGTGGATTGGACATCGACGACGAGCAGCAGGTCGCCTTAGCCAAGACTCTCGGCACCATCGTGCAGAACGAGGGCGTGGACGGCATTTACAAGATCTCGCTCGATAAGAACGTGAATCAGCGCGCCGGCTACTTGAAGGGCTCGCTGTTCTGGCATTTCGACGGTTCGCTGCAGCCGTACCCCAATCTCGCGACCCTGCTGCGAGCGGTGCAGCTATCCGAAACCGGCGGGGAGACCGAGTTCTGCAACACCTACGCGGCATACGACGACCTGCCGCAATCCGACAAAGACGCCATCGCAGAGCTTCGCGTCGTCCACAGCGCCGAACGGTCGCAGTACTACGTAACGCCGGAGATGAGCTACGACGAGATCACCTTCTGGCAGAAGTCGCCGACAAAGGCATGTCCGATCGTGTGGACACACCAATCCGGCCGCAAATCCCTGCTTCTCGGCGCCACGGCGGACTACGTGATCGGATTGCCGGTCGAGGAGAGCCGGGCTTTACTTGCACGCCTTCGGGACTGGGCTACACAGCCGCAGTATGTCTATCGCCACGAGTGGCAACTCAGCGATCTGCTCATCTGGGACAACACCGGCACCATGCACCGCGCGTTGCCATATGCCGTTGACAGCGGCCGCCTCATGCACCGCACGATCCTGGCGGGCGAAGAGCCCCTACAGTGAAACTCGGCATCGCCACGCCGGTCGTCACCAACGTCGCCGGTGCTGCATTGACGTGGGAGAAGTCCGCCTCGATCGAGGACATCGGCCGCGTCGCCGAAACGGCGGATCGGCTCGGCTACCACCATCTGACCTGCAGCGAGCACATCGGTATCCCTGCCGCCGAGGCTGGACGGCGCGGCAGTCGGTACTGGGATCCCCTCGCCACGTTTGGCTACGTGTCGGCCCGCACGAAACAGATCCGCTTAGCCACCATGACTCTTGTGCTCGGCTATCACCACCCGCTTGCGCTCGTAAAGCGTTACGGCACTTTGGATCACGTCAGCGGCGGACGGGTGATCCTCGGCGTCGGAGTCGGCTCGCTCAAGGAGGAGTTCGATCTTCTCGGCGCACCGTTCGAGGACCGGGGCGCTCGTGGCGACGACGCGTTGCGGGCGCTGCGGGCAGCACTGGCGAGTAACGAGCCGGCTTATGACGGTGAGTTCTACTCGTTTGGTGGGTTGACCGTTGATCCCTGCGCGCTGCAGCCCCATATGCCGATCTGGATCGGCGGCTGTACCAAACGCTCCTTGCGACGGGCGATCACCCTGGCCGATGGCTGGTGTCCATTCAATGTGTCAATTGCCACCGCTGCCGAGTGGCTGCGAGCACACGACCTGCCTCCGGGTTTCGACGTGGTCCTGCCGGCAGATCAGCCACTCGATCCGATGCAGGCGCCAGAGGCGACCAAGGAAACGCTGCAGACGTTGGCCGCAGCCGGCACGACGATAGTGTCCGCCAGGTTCATCCATCACTCGCTTGAGCACTACCTCGAGCAGATCCATGCACTCGCTGAACTGCATGGTGAAGGCGTCGACGAAGGGCGAACATGACCGAAGAGATCAGCCGCAACGACGGCGCGAGGAACCCCCCTGCTGGCACCCCTCGGCGCCGGTGAATGGGGTGATGACGAGTACGCCGCCGTCGGTGCGCTGATGGGCACACCGGGTGAGGACGTGCCTCGCGCCGGCTCGAGGCACGCCAGAGACCCGCTGAACTTCGACATCCTCGGCGTGCTGGCACGTCATCCCAAGATGGCTCGGGTTTTCCTGAGTTACAACGCCTTTCTGCTGCAGCGCGGCGAGTTACCGGTACGCCTGCGGGGAATTGGCAGTGCTTCGCCTCGCTCATGCTCGAAGCTCTGCGTTCTTCTGGGGCGAGCACGTCCGGGTGGCCATTGCCGGTGGCGTGACCGAAGAGGACATCGCGCGCCTTGCCCGCGGCAACAACGAGTTTGACGGCGTCGATCGGCTGGTCCTGGAGGCGACCGACGAGATACTCGCCGATGGACGCGCCCAACCCGCGAGGTGGCAACAGCTCGTCGAGCAGCTCGGCACGCACCAGGCGATGGAACTCATCTTCGCTGTCGGCACGTACTCGATGCTGGCGATGGCTTGCGACACTTGGGCTCTGGCGCCTCCGCTGGGTAGCGCGACATTGCCTGAACCGATCAAACGCTGACCAGGTCGCCGTCGGGTAGCGAGAAAGAGAGTTACCGAGCCAGGGCTGAGGGCATGTTTGCCTCTTTCAGCCTCCGCAACAGCTCGATGTCCGCCCACATCGACGCCTCCGCCTCGGATTGGTTAAGTACGACCGAAGCGACGTTGCCGGGCATGACCCTTGTTATGCCCGGCATCGATGTAACGCTGAATTCCGGCCGCGACGGTGTCAGGCGTACCGATGATGAACGTCTTCTCGACCATGTCAGGTGACACCTTGCTCAGCGCATCGTCAACCTCCGCCGCTGACATCTTGTGCGGCAGAAGCCGCATCGCATAATGCCAGTCATCGGGGAAGGGTGGCTCGAAGCCTTCCTTCCTGCCAGTCCGGCATGTGCAGCCGTCCCCAAATCGCGGCGATGAACCGGGTCAACGGGTTATCCAACACCCGGTCGATCACCGACTCGTCGGTGTGCATCACGACCATGAGGACCGGGCCGAAACCAAAATCTTCCGGATCGCGGCCCTTGGCACGCAATTGCTCCTTCATCTCGGCGGCGTTTCGGGCCGTCTGCTCAGGAAAGGACCACACCCCCGGGGTCACCGTGGTGAGCCCGTTCGCAAAGGAGGTGGTCAGATCCACGAGTTTCGGTCCGCCGCCCATGATCCAGATGTCCGGCTTGTAGTTCTTTGCACCGCCGAGCCATGTTGTGGCGAGCTTCCAATGGTTGCCCTCGAAGTCAAATGGCTCTTTGGCGTCCCAAATCTGGTGGTACAGCCGCAGGTGATCCTCCAGCCGGGCGAGTCCCTCAGCGCGCTTCCAGCCGAACGGTTTGCAATGCTTGACCTCGCCGGCCCCCAGCATCAAGACGAAATGGCCCTCGGCCAGAGCGCCGATCGCATCAGCTCCCCCGGCCCATAACGCACCGTGTCTGAGCTCACCATGATCCCCAGGCCCGGAGCATGTGCCGCGTTGTAGCCGGATAATGCGAACGGATCAGCGAAGGAATCGCTGTCGGGCAACATCGCTGCAGCCGGAGCGTTCTTGGCGCTCTACAGCGACGGCAGTTACCATGACAGCATCTGGTCGGACAGGTAGAGGTAATCCACCGCGCCGGACGACTCCAGCTGTTTCACTTGACTGGCAACGAAGTCGCGCGGCATGTAACGGTAGCCCACGAAGGAAGCACACGTTGAAAACTCGCCCCATGACCTTGCCGACGTATCACTCATGAGCCGATCCTCTCCGCTTGCCTAAGGCTTAAGCGTCACCGAATCCGGAAATAATCACCGCGTTGCAATCGGCAGCGGCTTGACGAAGTTTGGCGGCCTTCTGGTACGTCTCGGATTCGTACCAAGCACGAGCTGCATCCACCGAGTCGAACTCCAAGACGACGGTCTGATGGCCGTGCCAGTTGCCTTCGATGACCTGGGGTGCGGTATCCACCGACAGAATCTTGCAGCCGCCCTGGTTCATCGCCGGCGAGGCCGCCTGGGCGTAGGCCTTCATACCCTCCGGATCCTTGATGGCCTCGGTGAGGATGACGTAACCCTTTGGCATTCAATCTCCCTCGCTGATCGCCTGCTCAGGACAGCACTTGATGGCTTCACGCGCCGCATCCTCCTGCGCGGCAGGGACCTCGGGCACGACGACCTCGGCGTAGCCGTCATCGTTGATGACGAACACATCCGGGCAGACCGTCGTGCACATGCCGTGACCGCGACAGCGCTGGTCGTCAACGAAGACCTTCATCGAGTGGCATCTGCGACGGGACTAAATTCTAAGTGCAGCTCAGTAAGTCCGCGCAGGATGTAGGTCGGGATGTAGGTGTACCGGCGATCATTCGCGGGTCCGTGCTCTATTTCCGAGATACGAATCTCGGAGGTCCGGTCGAGGAGGCGCTCCAGCCCGACGCTGGTTTCTGCCCGGGCGAGCGGCGCGCCGGGACAGCTGTGAATGCCCCGTCCGAACGCAAGGTGCTGGCGGGCGTTCTTCCGAGCCGGATCGAAGGTGTCCGGATCCTTGAAGCGGCGTGGGTCCCGGTTCGCGGCACCGTTCAACACCATCACTATGGTGCCGGCTGATAACTCCGTATCGCCGACCGTGACCGGGACGCGTGACAGCCGGAAGTCTCCTTTGACCGGACTGTCGATGCGCAACGTTTCTTCGATGAAGTTGGGTATGAGGCTGCGGTCCTCGCGCACCGCCGTTTGAATGTCCGGACGCTCGGCAAGCACCTTCAACGCGGTGCCGAGGAGACGCACGGTGGTCTCCTGGCCGGCTGAGAACACGTTCGTTGCAACCCGCACGACGTCCGCGACGTCGGGTGTGGATCCATCCGGGAACGTCGCGGTCGCCAAGCTGGTCAACACATCGTCGCGTGGTTCGCGCCTACGGTCTTCAACATACTTCGCGAACAGCTCATAGAGGTATTGCAGTGGGGTATACGGCAGCGTCTCGTCGGTTCTGCCGACGGCGCCGCCGTGGCTGCCACGTGCGAGCCTGTCGACGAGTTCTTCGCGGTCCTCCGGCGGCACGCCAAGCAGGTCGGCGATGACGCGCAGCGTGAACGGTCCCGCGAACCCGGTGATGAACTCGCCCTTTCCGGGGGCCAGGAAGTCGCCGAGCAATCGATCAGCGATCTGCCACATCGCGTCCTCGTTCTCTTTGAGGCGCTTCGGGGTGATCAGCCGCATCAGCAACGAACGATGATTGGTGTGCGTCGGGGGGTCGAGCGTCGGCAGCTGGTCGCTGAATGGGATCTCGTCGCGATGCTTCTCGATCAACGCCGTGATGTCGTCGCCCTCGAGGGGAACGGGAAAGCCGGGGAACGGGCCGGTCACCGAGATGCACGACGAGAACGTCTGCGCGTCGTTGTAGATATCGACGGCTTCCTGCCAGCCGGTCACCATCGTCACACCGTGGTGCTGTTCGCGACGGACAGGGCACTTGGTGCGGAGCGCCTCGAAATACGGGTACGGGTCCTCGATGAGCTTGTCCACGTCGCGGAAGAAGTCCATGGAGGTCAGGTCCGACACTGTGCAACGTCCCTTCGACGGTCTGCCAGTCTGAGAACGTGCCTCTGACTAGCGGTGAATGCACCGATACGATCGTATTGAGCAGTATTGCATTCCCGAGATGTAAACGCCACCATCATCACGGCGAGCCTTTACAGCGGCACGTCACGGAAGTCGTTGGGCGTCAACGAGGCGAGCTAAGAAGGGAGGAATGCCAATTGGCACACCAATAGCGACGCCACCGGGATCTCAGGCCTGCGGCTTATATGCACAGGGCATTGCACACCGTTGGCTTCGCTCCCCGGGTACGACGAACGACCTGCACGCGTTCGGTGCAGACGCGGGTTGGTGCGCGGACACGTATGTCAGCGGGTGTCGGGTGGCCGTACACCCGTTTTCTCGACGGTCACCCCGTCCGCGATCACGGAGAGCCGGCAACCCAGTCGAATTCCTGGCTTGCGCGCCGACGCCGGTAGCCGCGTCTGCATCGCCTCGGACTCCTCGTCGTCGGCGGGTACGACGAATTCTTCGCCGGCGACGATACGTAACCGACACTGCATGCAGTTCGCCTGCCCGAAGCAGGTTGTCGGCCAGTGGTATCCAAGCCGCCAAGCTGCCTCTGCCACCGACTCGGCGGGTCGCAGGCAGATCTCTTCACCCAAGGGCTCGATACGCACGATAGGCAAGGTCTGGGCTCCTATGCATCCGGGTACAGGCTGATGATTGAAGCGTCCGCGGCGTCCATGCTGGTCAATGTTCTTTGCGTCCTTTGCCGTGACGGCGTCCTTTTAGGCGCATCGATACGCCGCTACCGTCGAGATGGCGGCCAACGTCAGCCATCGTCACCCAGTGCCCTCGCTGGCTCGTTCGACAACACCGTTGCGAGAGACAGAGATCACTGAAAGTGTGTCGTCCCTCGGTTGTCACGCCGTGCCCATGCCCTCCAGCCCATACGACTGTAATGCGCAACTGCCTTAGCCGACAACGCGGCACGCTCCCAAAACAGACGTAGCGCCGCGGCTAACAGCGAAGGCCGATACGAAGCGCGACTGTCGGGCGATAGCTTTGGCTTATGGACCGCATCTGAGACGGAGCTGTTATTCAGAAACCCGAGACGCCCCCTCCGCCACGGCGCCAATTGCCGATGGTCCCGGCTGTTGAGAGTGGGATCTGCGCGATCCAGATAACGTTCTACCAGGTTAAAGACGTCGGCGCCGCCCTCGGCCATCCCGAACGAATCCTCCAGCCGCATCCACCTGGGCAGGCAAGTCAGGAGAAATACGATGGCCGCAGGCGTCAGCTCCCCTGTCGGAAAACCCAGGTTTTCCCAGTTCTCAGTCACTGCGTCTATCTGGACCTTACGGTGCAGCTGCGCGAACCCCTCGATCTCGGCGTGGATGCTCTTACGATGATTCGCGAGCGCCATGATCTCCAGCAGCAGGGCTGTGGAGATCTCGTCACCGCTGCGCTCCCAAAGGACGCGTAGTACATCGCCGGGATTGGCGCGCAACTCCGACACCACGGTTTCAAGGGTCCGCTCAGAGTATTGCCGAACTACCGCCATGAACAGATCGTCGAGAGACGGAAAGTGGTATTGAACTGCACCCAGAGAAACACCCGCCTTGGCCGCAACGTTGCGGTAGGTCACTGCCGCATATCCCTCTTCGAGCATGATCCGCTCCGTTGTATTCATCAGCAAGGAGCGGGTTGAGCCCTCGCCACCGACCCGGTTAGGGGATGTCATGACCTCACTTTCTCCTTCGACGCCGTGGCGATCGCCGCTTCCCGGGTCATTGTCGGCCCGTGTCGACCGACTACTATCAGGACCTGTCCCGTCCCCTCAGGTTTCCACCTTCGCCCGTCTGGGGCGATGGGTGTTCCCGAAACCGACGGCCTAGCGCTGGGCCGCGTTACCTCCACATACCATTTGATGTCTTCGCAATTGCGCAGCGCGACTAGCCGCTGCCTCGCAGGTGACTTTACGGTACGTGCATCCAAAGTACACATGTACGGTGAGTCGCAGATGTACGCAATCACATGCCCGGATTGTGCCGAGGCTGGGCTTTCCCCCACTCTGTTCTCCGATGACGCAATCGGGCTGATCCACAACGCCTCCCGCGGTCACCCCCGCGCCATCGACAGCCTGGCCCTACACGCGCTCACCGCCGCCTTCGCCGCCGACCACGCCATCGTCGACGAAAAAGCAGCACGCATCGCCATCGCCGAAATCGCCGCGGACTGAAGCAGGCGCGCGTCGACTCAACCACAATCCCGTCAACGCGCCGAGCGGGGCCGTTCTCACATCCGGATCGTCGTCAACCCCGATGACGCCATCATCGTCATCGAAAGTGCCGCGCAACACTCGTCGCGCAATAGGATTATGTGAGTTCCGTGGCCAAAGCCCTTCAAAGACGCAGGCACTATAACCGGCAGCGCCGTCCCGAGGGGCCAGCCAGCTCTCCACCGCGAGGGGTTGGCCGGGCCCCACTTTTGATCCACTGGTTACCGCGCCTGCCATGCACGCATACCCCCGCCACTGCTGACCGTTTGGTGGGTGCCGATCCATTCCCCGTTCGTGCGGTCGTGGAGGTGCCTGCCCTGAGCGGCAGAGGGCCAATGGCGCCACTCTGGGCCACTCGCTCACCAGCACGCCGCCGCATCCGGACGGGCGGCCGGGCGAACGCTTAGGCGGGCACAGACTCAGCCCCGACCGCAGCTAACCCCACGACGCCGCCCGCGCGCCGCCCCACCACGCAGTGCCACCCCGTGCCGCCGATTCGCCGAAGCCGGATAAGACCACCCATAACTGACCGCACAACAGAACGTCTTGCGATTCAATCCTCCAACACAGACCAAACCGTGTAGCCGCGCCATCTCAGCTTTCGTACTGGGTTGACTACAACCCCAATCCGAACGCCGCGGTGGCGGCCCCCGACACGGTGATGCGGGCACTGACAGGCGGGGAGGGATTCACACCATGTGGCAGTGCCCGAGGCGCCCCCAGTACGCAATCGACCGGGTGTGCGAACTTAGCTGGGACACTCTTGGCACAACGAGGGTTCGCCCGTCAAGCCCAATTTAGATCGCGATATGACGCAGACCTGCGCAAATACCGGTGGGCGCGGACGGTATCGAACCGCCGACCGCTGGTGTGTAAAACCAGAGCTCTACCACTGAGCTACGCGCCCGTGCCCCGGGCAGGCTACACGCCCCAGGGCCAAGCACCCAAAACCTCAGGCCCGCTCAGGCCCTTTTACGGCCGCCAGCGCGTCGGTCCACAGCCGCTGGTCGCGAGCCTCACCGGGCTGCTTCATCTCGGCGAACCGGATGATCCCGGACCGATCGACGACGAAGGTACCGCGATTGGGATAGCCGGCGTCGTCGTTGAACACGCCGTAGGCCAGGCTGACCGCGCCGTGCGGCCAGAAATCCGACAGCACCGGAAACGTGAACCCGCTTTCCAGAGCCCAGATCTTGTGCGTGGGCGGTGGCCCCACCGAGATCGCCAGCACTACGCTGTCGTCGTTTTCGAAGTCGGGCAGGCGGTCACGCAACTGATCCAGCTCGCCCTGGCAGATTCCGGTGAATGCCAGCGGGAAGAACACCAGCAGGACGCTTTTGACGCCCTGGTAAGCGCTCAAGGTGACAGGCTGCTGATTCTGGTCGCGCAGGGTGAAGTCCGGGGCGGTGGTCCCGACGGGCAGCATCAACGCTTCCCGGTTCGGGACTTGGGCTGCACCAGCCGGCTGGCGCTCCAGTCGCCGAGGTTGACCGACGAGGTCGGCATCAGGCCGGCGGTGGGAGCCGCCTCGGCGATCTCGGCCGGCAGCACGTGACCGGGCTTGCCGGTCTTGGGCGTCAGCACCCAGATCACGCCGTCTTCGGCCAGCGGGCTGATTGCGTCCATCAGGGTGTCCACCAGGTCACCATCCCCGTCCCGCCACCACAGCAGGACGACGTCGATCACCTCGTCGGCGTCTTCGTCGAGCAACTCACCGCCGCACGCTTCCTCGACTGCGGCGCGGATGTCGTCGTCGGTGTCCTCGTCCCAGCCCCACTCCTGGACGACTCGGCCTCGTTGGATGCCCAGCTTGCGAGCGTAGCTCGGGGCGTGATCCGCCGCGACCACCGTGGAACCTCCTTAAACCGTCCTCGCACTATGCGATGGGAATTATCGTCGCACAGCCAGAACCCGACCCACACTTCCACCTCAGAAGGACGCCAGGCACAGTTTCAGCGCCTTGGTCTTGGTGTCGTTGAGTTGATCGACCCGCTTGTTGAAATCCGACGTCGACGCGTGGGTGCCGATGGCGTTGGCCACTCCGTGGGCCGCGTCGACATAGGCGTTGAATGCATCCTTCAGCTGCTGCGACAGCGCATCGCTGAAACTGTTGGACACCGTGCTGGCACTGTCGTTGAGCGCTGCGATGGCCGGGCCTTCGGCCGGGCCGGTGCTGCGGCCGGCGTTGAACGCCGCGACAAAAGCGTTCACCTTGTCGATTGCGGTGCTGCTGGTGGTAGCCAGCGAATCGCACGAGTTGCGCACCGCCCTGGTCGTCAGGGATTGCTGCCGCTGGGACTCTCGGATGCTCGACGTCGCCGATGAGGCAGACACCGACGCGGACACCGACTGCCGGTAGGCCGGGGCCACCTTCGTGTCGGGGGTGGCCGTGCCGTTGGTGACGGTGGTACATCCCACGATTCCCATCAGCGCCGCCGCGATACACCCCAACCCCAGCGCGCCTCGCTTACGGAGGGCCCCCGCAAGCGGGTGGTGCCGCCACCCCACGCCCGGGTGAGGGACGGCACGCCATCCGATGAGCACGGGTCCTGAGGTTACCGGGTGACGATTGCGGCCGTCCCGGTACGCGCCGAGTCGATGACCGGCCATCAACGACCGGACGGCGGTTACCCGCCCGGAACATCGGTGGGGCACGATAGAGGACACGGTGCGAAACACCCCTAAGGCACAATCCCGCCAACCACAGGAGTAGTGCGTTGACAACCGAGTTCGTGCGCCACGATCTGGCCAAAACTCCCAGCAGCGCAAGCGAACCCGATCGCGTTCGGGTGATCCGCGAAGGGGTGGCGTCCTATCTGCCCGACATCGACCCCGAGGAGACGTCGGAGTGGCTGGAGTCCTTCGACGAACTGCTGGAGCGCTCGGGGCCGTCGCGGGCGCGTTATCTGATGCTGCGGCTGCTGGAACGGGCGGGCGAGCAGCGGATCGCGATCCCGGCGCTGACGTCGACCGATTACGTCAACACCATCCCGACCGAACTGGAACCGTGGTTCCCCGGCGACGAGGATGTCGAACGTCGCTTCCGGGCGTGGATCAGATGGAACGCCGCCATCATGGTGCACCGCGCCCAGCGCCCGGGAATCGGCGTGGGCGGTCACATTTCGACCTACGCATCCTCGGCGGCGCTCTACGAAGTCGGCTTCAACCACTTCTTCCGCGGCAAATCGCATCCCGGCGGCGGGGACCAGGTGTTCATCCAGGGCCACGCGTCCCCGGGGATTTACGCGCGCGCGTTCCTGGAAGGCCGGTTGACCGCCGACCAGCTCGATGGATTCCGCCAAGAGCACAGTCACCCCGGCGGCGGGTTGCCGTCCTATCCGCACCCGCGGCTGATGCCCGACTTCTGGGAATTTCCCACCGTGTCGATGGGTCTGGGCCCGCTCAACGCCATCTATCAGGCGCGGTTCAACCACTACCTGCATGACCGGGGCATCAAGGACACCTCCGAACAGCACGTGTGGTGCTTTTTAGGCGACGGCGAGATGGACGAGCCGGAGAGCCGCGGTCTGGCGCATGTCGGGGCGCTCGAGGGCCTGGACAACCTGACCTTCGTGATCAACTGCAACCTGCAGCGCCTCGACGGCCCGGTGCGCGGCAACGGCAAGATCATCCAGGAGCTCGAGTCGTTCTTCCGCGGAGCCGGCTGGAACGTCATCAAGGTGGTGTGGGGTCGCGAGTGGGACGCGCTGCTGCACGCCGACCGCGACGGCGCGTTGGTGAACCTGATGAACACCACCCCCGACGGCGACTACCAGACCTACAAGGCCAACGACGGCGGCTACGTGCGCGACCACTTCTTCGGCCGCGACCCGCGCACCAAGGCGCTGGTGGAGCAGATGACCGACCAGGAGATCTGGAACCTCAAGCGCGGCGGTCACGACTACCGCAAGGTGTACGCCGCCTACCGCGCCGCCGTCGACCACAAGGGACAGCCGACGGTGATCCTGGCCAAGACCATCAAGGGCTACACGCTGGGCAAGCATTTCGAGGGCCGCAACGCCACTCACCAGATGAAAAAGCTTACGCTGGAAGACCTTAAAGACTTCCGCGACCGCGAGCGCGTTCCGCTCAGCGACGCCCAGCTGGAGGAGAACCCCTACCTCCCGCCGTACTACCACCCCGGTCCGGACGCCCCGGAAATCCGTTACCTGCTCGACCGGCGGCGCACCCTCGGGGGTTTTCTCCCGGAGCGCCGGACCAAGTCCAGGGTGCTCAAGCTTCCCGGCCGCGACATCTACGCGCCGCTGAAGAAGGGCTCGGGAAGCCAGGCCGTCGCCACCACCATGGCGACGGTGCGCACCTTCAAAGAAGTGATGCGGGACAAGGAGATTGGCCCGCGCATCGTGCCGATCATTCCCGACGAGGCGCGCACGTTCGGCATGGACTCGTGGTTTCCGTCGTTGAAGATCTACAACCGCCTCGGCCAGCTGTACACCGCCGTCGACGCCGAACTGATGCTGGCGTACAAGGAGAGCGAAGTCGGGCAGATCCTGCACGAGGGCATCAACGAGGCCGGCTCGGTGGGCTCATTCATCGCGGCCGGCACGTCGTATGCGACGCACAACGAGCCGATGATCCCGATCTACATCTGCTATTCGATGTTCGGCTTCCAGCGCACCGGCGACGGACTGTGGGCCGCCGCCGACCAGATGGCGCGCGGCTTTCTGCTCGGGGCCACCGCGGGGCGCACCACGCTGACGGGTGAGGGCCTGCAACACGCCGACGGCCACTCGTTACTGCTGGCCGCCACCAATCCGGCGGTGGTGTCCTACGACCCGGCGTTCGCCTATGAAATCGCCTACATCGTGGAAAGCGGGCTGGCCCGGATGTTCGGGGAGAACCCGGAGAACGTGTTCTTCTACGTGACCATCTACAACGAGCCGTACCTGCAACCGGCCGAGCCGGACAACTTCGATCCCGAGGGCATGCTGCGGGGCATCTACCGCTACCACACGGCCACCGAGCGCCGTACCAGCAAGGCCCAGATCCTGGCCTCCGGCGTGGCCATGCCCGCTGCGTTGAAGGCGGCCGAGATGCTGGCCGCCGAGTGGGATGTCGCCGCCGACGTGTGGTCGGTGACCAGTTGGGGCGAGTTGAACCGCGACGGCTTATCCCTGGAGAGGGCGAAGCTGCGCCACCCGGACCGGCCGGCCGGTGTCCCCTATGTGACCCGGGCCCTCGCGGACGCCGCCGGCCCGGTGGTCGCCGTGTCGGACTGGATGCGCGCGGTCCCCGAGCAGATCCGCCCGTGGGTGCCGAGCACCTTCGTCACGCTGGGCACCGACGGCTTCGGATTCTCCGATACCCGGCCCGCCGCGCGGCGCTTCTTCAACACCGATGCCGAGTCCCAGGTGGTCGCGGTGCTCGAGGCGCTGGCGCGCGACGGCGAGATCGACCCGTCGGTGCCGATCGCCGCCGCCCGTCAGTACCGGATCGACGACGTGCAGGCCGCCCCGGAGCAGACTTCCGATCCGGGCCCCGGGGCGTAACGCGAAAAGCCCGCCCGGGACACCGCATGCGGAGCCCGGCTCCCGGTGGCGCCGCCTGCTAAGACTCCACTAAGAAGCACGCGCCGCTTTGGCGGAAACTTCCAGAAATCTGGCGTAGCTTTTAGGGGTGAACGACAACCAGATCGCGCCGCCCAGGTCGCCGCTGGAACTGCTGGATGCGGTGCCCGAATCCCTGCTGCGACGGTTGAAGCAGTACTCGGGCCGGCTGGCCACCGAAGCCGTCTCGGCGATGCAGGAGCGGTTGCCGTTCTTCGCCGACCTGGAGGCGTCGCAGCGGGCCAGCGTGGCGCTGGTGGTACAGACGGCGGTCGTCAACTTCGTCGAGTGGATGCAAGACCCGCACAACAACGTCAACTACACCGCACGGGCCTTCGAACTGGTGCCCCAGGACCTGACCCGCCGGATCGCGTTGCGCCACAGTGTGGACATGGTGCGGGTCACCATGGAGTACTTCGAGGAAGTCGTGCCATTACTGGCCCGCTCCGAAGAACAGCTGACCGCCCTGACGGTGGGCATCTTGAAGTACAGCCGCGACCTGGCGTTCACCGCCGCCACGGCGTACGCGGACTTCGCCGAGGCGCGAGGCACCTGGGACAGCCGAATGGAGGCCAGCGTCGTCGACGCGGTGGTCCGCGGCGACACCGGCCCCGAGCTGTTGTCCCGCGCGGCGGCGCTGAACTGGGACACCACCGCGCCGGCCACGGTTGTGGTCGGAATCCCGGCACGCAGCCGCGAGGGGTCGACCGGCCAGGGCGACAGTGAGCGGGCCAGTCAGCACGTCCGTGATATCGCCGCGCGCCACGGCCGCGCGGCGCTGACCGATGTGCACGGCACGTGGCTAGTGGCGATCGTGTCCGGCCAGCTCTCGCCGACCGACCGGTTTTTGGGGGACCTGCTACAGGCGTTCTCCGACGGCCCGGTGGTCATCGGACCCACGGCGCCCATGCTGACCGCGGCCTATCATAGCGCCAGCGAGGCGATATCCGGGATGAACGCCGTCGCCGGCTGGCGTGGGGCACCGCGCCCCGTGCTGGCCCGAGAACTGTTGCCCGAACGCGCCCTGATGGGAGACGCGTCGGCGATCGTGGCGTTGCACACCGACGTGATGGGGCCGTTGGCCGATGCGGGACCCACGCTGATCGAGACACTGGATGCGTACCTGGATTGTGGCGGCGCCATCGAAGCCTGCGCCCGAAAGTTGTTCGTTCATCCAAACACCGTGCGATACCGGCTCAAGCGCATCACCGACTTCACCGGCCGTGATCCCACCCAGCCGCGGGATGCATACGTGCTGCGCGTGGCGGCGACGGTCGGCCAGCTCAACTACCCCACACATCCCTCAGGTGCCGCCAACAACGCCGTGATTCCGGTTCCTCTCCCGGTCACCAGGGATGTGGTGGGCCAAAACAGGCGATAGTGACCCAGGCGACAGATCGCGACACGGTATCAAACATGTAGCTTACGAGGGTGTTTTGTAGGTAGTACACAAAAACCTAAGACGAGGTTCATAATCTGTTACACCCGCCAAAACCGTTTCCACAGTGTTCTCTTAGACACGTGATCGCATTGCTTGCGCCCGGACAGGGCTCGCAGACCGAGGGAATGCTTTCGCCGTGGCTGGACCTGCCGGGCGCCGCGGACCAACTCGCTCTGTGGTCGAAGGCCAGCGGCCTCGATCTCGTGCGGTTGGGCACCACCGCGTCGACCGAAGAGATCACCGACACCGCGGTCACTCAGCCCTTGGTCGTGGCAGCCACGCTGCTCGCTCACCAGGAGATGACGAAGCGCGGCCCGCTCGGCCGCCCCGAGTTCGGCGAACGAACAATTGTGGCGGGCCACTCCGTCGGCGAGATCGCGGCCTACGCGATCGCCGGTGTGCTGGCCGCCGACGACGCCGTCGCGCTGGCCGCCACCCGCGGTGCCGAAATGGCCAAGGCGTGCGCCCTCGAGCCGACCGGCATGTCCGCGGTGCTCGGCGGTGACGAGGCCGACGTGCTGAGCCGTCTCGAGCAGCTCGACCTGTTCCCCGCGAACCGCAACGGTGCCGGGCAGATCGTCGCCGCCGGCCCGCTGACCGCGTTGGAGAAGCTCGCCGAAGACCCGCCGGCCAAGGCCCGGGTACGCGCCCTCGGTGTGGCCGGAGCGTTCCACACCAAGTACATGGCTCCGGCCCTGGACCGCTACGCCGCCGCGGCGGCCGCCGTCACGACCGCCGAGCCCACTGCCACGCTGTTGTCGAACCGGGACGGAAAGCCCGTCACCTCGGCGGCCGCGGCGATGGAGGCGCTGGTCGCTCAGCTGACCCAGCCGGTGCGCTGGGACCTGTGCACGGCGACGCTGCGTGAGCAGCAAGTCACGGCGGTCGTGGAGTTCCCCCCGCGGGCACTCTCACCGGTATCGCCAAACGCGAACTTCGGGGAGTGACGGCCCTTGCCGTCAAGTCGCCCGCAGACCTGGACGCGATGGCGGAACTCTAAGCCAGCCGCGGCCAGTACAAACACAAAAAGCACGCCAATTCGATTTACCCACAACACATTACGAAGGGAAGCATTGCTGTGGCCGTTACTCAGGAAGAAATCATCGCCGGTATTGCCGAAATCATCGAAGAGGTAACCGGTATCGAGCCGTCCGAGGTCACCCCGGAGAAGTCGTTCGTGGACGACCTGGACATCGACTCGCTGTCGATGGTCGAGATCGCCGTGCAGACCGAGGACAAGTACGGCGTGAAGATCCCCGACGAGGACCTCGCCGGTCTGCGCACCGTCGGTGACGTTGTCTCCTACATCCAGAAGCTCGAGGAAGAGAACCCCGAGGCCGCCGAAGCGTTGCGCGCCAAGCTCGAGTCGGACAACCCCGACAGTGTCGCCAGCGTCAAGGCAAGGTTGGAAGCGGAAAGCAAGTGACCAAGCCTTCCACTGCTAATGGCGGTTACCCCAGCGTTGTGGTAACCGCCGTCACGGCGACGACGTCGGTCGCGCCGGACATCGAGAGCACGTGGAAGGGTTTGTTGGCCGGCGAGAGCGGCATCCACGTCCTCGAAGACGACTTCGTCGGCAAGTGGGACCTGCCCGTCAAGATCGGTGGGCACCTCAAGGAGTCCGTCGACATCCACATGGGCCGGCTCGACATGCGCCGCATGTCGTACGTGCAGCGGATGAGCAAACTGCTGAGCGGTCAGCTATGGGAGACCGCCGGCAGCCCCGACGTCGACCCGGACCGCTTCTCGGTCGTGGTCGGCACGGGTCTGGGTGGCGCCGAGCGGATCGTCGAGAGCTATGACCTGATGAACGAGGGCGGCCCCCGCAAGGTGTCGCCGCTCGCCGTTCAGATGATCATGCCCAACGGCGCCGCGGCGACCGTCGGGCTGCAGCTCGGCGCCCGCGCCGGGGTGATCACTCCGGTGTCGGCCTGCTCGTCGGGATCCGAAGCGATCGCCCACGCCTGGCGACAGATCGTCATGGGCGATGCCGACGTCGCCGTCGCCGGTGGTGTCGAGGGCCCCATCGAGGCGCTGCCCATCGCGGCGTTCTCGATGATGCGGGCCATGTCGACCCGCAACGACGAGCCCGAGCGTGCATCGCGGCCGTTCGACAAAGACCGCGACGGCTTCGTGTTCGGCGAGGCGGGAGCGCTGATGCTCATCGAGACCGAAGAGCACGCCAGGGCCCGCGGTGCCAAGCCGCTGGCCCGGTTGCTCGGTGCCGGTATCACCTCGGATGCGTTCCACATGGTGGCGCCGGCGCCGGACGGAGTGCGTGCCGGTCGGGCAATGACCCGGGCGCTGGAGCTGGCGGGTTTGTCCGCCAAGGACATCGACCACGTCAACGCTCACGGGACGGCGACGCCGATCGGCGACAGCGCGGAGGCCAACGCCATCCGGGTCGCCGGCTGTGAGCATGCCGCGGTGTATGCGCCGAAATCGGCGCTGGGCCACTCCATCGGCGCGGTCGGGGCGCTGGAGTCGGTGCTCACCGTGCTGTCGCTGCGGGACGGCGTCATCCCACCCACATTGAACTACGAGACCCCTGATCCCGAGATCGACCTCGATGTTGTCGCGGGCGAACCTCGCTACGGCGATTACCAGTACGCGATCAACAACTCGTTCGGCTTCGGCGGGCACAACGTGGCGCTCGCCTTCGGGCGGTACTAGAAGCACGGAAGGAACATTCGCCACCCCCATGACAGAGCTGGTTACCGGGAAAGCTTTCCCCAACGTGGTCGTCACCGGTATCGCCATGACGACGGCCTTGGCACCCGACGCCGAAATCACCTGGAAGTTGCTGCTCGACAGCCAAAGTGGGATCCGTACCCTTGAGGACCCATTCGTCGAGGAGTTCGGCTTGCCGGTCCGTATCGGCGGTCATCTCGTGGAGGAGTTCGACAGTCAGCTGACTCGCGTTGAGCTGCGCCGGACGGGCTACCTGCAGAGAATGTCCACCATCGTGGGCCGGCGGGTGTGGGAGAACACGGGATCCCCCGAAGTCGACACCAACCGGTTGGCGGTATCCATCGGCACCGGTCTGGGATCGTCCGAGGAGATGGTCTTCAGTTACGACGGCATGCGCGCTCGCGGCATCAAGGCGGTCTCTCCGTTGGGCGTGCAGAAGTACATGCCCAACGGTGCGGCGGCGGCGGTCGGGCTGGAACGGCATGCCAAGGCCGGGGTGATGACACCGGTTTCGGCGTGTGCGTCCGGTTGTGAGGCCATCGCCCGGGCCTGGCAGCAGATCGTGCTGGGTGAGGCCGACATGGCGATTTGCGGCGGCGTCGAGACCAAGATCGAAGCGGTGCCGATCGCGGCATTCTCCGCGATGCGCATCGTGATGTCGACCAACAACGACAACCCCGCCGGTGCCTGTCGCCCGTTCGACAAGGACCGCGACGGTTTCGTGTTCGGCGAGGCCGGCGCGCTCATGGTGATCGAGACCGAGGAGCACGCGAAAGCTCGGGGCGCCAACATCCTGGCCCGGATCATGGGGGCCAGCGTCACCTCGGACGGCTTCCACATGGTGGCGCCGGACCCCAACGGCGAACGTGCCGGGCATGCGATAAGCCGGGCGATCCAGCTTGCGGGCCTGACTCCGGGCGACATCGACCACGTGAACGCCCATGCCACCGGCACCCAGGTCGGTGACTTGGCCGAAGGTAAAGCCATCAACAAGGCGCTGGGCAGCAACAAGCCGGCGGTGTACGCACCGAAATCTGCACTCGGCCACTCGGTGGGCGCGGTCGGGGCGGTGGAATCGATCCTGACCGTACTCACGTTGCGGGACCAGGTGGTCCCGCCGACGCTGAATCTGGAAAACCTCGATCCAGAGATCGACTTGGATGTGGTGGCGGGTCAGCCGCGGCCTGGCAACTACAAATACGCCATCAACAACTCGTTCGGATTCGGCGGCCACAACGTGGCGATCGCCTTTGGACGCTACTGATATCTGATATCTGATATCTGAGCAACAGCGAAACAGGAGACCTGCGATGACGACCTTGGCCCCCGAGTCGGTTGGCGAGTCGCTCGACCCCCGCGACCCGTTGCTGCGTCTGAGCAATTTCTTCGACGACGGCAGCATCGAACTGCTGCACGAGCGTGACCGCTCGGGTGTGCTTTCCGCCGCGGGCGCCGTGAACGGTATGCGCACCATCGCCTTTTGCACCGATGGGACCGTCATGGGCGGCGCCATGGGCGTCGAGGGTTGCGCGCGCATCGTCGGCGCCTACGACACCGCCATCGAGGAGCAGAGCCCGATCGTGGGCATCTGGCACTCGGGTGGGGCCCGGTTGGCCGAAGGTGTGCGGGCGCTGCACGCGGTCGGGCAGGTGTTCGAGGCCATGATTCGCGCGTCCGGCTACATTCCGCAGGTCTCGGTGGTCGTCGGTTTCGCCGCCGGCGGCGCCGCCTACGGGCCGGCGCTCACCGACGTCGTCGTCATGGCGCCGGAAAGCCGGGTGTTCGTCACCGGTCCCGACGTGGTGCGCAGCGTCACCGGCGAGGACGTGGACATGGCCTCGCTTGGCGGCCCTGAGACCCACCACAAGAAGTCCGGGGTGTGCCACATCGTCGCCGACGACGAGCTCGACGCCTACGAGCGCGGCCGTCGATTGGTCGGATTGTTCTGCCAGCAAGGGCATTTCGACCGCAGTAAAGCCGAGGCCGGTGACACTGACATCCACGCGCTGCTGCCCGAATCTGCTCGGCGGGCATACGACGTGCATCCGATCGTGACCGCAATCCTCGACGAGGAGACACCGTTCGACGAGTTCCAGGCCAAGTGGGCACCGTCCATGGTGGTCGGGCTCGGCCGGTTGTCCGGCCGCACCGTTGGTGTGCTGGCCAACAACCCGCTGCGACTGGGCGGCTGCCTGAACTCCGAAAGTGCCGAGAAAGCAGCGCGTTTCGTGCGGCTCTGCGACGCGTTCGGGATCCCGCTGGTGGTGGTTGTCGACGTTCCCGGGTACCTGCCGGGTGTGGACCAGGAGTGGGGCGGCGTGGTGCGGCGCGGCGCCAAACTGCTGCACGCCTTCGGTGAGTGCACGGTTCCGCGCGTCACGCTGGTCACCCGAAAGACCTACGGCGGGGCCTACATTGCCATGAACTCTCGCTCGCTGAACGCGACCAAGGTGTTCGCCTGGCCGGACGCCGAGGTAGCGGTGATGGGCGCCAAGGCCGCTGTCGGCATCCTGCACAAGAAGAAGCTGGCCGCCGCGGCCGACCACGAACGTGACGCGCTGCACGACGAATTGGCCGCCGAGCACGAGCGGATCGCCGGCGGTGTGGACAGCGCCATCGAGATCGGCGTGGTCGACGAGAAGATCGACCCGGCGCACACCCGCAGTAAGCTCACCGAAGCGCTGGCCCAGGCGCCGGCACGCCGCGGCCGCCACAAGAACATCCCGCTGTAATTTCCCCGCGAGCGCTCTCTTTTCCCCGCGAGCGCTCTCTTTCCCCCGCGAGCGCTCTCTTTTCCCCGCGAGCGTAACGCCACTGCGACGATTCGCGTCCAGGATCGCAGCAGCGTTACGCTCGCGAAGCCGATCGGCACAGAATGGCCGAAACAGCTTGGTGCAGTCTCCTTTCAGGGGCAGGGGGGAGTTCGTCGGCACGCCAGCCAACGAAATCGTCCAGGCGGACCAGTAGTGCGCCTTCAGGCGCCAGTCCGGTCACTCCACTCCATGCTTCGTCGTTGATGCAAACCATGGCGACTGGCACACCGAGCGCGGCCGACGCCGAAGTTGTGGCGGCGCGCCAGCGCTCGTCCCCGGTGAGCACGGTGAACCCGGGGCCCAGCAGGTCGAGCGTCGAGACGCGCTCGCCGTCGTGCCGTATCCACGCGTGTGGAACCCGGGTGCCGGGTTGAGCGCGCAACTCCTCCACGAGCTGCACCGCGTCCGGGTCCACCGGCGGCTCGCCGGCCAGCACTGCCGCTGAGTGGTACCGGTATCCGATGAGCAGGTTGAACATCGAGCACTCCTCTTCGGCCGGCAGCTGCGGCCGGTCGTCGCCCAGCGGAAGTAACGCAACCGTCGGACCGGTGAGTGACTGGCGGGCGGCGAATCGCCCTACCGGGTGACGTTCGGCATGGTAGGTGGCCAGCAGCGCCGGCCCGGCCGCTCCCTGCAGGACGGCGGCCAGCTTCCAAGCCAGGTTGTGCGCACTCTGGATGGCGGTGTTGGCTCCCCCGGCCTTGAACGGCGGCATGGTGTGCGCCGCATCGCCGACGAGAAATACTCGCCCACAATCGAATTGGTCGGCCACTTGCTCGTACGGCTGCCAAGCCGCGACCTCGATGATCTCGATCCCGACGTCCTCACCAATTGCCTTGGTGAGCACCTCGCGGCAACGCTGCGGGGTGAACTGGTCCGCGGTCTCACCTTTGCCGGGGAGATACGTGGTGATGAACATGCCGAGATCACCCTCGGCTACCAGAAATATGCCGTCCATGTCAGCGTTTTTGACCTGTACACCATCGCCATCGCGCAACTGCGGGACGAATTTTCGCCACGGTGCCCGGAAGTAGATGAAGACGACATAGATCGGCAGCGCGCCGTAGCCAGATGTGGTGATGCCCAGCCGGTTGCGGATCGGGCTGTGCACACCGTCGGCGGCGACCAGGTAGTCGGCGCGCACCGTCTCTGACCCGCCCGAGTCCCGGTCGTGCACCACCACGGTGACGCCAGCATCATCCAGCTCGAGAAAGGAAAGCTCTGTCCCGTAACGCACTTCGTTGCCACGCCGGCGTGTTTCGGCGAGCAGGATCGGCTCGAGTCTGCTCTGCGGGCAGTACTGCGCGGTGGGCTCGGGGCTCAGCGCGTCCAGACCGGCGAAGATCGCATCGATGTCGAGCGCCTGTTCCTCCTGGGCGCTGTTCAGCGTCGGCTTGACGACCATGGCTGAAACTTGCTCCGCGACGGCGTGCACCTCGTTCGCCAGGCCGAGGCCGCGCAGGATTTCCAAGCTGCGGAAGCTCAGGTTGCGGGCTTTCGGGTAGATGAACGTCTCGCGCCGCTTTTCGACCAGAAGCGAGCGGACCCCGTGTTTGGCCAGCAGCGCCGACGTGGCCAGCCCGCCGGCGCCGGCGCCGGCGATGAGCACCGGAACACGCGTCGTCATCGCTCATCCCTCCGACGCACCAGCCTAACGTCGTTTTGCCCGCCGCGTGGTGGAAGATTGGTGCGTGCATGGCGGCGGTCTCTCAGCGACGGCGATGATGGACGTCGCGTTCGAGGAAGCCCAAGCCGGGTTGACGGAGGGCGGCATCCCGATCGGGGCCGCGCTGTTCACCGCGGACGGTGTGCTGCTCGGGCGTGGCCGCAATCGCCGTGTGCAACAAGGGGATCCCTCGTTGCACGCCGAGGTCGACGCGTTTCGTGCGGCCGGCAGACGGCTCGACTACCGATCCACGGTCATGGTGACGACGCTGTCGCCGTGCTGGTACTGCAGTGGTCTGGTGCGCCAGTTCAACATCGGTTCGCTGCTGGTCGGCGAAGCCCGCACCTTCAGCGGCGGGCATGGATGGCTGGCGGACAACGGAATCACGGTCACGGTCCTCGATGATCGGCGCTGCGCAGCGATGATGTCAGCCTTCATCGCCGTGCACCCCGGCTTGTGGCACGAGGACATCGGGGAGGCGCGCTAACCAAGGCGCGTCAGGAATTCCTCGGCCACCGCAACAACCCGCTCCCGGTCGCACGGCACCAACCCAATCCGGGTCCGCCGATCGAGGATGTCGCCGACATCCAGCGCGCACTCATGGGTGACCGCGTATTCGAATTCCGCCCGGGTCACATCGATGCCCTCGGCGACCGGCTCGGTCGGTCGCTCGCAGGTGGCGGTGGCGATGACGTTGGACGCTTCGGCGCCGTAACGCTGCACCAGCGACGCCGGCAACCCGGCAACCGGCCCTGCACCCGGGCCCGGGTTGCCCGGCGCTCCGATCAGCGGCAGGTTGCGGGTCCGGCACTGGGCGGCGGGTAACTGCCGCAGGCCGACGGCGCGATCCAGCACGTCTTGGGCCATGTAGCGGTATTCGGTCAGCTTGCCGCCGATCACGCTGATGACACCGGACGCCGATTCAACGACGGCGTGTTCGCGTGACACGTCGGCGGTGCGGCCTTCGCCGGTGTCGATGAGCGGGCGAAGCCCGGCGTAGGCACCAGATCACGTCGGCAGTGCCCAGCGCGGTCCCCAGCGCGGTGTTCACCGTGTCCAGCAGGAACGTGATCTCCTGCGCAGACGGTTCGGGCACGTCCGGGATCGGACCGGGAGCGGCCTCGTCGGTCAGCCCGAGGTAAACGCGGCCCAGTTGCTCGGGCATAGCGAACACGAACCGGTTGAGCTCACCGGGGATCGGAATCGTCAGCGCCGCAGTCAAATTGCCGAAAGCACCGGCATCGAACACTAGATGCGTCCCGCGGCTGGGCCGCAACCGCAGCGATTGGTCGATCTCGGCGGCCCACACCCCGGCCGCGTTGATGACCGCGGCGGCCGAAACATCAAATGACCCTCCCGTGCGCTGATCGGTCAATCGCACCGAGGTGCCGGTGGCCTTCGATGCCGCGACGTAGGTCAGGATTCGGGCACCGTGCTGTGCGGCGGTGCGCGCGACCGCGGTGACCAGTCGGGAGTCGTCGATCAATTGGCCGTCGTAGGCCAGCAGGCCACCGTCCAGGCCGTCGCGCCGTACGGTCGGCGCCATGTCCACGACGCACTGCGCCGAAACCCGGCGCGACCGGGGCAGCGTCGACGACGGCGTGCCCGCAAGCATCCGTAACGCGTCGCCGGCGAGGAATCCGGTGCGCACCAACGCGCGCTCGGCGCGACCCATCGACGGCAGCAGCGGAACCAGCTGCGGCATCGCATGAACGAGATGAGGGGCGTTGCGCGTCATCAAGATTCCGCGTTCGATGGCGCTGCGCCGGGCGATTCCGACGTTGCCGCTGGCCAGATAGCGCAGGCCGCCATGGACCAGTTTGGAACTCCAGCGGCTGGTACCGAATGCCAGGTCGTGTTTTTCCACCAGCACCACCCGCAGGCCTCGCGACGCGGCATCCAGGGCGATCCCGACGCCGGTGATGCCGCCGCCGATGACGACGACGTCCACCGGCTCGTCCTCGGCGAGTGCGGTCAGCTCGGCCGCGCGGCGTGCCGCGCTGAGAGCGGCGAACATCAGGACAGGTATCCGTTCAGCGAGTAGGCGAGTTCGCCGGCCAGCGCGTCGACATCAAGAATCGGCTGCACGATCTGCGCCGACTGAATGGTCGACTGGGCGATCAGCAACACCATGGTGGCCATCTGGACGGGGTCGCCGGCGCGGACACTGCCGTTGCGCTGGGCCACCCGCAGCCGGGCGGCAAGGGCGTCGATCAACATGTGCTGGCTGGTCCCGAGGCGTTCGGTGATGTAGATCGGTGCCAGCTGCGAGTGCAGCACCGACATCACCAGTCGGTCCCGGCGCAACAGGTCGGCCACGGTAACTATCTGCCGCACCAGCGATTCCCGGTCGTCGCCGAGCAGCGGCGCATCGCGCATCACGTCGGTGACGTGCCGGGTCAACAGCGCCGCGACGATCGAGCGGGTGTCCGGCCAGCGGCGGTACACCGTCGGCCTGCTGATGCCCGCGCGTCGTGCTATCTCGGCGAGGGTCACCCGGTCCACGCCGAAATCGAGCACACAGCTGGCTGCTGCCGCAAGGATCCGGTCTCCGGTATCCAATTCTTCGTTACATATTGACGGCATATGTAATACTGTAACGCATGACGCATCCCGAGGATCTCCTCCCGCCGATGAAATGGAACGCGTGGGGCGATCCGGCCGCGGCGAAACCGCTGTCCGAGGGGATCCGGTCGTTGCTGGAACAGGCCGTGGGCGTGCAGGAATCCGGGGCGGCCGAAGTCGAACCCGAGCAGGTGCGATTACGCCCGTCGGCGTTGTCGCCGGCGGACCGGGACGCGCTGGCCGGGATCGTCGGCGCCGCGTACTGCCGCACCGGCGACCTCGATCGGTTGTTGCACGCGGGCGGCAAGTCCATGATTGACCTGTTGCGCCGCAAGGACTCCCGCGCCCAGGATGCCCCCGACGCCGTGTTGCTGCCCGGCGACGACGACGCCGTTGCCGCGATCCTGCGCTACTGCTCCGAGCACCGCATCGCCGTCATCCCGTTCGGGGGCGGCACCAACGTGGTCGGTGGCCTCAACCCCTCCCGCGAAGGGTTCAGCGCGGTGGTGTCGCTTGATCTGCGCCGCTTCGATCAGCTCATATCCCTCGACGAAGTGTCCGGCCAGGCCGTGTTCGGGGCCGGCGTCACCGGACCGGACGCCGAACGCCTGCTCGGCGAACACGGCTTTTCGCTCGGGCATTTCCCGCAGAGTTTCGAGTACGCCACGATCGGCGGTTTTGCGGCGACCCGATCGTCCGGGCAGGACTCGGCGGGCTATGGCCGGTTCAACGACATGGTTCGCGGGCTGCGGGTGGTCACTCCGGTGGGCACCATGGACCTGGGCCGCGCGCCGGAGTCGGCCGCGGGACCGGACCTGCGTCAGCTGATGATCGGCTCGGAAGGCGCTTTCGGCGTCATCACGCAGGTGCGGCTGCGTGTGCACCGGGCCCCGGAAGCCGTCCGCTACGAGGCGTGGTCGTTCCCCGATTTCCAGACCGGAACCGGGGCCGTGCGCGCTGTCACCCAAACCGCCACCGGCCCCACCGTGATTCGGCTCTCCGACGAAGCCGAGACGGGAGTCAACCTCGCCACCACCGAGGCGATCGGCGAAAACCAGATCACCGGCGGCTGCCTGGCCATCACCGTGTTCGAGGGCACCAAGGAACACGTCGAGAGCCGGCACACCGAGACCAGCGCACTGCTCGCGGCTCGAGGCGGAACCTCGTTGGGCGAAGAACCGGCGCGGGCCTGGGAACGGGGCCGGTTCGGCGCGCCGTATCTA
The DNA here is from genome assembly GCA_963848535.1 of uncultured Actinomycetota bacterium. GTDB lineage: Bacteria > Actinomycetota > Actinomycetes > Mycobacteriales > Mycobacteriaceae > Mycobacterium. The sequence goes on from CAWKEM010000016.1 coordinate 177,058, forward strand.
CGTGACTCGCTGCTCTCGGCGGGCGCGCTCTGCGAGACTCTCGAAACCGCCACCGACTGGTCCAACATTCCGGCGCTCAAAGCCGCTGTCACACAAGCACTTACCACCGCACTTGCCCAGACCGACACCCCGGCGCTGGTGATGTGCCACATTTCGCACGTCTACCCCACCGGCGCGTCGCTGTACTTCACGGTCGTCGCCGGGCAACGCGGCAATCCGATCGAGCAGTGGCAGGCCGCCAAGAAAGCCGCGTCGGACGCGATCATGGCCAGCGGCGGAACCATCACCCACCACCACGCGGTCGGTGCCGACCACCGGCCCTGGATGCGCGACGAGGTGGGCGAGCTGGGTGTGCAGGTGTTGCGCGCGGTCAAGGCGACACTGGATCCGGCCGGAATTCTCAATCCCGGCAAGCTCATTCCATGACCGCGGATCGCCCCGTCGCCGGCCAGCTGCGCCGGCACGAAATCGGCCGGGTGATCGCCTTGACCAATCCCGCCTCGGGGCACGGCGCCGCGATCCAGGCAGCGCAGCTCGCGATCGCCCGGCTGCACCATCGCGGTGTGGAGGTCGTCGAAATCATCGGCGACGACGCGCAAGAAGCGCGTTATCTGGTCGGCGCGGCACTCGAGAAGGGCACCGACGCGGTGATGGTCACCGGAGGTGACGGTGTCTTCTCCAACGCGTTGCAGGTCATGGCCGGCACCGACGTTCCGCTGGGAATCGTCCCGGCGGGGACCGGTAACGACCACGCTCGTGAATTCGGCATCCCCACAAAGGATGCCGAAGCCGCCGCGGACATCATCGTCGACGGCTGGACGGAAACCATTGACCTGGGCCGGATCCGCGACAGTAGTGGGGGCGACAAGTGGTTCGGCACCGTGGCGGCCACCGGCTTCGACTCGTTGGTGACCGATCGCGCCAACCGGATGAGCTGGCCCCATGGGCGGTTGCGCTATTACATCGCGATGCTGGCCGAATTGTCACAGCTGCGGCTCTTGCCGTTCCGTATGGTGCTGGACGGAACACGGCAGATCGACGCCGACATCACGCTGGCCGCCTTCGGCAATACCCGCAGCTATGGCGGTGGGATGCTGATCTGTCCCAATGCCGATCACGCCGACGGTCTGCTCGACATCACCATGGTGCACGAGGCGTCGCGGACAAAGTTGGTCCGCCTGTTCCCCACCGTGATGAAAGGCACGCACATCAACCTCGACGAGGTGAGCACGGCGCGCGCCAAATCAGTTCAGGTGGAGTGCCCCGGTATCAACGTGTACGCCGACGGCGACTTCGCGTGCCCGCTGCCCGCCGAGATCTCCGCGGTGCCCGCGGCGCTGCAGATTCTTCGTCCGGCCCAACCATGACGGCAGGTGATACGCCCGTGGAGGAAAGATGTCGCGATACCGCACGACCACTCTCGCCGCAGTGGCGGCATCGGCACTGTCGGCACGGACGCACGTCGTATGCCCAGACAAGACCCCTCTGACCTACAGCGATAGTTCCGAAGATTTCGGCCCTGTGGCCCAATAATTTCTCACGCAGTCATCGACTCGCGTCTTCACCTTGGGACGATCGAGTCATCGCACGGATGTCAGCCTCGGCTCGATGCACCAGGGTAGGCATTACATGGCTATTGCGTGGTCCAAAGCGAGTTTCCCCCAGGGGGGATTAGATCCGGATCGCCGACGCAGCGAGCGATATCCACATCTGCCCCCGCTACCCCAACCTTGGCCAGCGCTGCGGCATCGGCAGCACTGCGGGTGGCACCCCAGGCCGCAACCAAGCTCGGACCATCATCGGAGAGGGCCACACAGCCACCCTGACCCTCGGCAAGAACGCGGCAGTCGGCTGCGCCATGTCTCTCGGCGCAATGGCTCACCGCATACTCCTCAACATGACTCAGACTGGCAAGGCCGCCACCTACCGTGGTTTCGACAGCATGGGTGGAGTCCGACCCCGCGATCACGATGTAGCCGCCCTGGGCCTCTGCCGGTGCTGCCAGTCCGACAGCACAGACAGCAGGAATCACTGCGAATGCAAGGGGCTTGAACATTGCGGTACCTCCACCTTCGACAAGCTTATCGAAGACGGCCAAGCGCGGGTACCAAACATCTTTTCCGCGATCTCCGCCCGCGCCGCGAGCGTTTGATCATCGGGCCAATGGGTGCAGCGTCGCTGGGCGACCCGCCGCCGCGGTGCCGCCGCCGCCGATTGTGCGACGCGCTCTAACCGACTCCGCGGTTGAGCCAGGTCACCTCACCGGCGTCGCCGCCGTCGCGATACGCCTCGAGCGCCTCGTCCCACGCGGTTCCCAACACCGAATCCAATTCGACGGCCAGGGTGTCGGCGCCCTGCGCCATCATCGCCCGCAGCCGCATCTCCCCGACCATGATGTCGCCGTTGGCGCTCATCGCCCCACTCCACAGGCCTAATTGCGGGGTGTGGCTGAACCGGTGGCCGTCGACCCCGGGGCTGGGATCCTCGGTGACCTCGAACCGCAGCACCGACCAGGAGCGCAACGCATTGGCCAACCGGGCGCCGGTGCCCACCGGCCCGACCCAGTTGGTGACCGCCCGCAGCTGTCCGGGCATCGCCGGCTGCGGTGTCCACACCAGGTTGGCCTGGGAGTGCAGGGTCGACGACAACGCCCACTCGACATGTGGGCATACTGCCGCGGGCGAGGCGTGGACGTACACCACGCCAGTCGTCACGTCGGCGAATTGATTCGACGCACGCATTTCCTGCTCCTTCGGTTCCACGAGGGACGTCTTCCCCAACGACCTGGCGGACCCAGCAAGCAGGATGCTTGATGTTTGTGTGTCTTGCGTGTCTATTGTGCCTCTTGATACCCCTGTTGCGCTAGTGTGCGCTGTACTCGAATATCACGGCGTCGGAAATCGCCGGCCACGGCGCGAGCGCCCACTCGCCGAAATCGCGGTCCGTGAGGACCACCAACGCCAGCTCCACCTCGGGATCTGCCCAGATAAAACCGCCTGCTTGGCCGAAATGGCCGTAAGTTCGCGCCGAGTTGCGCGAACCGGTCCAATGCGGCGATTTCGCATCCCGGATCTCAAAACCCAGCCCCCAATCGTTGGGCCGCTGCACGCCGTACCCGGGCAACACGCCGTCCAAGCCGGGGAATTGCACCGCCGTCGCCTCGGCGTGCGTCTGCGCCGAGACCGTCGACGGGCACAGCAGGTCTCCGGCGAACGCCGCCAGATCCGCCACGGTCGAGGTCGCGCCGAACCCGGCGGCCGACGCGCCGCCGTCCAGCCGGGTGCTCGCCATGGCCAGTGGTTCGCAGACCGCCTCGGTGAGATAGCGGCCGAACTCGATGCCCGACTCGTCCTGCACGGTCTGGGCCAGCACGGCAAAGCCGTAGTTGGAATACATGCGCCGGGTGCCGGGCTTGGCCAGCACCCGATCGGAGTGCATCGCCAGACCCGACGCATGCGCCAGCAGGTGGCGGATCGTGGAGCCGGGCGGGCCGGCCGGGGTGTCGAGGTCGACGACCCCTTCTTCGATGGCGACCTGCGCGGCCCGGGCCACCAACGGCTTGGTCACCGACGCCAGCTCGAATACCCGCTCGGGGTCGCCGTGGCTGGCCAGCACTCCGCTCGGTCCGATCACCGCAGCGGCGGCAGCCGGTACCGGCCAGTCGTCAACAGCGTCCAGAGCGGCCATCGGGTCGGGCGCGTCACTTCCTGGCGATGTAGTAGTTGTTGAGCGGGTCCGACTCGAGTTCGGCCACCCGCATGTCCTCAAAGCCCGCATCGGCGAGCATCGCGGTGGCCAGCTGCGTTCCCCACGCCGCACCCAGACCGGCGCCGTCGGCCGCCAGCGACACCGTCATGCAGTGCATCAACGAGGTCGTGTAGAGGTAGGTGCTCATCGGAGCGCCGACGTTGTCCTCGAGCCGGCTCGAGGCCTTGATGTCGGCCATCAGCAGCACACCACCGGGGCGCAGTGCGCGGTAGATGTTCTCCAACACCCGCGCCGGGTGCGCCTGATCGTGGATGGCGTCGAACACGGTGATGACGTCATAGGCAGCCAGCTTGTCCAACTCGGGCAGATTGTGGCTTTCGAAGGTCACGTTCACCAAGCCGAGGCCGGCTGCCTCTTGGATGCCGGCCGCGATGGCCTCGTCGGAAAAGTCGATTCCGGTGAATCGGCTGGCCGGAAACTCCTGCGCCATCACGTTAATCGCGTGACCGCTGCCGCAGCCGAAGTCGGCCACGTCCGCTCCGGCGCGCAGGCGGTCGACAAGGCCGTCGACCAACGGCAGCGCGGCGTCGACGAGCGCGTTGTCGAACACCACACCGCTCTGCTCGGCCATCAGCGTGTGGAAGCGGGGGAACTCGCTGTACGGCAGCCCGCCACCGTTTCGAAAGCAGTCGATGATCTTCTGTTCGGCTTCGGCGAGCAGCGGAACGAACAGCGCCACTAAGGCCAGGTTGTCCGGCCCGGCCGCCCGGGTCAGCACGCCCGCGCGGTGGGAAGGCAACGCGTAGGTGCCGGTCTCGGGGTCGTACTCGACGACGCGCCCTGTGGTCATGCCGGCCAGCCACTCCCGGACGTAGCGCTCGTTGAGGCCGGCAGCTTCGGCAATCTGCGCGCTGGTCGCGGGCGGAAGCCCGGCCATCGTGTCCAGCAGACCGGTCTGATGTCCAATGCTCAGCAGCAGCGCCAGACTGGCGCCGTCGATGGCCGCGACGATTCGTCCGGTGAATTCCTTAGCGGTTTCGGAGGTTTTGTCGAATTCCGTCACGCCCAGCGACGCTACACCCGGTGGTTTGCGCGCGCCGCTATGCCGGTTCATGGGTGGACGGGCGGCTACGAAGTGTATGGCGTTCCCCAGTATGTTTGACGCCATGAGTCAGACAGTGCGCGGCGTGATTTCACGGAAAAAGGGCGAACCCGTCGAATTGGTGGACATCGTCGTCCCGGACCCGGGCCCCGGTGAGGCCGTGGTCGACGTCATCGCCTGCGGGGTGTGCCACACCGACCTGACCTACCGCGAGGGCGGCATCAACGACGAGTACCCGTTCCTGCTCGGCCACGAGGCCGCCGGCACCGTCGAAGCCGTCGGGCCGGGTGTGACCGCGGTCGAGCCGGGCGATTTCGTCATCCTGAACTGGCGCGCCGTGTGCGGGCAGTGCCGGGCCTGCAAACGCGGCAGGCCGAGCTATTGCTTCAGCACCTTCAATGCCGAGCAGAAAATGACGCTGACCGACGGCACCGAACTCACCCCGGCGCTGGGCATCGGGGCGTTTGCCGACAAGACGCTGGTGCACGCCGGCCAATGCACCCAGGTCGATCCCGCTGCCGATCCGGCCGTCGCCGGTCTGCTGGGCTGCGGAGTGATGGCCGGGCTGGGGGCTGCGATCAACACCGGCGGGGTCAGCCGCGACGACACCGTCGCGGTGATCGGCTGCGGCGGCGTGGGCGATGCCGCGATTGCGGGGGCAGCACTGGTCGGGGCCAAGCGGATCATCGCGGTCGACACCGACAACACGAAATTGAACTGGGCCCGCAAGTTCGGCGCCACCCACACCGTCAACGCCCGCGAATTCGACGTCATCAAGACCATCCAGGATCTCACCGACGGCTTCGGCGTCGACGTCGTGATCGACGCGGTGGGCCGGCCCGAAACCTGGAAGCAGGCCTTCTACGCCCGCGACCTCGCGGGAACCGTTGTGCTGGTGGGTGTTCCCACCCCCGATATGCGTCTGGACATGCCGCTGGTGGACTTCTTCTCCCACGGCGGGTCGCTGAAGTCGTCGTGGTACGGCGACTGCCTGCCCGAACGCGACTTCCCCACGTTGATCGACCTCTACCTGCAGGGCCGGCTTCCGCTCGAGCAGTTCGTCTCCGAACGCATCGGGCTCGGCGACGTCGAGGAGGCATTCCACAAGATGCATGACGGCAAGGTGCTGCGTTCAGTGGTGATGTTGTGATGGCTCCCATCGAGCGGGTCGTCACCCACGGAACCTTCGAACTCGACGGCGGCAGTTGGGAAGTCGACAACAACATCTGGATCGTCGGTGACGACTCCGAGGTCGTGGTTTTCGACGCCGCCCACACCGCCGAGCCGATCCTCAACGCTGTCGGGGGGCGCAAGGTGGTTGCGGTGGTGTGCACGCACGGCCACAACGACCACGTCACGGTGGCTCCCGAGCTCGGTGCGGCCCTCGACGCACCGGTGCTGCTTCACCCCGGCGACGACGTGTTGTGGCGGATGACGCACCCGGACAAAGACTTTCGTGCCATCTCCGATGGAGACACGCTCAGTGTCGCCGGCACCGAGTTGCAGGCGCTGCACACCCCGGGGCATTCCCCCGGATCGGTGTGCTGGTATGCCCCCGAACTGGGGGTGGTGTTCAGCGGCGACACCCTGTTCTCCGGTGGCCCCGGCGCGACAGGGCGCTCGTATTCCGACTTCCCGACCATTCTACAGTCGATCTCCGAACGGCTCGGCGCGTTGCCCGGCGAGACCGTCGTCCACACCGGCCATGGTGACAGCACCACCATCGGTGACGAGATTGTCCACTACGAGGAGTGGGTGGCGCGGGGCCACTAAGATTTGGCCGCGAGCGTAACGCCACTGCGAAATTCGGCGAGCAAATTCGCAGCAGCGTTACGCTGGCGGCAGCGAGTCGCGTGTCCGCCGGAGCGCACACCGGGACGAGGCTCATACCGACGAAGGAGCGTTACGCATGGCTCACAATCTTGTCGCCACCGTGCCTGATCTGTCGGGGAAGCTGGTGGTCATCACCGGGGCCAACAGCGGTCTGGGCTTCGGGCTGGCCCGGCGGCTGTCGGCCGCCGGCGCCGACGTCGTCATGGCGATCCGCACGCGCGCCAAGGGCGAAGCGGCGATCGAAGAAATTCGCACCACCGTTCCCGACGCCAAACTGACCATCAAATCCCTGGACCTGTCGTCACTGGCCGCCGTCGCCGCGTTGGGCGAGCAACTCAACGCCGAAGGACGCCCGATCGACATCCTGATCAACAACGCCGGTGTCATGACGCCACCGGAACGCGACACCACCGCCGACGGCTTCGAATTGCAGTTCGGCAGCAACCATCTGGGCCACTTCGCGCTCACCGCACACCTGCTGCCGCTGTTGCAGGCCGCCAACGGCGCTCATGTCGTCTCACTGAGCAGCATCGCGGCCAGCTTCGGCAGGATCCACTTCGACGACCCGCAATTCGAGAAGTCCTACTCGGCGATGTCGGCCTACGGCCAGTCGAAGCTGGCCGTGCTGATGTTCGCCCGCGAGCTGGACCGCCGCAGCCGCGAGGCGGGCTGGGGCATCAGGTCCAATGCCGCGCATCCCGGCTTGACCATGACCAACCTGCAGGTCAGCGGGCCGTCGCACGGCCGGGAAAAGCCTGCACTCATGGAGCGGTTGTACAAAGCATCATGGCGTTGGGCGCCGTTCATGTGGCAGGAGATTCAAGACGGGATCCTGCCGGCGCTGTACGCGGCCGCCGCGCCGCAGGCCCAGGGCGGCGTGTTCTACGGACCCCTCGGCTTCTTCGAGCTCTCCGGCGGCGGTGTGAAGCCGGCCAGGATGCCGGCCCGTGCCCGCAACGAGGCCGACTGCCGCCGACTGTGGGAGCTGTCCGAGCAGCTCACCGGTGTCAGCTATCCGAAGCCGAGCTGACAACTCGCGCAGCGATTATGGTCGTTCCATGCGGACTGATCCTCGGATGCCCGAATCGAGCATTGTGGTCCGGCCAGAGCCGACGTCTGCCCAGTCGTCGCGGCTGCAGGCCGCCGGCTTGGCGCCGGCGATCGCGTTGTTCGAGCAGGCCGCTGCGCAAGTGCCACTGCCCCAACCTCCGCAGCCGATCGTCATCGCCGACTACGGCGCCGCCAACGGGCACAATTCGCTGAAGCCGCTGTCGGCGTCCATTGCGGTGCTGCGTCGCCGCACCCGACACGATCACGCAATCCTGGTGGCACACACCGACGTACCGCACAACGATTTCACGGCGCTGTTCCAGAACCTGGCCGACGACCCGGAAAGCTACCTGCACCTGGACACGGCGAGTTTCGCCTCCGCGATCGGCCGGTCGTTTTACCAGCAGATAGTTCCGTCCAATACCGTCAATCTCGGTTGGACGTCGTGGGCAACCCAGTGGCTGAGCCGAATCCCTTGCGACCTGGACGATCACGTCCACGTCGCCGGCACCCACGACGAGGCGGCGCGGGCGGCATATGCCCACCAGGCGGCCACGGATTGGCACAACTTCGTGGCGTTCCGCGGGCGCGAGTTGGCACCGGAAGGGCGGCTGGTGGTGTTGACGATGGCCGCCGACGAGGACGGCACGTTCGGGTTCACGGCATTGCTGGACGCGATTGTTGCGGTGCTGAGTGATCAGGTACGCGACGGTCTGCTGGGCCAGGACGAGGTGCGGCGGATGACCATTCCCACATTTGGCCGCAGCGAGAAGGACTTTCGTGCTCCGTTTGCGCCGAGCGGGCGGTTCGAAGGGTTGACGATCGACCACCTCGAGACGTTCGACGCCGAGGACCGATTCTGGGCGCGGTTCCAATTAGACGGCGACGCAGAGGCTTTCGGCGCGCAGTGGGCAGCATTCGCACGGACCGCGCTGTTCCCCACTTTAACGGGCGGGCTGGACGGCGGCGTCCAGGATCCGCGGGCGGTTGCATTCGTCGAGCAATTGGAGGGTGCGGTCGCGCAACGTCTTTCAAGCGCGCCCGAGCCGATGCGGATTCCGCTCGCCCTGGTCGCGCTGGTCAAGCGCGACCGATCCCGCCGATGAGAGTTTCGACACGGCGCTGCAGCGGGTAACCTCCGGAAATGGTCGATTCTTCGACCGCTAGGGGGTAGACACCAGTGAGCGTGCAGGACGACAAAGCGGCTGATCGGGACGGCGATCGAGAGCCAACCGAAAAGCCAGAACCCGACGAGGATGCCAAGCAGAAGGCCGCCGAGATGATGACGGCCTACGAAGACAGACCCACCGTCGTGCTGCCCGGCTCTGGCGGCACAGTCACGGGCACCGCGGTCAACGATTGGCTGGATGAGGACGGCAACCCCCAGTACAACGACGACGCCGGCCCGGACGAGCAAGCCAAGAAGGACCAAGTCGAGAAAGACAAAGCCCTCAACGACCAACTCAGAAAAGCCGCAGCCGAAGAGAACAAAGGCGAAAAGCGCTGAGCTGACGCTACCCGCGCGGCGGGGTCGACACGGTGGCACCGGCACCGCGCGACGTCCGCAACGCACCGCCGAGGACTGCCGTCAGTTGCGGACGCGGCGTCGTGACGACCGGGACTCGAAGCTGTGCCGAAAGCGTGGTGGTGACCGCGGGGACGTTCGCGCCACCGCCTACCGCAATCACCGCGACCAGATCATGGATCTCGTTGTGTGCCAGCGTTTTATCCAGCGCCGCCACGAAGTTGTCCAGCGACGCACGGATCGCGTCGTCAAGGTCGTTCCTGGTGAGTCGAATATCGCCGAGTATCGTCTCCGTGCTCGACGACAGCTGCTCCTTGGCCCGTCGGCATCCGGCCCGCAGTCGGCTCAGCGGGCCGAAAGAACCGGTGCCGGGCATCTCGGCCATGACGGCCGTCAACAGCGCCTGAGCAATGAGGTCGCCGGAGAAGTCGTGGTACCGCACGGTCGGCGCCAACGCGTGATGGTCGCCGGCGGCGTGCATCAACGTGATGTTGGTGCCGCTGCCGCCGAAGTCGCACACCGCCACGGTGCCCGGGCCGGGTAGGCCCGGACTGGCCCGTACGGCGAAGAGCTTCGCCGCGGCATCCGGGATCAGCATGAGCGGCCGCGCACGATTCGACCATTCGGCCACCCGGCTCAGCGCGGCGCCCACGGCGTCCACCGCCGTGGACTCCCAGTGGGCGGGATAGGTCACCGCGAGGTCGTCGGGCAGCACATCGCCGCCGGTGGCGGTGTAGGCCAGTGCACGCAGGCCGTCGGCGACCAGTGTCTCGCTGCGGTGGACCGAGCCGTCGGCCGCCACGATCCCGGCCGGATCCCCGACCCGGTCCACGAAGCCGGTGATCACCACGCCCGGCTCGTTCAGCCTGGGGTTTTCCGACGGTACGCCCACCTCGGGCGGCCGCTGGCGATACAGCGTCAGCACGGGCTTGCGGGTGACGGCGTGGCCGGCCGTCACGGCGGCCAGGTTGGTGGCACCAATCGACAAGCCCAGCGCGGGCCTGGCTTCGTCGACCATGCGTCCATCCCCTTGCTCAGCGGCACGCGCTTGCCGCCCCGCCGCAATTGTGCCGCTACCATCGGATTCGCGTCCAAACACGCCCGCAAAGCGCTCTACCGCAAGATGTTTCGCCAGCTCACCGCCCTATGCTGGGATCATGCACGACCTCGTCAGACCACACTTCGACTCTGCAGCTCTGCTGACGATCGATGTTCAGGCGGACACCCTCGACGGCGGGCCGCTACAGATCCCGGGAACGTCCGCCGCCGTGCCCCGCATCGCGGATCTGTGCCAAGCCTTTCGTAGCTCCGGGCGACCGATCGTGCACATCGTACGGATCTACCTGGCCGACGGAAGTAACGCCGAGCCGGTGCGCAGGCAACTCGTCACCGGTCCGATCGCCGTGCTTCGGGCCGGCACACCGGGGAGGCTTCTGGCGCCGGGCTTGATGCCCGTCGGGACCGCAGAGTTCGACGATGAGCTGCTCTTGTCGGGGCACGCTCAGCGGCTCGGCGACGGCGAGATCGTGATGTACAAGCCCCGCTGGGGAGCCTTCTTCGGCACCAGACTTGACGAGTACCTCACCAAGAACCACGTGGACACTGTGGTTGTCGCCGGATGTAACTACCCGAACTGCCCACGCGCCTCGATCTACGAAGCAAGCGAGCGCGACTACCGCATCGTGCTCGTCGACGACGCCGTGTCCGGGCTCGACGATCAGGGCCGCGCCGAAATGACCAACATCGGGGTGACGCTGTGCGAGACCGACGCCGTGATCGCAGCCGTCCACGCCGCAACCGGCAGCGCGCCGTATCCGGCGTGACCGACCATGCGTCAGCGAATGGTGCCCGCCCCGGCGATCAGCGGAAGGTCCAGCGGGGTGACCCAGCCCGGCGGCAAGTCGTTGACCGCCGGCACCGCGTTGAGGGCGCGCAGCCCGGTCGACAGGCACCCGGCCGTCGCCGGGTCGCGGCCCGAGCCGTCGGTGAACCGGAACGCCGTCTCCTGGAAGATGCTCGGCGTCCCCTCGATGTCCACCCGGTAGACGTCGTCGTCGTGACCGGACGGCCAGTCCGGGGCGGCGTCGCGCCCGATGCGGTTGACATGTTCGAGCTGGATGCGGGTCTCGCCGTGGTAGATCCCGTTGATGGTGAACCGGACGGCGGCGACCTGGCCGGGTTCGATGACGCCCTTGACGGTCTTGCGCTCGGTGGGTGTCACCCACTTCTCCCAGGTGGTGGTGATTTTGTCGAGCTCGATGCCGGCGGCGTGCGCCATCATCGGGACGGTGGCGCCCCACGCGAAGATCAGCACGTCGGGGTTTTCCAGCATCGGGCTGTATTCGGGCTCGCGGCCGATGCCCATCTCGACTTCGTAGTCGCCTTCGTAGTTGGTGTAGTCCAGCAGCTCGGAAGCCTTGACGCGGCGTACCTCCGAGCACAGGCCCATCAGCGTCATCGGGAACAGGTCGTTGGCGAACCCGGGATCGATCCCGGTGGTGAAGCACGACGACCCGCCCGCCTCGCATGCTTCGGTGATGGGCTCGATCCACTGCGGCGGGTTGAGGTGCATCGCCGGCCACACCCACGGCGTCATCGCCGTCGAGCAGACGTCGATGCCGGCCCGCAGGAAGCGGGTGATCAGCGAGATGTTTTCCTTGGCGTGTATCGCCGTGGGGCCGTAGTGCACCAGCGCGTCGGGTTTCAGCGCGATCAGGGCGTCGACGTCGTCGGTGGCGGTGATGCCCACCGGCTCGGGCAGCTCGCAGATGTCGCCGACGTCGCGTCCGACCTTGTCGGGGTTGCTGACGCCCACACCCACCAACTCGAACAGCGGATGCTTGACGATCTCGGCGATCACCATCTTGCCGACGAAGCCAGTGCCCCACACCACCACACGCTTTGTGCCACGTTCCGACATCAGCCGGCGACCTCCTGCTCAGATTCTGGGCTTCACCCTAAGCGGGCAGCGCGTGTGGCATCTACCATCTGACGCGTGCGTACGGTGATATCGCTGTGAGTCGCACTGAGTCGGCCCGTCCGACGTTGAGCGCATGGCGGTTCGTCGCGGCATTCGGCGTGGTCAGCCTGCTCGCTGATTGGGTCTACGAAGGTGCCCGGTCGATCACCGGGCCGCTGCTGGCCTCGCTGGGGGCGACGGGCCTGGTGGTTGGCGTGGTGACCGGTATCGGTGAGGCCGCCGCCCTGGGACTGCGTCTGCTGTCGGGACCGTTGGCCGATCTCACTCGCCGGTTTTGGGCTTGGACTATCGCCGGCTACGTGCTGACGGTGATCTCGGTTCCGCTGCTCGGCGTCGCGAGCACTCTGTGGATGGCGTGCGCCTTGGTCATCGCCGAGCGCGTCGGCAAGGCGGTGCGCAGCCCCGCCAAGGACACCCTGCTGTCGCATGCCGCCAGCGTCACCGGTCGGGGCCGCGGTTTCGCCGTGCACGAGGCCCTCGACCAGACGGGTGCGGTGCTGGGCCCGCTGACCGTGGCCGGCATCCTCGCTGTCACCGGGGGGAACTACGCGCCGGCGCTCGGCGTGCTCGCCCTACCCGGCGTCGCCACGCTGGCGGTGGTGACGTGGCTGCGGTTCCGGGTGCCCCATCCGGAGTCCTACGAAGCGACTTCGGCTGTCCCCGATGATCCGTCGACACCCCAGAGACTGGCGCTGCCGCTGAGGTTCTGGCTGTACTGCGGGTTCGTCGCGATCACCATGACGGGCTTCGCCACGTTCGGGTTGCTGTCGTTTCACATGGTCACCCACCACTTGCTGAAGGCCGCCGCGGTGCCGGTGGTCTATACCGGCACCATGGCCGCGGGGGCGCTGGTGTCGCTGGCCATGGGCTGGGGCTACGACCGGTTCGGCGCGAAAATTCTTGCCGCGCTACCGGTTCTGTCGGCGTTGGTTGCCGTTTTCGGCTTCACCGGCAAAGTCACGCTGGTCGTTGTGGGCGCGTTGCTGTGGGGCGCGGCGGGCGGAATCCAGGAATCCACGCTGCGCGCGGTGGTCGCCGACATGGTTCCGGCACCGCGGCGGGCCAGCGCCTACGGAGTGTTCGCCGCCGGACTGGGTGTGGCAAGCGCGGTCGGCGGCACCCTCATCGGGTGGCTCTACGACATCTCAACCAACACCCTCGTCGTGGTGGTGGTCGTGATCCAGCTGGCCGCCTTGGCCGGTATGTTCGCGATCCGGCTGCCGGGCCGGGCTGCTCGCTGAACAACGACAAACCAGCGTACTTGGTGGTGATCTCCGCGCGAGACGTCATCGACAACCCACTTCCCATGCCTCACGACAGTCACCATTTCGCGGGCATTCTTACGTGAGGCACCAAGGGCGTTTCGCGGGCAGTTTCCATGAGTCAAGCCGGATTCTTCCGTACCGGCTTGCCCGGTGACACGATGAGAAACCATGAAGCATCTCAACGCACCTTCGGTCCTGTTGGCTGTGGGTATCGGGTTCGCGAATACGTGCGGTGTGGCCAACGCGTCGACCGGTAGCCCGCAGATCCGCTACGAGGTGAGCGGCCCCGGCGTCGCCCAGTACATCTCGTACGAAACCGACACCGGTCAGCAGCATGCGGTCAATGCGACACTGCCATGGTCGACGCAGTTCACCGGCTTTGGAGGCGAAGTCTTCGACATCAGCGCGCAGGGGGTCGGCAACATCGAGTGCAAGATCCTGATCGACGGCAATGTGGTGAGTGATGCGCACTCGCCGGGCGGCAGAACCGTCTGTACGCACTAACTCCGCCGAGCGGCTACTCGCACCGCCGGGCCAGACGGTTTAGGCTCCCTGTGTCACCTCTTCAACGGCGAAGGAGGGTCTAGGTGAGCCTCACGACGGGTCCCCGCAAAGGACTGGCGACGCGAACGAACGGGGCGCTGCCACCGGAGATTCCGCTTGCCGATATCCATCTCGAGTCCCTGGACTTCTGGGAACTCGACGACGACGTCCGCGACGGTGCTTTCGTCACCCTGCGCCGCGAGGCCCCGATCTCGTTTTGGCCCGCGATCGAGTGGGACGGGTTTGAGGCGGGCAGCGGGTATTGGGCGCTGACCAAGCACGACGACGTGTTCTACGCCAGCCGTCATCCGGAGATCTTCAGCTCCAGCCCCAACATCACGATCAACGACAACACGCCGGAGATCGCCGAGTACTTCGGCTCGATGATCGTGCTCGACGATCCGCGGCACCAGCGGCTGCGCTCGATCGTCAGCCGGGCGTTCACCCCGAAAGTGGTGGCGCGCATCGAGTCGTCGGTGCGCGAGCGGGCCCGCCGGCTGGTCGCATCGCTGATCGCGAACCACCCCAACGGCGAGGCCGATCTGGTCAGCGAGTTGGCCGGGCCGCTGCCGTTGCAGGTCATCTGCGACATGATGGGCATCCCAGAGGAGGACCATCAGCGGATATTCCACTGGACCAACGTGATTCTCGGGTTCGGCGACCCCGACCTGGCCACCGATTTCGATGAGTTCCTCAAGGTTTCGATGGACATCGGCGCCTACGCCAGCGCGCTGGCGGAGGACCGCCGGGTCAATCACCACGACGATCTGACCACCAGCCTGGTGGGAGCCGAGGTCGACGGCGAACGGCTGTCGTCGCAGGAGATCGCGTCCTTCTTCATCCTGCTGGTGGTGGCCGGCAACGAGACGACGCGCAACGCGATCACCCACGGGGTGCTGGCCCTGTCACGCTATCCCGCGGAGCGGGAGAAATGGTGGTCAAATTACGAGGCCCTGGCGCCCAACGCGGTCGAGGAGATCGTGCGGTGGGCCTCGCCGGTGGTCTACATGCGCCGCACCCTGACCCAGGACGTCGAGTTGAACGGCATCAAGATGGCGTCCGGCGACAAGGTCGCGCTGTGGTACAACTCGGCCAATCGCGACGAGTCAACGTTCGCCAATCCGTGGACTTTCGACATCGCGCGTAATCCCAATCCGCATCTGGGCTTCGGTGGCGGAGGCGCGCATTTCTGCCTGGGCGCCAACCTGGCTCGCCGCGAGATCAGGGTCGTGTTCGATGAATTGCGCCGGGAAATCCCCGACATCGTCGCGACGCAGGAACCCGCACGACTGCTGTCGCAGTTCATCCACGGCATCAAGAGGTTGCCGGTCGCGTGGACTCCCCCGGCCTAGCCGTTGCCCGGAGGCATGTCGCCTTTTCGAAATCGATAGCGCACGCGCTATCGGATTCCGAGATGGCCCAACGGCCCGGCGTCGACGGCGACGTGACGGTTTATCGTGATTCACGTGACCATTCCCGCGTTTCCCCCGTCCGAGGTGCTGGCCGCCCGGCGGAAACTGGTGCTCGACCACTTCCATGACGAGGTCCGCCACGCCTGGGACGACGTGTTGTCGACCTTCCCGCATCCGCGCTACGAGCTGATCCCGCAGATGGTCGTCCACGACGGCGACGAGGCGGTGCGCAGCTACTACACCTACACGCGCACCGCTTTTCCCGATCAGGATCACGAGATCATCGTGCTGCGGCACAGCGCCGACGCGGTGATCGTCGAGTTCTGGCTGATGGGCACCCATCGCGGTTACCTGGGCAAGGTTCCGCCCACCGGTAGCAGGTTCCGGGTCCGCATGACCGCTTACTTCGTGTTCGACGACACCGAAACGCTTGTCTGCGAACGCATTTACTTCGACACGCTGACCATGATCAAACAGCTGCTGGGCGGGCTGGACATGAAGAAGCCGGCGAACTGGCTACTCGCCGCGCGCTGCGTGCGTGGATTCCTGTCGATGTCGTCCGAAAAACCGGACCCGGCACTGACTAACACCGTGCCGCCGGCGTTCAGCCAAGCGCCGTGACTTGTGCGAATCCGCGCCTGGCGGCGTTCGGATTGCCTAAACTCCACCGCTAGGCGATGGATCGAGGGAGGCGGCGATGCGGGTCCGGGGCCTTCGAGTGTTATGCGGCCTGACCGCACTATCGATGGTGGGCGCCGGTGCCACGGTTACCGCCACCGCCGCTCCTGCACCGCAAGGCTCGCGGACCGAGAAGTGGATTGACCTGCAGGTCGGTGAGTGCGTGGCCGACCTGCCGCCGGCCGACCTGAGCCGCCTAACCGTCACCGTGGTCGATTGTGCGACAGCGCATTTGGCCGAGGTGTATGTTCGGGCTCCGATGGCCGTCGATACCGCTGTCGCCAACGTCGCCAATCGCGATTGCGCGGCCGGATTCGCTCCTTACACGGGGCGATCCGTCGACGGCAGCCCGTTTTCGATCACCTATCTCATCGACTCCAACCAAGATCGCACCGGGGCCAACCCCACCCCGAGCACCGTCATCTGCCTGCTGCAAGCGGCCAACGGCCAGACCCTGACCGAGTCGGCGCACCGTTAGCAGCCGAGTTGTGTTGCAAGGTCGAGGAAGTCAGCCGCGTTGACGTCGAACTCGTCGGAGTAAGCCACGTCGGCTTGGCCGTCGACGCCGAATTCCAGCGGGCGGGCCACGAAGGCGGTCCGGAAACCCAGACCGCCCGCGGCACGGAGGTCGTATTTGTGGCTTGCCACCATCATGATCTCGGCGGGGTCCACGCCCAGGTAGGTCGCGGCCATGCGGTAGATCGCCGGGTCGGGCTTGAACACCCCGGCCATCTCCGCGGCGAAGACGGCATCCCACGGCAACCCTGCTCGCTTGGAGATGGTGATGACCGCCGCTACGTCGGCGTTCGACAGGGTGGCTACCGTGTACGCACTTTTCAACCGAGTCAGCCCCGGCACCACGTCCGGCCATGGCTTCAGCCGCCGCCAGGCGAGCGTGAGCTCCTCGCGTTCGGCCTCCGAAAGCCGGATTCCGCGATCGTCCAGCAGGGTGTCCAGCGCGTTGCGATACACCGAGTGCACCGAAACCCACCCGGCATGGCGGCTCTGCGCGGCCTGCAGCGCGGCAAAGTAGCCTGCGCGCCAACGCCGCACCACGTCGGCCCAATCGACACCCGGGTGGCGGCCGGCGCTGATCCGCAGTGCCTCGCCGCAGACGGTCGAATGAAAATCCGTCGCCGTCCCTTGCACGTCGAACAACAACGCCTTGACCACAACCGCCATCACGCAACCAGCCAGGGTGGCTCGCCGCGGTTCATCGGCAAGCGCCCCAACTTAGGCGAACGTGTAGTCGCTGAGCGGGAAGGTTGAGCCTTCGTGCACCGCGTTCCGGGTCGACGTCGGCCGCAGCAGTGAGGCTTCACCGCTGTGGTTGAAGTAGTACGACCGCGACCGCGTGCAGTCGCCGCGATAGAACACCGAGGTGCCCAGCAGTTTGGTCATCCGGTCGAGGAACCGGGCGTTGGCATCTTCGGTCACCTCGAAGGTGGTTGCCCCCCTGCGTTGGACCTCGCTGAACAGCCGGTCCATGTGCCGCATCTGATATTCCATGGTGTTGAAGAAGGACAGCCCGGAAAAGGAATACGGACTGGCCAGGCTCACATAGTTGGGGAAGTAGGGCATGGATACGCCCTGGTAGGCCTGAAACCTGGTCTCGCGCCACCACTTTCCCAGGTTGCGGCCCTGGCGGCCGATCACCTCGATGGCGGGGAAGTTGGCGTCCCACAGGTCGAAGCCCGTAGCCAGCACCAAGGTGTCGATGACGGTCTTGTGCCCGTCGGCGGTGACGATACCGTCCGGCTCGATCCGCTCGATCCCGTTTGTCTCCAGGTGCACGTGCGGTTTGGTCAATGCGCGGTAGTAGTCGTTGGACCAGGTGGGCCGCTTGCAGCCGATGTCGTACTCCGGCGTCAGTTTGCGGCGCAGCTCCTTGTCGCGGACCGACACGAATCGGTTGATCTTGGCCAGGTCGGCGGCGGCGATGCTAAGCCGCCGGAACTGCGGATAGTGCAACACACCGAGCATCGTGACCAGCTCGAAGAAGGTGTCGGTGAACCAGCGGAAGGCGCGTTGCAACAAGGGCACGCGCGCGAACAAGCGTTGCATCAGCGGCGGGATCGCGAAATCGATCCTGGGCACCACGTGGATCGGGGTGCGTTGATAGACGGTCAGATCGGCGACCTCTTTGGCCAGCTCAGGGATCAGCTGCACCGCGGTCGCGCCGGTCCCGATGATCCCGACCCGTCGCCCCTGGAAGCGGTGGCTGTGGTCCCACGCGGTGGTGTGGATGATCTTGCCCGCAAAACTGGCGATGCCGAGGATATCGGGAGTGTGCGGTTGGGACAGGAATCCGGTCGCGGTGATCAGGAAGCGGGTCGTCAGGCTTTCGCCGTCGCCCAGCGCCACCCGCCACATCTGGGCGTCCTCATCCCACTGTGCCCCCTCGACTGCGGTGTTGAACCGCATGAAGCGGCGCACGTCGTACTTGTCGGCGACGTGCTCGGCATAGCGTTTGACCTCGGCTCCCGGTGCGAACGCCCGCGACCAGTACGGATTGGGCTCGAACCAGTAGGAGTAGGTGGTCGACGGGATGTCGACGGCCAATCCCGGGTAGCGGTTGACATGCCAGGTGCCGCCCAGATCAGACTCCCGATCGAGAATGACCAGGTTGTCATAGCCGAGCTGCTTGAGCTGGATGGCGGCACCGATGCCGCCGAAGCCCGCACCAACGATGACCGCGTCGAAATGCTCCGTGTTCACAAAGTGCTCCGTGTGTTCACAAACCAATTCCCCCGGGTGTGTGATTTTAGCCGCGCAGGTCGGCGAACGCACGTCAGTTTGCCGACAATGGTTCGACGTCACCACGAACCGCGCAGGCGGTGAACCGATTGCGGCGCATGTGTTATGGCGTCGTGACTTTGCTGCATATTACGGGCTCACCGAATGCTTAACCGTCGCGGGTTGCCGGTCCGACGGCCGCCATTGGACCAGTCATATCCGTGATCGGGCGTTTTGTGGGAGCGCTCCCGGTGCGCCGGTGCACTTCTGGTGGCGGACGTCGCCCCCGGCGCTCACCTGCCGGCCGGCCCGGCCGCCGGGGATCCCTGCCTCGCCTTTCTCGCGTCGCGCACATATTGGCCGCAATGGTGCCCGGCCTTCAGCGAATGGTGCTGAACCAGGAATAAGGTCAAATGTCACGTCGTCGAAACCGGTTTCACCCGTAGCCACGTCGCCGCCTTTCGGACCTCGTGTTTGAATCTGTGTTCGCTGATCCGGCTACCCTCGCAACACCGGGCCAAACAGCGGCTTGACGGCGCTTTCCGGCGATGCGGACCCGGTCGGGCCGATAACGGTGATGGTCATCACCCGGGCGCCACGGGCACGGGGCCACGTCGCCTCGACCACCCACATCCAAAACCGGCCCGACACAACCTACTTTGCCGCCCCGCCGCTCGTCGGCTGTGGTATGTAAGAGGCACCTAATCATCTTCTCGGGATCGATACGTTTGGGGGTGCGCTCGTATGGGGACCAGTTGCGGCATGATCGTACGTCACATCGCTCGTTTCGTTGGCCCGGCAGTGGTCGCGGCGTCGGGCCTTGGCGCCATCCCGTCCGCGGCCGCCCAGTGCCCGGACGTACAGGTGGTGTTCGCCCGCGGCACCGGTGAACCTCCCGGCGTGGGCCCCACCGGACAGACGTTCGTCGACTCGCTGCGCTCGCGCGTCGGCTCCCGGTCGTTCGACGTCTACCCGGTCAACTACCCCGCCAGCGACCAGTGGTCCACCGGCCTCGACGGTATTAGAGACGCAGGCGCTCACGTGGTCTCCATGGCCAACCAGTGCCCCCAGACCAAGATGGTGCTCGGCGGTTACTCCCAGGGCGCGGCCGTGATGGGCTTTGTCACCTCGTCTGCCGTACCGAATGGCATCGATCCGGCGACCGTGCCCAAACCGATGAGCCCCGACGTGGCGAACCACGTCTCCTCGGTCGTGCTCTTCGGCATGCCCAACGTGCGGGCCATGAACTTTCTCGGCCAGCCCCCGGTCGCCATCGGCCCGCTGTATCAGGCCAAGACCATCAAGGTATGCGCCGGCGACGACCCGGTCTGCTCCGACGGGCTGGACTTCACCGCGCACCGAACCTACGCAGACGACGGGGCCGTCATCGACCAGGGCGTGGCGTTTGCGGCGAATCACCTCGGCACAGGTCCGGGCGGGCCGGCAGCCATGGCGACGTCGCCGAGTTGGGGCTCTGGACGCTGAGCAGCTGCTCAGCTTGGGGGTACCGGCCTTGCAACGCCGGTTACGCTGAGCGGCGTGGCTCGACCACCGGCGACTGTGCAGGCGCCCCCGCTGGATAGGCCGTGGCGGCGCCGGGGCGCCGTACGCTACGCGCTGGCAAGGCTTCGCGACATCGTGAGACCGGCGGTGATCGTGACCGAGGCGCCTGCCGACATCGTGATCGACCGGGACGCCGAGGTCCGCGTGCGTGATGGAACGGTGTTGCGGGTCAACGTCTTCCGCGGGCCCGGCGATGGCCCTCTCCCCACAATCGTGAGCATCCACCCGTACGGCAAGGACAAGCTGCCGACCCGGCGTGGCAAGCGGTGGACCTTCCCGTTGCAGTACCACGTAACGCGCCAGCCGGACCCGGTACGGTTTTCGGAGCTCACCGGGTGGGAGGCGCCGGACCCGGCGTGGTGGGTCAAGCAGGGCTTCGCGGTGGTCAATGCCGACCTGCGCGGCTGCGGTCACTCCGAGGGCACCGGGCGGATGTTGTCGCGGCAGGAGAGCGAAGACGCCTACGACGTGGTCCAGTGGACGGCCGGCCAGCCGTGGTGTGACGGACGGGTGGTGATGCTGGGCGTGTCCTACCTGGCGATCAGCCAGTACGGCACCGCCGCGCTGCACCCTCCGGCGCTACGAGCTATCTGTCCGTGGGAGGGTTGGACCGATCCCTATCGCGACGTGGCGTTTCCCGGCGGGATCCGGGAGCGGGGCTTTATGCGTAACTGGGGGCTGTTGGTTCGCCGCACCACCCGTCAGGCTTACGACATGCTGCGGGTGCAGAAAGCGCACCCGCTGCGCGACCAGTTCTGGCGCTCGCTGGTGCCGGATTTGTCGGCGATCACCGTGCCGATGCTAGTGTGCGGCAGTTTTTCGGATCACAACGTGCACAGCAGCGGTTCGATGCGCGCGTTCACCCAGGCTGCCTCGACGCATGCCCGGCTGTACACGCATCGCGGCGGCAAATGGTCGACGTTCTACTCCGAGCCCGCCCGCGCCGAGCAGCTGGCATTCCTGCGCGGCGTGCTCGACGGCACAGCCGTCCCCCGCCGCAGTATCCGACTGGAAGTCCGCGAGGACCGCGACACCATCGCCGAGGTGCGCGAGGAGACCGAATGGCCGCTTGCCCGCACGCGGTGGACGCCGCTATATCTGGCCGGACCCGGCCTGCTGGCCACCGAGCCGCCGCCGGCCGCGGGCACGATCACGTTCGAAACACATAGGCGTGCAGCGGCATTCAGCTGGACCGTCCCGAAGGACATTGAGCTCACCGGGCCGATGGCGGCGCGGCTGTGGCTGGAAGTCAGCGGCTGCGACGACGTGAACCTGTTCATCGGCGTCGAGAAGTGGCGCGACGGACGGTTCGTCGGGTTCGAGGGCTCCTATGGTTATGGCCGCGACCGGGTCACTACCGGGTGGCAGAAAGCCTCGCTGCGTGCACTGGATAAACAGCTCTCGCAACCGTGGGGGCCGGTGCCGGCATGCACCGACCCCCACCCGCTGCATCCCGGCGAGGTGGTCGCGGTCGACGTCGCGTTAAGCCCGTCGGCCACCCTGTTTCGAGCCGGTGAACAGCTACGTCTGCTCGTCGCCGGGCGGTGGCTGGCCTCACACAACCCGCTCAGCGGACAGTTCCCGGCCGCCTACCCACACCCGCCGCGCGGACACGTCACCTTGCATTGGGGTCCCCACCATGACGCATATCTACTGATCCCGGAGATCCGAACGCTTCGTCAAACGAGCCCGGCCTTAGCACCATCTTGGTGAGTTCTAGCGGCGATGACTTTCGCCTCTGGCGTATCACTGCGTTGCCGGTGTGAGCTTGGTGCTCAAGGAGGCGCTCATGATGATCCATGTACGGCCCTCCAGCCGGAGTCTTGTCGTTGCGCTTGCTGTCGGCGGGGTGGTCCTGACCTGGCTGGTGTTGTTGCCGAGAATCTTCCGGCGAAATCGGGACCTGCTGCTCAGGCTTGGCCCGTTCAAGGGGTTTTTGACGACGTACAACAACCTGACCCGCAAGATCTCCGGAACCCAGCGGTCGTCATGGGGGCTGTTGACCCACGTCGGGCGCCGCAGCGGGCGCATCTACCAGACCTCGCTCGGGACGAATCCCTACGGTGACGGCTTCTTGTTGCCGTTGGGTTATGGCCCGCACACCGACTGGTACCGCAATCTGATGGCCGCGGGCGTGGGCACGCTCAGCTGGAAAGGGAGCACCTATTGGCTCGAGCGCCCCGAACTCATCTCCGGACCCAAGGCGATACGAGCCTGGCCGATTCAGTCCCGAATCCTGCTGCGACTAGCGGGAATTCATGACTTCGTGTGGCTGCACCGAAGCCAGGAAGTGGCCGCCGAGCCTCCGCTCACGTCGCCGGCGCACCACACGGCGGAGTGAAGGCGACAACCCTACGGGTTCCTGCCGGCGTCCAGGCCCGTGACATCGAGGTATGCGGTATCCGCACCCGGGTCTTCGAGGTCGACCCCCGCAACAACCTCACCCCGCTGATACTGCTGCATGGCGGCGGCGTCGATTCAGCGCTGGTGTCCTTCGGTTCGGCGCTGGTTTCCCTCGGACAGCACCGACGGGTCGTAGCACCGGATCTTCCCGGGTACGGCGAAACGGAGTTCCCGGATTCACCGTTTTCCATCCCCTGGTATGGCGATTGGGTTGCCGGTCTGATTCGCGGCTACGGCTTCGATCGGGTCGATCTCGCGGGGCTGTCGCTGGGCGGCTGGATCACCCTTGAAGTGGCCATCAACCACCCCGACGTGGTGCGCCGCGTTATTGCCGTCAATCCCGGCGGCATCACCGAGAAGTTCAGGTTCATGCGCACCGCCAAGTGGGTCGCCAACCATCCTCGACTGGAGAATCGAATCAATAGGCTCTCGGCGACCATGGGCCGCAGGGCTACTCGGGCGCAGCTGCGCGCCGGCGTCGGTATGCAGAACGCCTCAGCGCTGACCGACGACTTGATCGACGCGGTCATCATCAGTGGCAAGCGCCCGCGTAGCGGCGAAGCGTTCGCGGCCACCCAACGATGGGCGTTGAACGGTGGCGCCGAGCACTTGTCACTCGTGGCCAAGCTGCCGCAAATCAACGCCAAGACGCTGATACTCGCCGGGCGCAATGACACGCTCGTGCCGGTGGCTGATTCGATCCGAGCCGCGCAACTGGTCCAAGACGGGCAGGTGCGAGTATTCGAACCGTGCGGCCACTGGCTGGTGCGCGACTGTCCAACTCAGTTCGTCGACGCGGTGAACCAGTTCCTCGGTAGCACTTGATCATTCGATCAACGAAAGCATCATCGCCGATTCGGCGCCGGCGCGAGCGCGCGGTCAACGAAGGCGGCAAGGCGCGCCTTGGTGAGCCTCCCGACACCGAAGAGCGTTCTGAAGTAGATCGGCGCCAGGATGCAGTCGTAGATGTCGGTCTGGTCAAGGGCAGTCTCGCCACGATCGCGAGCGCGGTCGAGCATCGCCTGAATCTGCGCGCCCCGCGCCCGCAGCGGTGCGAGCCGCTGCGGCTCGGTTTCCTCACGGACTCCGAGCACGGCCTGCAAGAAGGCCAGCCCGCCAGAGGGTGATGTCCTTGGCCGCATTGGCGGCAAATGCGAGTAAGTCTCCGCGCAGCGTTCCGGTATCGGGAATGGGCGCGTTGACCTGAAGCCGGGCCGTCTCGACGTCGAGGATCAGTGCCTCGAACGTGCCCCAGCGGCGGTAGATGCTCGTCGGGTTCACCCCCGCCCGCTCGGCGATCTCGGCCACCGTGACCTCGCGCGGATTACGTTGCGCCACAAGTTCGTTGACTGCATCGTGGACTGCCGCGACGACCCGCGCGCTGCGCCCACCGGTACGTCGCCGCACTTCTGTTCCAGCCGCCATAACCCAGGATATTAACGCATCTCCCCTTGCTTTAGCGCGCGTTGTGTTCTACCGTCGTTAAAGCAAGTCCGGATGCGTTAGGAGTTCCCGAATGAAGCCGCTCCTGTTTACCGAAGACACCTCCTTCTGGTACGAGACCCAGCGGATCCTGGGCCATACCGCCTACGGCGGCGCCGACATCGGCGAAGTTCTCACCACCGCCCAAGCCATCACCGCAGGCGATTACGACAGCTGGCACGACGAGTGGTTGGCCACGGCCGACCGGATTGCCGCCGAAGCCGAACAGATGTTGGCCGACGGACACCGCATCAGCGCCCGCGATGGACTCATGCGGGCCAACAATTACTACCGGGCCGCCGAGTTCTACTTGCACGGCAACCCCGACGATCCCCGCATCGACCATGCCTACAGCCGGGGATGCGAAGGCTTTCGCACCGCAGCCGCCTTCTTCGATCCCCCGATCGAGCCCGTCGAGATCCCCTATGAGGGCACCGTCTTGCACGGCTACTTCTATCGGGCGGCCGGAAGTGGCGACCTCACCACAGCCCGCCCGACGATGATCATGCACAGCGGATTCGACGGCACCTGCGAGGAGCTGCACTGGTATGGCGCCGCCGCCGGACAAGAACGCGGCTATCACGTCCTGACGTTCGATGGACCGGGGCAGCCGGCGGCACGCCGTCTCGACGGCTTGTTTTTCCGTCCCGACTGGGAGAACGTCGTCACCCCGGTGCTCGACTGGCTGCTCGCCCGTCCCGGGATCGACCCCACCCGAATCGCGTTGCTGGGTCTGTCCATGGGAGGCCTGCTCGCCCCCCGGGCCGCCGCCTTCGAGCACCGCTTGGCCGCCTGCATTGCCATGGACGGCGTCTACGACCTGGGTCTTACGGTCACCAGAAACATGCCCGGGACCCGCGCCGACGCCGAGGCCGTTCTTCGAGCCGCAACGGCCCCGGAAGTCGACGCCATGATCGAGCAGCTGATGGCATCCGACCCGAACATCCGGTGGGCAGCCACGCACGGTCAATACGTCATGGGCGCCGACAGCCCCCGCGCGTTCTTCGCCTCCTACCTCGACTACACGCTGGCCGATGGAATCGCCGAACAGATCAGCTGCCCCACCCTCGTGTGCGACGCGCATGAGGACATCTTCTTCGAGGGTCAGCCCAAGCTGCTTTTCGAGCACCTGACGTGCGAGAAGAAGCTGTTGGACTTCACTGCGGCAGAAGGCGCCGAAGCACACTGCCAAGCCGGCGCGCAGCGCCTGGCCTTCGGGCGCATCTACGACTGGCTCGATGACGTTCTGGGGCGCGACTAGCCCAGGATACGCAACGATCCCCTGGGTGACCGCAGCGGCATATTTCGCCCGGCCGTCCGCGCTTTGCATCCGCGCGGCCTCGTCGGCGTTTTTCATGTTGCCGAGTTCGACCAGGACCGCCGGGTACTGGGCCAGGTTCAGCCCGGCGAGGTCGTCCCGGCCATACAAACCATCCGAACCGATATAGTTGGCCGGCTGAAAACCCGCCTGCGCCAGGGCATCCCGCATGGTGTGCGCCAACTGCACGGCGGGGCCGGCTTGCACGTCGTTCAAGGGCGGGCTGGAGTAGTTCACATGAAATCCGCTGCCGGACGGGGGTCCGCCGTCGGCGTGGATGCTCACGATGGCGTCGGGGCGCATCGCATTGGCCAGCGCGGCGCGTTCGTCGACGCAGGGCCCAACACCGCTGTCGCTATCCCGCGACAGCTGAGTGCGGACGCCCATTTGGGTGAGCGAAGCGTTGATAAGCGCGACGACCGCCCAGTTGAAGGCATGCTCCGAGTAGCCGTCGCTGGTCGCGGTCCCCGAGGTGTTGCACTGCTTGGTGCCGCCCCGACCGTTGGGGACTTGTCGGGTGATGGAGGCGTCGCTGACGCCGTTGTGGCCGGGGTCGAGGAAGACGGCCTTCCCGGCGAGACCGGCGGCCGCGCGTGGGGCGCCCAGCAATGCGCCGGCGCTGAATATCGCCGGCGCGATACCGGCGTATTTCACGACATCGCGCCGTGAAACCGATCGCCGCCGACCGGGCCGATCATTCACCGCGCGATGGTAACAATCAGCGGGCTAACGCCGCTGGTGAAGCCGCCTTACCTGATCCCTGGCCGGATAGAGGTAGTGCATGAGCTCGGCGCCTTCGGGACCGTAAATCCGCTTGCAGCGGACGAAATCGGCTTGCGGTGAGTCCTGCGCCGCGAACACCGCGTGGCAATTAATGCTGGGAACCTTGCCCGGAAACAGTTGCGTGATCAATGACTGGTAGCCGTCGATGTGGATCAAAATGTGGATGTGCCACGGTCGCATCACTGGTCGAGTTGGGGCGCGCATGATCTCCCGGCACGGGGCCCTCGGTGACAACCGGGTGGGAGCGGGGCGTGGGTGAGCCGTACCAGAGTTGACCGTCGTCGATCGTCAGCAGCGCCAGGGCGCCGACGACGAACATCGTTGCCGCATAAAGCATTAGCGTGGCCAAAGACCACCGCAACAATTCGGCCAAGGCCGATCTCGTGACCGGACGGACGTCAGAATCTGCCGAGCTGTTCGATGAAATCCCTTGCGGTGAACTCATGATCGCGTCTTCCTGTGAGCGGATCGCCTAACACTGTCAACACAACACCCAATAACCGATCTAGTCCAACGAACAAAAACGATTACAACGATCGCTATTCGCGATAGATTCACCGAATGGAGCTGAGACAGCTGGAGTACTTCGTCGCGGTGGCCGCCGACTTGAACTTCTCCCGGGCGGCCGAGCGCATCCACGTGGTGCAGTCGGCACTGTCGGCGTCGGTGGGCAGGCTGGAAAAGGAGCTGGGCATCGAGCTGTTCGACCGTTCCAAACGCCAAATCGCGCTCACCGCGCCCGGCGAGCACTTCCTGCAGCATGCCCGGGAAGTCATCCACACCGCCCAGACGGCTCGGTCCTCGGTAGCGGACTACCGCGGTCAGCTGACGGGCACCGTCACCCTGGGCACTCTGATGTCGTGGGGAACGTTGGACCTGCCGGCCGCATTGGCGGAGTTTCGCCGCCTTCACCCATCGGTCACCGTTCGCCTCCGCCAGAGCCTCACCGGCTCGGCCGGCCACTTGGATGCGATCGCCAACGGGCAGATGGACCTCGCCCTGGTCTCGATCCCCTCATCGCCGTCTCGACTCGTCACCGTGCAGGAGCTGACGCACGAACCCATGGTCTTCGTCTGCGACCCCACCCATGCACTGGCAGGTCGCCGCCGTGTGCAACTAGCCGACCTCGCCGGACAAGACTTCATCCACTTCCCGCGGGGCTGGGGAATCCGCCAGCGCCTCGATGCGCGTTTTGCCGCCGCCGGGGTCCACCCGATCAACGCCTACGAAGTCGCCGACTACGCGATCGCCGCCGAACTCATCCGGCACCGACTGGCCACGACCATCTTGCCCATCAGCGCGGCCAACCGCTTTCCCGAGCTGTGCACGGTTGCCGTGAATCCGCCGCTGACATGGACACTGTCTCTGGCCTCCGCGGCGACCCAGACCGCCAGCCGCGCCACCAAGGCACTCGTCGACACGATCACCCGTCATATCGAGTGCTGATGGCGCTCGCGGTCGCAGCCCGCCGGCACGATCACGTGCGGCTGCACCGGGCCGTACCCGGGGAACTGCTCGCAGCGCCGCTGAGATCTGTTCTGCATCAACGGACTTGATCGGAGCCCGAAACACGCCGGCATTACATACTAAATAGTATGTTAAGGTCGAGGGCATGTCCGTGGTCGACAGCCGCCCACTGCACGGGATCACCGACGAATTTGTCGCGCGACTGGCCGAGCGGGCCGAGGAGGCCGAACGACTGCGCTGGCTGCCCGCGGCCACGGTCAGCGAGTTCAAGCAGACCGACCTGTTTCGGCTGTTGCTGCCGGCCCGGTTCGGCGGTATTCAAGCGTCGTTTCCCGAGCTGCTGCAACCGGTTCGGCAGCTGGCCCATGGCTGCGCATCCAGTGCCTGGACGTTGGGTTTCTATGCCCTGCACAACTGGATGCTGTCGTTGTTCGACGCGCGCGCCCAGGAGGAAGTGTTCGCCTCCGGACCAGTCCTGGCGCCGGCTCCCCTGGCCCCGACCGGCCGCGGCAGCCCAGCCGATGGCGGGGTGCGCCTGAGCGGCAGGTGGTCGTGGGCGACCGGTGCGATGGACGCCGACTGGATGATCGTCGGGGCGCTCATCGAACGGCCGGACCGGATCGATCCGGCGCTGGTGGTGGTGCCCGCCGACGAGGTCGAGGTGGACGACGTGTGGCACACCGCGGGCATGCGCGGCACCGGGTCCCACGACGTCGTCATCACCGACGCCTTCGTCCCCGAGCACCGGATGGTCGCGGTGGCCGACATCTATGCCGGAACCGCACCCGGGGCGCGGGCTCACAACGTGCCGACGTACCGGTGGCCGATGGTTCCCGCGCTGGCGCTGATGGCGTCGATGCCGGTGCTCGGTGCCGCGGAAAGGGTGACCGAACTCTTCGCCGACAGGCTGGGCGGCCGCGTCCTGGCGTACAGCGGCGTGGCGCAAAAAGACCAGCCCGCCGCCCAGATCCGGCTCGGCGATGCCGGGGTGCGGCTGCGCGCGTTGCGGGCGCTGATCACCGACACCGCCACCGGTGTCGAGCACATCGTCGCCGGCGGCGAACGGGTGAGCCGATCGGTGCGGGCCGAGGCACGGCTGGCCGCCGCGCACACGGTGCACGAGTGCCGGTCGATCATCGCCGACCTGCTGGGAGCCTCGGGTGCCAGCGCTCAGTTCTTGTCGAATCCTCTGCAGCGCGCCAAGCGTGATGTCGACATCGCCGCCGGGCATGTCGTGTTCGACTACGACGTCAGTCGAGAGTTGGCCGGGGCGTTGGCGATTGGTGCGAAGATCTCCCCGATCGCGATGATCTGAACGCGCGTCAGTTCGGGTCGGCCAACATCAGGTCCAAAAATCGTTCCCGCTGGGCCACCGATCGCGCCTGCTCGGCTGATCCGGCGAGGTGCAGGAGTCCGATTCCGGCCGCGAACGTCAGCTCGGCACGCAGCTTGGCGTCGGCAGGACTGAAACCATAGTCGCTGTAGGCCTTTACGACGGCGCGAAGCAGGCGTCGGTCGGCGGCGCGGATATTGGCGGCAGCGGCCGGGTCCGTGCGCGCCCATTCGCGCATCGCACGTTCGAGCATCCAGTGCTGGGGACTGACCAACGCAGTCATCATGGCGGACAACCGTTCCCGCGGCGGCAACGCGTCGAGTTCGGCCAGCGAGCTCCGGTCGTGCTCCAGGAACGTCTGCCACGACTCGACGAGCGCGGCCCGGTAGCTGTCCATGTCCTCGAAGTGCCAGTAGAAGCTACCGCGGGTGACACCCGCCTGCTGGCAAAGACGTTCAACTTTGAGGGCGCGGACCCCCTGCTCGGCGAGCACGGTGTAGCCCGCCTGCAGCCAGTCCTCGACCGACAGGCGCGCCGACGGGGCCTTCCGCGCGACCACACCTGGCAACGTTACGGGTGGTCCGCGCCGCGTTGTCGGGATGGTGCGACACATTGCGGCGCGGGAATGTGGTGAGACCTCGCGCCGGCCGGAACTCGTCCGTTGACAGTTTGCTGTGAACGAAGCGGTTGGACTCGCGTCACGCAGGTGGGTCCGCGATAATGTAGGCCGGTCGGCGCCGACGGCTTCAACTCCGAGTTGGTCCGCGTCGACCAGTGGGAGCTATAGATGGCCGCTGATTGCGCGCCCAGGGAGCACCATCGGGACGGGCGCGTCAAGCATGACGCCGGCGCCGTCCCCGGCCGGCTGGCGGTTCATCGTTGCGGTGATCCGGTGATTCGACGTCCACATTTGCAGCGCGGATTTCACGGTGATCGTGCGGAGCCAGAGCACGTCGCGGTGACGGCCGTCGCGCGATAGCCCTTTCGGCACCGGTACTTCCCACATGCGCTCAAGGAGCGATCAATGCTGCACGAATTCTGGCAGAACTTCACCCACAACCTGTTCAAGCCGCTGCTGCTGTTCTTCTACCTGGGGTTCCTGATCCCGATCCTCAAGGTGCGGTTCGAGTTTCCGTACGTGATCTACCAGGGCCTGACCATGTACCTGCTGCTGGCGATCGGCTGGCACGGCGGGGAGGAACTCGCCGAGATCAATGCGTCGGACGTGGACAACATCGTCGGATTCATGGCTGTGGGCTTCTGCTTGAACTTCGTGATCGGTACCCTCGCCTATTTTCTGCTCAAGTACATGACCGTCATGCGGCGCGTCGACCGGGCAACGGTGGCAGGTTTTTACGGGTCGGACTCGGCGGGGACGTTCGCCACCTGTGTGGGGGTTCTGACCGGCCTCGGCATGGCTTTCGATGCGTACATGCCGGTGATGCTGGCCGTCATGGAGATTCCGGGCTGCCTGGTGGCGCTGTACCTGGTGGGCCGACTGCGTCACAAGGGGATGGACGCGGCGGGCCTCATGCCCGACGAGCCCGGCTACACCGCGCCGGCCAAGGCCGGGGTGGGGCCCGGAGCGGCCGCCGGACCGGGCGGCGAGAGCCTCGCTGTCCAGCACGAGCGCGGCGTCGAGCAAGAGTTGGAGTTCTCCCTGGAAAAACGCGAGCATCCCCAATGGGAGCCCGAGCAGGGTCCAGCCCGCACCAGTGGCAAGAAGCCGCGTGTTCTCTCGCGTGAGCTCGTGCGGGAAGTCTTCCTCAACCCCGGGCTTGCTCTTCTTTTCGGAGGCATCGTGATCGGCCTCATCAGTGGGCTGCAGGGCGCGAAGGTCATTCACGACGACGACCTGTTCTTCGTGGGGGCATTCCAGGGTGTGCTCTGTTTGTTCCTGCTCGAGATGGGCATGACGGCCTCCCGCAAGTTGAAAGATCTCAGGTCGGCGGGCCGCGGCTTCATCGTCTTTGGTCTGCTGGCACCGAATATCTTTGCGATACTTGGGATTACCGTGGCGCACGGCTATGCTGACCTCAGCCACACGGACTTCAAGCCGGGAACATACATCCTGTTCGCCGTGCTGTGCGCCGCGGCGTCCTACATCGCCGTCCCGGCGGTGCAGCGGCTGGCCATCCCCGAAGCGAGCCCGACGTTGCCACTGGCCGCATCACTGGGTTTGACGTTTTCCTACAACGTCACCATCGGGATTCCGATCTATATCGAGATCGGCCGCCTCTTCACTTGATCGAGGTTTCTGCGTCTGCTCGCCGGGCTGCTGGCCAGTCATTGTGCTGAACCGCAACCACTTCGCTATCCACCCGCCCACCGCATTGGGGGGCGACAACGTGTACCGCGCGGCGGCGCGCCCAGCCGCGGCCTCGTCGCCAATGACGCATCAGCGTGACATAGCATCGTCGACGGGCAAGCAAGCGAGGGCAACCATGAATGCCGACGACACTCACCATGGCGCGCTCGGCTGCCGCAACGGCAGTCACGCGGCGGGGCAATGGCTGTCCGGCCAACCCCGTGGAAGATCCGGCGCCGGTTGACTGAGCGGCGAGTCCGGTGATGAAGCTACTGACGCTCGATCAGATCAACGCGGCGGCGGATCGGCTCAGGCCGGTGGTGCGGCTGACCCCCGTCATCGCGTCACGAATACTGTCGGATCACACCGGCGAACAGGTGTGGCTCAAATGCGAGAGCCTGCAGCGCACTGGGTCGTTCAAGGCCCGCGGGGCCTACAACCGGATCGCCAATCTGAGCGTCGAGGAGCGGGCACGCGGCGTGGTCGCGGCCAGCGCGGGCAACCATGCGCAGGGCGTCGCGTGGGCTGCGACCAAGCTAGGGATCACGTCGACGGTGTTCATGCCGGTAACCGTCGCGCTGCCAAAGTTGGCGGCCACCAAGGCTTATGGTGCCCAAGTTCAGCTGATCGGCAATACGGTCGACGAGGCGCTGGTGGCGGCGCGTGAATATTCGGAGCGGCACGACGCGGTGTTGATCCACCCGTTCGATCACGCCGAAATCATCGCCGGCCAGGCCACCGTCGGGTTAGAGATTCTGGAGCAGATCCCCGATGTCGCAACGATTGTGGTGCCGACCGGCGGCGGAGGGCTGCTCGCCGGCATTGCCACGGCGGTGCATTGTCTGGCGCCGGGGGTGCGGGTGATCGGAGTGCAGGCAGCCAGCGCGGCGGCCTGGCCGGCATCGTTGGCCGCCGGACACCCGGTGCGCGCGGAGTCGATGTCGACGATGGCCGACGGCATCGCCGTGGCATTGCCCGGGGCAATCCCTTTTGCCCATGTCAAAGCATTCGGCAACGCGGTTTGTACGGTCAGCGAAGAGGCGCTGTCACGTGCGCTGTTGTTGTGTATGGAGCGTGCGAAACTCATCGTCGAACCGGCCGGGGCGGCTGCCGTGGCAGCGCTGATGACCTTGGCGCCCGAACTCGGTCTGCATGGCCCTGTGTGCGCGGTCTTGTCGGGCGGCAACATCGACCCGCTGCTGTTGACCCACGTGATCACCCACGGCCTGCGCGCAGCCGGGCGCTATCTCTCGGTGAAAGTCACCATCCCGGATCACCCCGGTGGGCTCAGTAAGCTACTCGACGTGGTCAGCGCGAGCGGCGCCAGCGTGCTCGACGTGGTGCACTCCCGTACCGCACGCAAGCTCGCACTGGACGAGGTTGAGGTGCGGCTGACCGTCGAGACCCGGGGTCCAGAGCACCGGGAGCAGGTATTGGCCGCTCTGACCCGAGTGGGGTTCGTCGTCTCCGTCGAGGACAATTAGCAGCTTGTCAGACGCGATCTCATTGAGCGCCTTGCATTTTCCGATTGGCGATGTGTGTTACGCGCCCCGCTTAGGGGCGTCTCAGAACATGCGGCGACTCGTGAGGCAAGTTGATTGTGGCAGCCCATGTATAGCAATGCCTCTCGGCACGGGGAGCCTGCGCGCTTATGGCTTACCGCGATCGGGATGTGGGACGGTTCGTAGGTCCAGATGTGGGATCGCGTCGAAATCTGCCGGATTGCAACTGTATAGCGGCAGGCCATAGGCAATAGCGCTGGCGGCGATCAGTGCGTCATAAGCGCGTGCCGCCGGCTTTCGACCCGACGCTCGCAACGATGCCGCAACGGCGCCGAATGCACGCGCAGACCCGGCATCGAACGCCAGCACGTCGAAGTCCGACTCTGCCTGCTGCAGATGCGCCTGGCGCGCCGCACGCTCATCGTCGCTGCGGGCAACGTGGGGCCCCACAGACAACTCAGCCAGCGTGATCGCGCTGATGACGGCTTCGTCGGGAAGAGCCGCGGGATCGCCGATGCGCCCAAGCAGGATCACCGTTGAGGTGTCGAGCATCCCTCTTGAGGCCGGCTCAGGGATCATAGCGACGGAGAAATGACGGCGTCGATGTCGCGTCGCAGCGCGTCGAGGTCAACGCGAGGCAACGCTTTCCTGCGCTCGATGAGTTCGGCAGGTTTGGCGCTGCGGCGTGGCAGCGGGCGCAATTCGGCGACTGCGCGGCCGTCGCGGGTGACGATCACGCTTTCACCACGCTCCACCCGGTCCAGCACTTCTCCCCCTTTGTTGCGGAGGTCGCGCACGGTTACTGACTCCACGGGAAGGATTGTATCACCGGTGAGACGCGGACGTCGCCGGCAGGCGAGGTTCCGCTGCGCCGGGCGCTGACCTATCCCGTCTCGGACCTGGCCCTGCACAGCTGGGACGTACACCGCTCACAAGGCCGGCTAGTCGAGCTGCCGGATGACCTGCTGACGCTATCCCGTGAGCTGGTGGAGTCGGTGCCGGAGGATATGTTGCGGCGCCCGGGCGGCTTCGGGCCGGCGCAGTCCGCGCCAGAGGACTCGACGCCGACCGCTCGGCTCATGGCTTATCTCGGGCGCTCAGTAGACGGCCAGAGCTGATGTCCTGGGTTTTCGGTAACGGTGGTCGACCGCGTGGCGTTCACTACCCGCGGCCACAGGTACGCCGTCGCGCTTATGCGCGGAGCACCTCGGTCCCTGACGAGGTCAGAAAACATTTGCCGCGCAGGGTCAGAGCCATCAGGGGCAAGGTGCCAGCTCCTCGCCAGCGTCGCTGAGCAACGGTGTCGGCTGCTTCGGTCCCGGCGATCTCCTCTCTGGTACGACGTCCAGGATGACGAGTAAAAGACCATCGTGCCGCCCCGCGTGGTGCTGTCGTCGTGCTGCCGGTACGGCTGCGACCACTCCTCGTCCTGGGTGAATTCCTATCCAATAGACGGCAAACCGGAGGGTTCGGGTGGACACATGGGTGTAACGTCCGGATTCGCTAGCCGACAAATACCCGCTAACTCTCGGCCTGCTTGCTTGCATGCCGACGGATTATTAGGAGTGCTGTGAGCACATCCGAGGTGTCCGACATGTCGGCAACGACCGATACCGACGAGGTCGTGGTGTCGTTCCGCGACGAGGCCCTGCTGCTGGGCGGTGACCCTGCCGCTGTCGAGTCCTATCTGACGCGGCTGCGGGCGATCGCCGGGCAAGCCATGCGAGTCGCCGGGATCGACAGTGCCTCGCTCGCAAACGCGGCGAGCAGGCTCGCCGGGCTGACCTCCCTACTGGCTGACTCCGGCAAGTACGTGCAGCTGCATCACGACAGCCTGAACGCGTTGAAGGATGGCGATCTAGTTCCCGGCAGTGACGGCTTCTTTCGGTTGGTGACACGCGCCGATGACGGCCAGTTCCTGGCACAACTTCAGTGGCGACCGGCTGTGCTCGGCCCAGAAGCGATGATGTCGGCGCAGATGATCGCGGTGCAGATGGCGCTGAAGTCCGCGGTTGCTGAGGTGGAAGACGCCGTCCGTCGCGTGGGAGACAAAGTCGAATTAGTGCTCGAAGTTGCCCGGGCACACCGCGCCGGCGACGTTGTAGGCAATAACCTGACCATTTCACGGATGGTCGAGTCACTGGAGAAGTACGGTTCGCTACCCGATGCGTACTGGGATTCGGTGGCCGTCCTAGGGCCGGCGCTTAACGTCACCGTCGAGCAGCTACGCAACCATGTCGGGCGCATCCTGGCGTCGTTCGATCCCACCTTGGCCGTGCAGCAGCGCGCCGAGAAGCTGCGAAACGCGATCAACGACAACCGGCTTGGCGACGCTCTGAGCCTGCTGGTGATCACCGAAGAATCGCTGCACAAGTGGCAGCGTCTGAACCTCGCGCGAATCGAGTCGACGCAACCAGAGCAGCTGTTACGAGCGATCGATGAGGCACGCGAGCTCGTCGACCATCATCTGCGCGAAGACGTCCACATCTACCAGAACGCGAAGCAAACGCTCGACCGGTTTGCGAAGCCAGAGGCCATCGACGGCTTCCGATTCTGGGCGGTGCGAGAGCTGGCCAAACAGCGCGGCGCCCTTCGCGACGAGCTCGATAGTTTCGCGAAGGCCCGCCAGCACCAGGTCGAGACCTGGGAGGACTTCCACATTCCGAGCCTGCTCGATGCCGCCTTCGCCACCATCGAAGCCGCCGCAACCACCACGAACCGTGCACTCGCGGCCGTCGGGCGGGGGCTCGTTTGCTTGGGCGCACAGCTAGCACAGTCGTTACGGGGCGAACACACCGAAGAACGATCAAATATAAGCCACGGCAAGGACTTTGAACGTCAGGCGGGCAGCACCGGACTCGACGAACCCGATCCATCGTGCTGAACAAACGCGGGTGATCGCCGCGGCGATATCCGCCGGCGGGCCTGGCGGACTGGATCGATCTTGTGCTCGTCGCCGCTGCCACCACGTGTCACCGTTGTGCCAGACGTCGCCGCCCTAGACCTCGAGACAGACAACGCCGGCGCCCCCGATCGCGACGACGAAGTCCACCTCATGGTCTTTGAGGTGGTCGGTGACACGTTGCACGGGGAACCACCCGGTCGTTTGGTGAAGCTGTTCCAGCAGGGTTTGGTAGACAGTGCGCTCGGCGGCGTTGACCGCCTGCGGGCTGTGGGTGGCCGTCCTGCCCAGAACCGGACGCATGATTTACTCCCACGCGCTCTTTGGAGAGGTATTTCTCAGTCTCGGGCCTCGCAGCGCAAATCGCCGCGGCGCGAATTGGCGGCGAGCCACAGCGTTCCCGGATAGGCACAGGGGCGATGTCAGAGCCCACCGCTAATGTTGTGTGCTGCCGTCGCGTCGGGACAGAGGTTCAATGGCAAACGCCTGCGTTGCCCGACCCATCCGGCGGATACTGACCGCAGCGAAAGGAGGTCAGGGTGCCGTGAAGTCGCTCGTCGGCGGGACGTTTGGCAAATACGAAATCCGCCGCCTGCTCGGTAAGGGCGGCATGGGCGAGGTGTATGAGGCCTATGACACCGACAAGGGCAGAACCGTCGCCTTGAAAATACTCAGCGACCAGCACGCCCACGACGAAAGCTTCCGCGCTCGGTTTTTGCGGGAGTCGCGCGCCGCAGCGATTCTTCTGGAGCCACACGTCATCCCGATTCACGACTGGGGAGAGATTGACCACATCCTCTACATCGACATGCGGCTGGTGCAAGGTCAGACCTTGCACGACATGCTCAAAAAAGGCGCCCTGGAACCGCAGCGAGCTACCGACATCGTTTGCCAAATCGCGTCGGCATTGGATGCCGCCCACGCCCAGGGACTGATCCATCGCGACGTCAAACCGCAAAACATCATCGTCACGCCAGACGATTTCGCCTATTTGGTGGACTTTGGCATCGCCGAAGCCAAAGGGGACACGCATCTGACGATGGCGGGTTATCAGGTGGGCAGCTTTGACTACATGGCCCCGGAACGACTCGGCGAGCAGGAAGCAACACCGGAGGTAGACATCTATTCGCTGGCCTGTGTCCTCTATGAAGCGTTGACCGGTCGCAAGCCGTTTCCGGGGCAGAGCCAGCAGGTCATTGCGGCTCACCTGTCGTCGCCACCTCCGCGGCCCAGTGCTGTGAATGCCCGCGTTCCGGCGTCTTTTGATGAAGTCACGGCTCGCGGCATGGCAAAACACCCCGATGACCGTTACGGCAGTGCTGGTGCGCTGGGACGCGCCGCAAAGCGTGCGCTGTCCGCAGAGGCGTCTGGGACGTCCTTCGCACCGACGATGCTTGCTCCGCAAAATGTGGCGATACCGAGTAGCTACCCGCCCTTCAATGCGCAATACGGGGCTCCCGCAACCGGTCCCGGTGTTGTGGTCAGTCCCCACGCCCCAGGGGAACGCTCCGGGAGATATCTATTGCCGATCGTTATCACCGTCGGCGCGGTGCTGCTCGTGGCTGTGGCTGTTGTGACGATCGCTGTTGTCGCTAATCAGAACTCCGAGCCGGCGACACCGTTGCCAACGGTTGCCTACTCCGCTCCTGGGTCAACGACCTATGAGACAGGGCCGTCCTCGACACAGCCGGTCTATCCACAAAGCACGGCTGCTTCCGCGCCCCTGGATGCCGAGCAGCGGCTGCGCCAAATCTCCAATGACGACCACCCGTTCGTGGCCGCCCAACTCGCCGATCGCTGGGTTCCACAACTGAGCTCCAAGCGACCCGGCACCGTCGACAACGGCGTGGTATGGGACAACGCCATGACGCTTCAGGAACACCTCGATCTCAGGCAGCAGTACCCCGATGTGCGACTCCTTTGGTCGGGCGACTGGTCAACGTTCTCGGCGCCGAACTTCTGGGTCACCGTCGTGGGCATAACCTATGCCGACTCCGCGGGTCCGCTGGCATGGTGCAGGAGCCAGGGATTTGATCGGGACCACTGCATCGCCAAGATCATCAGCACCACACGTCCTGTTG
The DNA here is from genome assembly GCA_963848535.1 of uncultured Actinomycetota bacterium. Lineage (GTDB taxonomy): Bacteria > Actinomycetota > Actinomycetes > Mycobacteriales > Mycobacteriaceae > Mycobacterium. The sequence goes on from CAWKEM010000016.1 coordinate 215,032, forward strand.
AGGGAAGCACGGCTTACAACTGATGCGGTGATTTGAGGCGGAACATGCGAGCTGACCCCTCCCGGCGCTCGACGTCTTCGCCGAATCACCCGGTGGGTGTCGCACGTTGGGTTGATGATGTAGCCGTGGCAGACGATCGCGGGCAGATCCTGCTTGGCGGGTACGCGGCGAAGCAATGCCCGGTGCGGGTGCAGAACGATTATTCGCCGCTGGTGCCGACCCGACGATGGGTTCCCTCGCCGGAAGATCAGGCACGCCTGGACGCCGGAATTACGTTCGAGCGCAACGTGTTCGAGAGACTGGTCGCGCTTCACCCCACCGCTGTCGCGGTGGATCCGCAACTGCCCAAGGCCGACATGATCGCAGCAACCGTGCACGCGATGGACTCCGACGCACCGTTGGTGCTGGGCGGGTGGCTGCCGGACGACGTCGCCGGCGGCCGCACCGGCCGTCCGGATCTGCTGGTCAAAGTCGCGAGCGGGTATCTCCCGGCCGACGTCAAGCACCACTCCACCGTGAAGCCGGGAAACACCACGAGGGCGCTGCTGTCTGCCGTTGCGTCGCCCGATACATGGCGCGAGGTGAGCGGGTGGACGGCGGCGACATCCCACCGTTATGAGGACGGCATGCAATTGGCCCGTTACACACGCATGCTGCAGGCTTGCGGCAACCACCCCGGGCCGGAAATGCTTTGGGGTGCGGTGCTGGGCACCAGCCGGGTCGCGGTGACGCCCGGCAATGGTCCGGGCTTGGTGTTCGTCTGGCACGACTTGGGCGAGCCGTTGGTCGAGACCTTTTCCCGCAGTCGGGGCAAGGTGCGCCGATCGATCCTAGAGCGGTACGACCACGAACATGCCTTCCGTGTGAAGGCGGCTGAGAACGCGCGCCGTATAACAGGTTCCGACGACGACCCGCGGCAGCTGGTGGAACCGATCGGGCAAAACGAATGCCGCAGGTGTCCCTACGAGCAGTGGTGCGCGCAGCAGATGGGCCCAGACGAGCCCTCGGCCGCGATCACCATTGGTCGACTCGGTACCCGCGAGTGGCTGATGCTGCGGCGCATGGGCGTCACCACGACGGAAGCGTTGTCGGTGGTGGATCCCGACGATCCGGCGTTTTTCACCGAGTACATCACTGAGGTCAGCCACGTGACCGCGGAGACCGCGCGCAATCGGCTTGCGGCGGCGATCGAACGGGCCGAGATGATCTGCGACGGTGTGGATCTCAAGCGAAATGGCGACGGCCCTGTCGAAGTTCCGGTCGCCGACGTCGAGATCGATGTGGACATCGAGTACGACCTCGACAACCGGGTCTATGTCGCTGCTTGAACTTCTCGCTTCTGGCATGACGATTGAGGAACTCCTCGCGGACTACCCCGATCTTGAGCGTGACGACCTTCTCGCCGCATTGGAGTTCGGCGCGTTAACCGCAGGTGGGCATCGAGTCGTTCCGCTCGGCACCGAGTGAAATTCCTCGTCGACGCCCAGCTGCACGTTCGGCTCGCCCTTTCGCTAAACCGTGCTGGCCACGAGGCCATCCACACCAGCGACCTCCCGAACGGCAACGCGTCCACTGACGCCCAGGTTGTCGAGATAGCGGACGCGCAAGATCGGGTGGTAGTAACGAAGGATCGCGACTTCCGCGATGGGCATCTCCTCACGGGTTCGCCGAGGAAGCTGTTCATCGTAAGCTACCGGAAACATCAGCAACGACGCGCTAATGAAGCTGTTCGAGGTCGATCTTGGTGCCGCCACGAGCGCGCTCGGCGAGGCTGACTTTGTCGAACTGCGAGCAAAGTTCCTGGCGGTCCACTCGCGTCGTGATCGCGGCGGGAGGCAGTCCTGACGTCGGGCTGTAAGGGACTCCCGTCAGGATGGTGCGGGCATCTGCGACGGTGTGGATCTCAAGCGAGACGAAGACGGCCCTGTCGAGATTCCGGCCGGCGACATCGAGATCGATGTGGACATCGAGTACGACCTGGACAACCGGGTGTACATGTGGGGTGCCGGGGTCCGGTGAGACAGACACATCCAGCTAACAGGCGGATGTCTCGTTAGCGGTTTCAAACGCTACCGGTTCAGCCGGAATACCGACCCGCGGTGCGTGTGTCGACTTCCAGACCGCTGGCGTCGTCGGGGATCTGTGGCGGGTCCAGCTTCGACATCTCGTGCTTCGAAGCCGCTGCCGAGGCCGAGGGCACAGCGGCTTCGTCGTCCGGGCTGCCGGATGCTTGCGGTGTTGCTCGTTCCAAAAACCGGAGCAGTTCGACGGGGAAGGGAAGCACCAGGGTGGAGTTCTTCTCGGCGGCGACCTCGACCACGGTTTCCAAGAGCCGCAACTGAAGCGCAGCCGGGTGCACGGCCATCGTCTCGGCCGCTTGGGCCAGCTTTTCAGACGCCTGCAGTTCACCGTCGGCAGTGATAACCCGAGCCCGCCGCTCACGCTCCGCCTCGGCTTGGCGCGCGATCGACCGCTTCATCGAATCCGGCAGTACTACATCCTTAATTTCGACGCGGTCGATGTGAACACCCCAGCCCGCCGCGGGGCTGTCGATCATCAACTCCAGGCCCTGATTGAGACCCTCGCGGTTGCCGAGCAGGTCGTCCAGGTCGCTTTTGCCGATGATCGAACGCAGCGATGTCTGCGCGACCTGGCCAATAGCGGACACATAGTCCTGTACGCCGACAACCACACGCACCGGATCCGCAACATTGAAATAGATGACTGCATCCACCCGCACGGTCACGTTGTCGCGGGTGATGCCATCCTGGGCGGGCACCGGCATCGTGATGATCTGCATGTTCACCTTCTCGAGGCGATCGGCGACTGGGATCAGCAGCGCGAGCCCCGGTCCACGGACCCCGGTTTGCACACGTCCGAAACGAAAGACGACGCCTCGTTCGAATTGCTTGACGACTCGAACGTTTGTGCCCAGCAAGAGCACACCAAGGCCGAACGCTGCGGCCAGGGCATAAAGGATGATCACGATGTCCTCCACTTCCGCCTCGGCAAGACCCGTCGGTACTTTTCGGCGAGTGCGGGCGACTTAGAGCCGATGAAATGTCGACATCCCTCCAGTATGGACCGATCACTCGTGGCGTGCTCGAAGCCGCGACCCTGGTCACGGCTGTGCCCTCGTTTTGCGCGTGGGCATCGGATGACACGCTCGCCGCGGGTTCCTGACCCTTGGTGGTGACGATGCGCCAGCCTTCAGCCTTGGCTTACCGGGTGAAGTGCGATCGTGGCCGAAAGCGTTGAGCCAAGCCTTGATTGACTTGCAGCATCCGCCTTGGCACCTGGCCGCGACTCCCTGGCCGGGCTGGAGTCGACGACGCTCATCGAAAGTCCCCAGGTGTGCTGGCAGAAACTCCCCACCCGTAGGCAGCGGTCAGTGCAGCGGTTGGCGAGTGTCAGTGGCAGTCATCCCTTGACCAAGGCGCGCTCGAGGATGGGAGCGAGATCCAGTCCGGTCGGCAGCGTGCCGAACGCCCCTCCCCACTGCCCGCCCATGCGGGTGGCCAGGAACGCCTCGGCGACCGCGGGGTGGCCGTGGCGCACCAGCAGCGAGCCCTGCAGTGCGAGGCTGATGTCCTCGGCGACCTTGCGGGCGCGGTACTGGATGGTCTCCAGATCCTGCAGCGCGGCCTGCAGCGCTGCGACATGAGCATCCAGCCGCGCGTCGTGGCCGGCGGTGGTAGCCGTTCGGTGTGAAACACCAAGTAGCGCAACAACTGTGACTCGCCGCCGAAGATCGGCCGCCGGATCGTCGAATACAACACGTCGGCACCGGCAACTAGTGGTCTGTCTGTGAATTAGTACGGTAGTTTGTACTATGCCTGTTATGACAGCTGCGGCGTTGCCGGTCAGCGATGCCCAGCGTGCGGAGTTGGAGCGGATGGCGGCGTCGACGTCGTTGCCGCATCGGCAGGTGGTGCAGGCGCGGGGGCTGTTGTGGGCCAGCGACGGGGTGGCCAACGAGGAGATCGCGCGGCGCTGCGAGGTGGACTCGGACACGGTGCGGCGGTGGCGTTCCCGGTTCGCCGAGCACGGTACGGGTGGGGTCGGGGTGGTCGCCAAGGGCCGTGGCCGCAAGTCGAGCCTGCCGCCGGGCATCGTCGAGGAGGTATTGCGGCTCACGCACAGGGAGCGCCCCGCCGACGGGTCGACGCAGTGGAGTACCCGCACCCTGGCTGCGCGAGTCGGGATCGGCAAGGACGCCGTCGCCAAGATCTGGGCCGACCACAACTTGAAGCCGTGGCGGGTCGAGACGTTCAAGGTGAGCAACGATCCGCACTTCGAAGCCAAACTCGTCGATGTTGTCTGGACTGTATGTGAATCCACCTGCGCGAGCGGTGGTGTTCAGCTTCGACGAGAAGACCCAATGCCAGGCTTTGGACCGTACTCAACCGTCGCTGCCGATGAAAGCGGGCCGCGCTGGAACCATGACTCATGACTACAAGCGCAACGGCACGATCGACTTGTTCGCGGCGATGAACATCGCCACGGGAGAAGTTCTGACCGATCTGCGCAAAGGCCACACCGGCGCTGACGTGCTGCGGTTCTTCAAACAGATCGACGCCGAGCGTTCCACGCGGCTTGGGTGTGCATGTCGTCCTGGACAACCTGTCGGCTCATTCCACCCCGGAAATCGCGAAATGGCTCGCGCACAAGGAACGTCGCCGCTGGCACCTGCACTACACCCCGACCTCGAGTTCCTGGCTGAACCTGATCGAACGCTGGTTCAAAGAACTCACCGACAAACGCCTGCGCCGCGGCGCATTCAGCAGCGTCGCCGACCTCACCGCCGCAATCACCACCTGGGCAGAACACTGGAACGACAATCCCAAGCCATTCATCTGGAAAGCCACCGCCGAGGACATCATCACCAAAGTTCAACGCGGCCGCACCACCCTCCACGAGATCAAAACGCAGACGGACCACTAGGTCGGCGGAGCTGCAGTTTCCATGGGCGGCTACGCCGCACCAACCGATGTCGCCAGTTGCTCCGTTAACGAAGCGCCATGCGGCTGACCGCAATCCGATCCTTGGCGCGCGTCACGCTGGTGCATGTCGTAGCGGTGCGAGAGGATGCGGGGCATGACAAGTCTGGTGGATCGGCTGGAGCGGGAGTTGTACGCGGCAGCCACCGCGCGCCCGAGGGATTCGGCCAGGTATGCGGCAGTGCTGGAGCGAGCGGTGCAGACGTGCGGCGCCGATCCGGAGGCCGCTGAGGTGCTTGACCTGGCCGACCTGTATTTCGAGTTGGCCACGGAATACGAGACGCTGGGCCGGTGCGAGGACGCGCTGGCCGCAGCGGACGCGGCCGTCGACGCCGGGCTCGCCATGCAGCCCGATCCGCGGTGTCTGCGAGCGGAGATCCTGATGCGCGCGGGCCGAATCGCTGAGGCGGAACCGATCTGGGCGGTGGTGCTCGCAGACACGCCCGACGATGTGTGGCTGTACAACAACGCCGGGCTCGAATACGCCAATGCCGGCGACCATGAGGCGGCGCTGGGTTGGTTGACCGATGGCCTGCGACTGGCGCTACGCACCGCGGATCCTGAGCGGCTGGTCGACCAGCTCACCGATCTGCGCCAGCAGAGCCTGGACAGCCTGGACCGGCCCGCCGACGCGCTGCAGGAGCAGGCTGCCGGGTTTCTGCGCGAGAACCAGCAAGCCCGGTCCCCGTGCGCGGAGGAGCCTGCGCCGGAACCCACCAATGGTGCGGCACCCGGTCCGGTCAACACGGTGGCGTTAGCATGGCTGCCGGCCGGCGACTACGAGCAGGCGGTGACGTTGTGGGCGGAGCTGGCCGCCGGTGAGCTGGTAGCCGGCCCGGATGGACCGCTGCCGCACCGTCTGTACTGCCGCGCGATGCAGCAACGGCTCGTCGAGCTCTCGCAGGCGGGCCTACCCGGGCTGGCGATCGCACCGGTGCGGGTGGCGCCGTTTACCGCGTGGTGCGCCGAACAAGGACAGCAACCTGATTCGGAGGCCCGGGCCACCTATGCGGCGCACCTGGCAGCGAACGCCGAGCCGGGTGTGGTTTCCTGGCCGCCGGGCCGCAACCAGCCGTGCTGGTGCGGGTCGGGGCGCAAGTACAAGAAGTGTTGCGCCGCACCGTCGCTCGTCGACGCGGAACCACAGCGGTGAAGACCACTCGCTTGCGGGTGGTGCTGTGCGATGTCGAGCCAGCGCTAGCCCGGGTGATCGATGTGCCCGCGTCGGCGACGCTGGCGGAGCTGCACGAGTTGCTGCAGGCCGCGATCGGGTGGACCGACTCGCACCTGCACCAGTTCGTCACGTCGGATGCGACCTACGGGATGGAGATTCCCGGCGAGGAGGTATGGCCGGAGGATCAGCGTGATGAGACGGGCGCACTGCTTGCCGACCTCGGCGCCGGGTTCGAGTACCTCTACGACTTCGGCGACGGCTGGACCCACGACGTCGAGGTACTCGGACCCGGTGGCCCAGAGCCGGGCTGCGTGGATGGGTACGGCGCCTGCCCGCCCGAAGACTGCGGCGGGCCCGGCGGTTACGCCGAACTGCTCGACGTACTCGCCGACCCGGCGCACCCTGAGCACGAGCACATGCGCGGCTGGGTCGGCAACCGGTTGCGTCCGTTCGACCGGGCCGCCACCGACCAGCGGGTGCGCCGGGTAGTCGGTGAGGTGCCCGAAAGTGTGCGGCTACTGCTCGAACTCGCCGCCGACGGGGTCCGGCTCACCCCGGGCGGGCGGCTGCCAAGGACGGTGGTGCGCAGCATGCAACAGCACCGCCCACACTGGCACCTGCTTGGTCGGCCCGCCGCCACCGAGGATGACCTGCCGCCCCTGGGAGCGCTGCACGAGCTACTGCGCCGCGTGGGGCTGCTGCGACTGCGCCACGACGTGCTCACCCCCACCCGCGCAGCCGGCGACGATCTCGCCGTGGTCCGCCGACTCAGGTCGGCGTTCAGCCCCAACACCTTTGCCACCGAGATCACCGAACTGACAATCGGCGTACTCGCCGCGCACGGCCCCATCAACCGCCTACAGCTCGCGAGGCGGGTTCATCAGCTGCTCGGGCACGCCTGGCAGCGCGGCGGGCAACCCGTCACCGAACGTGATGTGCAGATCGCGATCGCCCAGCAATCCCCGGTCATGCGCGGACTCGACCTGATCGACGACACCGACCGGCACGCATGGACCGTCGGCGCCGCGGCCCGATCCCTGCTCCCTCACGCCGACATGCTCGCCGAGTTCTGGAACCACGACGAGTGAGTGGAACACTGGTGCCACCATCAGGGTAGAAAGGTACCCACATGGCTTTGAACATTAAAGATCAGTCGGTCCACGAAGCGGTCAAGCAGATCGCGAAAATCACGGGTGAGTCCCAGGCTCAGGCTGTGGCGACCGCGGTGAACGAGCGTCTGGCCCGACTGCAGAGGGATGATCTCGCGACCCGGCTCCTGGCGATCGGCCACAAGACCGCCAGCCGGATGAGCCCAGAGACCAAGCGGCTGGACCACGGCGCGCTGCTCTACGACGAGCGAGGGCTGCCGGCGTGATCGTGGACACGTCGGCAATCATCGTGATTCTCAAGGAGGAGGACGACGCCCCCGTCTCACGCCCAGGCCATCGCCGCCGCCGGCGCACGAAGGCTGTCCGCGGCCAGCTACCTCGAATGCGGGATCGTCCTGGGCTCCCAGCGTGACCCGATCATTCGCAGAGCGCTTGACGAACTCATCGAAGAAGCCGAGTTCGTGGTCGAGCCGGTGACCGAGCGCCAGGCCCGCCTGGCCCGCCAGGCCTACGCCGATTTCGGCAAAGGCAGCGGCCACCGGGCCGGGTTGAACTTCGGGGATTGCCTCTCTTATGCGCTGGCGATCGACCTGCGCGCGCCGATGCTCTGGAAAGGCAACGGCTTTGAGCATGCGGGCGTCCAATCCGCGTTGGACGAGCGGTGATTGGACGCCGAGACCCCGTGCCGATCTGCCGGCATTTTCGTTTACATCGCAACCACGGTGCGTCGGTGGTCAGTTCAGCTCGTAGGACTCGCGCGGAAAACGGAAGAAATGGCCGAGGCGGGAGTCGGTGCACGTGATGCCATCGGGCTCGCTCGCACAGGTGAGCGGACCGATCCCTCCCGGCGCGAGTACGTCGGCCTGAGCTAACGACCTACACCCAAGGGATGCTCGTCAGACCCGAATGACCGTCAGGTTGGCGGCGCCATCGAGGGCGGCGAAATCGTCGTCCCGGGTGACAACGGGCAGTGCCCGCGATGCCGCGATGGCCGCAATCCACAGATCGTTGACCCGCATCCGCCGACCGGTCTCGGCGAGATAAATCCGCAGCCGCGCCCACATCCGGGCCGCTTCATCATCGACTGGCAGCGTTTCGATGTCCGCAACGGATTCCAGTGTCGCGAGGCGTTGCGCCCTGATGTCGGAAGTCGCCGCGGCTAGCACGCCGGCGTGAAGTTCGGCGACGGTGACGACCCTGGAGGCAACCTCGTCGGGGATCAACTCCTCGTCGACGTGCCGACCGCTTTCGGTCGCGACGAACACCGAGGTGTGGAGCACTCCGGGGCCCGCGTTGTGCTCATCGAATCGGTCCGAGGTCCTCGGTCGTATCGCCTGCGAGCGTCGCGAGGTCCTCGCGTAACCCGGGATCGGCTTGAGCGCGACGCAATCGCGACAGCAACTCTGTTTTGCTCAGCCAGCGCCGGCGCCGGGAGCGAACCGCGGTGAGAACCGCGACGGGTCGGCCGTTGACGGTGATGGTGACGTCCTCCCCGTCCCGCACGCGCCGAAGCACCCCCGCCGTATCGTTGCGCAGCTCACGAGACGCCACTTCAGACACGCTACGAGCGTAGCGCGACCGTAGGCATTCGAAACGTTTAGAAAGTGAGCCCCGCAGAAAAGCCCCCGGACCAAAAAGCTTGGCCAGGGTATCCATCCGATCGCCTGGAAACCTGCGGAACCAACGGGCTCCTCGCGGTCACGGTGTCGGAATGTACTGCTGGCATCTATACGTGACCGGGTCGCACATCACCGGAAGAGTCGTCCAGCCGCCATAGGTCCTGGGGGTGTCCCACGTCGGCATTAGCGGCCCATCGTTGTAGGGGTTCGGCATGTACTAGTGTGCTGCGCCGGGAATTCGTTGAATATATGAGGCGAGGCGTTCAAGAATTTCATCGGCGGTCTTGGTCCAGGTAAAGGGTTTGGGGTTTTCGTTCCAGGTTGTGATCCAGTCACGAATGTCTTTTTCCAGAGCCTGGATTGAGCGGTGGGTGCCGCGCCGAAGCTTCTTGTCGGTCAGCAGCGCGAACCAGCGCTCTACTTGGTTAAGCCATGACGAGTAGGTCGGGGTGAAGTGCATGTGGAAACGCGGATGGGCGACAAGCCATGCGGTGATCATGGCTGTCTTGTGGGTAGCGAGGTTGTCGCAGATCAAGTGCACATCCAATTCGGCGGGGATCTGGCTGTCCAGCTTGGCTAGAAACTTCTTGAATTCGGCGGCGCGGTGACGGCGGTGGATCGATCCGTAGACCTGGCCGCTGGCCACATCCAGGGCGGCGAACAGCGAGGTGATGCCGTGGCGCAGGTAGTCATGGGTGCGCCGTTCGGGCAGCCCGGGCATCATCGGCAGCACCGGCGCCGAGCGGTCCAGGGCCTGGATCTGGGATTTCTCATCCACACAGAGCACCAGCGCCTTCTCGGGGGGATCCAGATAGAGCCCGACGACGTCGCGAACCTTATCGATGAACTGCGGGTCGTTGCTGATCTTGAACGTGTCCACCAGGTGTGGTTTGAGCCCAAAGGCCTTCCAGATTCGGCCCACCGTCGATTTCGATAACCCAGACTCTTTGGCCATCGACGCCCGCGACCAGTGCGTGGCGTCGGCCGGCTGGCGCTCCAACGTCGCCACAATCACGTCCTCGACCTGGGCGTCACTGATCGTGCGTGGCCCGCCAGGGCGAGGCTCATCGGCCAGCCCGTCCAACCGATCCACCAAAAACCGCTGCCGCCACTTGCACACCATCTGCTGTGACACGCCCAGCTCGGCGGCAACTTCCTTGTTGGGTTTGCCTGCCGCGCAGCCCAATACGATCCGGCATCGCTGCGCCAGGGCTTGCGCCGACTTCGCTCGCCGCGCCCACCGCTGCAACGTGTCACGCTCGTCATCGGTCAATACCAACTCGGCCACCGGCCGACCCTTGCGCGCCACCCACAGAGCCTACCATTTATTCATATAATTCCTGGCGTACGACACTAGCAGGTGTTGACATACGCGCACGGGGGATCGGCGTGCGCAGGGGCCGCAGCCAGGACGCCCAGCGCGGCACCTGCTAGCATCGCCGCACTCATCACCTTCAACGCAACCATCGCAGCCTCCCACCGTGTTCTTCTATTTCGCTTCGTTCGCCAGAGCGTGACTGCGTGCGAGATCAGGACCGACGACCACGCACGGTCGTGGCCCGCGTATTTCCCGTTCATCGCGTCACCGTCTCCATGAGCGACACGATCTCATCCGGCACCGACAACATAGCGCTGATCGCGTCCGCGCCAGCCGTGATGCGACGCCGACTACATGTCCAGTCGGCCTGGCAACTGCACTACGGCCGAGGCGGCAACACCGACAACCACCCCTCCGAAAGCAGCTCCAACAACTGCCCGTCCGGATCCCGGATCATTGCCGACCCGTCAGTCACCGTCTCGTCGACCACCGCTCCCCCGAACTCCGCCACCTTCTCCAGCACGCCAGCGAGATCAGACACCGAAAACGAGATATGCGTCAGCCCCAGCTGATCCATGACGCGCTCCGACCCGGCGTGAACTCGACGCTTGGAGTAGTCGATGAGTTCGAGCACGAAGCCGTCCCGAACCAAGTAGGTCGCGTGCACGCCGAGCGGCTCGGGAAGCTGCACAAGCTGGGCGGTGCGATCGTCGGGCGGGTCGATTTCCCACCAGAACTGGAAGCCAAGCAGACCTTCGTAAAAGCGGCGTGACCGCTCGCGATCCGCAACACACAGTCCGACATGGTTGAAAACCGTTCGGTGACTAGTCATTACACCCTTCCGTAACGATTTTGCGGTGCATCAGCCCGTGAATCTGGCGCCCCGTGTTCATGCGGGCAAGATCGGGCACAATCGGGATCACCGATCGTGGCTCCTGCCACCCAATTCTCGATGACGCTACCTCCGCCTCTTCAAATGCGTAATAATACAAAGATTGTTCAATAAGCGGCCACCGCCCGCTACAAAGACCAGATCTCGTTGTGTGGAAGGGCTTTTCGATGGTCACACGCCCCGATGTCAGCCCAGAGGCAATCGTCGACTTCGACCATCATTCCGACGCATTCAACCTCAACGAACTGGCCGTCAACGCCGACCTGCGACAACGCTGCCCAGTGGCGTGGAATGAGAACTACGGCGGATTCTGGTTCCTCAGCAGCTATGACGCCGTCAGCCGGGCCGCCCGCGACGGCGACACCTTCGCCCATAAATACGAGCCCAACGCCGCCGACGGCATCGACTACCAGGGCGAGATGGGCGTCCCCCGACCCGAAGGCCAGCCGGCCCTGGGCATCGGCGAAATCGACGGCCCCTACCACCAGGCCCTACGGCATGCCCTGGCCCCGTTCTTCTCACCCGGAGCCGTCCAGAAACTAAAGCCGTTCATGGAGCAACAGGCGCACCGGTTCCTCGACCAGCACATAACAGACGGGCAGCTGGACCTGGTGCTCGACTACGCCAGCCCGGTTCCGGCCATCCTCACCATGAAGCTGATGGGCCTGCCCTACGACAACTGGCAGCTCTACGCCAACCTCTTCCACTCCGTCATGGCCCTGCCCCAGGACAGCCCCGAGTACACCCACGCCATCGCCGCAGTCCCCGCGATGATGCAGGACGTCCTCGAGTTCGCGGCCACCAGGCGAGCCGAGGCCCGCGACGACCTGACCAGCTTCCTCATTCAGTTCGAATTCGACGGCAAGCGCCTCACCGACGAACAGTTGCTCAACATCCTGTGGAACCTCATCGCCGGCGGCGTGGACACCACCACCTCCCACACCGCGCTGACCCTGCTGCACCTGGGTACCCACCCGGAGCTGCGCCAACAGCTCATCGACCACCCGGAGCTGTACCGCACCGCCACCGACGAGTTCCTGCGCTACTTCTCGGTCAACCAGCAACTGAGCCGCACGGTGACCCGTGACGTGACAGTCGGCGGCCAACAGCTACGGCGCAACGACCGCGCCGTCATCAGCTGGCTGTCCGCCAACCACGACGAGCACGAGTTCGACCGGGCCGGCGAGATCGTTCTGGACCGCGCACCCAACCGCCACCTCGCCTTCGGGCTCGGGCCGCATCGCTGCATCGGATCGCACCTGGCGCGGCTGATGGCTGAGGTGATGGTCAGGGCGGTGCTCGACCGCATCCCCGACTACCAGGTGGACCTTGACGGCGTCGATCAATACCTGGGCAACCCCAGCATGACCGGGCTGGGCAAGCTGCCGGTCTCCTTCACCCCCGGAGTGAGCTTGGGGACGTCGCCTCCGTGGTGAGCCGCTAGGTCCTACAGTGCCTTCATGAGCGACATCACGGCGCGGCTTGCGGAAATCGTCGGGACCCACAACGTGCTGACGGGCGACGCCATCCCCGAGGACTACTGGCACGACGAGGAGCTGCACGCGCCGCCGCACAAGCCGGCGTACCTCGCCAAGCCGGCCACCGCCGAAGAAGTCGCGGAGCTGCTGAAAACCGCCTCGGACCATCAAGTGCCGGTGACGGCCCGCGGGTCCGGGACCGGCTTGTCGGGCGCGGCGATTCCGCGCGAGGACGGGCTGGTGATCTCCTTCGAGCGGATGAACGCGGTCCTGGAGGTCGATACCAGCAACCAGGTCGCGGTCGTCCAACCGGGGGTGACACTGACCGACCTGGACGCCGCGACCGTCGATGCCGGGCTGCGGTACATGGTGCACCCGGGTGAGCTGTCCTGCAGCGTCGGCGGCAACGTCGGCACTAACGCCGGCGGGATGCGCGCGGTCAAGTACGGGATCGCCCGCCACAACGTGCTCGGGTTGCAGGCGGTGTTACCCACCGGCGAGATCATCCGAACCGGCGGCAAGATCGCCAAGGTGTCCACCGGCTACGACCTGACCCAGCTCATCGTCGGCTCCGAAGGCACCCTGGCCCTGGCCACCGAGGTGATCGTCAAGCTGCATCCGCGCCTCGACCACAGCGCCACCGTGCTCGCCCCGTTCGCCGACTTCGACCAAGTCATGGCCGCGGTGCCGAAAATCGTCGCCAGCGGTCTCGGACCCTACATCCTGGAATACATCGACAACTTGACGATGGCCGGGCTCATCCACACCCAGAATCTGGAGCTGGGTATTCCCGACGCGGTCCGCGACAGCTGCCAGGCGTATCTCGTTGTGGCCCTTGAGAACCGCACCGCGGAACGACTGGACGAAGATGTCGAGAAAGCCGGCGAGCTGATCGCCGAACTTGGCGCCGTCGACGTCTACGTGCTCGAAGGAGGCGCCGCACGCAAGCTAATCGAGGCGCGCGAGAAAGCGTTTTGGACGGCCAAGGCGATCGGGGCGGACGACATCATCGACACCGTGGTGCCGCGCAGCGCAATGCCGAAATTCCTGGCCGGCGCACGCGAACTGGCGGCAGCCGCGGGCGGTGGCGCGGCCGGCTGCGGGCACGCCGGCGACGGCAATGTGCACCTGGCCATCTTTTGCCAGGATCCGGCGAAAAAGAGGAAGCTGCTGACCGACATCTTCGCGCTGGCAATGGAATTGGGTGGCGCGATCTCTGGCGAACACGGCCTGGGCCGAGCCAAAACCCCGTACTTCCTCAAGCTCGAAGACCCGGTCAAGATCGACCTCATGCGCCGCATCAAACAAAGCTTCGACCCGGCGAACATCCTCAACCCCGATGTCCTGTTCACGGCAGGAGAGGCATAGATGCCCGATCGCCCCCGCGGCAGTACGAATCCCCTGTTGCGGGCGCTCGGGCCGTTCACCCGAACCGGCGGCTTCTACGCGCGCTCCTGGGGCAGCTATCTGGATCGTGAGCCCGGCGAGCTTCCGGTCGCACGGCCCACCATCGCCCTTGCGGCGCAGGCGTTCCGTGACGAAATCCTGCTGGCTGGCTTCAGCATGCTGCGCTCTATGCCCGATGCGACAGCGCTCGACCGGATCGATCGCGAAGTGGCTGCGGCACTTGACTTCTACGGACAGCAGGGCTGGATCGACAACCCTGAGGGGTTCTTCGCCGCGCCCCCGCCGCTGACCGACGTCACCGTCAGGCCGGTGAACACGCTGGGCCGCAGCTACGAGCGCATCGTCTTCGACAGCGACTATGAGCCGCACCCGGGCGAACCCGGCCGGGAGCGGTGGCTGAGCTATACCGCCAACAACCGCGAGTACGCGTTGATGTTGCGGCACCGCCGGCCGCGACCATGGCTGGTCTGCATCCACGGCGCCGAGATGGGACGCGCCGGGCTCGACCCCATGCTGTTTCACGCCTGGCATCTGTATCGGGATCTCGATCTGAATGTCGTGCTGCCCGTCCTGCCCATGCACGGCCCGCGGGGGCGCAACCTGCCGAAGGGCGTCGCGTTCCCCAGCGGCGACGTGCTCAACGACGTCCACGGCACCGCGCAGGCGGTGTGGGATATCCGGCGCCTGCTGTCCTGGATCCGCGCACAGCAGCCCGACGCCATGATCGGGCTCAACGGCATCTCCCTCGGCGGCTTGATTTCGTCGCTGGTCGCCAGCCTCGACGACAGCCTGACCTGCGCAATTCTCGGCGTGCCGGCCGTCGATCTGGTCGGGCTGGTCGGCCGGCATGCCGGCCTCAGCGGCCACACTCCCCTGCGTCGCACCATGAGTTCGGCCAGGCCGATCGGCCGGATGATCTCGCCGCTGGCGCTGACCCCGCGCGTCCCGATCCAGGGCCGCTTCATCTACGCCGGCATCGCCGACCGGTTGGTGCACCCACGCGAGCAGATCACCCGAGTCTGGGAGCACTGGGGCAAACCCGAGACCCACTGGTACCCGGGCGGCCACACCGGCTTCTTCCGCTCGCGGCCGGTGCAGCGATTCATCGACGACGCGCTGGTGCAGTCGGGGCTGGTCGACCCCTCCCGGATTCGACGCAACCGCTGAGGCGGCCGGCAGCCGGCGCCGTCAGCCGATGATCGGGAAGCGGCGCTGGGCGGCCAGAGCCTTGAGGCCCTTTTGCATCACCCAGCGCACGTGCGCATCGAGTCTTTTGACGTCGGGAGCATCACCGAATTTGGCGATGTCGATTGGCGGCAACACCTCGGTGACGATCTTGGTGGGCAGCGGCATGTTGACCGGCGCGAGGACACTGAGCCCGAACGGGAACCCGAATGTGATCGGCAGGATATTCGTCCGGAACAGCTTGCGCTCCAGCTTGGTGAGCTGAAGCAACCGCGACAGCCGTCTGCCGCGGGTCAGGAAGAACTGGCTTTCCTGCCCGCCGATGGAGACGGCGGGAACGATCGGAACATTGGCCTCCATGGCCGTGGTGATGTAGCCGGTCCGGCCGCCGAAGTTGATGACGTTCTCTTGCAGAGTCGGCCGGTAGACGTCGAAGTCCCCGCCCGGGAAGACCAGCACGACGGCACCGGCGGCCAACGCCTTGGCGGCGTTATCGCGCGTCGCTCGGATCACCCCGGTGCGCCGGAAAAAGTCGGCGGCCGGTCCGGCAAAGATGGTGTCGAAGCCAAGCGCGTAGAGCGGGCGGTCGTAGCCGTACGTGTCGTAGTAGTCGACGGCGAACACCGACAGGTCAAACGTGAGCATGCCGCCAGAGTGGTTCGCCACCACCAGCGACGGTCCAGGTGGGATGTTGTCCAGGCCCCGCACCTCGGAACGGAAATAGCGCTTGACGATCGGCCGGGTTAGCGCGATGACGTGCTCGGTCAGACCGCGGTCCCATTTGTCGACGTCGGCCGAGTCGGTGTGGGTGTCGTTCATGTCTTTGCCAGCTCACGGAGTGCTTAAGGGTGAGCTGATGCTACGCCGCCGATCCCGCCACGAGATGCGTTTTCGCCCGGGCACAAACATTGACCCCACGCTGGCAATGTGCCAGACTTTTGGGATAAATATCCCATTTTGATTGTGGACGCGGCGCTCCGTGAAATGCCTTGTCCGCCACGACATCCAGACGCCAGCTGGCGCCTTCGACATCCGACCCCATACCGAAAGGCCGCCTTTCCTGAGCCCGACCACCCCCACCGTCGTTCTGGTCCATGGAGCATGGGCCGACGGGTCGAGCTGGAGCCGAGTCATCGCCGCTCTGCACCGGGCCGGGGTCGCCGTCACCGCCGCGCCCATCCCGCTGACCTCACTCGACGATGACGTGAACGCGGTCATCCGGGCCATCGACCGAACCGAAGGGCCGGTCGTGCTGGCCGGCCACGCCTACGCCGGCGGCGTCATCGGCGCGACCAGTCACTCGCGCGTCCAGGCATTGGTCTATGTGGCCGCGTTGGCGCCCGACGAGGGCGAAACCGTCGCCGACGTTTTCTACCGCAATCCCCCCCACCCGCAGGCACCCGAACTCACGCCCGACCAGGAGGGCTGGATCTGGCTGCCCACCAACGCCTTTGGCGCTGCCTTCGCGCAGCACGCGACCGCCGAAGAACATGCCCTGCTCGCCGCGGTCCAGCGACCCATCGCCGTGCCATGTATCCAGAAGGCGGTACCGAGACCCGGTTGGAAAGACCTCCCTACCTGGTGCCTCATCGCCGAAGAAGACCGGATGATCAACCCCGCCACCCAAAAGTTCATGGCCGACCGGATGCACGCCCACACCCGCTCCTACCCGGTTGACCACGCGCCATTGATCACCCAACCGGAAGTCGTCACCGAGGTCCTCTCCGAAGCACTTCAGCACGTCGCGACGTCATAGGTCGACACCGCCGGGCCCGGTCATTCAGACGTCGTGCACACGTCGATGTGCTTACCCAGGACCTCAGCGATCTCGACGACGGAGCCGAACTTGGTCGAGCCACTGCCTCTCTCGAGCGACTGGACGCCACCGAAAAGCCAACCGGTACAAGCATTTTCCCGGGCATGCGCCTGCGCGGCAAAGGAACGTCTAGGAAACGCCGAAGTTCCCCGCGCCAGTCACTGGGATGCGCCGGTCAACGTGCTGTCGGGAAATTCGGTTGCATCGCCCTGTGCGGCCGCGCTGGACTCCACGTGTTCGGCCAGCCACCGTTCGGCGTCGATGGCCGCGGCGCACCCGCTGCCTGCGGCGGTGACGGCCTGGCGGTAGGTGCGGTCCACCAGGTCACCGGCGGCGAATACCCCGTCGAGCGAGGTGGCCGTGGTCCGTCCCTGGACCAGCACGTAGCCGTCGGGGTCGACCTCGAGCACGTCGCGCACCAACTGCGACCGCGGCTCGTGACCGATCGCCACGAACACCCCGGTCACCCCCAACGTGGTCTGCGCCCCGGTGACGGTGTCATGCAACCGCAACCCCGTCACCGTCTCGGCCCCCTCCACCGCGACCACGGTGTGGTTGGTGACAAAGGTGATCTTGTCGTTGTTGCGGGCCCGCTCCAGCATGATCTTCGACGCCCGGAACTCCTCGCGACGATGCACCAGGGTCACACTGCGGGCAAACCGGGTCAAAAACGTGGCCTCCTCCATCGCCGAGTCCCCCCCACCGATCACCGCGATGTCTTGATCCCGGAAGAAAAACCCGTCACAAGTGGCACACGCACTGACCCCACGGCCCAGCAACTCCTGCTCACCGGGCACCTGCAAATACCGCGCCGCGGCCCCCATCGCCAAAATGACCGCCCGCGCCCGATACGTCACCCCCTCAGCGGTCACCACCGACTTGACCGGCCCGCCCAACGACACCGACTCGACATCGTCCATCCGCAAATCAGCACCAAACCGCAGCGCCTGCTCCCGCATCTGATCCATCAACTCCGGGCCGGTGATCCCGTCCCGAAAACCCGGATAATTCTCCACCTCGGTGGTCGTCATCAACGCCCCACCAAACGACGTACCCTCAAAGACCAGCGGCGCCAACTGCGCCCGCGCCGCATACAACGCCGCGGTATACCCGGCCGGACCCGAACCAATAACGATCACATCATGGACAGTGTCGGCAGTCATACGAACCTTTCAGCCAGGGCCTGCGCCCGTGTCGACAACGGCCAGACTACTGGGAATCGGTCACCGCGCCACGACCGCGCCATGTCGGGGGCCCGCCCGCCCGGAAACAGAATCGGCCACCCACGTGCGATCTGGTGGCCCACCTCGGGGGATCAATAAGATCGAGATCGCTTGGTCTGCAATGTTTTCCAAGTATTCGCTATGCGTACTAAGGTTAGTAAACAAGCCAGGATTACCAACCTCATTCAATCAATTACGCTGGGCTACAACGCGATCAGCCCCGCCCGAACCGAGCCCAAACGTGAAGCCGCTCACACAACCAAACGTTGTGTCCTCACAACCTACGGACCTCTACCGATGTCATCATGGTTGGAGGAGCATCAAAATCGTGACCCGTGGGTCCAACGGCGTGCCTACGGGTACAACCTACTGATGAACATCATCGTCGATGTCGCAGCCCAGCCTTGGCCGTTTGGGGCAGTGCCGCCCCGCGAGCGAATCACCGGTGATGCGCGTGGCGCATGCCGGCATTCCAGGCCAGCAATGAAGGAGAACGCCACATGACCACAGCACGTCCTGCCAAGACTCGCAGTGAGGGGCAGTGGGCGCTGGGAGATCGCGAACCGCTCAATGACGCTGAGCAGTTCAAGCACGACGATGCACCGCTGAATGTGCGGGACCGGATCCTCAACGTTTACGCCAAAGAGGGCTTCGACAGCATCGCCAAGAACGATCTGCGGGGGCGCTTCCGCTGGATGGGTCTCTACACCCAGCGCGAGCAGGGCTACGACGGCAGCTGGACCGGTGACGAGAACATCGACACCATCGAGGCCAAGTACTTCATGATGCGTGTGCGCTCCGATGGCAAGCCGATGTCGGCGCACACGCTGCGCACCATGGGTCAGGTCTCGACCGAATTCGCCCGCGACACGGCCGACATCGGCGACCGGGAGAACGTGCAATTCCACTGGATCAAAATCGAGGACGTCCCCGAGATCTGGCGCCGGCTGGAATCCGTTGGCTTGACGACCACCGAGGCCTGCGGTGACTGCCCCCGCGGCATCCACGGTTCACCGCTGGCCGGTGACTCGCTCGACGAGGTGCTCGACCCCTCGCCCGCGATCGACGAGATCCTGCGGCGCTTCATGATGAACCCCGACTATGCGAACCTGCCCCGCAAGTACAAGACCGCGATCTCGGGTCTGCAGGACGTCTCCCACGAAACCCACGACGTCGCCTTCATCGGCGTCAACCACCCCGAGCATGGGCCGGGCATGGACCTGTGGGTGGGCGGCGGCTTGTCGACCAACCCGATGATGGCCCAGCGGGTCGGCGTGTGGGTTCCGCTGGACGAGGTGCCCGACGTCTGGGAAGCGGTCACCCAGGTGTTCCGCGACTACGGCTACCGGCGGCTGCGCGCCAAGGCCCGGATCAAGTTCCTGGTCAAGGACTGGGGCGTCGAAAAATTCCGGGAGGTCATGGAAACCGAGTACCTCAAGCGCAAGATGATCGACGGCCCGGCGCCCGAGCCGGCCAAACACCCCATCGACCACGTCGGCGTGCAGAAAATCAAAAACGGGCTCAACGCCGTCGGGGTCGCTCCCATCACCGGACGCGTGTCGGGCACCACCCTCTCGGCGGTGGCCGATTTGATGGAGAAGGTCGGTTCGGACCGGGCCCGGTTCACCCCGTTCCAGAAGCTGGTCATCCTCGATGTGCCCGACGACAAGGTCGACGAGCTGGTCGCCGGCCTGGACGCGCTGGGCTTGCCGTCGCGACCCTCCTCGTGGCGCAAGAACATGATGGCCTGCACCGGTATTGAGTTCTGCAAGCTGTCCTTCGCCGAAACCCGTGTGCGGGCACAGACTTTGGTTCCCGAGCTGGAACAACGCCTGGCGGACGTCAACTCCGGGCTCGACGTGCCGATCACCGTCCATATCAACGGATGTCCGAACTCGTGCGCCCGAATTCAGGTCGCCGACATCGGGTTCAAGGGCCAGTGGATCGACGACGGCGAGGGCAATTCCGTCGAAGGCTTCCAGGTCCACCTCGGCGGCGGCTTGGGCGAGGAAAGCGGCTTCGGCCGGAAACTGCGCCAGCACAAGGTCACCAGCGACGAACTCGGCGACTACATCGACCGGGTGACGCGCAACTTCCTCAAGCAGCGCCAGAACGGCGAACGGTTCGCGAATTGGGCGCTGCGGGCCGAGGAGGACGACTTGCGATAGGGGCGCCCCACACCACCAAAAGATGAGCGCTGACGTTACGAGTTGAGGACGACGAGATGAGCGAAGTGGTGACCAACTTCACCGAGGAACAGCTGCGGGCGCTGGCCGAGCGCGGCGCGGCCGAGATGGAGGGCGCCGGCGCCACCGACATATTGCGCTGGACCGACGAGCACTTCGGCGGCGTCGACGGGCCCCGCGGATGGGCCAACTGCAAGTGGGTGGTGGCCTGCAACATGCAAGACGCGGTGATGGTTTCGCTGGCGTCGGACATACGCCCGGGCGTACCGGTGCTCTTCCTGGACACCGGCTACCACTTCGCCGAAACCCTCGGCACCCGCGACGCGGTCGACTCCGTCTACGACATCCACCTGCTCAACGTCACCCCCGAGCACACCGTGGCAGAGCAGGACAAGCTGCTGGGCAAGGACCTGTTCGCCCGCGAACCCAACGAATGCTGCCGGCTACGCAAAGTCATCCCCCTGCGCAAAGCGCTGAGTGGATACGCGGCCTGGGTCACCGGGCTGCGCCGGGTGGAGGCGCCCACCCGCGCCAACGCCCCACTGATCAGCTTCGACGAGGCGTTCAAACTGGTGAAAATCAACCCGGTAGCGGCCTGGTCCGACGACGACGTGCAGGACTACATCGAGAAAAACAACGTGCTGGTCAACCCGCTCGTTGACGAGGGCTACCCGTCCATTGGCTGCGCCCCGTGCACCGCCAAGCCGGTTGAGGGCGCCGACCCGCGCAGCGGGCGCTGGCAGGGCCGGAAAAAGACCGAATGCGGGCTGCATGCCTCATGAGCACGCTCGTACTCACCGCGCACGGCAGCAGAGATCCACGATCGGCCGCTAACGCGCAGGCCGTAGCGAACCGGCTGATGCGTATGCGGCCGGACCTGGACGTGCGGCCGGCGTTCCTGGAACTGAATGCGCCGAACTTCGTCGACGTGCTCGGCGAACTGCCGGACAGCCGCCACGCGGTGGTCATCCCGCTGCTCCTCGCCAGCGCCTACCACGCCCGCCTCGACATCCCCAAGCAGATCGCGCGCGCCGGTGCGCACGGGATACGACAGGCCGACGTCCTCGGTGAAGACCCTCGGCTGGTGTCGGTGCTGGGCGAACGTCTCGCCGAACTCGAGGTGTCCCCGCTCGACGACGAACTCGGGGTGCTGGTGGTGGCGATCGGCTCGTCGAACACCGCAGCGAACGCGCGCACCGCTCAGGTGGCATCCAGGCTGGCCGCGGGCACTCGGTGGGCCGGGGCCACGATGGCCTTCGCCACCCGACCCGAGCGGTCGGTGGCCAAAGCCGCCGGCCAGTTGCGGCGCCGCGGCGCCCGCCGGCTCGTCATTGTGCCGTGGTTTCTGGCACCGGGACGCATCACCGATGGCGTATGGACCTACGCGCGGGACAACGGCATTCCGATGGCGCAGCCGCTCGGCGCACACCGGCTGGTGGCCGAGACCGTTTTGGACCGCTACGACGAGGCGCTGGCCGACGACGCCGCAGCCTAGTGGTCCTATTCGGACGGTACGACGCGACTGCTGATGTGGCTCAGCAGATCTCGTATCGCCCCGGCGGGCGGGGTGCGCCCACCGACCCAGATGGCGCGGAACTGGCGCCGTAAGTCCAACTTGGGGATCGTGATGGCGCGTAGCCGCCCGATCGCGAGGTCGTCGGCCACCGCCAGCTGGCTCATGGCCGCCGGTCCCGCACC
Source organism: uncultured Actinomycetota bacterium (assembly GCA_963848535.1). GTDB lineage: Bacteria > Actinomycetota > Actinomycetes > Mycobacteriales > Mycobacteriaceae > Mycobacterium. Next base: position 237,137 of record CAWKEM010000016.1, read on the forward strand.
GGCGAGGACGGCGGCGCGCATCGCCGCAGCCGAGGTCAATTCGAGTACCGGTGGCGCCTGTTGCATGTCGTCGCCCAGCACTTCACGCAGCGCCGCTGTCAGTGAATCGCGTATCCCCGAATGGGGTTCGCGGGCAACCAGCGGTGTTTGCGCGAGTTCGCGAGCGGTCACCACCCGCGATCGTCGAGCCCACTTGTGGTCTGACGGCACCACGATCACCAGTTCGTCGTGTCCCACCACGCAGCTGCCCAATCCCTTAGGCGGACCGGGGTTTTCGACAAATCCAAGATCGACGGTGCCGTCGCGAACCGAGGCGATGGCGTGATCGCTGTTGGTGGCGGTCAGAATCACCTGAGGGGCGCTGCCACCGCGTCGCCTCGCCTCGCTCTGCAGGGAAAGCAGCCAGTGCGGCATGAGCTGTTCGGAAATCGTTTGGCTGGCCGCCACCCTGATGCGTTCGCGACCTTCTTTCCGCAGCGAGCCCAGACCGGCATCGATCTCGTTAGCGACGTCGAGCAACCGGGCGGCCCAATCGGCGACGATGAGACCGGCCGGCGTGAGTTGTGAGCCACGCGTGGTCCGGACGGCCAACGTCACCCCGATCTGGGCCTCCATCGCCGCGAGCCGCCGTGACACGGCTTGTTGGGTCAACCCGAGTTCGCGGGCGGCGCGGCCGAGGCTGCCTGTCTCAGCGATCGCCAAAAAGACTTCGAATGAAGCCAGTTCGGGCATGCGAGGGCTGAGCGGCATAATTGATCAAAGCACAATTTACCTGGTGAACACCGCAAAAGCCGGGTACGACTCACATGCCGAAGTGCGTGCGGCGCACCGCTGCAACCGCCTGCGGAGGTCCACTCACGTCAACCTGCGCCGCGGCTTGGCGCCCAAAGACGTACAGCAGGAGTTCACCCGGCGAACCGCACAGTCGAGCCGTCGGTTCGCCCGATCGAACCGTCACCCGCTCATCGGTTCCGGCCCAACGAATCTCGAGACCGCAAGCGCGCAGCCGTCGACTCAGGAAGTGACCGCCCCGGCGGACGTTTCGCCACAAGGCGGCATCCATTGCGGGCGTGAGGTTACGGGGCCCTTGTCCGTTCGCTCTGCGCACGTCTTCGTGGTGAACGAAGAACTCGTTGAGATTCGCCATCGCGCGGATCCATCCAATTCGGAAGAGCCCGACGGGCGGGCCACACCGGATCTGTGCGACGAGCCAGCGGAAGTCTTTGCTGTGCGCCAATTTGGTCCTGCGCCGCTCGGCGAACCGTTGGAAAGGACCAGGTAGCACGATGCACGGCCCGGCGACGAGATCGCGCTCTCGTAGCACCAGGTGGGCGGCGAGATCATGGGTGGTCCAGCCGTCGAGTAGAGTCGGAGCGGAAGGGCCAAGCTGGTCAAGGAGCTCACACAGCGCAAGGCGCTCTTGTGCGTCCAGCGGAACATCGGCCATGCGGGTTTCCTATTGTCGAGCTGGACACAACGATAGCTTGTGACTCCACAACCTTGAAACCTCTACTCACATCCGTGCGAGACGAGAACCATAGGAATCATGACCCATCCAACCAACGAGGTACAGACACCCACACAGGGAGGCTATGTGCGTCAATACCACGTTGCGATCGTGGGTTCCGGTCCATCGGGGTTCTTTGCGGCGGCGTCACTGCTGAAAGCCGCCGACACCTCCGACCAGATGGATGTCGCGGTCGACATGCTGGAGATGCTGCCGACGCCCTGGGGGCTGGTGCGGTCCGGCGTCGCACCCGATCACCCCAAGATCAAATCGGTGAGCCAGCAGTTCGAGAAGACCGCCGAGGACCCCCGTTTCCGCTTCTTCGGCAATATCAAGGTCGGTGAGCAAGTCTCGGCAGCTGAACTCGCCGAGCGCTACGACGCGGTGATCTACGCCGTCGGGGCCCAATCCGACCGTGCCCTCAACATTCTGGGGGAAGAATTGCCCGGCAGTGTCGCCGCGGTCGATTTCGTCGGCTGGTACAACGCGCACCCGCACTTCGAGCAGATGGCCCCGGATCTGTCATGCGCCCGCGCCGTCGTGGTGGGCAACGGCAACGTGGCCGTCGACGTCGCCCGGATGCTGGTGACCGATCCCGACGTGCTCGCACTCACCGATATCGCCGATCACGCGTTGGAGTCGTTGCGCCCGTGCGGCGTCGAGGAAGTGCTGCTCGTCGGCCGCCGCGGCCCACTGCAGAGCGCGTTCACGACGCTGGAACTGCGCGAGCTCGGAGAGCTCGAAGGCGTCGACGTGGTGATCGATCCGGCCGACCTGGACGGCATCAGCGACGACGATGCCGCGGCGGCGGGCAAGATCACCAAGAACAACATCAAGGTGCTGCGCGAGTACGCCGGCCGCGCCCCCCGGCCCGGTAACCGGCGAATCGTGTTGCGATTCTTCACGTCTCCAATCGAAATCAAAGGAGACGGCAACGTGGAAAGCATCGTGCTGGGCCTTAACGAGCTGATCACCGACGCCAGCGGCCGGATGGTGGCCAAAGACACTGGCGCGCGGGAGGAACTGCCTGTGCAGCTGGTGGTGCGCTCGGTCGGCTACCGCGGCGTGCCGATACCGGGGCTGGCCTTTGACGACAAGGCCGGGACCATCCCGCACACCAGCGGCCGCATCGAGGGCAGCCGCAACGAATATGTGGCCGGCTGGATCAAACGCGGCCCGAGCGGGGTGATCGGTACCAACAAGAAGTGTTCCCAGGATACCGTCGACACCTTGCTCAACGACCTGGCCTCCGTGCCGGACTCCGAGCTGGCGGACCGCGGCAGCTACTATGCCGACGAAATCGCGGAGTGGCTGACCTCGCGACAGCCCAGGCTGGTCACCGCCGCGCACTGGCAAGCCATCGACCGCTTCGAACGGGAAGCCGGTGAGCCGCATGGGCGTCCCCGCGCCAAAATCGCTAACCTGACCGAGTTGCTGCGGATCGGGCACGAGAGCTACCAGGAAGGACAACGTTCGTGACTTACGTGATCGCCGAACCCTGTGTCGACATCAAAGACAAGGCATGCATCGAGGAATGCCCGGTCGACTGCATCTACGAGGGCGCCCGGATGCTCTACATTCACCCCGACGAGTGCGTCGACTGCGGTGCCTGCGAGCCGGTGTGCCCGGTCGAGTCCATTTACTACGAAGACGATCTGCCCGGCGAATACAGCGAGTACACGCAGATCAACGCCGACTTTTTCGCGGAGCTGGGTTCACCCGGTGGCGCGTCGAAGGTCGGCCTGACCGAAAACGACCCCGCCGCGGTCAAGAACCTGGAAAGCCGCGCCGAGGCAACGTAGCTGACGGCCTTTGGGCAGCGCCGCAAAAATTGTCGCTGCCAGACGGGCGACGACACACCCGCGGGCCTCGGGTGACGCCTGAGGTCACTGGTCGACGTCGGCACCGTCTGCCCGCCTCGTAAGGTGACCGCATGCGGACAGATCGAGTCATCCACGTCATCCGGCAAATCGGGTCGTTAGCGGTAACGGCAGTGACCGCCACTTCCACCCTCAACGCATATCGACCGCTGGCGCGCAGCGGGTACGCCTCGCTCTTCTCGTGGATGTTCGGTCTGGTGGTCACCGAGTTCCCGCTGCAAACGTTGGTGAGCCAGCTCGGCGGGCTGGCCATGACCGCCCGCCGCCTGACCCGGCCGGTGCGGGCCGTGGCGTGGTTGGTGGCGGGCATCTCGGCGCTGGGCCTGCTGAATTTCAATCGCGCGGGCCATAAGGCCAATGTGCCGCTGACCGCCGCGTTGGACAACGGCCTGGGCGCCTTTCGCCGTACCGACTCAGCGGATCTGTGGCGCCGGCCGACCGGTGCCGGCACCGCCAAGATGCCCGGCCCGCTGCGGATGCTGCGGATCTACCGTGACTACGCCCACGACTCGAACATCAGCTACGGCGAATACGGCAGCGCCAACTGCCTGGACATCTGGCGACGTCCTGATCTCGATCCGAGCGGAAAAGCACCGGTGCTCTTCCAGATTCCCGGCGGTGCCTGGACGACGGGAAACAAACGCGGACAGGCCCATCCGTTGATGAGCCACCTCGCGGAGCTCGGCTGGATCTGCGTGGCGATCAACTACCGGCACAGCCCGCGCAACACCTGGCCCGACCACATCATCGACGTCAAGCGCGCGCTCGCATGGGTCAAGGCGCACATCACCGAATACGGCGGCGACCCCGACTTCATCGCCATTACCGGCGGGTCGGCCGGCGGCCACCTGTCGTCGCTGGCGGCGCTGACACCCAACGACCCGCAGTTCCAGCCGGGATTCGAAGGCGCCGACACCCGGGTGCACGCGGCCGTACCGTTCTACGGCGTCTACGACTTCACCCGTTTCGAGGACGCGATGCATCCGATGATGCCGGCGCTGCTGGTGAAATCGGTCGTCAAACAACGGCCCTCGACCAACCTGCAGCCGTATCTCACCGCGTCACCGGTCAACCATGTCTCTGCCGACGCTCCCCCGTTCTTCGTGCTGCACGGCCGCAACGACTCGCTGGTCCCCGTCGAGCAGGCGCGTGGCTTCGTCACGCGACTACGGGAAGTCAGCAGGCAGCCCGTCGTCTACGCCGAATTGCCTTTTACCCAGCACGCTTTCGACATCTTCGGGTCGGCCCGTGCGGCGCACGCAGCCGTCGCCGTCGAGCAATTCCTGGCCCAGGTCTACGCGACACAACGCCAGGCCAACGTGGCGTAACCGCGGTTCAGCGATCGGGAGCAGCTGGGCCACGATGCCCGCAACCATGGCCTCCGGTTCCTGCTGGATGCCGCCCGAGCGGTTTACTGCACCGTCACGTTGGCTGTGTACGTGCACGCCGGCTTGGTGTCCTTGCCCACGAAGCTGGTGTAAGACGTGCTGATCGTCGTCGTCCCGGGTTTCAACGCCGTGAACGTCCACACTTCGGTGCCCGGCGCCCCCAACACATCAGAGGTCGGTTGCACAAACTCGTGGCCGGTTTGCTTGACGACCGCCGGATCGCCGATCTTCGTGTCAGGCTTCCACCGGTACGGGGTGGAGTAATTCGAGCCCAACTTCACTATTAGCGTGTTGCCGACGGCCAGGGTGATGTTCTGAGTGATGACGCTTTGCTTCAGCACGTCATCCATGGAGACCTGCAGGGTTTTGGTCGACGGTGGGTTCCTGGACTCGAAGTGACAGCCCAACACCGTCGATGAAACCAGCACGACGACTGCGACCAGCAGCCTGATCTTCACGAGAATCCCCCTTCGGTTCCGCTCCGGAGCCTAATATTCCAGGTCGGCAATCGGACTGCGGGTGGGCGCCGACGACAGTGTTCGACGTCGCTGCGCCGCCGAAGCTGGCAAATCGCGGCGCCGGACGGTCATCGGTTTCGGTCTACCCCACGTTGCCGCGGCAGCCCTGCGCCGGTGATGACGGCCACTGAGGTCATCATCACAGTGCTTGCTGCCGGGGCCGGTGCCGATGGCCCGGCTTTCGGTCCCGTGTTTGCTGAGGATCAGCCGGCGCTGCTGTCGTCGGCTCGACGCCGACATCGCCTGCGCTATCGCCGTTGCGACGTGACCGCTGTTGCCCGCCCATTGCACGTCGTACGAGAAGATGGGTCGGTGTTCGGGCTCGTCGTCATCGTCGCGCTGGTGTCCGCCGTCATCCTGGGGACGGTGCTCGGTCGACGCTATCGCGTGGGCCCTCCGGTGCTGCTCATCCTGCTCGGCGCCCTGCTGGGTCTGGTCCCTCAGTTCGGTGGGGTCCGGATCAACGGCGAGATCGTGCTGCTGCTGTTCCTGCCGGCGATCCTGTACTGGGAGAGCCTGAACACGAGTTTTCGGGAGATCCGGGCAAACCTGCGCATCATCGTTTTCCTCAGTGTCGCCCTGGTGATTGCCACCTCCGTGGCGGTGTCCTGGACAGCACGAGCACTGGGCATGGAACCCCACGCGGCGGCGGTCCTGGGTGCCGTGCTCTCCCCGACCGACGCCGCCGCGGTAGCCGGTTTGGCGAAACAGTTGCCGCGCCGATCGCTGACCGTGCTGCGCGGCGAGAGCATCATCAACGACGCCACCGCGCTGGTCCTGTTCGCCGTGACCGTCCACGTCGCGATTGGCGGGTCCGCGATCGGTCCGGCCGACCTGGTCGCCCGGTTTATCGGGTCATACCTCGGCGGTATCGCCTCCGGACTGCTGGTCGGCGGGCTGGTGACGCTGCTGCGCAAACGAATCGACGCGCCGCTCGAGGAAGGAGCCTTGAGCCTGGTGACGCCGTTCGCGGCATTCTTGCTGGCCCAAACGATGGACTGCAGCGGGGTGGTCGCGGTCATGGTGTCGGCTCTGGTGCTCGCCTACTCCGGGCCGGTGGTGATCCGGGCTCGCTCCCGCCTGCAGTCCTTCGCGTTCTGGGACATCGCCACATTTTTGATCAACGGTTCGTTGTGGGTGTTCGTCGGCGTCCAGATCCCGGGCGCGCTGCGCGGTATCGCCAACGTCGACGGCGGACTTCGCCATGCCACATTCATTGCCCTGGCCGTCACCGGCGCCATCATCGTGTCCCGGTTTTTCTGGGGAGAACTCACCACGGTGTTGCTTCGCGTCGTCGACCGCCGCGCGGCGCAGCACACCCGTCGCGTCGGCTGGCGAGTGCGCATGGTCACCGTCTGGGCAGGATTCCGCGGTGCGGTGTCGCTGGCCGCGGCGCTGGCGGTCCCGGCGACCACGCTGAGCGGCGCGCCATTCCCGGACCGCAGCCTGATCATCTTCATCGTCACCGTCGTCATTCTGGTGACGGTCCTGGTCCAGGGAAGCACGCTGCCCACCGTGGTCCGCTGGGCCCGGATGCCCGACGATGTCGCCCACGCCGAGGAACTGCAGCTGGCCCGCAGTCGGGGTACCCAAGCCGCCCTGGATGCCTTGCCGGTGGTCGCCCGCGAAGTCGGTGTCAGCCAGGAGGTATTGCGCCGGCTGCAAAAAGAGTACGAAGAACACGCCGCGCTCGTCATGGCCCAGGACGACGGTTCGGGGACCAGCGACCTGGCCGAGCGCACGGATCTGGTCCGGCGGGTGCGCCTTGGCGTGCTCGAACACAAGCGCCGCGAAATCACGGCGCTTCGAAATCAAAATCTGATCGACGACATCGTGCTCCGTGAGTTACAAGCCGAGATGGACTTAGAGGAAGTGCAACTGCTCGACCAAGCCGACAGCGACTAGCACGATTGCCCGGCAGGCACTTTTGCCCACCGTGCAATATTTATGTATGGTGGTGCCCATGACGGACCAGCTGCGCGGATTGCGCGAGCGCAAGAAGGCCGACACGCGGCGTGCGCTCAGCGACGCCGCGTTACAGCTCGCCTTCGAACGTGGCCTGGACAATGTGACCCGCGACGATATCGCCGGCCTGGCCGGGGTGTCGCTGCGCACGTTCAACAACTACTTCAGCGGCAAATACGAAGCGCTGGCCTACCGGCAAACCGAGCGCATGCGCCGCAGCCTCGCCGTGCTTCGGCAGCGGCCCGCCCACGAACCGCTGTGGACGTCGATCACTCACGCCGTACTCGAACCCCTGGAAGAGGATTTCGACGACGCATACGGCGGCGGGAAGCGGGTGCCGAGCCGCCGGGAGCTCGCCGAGGTGCAAAAGCTGATAGTCAAACCGCAAGTCCGTAACGCGGTGCCGCAGCAGCTGTTTGAGGAGTGGCTTGCGGTGATCGCTGAACGTACCGGGACCGACCCGGACCGTGACATGTACCCGCGATTGGTGGTAGCCGTCGTGCGCGCGGTTGGCGATGCGGCGGCGGACTCCTACGTACGGGCAGATCCGCCGGTGGCAATCACTGAATTAGTCCGCTCGGGCTTCGCCGCCGTCAGCGCAGGTCTGCCCGAGCCCGCCAAAGAGACGGAGGCACAGCATGGCTGACGAGCACGCCGATGTCGTCATCTCGGGCGCCGGCCCCAACGGACTGATGCTGGCCTGCGAGCTCGGGCTGGCCGGCGTCCGGCCCGTCGTGCTGGACGCGCTACCCGGCCCCAGCTCCGAACCGAAGGCCAACGGCCTTGTCGGACAAGTGGTTCGAATGCTGGACATGCGTGGGCTGTATCAGGCTTTCACCGGCGACGACGGTCCGCCCCAACCCGCGCACGGGTGGATATTCGCGGCTATGACCCTGAATTTCTCTGGCCTGACGGATAATCCGATGTATGGCATGCTGATGCCGCAGCCCCGATTGGTGCGGCTGCTGGAAAAGCGGGCGCGTGATCTTGGCGTAGACCTGCGTTGGGGACACGAACTCACCGCCTTGCAGCAGGATCCGGAATCCGTTGCGCTGACGGTCTCGTCGCAGGAGCACAACTACCGCATCGCTGCCGGGTATCTGGTGGGCGCCGACGGCGGGCACAGCCTGGTCCGCAAGACATTGGGCATAAACTTCGCCGGCTGCACGTCGCCTACGGTCAGCCGACTGGCTCACGTGCACTTTCCCGACGAATTTCGCCGCGCTGACGGCGGCATCGACATCCCGGGATTTGGGCGACTTCCCTTCGGGCACACACGGTTAGAGCGCGGCACAGTGATCTTCGCCGAGTTAGAACCGGGCCGGGCGCTGTTCGGCACCATCGAATTCGGGCCGCCGGTCGAGGACGGACCGATGAGCCTGGGCGAGCTGCGCGACAGCGCACGCCGCGTGCTCGGCGTCGATGTCCCCTTCGAGGAGCCGAAAGGTGCTGGACCGAAGGCTCTTCGCCGGATCAATGGGCAGAACACACGGCACGCGGAGCATTACCGCAACGGACGAGTCCTGCTGCTCGGTGATGCCGCTCACGTCCACAGCGCGATGGGCGGGCCGGGCCTGAACCTGGGCCTGCAGGACGCGATGAATCTCGGCTGGAAGCTGGCGGCCCCCGTCAACGGCTGGGCGCCCGCCGGATTGCTCGACAGCTATGAGTCCGAGCGACACCTAGTCGGCGAGCGCGTCATGATGCACTCGCTGGCACAGACCGCTCTCATGGCGCCGGGCCCCGAAGTCACCGCGTTGCGCACGCTGTTGGGTGAGCTGTTCACCATTCCCGACGTGGCCGAGCACATGGCGGGGTTACTGGCCGGCTCCGACGTGCGGTACGACATGGGTGACGACCACCCGCTGTCGGGCCGGCCCATGCCCGAGCTGACCCTCGGGGACGGGCGACGTACCACCGAACTGCTCCACGAAGCACGACCGATCCTGCTCGACTTCGACGGCGGCGTCGTGGATGCGTTGCGCGGGTGGGCCGATCGGGTCGACATCATCAGCACGACGATCGCCGACCGGCCCGCCGCAGCGATGCTGATCCGGCCCGACGGCTATGTCGCCTGGGCAACCGACACCTTCGGGGCAGCCGGGGAAGCAGGCCTGCGCGCTGCGCTGCAGCGCTGGTTTGGGCCCGGGTCGAGCGGATAGCAGCGCCAGCGTCCAGACTGGCTACATGGTCTCCACAAACCCTGGTGAACCCGTACGCAGCGCACAAAAAATCGTCGACGTGTTGTCAGCGCAGGGCGTCGAGTACATCTTTGGGGTGCCCGGTGCAAAGATCGACGCCGTCTACGACGCCCTGGCCGACTCCGGCCCGCAGCTGGTGCTGTGTCGCCACGAACAAAACGCGGCGTTCATGGCCGGGGCGATCGGTCGCCTCACCGGTACCCCCGGTGTCGTACTGGTGACATCCGGCCCCGGCACCGCCAATCTGGCCACCGGTCTACTCACCGCCAACACCGAACAAGATCCGGTGGTCGCGCTGTGTGGCGCAGTCCGGCGCGCCGACCGGCTCAAGCGCACCCATCAGTCGATGGACGCCGCCGCGCTGCTCAAGACGGTCACCAAGTTCACCGGCGAAATCAACGACCCCGACAACGCCGCCGAAACCACCGTCGGTGCATTCCGCGCCGCGCTCAGCGAGCCCCGCGGAGCGGCCGCTGTCGTGCTGCCTGCCGACGTTCTGGCCGCACCCACGACAGCCGGTATCACGACCCGGCTGCCGATCCCACCGTTGGCGGCCGCCCCGATGGCGGCAATCACCAAGGCAAGTGAGCTGATTCGTACCGCGCACCGCCCGGCGCTGCTGGTCGGCACCCGCGGCGCCGACCAGGACAGCTGCCTGGCGCTACGCGCCCTGGTCGCGACAACCGGGCTGCCCGTCGTGGAGACCTTTCAGGCCGCCGGGGTGATATCCCGCGCCTTGGAGGACTACTTCCTAGGCCGGGTGGGCCTGTTCCGCAACCAGCCCGGCGATCTCATCCTCGCGCAGGCCGACGTCTTGATCGCCATCGGCTACGACGCCGTCGAATACGACCCGGTGCTGTGGAACAGCGACGTCAAACGCACCGTCATCCACATCGACTCGGTTCCCGCTGACATCGACAACAACTACCAGCCGACCCTGGAGCTGCTCGGCAGCGTCGCGGCTACCCTCGCAGCCTTAACCGACAACCTGGCCGGGCTTACCCTCACCAACGACTATCAGACCGAGATCGCCAGGCAGCGGAAAGCGTTGGCTGACATAGATATCGCTGCGCTTGATAACACACCGGACGGCCCCGGGCTTGACCCGGCCGCTGTCGTACTAAGGCTGCGCAAGGAACTCGACGACGACACCACCATCGCCTGCGACATCGGCTCGGTCTATATTTACATGGCACGCCACTTCCGCGTCTACGAGCCGAGACGGCTGCTGTTTTCCAACGGACAACAAACCCTGGGGGTAGCGCTACCGTGGGCGATGGCCGCCTGCCTGGTGCGACCCGGTACCCCCGTCGTGTCCATCTCCGGCGACGGTGGATTCCTGTTCTCCGCACAAGAACTCGAGACCGCGACCCGTCTGGGTCTGACGTTCACCCATATCATTCTGCGCGACAACAGCTATGACATGGTGGGCTTCCAGGAGATCCTCAAGTACGGACGCAGATCCGGGGTGCAGCTCGGCGACTACGACATCGTCTCTTACGCAGCAGCATTCGGTTCCCGTGGTTACCGGGTGAAGACCTTGGACGATTTCAGTGCCACCTTGCGCCAAGCGCTGGCCGAGGAGGGGCCCTCCCTGATCGATGTTCCGGTGGACTACGGCCACAACACCGATCTGGCCGCACAGTTGCATGAAGACTCTTTCGAGTAGGCGGGGAAGGCGACACTACCATGGACAACTCAACCGGCGCATATGAACGATTCCGACGTTGGGCTGCAACGCTTTTTGCGCATCAACAGGTCGCGGCCGGCCACGACGCCGAGGTGTATCAGTTCTCTACGATCAGTGCTCTGCTCGAGGGCGTCTACGACGGCGACGCCACCGTCGCCGACATCCTGCGGCACGGTGATTTCGGCTTGGGTACCTTCAACCACCTCGATGGCGAGATGGTCATCCTGGACGGCGTTTGCTACCGGTTGCGCGCCGACGGAACCGCCAGCCGGGCAGCACCAACCGATCGCACCCCCTTCGCGGCGGTCACCCGATTCCACAGCGACTTTGAGATCACGATCCAAACCCGCACCGAGCAGGCGGACGTGGCCGGCGCGATCGACCGTCAGATCAAAAGCGGCAACCTGATTTACGCCATCCGGATCACCGGACGATTCGGTGAACTGCACACCCGTACCGTGATGGCGCAGAAACCGCCCTATCCCCCATTGACCCAAGCGGCCGAAGAGCAGGCCGAGACCCTATTCACTGATGTGTCCGGCACACTGGTCGGCTTCCGCACCCCCGACTTCGAGCAAGGCATCTCTGTCGCCGGCTACCACCTGCACTTCCTCAACAGTGACCGCACCGGCGGCGGCCATGTCCTCGACTTCAGCCTCGAGCACGGACAGGTCGAGGTCAGCGGCGCTTCACAGTTGCACCTGAGCCTGCCCACGTCCGGCACGTTCCTTGGTGCGCAGTTGTCCGGCGCCGACCTGGACGAGCGGATCAGCAAAGCCGAAGGCGGCCGACCGGCGGACTAACGGCGATGCACACCACAAAGTCACGCCGGCACCAGCAAGAGGGCTTCAGTGGTGCATACCCTTACGTTGCGCGGGCAGAATTCATGGACTGTTCAGTCGAGGGTCGGTTCCGCATCGTTGAATGCACATGCGAGCCGCGTGTTCTCGCGGTATGCGTGTTGTACAGGTCGCCAATTTCTACGGCCCTCGCTCCGGCGGCCTTCGCACCGCAGTAGACCGGCTGGGCGCCGAATATTGCGCCGCCGGGCACGAGGTGTTTTTGATCGTTCCCGGTCAACGCGCCGAGCGCAGCCGACTGTATACCGGCGTCGTGCGTATCACTTTGCCCGCCCGGTTGATTCCATTCACCGGCGGCTACCGCGCGGTGATGCCGGGCCCCGTCAAGGCACTGCTCGAAGCCCTACGACCCGCCGCCTTGGAGGTCTCCGACCGGCTCACCTTGAGGTCTCTGGGCCCATGGGGCCGCGAGTACGGCGCCACGACAGTGATGATCTCCCACGAGCGCCTGGATCGCCTTGTGGGTCAAATACTTCCGCGTCGGCCCGCGCAGAAGTTCGCTGACTTCGCGAACGCCCGCACCGCCGCGAACTACGACACCGTGGTGTGTACCACAGGTTTTGCGCGCGAGGAATTCGACCGGATCGGTGCGACGAACACCGTGACCGTCCCACTGGGTGTGGACCTGCAGACCTTCCACCCACGCCGACACTCGTACCTGGTGCGGCGACGTTGGGCCGCACCGACACAGATCCTGCTGGTCCACTGCGGCCGGCTGTCGGTCGAAAAGCGGGTCGACCGCAGCATCGACGCGCTGGGCGCGTTGTGCCATGCCGGCGTCGATGCCCGACTCGTCGTCGTGGGCGAGGGCCCGTTGCGGGCCCGGCTGCAGCGACAGGCCGCCCGGCTACCGATCGACTTCACCGGATTCATCTCCGATCGGCGCACCGTTGCCGGCCTGCTGGCGTCGGCCGATGTGACGCTGGCACCCGGACCTCACGAAACATTCGGGCTGGCCGCGCTGGAGTCGCTGGCGTGCGGAACACCGGCCGTGGTGTCGCGGACGTCGGCGCTGACCGAGATCATCACCCCGGACAGCGGTGCTTCTGCAGACAACGATCCGGCCGCCATCGCCAGAGCGGTCAGCGCCATCGTCAGTCGACCCGAACACCACCGCCGCAGCTCGGCCAGACGCCGCGCCGAGGACTTCACCTGGCACCGGGCGGCAGCCGGCATGCTGGCGTCGTTGGGAGCGCCGGCAATACGCGATCAGCGCACCGATTCCGAACGCACCGCATAGCACCACCGGCCGCAGTGGTTCTCAACCACGAAGTCCCGCAGGGGTACTCACTCGCCTGAGCTGCCAAGTGGTTCGACGTGGGTCAGGGCCCCCAGATGAGGAGGTCTTCCATCCCGTTGTTCATCGTGACGGTGGTCGGCGCTGGACCCGTGACGTCGAAGTGGATCTTACCGGTCGATTGTGCACCTTCGGGGATGGTGCCGCCGCTGATGTTGGTGGGGATAGCGACGTACCACAGCACCCGATAGGCCGCCTGGTTGGGAGCCACGGCGTTGAACTCCGAAACGGCCGGGGTGACACTGCCCCGGATCGCCCGGACGGTGGCGGTGGCTTCCCATAGCTTGCCGGCCGCAGTGTAACCCGGCGTCACGTCGGTGCTGGGCTTGAGATCGCTTACCGTCCAGGCCAGGACAACCTCGCCGACGCTGTCGGTCATCGTCAGCTCGCTACCAAGTTTGCCGACGATGGGATACGTGGCGGACGCAATTGGTGCGTTGGTGATACCGATCGTCGCCATTACTGCGGCCGCTACCGTCATGATCATCGTGGTGATCTTCATGGTGCTCCTCCTCGTTCGAGCGACGAAAGCTGGTTGTCGCCCATCGATGACGGGGCTTGATTTTGTCTGCTGTGGCCTGTTCCCGATAGAGCCATTGGACCCAATAGCCGTGGGACCTAAGTCAACCGAATGCCCGCCCCTCGTCACTGGTTTCGCGGCAGTACCCCGACCATCGCTTGGACCTGTTGGCGCGTGAGCGTGGCGATGCTGCTATCCGGTAGCCCGAGAATCCGGTTTACGGCGAGCCCGTGGAGTCTGAACCTGGTTGTCAGACAGTCGATTGCCCGCTCCCGGGCAGACTCGTCGGCGGCCTGCAGCACCTCCAGGATCTTCGAGTTCGTGCGTGCGGCAAGACCATAAATCATGTCAGCGACGCCTTCCGGGTCGAACGTGTCGAAGACGCCCGCTGCGACCCCGTCCGCGATCAGCCGCGTCAGCAAAGGCAGGAACAGCGCTTCCTCGACAGCCAGGATTCGTCCGTACAGATGGGCGTTGTCCGGGCGCAGCAACGACACCATCGCGGCCAGCTGCTCGGGTCCGCCCATCTTCATCTTGACGTCGAAACCGGCCTGCAACACCGCGTTGAGCCGAGCCAGCGCATCACCGTCGCATCTCGCGACGGCATCTTCGACGCCGGCGAATGCTTCGCGCCCACTGCGCTCGGCCAAGGCCGCTATCAGTGCGTCTTTGGACGGAAACCAATGGTAGAAGGCCCCTTTGGAGACCCCGGCGTCAGCGATTAGATCGTTCAGGCTGACATTTTCATATCCGTGCCGCAGAAACAGCTCAGCGGCCCGGTCGAGCAGCTCCGCTCTGCGGATGTCGGGATGCTTAACTACCCGTGGCACGCGGACGATCCTGGGCTGGGCTACGCCACCGCGTTAGGCATGCCGCGTTCCGGCTTCCAGCCGACATAGGTCAGGTACAGCCCGGCCGCAGCCAGACAGAGGAACACCACCCAGATCACCGCGGTGGCACCCGAGCCGTAGAGGGCGTTGCCGGCGGCGTCGTAGGCCCCCGGGACGGTCAGCAGCAGCAGTCCACGTATCGCGAGGAACCAGCCCACCACGGACACAATGATCGCCGCGGGGCTGCGCCAGTATTGGTGAAACGCGATGATCATCAGGCCGAACATCAGCAGAATGGCGCCGAAGAGCCACGGCCACATGGGATTTGCCTGGAATTCGGTAAACAGCGTCCGCATGTACGAGCCCCGCACCGCAACCGTGGTGGGCACGATTGTGAAGAACGGGCCCAACACCCGGGCGAACATGCGAGTGCGGATCTGCGACTGCTCTGATGTGCTCATTGCGTTACCTCCATGGTCAACCCTGATGCTAACCGACCGATGGTCGGTTTAACAGACCATCAGTCGATAATGCCGTCGGTCGTCGGAGATTTCCGGCCGCGCGACTAGGCTAGCTGCAAACAACCACGAGGTGAACCCGTGCAAGCACGCGACCAGGTATTGATCACCGCCGCCGAGTTGGCCGCCCTGATCCGGGCCGGCGAACCGGCGACCGTACTGGATGTGCGTTGGCGAATCGATGAACCCGATGGGCGCCCGGCTTACCTGCGGGGCCACTTACCGGGCGCGGTGTACGTGTCACTCGAGGATGAACTCAGCGACCACACCGTCACCGGCCGTGGCCGTCACCCGCTGCCGTCGGGACGCAGCGTGCAGGCTGCCGCCCGCACCTGGGGGATCCGGCAGGACACGTTGGTCGTGGTGTACGACGACTGGAATCGAGCCGGTTCGGCCCGAGCATGGTGGGTGCTGACCGCGGCCGGGCTTGACAACGTACGCATTCTGGACGGCGGCTTGTCTGCGTGGCGGTCGGCCGGAGGCAGGCTCGAGACCGGCCCGGTTGACCCGCAGCCCGGGAATGTGACTGTGCTACAAGATGATCTGTACGCCGGAAGCCTACCCACGTTGACGGCGGAGCAATCTGGCGCGGGCGCAGTGACGCTGCTCGATGCCCGGGCACCGGAACGCTTCCGCGGTGACATCGAACCTCTTGACCCCGTCGCCGGCCACATCCCCGGCGCCAGGAACCTGCCCAGCGGCGCGGTCCTGGCAGCCGACGGCACGTTTCTCGGCGGTGACGCGCTTTGCCGACTGTTGTCCGACGACGGCATTGGTTGCGAGGACGGGGTGGGTGTCTACTGCGGCTCGGGGATCACCGCGACTGTCACGATCGCGGCGCTCGCTTCGATGGGCCGCCAAGCCGCGTTGTATCCAGGATCATGGTCCGAGTGGAGTTCGGATCCGGCCCGCGCCGTCGGCCGCGGTCGCGACTAGTCGAGTCAGACGCCCTCGGCCGGACAGGCAAGATCAGCCACCCGGGGGTTTAGACTCGTGCTGCGGGCAGTAATCCGCGGTCGCCGCTCCCACGAAAAGCTCGGCTTGCGACTGGCTCAGGTCGTGTTTCGTCAGTTCTTTCACCGCATCGGCCTGGGTGAAGCCCGCGTCGAGGTCCTGGCACAGTAAGTGCGCCACGTTCGCGGCCTGGGCCGGCGAAAGGTTGATGCCGTGCAGCGATAGGTAGTGGGCAAAGTCCGCGTCCGTACCGTCGGCGTGCGCGACGGCTGGGGGCACCACCATGACAGCCAGTAGCGCACCGAACAGGTACGCGGATGTCTTGTGTGCCATTTTGCTGATCACGCTCCCAGCTTCACGCCGAACTCGAACCACGCGAAGGTCCGAAGCAACTCACTAAAGGGTCCGTGCCGATTGCTAATTGCGCGGTGGCGGTCGGTAGCCAACAGGTGAACAGTAGGTGGCCGACAGACCACGTCGGCGGTCCGGCGAGTGCCGTCGCGGAAACGGCGCCCCAACTGCATAAACGCCCCCATGCGCTACCGCTGTCACGCCGCCCGTGGTTTCTGCGGCGTGGTAGCTGAGCCGCGGTGCGCGGATGCCGTCGACGCTCGCCCGCAACTGAGTCGGACTTTCGCTACAAAGTGATACCAAGTCATGGCGCGGTGTTGGTGCTTCGCCGTTGCGTGCTGCACGGCAGCCGTTTGATGCCATGGAAAAACGACGAGCGCAGCCGGTCGGGTGGTCCCGTGACCGTCAGGCCGGGCACGTTCGCGTAGAGCTCCTCGAGCATCACACGCAACTCCAGCCGGGCCAGCTGAGCGCCAAGACAGAAGTGCACTCCGCCGCCGCCGAATGCGGCATGACCGGCATCCGGGCGGGTGACGTCGAACTCGTCGGCCCGTTCGAACACCTCCTCGTCGCGGTTGGCGGACAGGTAGTGCATGAGCACCCAGTCGCCGGCCGGGATCCGGTTCCCGCGGATCTCGACGTCGCGGGTGACGGTGCGCCGAAAGTGCATCACCGGAGTTGTCCAGCGCAGCAGTTCCTCCACTGCGGGTTTAACCGCCTCGGGGTTGCGGGCGAGCAGGGCCTGTTGGTCGGGATGGTCGGACAGCGCCAGGATGCCGTGGCTGAGCGTGTTGCGGGTGGTTTCGTTGCCGGCGATGGCCAGCAATAAGAAGAACTCGTTGAGCTGGTCGCGGTTGAGCTTTTCGCCGTCGACCTCGGCGGCCAACAATGCCGACAAGATGTCGTCGGTGAGACCGTGCTTGCGCCGGTGTGCCACCAGTTCGCCGCAGTAGCGGAACATTTCGGCCGCGGCCTGCCCAAGAGCTTCGGGCGTGGGAGCGTAGTCCGGGTCCTCGATGCCCAGGCTTCCGATGGCGTTACTCCAGCGGAAAACGTCCATCCGGTCCTGGGCCGGCACCCCGAGCACGTCGGCGATGACCTGGAGCGACATCTCCGCGGAAATGTCGGGTACCGCGTCGAATTCGCCCTTGGCGGTGATGTTGGCGACGATGTCGCGGGCGACCTTTCGCATTCGGGGTTCCAGGCGCTGCACGTTGCGGACGGTGAAGCCCTGGTTGATCAGCTTGCGGTAGTGGACATGACGGGGTGGATCGATGCCGGGCAGCATCGCCGAGTTGGGCCCGGCTTCGGCCTGCACCAGGGTATTTCCCTTGCGGCTGGTGAAGGTTTCGGTGTCGCGGCTCACCAATCGCACGTCGGCGTGCTTGGTCAACAGCCACGCTCTGGGCAACCCGGGCAGCTGCACCGGATGCACCGGTGCGGTGGCCCTCAGCCGGGCTAACGCGTCGAACGGGGCGCCGGTGACAAAGGTGTCGGGGTCCAGCACCGCCGCGGCATCGCGGTCGGCGGCGCTCCTTTGGTTTTCGGCAACCAGCGATCCCACCAGCCTGGGCCTGGGAATATTCATCGTTCCTCCGCCGAGGCCTTGATGCCGGCAATGATCACGTCGAGTCCGGCCCGAAAGCGGGTGGCAGCCTGGCGCTTGCCGCGCTGTACCGGCCGGGACTCCTCGAGGCTTACCGAGCCCAGCAGGTACGTATACAACACCGAGTGCGCGGCGGCCGCAACGGCATTGGTGAGTCCGGCCCCGGCGAGCAGGGAACGACTGAGCCTGTCGAGTCGGCGGGCGGGTTCGCCGCCGCCGGCGGTTTGCAACAGACCCGCGACGCCCGGCACGGCGAGGATCACTTTCCTGGCGGCGCAGTAGAGTTCGACGAGGCGGGCGTCCCACGGCCCGGTCTCCGGAACCGGGATTTCAGCCAGCACGGACTCGGCGAGCAGATCCAGGGCGGCCCGCTTTCCCGGGACGTGGTAGTACACCGAGGGCACGGCGGCGCCGATTTCGGCGGCCAGGTCACGCATTGTCACGCCCTGCACGCCGACGCGCCGGGCCAGGTTGTGCAGGGATGCCACCACCCGGGCCCGGTCGAGTTCGCCATAGGCCCGCCGGACCGCGGCCGTCATTGCGGCACCTCGTAGCTCGCGGTGGCCGGCGACGGTGAGTCAGATTCGAGCACTGTTAGAATCTACCTCGCCATGAACCTCCCGGAAACACTGGAGAGACGGGGAAATGACAGGCCGGCTTGACGGCAAGGTCGCGATCATCACCGGCGCCAGCACCGGCCTGGGCCCCGTGCTGGGCGCGCTGTTCGTCCGAGAAGGCGCCAAGGTGCTGCTGGCGGCGCGACGCGAGGAGCTGGTCCGGGATGCCGCGAACGCGGCCGGCCCGGGCGCCATCGCGATGCGCGCGGACGTGACCGACGAGAACGACGTCGCGGCCATGGTGGCGCGAGCGGTCGACGAGTTCGGTCAGGTCGATATCTTGTGCAACAACGCCGCCGCGCCCGGGCAGGACCGCTGGATCTGGGAGCAGACTCTGGACAACTGGAACGCCACGATCGCCATCGACGTCACCGCGGCGATGCTGTGCACCCGCGAAGTGCTCAACCAATCGATGTTGCAGCGCCGCCGCGGCGTCATCCTGAACTTCTCCTCCACGGCGAGCTACTCCGGCGTGGTCCGCAAGACCCACTACGTCACCGCCAAGGCGTCACTTCGAGCGTTCACCAAGACCGTGGCGCTGGAGGTCGGCCCCTACGGCATCCGGTGCAACTGCATTGTGCCCGGCGCCATCGACACCGAGCTGTGGCGCAACTGGGTGCAACGCACCGCCGACGAGCAAAGGGTCGACTTCGCAACCCAGCGCGCGAAGCATCTCAAAGGCGTGGCATTACGCGACATTTCCTCTCCTGAGGACGTCGCCAACCTGGCGCTGTTCCTGGCCGGCGACGAGAGCCGAACCATCACAGGGCAATCGATCCCGGTCGATGCCGGAGGATACATGCAGGGATGAGCACCGGTCATGTGAAACTGTCAGTTGCCACTCCCGTGGTGACCATGTTCCCCCAGACCAGCGGCGACTGGGAGGAAGACGCCTCCATCGAGGACCTGGCCCAAATCGCCGAAGCCGCAGACCGACTCGGCTACCACCACCTGACCTGCAGCGAGCACATTGCGCTGCCCGCTGCCGAGCGGCAGCGCCGCGGCACCCGCTATTGGGATCCGTTGGCCACGCTGGGCTACCTTGCCGCGCGCACCCGACGAATCCGGTTGGCCACCAATGTGCTGGTGCTCGCCTACCACCATCCGCTGGAGATCGCCAAGCGCTACGGCACCCTGGACAAAGTCAGCAGTGGCAGGCTTATCCTCGGGGTCGGCGTCGGCAGCCTCAAAGAAGAGTTCGAGCTCATCGGCGCGCCCTTCGACGACCGCGGACGGCGTGGCGACGACGCGCTGCGCGCGGTGCGCGCCGCACTGTCGGTCCCTGAACCCGCCTACCACGGCGAGTTCTATTCGTTCAGCGGCCTGGTTGTCGATCCGTGCGCGGTCCAGGAGCACGTCCCCATCTGGATCGGTGGACGCACGCTGCGATCGCTGCGCCGGGCCGCGACCCTGGCCGACGGCTGGGCGCCCTTCAATGTGAACCTGCCGCAGGTCCGAGACTGGTTGAGCCGCTTCGAAATTCAGCCCGGATTCCAGGTCGTTCTGCCACCCCCGGCACCACTGGACCCGATCAACGAGCCGGAGCGGACCCGCGACCTCCTCGGCGAAGCCGCCGCGCACGGCGCCACCATCGTCAGCGCCATCTTCACCCACACCTCGCTGCAGCAGTATCTGGATAATCTGCAGGCACTCGCAGAGCTCCATCGCCCCGGGGATCTCGCGTGATCCGGGTCAAGGCAGGCATTTTCAGCCTCACCGCCCCGGCACCTGCCGACGATGACGGCAGTTACCTGCAATGGCACCTGCTGGATCACATGCCGGAGCAATACCAACTGCCCGGCATTGTGCACGGGTTGCGCTGGATCGCCGACGGCGACTACCTCGATCACCGCCTGGCGGCCCACGGACCACTGGGCGAAGTCGGCAACGCCGTGCATTACCTGGTCAGCGACCCGGTTGAAGAAACCTTCGACGCCTTCGTGGCCCTGGGCCGCGCGCTGCGGGAGAATGGTCGCTTCCCCGTCACACGACCGTTGCTGCAAGTGGCCGGCCTGCGTCTGCTGCAGTGGCACTCCGCACCGCGCGCGCTCGTCTCGGCCGAGGTGGTGCCGTTTCGCCCGCACCGCGGAATCCTGCTGATCGTCGAGGAACCCATCGACGGCCGCCCGGACGAGTGGCTGCAGTGGCTGCATGCCGAGCACTATCCGGCGCTGCTCGCCACGCCCGGCACGGCCGGCGCATGGACGTTCGGTTCGAGCACCGGATGGAGCCACCTCCGCCGGGGATGGCGAACGGACCACCAGTACATCACCGTCGTCTACCTCGACGACGACCCGCTGGCCACCACCGACGCGCTGGCTTCCCTTGTCGAAGAGCGGTGGCAATCGACTTCCGTGCGACCGATATTCGCCGGGCCGCTGCGCACCATGATCGGTTGGGAAGCCTGGCCGTGAGACCTCTCGGTACTTGGCGGCGGTCGTCGCAACCGCGGCGAAAAGGAATTCGCAATAGCAGGGGTTGCGCCATAATTGCTCAAATCCGCCGAATGTCAAGCGCTTACAGCCGGGAGTAAGACATGAAAGTCTCGATGGTGACGGGTCCGGGTAAGACCGAGGTCGTCGACGCGGACCGGCCTCAGGTCGGCCCGCACGACGTCCTGGTCCAGATGCGTGCCTGCGGCATCTGCGGTTCCGACGCGTTCTACATCGCCATCGGTGGTATCCCTCCTCGCCAGGGACACATGCCGCTCGGACACGAGCCCGCCGGGGAAGTCGTCGAGGTCGGAGCCGACGTATCCGGGGTCGCTGTCGGCGATCACGTCGTCATCAACCCGATGGCCGCCCCCAGCGGCATCATCGGCAACGGCGGAGCCGCCGGGGCGCTCGCCGACTATTTGCTCATCGAAAACGCCGTCCGCGGAACCAGCCTGCAGGTCATCCCCAACCACGTCCCGTGGGAAGTCGCCGCGCTCAACGAGCCGATGGCCGTCGCGCGCCACGGCGCCAACCGGTGCAAGCCCAAACCCTCGGACCAGGTCGTCGTGTTCGGCGCCGGGCCGATCGGTCTGGGTGCGACGCTGGCCTTCAAATCCCTTGGCGTAAGCCACGTGGTGGTCGCGGACCTGATCGGATCCCGTCTGGACAAGGCACTGCAGATCGGCGCCGACGCCGTCATCAACTCCGCCGACGAGGACGTCGTGCAGCGCCTCGTCGAACTGCATGGCAAGGGCGAGTCGATGTTCCCCGGCAAGGCCGGCACCGACATCTACCTCGATGCCGCGGGAGCGCCCGCCGTCGTCAACACCGCGCTGACCGCCGCGAAGAAGGGAGCCACCCTGGGAATCGTCGGCGTCCACAAAAAGCCGGTCCCCGTCGAATTCCTCAACGTGATGAGCAACGAGATCAGCATCGTCGGATGCATGGGATACCCCGACGAGATCTTCCAGGTCACCGACGATCTTGCGGCGAACTGGGAGAAATACGCGCTGATCGTCAGCCATACCATCCCCTTCGACCACCTCGGCGAGGCACTCGAACTGGCCGGCACACCCGGCGCCGCAGACAAGGTCGTCGTCACCTTCCCCTAACGGCGCCGGGGCGTGGCGTGGTTGTCTAACCGCGATCACCTCTGAGATGCTGGCAGCTTGGACATCTTCGCGGAGTGGCAAAGCGGCGGTACGGAGCTTCGTTGGCGATCGACGACCGACGTCAACGATGGAACGGAAGTCATGGTGTTCGGCCGCCGATGCGGCACACCCGGGGCACCCGCTCTGGTGCTGGTGCACGGCTTTCCGACGTCGAGCATCGACTATTTTGGCTTGGCCAACGAACTAGGCTCCGAGTTCGATATCTACCTGCTGGACTTTCCCGGCTACGGATTGTCCGACAAGCCACCGGCGCCGCATGTGTATTCGCTGTACGACGACGCGCGGCTGCTCGTCCATGCGATCACGCAGGTGTGGAACCTGACCGAATACCGAATGCTCACCCATGATCGCGGCAGCAGTGTCGGCATGATCGCGCTGGGCATGTTGGCGGCCCACGACCCGCCGGCCCTACCCGTCGATCTCGTCGTGACGAACGCCAACATCTATCTTCCGCTGTCGAACCTCACCGCGTTCCAAACCGCGTTGCTCGACCCCGCAACGGCGCGAGGCACCGCCGCCGCGACGACGCCGGAGATGCTGGCGGCCGGTCTGGGAGCCAGTACCTTCATGCCCCGGCGGACACTGGAAGACCCCGAGATCACGGCATTAGCCAAGTGTTTTGCCCACAACGACGGAATCCGCGTGCTGCCGGACACTATTCAATATCTGCATGAGCGCGCCGCGGATGAAACCAGTTGGCTCGAAGCGCTTTCCACCAGCAACGTCAACACCACGGTGGTCTGGGGCGTGCACGACAACGTCGCGCCGCTGCGCGTCCCCAACCATGTCTGGCAGACGTATCTGAAGAACAAGCCCGGCCGGAACCGCTACTGGGTGGTGCCCGGCGCCGATCACTATCTGCAGTGCGACGCCCCCGGGCAACTGGCCCAGATCGTTCGCCTCACCGCCCAAGGTGAAGACATCCCGTTGCAGACACTCGGGAACCAACCCGACGGCGCGGTCCTGATCGATAGGAGCGCGCCCGATCGAGCGTGACACTGGCGTCACGCTCGAGCCCGAACGTGACGTTGGCTTCACGTTCGCGGAATGGGCCCCGTCGCTTCACCTGGTGAAGACGGGCAAGCGGGCCCACCCGCGCACGCTTGCCGTGTGCGCCCGTTCGGCGTTGGCGTAGTCGACTTCCCACTCGGGCCAGCGTTTGAGGACCTCTTCGAAGGCCACCCGAGCTTCCATCCGGGCCAGCGCCGAGCCGAGGCAGAAGTGCAGGCCCTGCCCGAAGCTGAGGTGACTGCCCTGACGGTGAATGTCGAAGCGGTCCGGATCGGGGAACTGATTTTCGTCTCGGTTGGCGGATCCGTTCAGCAGTAACATGAACGATCCTTCCGGTACGACGCGACCGTAGTGCTCGGCGTCGTGGGCGACGTAGCGGGCCTGGACTGGTGACGGAGGTTCGTAGCGCATTGTCTCCTCGACCGCACCGGGGATCAGGGATGGGTCGGCGACGAGTTCGCGGCGTTGATCTGGGTGATCCGATAGCAGTTGTCCCATGAAACCGATCAGGCGGGCGGTGGTCTCGTTCCCGGCGCCGGCGATCATGGCGGTGTAGGCCAGCACCTCGGTCCGTGACAGGGGGCGCCGCGTGCCGTCGGGTTCGTCGATCTCGGCCCGCAGCAGATCGGTCATCAGGTCATCGGAAGGATGATTGGCCCGCCATTCGATGTACTCGGCGAACATGACAATGGTGTCCTCGAACAGGTTCGGATTGACCTCACCGGGCCTGCGCCCCTTGGACATCTCGATGAAGGCTCCGTTGCGATCTCGAATGTTCGCTTGATCCTCTTCAGGAATGCCCAAGAGATAACCGATTGTCCGCATCGGCATCATCGCCCCGAGATCCGCGATGAAATCGAAGCCGCCGGAACCAATTAGCGGATCCAGCTCTCGGGCACAGAATCCGCGCACCAGGGACTCCACGGCCAGCATGCGCCGGGGCGTGAAGACACGGGACAGCAGGCGGCGGTGGAGATCGTGCAGGGGAGGATCTTCGAACAGCAGGATGCCCGGTGGCACTTCGATGTTGGCGAACAAGATGTCAGCGGTGGTCCCGCGACCGGATCGGTAGGTCTCCCAGTTCGGCAGTTCACGTGCCACGTCCTGGTACCGACTCAGCGCATAGAAGTTGTACTTTTCGTTGTAGTACAGCGGTGCTTCTTCGCGCATGCGCTTCCACACCGGGTATGGGTTGTCGTCAATGTCGACGTCGAATGGGTCGTAGTACAACTCGACCGCGCTGGTGCCTGTCATCGTAACGTCCTTTCGGTAAAGCACTGGATTGAACGCACCCGGCTACCCGGTGGTGGTCGCCATCGGCACATACGCTGCTCAGTCGTGCCGATGCAAGAAGCCGTACAGGATCGCCTGGACGAGTTCCTCAACAATCACCTCCCTCGACGGCTGCTTGGTTCCGAAGTAGGTCGAACGCAATGCGGCCATGCCGGCGATCATCGCCACCGTTGAGTGGGCCGGCAGGTCGGGGTGGTCCGACCGCATCCCCCGTAGGCGCATGCCCTCGGCGCTGATCTGGCCGAGCACCGTGAGTGCCCGCCTGATGTCTGCGATGCCGGCCTCAGCTATTTCCTCCTCGCCGAGAGCGTCCGATGCCAAGAGCGTCACAAGCAGGCCCTGGTGTTCTACGAACACGTCGTAGAGCTGCCCGACGAAGTGCCGGGCCAGCTCCTCCTCGTCGGTCTCCTCGGGGATGACCGACTGCCAGGTCCGGCCGAACTCGTCGACAAAGCTGGTGAAGGGTAAGACGAGGGCCTCGCGGAACAACGCCGCCTTCGAGCCGAAGTGGCGGAACAACAGGTGTTCGGTGACACCGGCGGCCTGGGCGATTTCACGCGTCGTGGTGCTGCGATAGTCCTGGCGGGCGAAGAGGGATCGCGCGGCGTCGAGCAGAAGTCCGCGCGGCGCGCCACGTGGCCGGCGCATCGCCGGGGCCGGCACTTCTGCCGTGCTCTGCTTCTTCGAAGGTCGATGGGGCACCGTTGTTCACTCCTCGAACCGCATCCGGCGGTTGACGGCTTTTAGGATAGTATCCACTATCTAAAAGGATCGAACGCATATCGAAAGGGGTGCGGACGTGGGCGCTGTCATCATGCTTGGCACGCTGTTCGGACTGATCGCCGTCATATTCGGGACGGTGCATCACTTCGACCCCGAAGCACGTCGCGCCCCGCGCCACGAGCGCGACCGATGAGCGCCGAGTTGACGCCCTTGTTGAAGGCGTCCATGGGCTTCGCCTACGTCACGGGCATCGCCTTTGCCGCAATCGGTGTTTACCTGAGCTATCGCCGACGCCGCCTCCACCCACTGCTACTTCTGTGCGTCTCGGCGATCTCGTTCTCGTGGATCGAGGCGCCCTACGACTGGGCGATGTACGCGCAGTTCCCACCTGCGCTGCCCCGCATGCCGTCGTGGTGGCCATTGAACATGACATGGGGTGGGCTGCCCTCGTCGGTGCCGATCGGCTACATCTCCTATTTCGTGCTGCCCGCCGTGATCGGCGCCGGGCTGGGGCGATGGTTGAGCGCTGAGTTCCACTGGCGCAGGCCGACCACCCTCCTCACCGTCGGGCTCGTCGTCGGCTTCCTATGGGCACTCCTCTTCAACGCGGTCCTGGGGGCCAGGCTCGGCGTCTTCTATTACGGCCGTGTGATTCCCGGGCTGGCGATCTTTGAGGGGACCAAGCACCAGTACCCGCTCTACGACTCCCTCGCGATGGGCATACAGATGATGGTCTTCACCTATCTCCTCGGACGGACCGATTCGGAAGGACGAAATGTGATCGAGATGTGGGCCGATACGAGGTCGACGAGTCGTGTTCAATCGGCGGTGCTGTCCATCATCGCTATCGTGGTCATCGGAAACGTCCTCTATGGTGCGGTTTTCGCGCCCCATCTGGTTACCAAGCTGGGGGGTTGGGTGACCGCGGGACCCGCAGCTCCCCTGTTCCCCGGCGTACCCAACCAACCCCAGTAGGCCGGCGCCCAACCAACTGCCACCTGGGCCGAGTTCCATGACAAGCACGAGGTGGCTCAGCGCAGCGCACCTCGCGCGATGCGTCGGCAACGTCATCGCTTCATACGACTAGGGCAGTCGCCGACTTCCTCCTGCTCGGCGCTGTCACGTCAAGGCAGTGGCCATACAGATGCGTTGGTATGTATGGTGTCTCAATGGTCGATTCCACAGTCGTCCAATCAGCCGGCACTGCTCCCACCGACCTTGCCCGGTTGCTCGGCCTGCCGTTCGATGATGACGACGAGGTGATCCGGGCGGCCCTTGCCGAAGCCAGCGTGCCGGCGCTGTTGATGTCGATGGTGCACATGACGGGCGACCTGGGACTGCTCAAGGAATTGCCCGGGCCGGTCAAGCTGATCGCGATGGACCTCCAGGGCGCCATGAGTGAGGCCGACAAGCAGACCGTTCGGCAGTGGGCGTTCGACGTGGTGCGCGACTACCGGGACCGTGGATGTCCGCCAGCTTTCGTGCCGACCGAGCACCAGATGCGGGAAATGCTGGACGCGATCACTGTCGGGGAGGTCACCGACGACTACATCGACTACGTCGCTGCCGATCTGCGCTTGACCAACGCCGACCAACATGGCCCGGTGTTGCGGTCGACGGCACGCCAGCGCAGCACTTTCCCGGTGGTTGTCATCGGTTGCGGCGAGGCCGGTCTGCTGGCCGGGATCAAGCTCAAACAGGCGGGCATCCCGTTCACGATCATCGAGAAGCAGTCGGGGGTGGGTGGAACCTGGCAGGCCAACCGCTACCCGGGCTGCCGAGTCGACATTTCCAACCACTATTACGCCTACTCGTTCGAGCCCAATGACCACTGGTCGCACTTCTACTCCGAGCAGCCGGAGATTCTGCAGTACCTCAGCGGTGTGATGGAGCGCTATGACATCGCGCCGCACGTCAAGTTCAACACCGAGGTCCTCAGCGCCGCGTGGGACGACGAATCGGCCTCCTGGCAGGTCGAGACGCATGCTTCCGACGGCGGCACCGAGACATTGACCGCCCGCGCACTAGTCTGCGCGGTCGGCCAGTTCAGCAACGCGGTCATCCCGGATATCAAGGGCCGCAATGACTTTAACGGCCCCACGTTTCACACCGCGAACTGGGACGACTCCGTCGACCTGACCGGCAAGCGAGTCGCCGTGATCGGGGCCGGAGCCAGCGGCTTCCAGCTGGTGCCGGCCATCGCGCCGATCGCCGCGCAGGTGGACGTCTACCAGCGCACCGCGCAGTGGATGGCGCCCAATGTCAACTATCACAAGGCGACCGGCGCGGGCGCGAAGTGGGCGGTGCGCCACCTCCCCTACTACGGGCGCTGGTTGCGATTCGTGCAATGGTGGCCGCTCAACGACGCCGGCCACGCCATGGTCGCGATCGATCCCGCCTGGGACACCGGCGGAAAGTCGGTCAGCCTGGCCAACCACCGGGTGCGGGAAGTATTCATCGCATGGATGCGCGCATTCACCGACGATGAGGCCTTGCTGGAGAAAGTCATCCCGGACTACCCGCCGATGGGTAAGCGCACGCTTCAGGACGACGGCACCTGGCTCAAGACGTTGCAGCGGGACGACGTCGAGTTGATTCGGGACGGCATCGCGCAGATCACAGCCGACGGTGTCACCACGGTGGACGGCGCGCACCGACCAGCCGATGTGTTGGTGTGGGCCACCGGGTTCGACGTCAACCATCAGCTTGGTCCGATCGACATTCGGGGATTGGACGGGCTGGAGCTCAACGAGGTCTGGGGGGATGCCGCGTACGCCTACCTGGGCATCACGGTCCCGGGCTTCCCCAACTTCTATTGCATGTACGGGCCGGGCACCAACGCCGTCAACGGCGCCAGCCTCATCTACAACTCCGAATGCCAGATGCGTTACATCCTGGGCTGTATCGACATGGTGCTCGCCCACGGCGTGGGCTCGGCGATGCCACGTGCCGAAATCTGTGCTGACTACAACCGGCGCAGCCAGGAAAACCTGAAAACGATGGTCTACACCCACCCGGCGGTGAGCAGCTACTACAAGAACTCGTCCGGCGCCGTGCCGACGCTGTTCGCCTGGCGCATGGTGGATTACTGGAAGTGGACGAATCGTCCGAACCCGGACGACTACGAGTTCAGACCATGAGGTATGTCGGAGTGAACGGGAGGAATCGATGGCAGATCGATTGACGGGCAAGGTCGCACTGGTCAGCGGCGGCGCGCGCGGCATGGGCGAATCGCACGTGCGGATGATGGTGGCCGAGGGTGCGAAAGTGGTGTTCGGCGACATCCTCGACCAGGAAGGCGAGGTGGTGGCCAAGGAGCTCGGCGACAGCGCCCACTACGTCCACCTCGACGTCACCCAACCCGAGTGCTGGGAGTCAGCGGTGGCTACTGCGCTCGACAAATTCGGTGGCCTGAACGTGCTGGTCAACAACGCCGGGATCATCAACGTCGGAACCATCGAGGATTACGCGTTATCCGAGTGGCAGCGGATCCTCGACATAAACCTGACCGGCGTGTTCCTCGGCATCCGAGCCGTGGTGAAACCCATGAAGGACGCCGGCGTCGGGTCGATCATCAACATCTCGTCAATCGAAGGGATGGCCGGCACCCTCGGGTGCCACGGCTACACCGCGACCAAGTTCGGGGTTCGAGGATTGACGAAGTCCGCCGCAATGGAGTTGGGGCCCAGTGGAATCCGGGTCAACTCGATCCACCCGGGACTGATCAGGACCCCCATGACGGAGTGGGTTCCCGAGGATATCTTCCAGTCAGCGCTGGGCCGGATCGCCGAGCCGAAGGAGGTCTCCAGCCTGGTGGTCTACTTGGCCAGCGACGAATCCAGCTATTCGACGGGCTCGGAATTCGTCGTGGACGGTGGCACCACGGCCGGCTTGGCGCACAAGGACTTCAGCACGATGGACATTGGGCAACAGCCGGACTGGGTGACTTAGTCCTGACGCGCTCGAGTGCCTCCTTGACGGCCCGGGGGCTCAGCGGGTGGGCATCGGACAGCGCCCAGATGGCGTCTACCTCTGCGACAGCGCCTCAGGCAACACGACGTCGCCGACCCGCTTGAGATAGGGCCAAGCGACTTCGGGCGGCAACCCACCGCACAACGGCGACAGGTTGAGTATCTGACCGGCGGCAACTCGCGAAATCGCTTCCCGGACAGAGATGATCACGTGCGACGCCGATGCGTTGCGCAACTCGCTGACACTTGTCACGTGTGAGAAACCCGCCGAGGTCTCGTTGCCCGGGTTCCATTCGGCGTAGGTTCGCGCGTCGTGGAGCAGGTACTCGCCAAGCTCCGCCCATGCCTGCTCCACGTCGTCGGCAACGAAGACAACCGAAGGGTGGTCACGGTCGGGAAGCATCGTCGGCCCGGGTTGGTGGCCGTGCTCGCGGCAGGCAGCCTCGTAGGCCTCCCGCATACCGCGGAGATTCGCGTTTGCCAACAGACCCAGGCCGTATCTGCCTGCCCGCCGGGCCGCTGCCACAGTTCCGCCGCCCCACGTCAAGCCAGGCCCGCCGTCAGTCTGTGGTCGCGGTGTCACCGTGATGCGCCGTCCGTCTTGAATGACCGTTTCGCCCGCGAGGAGTCGGCGCAACAGCGCGAGCTTCTCGTCAGCGAGCCGCCCACGATCGCGAAGTGACAGGCCGAAGTGCTCGAACTCCTCAGGCCGGTACCCCAGGGCCAGGATGTACGACGCCCGGCCGGCGCTGAGGATGTCCAGGACGGCCATATCCTCGGCGAGCCGTACCGTTTCGTAGAACGGAAGAATCAAGATCAGGCTCAGGGCCAGACGCTGGGTGCGTGCCGCGACCGCCGATGCCAACAGAAACGGGGACGGCAGGTAGCCGTCCTCGGAGCCGTGATGCTCACAGAACACGGCGGCGATTCCGCCGTGATCCTCGGCCCATGAGCACATCTCTGGCACAGCGGCATACAGCGCGGCCGGGGGCGCCGCCCAGGAAGGGTCCCGCATGTCGAAACGCAGCGTGAACACAGACAACTCCTAGAAGACCTAATATTTGTCTCAGGTACGCTACGTGGCCCGGCAGATCTGCGTCAACGCTCAGTCAAATACGCACCGCGGCAATGTCGTCGGAATATCCAACGAACTGAGCAGGCCCGGGGCCGCGTCGACGACGTATGGGATAGCGTTGACCACCCGCATGGCCGTGGACGCCATGGCGGCATGCCCCGCGCCGTGCCCTTCTGCCTGCCCCAGGGTCATCACGCAGTGGATGTCGGGATCACCTTCGATATCGACCCGATAGGTCGCATCGAAATCCGAAGTCGGCCAGTCGGGTGCGACGTCGCGAGCCATTCGGATGATGTGCTCGATCACGATGGCCTGGCGACCGTTGACCACACCCGCGGCCTGGGTCCGCACCGCGCCGCAGGTACCCGCCTGGATCGTGCCGAAGGCCACCTCGATGTCCCGATCGGTCAACTCACGGTCGAGGGAACCACGCACCTGTTCCACCTCGACGCCGAGACCGCTGGCTATCAGGTGTATCGGCGCCTTCCAAGCCATCTCGATAAACCCAGGCGTCTTCAGCATGGGTTCGAAATCCAGTGGGCGGCCGAAGCCCATCCCGTCCATCATCACGTCAGCCACCGGGTAATGGTCGTTGAGCGCGATCTCGCTGGCGGTGATGGTGCGGATATTCTTTGACTGCGTCGTCATGAGCAGCGCGAGCTGATCGGAGGCGAAGCCGGGAAAGATGCCCGAGACATAAAGCGACGCGCCGCCGGCCTGGGCCGCCGCTTCGAGCTGGTCGCGCCAGTCCGGCGCGAAATACGACGGCGGGTACACCAGGCTCGTCGACGACGTGGACACGACGTTGATGCCCGCCGCCAAGAAGCGCAGATAGTCGGGGACGGCGGCCCTGTCGCGTTCGGGACCGCTCGCGGCATACACCACGACGTCGGGCGCCAAGGCGATCAGCGCATCGGCATCATTGGTGGCCGGGAGCCCCAGCGGTTCACGACCGGCCAACTCGCCGGCGTCCTTGCCGACTTTGTCGGGCGAATGCACCCACACGCCAACGAGTTCCAGATCCGGTCGACACGCGACGGCGTCCACCGCGATCGCCCCGACTCCCCCAGTGGACCACACGACGGTACGGATAGGCTTTTCGATCGACACCAGTACGCTCCTTACTCGTGGGCCCGTGCGGCGGCAGCCGCGGCACGTTCGAGGTATGGCCACGCCACATCGGGTGGCACCCCACCACACAGCGGATGCAGCGGTAGCGGGCGACCGCTGCGCACGTAGTCGGTCGCCTCCTCGGACGTCAAAATTCGGTAGGGGCTGCTCTCTGCACGGAGCGCGGCCACGCTGTCGGCGCGGGTAATACTGGCCACCGAGTTGTCGTGGGGACGGTAGGACGCCGCTGTCACCGCGTCATGCAATAGGTGCGGCCCCAGCACATCCCAAGCTTCGTCGACGTCGTCGGCGACGAAAACTGCTGTCGGAGTGCCCCGGACGGGAAATTGGATCATGCCGGGCTCGTATCCGTGAGCACGACATTGCGCTTCGTAGAACTCCTTCAGGCCGGGCAGATCGGTCTGAGAGATGAAGCCAAGGCCAAAAGTGCCGGCACGTCGGGCGGCGGCCTTGCTGCCGCCGGCAATCAGCACCATTGGTCCACCGGGCGACCCGCACGGCGGCGTAACGCGGACTGTGCGACCCCGATATTCGACGGACTCACCACGCACCAGCGGGCCAAGCACAGCCAGGATTTCGTCTGCTACCCGGCCGCGCGTGGCCATGTCGATGCCGAAGTGGTCGTATTCCTGACTTCGATGTCCGACACCGAAGACGTAGGACACCCGTCCCCTGCTGATCAGGTCCAGCACACTCATCTCTTCAGCGAGCCGGACGGGATCCCACAACGGAACCGGCACCGCGGCCAGCAGTATCGCCAAACCGCGTGTTCTGGCCGCGATCGCAGCCGCCAGCATCAGGGGTGCAGGCAGATGACCGTCGTCGGCGCCGTGATGTTCGGACAATACCGCGAGGACCGCACCCCTGGTCTCTGCCCACCCGCACATGCCGATGGCCGCGGCGTAGAGATCGGCAGCCGGCCCGGCCCAAACGGGAGCGCGCATGTCGAACCTAAGCGTGAACATCACGGCTCGCAGCCTTGAGTGCTCGTCCGCCAACGCCAGCTCTGAGGGCGCGGCGGTCACCCGACGTCGTCATATCCAATGCACTTTAACCTAATATTTGTTCTGTATCGCAGTTCGGTGGACCTGCCTTTGACAGTTCCCCAAGCTCGCATTTGGCACCGGGTGAGTCGAAGCGCAGCCGCCGCGGCTTAGTCTGCCGGAGTGACGTTTAATCCCCTCGAGGAACTCACGCTGCCACAACTGCGGCTTCGCACCAGTATGAAGTGGCGTGCACACCCGGCCGATGTGCTACCGCTGTGGGTCGCCGAGATGGACGTCATGCTGGCGCCGACGGTGGCCGACGCCCTCCGCACCGCCATCGACAATGGCGATACCGGATATCCGTTCGGCACCGCGTTCGCCGAGGCGGTCAGTCAGTTCGCTTCGCAGCGCTGGCAATGGCATGACCTGGAGGTGAGCCGCACCGCGATCGTCCCAGACGTCATGCTCGGTGTCGTTGAGACGCTACGTCTGGTCACCGACCGCGGCGATGCCGTCATCGTCAACCCGCCGGTGTACGCCCCGTTTTACGCGTTCGTGTCGCACGACGGCCGCCGACTGCTCGAAGCGCCGCTCGACGTCAATGGCCGAATTGATCTGGACGCCTTGGAGGAAGCTTTCACGCGTGCCCGCGCTTGGGGCGGAAAGGTCGCGTACCTGTTGTGCAATCCGCACAACCCCACGGGATCGGTGCACACCGTCGACGAACTACGTGGGGTTGCCGACCTGGCCCGCCGGCTCGGTGTCCGGGTGGTGTCGGATGAGATTCACGCACCCGTCATCTTGTCGGGGTCGCGATTCACCCCGTACCTGACCGTCCCCGGCGCCGAGAACGCTTTCGCCCTGACGTCTGGCTCCAAGGCGTGGAACCTTTCCGGGCTGAAGGCGGCCTTGGCCATCGCCGGCCCGGAGGCGGCCGCAGACCTGCACCGGATGCCGGAGGAGGTCAGTCACGGGCCTAGCCACCTGGGCGTTATTGCGCACGCCGAAGCGTTCCGGACCGGTGGCGAGTGGCTCGACACGCTGCTGGAAGACCTGGATCAGAACCGAACGTTGCTGGGCGACCTGGTCGCTGAGCAGCTACCCGGAGTGAAATATCAACGACCGCAGGGCACCTACCTCGCGTGGCTCGATTGTCGAGAACTCGGCTTCGACGAAGAGGCCGCCGAGGGACTCCCGGTGGTAGCCGATCTATCCGGGCCGGCCCGCTGGTTTCTCGACCACGCTCGCGTCGCGCTCAGTTCCGGCCACGTCTTCGGAACCGGGGGAGCCGGGCATGTGCGGTTGAACTTCGCCACTTCTCAAGCCATCCTCGTCGAGGCCGTATCGCGAATGGGGCGGGCGCTGCTCGACCGCCATTAGGGCACAATCCATTTCGTGATCTGGCTATTCCAGCAATGCTGCTTGCGCCCGCCGCAATGCGTCGTCATCGACACCGGCTGCGTCAAGAAACCGGAACAGTGAGCCGTACTGATCGTCGATCGTGTTCCGTGCCGCATCGAGGTACTCCTCACGTACGCCGAGTACCTGATCGGGCAGCCTGCTCCGCACGTAATCCAGCAGCTCGGAAGTCGCGATGTCACTGCGGGTCCCGATGCCCTGCAGAATGCGTTCGCGCAGCGCCGGAACAGACGCGTTGCTGGCCAGGAAATCGGCTCTGATCAGGTCTTGGCCGACACCGACGGCTTCCAGGACGATGGCGACGGTCAGGCCGGTGCGATCCTTGCCGGCGAAGCAGCTAACCAGGACCGACCGCACTTCGCCGATCATCCGGATGACTTGCCCCACCGCTGTGCGGGTACCGGGGAGAGCCGAAAATCGTTCGTACTCTTCGATCATGAACCTGCGTGCCGCCGCGATCGGCTCTTCATCGTCGGGCTTGTCGGTCAACATCCGTTCGAAAGCCTGCTCGTGGGGTGCGACCTGGTTGCCGTCGAACGCCAGTCGATGCACCATGACCCCGTCGGGCACTACGCTGTCCCCGTGTCGTTCGACCTCGGTAATCGAGCGCAGGTCGGCCACATCCGTGACGCCCAGCCGCGCTAGCGCCGCACAGCCGGCCGCGTCGAGTGCACTGAGTTCGCTCGACCGGAAGAACCGGCCGGGACGTATCCCCGTGGCGTGCGCGACATCCCGGCAGTTCCACGCGCCTGACACGTCGGTGATCATCGCGCCCCGCCGCTCAACGTCGGCGAAATCGGCCACTGCGGGTCTGACCTCAACTCGAGCGCTCCGCGGCGCGGATTGTGGTGGAGAAGCGTATCGTCCATTTCGCTCGCATCCTAGTGACCAAAACGCTGAGTGGTTTCGTGGGTCGCCTCAAATGTGATCGCAACCCGGCAGCGTATCTCTTGTGAATAGACGGTCCAGGTGAACAGTCCGCTGCCGACCGATGTCGACGATTGACTGCCCAGTGAACGCGAGAGCGATGCTGCAACCCGGCGCTACCGTTCGTCGGCGCTGGCGCGGCCCGGATGACGGAAACCCGCAGCGGGCTCTTTGATGCCCAGCAGCTACGGCACGATGTCTGGATCGATCAAATCTTCCACTAGACGAATTAGCGGCGCCGAGAGAGGCTTGCAGAGGTGCCCGCCCACCGGAGGAGCTGACATATGGATGTGCTGCGAACCCCAGACTCCCGATTCGAAAACCTGGAGGACTACCCGTTCGTAGCGAACTACCTCAACGTGACGGCAAGCGACACCCAGCCGCTGCGGATGCACTTCCTCGACGAGGGCCCGGTCGACGGCGCGCCGATCGTGCTGCTGCACGGCGAGCCCACCTGGAGCTACCTGTACCGCACGATGATCCCGCCGCTGGCTGACGCCGGGAACCGCGTGTTCGCGCCCGACCTGATCGGCTTCGGCCGCTCCGACAAACCCAGCCGGATCGAGGATTACACCTACCAGCGGCACGTCGAGTGGGTGACCGCGTGGTTTGACCGCCTCAACCTCAAGGACGTCACGCTGTTCGTGCAGGACTGGGGATCGCTCATCGGGTTGCGCATCGCCGCCGAGCAGGGTGACCGCATCGCGCGGCTGGTGGTGGCGAACGGTTCCCTTCCCACCGCACAGCGGCCCACCCCTCCGGCCTTCTACGTCTGGCGGGCCTTCGCGCGCTACTCCCCCGTGCTGCCCGCCGGTCGCATCGTCGCCGCCAGCACCGTCCGCAGGGTTTCCGCCAAGGTGCGGGCCGGCTACGACGCACCCTTCCCCAACAAGACCTATCAGGCCGGTGCCCGCGCATTCCCGCAGTTGGTGCCGACTTCACCTTACGATCGGGCGATCCCGGCCAACCGGGCCGCGTGGAAAACACTGGGCCAATGGGAGAAACCCTGCCTCGCCATCTTCGGGTACCGCGACCCGATCCTCGGGCGAGCAGACCGTTCCCTGATCAAGCACATTCCCGGCGCGGCGGGACAGCCGCACGCCCGCATCAATGCCGGCCACTTCATCCAGGAGGACAGTGGACCAGAACTGGCCGATCGCATTCTCTCCTGGCAACAAGCCCTCCGCTGAAACGCGTCATCGGGCGTTGGCCAGTCGCGCGATGCCGGGCATGACCGCTCTGCTCACGATCTGACGTACCTGATCGACCGCCGAGCCGGTGTCGGCGTCAAGTCCCGGGTCGGTTTGCCGGCCGGCGCGACAGGCCAGTCGGAGCCGAAGGCGACGTGTGCAGACTTGGCAAAGGCGAGCAGGCTCGGCAGCGCCGCGGCGCTCGAGGACAAGGCTGTGTCGAAGAAGCAGCCCGCGACCACCGGCCTCGTCAATCCCGGCTTTCTGCAACAAGTCTCGGTAGGAGGATGACTCCACCCCGTTCGACGAGCCGGCGACACCCGGCCTGCAAGCGAGGCTAATGCGGGTTCAGCCAACCTGGATCACCCGTATCGTGGCCGGCTGCTCGTCGTCTGGGGAGTCGAAAAAGGCTGTGGCGCACTACATGTGCGGCCATGAGTGCGGACGGCTGGGGCCGCGTCGAGTACCACGCCGAGGATTTGGGCCTCGACAAGGACGACCTACGCCGACGGTTCGCCCCGTACGTGAAGCGGTTCGTCACGCCGCCCGGCGCGAGTTCCAAGGATGCTGAAGATCGCCACTGAAACCGAGGGCGCTTGTCGCACTCAGCCCTGCCGCACCTCTACGTGGGTCAAATCACAGTCCCCATTACCGGGAGCGCGATAATAGAGGGTTAATTTTGTTGTAATATTTGGCTGTTGCCGCCTCATGAGGATGGATCAGGGCCTCGTGAGGCGGCATACGAAACTGCAGCGGCCAGCATGTCCTGGCCCAACCATCAGCCCGTGACCGCGAGTACGGCGTCGGCCAACTCGGGACGGCAGACCACTAAATCCGGCAACTTCGGGTCCGGCTGGTTGTAAGTCAAGGCCGACCCGTCGATGCGCGAGGTATGCAAGCCGGCGGCGCGGGCCACTGCCACCGGGGCAGCCGAGTCCCACTCGAACTGCCCACCGGCATGCACGTACACGTCGGACAACCCCTGGACGATCGAGGCTACCTTGGCTCCAGCGGAACCCATTTCCACCAAGGTGCCGTCCAGCGCGTCGCGAACGGCCAACGCGATAGCGGGCGGCCGGGTACGGGACACCACGATGCGTGGCTTGTCCGGCGCGGCCGGAGGGGAATCGACCTGAGGCGTCGCCAACGTGATGCCCTGTGCCGGCAGTGCTACTGCACCGGCGACCAGCTCACCGGCCTGCCAGAGCGCGACGTGCACCGCCCAGTCGTCGCGACCCAGCTCCGAGAATTCCCGCGTGCCGTCCAGCGGATCGACGATCCACACCCGCTCCGAGCGCAATCGCACCGGATCATCGGCGCCCTCCTCGGACAGCACCGCGTCGTCAGGCCGCTCGTCGGTAAGCGCCTGCATCAGGAAGTCGTGGGACCGCTTGTCCCCCGCCGCCTTCCGCTCGCTGGCGTCGGCATCGGCAAATTCCTCCCGTACCCCCAGCAATAGCCGCCCAGCCTCGGTGGCCAACCGCGCAGCCAATTCGTGGTCATTCATCGGCAACTCCACAGAGCATCGCAATCCTCGTTATGTTGGTATCGTTGACCCACTTTACCGTGCCACGACTCTCTACGAAATGTCACCACCCCGGAACGTGAAATTTCGGCCGAACCGGCAATACCTGTTGACGTGAGCAACAGCGGCGCCGTCCCGTCATCGAGCCGGTTGCGGCGCATCCCCCGCGGGCGCCTGACCGTGATGAACGCCGTCCTGGCCGTTGTGCTGATCGCTCTGGTTGCTTTGGTGGGTTTGAAGCTGAGCCCCGGCCACAAAAGCGCCGCACCACCGGCGGCCCAACCAAACCCGCCGCCGGACAGCTTTGCCATTCCGGGCTGTTACAACCCATCGGTTCCACCGGTCGAGCGTCCCAAGACGCTCAACATTCTGGGCTGCGCGAGCGTCGCCGTTGCGCTGCAAGACATGTCGTGGAGCTCGTGGGGACCCCGGGGCGCCGATGGGACCGGTACTGCGGTTTTCAAGATCTGCGAGCCGAATTGCGCAACCGGCTATCAACTGACGGACCCGGTCGTCGTGCACGCGTGGGATCCGCGGCCGCCGCGGCCGGAGGCCATCTGCCAGGCCGGCCTCAAAATCTTTGCCGACATGATCTTGGCCTTCCCGAACGGCGTCCCCCCGCCCACCGCGCAGCAGATCGACACCCAGTACCACGGAATGCCGGCAGTGCACTACGTCAACTACTCAGGCGCCGATGCCTGCGACACCGAATTCATCGGCCACAC
This sequence comes from uncultured Actinomycetota bacterium, assembly GCA_963848535.1. Taxonomy (GTDB): domain Bacteria; phylum Actinomycetota; class Actinomycetes; order Mycobacteriales; family Mycobacteriaceae; genus Mycobacterium. The sequence goes on from CAWKEM010000016.1 coordinate 275,422, forward strand.
GTTTTGCAACTGAGGCGTTGCTCACACCTCGATGACGACGGCGCCGCCCTGACCGCCGCCCGCGCACATCGCCGCGACGCCGATGCCGCCGCCGCGGCGGGCCAGCTCATAGGTCAGCGTGGTGACCATGCGTGCACCCGAGGCGGCAATGGGGTGGCCGAGGCTGCAGCCGCTGCCGGAAAAGTTCACCTTCTCCTCGTCGATGCCGTGCTCTCGGCACGCAGCGATGGGCACGGAGGCGAACGCCTCGTTGATCTCCCACAGCGCCACATCGCTGACCGACAGGCCGGCCCGCTGCAGCACCTTGCCGATGACCTTGACCGCACCCAGGCCGGTGTCCCTGGGCGCCACGCCGGCAGCCGCCCACGCCTTGACCGTGCCCATCACGTTGAGCTTCTCGGCGAGGGCGTAATCGCGGTCGACGAGCGCGACCGCCGCGGCGGCGTCGTTGGTGCCACTGCTGTTGCCTGCTGTGATCGAGAATCCCTCGATCTCGGGGTGAAGCACTTTGAGCGCAGCGAGTTTCTCGATGGTGGTGTCGCGACGGGGAAGTTCGTCGACCGAAAACTCAGTCACCGAACCGTCTGGCTGGGTGATCTTGAGCGGGAGGATCTCGTCGAGAAACTTTCCGGCATCTATGGCCGCGATGGCGCGCTGATGCGACCGGGCCGCCCAGGCGTCCATTTCCTCGCGAGTGATGCCGATCGCCTGCGCGGTGTTCCAGCCCACCGTGATCGACATGTCCCTGCCGGGCGCGTCGGGCGTCTCGACGTGGGTCGGCGGCATCCACTTCTCCTCGAACTTCAGTTCGGGACCGGGAATCCGCCAGCTGACCAGGGGCGTCATCGACAACGATTGCACACCGCCGGCGATGAGCACCCGCTCCATCCCGGAGCCGATCTGGGCGGCGGCGTTGCCGATGGCGGTGAGGCTACCCGCGCAGTGCCGGTTCACCGACTGGCCGGGAATGTCCTCCATGCCGGTCGCGGTGGCCGCATAACGCGCCAAATCCCCGCCACCGTAATGGGATTCAGCGAAGATGATGTCGTCAATGGCAGACGGGTCGACGCCGGACCTGCGCACCACCTCCGGAAGTACCGCGGTGATCAGCGTCTCGGGCGGCGTGTTGACAAGCGTCCCCTTGAAGGAGCGGCCGATCGCCGTCCGAACGGCTCCGACGATTACGGGTGTAGCCATGTTCTCAACCTTAGAACTGTCTGGCTGCGGTCGGCAGCAGCGGGTGGATGTGCGGTCGGACGCCGCGACGCAAATCGTATCAAATACCGTATGGGCAATAGTAATGGGCTAAGTTCTGAGGCGGCGGGCCCGGTGGCGGGCCAGGAAAGAGGACGGAGGCCATCCGTTGAAAACCAAAGGCGCCTTGGTTTGGGAGTTGAACCAACCGTGGACGGTCGATGAGATCGAGATCGGCGATCCCCGCCGTGGCGAGGTGACGGTTCAATTGGAGACGGCTGGTTTGTGCCACTCCGACCACCATTTGCTGACCGGCGACTTTCCCATCCCAAGCTATCCCGTTCTGGGTGGGCATGAGGGCGCCGGGATCATCACCGAGGTCGGTGCCGGCGTCGAGGACCTGGCCGTGGGCGATCACGTGGTCATGTCGTTCATCCCGTCCTGCGGCAAATGCACACCGTGCCAGGTCGGGTTGCGCAACCTGTGCGACCTCGGCATGGGCCTGCTGTCGGGTGCATCGGTGTGCGACGGGTCTTTTCGGGTGACGGCCAAGGGCCACGACGTGGTGCCGATGTCGCTGCTGGGGACGTTTGCGCCCTACGTGGTCGTGCACCAGACGTCGGTGGTCAAGGTCGACCCCGCGATCCCCTCCGAGGTGGCCTGTCTGGTGGGCTGCGGGGTGACCACCGGCTATGGCTCGGCGGTGCGCAGCGCGGCGGTCGGGCCCGGTGACGACGTCGCGATCGTCGGTATCGGCGGCGTCGGCGTCGCCGCGTTACAGGGCGCCCGCATCGCTGGAGCCCGACGCGTGTTCGCCGTCGACCCGTTCGACTGGAAACGCCAGCAGGCGTTGAAGTTCGGCGCAACCGAAGCTTTCGCCGATGTCGCCACGGCAGCCGCCGCCATCGCCGATGCCACTGCAGGTGCGATGTGCCGCAAGGTGATCGTCACCGTCGGTCACTGTGACGGCCGCGACGTCGAGGCTTGGATGGGGCTGACCGCCAAGGGAGGCACCTGCGTCCTCACAGCCATGGGCAACGTGATGGCTACCGACGTGACCCTCAACCTGGCGGGGCTGACGTTGCTGCAGAAGAACCTGCAGGGAAGCTTGTTCGGTGGCGGCAACCCGCAGCACGATATCCCTGAAATCCTTCAGCTGTACCAGCTGGGCCAACTCAACCTCGACGACATGGTGACTCGGGAGTACACGCTCGAGCAGATCAACGACGGCTACCGCGACATGCTCGAGGGACACAATATTCGTGGCATCATCCGCTACACCGACGCCGACCGTGGGTAACCCGGCCGCGGGTACGTCACGCATCGACACGCTGAGCGGTGCAGTGCTTGCGCCACCGGACACCGGACACCGGACAATCGATCCATGACACACACACCAGTCGCCGAGCGTGACGCCACCCAGCCAGCTGTTTACCGAGTGGCGGCGATGCTGCTCGGCGTGGGCACGCTTCATTTCGTGGCGCCCAAACCGTTCGACGCCATCGTCCCCGTCGAGCTGCCCGGGAGCACGCGACTCTACACCTACGGATCAGGGGTGGCCGAGGTGGCGATCGGAGCGCTGCTGTTGCCCCGGCGCACCCGGCGAATGGCCGCGCTGGCAGCCGCTGCACTGTTCGTCGGGGTGTTCCCGGCGAATGTCAACATGTGCCGTTTGTGGTGGAACAAGCCCTGGCCGATGCGCATTGCCGCCCTGGCCCGGCTGCCACTACAGATCCCGATGATCACCACCGCGCTCAAAATCAGGCGCAACAGCTAACGTGACGGCCTGAATTTTTCGGCCCGGCAGTCGAGCCAGTCGGTCCGGCCTGGCGCCGCGTCCATAGTCATCACTGCGCCGACGGACGCGGAGACTTTTGTGGCAAATGTGACCACTGCGGCGTAAAGGTGGGCCGAGCCGGTTTCCCGACTGTCTACCCGGTATGGGCAGGCGTGCTCGCATGCGGTTATCCATCGAAAACGGTTGCAGGCCAGAATAAGACACCATATCGCTCGCGGAGCGTGCTGCCAGGTCGTAGCCGTTGCGCCCGGTGCCGCTAGCAGTCACCGCGCCCAGCGACATCCTCCATGCCGTTCCAGGCGAGCAGCTGCTGGCGGCGGTCTCCGTCATCGAGACCGACGAGTTCAAACAACTGCCCAACGGCGTCTTCCGGTCACTCGGAAAATTGATGCGCGCTGCCCCGACGCTGCGGAAGGCCGAGCAATTCCACCGCTATGCCTTCTGAGCTCGGCCTGAAGATCAGTTGTCTACGCCGGCGAGTTCAAGCTTTGCCCTGCATCGAACTTTCTCCACTGCGTGGCCAAGTAGACGACGAGCAGAACTGCGATCGCGCCACCGACAACACTCTTGACGACGTCGGGGCCTCTCGACGGGTAGATGCCGATCCGGACCAGGTGAACGCGCCCAAAAACCTCGAGCAGAATGAAGGAGATACCCAGTAGCGCACCGGTTCTCCTCTTCGGTAGTAGCGATATGCCGGCGGCAACATAAAAGAATCCGACAAGAGCAGTCCAGAAGGACGGTTTCAGCGGCGTGGACAGCAATCCCATCCAGTTACCCGTGATTCCGACCCATACCTCGGACATCCCCGCGAAAATGCAGTACCCGGCAACCATCGTTATTCCGGTTCGCCTGGGTTTTCCGAGGGTCATTACCTCATATCGGTGCATAACGTTCATGATGACCCATCGGCCGATGCTGACCACCCTTGTTGCCGACAAACCTGGCGGTCGCCCATCGTCAGTTACTCGCAGCTACCACAACACCGTTGCGTCGGTTAACCGGCAGCCGGCACTCCGCCGCAGCTGCCGACTGAGCGCCCGAGATAGGCCATCAGCCGGGCAGTCGGCGTTGAGTCCTCCGGCGCGGATTGGGCCGGCCCGAAGCGGCCCGGTTGCCGCAACATGTCCTCCGGTACCGACTCCATCAGCCCAAGGCACAGCGCCAGCAGGTCCTCGGGCAGCTCGATCAGCCGGCCCTGTGAGCAATGCACGTCCCAGCTGTGCAGAGCCAGATCCGAGACCGGATAGGTCAGCGCGCGCCGCAACGGAACCTCGCCCTCCGGCGACGCGCGCATCGCGTCGAGGTCGGCGCCGGGCAGAGCGTCTTGCAGCCGCGCGGCCAGCTCGCGAAGCCGCGCCGCCGGGTTGTCGCATATCCAGTCGGCCGGCCGGGAGGGACCGCCCCAGACCTCGCCGTCCTCGACGAGCGTCACGATTTTGGCTGCGCTGCCGGTGGCGTGACCCGCCAGGTCACGTACGGTCCAGCCCTCGAGGTTAGACGGCTGGTCCCAGCCCTCCGGTGGAATCTGGTCTACGGCGTCGATGAGCAACTCGATCGCCTCGGTAGCCATCATGCCAATCCGTGCGCTCGCGCCGTTCATCATGTGCATCTCCTCAGGACGTAGCCTTGCTCGGCGGAGTCGTAGCCGCAAGTAAGGCGGGCGCTCGTCCGCGACTTTCACCGAATCATACGCACGGCAACATATTTCCCGCATGCCGCCTTCACCGGGTAAACGCAGGCCTTTCTCTCGCAGCCGAATCACCCTGCGCCGGTTCGCTTTCTTGCGCGCCGGCGCGATGTAACCACACAAACTTGTTCTGCCCTGCCGCGCCTGCCAGAAAAGGCTTGACCAGCAGCGGATAAGCCTTCAGCGCTGCTGTCCGTGGGATCAACTCGGGCCTTTCGAGCGTGTACTCCTTGCCGTTCGACGTGAGCGTGCATTTGCCGGCGGCTAGCACATTTTCGAGCCAGTCAACGTAGGGGTACGCCGCCGCGAGCACAAAACCATCACCGAGCGGGTAGGCACTCAGCGGTGTCACATAGGTTCGCCCAGTGCGTCGACCGACGTGGTGCAATGCACTGAGGTTGAAGTAGAGCATCCCCAGCCGGGTTCCGGCGACTTTGCCGAAATAGGGATTTCCCCGCTTGGTGAGCCGGCGAGTCCAGTCGCTGACTCGTCGCACCTGCATCAGCATCCCCCAACCGAGCAAGAACAGATACAACGCCACAACAGCACCGGCCACGATGGCGGGCAGCGTCACAAGCACACGCAGAAATCTTCGGCTTCCCATGGTGCGCCCTCCCAAGGTCGCGGCGACGAAAGCTGCACCCACTCTGCGCCGCATACCGCCCAACGGTCTAGGGTCGCAAGTCCTTGAATCGGTTGACGGCCCTCGCCGTTGCTCGAATGACGCTGGTTTCTTGCCGACAGACGTCATGATAAAGACCATGACCGCGGCGGACAGCGATGAGCAGAACGGACAGCTCACCGGCGACCAGGACAACCCATACGGCAGCCCACCCGGTAGCGGGATTTCGCTGCCGCCCTACTACCGGCCGACGCCGTCGGTCAAGAACCGCAACAATTACTTTCCACAGAGTGAGCCGCTTGGCCCCGACGAGATGCGGATCATCTTCATGGGCAGCAATCCCTGGCCGCCGCGGCTGTCGCAGGCCGGCACCTGCATGATGGTGGAACTCGGCAGCGGCAAGCGGCTGTTCTTCGACTTCGGCCCGGGCTGTCTGCGCAACATCGTCGCCGACCAGGTGCCGGTGCCCGAGATCAACGACATCTTCATTACCCACCTGCATGTCGACCATTTCGGCGACTTACCGTACTTGTGGCAATTCGCGCCATTCAACGGGCGATGGACGCCACTGCGGGTGATCGGCCCGTCGGGTCGCACGAAAGACCTTGGCACACAGGCGATGTGCGAGCACCTGCAGAAAATGGGCGCGTGGACCTCCCAGTGGGCCGTCGGGCCGATGCAGGATGGCTACCGGATCGATGTCAGCGAGTTTGACTTCCGCGACGACGGTGGCGTGTGTTACGACCAGGACGGGGTGCGGGTGATCCATTGGCGACGCTCGCATGGTTCGGACGGGGCCTCGGCCTACCGACTGGACTGGAACGGTCTCTCGTTCGTCTGGACCGGTGATGGTAAGCCCGACCAACTCACCGTCGAATATGCCAGGGGCGCGGACGTTTTCGTCAGCGAGATGGCCTGCGACCTGGTGAACCTGTGGGCACTCAAGCAAGGCGTGTCACCACTGATGAGCGCCTACGTCCTCGACAACTTCCACACCTCGCACTACGCGGTCGGCTATCTGGCCGAGCTGGTCCAACCACGGCTGGCGATGGCCACGCATCTCTCGTTCGACCACGAGCTCGTCGGAGAAATGATCGCCGGTGTGCGGCGACATTACCAGGGCCTCTTTGCATTCGGGATCGACCACGTTGTCGTCAATGTCACCAAGGACCAGATCTGGATCCGGGAGGCCGCATTGCCGGATACGACGAACGTGGCCCGCCCCGACATGCAATGGATGATCGAAAACGTATTTGGCGGCACCGTTCCCGGCGAGGTCACCGTGGCAAATCCGGTTGCCGCAACCCAAGAGCAATCGATACGCGACCTGGAAATCGACCCCGCCCTCTTTACGCCCGCCGACCAGATGCGACCCTGGGCTCGGACGGCCGCCGCCGAAATCACGATCAATCCGGCGCAGATGATCGATGTGCCGCCGTCCGCCGGCTAGGAACCCAGCGGCGAAAATGAACCACCTCCGTTGAGCCTGGAAACACAGGTGTGAGAGGTTACGGCGGTTGAATGACACAGGAGGTCCTCGTGGGCACGACGGACATCGCGGCATTGCTCGCCGCAGCGGCTGCCCTGATGATCGGCATCGGGGACATCCTCCAGCAGCGATCCGCCCAACAGGTCACCGACAAACCCGTCGGCACGATCGCCCTGTTTGGCCGGCTGCTGCGCGATCGCCGATGGTGGATAGGCAGCCTGGTGGCCGGCGCCGGGTTCGGGCTGCAGGCTGCGGCTCTCGACTTCGGTTCGGTGGTGCTCGTGCAGGCGCTGTTGGTGACCTCGCTACTGTTCGCGTTGCTCATCAGCGCGAAGGTGAACCACCGCAGAATCACCCGCTGGGAAGCGATTTGGGCCGTGCTGCTCGCGGCTGCCGTCACGGTGGTGGTTACGGTCGGCAACCCGCAGGCCGGCACCCCCCGAGGGTCACTTCGAACGTGGGCCGTCGTGGTCGCAGTCCTGGCCCCGGCACTGATCCTGTGTGTGATTGGCGCACGGATGTTCTCGGGTTCGGTCAGCGCACTGTTGCTGGGGCTGATGTCCGGTTCGCTGTGGGGGCTGTTCTCGGTGCTGACCAAGGGCGTGGTCGACCAGCTCGGACACGGCATCTTGGCGGTGCTGCGCATACCCGAGCTGTACGTATGGGTGGTGCTGGCGATCGCCGCCACGGCCTGGGAGCAGTCGGCGTTTCGGGCCGGCCCGCTGACCGCGTCACTACCCGCGGTGACCGTCTCCGAGCCGCTCGTCGGATCGGTGCTCGGCGTCACCGTGCTGGGCGAGACGCTGAACACCAGCGACGCCGGGATGGTTGCACTCGGCGTGTCGGTCGCGGTAATGGCCGCGGCGACGGTGGCGTTGGCTCGCAGCCAGGCCGCTGCGGCCCCGGCCATCGACGAGAAGCCGAGGCGACATCGGAAGTCACCTGACGTCATCACATCGACGAGCAGCGATGGTGCTAACCCGTAGTCAGCGAACCGTCTCGGCGGTAGGGGTCGTCTTCGGGTAACCACGCGGCATCGTCGTTCAGTCCGAGATCGCCGACACCGTCGGTGAGTGCTGTGATGACGGCGCCAACCGTCGGTCGACGCTCATCGCGCCGAGACACCAATGACCAGGTCCAGTACGGCTGGGGACCGACGATGGGGCGTCGCACCAGATCTGCCGGTAACTGGCTGTTTTGGTCCTTGGGTGAATTCAGCACCGGATGACGCAGCCGGCGAACATGCGCGAAGAAAGCCGGACCGGTGACGCCGCCGTCATCGATGCGCACACTCCGGGCGCCGATGTCGCCGGCGAACTGCTCGCCGTACCGATTCCACGACGACCACCTCGCAGTATCCGAATCCAGCAGCACTAGCACGTTTTTCGCTGGGACAGCGCCGGTATCGGGACCGGGGCCGACTGCGTAAAGCGGGTCGGCGCCGATGAGCCGGGCCTCGAGGTCGTACTCATCGAGATCGGTGCGCTGGGCCCAGCAGATGGCCAGATCGAGAGCGCCCTCGGCGACTCGGGCGGCTTGGGTGTGGGACGGCAACACCCAGGCATCGATGCGAAGTTGAGCCACACCGGCGGTGCGCTCGGCCAGATCGGCCGGCCGCCAGTTGACATAGCCGAGCCGCACCGGCTCGGTGTCGGACAGGCCGGCGGCTTGCCTGCGCAGTTCGTCGGCATGGGCCAGCAGCTCCCTCACCTTGGGCAGCAGCGTCGTACCCGATGCGGTCAGCACAACCGCCCGGCGGTTGCGGTCGAAGAGCTGCACCTTGAGGTCTCGCTCCAGCGCCTTGATCTGCTGGGAGAGCGAAGGACCCGCGATGTGCAGTCGCTCGGCCGCCCGGCCGAAGTTCAACTCCTCAGCGACGGCCACGAAATAGCGCAGCTGGCGCAGCTCCACCGGCTCATCGTAGTGCAGTAGGAGGTTCGCCCTCTCAGTAGCAAGCAAACCGGTCCTGGCCGGCGGATGCGTCGGCGGCGCAGCATCGTTGCATCGAGCGCAACACGAGTGAAAGGGCAGTTCCCATGAGTCACCCGCAGAAAGTCGTCGTGATCACCGGAGCATCGCGCGGTATCGGCGCGGCGCTGGTGCCCGCTTACCGCAAACTCGGCTACGCGGTGGTCGCGACCGCCCGGTCCATCACCGAATCCGATGATCCCGAGGTGCTCACCGTGCCGGCCGACATCGCGGAGCCTGGTGCCGGATCTCGCATCGTCGACGCCGCCCTGAGTCGGTTCGGCCGGGTCGACACGCTGATCAACAATGCCGGCATCTTCATCGCCAAACCGTTCACCGACTACACCGACGACGACTATGCGGCGGTGACCGGCGTGAACCTGCGCGGATTCTTCGACATCTCGCGCAGCGCCGTCTCCGCGATGCTCGCCCGCGACGGCGGCGGGCACATCGTCAACCTCTCCACCAGCCTCGTCGACCACGCCCGTGCACAGGTGCCCTCGGCGCTGGCGTCATTGACCAAAGGTGGGCTCAACGCGGTCACCAAAGAGTTGGCAATCGAGTACGCGAGCCGCGGCATCCGGGTCAACGCAGTCGCGCTGGGCAGCATCCGCACCCCCATGCACCCACCGGAGACCTATGAAACCCTTGCCGCGCTTCAACCCCTGGGCTGGATGGGTGAGGTCGACGACGTCGTCGACGCCATCGTCTACCTGGAGAACGCCCCGTTTGTCACGGGCGAGATCTTGCACGTCGACGGCGGTCAAAGCGCCGGGGACTGAGTGGCACTCCCCTCCGGAGAATTCACCCGGCACGAGCATATTCGCTCTCAAGAAAGGTCACGGCCATGGAGTATTTCGTCGAGATGACAACCCACGTTCCGGCAGGGACACCCGATACCACCGTGGACGACATCCGCGCACGCGAAGCCGTGCGCGCACGCGAACTGGCAGCCGAGGAACGGCTGCTACGGCTATGGCGGCCACCGCTGGCGCCCGGCGAATGGCGCACATTCGGCCTATTCACCGCCGACGACGACCGCCAGTTGGACCAGGCCCTCGCGTCGATGCCGCTGCACGTGTGGCGTACCGACGAGGTCACCCCGCTGTCGCTGCACCCGAACGACCCGCATTCGGCCCGCGGTCGAGAAGCGGTGGAATTTTTGACCACACTGACCCTGACCATCCCCAAGGGCACAGCAGAACAGACAGTCGACGAACTGAAGACGCGTGAAGCGATCCGCGCCCGTGAGCTGGCCCGGGAAGGACGCTTGGTTCGGCTCTGGAAACCACCCAATCAACCCGGAGAGTGGCGCACGCTGGGACTGTGGAGCGCCCGCGACGCAGACGACCTGCAGGCGACGTTGGAGTCGTTGCCGCTGCATGTCTGGACGACCGTGGAGGCAACACCGCTCACCCCGCATCCCAACGATCCGGTGACGGGTAGGGCATCATGAGTGTCACACCGGCCGCGGGGCGGGCGCCGGCAGGGCACCACTACCAGGTGGACGCGCTGGCCGAGTTCGTGGTCGCGGCGGAAGCCGACCAGTTGTCCGACAGCTCGGCAATGCTTTTGCGCCGCAACATCCTTGACAGCCTCGGTTGCGCGATCGCCGCACTCGACGGCCAGACCGTTCAGGTGATCCGGGAGCACGTCGAGTCCGTCGGCGGACGTCCGCGCGCCTCGCTCATCGGCGGCGCCCGCTCGACGGTCGATCAGGCCACCCTGTTCAACTCGGTCGCCGTGCGGTACGTCGATCTGCTCGACACCTATCTGACGCCCGGCGGGCTGTGTCATCCGGCGGACAACTTCGGCGCGATCCTGGCGGTGGCGGAAAGCGCCGGGGCCAGTGGCACCGAATTCCTGCTGGCGCTGGCAGTCGCCTATGAGGTGCAATGCCGCTTCTCGGCGTCGGTTCCGGTGATGGAGCGCGGGCTCAATCACGCGTTGCAACTGGCGATCTCGGTTGCCGCCGGGAGCGCCAAACTACTGCACTTGAGCGCTGAGCAAACTGCGAACGCCATAGCGATGGCCGTCGCGGACAACGTGTCGCTGGCAGCGGTTCATTCCGAGCCGGTGTCGAACTGGAAGGGCATTTCGCCCGGGATCACCGCGCAACGCGCCGTATACACGACCGCGCTGGCGCAGCGCGGGGTCACCGGCCCACGCGGAATCTTCGAGGGGCCCAACGGCCTCGAGCAATCGTTCGGCCAGCGCATCGAGATGCGGCTCGATGACCGCAGTCTGGCGGTCGTCGAAAGCACCTATTTGAAGAAGTACTGTGCGCTGATTCACGGGCAGGCGCCTATCGAAACCGTTCTCACACTTGCCGACGAACACGGTCTTGTCCCTGGCGACATCGAGTCGCTGGATGTCGAGGTTTACCAGGCCGCCTACGACATCGCCGGCGGCGGCAGCTTCGGCAACAAGGACGAGGCGTTGACCAAGGAGCAGGCCGACTACAACTTGAAGTACTTGTTGGCCGCGGCGCTGATCGACGGCCAGGTCGGACCCGAACAGCTCCGAATCGAACGCATTCGCAGGCCGGACGTCCGTGACCTGATGGCGCGTATCGATATTCGCCCCAACGCTGACCTGACCGCACGCTACCCGCATGCCACTCCTGTGCGAGTCAGCGTCGCCCTTCGTGAGGGGCGACAAGTCTGCCGCGAGCAAGACGACTTCGAAGGCGCACCAAGCCGGCCATTGACGTGGGACCGCACCGTGGAGAAGTTCCATTGGCTTGCCGAGCAATACGCCGATGACACTCTGCGTAACACCATGATCGAGACCGTCGAACGTCTACAGGGCGTCCCGCTGTCCGCGCTCACGGAGCTACTCACGCGCGTCAGCGCGCAACCGCGGTATCCACAGACTCGTCAACCATTGACTCTGCCATCCCATGCGAGGAACCAACGATGACCTCACCCTTATCCGCCTCCGGGCTCACGATCCCAATCATCGCCGCACCGATGTCCGGCGGCCCGTCGACCCCCGCGATGGTGCACGCCGCAGCTCGCGCAGGCGCGCTGGGCTTCCTGGCTGCCGGATACAAGACACCGGATGCCATCGGATCAGAAATCTCCGCGGTGCGCTCCGCCTCAATACCATTCGGCGTCAACGTCTTCGCTCCCAACCCCGTCCCCGTCGAACCCGACGCCTACCGCAGGTATGCGGAGATGGTGCAGCGCGAAGCGGACCGGTTCGGACTCACCCTGGCAGCGCACCCGGTCGAGGACGACGACTACTTCGGCGCCAAGATCGACCTGCTGCTGTCCGAACCGGTGCCTTTCGTCAGCTTCACCTTCGGACTTCCCGACGACGCCGTCATCCGCGCCCTGCAAGCGGTCGGCACGACGGTGATCCAGACCGTCACGTCGGCAGCCGAGGCGAAACTGGCCGCGGACGCGGCAGTCGACGTGCTTGCGGTGCAAAGCAGGCAGGCCGGGGGGCACTCCGGAACCTTCACACCCGACCGGCCACCGCGACCCCTGCCAATCGGTGATCTGGTCGCCGAGATCACCTCGACCGTGAAGTTACCCGTCATCGCCGCCGGCGGCCTGGCCACCGCCGACGACGTGGCCGAGGTACTTCATGCCGGGGCCGAGGCGGCCATGGTGGGTACGGTTCTGTTGCGGGCCGACGAAAGTGGCGCTTCGGCCACACATCAGGCAGCTCTGACCGACCCGGCACGAACCGCCACCGTTGTCACCCGGGCCTTCACGGGGCGCCCCGCGCGTGGTTTGCGGAACACTTTCATCGACACCTACGAAGCACACGCCCCACTCGGCTACCCCGCAATCCATCACCTGACCAGTCCACTGCGCAAAGCGGCGGCCGCAGCGGGCGAACCGGACCTGGTTCATCTGTGGGCCGGTACGGGTTACCGGCACGCTACCAAGGAATCAACCACCCAGATCCTCACGCACCTGGCCGACCGCATCTAGGTTTCATGGATCCGGAACTTCACCGCCCCGGATTAATGGCCGAGGCGCTCTCAGGCCGACGCGGACGAGCCTCTGAACCGCTTGAGGTACGACAGCAGTCGATACGCCGGCACAGGCTTCGGCCAGTCGTCAGCACGAAAGTAGGCGTCCGATCCGCCATCGACGAATACGACGCTCCCGCATAAGAAGTCCGCAGCATCCGACAGCATGAAAAGCACCCAATCGGCCAGCTGCCCAGCGTCGCCGAACCCGCTGATCGGGACGGGGAACGAACGAATGCGCTTCGCCTCCTTCGGCGTCGACAATTGCTCCTCCAGAAGGGGTGTCATAACCGCGCCCGGCGCCAGAGCATTCAGGCGGATGCCTGCGCCTGCCCACTCGCTCCTCACCGCCTCACGTCGAACCCAGCGGCTAACCGCGACCTTGGATGCGGCGTATACGAACACCGAAGCATTCTTGCCGAACAATCTCACCGAGCGAAGCGCCTTCTCGGCGTCCTCGGCAAGGAATGCCCGTACGGTGCGAGCGGGAACCATGGGCGTTGTCGTCGTGGAGTTACTCGAGAAAACTACAACTTTCGCGCGGTCCGCAACGGCCAGCGCCGGCCGCCACGCGCGAAGCAGGTCAACGACGCCGAAATAGTTAACCTGGGCGATCAGGCGCGGACGGTCAGTAGCCTTACCAGGACCGAGTCCGGCGGCGAGCACGGCGCCGTCCAGCCTGGCCCCTGACGCTGCCAAAACGCCGGCGGCGGCTGCCTGGCGTCCCTCGGCAGTCGATAAATCGGCGACGATGTCTGCCTGCTTGATGTCCACTCCTATCACGGTGTGGCCGGCGTCGCGCAGCTTCTGCGCGACCTGATGCCCCATGCCTGAGGCCGATCCGGTGACCGCATAGACGCCCATGACCCCGTCTCCCTTCCTTGCGCGCTGTTGCCGCTAAAGATGTCGTTCGTGTGCACCCAATATGCGCCGGATGGCCCGAAAGCATCCGGCCGGGGCCGGTCGGTGGAAGACGACGGTGCTGCGGCAAACCATGAAAGGCAAAGTGGTCGCTGCGGTTGCGACGGTGGCAGCCGTGACCGCGGTAGGCGCGGCGGTGGTCGCGCATGCAAGCATTTGTAATCCTTTGGTCCGCCGCCAATGAAGGCCGCCCCTCAAATCTGCCATCGGGTACCGGCAGGTGTTCGCGAGCATTCGGGATAAGCACGTGCAGCCCGATCCGGCCGTCTTCGCGCCTTCGGTGTTTGTGGACCTTTGGCCCTACCAAGTCAGTTTTGCCGACGGGCATCCTTGGCCTGGGAAAAGCGACTTCGAGCTGGAAGTTCGCTGGCGAACGTCGCCACAGGGAGTTACATCACAAACTTCCCGTTCACCAATGCCGATCCGCTGATCGTCAACCGATGGTAGTAAGCAACCGTTTAGCGCATATAAAAACATTGCTCGATATATGCATGTGACCACCGTCGACATATCAGATCGTCAGGGGTCCGGCCCGCTGGCGTCGGTCTGCCGGATGGCCGCCCGCCGTTCACCTACTGGCTCTAGCTACTCGCGGCGACCGTGGCGTACGATCTGGCGGCCGAACCGGTCAAGCGATGACACTTGCGCCATCACCGAACCTGGTTGTAAGCCGTACCAGGACATGACGTCGCGACGCATGGCCTCGGCAGCCGGCTCGCCGGGTTCTATCGCACAGCGTTGAGGAGCGACAAGTGAGCACACCAGAGACGGCAGCCGAGCCTCGCGGCGGGCTGCCGGTAATTCATCTCTCGCAACTGCTGCGCGCGCCGGTCCTGGCCCGCTCCGGCGAGGCAGTGGGCCGGGTCGAGGACGTGATCGTGCGGCTGCGCGGCGCCGACGAGTATCCGCTGGTGACCGGGATCGTGGCCGGGGTCGGCGGGCGGAAGGTGTTTGTCGGCAGCAAATCCATTCACGAGTACGCCACAGATCGCGTTGTGTTGGCCAAGAACAAGATTGACCTTCGCGGCTTCGAACGCCGCGAAGGAGAGGTGTTGCTGCGCGCCGATGTGCTGGGTCATCGGCTGATCGACGTGGCCGCCGTGGAGCTGGTGCGCGCCTATGACGTCGAGCTGGAAGACACCGGCACAGGATGGGTGCTTGCGCGGCTTGACACCCGCCGCCCACCACGGTTGTTCGGACTCATCAAACAGTCCGGCGGGCACGCGCCCCGCGATTGGAAGGCGTTCGAACCGCTCATCGGGCACGCCCGGTCCAATGCGGTACGGCGCCTGTCGGGCCGGTTCGGCGGATTCAAACCCGCTGAGATCGCCGATCTTCTCGAGGAAGCAGACAAGGCTGAGGGCGGCGAGATCCTCGATCGGGTCCGCAGCGACCCGGAATTGGAAGCCGACGTCTTCGAAGAACTCGACCCGGACAAGGCCAGCCGACTACTCGACGGCATGCCCGATCACGAGGTCGCCGCGCTGCTGGGCCGGATGCGCGCCGACGATGCCGCCGACGCTATCGCCGACCTGCGCCAATCGCGGCGCCGGCGCGTGCTGGACCTGATGCCGGCCCCGCAGCGCACCAAGGTGATCACCTTGATGGGGTTCAACCCCGAAAGCGCGGGTGGGCTGATGAATGTCGACTTCGTCTCCTGCGCCATCTCCGCAACCGCAGGCTCGGCGCTCGCGTTGATCGCGGCGGCCCGCACGATCCAGCCGGAGGCATTGGTCAAGATACATGTCCTCGATGAGGACAAACGCCTCGCCGGCGTGGTGTCAGTGATCGCCCTGTTGCAGGCTGAACGCAGCGAAACCGTTGGTGCACTTATGGATTCCGACCCGGTGCGGGTCAGCGCCGACGCCGACCTGACCGACGTCGCACTGCTGATGGCCGACTTCAACCTCTACTCGATCCCCGTCGTCGACGAGCAGGACCGCGTGCTCGGGGTGGTCACCGTCGACGACGTGCTCGAGGCCACCATCCCGGAGGACTGGCGCCGCCGCGAACCCGCCCCCCGTCCGGTCCGCGAAATCACCCAATCCGACGATGACCGCAACGCGCCGGTGCCGGGAGGTGAGGCACCGTGACCTCAGGCGCCGACAACGCCACCCGCCCCGAGGCGCCGGCCGAACCGGCCGAGCCACGGCGCAGCGCTGTGCTCGACACCGCGCATCTGGGTGACATCGAGGGCGCATTCGGACGCATCAGCGTCGGCGAGACCGACCATCCCCGCACATTGAAGACCCGCCTGATGACCCTGCTGGCCATCGTCGGTCCGGGGATCATCGTGATGGTCGGCGATAACGACGCCGGCGGGGTGGCCACGTACGCCCAGGCCGGCCAGAACTACGGCTACTCCCTGCTGTGGGTGCTGCTGCTGCTGATCCCCGTGCTCATCGTCAATCAGGAAATGGTGGTCCGGCTCGGCGCGGTCACCGGGGTCGGACACGCCCGGCTGATCAACGAGCGCTTCGGCCGCGGCTGGGGCTGGTTTTCCGTCGGCGACCTGTTTCTGCTCAATTTTTTGACGATCGTCACCGAGTTCATCGGCATCAGCCTGGCCGCCGACTACATCGGCATCTCCAAATACGTTGTGGTGCCGATCTCCGCGGTAGCGCTGGTCGCGATCATGGCCACCGGCAGCTTCCGGCGGTGGGAACGAGCCATGTTCGTCTTCATCGCCATCACCCTGCTGCAAATCCCGATGCTGCTGATGTCGCACCCGCAGTGGGGGCACGCGGCCAAGTCGTTCGTTGTGCCGGCTATCTCGGGTGGGGTGAGCTCGGACGCAGTGCTGCTGATCATCGCCATCGTCGGCACCACTGTGGCGCCCTGGCAGCTGTTTTTCCAGCAGTCCAACGTCGTCGACAAGCGCATAACGCCGCGCTTCATGGGCTATGAACGCGCCGACACCGTGCTGGGGGCCTTCGTTGTGGTGATCGGCGCCGCGGCGCTGGTGATGACTGGTGACTGGGCTGCGCGCTCCACCAACACCATGGGTGGTTTCACCGACGCCGGCGCCATCGCACACTTGCTCGGCCAACACAGCGAAGCGCTCGGCTCGGTGTTTGCGATCGTGCTGATTGACGCCTCGATCATCGGCGCCGCCGCGGTGACCCTGGCCACCAGCTACGCCTTCGGCGACGTGTTCGGCTTGAAGCACTCCCTGCACCGCGGGTTCGCCGACGCTAAACAGTTTTACCTGTCCTACACCGCGATGGTGGCGTTGGCTGCGGGCGTCGTGCTGATCCCCGGCGCTCCGCTCGGGTTGATCACCACCGCCGTGCAGGCCCTGGCCGGTCTGCTGTTGCCCAGCGCCAGCGTGTTCTTACTGTTGTTGTGCAACGATCGAGAAGTGTTGGGGCCCTGGGTTAATCGGTCCTGGCTGAACTGGGTCGCCGGGCTGATCGTCGCCACGCTGCTGCTGCTGTCGGGGATCTTGATGGCCACCACCATGTTCCCCCACCTCAACGTCGTCGCGGTGGCCGGCTACTTGGCCCTGGCCCTGGTCATGCTCGCCGCCGCCGCGGTACCGGTGCTGCGCTGGATGGCCCGCCGCCAGCCCGCGACGCCGGCCGTACGACTTCCGGCACGTGGGGTCGACCGCAACACCTGGCGCATGCCGCCGCTGACCCTGCTCGAGCCGGTCATCTGGTCACCTGGCACCCGACTCGGCATGATCGCCCTGCGCAGCTACCTGATCGTCGGCGCGCTGCTGTTAGTGGTCAAAGCCATCCAGATCAGCCACGGCTAGCTTTCGCGGCGGGCAGATCAAGGTAGCGCGCAGATTCCCATCTGCCAGGGCAGTCGGTGGCGCGCTACCCCCAGGCCGGTGAGCTGGTAGTTGAGCACTTCGCCGGAGGCTTCTGAAAACACCGCAGCGGATGTGGCTGCTCCGCACCTCCCGCGAATCAACCCTGCGCTGGCCGGCGGCTCAACGGGGCGGTAAAGCCCTGCGTGTCATCGAAGAATGCCCACTGCCCGTCGTCGTTGACCTCCATCCGCCAACCCAGCTCCGAATTGCCGGCAATGGCGTCGATCAACCAGGCGTGTGCCGCTTCGGCGCTGGCAAAGTTCTTCGTCGCGACGACCCGGCCGTGCGGGTCGATAACTCGAAACTCAGCCATGACATGTGATTATCCCCGCCTGCCGGCTTTTGTGCGCAAATAATGTCCGGTTGCCGGGGCCTACACCGTGCGAGCCAAACGGTCGGCGAGCAGCTCAGCGAACCTCGCCGGATCCTCGAGTGCGCCCCCTTCGGCGAGAAGGGCTGTGCCGTACAGCAATTCGGCGGTCTCGGCGACCGAGGGATCGTCGCCGCGGTCTTGGTGCGCTTGGCGCAGACCGGTGACGAGCGGATGCTTCGGATTGAGTTCGAGAATCCGTTTCCCAACCGGAACCGCCTGCCCGGAAGCCCGATACATGCGCGCGAGCGCCGGTGTCATCCCGAACGCGTCGGTGATCAGGCAGGCCGGCGACTCGGTCAGGCGCGTGGACAGCCGCACTTCCTTGACGTGATCACTCAAGGTCTCCTCCAACCAGCTCAGCAAGTCGGCGAAGTCTTTCTCCTGCTCCTGTCGCTCGGCCTCGTGCGCCGTCTTCTCCTCCTCGGAGTCGAGGTCCACCTCGCCCTTGGCCACCGACTGCAGCGGTTTGCCGTCGAACTCCATCACGCTGCCCACCCAGACCTCGTCGACCGGGTCGGTGAGCAGCAGGACCTCGTAGCCCTTGGCCTGGAACGCCTCGAGGTGCGGGGACTTCAAGATTTGCTGACGCGTCTCGCCGGTGGCGTAGAAGATCTGCGTCTGCCCTTCCTTCATGCGCTCGACGTACTCGGACAGGGTGGTGGCTTCCTCGTCGCTATGCGTCGAGGCGAATGAGGAAATACGTAGCAGGGTGTCCTGGTTGTCGTGGTCTGACATCAGGCCCTCTTTGAGGACTCTGCCGAACTGGGTCCAGAAGGTGCGGTAGTCCTCTGGCCGCTCGGACTGCAGATCCTTGAGGGTGGCGAGGACCTTCTTGGTCAGACGGCGACGGATCGCCTTGATCTGCCGGTCCTGCTGCAAGATTTCGCGGGAAACGTTGAGCGACATGTCCTGTGCGTCGACAACGCCCTTGATGAAGCGCAGGTACTCGGGCATGAGCTGATCGCAATCGCCCATGATGAACACGCGCTTGACGTACAGCTGGACCCCGGTGTGGGCGTCACGGTTGAACAGGTCGAACGGGGCGTGTGACGGGATGAAGAGCAAGGCCTGGTATTCGAAGGTGCCCTCGGCCTTCATCGCGATGACCTCGAGCGGGTCGTCCCAGGCGTGCGCGATGTGCTTGTAGAACTCCTTGTACTCCTCCTCGGAGACCTCGTCTTTCGGCCTGGCCCACAACGCCTTCATCGAGTTGAGGGTCTCGGTTTCGATGGTGACGGTCTCTTCGCCACCTTCTTCGGTAGCCGGCGTACGTCGCTCGACCTCCATCCGGATCGGCCACGCGATGAAGTCGGAGTACTTCTTGACCAGGCTCCTGATCTTCCATTCCGAGGTGTAGTCGTGCAGCTCGTCCTCGGCGTCTTCGGGCTTGAGGTGCAAGGTGACCGACGTTCCCTGCGGAGCCCCGCCGCCTGATAAGTCGACGGATTCGATGGTGTAGGTGCCTTCGCCGCCCGATTCCCACTTGGTGGCCCCGCTCTCGCCGGCCTTGCGGGTGAGCAGTTCCACCTTGTCGGCGACCATGAAGCTCGAGTAAAAGCCGATACCGAACTGACCGATCAGTTCCTCGGAGGCTGCCGCGTTCTTGGCCTCGCGCAACTGCTGACGCAGCTCGGCGGTCCCCGACTTGGCCAGCGTGCCGATTAGATCCACGACCTCGTCGCGCGTCATACCGATGCCGTTGTCGCGGATGGTCAGGGTGCGGGCACCCTTATCCACCTCGATCTCGATGTGGAGGTCGGAGGTGTCGACGTCGAGGTCCTTGTTACGGAACGCTTCCAGCCGCAGCTTGTCCAGCGCATCGGAGGCGTTCGAGATCAACTCCCGCAGAAACGAATCCTTGTTGGAGTAGACTGAGTGGACCATCAGATCCAACAGTTGGCGAGCCTCTGCCTGAAACTCCAACTGCTCGACACCCGCGTTCATGAGATTCCCTTCGACGACATGATGTTCAAATTTACCGAGATGCGTGCCGTTGCTGCTCTGGGGCCCGCTTTCTTACACGAGACAACAGAACCGGCCGAGCTCTCTGGTTCGTTGTGCCCCTGGGAATTCATCGCCAACCGGCTGATACAGCCGCAGCTGATCTGCTCGAAGACTCGCCGGGGCGGTTCACAACAGGGCGTAGGCAGGCTACGTAGTGTATGTCGGGGAACGAGTGTTCGAAAAATTGACTAGCAGACAGGCGCAGGAGCATGAAACTGAAGCAACTGGCAGGGGGCGTTACCATCGCCGGCCTTATTAGCGCGGCCGCGTTGGGTGGGGGCGTCGGTTCGGCCAATGCCGCTCCGCCAGCGCCACCCCTGGCTCCCGGCGCCCCCCTCAGCCCCGAGGGACCCGGTGACCCGGGAGGACCCGGTGGCCCCGGCGAACCCGGCCCGGGCGGACCCGGTGGACAAGGCCAACCGGGCGGACCCGGCGAACACGGCCAACCGGGCGGACCCGGCGAACACGGACCGGGCGAGCCAGGCGGACCCGGCGAACATGGGCCAGGCGGACCGGGCGGACCAGGCGGACCGGGCGGACCCGGTGGACCCGGCCCATGGCATGGAGATGACCAGCGCGGCTACTTCCACGGAGCCCCGTGGGGAGACGGACCCGCACCCTGGGGGCCGGGCGAGCCCCCCCGGCCGGCGTGGAACGGACCGCTCCCGCCGCCCTGGGGCCAGTGGACGGGTGGCCCAATCAACTACTGGGGCTACCAGGAAACACCCTCGTGGAACCCCGGGTTCAACCAGTGGGGCTTCGACTTCTTCGGAGTCTGGATTCCGCTGTAATCAACTGAATCCGGAACAAACAAGCCGGCTCGAGTATCAGTCGACCACTAAGACTGGGTTTGCGTGGCGATGACTAACGTTTACGGCAAGTGGAGCAAGGATCTTTTCGCCGACGCGGCGATTGTGGATAGTCCCGGGCGTCTGATTTTCGTCGCCGGCATGGCAGCAGAAGACCCGGCCGACGGCCATATCCACCATCGGGGGGATTGCGCGGCGCAAACCAGGATGGCATACGACAAGATCAAGGCCATTCTCGCTGCACAAGGAGCTGACCTGAGTCATGTGGTTCGGATCGTTGCTTACCTGACGGACATGCGGGACAAGAACGCTTACGAAAGCGAGCAGCGTCAGGCGCTCGGCGATATCGAACCGCCGCCGCACTCGTTGATCGGAGTGAACAGCCTCGCCTGGCCGGGGATGGTGGTCGAGGTCGAGGCAACAGCCTTCGTACCGGCCTGACTGGAATCGATGACAAAATCGAATCCACGACGCAGTGACTTTCAGTAGCCGATTCCCGCCTCCTGCTGCGTAGTCTCGTTTCTCGTTGGCGGCACGTGGTTTATCCGCGGCTGGTACTAGCTGGTGCCCGCAGAATCCTGCGGATTTTCGGTCAGGTTCGACGAATCAGCGGTGATTCCAACGTCCCGTCTCAACCGAAGGCCTCGCGAAGGTCTTTCTTGATCACCTTTCCGACTTGGTTGCGCGGTAGCGCATCGACGATCACCAGGCGCTCGGGGTGTTTGTAGCGACTGAGCCCACGCGAGTGACAATGCTGCACTAGCAATTCCAGCGACACCGCATCGACTGACCTCGGTACCACCACGGCGCATACCCGCTCGCCGGCCTTGAGGTCGGGCACTCCGATGACCGCGACATCGGCGACCGCGGGATGGGTGGCGAGCACGTTTTCGACCTCGAGGGCGGAAATATTCTCTGCGTTGCGGATGATCGCATCCTTGATTCGACCCGTGACACGGACATTGCCGTCTGCATCGATGAGCCCGAGATCGCCGGTGCGCAGCCAGCCGTCCTTGTCGAACGCGTCGGCGTCAAGGGTGGCGTCCGCATAGCCGAGGAAGCATTGGGGCCCCTTGAGCCGCAACTCGCCTTCCCGCCCGACGGGCAACTCGATTTCCCGGTTGCCGACAACCCGGACGCTGACCCCTGGTACCGGCGCGCCAACGGTGTGGTCGAGCACTTCCGGCGCGGCGGTTAGGGACGGTGAGGTCGCCACCGGAAATTCGGTCATGCCCCAGGCGTTGGCGATGCCGGCCACTCCGAAGGTTTCCCGGACCTGACGTCCCAGTTCGGCGGTGATGGGCGCACCGCCGGCCAGGCAGCCGAGCAGGGAACCGAACAACGGCTGGTCGCCGCGGGCTCGTTGAGCCTCGAGGAATGCCACAAAGAACGGCGTCGCCGTGCCAAGGAGTGTCGGGTTGTGCGCTGCGATGGAATGCGGTGTGGTAGCCGGGTCAAATCGCTCAAACAACACCAACCGCATGCCGGTCAGCAGGGCCGCGGCCAACATCGCGGCCCCGCCGATGTGCGCGATCGGAAACGCAATTGGATCTACGTCGCTGCTGCTGGCTCCGACCATACCCACCACTCCTGCGGAGCCGGCGATCACCGACGTATCGGTATGACGAATCCCTTTGGGCGCCGCGGTGGTCCCCGACGAGTAGTAGATCCATCGGGTGTCGTCGGTGGGTTCGGCTGGCGCGGTGAGCGCGTCGATGCTTGCGCGGGGCAACCGAAGCTCACCGCCGACCGGAGGTGTCGCCAGATCAATGGTGATGACCTCGAAGCCCCGCTCCCGCGACAAAGCCCGGGCAAGCCCACCGTGGTCGAATCCACCCCAAAGTTCGGGCACGACAAAGAATTCCGTTGCCAGCTGCCCGGTGATGAAGCCGATCTCGTGTTCCCGCAGTATCGGAATGATCGGGTTTTGCGCCGCACCGAGTCGCGCGAGCGCTGCCATGACAACCATGGTCTCCAGCGTGGTGGGCAGCTGCCACGACACGACAGTTCCCGCGCCTATGCCGCGTTCGGCGAATGCGGCTGCCGTCGCGCACGCGGCATCGTGAAGCTGACGCGCGTTAAGGGCTGCGTCCATGCTCGTCGGCGAGAAGCGGCCGGTCCGGCCGGCGGTCTGCCACACCGGCGATCAACGTCCAGAACGTCCTGCGGTCCGACACGCGCTACCACCCTCCCGGTATCACCCAGCCGACGAATTCGCCGATGGGGGAAGGAATCCGGACTGCGCTATTGCGACTGACACAGCGGTGCCGACCGGGCCCATGCGGTCGACGAGAACCGCTGAGCCGGTGGCCACCCCGTCGTGGCTGTGATGCGTCAGTGAGGCGAGCCCGAGGTGGGGGCCTTCGGGCAGCCGGCTCAGCGTGAGCGTGTAGTCGACGTTGATGAATTGCAACGCGTTGGTGCCCCAATTGGCGATCGAGGCCGTGATGTCGGCGGCCATCGCGGCGCGGGTGAAGGCACTAAGCGGTTCGCCGTCGATCAACGAGCGCGCTTCATGCAACCACGTGTACTTCGGTCCAGATGTGTGGGCCCATGCGGGATCGGGATTCTGAATCTCGGAGCCCCAACCGTAGGTTCGCATGAAAAGCGTCCGATGGGCGGCGTCCTGCTCGATTGGCAGCGGCGGCATCTGCACCGCGTGTGACCACACGTGTCCGTCGGGCTGCGGACCGCGCCGCAGAAACAGTGCGCTTGCATGCGCCACCGGCTCACCATGCTGGATGAGGACAGCTTCGATGAGCCGCAACCGCCGACGGTCGTGGTGCACACGGGTGTGCACCTCGATTGGTTCCAGCGCGGTCGGCCGAGGAAGGTCGACGGTTAGCCGCGCGGGTTGCAGTTGCACGTCATCGACCGCGCGCTCGACCGCCCAGCCCAGCAGGCCGCCGACGACGTGGCCGCTGATCGAGGGCCCCCATCCCCCGCGCGCGATTTCGGTTGGCACGTAAAGGCTTTCGTCGCGAAAAAAGTAGGGCAGCGGCGCCGCCAAATCAACGTCGTCCCCCATGATGTTCGGCTCGGTCACTGCATGGCTTTCCACGTGGTCGGGACTCTCAGGGAATTGCTTCTGACGAGGTTAGCAACAGTAGATATTACAGTTGCGCTTCCAGCCATGGCATGCCCGGTCACGTCAAACCGTGACGTCCGCCAGGACCGTCGTCGCCAAGGGGCAGCGGGGACATAACGCCGGCGAAGTCCCTGCCCTCAGCTGAATCGCCTACGAACCGGTGGCGGACGGCGGCAATCCATGTCGGTCAATGGATTACCTGACTGGACGCAGCCCGGCGGATGCCTCTCACAAAATGAGCTGATGCCACACCGGCGAAACTGCCGTCGACTGCAGAATGCCGGGCCGTCAGGCGATGGCGGCGCCCACCAGATGACCGATCAGATAAGTGATCGCCAACGCAAGACCGCCACCAAGGACGTTGCGGGCCACTGCGGGGACCTTTGGCGCTCCGCCCAATCCAGCCGACACCGCCCCGGTGAGCACCAACGCCAGCAGCACCGCCACGACGGTGACCGGGATTCTCCACGCCGTCGGCGGGACCAAAATGGCGATCAACGGCAGTAAGGCTCCAATCGCAAATGACAGCGCCGAGGAAGACGACGCATGCCACGGGTTGGTCAGCTCGTTGGGATCGATACCCAGCTCGACCTCGGCGTGGGCGATCAGAGGGTTGTGGTCGGTAAGTTCCTCCGCCACGGTGCGCGCGGTCGCCGGCGACAGACCCTTGGCCTCATACAGCGTGACGAGCTCGTCTAATTCGGCGGCCGGATCGTCGAACAACTCTTGGCGTTCCTTGGTCAACAATGCCCGCTCGGTGTCACGCTGCGTGCTGACCGACACGTACTCGCCCAACGCCATCGACACGGCACCAGCGACCAGTCCGGCGCTTCCAGCGGTCAATATCGGACCGCGTTCCACTGTTGCCGCCGCGACACCAACGACGATGCCCGCAGTGGAGACGATTCCATCGTTGGCGCCCAGGACTCCTGCGCGCAGCCAATTCAACCTCGACGACACCGAACCGACGTGAGGTTCGGCGGGATGGGACGCACCCGACACGGCCGCAACGATATACATCAAAACCCGGCTGAACTAGCCAACTTAGCCTTGCCAAAGGCCAGACGACCTGCCCTTACTTTCAGTCAGGTCAACGTGCGCTCGGTCTGTCCGGTGCCGGGGCCGCGGCAGTTGCACGCCATCGCCTCGAAGCGCACCTCGCTCCCGCACCGGGAAACACGCGTGTGGGAAAAATCCGCACAAAAGTTTTGCATGGGCTCGTCACA